>NZ_JBLZNK010000004.1:0-716260 GCF_051194195.1 Haladaptatus marinus
CCCCGTCGTTTACGGCGGGGATACAGCGTTCACAAGAGCTTCGCTCTTGTGTGCGAACGAGACGCGAAGCGTCTCGTCAACGCCGGCATCGTTGTGCTTACACGTGAGACTGCCGTCTCACAGGGCCATGGAATCGAGACACTTTAGTCCCCACAATGTCTAGACAATGTCTATGGGACGATTCGAAATCAACGGCCACGAAGTCGTGGACGGCGATGTGCGCCCAACCGGAAACGGTGCGCACGTCTACGTCCCGCGACGGTGGCTCGGCGCGGACGTGAAAATCGTTCGTGTTTCTGAACCAGCTTCCGATTCCGACGAGTAGCCTATGCGATACAACTACCGATACAGACTCGACCCGTCCGATGCTCACCGAGAGACGTTAGACCGCCACCGTGACCTGTATCGGCAAGTGTACAACCACTTTCTCCACCGACTCAACCAAGTAGACGGGACGACGAAGTACGGCGAAATCAATCAACTCCCGTCGATGAAGCAGTGGTGGGACGACCTCACCAACCTGTATTCTCGCACCCTTCAGAACGTCGTTGAGCGATTGTACACCAACCTCTCACGACTGAAGGACGCGAAAGACGCGGGTCGAAAGGTCGGTCTGCTCAAGTGGAAGGCACCAACCGACTACCGGTCGTTCACGTATCGACAGTCTGGCTTCGAACTCAAGAACACGAGTGGTCAGCCTGTTCTCCGATTTTCGAAAGTCGGAGAGATACCCGTTCGAATGCACCGCGATATCCCGGATGGCGCGAAACTCAAGCAAGTCACGGTGAAGAAAGAACCGACTGGCGAATGGTTCGCTGTCTTCGGTATCGAAACGCCCGACGACTCGCCCGAGAAGCCCGATACACTCACCGACGTAGTGGGTATTGACGTTGGGATTCTCAAATACGCCCACGACACGGACGGAATAGCGGTTGAATCGCTTGACCTTTCCGCCGAACGCAAGCGGTTGAAACGCGCCCAACGTGCCCTTTCGCGCAAACAACACGGGTCGGAAAACTACCGCAAACAACAGCGTATTGTCACGCGTCGGCACGCGGAGTTGAAACAGAAACGCCGGGACTTCTTGCATAAGCTGTCGAACTACTACGCCTACGAGTACGATCTCGTGGCAGTAGAAGACTTGAACGTCGCTGGAATGATGCAGTTCGAGTCGAATTCACGCAACCGAGCATCTGCCGCGTGGGGGACGTTTCTGCGGATGCTCGAATACAAGTGTGAACGCGAGGGGGGGCGTATTTCGTTGCTGTTGATCCGAAAAACACGACAAAAGAGTGTGCGTCCTGCGGTGTGAAGACAGATAAACCGCTGTGGGTGCGTGAACACTCATGTCCGGCGTGTGGGTTCGAAGCGGATCGAGACGCGAACGCGGCATGGAACATCCTTGCTCGTGGTTTCGACCAGATAGGGACGGGCTGTCCCGAATCAACGCCTGCGGAGACTGCGCTCTCTACGGACACCGTTGTGTCTGCACAGCGCGTCATCGAAACAGGAAGCCCCGCCCTTTAGGCCGGGAGTCACTTAGAGATCGTACAGTCGAAGTGCGTTCTCGCGTAGAATATTCTCAGCGGTCGTAATCGCATACGACTCCGTGAGAAACCCATCGGTCACCAGACGTTCGAGGACGGCGGCAAGATCGATTCGAATACGGTGTGCTGCGAGCACATACCGTTCCGGAACGCTGGATGCGTCGCTTGCATACAGAAGTTTCGTCGTTGGGGTGAGTTCGAGAACGTGTTCTAAAAGCGGTTGACAACCGTGTTGGATGAACGGAATCGCAAGCGAGAGATCGAGGTAGACGTTGTCCAGCGTCGAAGTCACATACCCCGCATTGCGAACGTACGGATACCCGGCATGAAGCAACACGATCGGCACATCGGCGTGTGATTGGAGGAAATCATAGGCATATGTCGGGTTCACGAATCGAGGATGAGCATCGGAATCACCGAATCCCGTATGAAATTGGATCGGCGCGTCATACTCCCCTGCAAGGTTCGTTGCGTCGTGAATCAGGTAATCGAGCACTGTTGGGTCGGCGATACGCCCGTTCCAGTTCGTTCGAAGTCGCTCAAACGCTCGTTCGGCTGATTTCCGGTCGGGGTGTGTGATATCCAACCCTGTGCGATAAGCAATGACGGACTTGAGGGCGACATAGTCGCCAGAAAGCGCGTCCTCGACAGCCATCCGAAACGCAGCAACGAAATCATCAAACGACTCATGCCGCGGGAGGAGGTTCTCGATAAGTGTTTCGAGTCGGAGAATGGGATGGATGGATGCGTCAGTGTACGCCCGGAACTCGTCCGGGGTGATATCGGGATAGCCGTCGTCGACGAGAATCATCTCGGTGTTGGTCTGTGCAATCAACTCACGGGAGTACGATTCAGGGTCGACCCCTGCTCGATGATTTAGCAGTTCAGCTTCGGTCTCTCCATCGAACTGTTCTGAAAGCACCGCCAACGCAGCGCGATAATTAAGCGTATTTCGGGCATGCTCCGTCGAGAGTTCCCCCTCGGTGAAATACGTCGCAAACGAATCGCTGATGACCGATTCGGCGAGGGGTTCGACTGGATGCGCGTGGTTATCGATTAGCGAAATCGAATCGACCACGTCACGGATTGACATGCAGATAGCATCGACGACGACTCCAATAACCGTTCGTACAGCAACAATTCGAAGAGTCGGTAGAATTGACTTTCGCGGAAGGCGTAATGATAACGTTCGCTGGCGTCCTCTTATGGTGGTACAATGCCCACCGAATCAGAAGTCGTCGAAACATGTGAGAGCAATGATGTTGAACTAGTCCGACTCTTCTGGGTCGACAACGCGGGCGTCGAACGCGGACGAGTCGTTAACGCAGACAATATCGAGAGTGTGTTCGCGAACGGTGCGAACATCGCACAGGCACAGCAGGCATTTACCGACACCGACTATCCAACGGAGAAAGCACCGCTCAGTCGTGTCGGAGAGGTCAGACTCATCCCCGACCCTGAAACGTTTCGGCTACTTCCATATGCAGACCGTGGGGCTGCGATGATGTGTGACCTCTATCAACTCGACAAAACGCCGTGGGCAATCGATCCACGATCGCGACTTCACACGTTTCTCGACACGTTCGAATATCAGATGCGTGCTGCCTTCGAGCCTGAGTGGTATCTTGTCCGGGGGACAGAAGATGGATTCGAGCCATTCGATCAGAGCGGTTGTTATACGGCCGATGGCATACAGAATGCGCATGATATCATCCTCGAAATAGTCGAAAGTCTCGCTGCTCAAGACATTGAGATGTCGGTCTATTATCCCGAATACAGTCCTGGACAACAGGAGATCGCGATCAAGCACAGTGATGGCCTCACGCCAGGTGACAACCAGACATTCTACAAACAGACAGTGAAAGCAGTCGCCAAAAATCACGATCTTCGAGCGACATTCTCTCCGAAGCCATTTCCGGAGCACGCGGGCAGTGGCTGTCATCTCCACCTTTCACTCTGGAATGGAGAGAAAAACAGGTTCTACGATCCGGAAAGCACATCCAACTATAGCATCTCTGAGACGTGCCGACAGTTCATCGGCGGTGTCCTCGACCATGCGAAAGCGCTTGTGGCACTGACAGCACCGTCTGTCGTTTCGTACAAGCGACTCCAGCCGGATGCGTGGGCATCGGCGTACACGGCGTGGGGTTACGACAATCGCGAGGCAATGGTTCGAATACCGTCATCACAATGGACGGAATCAGCCGAGACGACACGGATCGAAGTCAAAGCTGCCGACAACACGGCGAATCCATATCTCGCGCTCCTCGGGGTGCTAGCTGCCGGTCGTAACGGCATCGAGCGTGAGCTCGACCCAGGCCAGCCAGTCGACGTAAACCCTGGGGAGCTCTCACGATCGGAGCGGAATCGCCGTGTCGCCGTGATATCGAACGCCTCCCACGGTCGCTTGGTGAGGCGCTCGACGACCTCGAAAACGATGACGTTCTCAAGCAGGCAATGGGGAGCGAACTCCATCAAACGTACCTTGCGGTGAAACGAGCAACATGGCAAGACGCGATGAGCACAGTAACTGACTGGGACGTCGATACCTACACTCGATTGTACTAGATCGAGGACGCGCTCGAACTTTTACCCAATTAGTGAGTAATTGTGACTCCACCGACGTGCGCTGAAAGCTTCGAGAGATCACCGTCCGTCGGGAGGATTATCGTCGTTGGTTTGACGATCACGGTAACATCACCGATGGGGGTTGGGAGAGTCGCTGCTCCGGTCCCAGCGATCGTCACCGTCGTATCGCCCTCGACGACTGTCACATCGCCGTTGACCCCCGCACCAGCCGGAACGACTGGCGATACTGGTTCGTCGGTGGGCTGATCAGTAACAAGCGACCCGAGCCAGATCCCACCGAGGAACACTGCAAAGAGGAGACCGATCACCACGGCTAAGACAAGGACGATCCCGACGATCGTGCCAATAATCCCTCGACGGTTCGATCGCCGAGCACGGCGTCGGGCTTGATCGTATCCTTCGTCGTAGCCACGGTCGTATTCCGATTCTGTTTCGTATTGTCTGTTAGTCATTGATATCACCTCTATTGAGAAGGTAGAGAGTGAAAGTCGGCAGAAATCGATGGACGGAGCGTGAAAGTCGGCAAGAATTTACACAGAAAGCACGCGCCGTACCTACCTCTCATCGGGAATGATTACCGCCCACTTCTCATCGCCAGTGAGTGGAAGGCAGTGTGATTCCTACGAGACAGTCATTTCCAACTGTGAGAGTGTATCTGTAGAAGAACGAATTCCATCTCTCTCAGGTACATGTACGCGTACAACAATTATGAATGTTTGCTACCCACGGTGATTTTGTCGGGAGCATCCAGATAGGAGGGATGCCTTGGGAGTTCACGCTTACAGCGCAATTCCTCCCTGTAAGTTAATGGTCACTCCTCGTCTTTCAGTGCAGCTGCAATCGCTTCAAGTTCTGCCTTCCGGAAGGGCTGTGGCGTCTGTTCCGGACTATCATCGTCCAGTTCGCCGATTTTCCAGAGGACACCGGCCCGCATTTGTGGTTTGGATGGCAGATTATTCGTGTCGATATCGTAGTTCACGGTTGTACAGAGTGCAGCAAGGGCTTCTTTGGTGAAGGCTGTTGATTCAACGCGTTCATATCTCCCGACAGCCTGTCGGATTTCGTTGCGAAGTTCGTTGACGGTTTGTGGCATGGAGACACTGGTGATTGGAGTGGTCGTGTAAGTTTTGGTTTCTTTGTATCGTGGAACGATTCTCGTTTCGGTTACAGTAGGGTGGTCGTAGCCCCACGCCGTACCCTCCGACGTGTATGGTCACCTACAGTCACACGTAAGCTAGACAGGCGTCTGACGAATCTATTTGTGCTTAGCTCACGAACTATCTATCAATGAATCAAGGTTTTCTCGATATGGAATCGGTCGAACTCGAATTCACATCCGAGGAACTCGAGCAGATCGATGAGATTGCATTCTCCGACCACCGTGAAAATCGCGATGCGGCGATACGAGAACTGCTCGACCAATGGGTAAAAACGCGCGACGAATAGCCGTCTTTCACACTAGCGCCGTTCGTCCACTAGGGTTGCGGACGAACACCACCGGGACCGACAGCGCTTGAAAAGCATCACGTCCAAGAATTTCCCATTTTGGCCTGACAGCTATCGGAAGCCGAGTGGGACAGCAAGGAGATACTGTGTTCGATACTGATAGCAAAGGTGCATTCTACTACCTCATGCAGTTTGTGGAGTGTTTTTGCTAAGAATATCCGGCCCAGCCATCGATGGCGGGTGTGTAAACAAGCTTACGGCGCGTATCCACGGCCTAAAGACCGTGGTATTGCGCCTGTTCAATCTATAAATATTCAATTTATTGCCACCTCTTGGCAGGGTGAGTCAAAAAGAAGCTATCTATTGGGTTCCTTTGCACTGGATTTTGTCTGGGAAGCCGAATCTCCCGAGAACACGTACATACATGCGCCAAAGAGCGTCCAGAAGACGATGATTCCCCACTCGAAAGGCCACGTGAGTGCCGACGGTGCCCCTGGTAAGTAGAGCCCGACAAAAAACATCGTCAATATGAGTGCGAGTGCACCAAAGGCACGGCCGTACGGTAGCTTGAGCGGCCGGTTCATATTGGGTTCGCGCCGACGCAAAACGAAGAACGAAATGACGACGAGAAACCAAGCAAGAACAAGTCCGAGCCCGCTGGCATTGACAATCCAGATCAGCATCTGTTCTCCGAACAATGGCGAGAACACCGACAACCCTCCGATGAGGAGAAGGGCATTCTTGGGAGTGTTGTGCTCAGGGTGAATTTCGCTCAGTGATTCGGGTAGCATTCCCGACTCCGCAAGCGCATAGACAGCTCTGCTGGCACCGAGTAGAAACGAGTTCCAACTTGTAAGAATCCCTGCAATGCCCGCTAAGGCCATAATGCGACCGATTAACAAGCTATCAAACAAACTTTCCATCGCAGCGGCAGCAGGAAGTGAACTCTCAACGAGCTGTGAGGCGGCCATCGACTGACCGGACGCCCAGATGACTGCGATATAAAACAATGCTGCAACGCCAACTGCTATCGGGATCAGTATCCCGAGTGTACGCGGTGAGACGTCTGCCTCACCAGCGGCCTGTGGAATCACGTCGAACCCAACAAACATGAATGGAGTCATGATAGCGACGGTGAACACACCGGCTACTCCAACACCACCGAGTGGCGGCGAAGACGGTGACGTGCCGTTTGTGACTGCTCCGATTATCAGTGTGATACCAGCTAGTCCGATTACTACCGTGAGGAGTGTCTGGAACTGCGCTGCCGGGCGAACGCCGCGGTAGTTCAGAAACGTCATCACAATCGCGCCAACACCGCCGACGAGTACCCACGTGGCGTAGACCGGTTCGCCGGCGACCGTCCAGAGTTGGATCGCGTTGAAGCCAGGAACAATATATGCGAGTGCTGACGGAAATGCGACCACCTCAAAGACGACGACGCCAACATACCCCAGAACGAGCGCCCAAGTACAGACAAACGAGCCGAACGATCCGAGTGCCCGAAGACTATAGATGTGTTCACCACCCACGTACGGCATCGCTGAGGCGAGTTCGCCGTAGATTAAGCCAACAACAGATACCATCAGCCCACCGAGAACGAATGCGAGTATCGACCCATCGACTCCACCCTCGTTGATCCAATAGCCAGATTGGATAATCCAACCCCAGCCCACCATCGCCCCGACTGCGAGAACGAAAATATCCCGTCTCGATAGTACCCGTTCGAACTTGTCGTGTGTTGACTGATCGCTCATACGATTCCTATTCAATCACCGAACGATATAATATTAATTCTGATTAAAATTTATATCTTAAGAAATTGTGCAAATGATACTGACCAGTTTCTCCAGGATCCTCGTGAAACAGACCACGAGTGAGCGAGATCTATCCTAAATTGATAGGAGTTTTTAGTGCATACCCGCGTCGTCAGGCGCGGGTCGAACGATAGGCCGGGCCGACACATCGCCGTCAATGAAACCCCCGTAGCGGGGTGATTGAGGAAAAATTCTCCAAATAATATTAAGGCCGATGAACGTATATTCTCATAGTTCGTCTTATTGCACTGGAGGTCGCGAGGTCGCTGACACTGCGTCCCCATGATACCAATGGATACTACTGATAACCTTGAAGAAGCAAGTGCAGCAACAGCAGCCTTTGAGAGTAAGCTTAAAGCGCTCATCTTAGAGTCATTCGCAGACGGAGCAGCAATCGAAGGTACCTGGGAAATCATTCTCCCACTCACTGATGCGCCGAACTGGACGGTCGAAGTCACCAAAGTTCGTACTGATGAGACCTCGTACGATCCAGATTTTATCGGAGAGTGAAGTTTCACGGGTCACCTGACTCGTGGTACTCTGCCTCGAACCGTATAGATTACTAACATTTTCTTCTATTCCATGCGTTATCTGTTGGCTATAATTTCATGTTAGGAGATAGTAAACTGAGAAAATTTATACTTGAGTACTACAAACCAACATTTACTCCGCTGAAGTTGGGAGTGCGCTGAAACGTCGCTTGCTGTGGTGTAAGCCGAGTACGGATTAGAGACAATATGAAGACCGAAACGCCAAACATACAGGTAGATAGTACTGATTCAACAAATCTTCCACCCACGACGATGTTTGACCTTCTTGCAAATGACCACCGACGGTATACACTCCACTATCTCTCGCAAAAGGTCGGGGCAATTTCACTCGGTGATCTCGCAGAACAGATTGCCATTTGGGAGGACACCCCCACATATGAAGAATATGAGCGTATCCTCACGGGGCTTCATCATCAACATCTTCCAAAGTTGGTTGATGCTGGGATTATCCACTACGATATGGACTCCGAGTCAGTAGAAATTTTGGAGACTGCTGACCACTTACTCGCCCATCTCGAACTTGTCGCGCCCATTGATATTCGATGACACCTATCCCGTGTGAGCCATTATGAGCGAAAACTGAGAAAACGAACGGGGGTGGAATCGAACCACCGGGGCCACTTCGTGGCCGCCATCGACGACACGAGTCGGAGCGTCGATGGTGCTTCTACCAACAAGCAACCCGTTCTCGTCCCCGGAAACCCCGGAAAGCTCATGGCCGTGCCGGGAAGAGGCACGACCATTTTCGTGTGTATGACGCTGGCCACGGCATCAGTTCAAGCGTTCCGGGATGCATAGCGACAGGCAATTCCCCCGCAACGCTTGCAATGTATTCAACGGACGGATCTGGTATTGTTATGTGGTGCCTGAAGTGACGCAAAAGTGGAAGAAAGAAAATTAGTTATAAAATTCCGAAGAGGTACTTATGAAACCACTCGAACTTACTCTTGAGAATAATGAGTCGGTAGCTCGGACGCCGTCACGGTCGTTCCGATTGTAGCGATGATCGATCCTTCGGATGAAGGATGTTTTGGATTATGCCATCGATATCGGGGGCAGGCATCTCCTTAGGTTCGTCGGATGGGTAGTGTGGGACAGGCATGGTTTTCGGCCGATTAGTTAGTACACCATCAACCACAATAATTGTTTTTATAACATCTGTGAATTTTGACGCCCGGTCAATTGGTAATTCGCATTCCCATGGATTACAACAAACTGTTATTAAACGCCTTCTACGAAGTGATTATTACGGTAAAAGATGAGGAACATCGGTGGGTGACTCGATATCATCGCATCACTGTGGATGGGTTCCCTTTGGTCGGTACAATGTTGATGTAATTGGCAATATCGATCGGAAGTGTAGAGGTTGTTGTCGTTCATCATCAAGAGTTCGAAGCGGTATTTCTTCCACGAAAATACCATAACAAAGGTGGTCGTGGCGACGATGCCAAGCAATCGGGAAGACAATTGATATCTTACAGAGAGACACGGAGTTGAGCGACGTGATCGAAGTAATTTCGGGCTGATCGTGGAGGGCAGTCTTCAAAAAGCAGTAGGCCAGACAGATGTCTACTTGGAGTAGTGACTCACAGATACGAAAAGCACATCGAGTTCACTGTTCGATATAGTTTCAATATCGATATCATCTGATGATGCGTCGGTGAAGACCTGTTCGGGGAGTTGACGCCTCGAGATACTGTGACCGTCGCTGCTGCGTAGTTGCGGCGAACGAACCGGCCCATGTCCTTATTGGAATTCATGGCTAGCTGTGAATGGATTACTCATGCCAGCTGAGCAAAACACTGACACCAACGGTATACACGCCACCCAGCACAACGGTTTGCGAAAAGTCGTCGAAGATGGTGGCGTTGGACTTGGCGTACTCGATGATCTCTATAGCCCAGAAATGGTCGAGATATACGGTGATCTTGGCTTCGACTTCGTCTGGCACGATCTAGAACACGCTGGGCCATCTCCACGTGACGCTGACGCTATCGGAAACCTGCTTCGTGCCGCCGACGCGGGTGGGACTGAACTCCTCATTCGCATCCCCACACCAGATCCGGCGACTGTTCGTAAGACACTCGATACTGGCGTGCGCAACCTTTTCGTCTCACATATCGAGACGGCTGAGCAGGTGCGACAGGTCGTCGAAGCAGCCCGCTTCAACTACGACGGGGAGCCTGGGAAACGCGGTCTCGCCAACCCACGTGCGAGTCGGTGGGGGCGTGCTGATGACTACATTGCGACCGAAGACCGGGAGACTTTCATCGGCATTACGATCGAAGAGCCACAAACGGTCGACCAAATCGATGAAATACTGCGTGTCCCGGAGTTGGGATTCGTCTTCCTTGGTCCACTTGACCTCTCGGTAGCCATCGGTCACCCAGGAAAGTTCGATCATCCGGACGTACAAGAGGCGGTTTCAACCGTCGTTTCAGCGGCTCGCGAATCGGATGTCGTTATCGGTGGACTCGGATTTGGTGAGGATGACGTCGCCGAGAAAATCGATACCGGATACCAAATTCTCCACGTCGGATCCACCACCGGTGCTGCGGCACAGACGCTCGAATCCTGGCCCACGCAATTTGGTGACGGCTGACGCCGAGGTTCCTCAGCCGGTATACTGATTTCCCTCATCGTTCGAGCCCACTTTCATCACACTGTTTCAGAATCAGGCGTACAGAGTTTCATTCGCCTCAATAGCACAATCCGATCAGAGAAACACATCACAGTCGACAGCAGAGACGTCAGGGACGGTATTTTGCACCTCGAACGACAGATGCATGAATCTCAATCGGCGAAGTGAAAGAGACAGGTTCGGCTGTCAGATCGATAGATTAAGAATTATTCGGGGACATTCTAACTTGTCCCGAAAGGGACTGTGTCGCCGTTCGAAATGTCATTAGTGATGTGGGCATTGGAATCGTAGCTCTCCCACACCCACATTGCTGCTTACTCCTCGAAAAGTTGCTGAGTATAGCGATAGATCGGTGCCCCACGCTAGTCCCGTTCTCGTACAATCGAGTATATTCAAGATACTGATCTGTTGACCCATGCACAGAGTGTGGGTGAGTATATGCGTGATCAACTCCGTGAAGTAACCAAGACAACGGACAAGCTCGTTGACGTACGCGGCCGTGGGATGTTCACCGGCGCAGAGTTCACTGACACTGAAGGAGAGTCCGGAAAAGAACCGGTCAAACGTGTTCAAAATTACTGTTACAATCACGGTGTCCTCGTTTGGAGGGCTGGCCTTCTTGGTAATGTGTTATGACTCATCCCGTCACTCGTGCTGACGCATGAGTAGACTGAACTCGGCATAGATATTGTGGTAAAAGGGATCGAACACCACGCCTGACTTCTTCGCTGATTCACCGTCGACAACGCCGAACATGCAGCCATTCGATCTTTATCCAATGAGAGATGGAGGCGCCGATTAACAGAGCATCGCCACGAACCTCTCCGTGAATTTCCGTCGTTCCAGTACGAAGGTGATTTTTCGACAGTGCATCGTGAACGTCTTCTCCCGTACTCCCGTAAACAGAAACGGTATCAGGCGATCACTCGTCGCTACTTAGCGAGCGCGAGCGGACGGCATCGCCTGCAGAGTGTGAATTATCCGTCGGAGGGCGCAAAACGAGTGCTGCCAGACCACCACAGATAGCGAACACACCACCGATGTTGAACACAGTAACCCAGCTTGTCGCAGTCGCAAGCCATGCAGTAACTGCCCCACCGAAAATGCCCCCCCACATTTTTCCCGAGTAGAGGAGTGCATAATTCGCTGACGAATGGGTCTCACCATAGTAATCAGCAACGATGGTTGGGAAGAGCGTATACTGAGGACTCCAGAAAAACGTAGCGACGACAACCGAGACGATAAAGCCGAAACTCGAGTTTGTTTGCCCGAACCAGACAACTGCAAACAGACCGAGACCACAGAGAATAAACGATGCTGCCATCGCCTTTTGTCGATCGACTCGATCGGAGAGATCACCCATCAAGAGACGGCCGACACCCCCAGCGATCGGCAACAGAGTCGCCGACATCGTAGCCGTCACTGCATTCAACTCCATTCGTTGGGCAAACAGAACGATCTTCGCAGTAAGCATTAATCCTGCCCCGCTCACGGTGACGAAGATACCGTACATTACCCAGAATTGCCATGTACTGAGAACTTCACGCCACGTATGATCGTGCCGAGAGTACTGCGCCTCATCTGTCATATTATCGACACTCCAGTTTGCTGGTGGGTCACGCAAAATCACCGCAGCGATTACAATGGCGATTCCGATGACAAATCCCATGTTCCGGAGAACCACACTATAGCCGCCAAGGGAGGCATTCGCGCGAACGTAGGGAACAAAGAGTGCGGCACCACCTGCAAATGCCATCGTCCCGGCCCCCGTGGTGAGACCGCGTCGGTCGGGAAACCATTTCAATGCCGTATTCACTGAGACCGTATAAACGATACCCACGCCAATCGCACCGAGTGAGTACAGGACATACAGTTGCCAGACTGCTGTCGCATAGGCAAGCCCCAAATAGCTGCCACCGGCCAGCGTGGCTGCAACCAGTGTTATTCCTCGCGGTCCGTGTCGATCACGCCACCACCCGACCGGGAACTGCGATCCAGACTGGAAGATGACAAAGAGCGTGAAAACGAGCCCAAGTTGGGTAAGAGGGATATCGAGATCCCTCGCTAACGGGCCCTCGATCGAAGACCAAACGTATTGATATGGACTGACGACAGCCATCGCTATCGCTGCGGCAACAATGAGCCACCAGCGCGAAAAGCCGAGCTGTTCGCGAGCACGCTGTGCGTAGTTGTCACTGCTACTAGAAGCCATTCAGCAGCCCACCATTAACGTTTCAATATTCAGCATCGAAATATTCATCAACCATATCGAAGAATGCTCAACACTACTCATTTCCAATCCCCATCATATGGGTCCTGTGCCCGCCGTTCGTCTGCAGGATGGTCTAACCAGTGACAGGAAGCGAGATGGGCTCGTCTTTCATTGGCCCTCTCTATTTCTTCCTCAGGTGCCGTGGTCTGCCCAATGGTACCAGTTGCGTGGGCTACCGACTGAAGTTCAGGCTTCGAACCATCGCATTCGCCGCCAATATACTCTGGACAGCGCGTGTGAAACGGACAGCCCTCGGGAGGATCTATGGGGCTTGGGGGTGTGCCCGAGAGCGGATTTTTGCGCATTGACCCATCACCCTCGAGATCCGGAATCGAGTTCAACAGTGCTCGCGTGTAGGGATGCTGGGGATTGCCGTAGATGTCTGCTGTTAGTCCCGTCTCGACGATGTTGCCCAGATACATCACAGCGACACGGTCGGAGATGTGCTTGACAACGGAGAGGTCATGAGCAATGAAAAGGTAGGAGAGCCCATACTCATTTTGGAGACGTTTCAATAGATTTATGATTTGGGCTTGCACCGAAACGTCCAATGCCGAAACCGGTTCGTCTGCAATGATCAATTTGGGTTCGACAGCAAGGGCACGTGCAATACCGACTCGTTGGCGCTGGCCCCCGGAGAATTCGTGTGGATAGCGATCCAAGTGAGATTTTCGAAGCCCGACTTCCTCGAACAGTTCAACGACACGCGCACGTGTTCCCCGTTCTGTTTCGATATCGTGAACTTTGAGGGGCTTTTCGACGATTTCACCGACAGTCTTTCGCGGATTGAGTGAGGACAGCGGATCCTGGAATATTACCTGTATATTTTTCCGGAGATTTTTCAGTGCTTTGCCTTCGAGAGTGGTGATATCCTTCCCCTCGAACGTAAGCGTGCCATCCGTTGGCTCATAAAGTCGGGACAGGACCCGCCCTAGTGTTGTTTTACCGCAGCCAGACTCACCAACAAGGCCGAGTGTTTCTTCGTGTCCAACCATGATATCGACGCCATCAACCGCTTTCACCGATTCGTCATCACCAACGAGGCGGTCAATGAGCCCTGTATCGGTCGAAAAGTGTTTTTTCACGCCTGTTGCGTGAAACAACGGTTTTCTCTTCGGTCGTCCGCGTTTTTCCTCGGCTATCGAAGCTGTCTCTGAACTCATTGGGTATCACCGCCATCTGCTCGCGCCATTTCATCGCTCTTTACATCGACTCGCTTGGATTCAACTTCCGCACGTGCACCCTCAGTGATGTGGACTGCGTGACCATCCGCATTGGTTTCAACGTGATCGTTGTGGAGATGACAATATGCTTTGTGTCCGCTAGATTCGGAGTTGTGATCCGAATTTACATCGTACCCAACGAGTAGCTGGTCGCACATTTCGAACGCTCGATCACATCGGTCTCGGAACGGACAGCCCGCCGGCTTGTCGATGAGATCCGGAACGGTCCCTTCGATAACGTCCAACCATTCACGGTCGTCCGTAATTCGGGGGATAGAGCCCAACAGTCCCTGCGTATAGGGGTGGTGAGGCTCTGCGAAGAGGTCATCATCCGTTGCCTGCTCCATTAGTTCACCTGCGTACATTACCGCGACACGATCGCAGGTTTCCCTGACGACACCCATATCGTGGGTGATGAGCATAACCGAGACATCGTAGTCGTTCTTGAGATCGACGAGTTCGTTCAGGATTTGCGCTTCGATGCTCACGTCAAGTGCAGTGGTCGGTTCGTCCGCGATGATGAGTTCGGGGTCGCCAGCGAGTGCCTGTGCGATAACGACGCGCTGACGCATTCCGCCTGAAAGCTGATGGGGGTACTCAGTTGCACGCGCTTCCGGGTCGGGAATGCCGACGGTATCAAGCAATTCGATGGCACGCTGCCACGAGTCACTCTGTTTGCTGGTACCAGTCACGTACTTGCGTTTCATCTCCGGCCAGAAACCACCGGATTCAGCTGAACTGGCGTGTTGTCGGTAGACCTCGGCAATTTGTTCGCCAATCGTCATCACCGGATTGAGGGACGTCGACGGATCCTGGAAGATCATACTGATCTCGCCGCCACGAACGTCTTGCATTTCTGCATCGGATTTAGCGAGGAGATTTTCACCTTTGAATCGGACAGCATCAGCTTCGACGGTGCTATTCGAGTCAAGTAGCTGAAGTAATGAGAGTGCTGTGACGGATTTGCCCGACCCACTCTCGCCAACTACGCCGAACACTTCACCAGGATAGATTTCGAACGAAATCCCGTCAACGGCGTCAACAGTCCCCCGCTCGGTTTCGAAACTCGTGCGAAGGTTGCGAACTTCAAGTAATGGTTCACCGCTCATATCAGGCACCCCCCTCATCTTTCACGTCAAAGGCGTCCCTGAGTGCGTCGCCAAAGAGGTTGATACCAAGAACTGTGATCATGATCATCAGCCCGGGAATCACGGAGATCCACCACGCCTGGGTGAGGAAATTTCGACCTTGTCCGAGAAGTGCTCCCCAAGTCGGCGTGGTTGGCTTGACACCTAATCCGAGGAAGGAGAGTGTCGCCTCCGCAAGCATCGCACGAGCAACCAGAACGGTGAATTGGACGATAAGTGGTGCAACGGTGTTTGGGAGCACCTCCTCGGCGATAATCTGGAGGTCACCTAATCCGACGCTTTTTGCAGCGAGTGCATACTCTTCTTCGCGAATCGATAGTACCTCACCACGTGTGATTCGAGCGAAGTCGTCAATGTATGCGAACCCGACTGCAAAGATGACATTCCAGAGGCTCTGGCCAAAGATTGCGACGAGCATGATTGCGATGAGCAACCACGGGAAAGCCCACATAACGTCAATAATGCGCATCAATACATCGTCGATCCAACTTCCGTAGTAGCCAGCAACAAGGCCGATTGTGACACCGACAATTGCACCAACGGAGACAGCACCGATGCCAACAAGTAAGCTGATCCGTGCGCCGTACATGATCCGTGATAAGAGATCTCTGCCGTACGAATCAGTCCCGAGCGGATGGTCGCCAGTGAGAGTGGGTGCTTGAAGCATCCCGAATTCCTGTGCCATCGGATCGAACGGTGCGAGTTCGGGCGCGAGAATCGCTGCAGCAAGGAACGTGAGGACAATCGTAAGCCCTATTTTTGCTTTGAAGTCCCGCTTGATCGTGTCTACGAGACGTTCGATGAGGTCGGTTCGAATGCCGAACACCGTTGCCCCATCGGAGTCATGTCCGACAATGGAGAGTATCGACATCATTATTCACTACCTCCGTACTTGATTTTGGGATTGATGACAGTGTATAGCATGTCGACAACGAGATTCATGAACACGAACACGAACGAGATGATGATGACGGTACCCTGCACCACAGGGAAGTCACGCCGGTTGATCGAACTAATTAGCAGTCGGCCAAGTCCCTGAATGCCGAAGACGATCTCGACAGCGACGACACCGCCGAGGACAACAGCCAACAGAATACCAGCGATTGTGACAACAGGCATGAGCGCGTTTTGGAATCCGTGCTTGAACAGCACGAGTCGTGGAGAGAGTCCTTTCGCTCGGGCCGTTCGCATATAATCCTCGTTTAACACTTCTAACATCGAAGACCGGGTCATGCGCATGAGAATGCCGCCATATGGCAGTCCGACTGCAATTGCTGGGAGGAGGATGTGTTTGAACCACGGAACGATTCCATCTGAGAGTGGGACATACCCAAATGACGGAATGGCTTCAAACCGGGTGCCGACACCCAGAATCAGTAGGATACCGATCCAAAATCCCGGCATGCTAATGCCGAAAAAGGAAATGAGCGTCGCAATATAGTCTTCCGGGGAGTAGCGATGGATGGCACTGATGATACCGGCGGGTACTGCTATACAGATCGCAATCACCATTCCGAGCAGAGCAATCGACAGCGTCGGCTCTGCGACGTCAATCAGCATCGTGATAACACTCTGTTGGGTATGAATCGAATCACCAAAGTCGCCCTGTACGAGTTCACCAAGCCACCGTATATATTGGACATATATGGGCTGATTGAGCCCGAGTTCCTGTCTGACTGCTGCGAGTGCCTGTGGATCGGCGTCACCACCAAGCATCAGACGGGCTGGGTCACCAGGAATCGAGCGGACGGCGACGAACACAACCGTCGCTACGACGTAAATGACGACGAAGGCGTGGAGTATCCGTTTTGCGAGATATCGCTGCATTCCCACGCTAGACACCTCCTGGGAGGGGTACGACGAGTGGAATGATCGATACCATTATTTCTCCAAATATGCCTGATGGAAGTTGCTCATCCCGGCCTGAATACCGACGTTTTTGAGACTCGAAACGTCAATCTTCGCTTTGAGCATGAACACAGTCATCGTATACATCGCTTGATCGAGGAACACTTCCTCGGCCTTGCGGATGTGTTGTTTACGCTTCTCTGGTTTCGGCGTCTTGAACGATTTCAAAAGCGCGTCATCGAACTTCTTGTTGAACATCATACTTTTTTGCCAGACCCCGAGACTTGTTTCGGGATCCGGAGTCCCAAGCTGCTTCCACCAGGTCATATAGGGGTCGATATCTGTCGATCCACCGTAGGTCGTCATCATATGATCATAGCGGTAGATAGAATCCCAGTACGACGACGGCTGCTGGATATCGAGTTCGACCTTGATTCCAACGTCCGAAAGCTGCTGTTGGATAATAGTCATCCAGCGTTTGTACTCTGGCATGCCAAGCAGTTTGAATGAGAACCGAGGATTACCGGTATAGCCAGCCTCGTCCAGTAGTTTTTTCGCCTTCTCTGGGTCGTAATACTGGCCAGTCTTCGGTTCTTCTTCGTAGGCGATTGACATCGTCGGATTGAACACCGAATGTGCCGGAGTCGCATACCCGAAGTATGCTTTTTTTACGATTTCATCCCGGTCGATGGCCATCGCAATCGCTTGACGAACCTTCTTGTTTGCCGTTGGGATATCCTTTCCCTTCCATTTGGTTGTGACTTTATCATAACCGCTTGCGACCTTCGCCTTCTCAGGGTATTTTGCAGGATCCGCACCAAGCGGTGCGATACATGACCAGTCACCCGAACTGGTCTTTCGGACATTGAGAGAGCTCATATTCTCCCCCTGTTTCGCAAATTGACCGGTGATTTGGGCACAATGTTGGATGCTTTCGGATGTGATCGCTGACCACATCGTCGATGGTTCGGGAATAAGTCTGATCTTTACTTCATCCAAATACGGAAGCTGGTCTCCTTTGTCGTCAGTCTCCCAATAGTCGTCAAATTTGGAGAGCGTGATGGATTCACCCATGCTGCGAGACTCCACTTTGAACGGGCCGCTTCCGATCGGTTGCTTGTTGTACGATTTCGGGTCGTCTTCCGCACTTTTGTGTACGATCGAGCCTGCTCTTCCCGGTACGTTGGTCATAAACGCCAAGAATGGTGCAGTCGGCTCCGACATCTTGATCGTGATCTCATGACTACCCGTCGCTTCGATACTCTCTACGGTTGAAACCTTCCCGTGGTGCTCAGACTTCTCATCCGCCATGAGACGATCAAGCGACCACTTCACCTGCTCTGCTTTCAATGGATCTCCATTATGGAACGTGACTCCTTCGTGCAGGTGGAACACGTAGGTTTTCTTATCGGGGATTTCCCAGTCCTTCGCAAGATCGCCGACAATTTTACTATCTCGATTGAGTTTCAGTAATCCACTAAAGACGTTGGAAACAATTTGCATCTGCGCGCCTTTATCAACATAATGGGGATCGAGAAATTCTAGATTGTCCGTCTGGAAGCCAACCTCGATGGAACCACCCTTTGTCGCTGAAGAGCTATCATCATCGTTTTTCGAGCTGCCACCGGACTCGTCACCGCCGCCACCAGTACATCCAGCAAGTCCAGTCATCCCGGCTGCGCCGAGTAGTTTCAGTGTTGTTCGTCTGTCGATTTCGGGACCTTCCAAATCCCGGTTGTCAACGTTTGACATGGATATAACTACAGTTATTATTGAAAAGCTTTTGACCCCAATATATTGGGATATGTGGACAAAGATTATGATTAGTTGAACACACATATATGTATATGTGGGAAGCACTGCTAGCAATTCGTCACTTTGGTTGCCCGATTTCCGATACGAGTGCAGACGTTCCAGGGGTTCATGTGCAGAACCTGTCAAAGGCGGAAATCAATGGTCATCGCGCAAAGCGACTCATTTGCCTCCGAGGAGATAAAATTCAAATCGATCAGTTCGAGAGCGCCTTTCGAGACCATGAATTCGTCAAATCATTTCGACGTATCTCAGACGGAGAGTCTCGACAAGCGTATTTCACGAGTGAGATCGAGTACAACAGCGACAATCCAAGTATCCTCAACCTCCTCGGGTCGCATGGCTGTTACCGAGATAGCACTGTTAGTGTCCAGCGGGGTATCGAACATTGGGGAGTGTATATTGAACAAAAAGAATCACTCTATAAACTAATCGAGAAAATCGAAACGCTCGATAATGACCTTGATTTGCGCAAGTGCATAAACATGGGAACTATTTCAGACAACCCACCCATGGATTCAACGGCAATACTAACCCGACTTACATCCCGTCAACAGGAGGCGTTTGAAACCGCGTATTCACTGGGGTACTATGAGTCCGGTTCAGACATCACCATGGATGACCTCGGTGAAGCTATGGACATTCACCCAACAACGGCATGGGAACATCTCAAGAAGGCAGAGAACATGATATTAAGTGAATCCGGTCAACGGTATTTCGGTGGTAACGAGCCGGTAGAGCAGTTAATTCCCTGATTGACCTCCTCTTGCTGCTGAAGACCCGGGTATCCGCTCGGTTCTGTTTCACTCGTCGATCGTATCGGCTGAGACGAGTCGATCACCGTCCTCGAGTTGAGTCACGGTCGAGTTATCGAATATGGGTGCCGTTTTTCATGATGATAAGGTTGGATTATCCTCGTCGGTGCTAACACTCAATCTCGTGAGGCAGGACGTCCTTGCAGTGGAACGCATTGGGTCTGTGACAAAACGAGTTAAATCACAGTTTGATGATTTTGGCGAAGGGTGGAACCGATGAATATCGAGAACAAAACCATACCAAGACGAATGTGATCGATGATTGACTGTCTCCCACTGCATGTCTCACAAAAGTATAAGTATCCACGAGTGTCGCCATATGATATGGAATCTACTTCCCGGTCTCGGTCTCAGTCCTCGTTTTGGGAAGTAGACAGTGCTACTGCTGCAGTCGGTTGGGCTTAACTCAACACGTCGGCGCTCGGTGCTCCCTCGCTTCCTCGCTTGTATTGGTCGAGAGTTATCATCACACAATCCACCACCAACTACGAAGTATGCAGTATACAGAACGCAATACGAACCACCCCATAGACGACAATTATCAGCTTGGAGTGTTCCAGTGACACCCTATGCTTGATATTGCACTCTTTCGGGACGAACCAGACACGATCAAAGCGAGTGAAAGACGACGTGGAAAGGATCCCAGTCGTGTCGACACCGTTCGCGAACTCGATCAACAGTGGCGAGAGACACGCCACCAACTGGACGGTCTTCGTCACGAGAAAAACACGATAACAGATACGATTAGAGCGAAGAAGCAGGCCGGAGAGGATGCAACCGAAGCGATCGCGCAAGTAGCGGAGTTGAACTCGACAATTGAAAATCTCGAGGAAAAAGAAGCAACACTCCGGTCGGAACGAAACGACCTCCGGTATGAGATTGGCAATCTCGTACATGAATCGGTTCCGGAAGGCACGGATGAGAATGATAACATCCCAGTGAAACACTGGGAACCCAAGGACGGAAAGAAAGACGAAGCAGTGCTTGGTGCCGAGATACTCGAGCGGAACAACCTCATAGAATCCGAAAAAGCAGTCGAAGTCGCCGGTGAGCGCGCCTACTATCTCAAAGGGGATATCGTCCGCCTAGCCTGGGCACTCCAACAGTTTGCGATGGATCTACTCGTCGAGCGTGGCTATATGCCGGTTCAACCGCCGTACTATCTGAACGACACACCAATGGAGGCTGCAGCGGAACTCGACGATTTTCGGGAGCAGCTGTACAAACTAGAACGTAACGATCGATATTTGATTGCGACCGCCGAGCAACCGCTTGCGGCCCTCCAGTATGATGAAATCATCGAGGCAGATGACTTGCCACTGAAATACGCGGGATTCTCGACGAACTTCCGACGTGAAGCGGGTAAGCACGGTACCCAAACCCGTGGCCTATGGCGGGTACATCAGTTCGAGAAAATCGAACAGTTCATTTTCGCCGACCCAGCTGATTCGTGGGAGATCCATGCTGAACTGTTGGAGAACGCGGAGGATGTGATGCAAGCACTTGAACTGCCGTATCGGGTGGTCAACGTCTGTACTGGCGACCTTGGCGACACGGCGGCGAAGAAGTTCGATATCGAAGTGTGGCGACCACCACTTCAAGAGTATGGTGAGGTCGTCTCGTGTTCGAATTGCACCTCGTATCAAGGACGAAAGCTGAATGCGCGCATTCGACGGCCGGGTGAAGAGAATGAGACGGTGCACACGCTCAACGCGACAGCGCTTGTCCCCCAGCGAATTATCACTGCGATTATCGAAAACAATCAAACGATCGATGGTATCATCCTTCCTGTGCCACTTCACGAGTATTTCGGGAAGGAGGTTATCGAGATCCAATCGAGCGATTGAGTCACTCCAACGTTCGCAACTGAACTATTTTTTACCAATCGTAAGATAGCAGATTGTGTCGAGGAGATTCAATAGAGACTGCCAACCGTGAGCGCTCCTGCAATACCTGTATAGAGGATCGTTGCCCGAGCGAGAGCATGAGTATTCATTTTCCTGGAATTACTTTCCGAGAATATCATTCTTGCAGATATTGAAGAAAATGGGTGGCGGCTTAGGTCACTAGCTTGCTGGATGGGGAAATATTCGAGGTCATCCACTACCGCTTATACTGCTCACAGGTAGCAACTGTGCCCTGTCACGTCCTTATCGCACGAGTATCTTGCAATCCGAGCAGCGATTAACAAAAGAGATTGTTTGTAGTGACGACCACGAACGGTTTGACGCAAAAGTGAGGCGGTGAACCGCTACAGATCGCGGGGCTGGACGGTTTTGCGATCGTTTTCATCGGCCCGTCGGGCGGCATTTTCGAGAACCGTCGCAACTTCCTCGTCGAGTGCGTCGTAGAAGTCACTCGCCACATTTTGTCCTTCGAGCTGTTCTTTCACTGCCGCTTTGACAATCAAATCGGCCATACAAGCGTCCTAACGGTATAATACTATAAAAGTACAGTGTAAAATAATTGAAAATGATTACAAAACGAATGATACACGAAGAGTTCACTCGGTGTCGTCCTCAGGTGGCCGACGGGCAAGACGATCAAACTGCTGTTGGGCAGCCTCCGCTCGCTCTTCGGTTTCCGTTGACTCGTACTGGATTTCCACTATTGATTCTCCATCAACAGTGATAGTGAAGATTGCATCTTGATGGCGACCAGATTCGGGGAGGTCATCGCAATACATAACAACTTCGTCGACAACCTCTCCCTCAGATTCGAGCAGTAAGACCGCCTGCTCCTCTTCAAATCGATCAAGGACGGCAGTGAGTGTCTGGGGGGGATCTGTATTTTCGTCAGTCATTCGTACGTCTCCCGAAGTACAGTCGTCCCCTCGGTATCCACGACAATGACGGTATCGCCTCCGTTGTTCCAAATCGGCTGGCCAGAGTTCCAGTAGAGGTCGGAGGTTGTATTCTCACCACTCCCAGAATGGACAGTAACTTGCTCACCAGGTCGAAGAGTGGTTCCCCTTGGGACGGTATAGCTGTGACCAGCCGCATCACGGAGTTGCCAGTCAGAGAGGTCGAGTGGCGCATTCCCTGTGTTTTTGAACACGATATACTCATCGTTGAGATTGTCAGCATCATCGCCAGCAGCATCGGCATGTGCCTCGGTGATCTCTAGCGAACCAGTTGAGTGCGACACTGTCGGTGTCGGAGTTGCTGTAGTGGTTGGCGAGGCTGTGGCAGAACCACCGGTCGTGTTTACGGTGATCGTTGTCCGCGCCGTTAGTGGCGCAGTATCGCCTGGTTCGATCGGTGATGCTGACCGAAGAGATTGTGGGTTGGTGGGTACCGCTGCTTGTGTTTTCACCGTGATTTGCTTCCCAGTACTTTCGAGTACGATGGTGCCATGGACAGCAGTCCAGTACGTTGGAATATTGCGTGCTGCGAGCCGGCTCAATGTCTCTTCGTGAGGATGGCCATACTGAGAATCGTAAGCGCTTGAAATCACGGCGACCTGTGGCGTGACGGTATCGAGGAATGCATCGCCCGTACTGGATCGACTGCCGTGATGGCCCGCGTAGAGAACTGTCGAGTTGAGTGCTGGGGTTTGCTGTTCAAGCATATACTGCTCTTCTTGCTGGGCGGCATCTCCCGGTAAGAGAAAGCTTGTTTTGCCGTGTGTGACTTTGAGGACGATGCTGTTTTCGTTGCGTTCTTTGTTGGCAATGTAGGGGCTTGGCGGGGCAAGAACTGACACCGTGGCACCATCAAACTGGATGTTGTCTCCCGCTTGAGTTTTGTAGAGCGTGACGTCGTGTCGTTCGACAGCATCCAGATAGCGTTGGTACGTACTGGAGCTGGATGCGATTCCCGGGTCATAGACGGCGCCGATACCGTTTGCTTGGGTTTCGTAGTAATTGATGACAGCTGCGTTGCCGCCGATATGATCGGCATCCGCGTGGGAAGTAACGAGATGGTCAATTCGTGTAATATTGTGCTGTTCGAGATACTGGAGAACGATCCGTCCGTCGTCCCGCCAGTCACCGGAATCGATGAGCATCGTTTCGCCTGTCGGTGAGACAACAAGTGTGCTTGCAGACTGCCCAACATTGATAAAATGGACGTTTAGTGAACCAGGAGATGGAGTAGATGTGGTTGAAGATGCTGGTGGTGAAGAGGTGTGTGTCGGATTGGATAGTCCGCTTCCAACACATCCTGCAAGAATGACGAGGATTGCGATGAAAAGTACAAGAGACACCCGCTGATTTTGCATACAGCGTTCACGCTAGGAGGAATCAAATAGGTTGTTCCATCACAGACGGTAATATTCTCGGGATGGTTTTCGGAGTCGGAAATTGTTTCTAAAATATTATCAATTAAACAGGGATAGTTGGTATGTGATTTAGACCGACATGTCCTAACTATATCCAGAATTATTTTATTAAATTATTATATTTACATTAACAATAGAACCAAATGGACATGGTCGAAACTGCAATATAGCTCGTATGCCGCCCTTCAAGATTGTTTTGAAGGATTTCGCATACGACACGGGGCTGTAGCAGTCGTAGGCTATTCTTCGGTCACGGCTATCCCCTAGGGTATAGGGAACTTGCACATACAGCCCTGCTACTTTGCCGTACAGCCGAGTAAATCAGAGTGTTATGATCGGATCTTCGCTGGAAAAACAAGTCGGCTATACTGTTGGCAAGAAAGCATTGAAAGCGGGGTACAAGCGCTACGGCATTCCCGGGGCAATTCTCACAGGAAGTGCAACCGCACTCGGATATGTCGTAGTCAGGCGCGCACTCAAATCGAAAACTGGCCGGAGGAACGTCGAATCGGCGATCGACATCGGAGTACTGCGGACAGAGATAAAAGAGAATGGGGTGAGTGCCATTACGAATCGGGAGACGCTCAAAGCGGCGATCAACGAAGACAAATTGGATATGAACGTCGATATCGAGGATGTTCGATCCGAAGCAGTAGAGGAAACGGAGGAATTAGATGAAGATATCCCCGATCAAAACGGGGACAGCGAGGATGCTGCGGCAGCGTCTACAGATGCAAGCGCATCAACTGGGTCACTCACCGATGAAACCACTGATTCATCAGCAGCAGCGGAACCGGCCGAGGCTGCCGGACCGACAGATAACGATGACGTCGAATCAGACACGGCAGAGGATGCAGATGAGGCGTGAGTGACGCCCTATCCCGTCTGCGAGGACGAGATACTCACTCCGTTTCCGGTGTGGTGTTTCACCGGCCAGAACATCTTTTCACAGTCATCTCCTTGTACTACCATGAGCAGCGACGACCGAGAGCAAGGAATCGACTACGGTCCTCTCAACGAGAAACTCGAACAGCACGACTATCCAACATCAGCTGAGACGCTCATCGACGAATACGGCGAGCATGAAATCGACCATCAGAACGGAGCGGAGACACTCCAGGAAGTGTTTGAGCCACTAACTGAGTCGGACGGGCAGACGTTCGAATCTGCCGATCAAGTTCGTCAAATGATCCTCAATATGATCAGCTCCGATGCAGTGGGACGCGAAGGATATAGCGACCGTGGATCTGAACAAGTGGACAACGATCAGAAATCAGTATAGGACTGTACTCCTCACTGATTCAAAGGTGAAACTAGCGAGAAAGAGGGTGTTCCGACTTTTGCAGTTGTGATCGGAGACGAAGTGAGACGATGTATCCCGGATCGAGAGATCACTCCGGAATACCGAACAATGCGAGATCATATCTTGCGACCTTACTAGCCGAGGTGAGGAGAATGGCCTCGAACCGCCATGTTGTCTTCGCACCGAGATCGTTCGTACTATCGAGATATAGTCCAAGCTGAGCACCCGTTTCGTCATAGACACGCACACGAACCTCGGCATACGAGAGGAGATCCTCGCTTGAATTGCTAACAGTGCCCTGCACTGTTGGTCCCTTGTATCCCTCTTTAACGACGAACTCGTGACTGTCGAGCGAAAGCGAGTCCACGGAGCTTGCACCCTCATTAGGGTCTTGTTGAGCGACTGCTTCTGCTGCGACCATCTCCTTCGCCGTTCGGGGTTTGCCAGATGTATTATTGACGGGACGACCCTCATACTCAGGATTATCGCTCACGTTTGCACAGCCACCGAGTAAGACCGATGCTCCGAGGCCTACTGAACGCAGATAACGACGGCGAGAAACCCACTGAGAATGAACACTCATCCCTGACCCACCTCACAACCGCGATCGTCGTTAGTCATCGTACTCGGACAAAAGTCGGGAACACATTTCAAGATGGCTTTTCGACCAACGGACTCTGTCGGTTTCTATTTTGGAGAGATATTTGTAATTCAGACCGATCACGTCCATGGCGATTGCCGGCCGATAATTGAGATTCTTGGCGTGGCAAGACATATATTCGGCGTTGGCGTCGGCCACGACATGAAAAAGAGTGATTCACAGAAAGACGAGTCTCCCGCCAAGCGCATCGATGCGAGAATCGAGGAGCTGTCCGACTGGCGGGGCGAGACGCTTTCCCGGATGCGTGGTCTCATCAAAGAAGCCGACCCCGATGTGGTCGAGGAGTGGAAGTGGAGCGGTCCGGCGTGGTCTCACGACGGGGTGATTTGCACCGGCGAGACCTACAAGAACAAGGTGAAATTGACCTTTCCCAAGGGTGCTTCTCTCGAGAACCCAGCGGGCCTTTTCAACGCCAGCCTCGACGGCAACGTCAGGCGCGCCGTTGACATCCACGAGGGAGATGAGATTGATGAGGAGGCCTTCAAGTCCCTCGTCCGCTCCGCGGCGGCACTGAACGAGTCTTAGACCCCGCGGCAGCCTCCGACGAGATGATCGTTTTCTAACCGAAATATGTATACTGTGGAGGTGGCAATACATTGCCACACATGTGTCGACCCCAAAAGTTGTCCCTGGCCGATAACATCAGGAAGAAAGTAGCAGGTGACCTCCAATGAATGATTCTGATCCGACTCCCGCTGCGGAGTTTCATGCTAGCCACAGTGGCACAGACGTGGAAATGGGGTATGCTGGCAGAAACACGTTTCTGAAAGGGAAAGCACGTGATGTGGATGATCTCGATGACATCGATGTTGGTGTAATTGGAGTACCATACGATGGCGCACTCACGAATCGACCAGGAGCCCGCTATGGGCCTGAATCGATACGTCGTGCGAGTGCATGGTGGGCTTACCTATCGAATTACAAAGGCGGGCTCACAAATATGAATACGGGAGCTCAGGTCGACTTTTCCGATTTTCAAGTCGCCGATTGTGGAGACGTCCCAGTATTCCCAATGGACTATGAACAGACTGCAGAGAGCATCCGATCTCACGTTGCAACGATCGCCGAACACGCGTTCCCACTGATGTTGGGCGGCGACCACTACTGTACGTATCCGGCTTTCTGTGGCTTTGCAGAGGGATCGGACGCAGACTCGGTTGGATTGGTTCAAATCGATGCTCATACGGACACGTCTGCTGAGAGTGCCACCTTCGGAAAGCATTATCACGGATCGAGCACTCGACTCATTGCCGAGTCCCAATTTAGCGATTTTACCCATATCAGCCAAATCGGTATTCGCGGCTATGAGAGCCCGAACTTCTTCGAGTTCGCCGAGGATTCAGGTCTCAATCTCTACACGATGCGCGATGTTCACGACCGCGGTATCGATGAGGTAGTCGTAGACGCAGTGGAAGCCGCAGCAGCCAACACGGACACAGTCTACGTCACCTTCGATATTGATGCCGTGGATCCAAGTATTGCACCAGGGACTGGTACACCCGAACCGGATGGATTGAGTGCACATCAAGCGTTGCGAGTGATGGAAATTCTAGGGACGCATGACGCTATTGGAGCTGCTGATTTGATGGAGATATCGCCAAACTATGATCCGACAGAATCGACTCAAACGCTCGGGGCATTCCTTGCCGTCACACTTCTCGAACGGCAATTTGCCGAATAAGCGTCAAAATTCTCCGTGGTCTAGCACCGACGAGATGGGTTGAAACGCGGATCGTTCTTTCAGTCCATATAGTGTGGCCCAGGATTCACCGAATCCCTCTTCAGCAAGCAGTGAGATTGCGAGTTCGCCGACCGCCCCATAGGTCAACGAAGCGAAATCCCATCCTGGTTGCCCACATGGAAATGGACCACTCTCACGTGGCTTCCGGATGTCGATAACCCCACCAAGCCGTGTTCGGGTTTCAGCAGCAAGGTCAAATGCCTCTTCGTATCGAATAAGCGGAAATTCCCGGTTATCGACGACCAACAAACCTGGGCCAGTTTGATCGAAAAGTGGACGCATCGACGTTCTCCCAGCCTCGATAAGCAAGTCAGCTATATCTACGGTCGATCCTTCTCCGCTGACAGCATCCGTGTATCGGAGAATTGCACCGCCGTGGTCGCTCGAGATGGTTCCCTCGTGAGCGAATTTCCCAGGCTCTGGCTCCGGATGGTACTCCACAATCCCAGCGACCTGCAACTGTGCGTTGATACCTCGTGAAAGCAAAACCCCATCGATGGTGATGCTTGATGGGAAGAAGAGTCGAATGAAATCCTCATCGTCGTGTTCGATTAGCTCGTCCTCAACCGCAATAGGGACAGGTTCAATCGGTAATTCCTCCAAGGAGCAAAGGAAATTCACGGCATCGTCAAGCACTGAAGAAGGAATATCGATAGCAGAGGTAACAAGGTCACCGGTATCCTCGAATGGGTCATACGTGACTTGCCCAGTAAGGACGGAAATATGCTCTCGAACCTGTTCGAGCCGACCGCTAACGTGACCGAGACGTAATTCGGACCGGCCTTTCTCAGTCAAACGGCGACCTTTTCCGGGTATCTTTTCCGTGAATCCGTCCTCGTCCAACTCCGAGAGAAGGAGCCGAACGGTTCGTCCCTTGATGGAATAGCCACGAAGTTGGAGTTGATCGACGAGACGAATACTCCCGATGGGCTCGTGAGCCTCTATCAGACGGAGCAAATCGTACTCTCGATTTTCGAGAGAATCGGACATACTCTCAAAGTGGAGTACCAACCGATAAACGTACGCGTTTTCTTAACGCAATTAGACACTAATGGTAATCTATTAGTGCTGTAGGTGGCAAAGGTATGCCATGGTTGTGTCACCTATTGACACTGGATTACTCGTTCTATACATGGTGGGTATGATCGGAATCGGCTACTGGGGGTATCAAAAGTCAGAAACACTAGACGATTACCTCGTTGCCGGCCGTAATATTCCGCTCTGGATGTACATCCCCGTCATGTCTGCTGTCATCCTCGGTGGAGCAGCTACCGTCGGTGGTGGTAGCCTCGGATATGAAAGTGGGATTTCGGGTGCCTGGTTGGTCATCTCGCTGGGCATTGGAACGATCGCACTTGGATTTCTTATTTCGACGAACCTCGCTAACCTCAAGGCATACTCACTCGGCGAAGTGCTGGAACGCCGTTTCGACAAGTACTCAGGGACGATTGGTGCCATAATCGCCGGTATCTACGCGCTTACCATCGCGATTACGCAGACTATCGCCGTGGGAAAGGTGCTGAGTGTTCTCTTCGGTATTGAACAGAATACGATGATCTTGCTTGCTGGGGCGATCATTATCGCCTATACAGCACTCGGAGGGATGCTCACGGTGACGGTTACTGACTTCGTCCAGTGGTGTATCATGACGATAGGCATCTTTGTTATCGCACTTCCTCTCGGCCTCAACTCCGTCGGCGGCGTTTCGGGACTGATGGCTGAACTCGACCCCTCCTATTTCGATGTCACGACGATAGGATGGAATACGATGGTTAGTTACTTCCTATTGTATACGCTTGGGATCATGATCGGGCAAGATATCTGGCAGCGCGTCTTTACAGCGAATAGTGCAAAAACAGCCCGAAGAGGGAGTATTGCTGCTGGCGTGTATGCCATCGTCTATGGAATTACGACAGCTTTTCTCGGAATGATCGCCCTCGTTATCCTCCCATCGCTTTCCGATTCGGAGCTTGCTCTCCCACGACTCATCCTCGAGATCGTCCCAGTTGGTTTCTCTGGACTTATCCTCGCCGGGTTCGTTTCAGCGATGATGTCCACGGCAGACTCCGCGCTCCTCGCATCGAGTACGCTGTTCACGAGCGACGTCTACAAACGGTTTATCGACCCCAACGCATCTGATAAAAGATACTCGGCCGTCTCTCGCTTAGTCATTGTTGTACTGGGTGGAGTCATGACGTATGCAGCAATCGAAATCGGGAGTGTCGTTCTTGCCCTTACTCTCGCATACGATTTACTTACCGGCTGTATCTTCGTTCCGATCTTTGGGGCGTTCTTCTGGAAGCGAGCCACATGGCAGGGGGCACTCGGTTCGATCGGTACTAGTTCCCTTGTCGTTCTCACATCGATTTGGTTATTCGGCTTCTCCTCGAATCTTCCCATCATTTACGGCCTGATTGTGAGTTCAACTGTATTCACCATTGTCAGTCTGTTGACTGGGCCACCTGCACAAGAAAAAATTCAACAGTGGGTGGGAACCCTTGACTCTTCGACCTCGATAGAGTGAATAGAGTCGAAGATTCTGTGAAAATTCCTTTTAGCGTGAAAACCGGTGAAGGCCGGTAGGAAGCCGAACGTTGATAATCGCGGCATGCGAGCGAAAAGGCATGTCGAAGGCGAACGTATTCGAAGACATCGAAAGTGACCGAGAGCGCCTGATATCGATGACCCAACGCATCTGGGAGACACCAGAATTGGGTCTGCACGAAGAGAAATCGGTGCAGGTACTCATAGACCGGTTGAATGAGGAAGGGTTCGACATTGAAATCGGACTCGGTGAGATGCCAACAGCATTTGTTGCTTCCTACGGAAGCGGTGATCCGACGGTCGGCATTCTCGGCGAATACGACGCACTCCCGGATCTTTCTCAAAAGGTAAAATCGGAGCACGACCCCGTTGAGCAGGGTGCGCCGGGACACGGCTGCGGTCACAATCTCTTTGGAGTCGCAGGTGTCGGCGGAGCAATCGGTGTAAAGCGTGCCATCGAAGGCGGTGATATCGATGGAACCATCGAGTTCTACGGCTGTCCAGCGGAGGAGACGCTTGTTGGCAAGGTCTTCATGGCTCGCGACGGTGCATTCGATCATCTCGATGCGGCGATAACGTGGCATCCAGGAAATCTCAGTACGCCCACGTTCGACCGGTCGCTCGCACTAGACTCGATCCAGTTCACTTTCAAGGGTGTATCTGCGCACGCCGCTGCGTCACCGGAATCCGGTCGGAGTGCGCTCGACGCTGTCGAGCTGCTCAACACCGGAGTGGAATACATGCGCGAACACATCTCCGAGAAGGCCCGCGTCCACTACGTTATCACGGACGGTGGCGACGCTCCGAACGTGGTACCCGCGGAAGCGACTGTCTGGTACTATGTCCGCGCTCCCACGCGTGCAGAAGTCGAGCGCATTAGCGACTGGTTGTCCGATATCGCTGGCGGTGCGGCGACGATGACTCAGACGGAAGTAGATCACCGATACATCACAGGATGCTGGGACTATCTTCCCAATCACACGGTGACTGATGTCATCTGGGAGACCATGCAAGACCTCGGAACGATCGGCTACTCGGATGACGACCGCGCGTTTGCAGCCGACCTCAAGGAAACAGTTTCTAGCGAGCAAATCGACGCAAGTCTCGAAGACGTCCCCGAAGAATATGTAGATGAAATTCAAGCTGCTGGGCTCTACGACGAACCAGTGCCGCCCCACGCAGAGGGTGACGTTGGCGGGGGGTCGACTGAGGTGGGCGACGTGAGTTGGATTACACCGACCGGCCAGTTCCGAGCCGCTACGTGGGCGGTAGGAACACCGGCTCACACGTGGCAGGCAACTGCGGCTAACGGTGATTTCGGACAGAAAGGAGCCGTCTACGCTGCGAAAGTTCTCGGTGGGACGGCTTACACGCTGCTCAAGAACCCAGATATCGTGGAGCGTGCGAACGAGGAGTTCGACGACACAACAGGTAAACAGAGTTACGAAACGCCGCTTCCGCCGGAAGCTGAACCTCCATTCGATATTACCTCACAGTGAGGGAGGCAAACGCTTCGAGCCGTTCAGTCGCGGTTGAGAGCATGCGCTCATCATCATGATCCGAAATGTCTAACAATGGCGGCGGGATTCGACACTCCCATTCGCTTCCGATTCGAATTTCCAAAATCTCGGTTCTCAACACAATACGACACATGCTCATCAACCAGAAGAAGGCTAGGGAGGGAAAGTCAGCTCTCACGACTAGCCACGACGACACGACCAGGTGATGGCGCCAGACAGTGTCGCCGTGCTAGACTCCGGTGAGAGCGTATCTCCATCAATGGCACGAAGAATCAAATAACCTCGTCAGACATAGATTGGTTTCATTATGTAATTTTATTAAATAACCGGGCCGCGTTCATCACACTCGATTTCTGGTGCCGCTTTCTTTCAATCCGGTGGATTCTGGGGTAAGCGGCCGTTACTCATCTATTTGGGGTGCTATTAGAAAGTATGAACAGCGACACAATGAGAATGAAAACGACCAGCTGGTTCGGATCCACCACAAAACACACTGGATCGAGTCCACCACAATATACGCTGGTCGCATCCGAGACGATTGACCTCGAATCATCGAGTTCGGAGCTTGTTACGAGTGTCGTTGATGCAGTTATTAATATGATTGAGTCAGCAGATGGCCAAACCACGCTCTCGTTGTACGAATACGTGAACCCAGATGCACTCGAAGATATCCTCGAAGCAAGCGCGTCGAAAAGGAGTGACGTCGAAGTCCGATTTACAGTTGAAGGCTATCTCGTCGCTGTCCGCAGTAACAATACCATTCTCATCTACGAACCAATTGCACAGTGCAATACTGAGAAAAACCCCTCCTCGGATAGTTGATCAAGAAAGCGATCCAAACTACGCGGCGTATTGACCACACTTGCCTTTCGAATGAGGCCAGCCCTGCTATTCAGATGCGTAATCAGTGAGCCGGAGTTTTCTCTCGACCTCATAGAGATGACCCTTATTGTAGAGCCGTTCGACAATATCCTTGGCAGCAGGTCGCTCAAGGTCTGCTTCCTCCTTGAGAAACCCATACGCTTGCTCGTAGGTGAGCTCTCCTTCACTTTGGAGTGCTGTCGCGAGTACATCAAGCGATTCTTGGGCGAGTGGGGTGAGTGGTGACGTCCCATTCGAGACCATTCGTACGACCATATAGGCGTGTCCGACAACTAAACCCTCGGACGAATTCGCACTCGAAGAGACGATTGTCGCACTTGATGATCTGGAATTCGAGGTCGATCGGATTGTTGCACATGATCCCGATCGAGTTATGCCATTTATTTGGGTGAGTGCGGATGGAATGGATAGTGAGAAAATTCAAATAGCATTAGAGGATGACCCAAGTACTGCAAATGTCGAACTACTCGTCGATTTCGATGATGAATAGTTATATCACATATTTTTGATACTAGAGGAGTAAATATCAATCAGAGCCAGGAAGAATACGCGAATTTTGGCAAATATTCGCCATTTGAGCATGGTCAGTATCGGTATTCAATTGCAATCGCTGGCACACGTCACTCGCGGGCATGCAAAAAAACAAACAATGATTATATGACATAAATAAGATGGGAGATGAATGAGCACTTCAGCAGTGACGATGCTTCTCCCACATCTAATGGAGAAATTCCTGTCTAACGATCACTACCATGCGTAATATCGTAGGTTGAGTATCGATTCTGTCTGTTGTATGCCACCACCCCACAATATATTGGATCTGTATCTGTATAAGGTCGAAGCCTGCCAATTCAGGGTGAATCAACATTCATCATCGAATTTTCTCCGCATTTGACAGGGGTGAAGCTCGGATAGGGGGTCTCTTGGAGTATGAGCGTACTCCAATTTTCTATACGCACAGAGGGCAGAGTACCACGGGTCACCTGACCCGTGGGTGAATGCCCCGCAAACACGGGATTCCTGCTGCTGAACCCTGGTTTTATTTGATGGAATTAGTTGAGACGCTTCGGTTCCGCCTCCACATCGAGCAGGGAGAGCGATGGCGTCTCAAACAAGCACGATTCGACGCTCGCCCCATCGCCAACCATACGTGGGCAATGCGGAAACTCGGTTACTCAAAGACTGAAATCACGAAACGAATCAAACCCACCGAAAACGAGTTCGTGAAAAACAACGCGCAAGCGGTCGTCTGGAAAGCCTGTGACGCTTACGACGGCTACGAAGCCGCGCTCGAAAAATGGCGCAACAGCGACAACCGCGACGACCTCCCGAAACCACAACCACCATCAACCGACTCATGGGGAGCATTCCCGCTCGTCATGAACTACAAAGAAGGCTACAACCTAACCATCCGTAACGATGGCCGAATAGGGTTTCGCGTGAGTCCGCAACCGTACAAGAAAGTCACAGGTTTCCTCCGTGGTCGTGAACACGATCTTAACCGAGTACAAACCGCATTGACTAGTGAGGAGTTGTCTGTTGGCAGGGGTGAAGTAGTGTATCGAGAGGGCGTGTACTACCTACACGTCCCGATCAAGAAAACCGTCGAACTAGACCCCGCAGAAGACGCTGACTCCATCATCGCTATCGATATCAACGAACGCAACATCACCACCACTGTTCTCGACCGAACAAGCCGTGAAACACTTGCCCAACTCACCATCGATTACGGGCAAGTGAAACAGAAACGGCAACGCTACTACGATATTAAGCGCCGGTGCCAAGAACACGACAAACACCATGTCGTCAACACCATCGGCAACCATGTCGAAAATTACACCGAGTGGACGCTTCACCGCCTCTCAAGCGTGATCGAACACTACATTGAATGGTATCCGAACTCCGTAGTAGTGTTCGAATCTCTTGAAGGGATACGGAACGACATGGACTACGGGAGTTACATGAACCGGCGATTGCACAAACTCCCGTTTTACGAGATCGAACGGCAAGTCACATACAAAGCCCATAGGCACGGAACACCCGTTAAACAGGTTCAGTCACTGTACAATTCACAACGGTGTGCGTGTTGCGGAGAACTAGGTTCACGGAACCGTGGCCGGTTCACCTGCCGGAACACAGAATGTGATCTTGAGCAGGATCATTCGGATCGGAATGCGAGTGTGAACGCGGCTATCCGATGTATTGCGTTGTTGGAGGAAGGAAATGATAGTCATTCGGTTGCGGATAACTACCGGCCTCGCAAAACCCCGCCACAAGTGCGGGTGCGCCGGGTCGGGTCGGGACGCCACACTGCCGCTTCTGGCTGTGTGGATGTAAACCGTCCAGCCTCATCCCGCGAGATCGCCTCGCAGGGAGCGCTTACAGCGATTTGAGGGAATTACAAAAGGCCACGGGTCACCCGACCCGTGGTCGTTTACCAACTTGCGACGAATTTCCACGAGGAAGTCGTCAACCTCACCCGAACTACGAATTGTCTGTGTAGCGACTGACCGAAAGTACCGCCAACCAAAACAAAGATTCTCCGTGTGAGAAGCGTATTGACGGTTGGCAGTAGGTCGATCTCCTTTTCGAGACAATATCGAACCTGCCGAGGAAAGTCGACGTTATAGCACCGATACTCGATGGTAATTAGCGGAGTTCCGGGATCCACACGGACGAACACAGCGCAAGCCGCGCTTCGCGGGAGCGGACCCACCACGCGATGGTGACCGTCCCAGCGACGATAGCGCCGACGCCGAGGAGACCGGCCTCGGGGCCAAACGGTCCACCGGTAAACATGCGCGGACCGACCTGTTCGGTCGCGATGACGGTCACAGGAAGACGAAGTCCGCTGACCGAAAAGCCGTATACGCTCGTCTGAAAGAGGTTCCACGAGACGTGCAACCCGATGGAAAGTCCCAGTTCGCCGGTCAGCAGGTAGCCGGAGGCGAGCATGATTCCGGCGAGGACGATGATGAACGTGCTCGTGAACGTCGCGTTCGGGTTGAACACGTGCCCGACACCGAAGAGAACCGACGAACAGAGCGTCGCAATCGCAACCGCGGCGTCGCCAGATAGCCATCGAAACCAGCGGAACCCCTCGGCGAGGTTCGTGAGGAGATAGCCGCGTACCAACAACTCCTCGCTGATGCCGACGAAGACGAAGAGCAGGACGGACGTGCAGAAGACGAGGACGAACGACAGGCCCGACACTGTCCGGAAGGTTCCGGTGACGCGAATCCATCCGAGCGCGAGTTCGACCAGAAAAATCGTGGTCATGAGCGCCGCGCCGAGGGCCAGTCCGAACCCGAAATCGAGCCACCACGACCGCGACAGGTGAAGGCCGAAGTCGGCAAATCGACGCCTGTCGATGAACCGCCCGGCGAGGTACGTGAACAGTACCACGACGACGAGTTGGATCGACGTTTGAAACAGCAGCGTGCCGAGACGTCCGAACGACGCGAACTGGAGTCCGACGAAGACGGACACTAATACCGGACGAAGCGAAAACGCCGCCGCGAGCGAGACGATTCCGAACACAATCGCGGCGACGACGAACCGCCACGGGAGACGCAGGCGTCGATCCGCCGCGTTCCAAAAGACGTTCTTTATCGAAGTGCGCACTACGAGGGTCTACAACGAGGCGGCTTGTCAAACCCCGAGTGATATTCGTCCGACGAAGAGTTACCGAATCATCTAACAGTGACGGTCGTGTTTGCTGAAAAAGCGTTCACGACGATATTCCAGTGACGGTTGGAGAGCGCGAAGAAGCGACCCTAGGATAGGTGACCCTCATATCCGGGCTATCCAGTCACGGAGTTAACGGCTGGAACAACAGTGAAGAGCGGAGGTTTGAAGCGTCAGACCGGGGTTGCGAGGATCAGCAGTCGTCCTGGTCGTCTCCGCCGGAGTCTCCGCCAGAATCGCCACCAGAGTCTCCACCGGAGTCTCCGCCAGAATCGCCACCAGAGTCTCCACCGGAGTCTCCGCCAGAATCGCCACCAGAGTCTCCACCGGAATCGCCACCGGAGTCCCCGCCGGAATCGCCACCGGAGTCACCACCGGAGTCCCCGCCGGAATCGCCACCGGAGTCACCACCGGAATCGCCACCGGAGTCTCCACCGGAATCGCCACCGGAGTCTCCACCGGAATCACCACCGGAGTCCCCGTCGTTCTCGTCGCCGTCGTCGTACTCCCCGCTGTTGTTGCCGCCTTCGTATCCGTCCGGGCTGTTGTCGTCGATGCCGTTCCCGATGTGGGAATCCGTGACGGTGACTTCTTCGGCGTCGCTCGTGATGCGAAGCGCCTCGTTCCCGCTGCGTGCGAGTGCCGAGACGCTTTCTATCATCGTTCCGGTACCGCTCTCCACAAGCGCGTTTTCTTCGGAGACGTAATCGCCTTCGTAGATCACGACGTTGTTCCCCGTGTTCGTCAGTGCCCGTCGACCCTCTTCACCGCCGTGGTGGACTTTCAGATTGCGGAACTCGCTTTCGTCGCGGTTGTTCTGGATGGCGCTCCGGGTGCCGTTGGTTGCTGCGTTCCCGGTGACGGTGACATTTTTGAGGGTAACTGGCTGTTCACCATCCTTGATTTTGATAGCCTCCGAACCGCCCGTCTCGTGATCGACGGTCGTTCGATTGATACGCGTCCGGCCCGAAGATTCCTGAATATAAATTGCATTCGTTGTGCCATCGGTTCGAGCCGTGATGGTGGAGTCGATAACCGTTACGTCGTCCGCATTGCTCGTAACCCAAATTGCGGGACTGTTATCGATGTTCGTCCGTATGTCGACGTTCCGTGCGACGATGCTGGCACCTCTCTCCATGCGAAGACCACGCTGAGCGATACCGCTGTTGCTGTCGTTGTCGACGATGATAGTAGCGTCTTCGATGTAACTGCCGCTGCCACCGAGACGGACGTTCGAACCCAGACTGTTCTGGAAGTGACCACCTTCGACCTGGATGGCACCGGTTCCGTCGGAGGCGTACAGCCCGTTGTCCGGGAAGCTTCCGAGTTCACAGTCGCGGAATGTCATCGTTCCCTTGTTTGCTTTGTTGCAGAGGATACCGGTCGGTCCACGCCACAGGGAATCGCTCGGCGCGTTACCTTCCAATACGGCTCCGTCAGGTGCCTTGAACCGTTCGACGAGACCGCTACCGTCCGGGTTCTGCACGACGGCTCGGAGCGGCCCCCACGTTCCACTGTCGTGTTTGCCCTTGACCTCGATATCGCGGATGGTCAACCCGTCGGTTACCTCGGCCTCGACGACACGGATACCAGTGCTTTCTTGGGTCTGATCGACAGTGAAATTCTCGATTCGCAGGTCTTCTCCGGGTTGGTCCTCGACGCCGAGCCGGAAGAGACGGTAGTTATTATCACCGCCACCGCCGAAATTGTCGTAGTTCGCCGGGACGAGTGTCGCGTTGTTGCCAACCATCGCGAAGTTTTTGAAGCCAGTAAAGCGGAACTGCGAATCCATATAATACTCTCCTTCAGGGAAGTAAAGGAGCGTATCGTCGTCCGCATTGTCTTCGAGTACCGGTGTGATGGATTCGTTTCCATCGTTGTCCGCTCCGGCCTCAGTCACGTCAATGACTTTGTCGTACTGGTCTTTGTAATCTGATAGGGATGAAGAGGCTGTTCCCATGACCGCAGACGATGCTATGATTGCTCCGGTTAGTTTAAGATAGGTTCTACGACTTGCCATACTTCGATTTTGCCTGTCTGGCACCATCAAAAATGCAGTATCACTACCCCATATTAATTATCTGGTGCATAGTTCTGTCTCTCTCGCTTTTTCTCCGTTGGAAACGTTATGAACAGTGTAAACGGTATTTCGTCATTTATTTTTCGAAGTGTAAAAAATCGCCCAGTGTTATTTAAATAGGATATGAGAAAATCACAATTAATAGAGAGTCAAATAGCATCGATGCGCACTGCGTAAGCTACCATGGACTCCCGCTCTACCCAACGTTGGTACGGCAGTGACGCCGTTCGCTCCTTGAGGAAGGGGGCTTAGCGCCTACTTTCAGCTAAATTTGTTCCACTTACCGTTTCAGGGTATTTGACTACGTATCTTGGGGGAGGAATCATCCTCGTCAGCTATGCAGCTGCACTTCTGTCACTGCCTGCAATGTATTATGACCGACGGTATGCCCGAAATCACTCTGCATGGAAACCAACTATCGTTTATTATTGCATGGTTATTCCGCTGCTCAATATTCCCATTACATGTCTCTATCTATTCTATCGGCACCGATACATCGGAATACCAACTACACATTGACAAAGGACTTAACAAACGATACCGCATGGTTCAACTATGGTAGGGATACTCTTTCTCATTGGACTTACTGTCGCAATTTTCGTAGGTTTCAACGTCGGTGGTTCGAACACGGGAGTTGCTTTCGGTCCCGCAGTTGGAAGTCAAACGATCTCAAAGTTCGGTGCTGCATCGCTCATGAGTATCTGTGCGCTTGTTGGCGGATGGACGGTTGGTCGCAACGTTATCAATACAATGGGCGGTGAAATCGTTCCGAGTCGATTTTTTACTCTGGAGGCGAGTATTGCAATTCTCTTTTTTATTGGATTGGCATTGTTCCTCTCGAATATCGTGGGTGTCCCCGCCTCAACCTCGATGACCGGTGTTGGCACGATTGCTGGCCTCGGCCTAGCAACTGATGCACTGAACGTGGGAGTAATGGGACGAATCGTTTCGTGGTGGCTCGTCTCTCCGGTAATTGCCTTTTGGGTGAGTGCTATTATCGGCCGATACTGGTACCCAACCCTTCTCGACTGGTTTGCAATCACGCAAAGCAAAGGGACACTGCTTCAGATTGATCGCTCGGGCTGGATTGTCCGGCCAACACTTGGTCCGAATACAACTGTACGAGAATTTATTGGTACCTTGCTGGTTATCATCGTCGGCTGTTATACCGCATTCTCGGCAGGTGCATCAAATATGGCGAACGCAATTGCCCCCCTCGTCGGCAGCGGTGCTATTGAAATGAACTACGGTATTTTGATTGCAGGGGGTGCTATTGCAGTCGGCGCGTTTACAATTGCTCGACGAACCCTGGATACGATGGGGGACGAACTCACTGATATGCCCTTGCTTGCAGCATTGATCGTCGCACTCGTTAGTTCTACCCTCATCACTATCCTTTCAGAACTTGGAATCCCTGCTAGCATCGTCATCGTTTCAACAATGAGTATTGTCGGTCTTGGATGGGGTCGTGCTACACGCGTCAAAGAGTATACCCAACGTTCGAAAATGATTGAGGAAGGGCCACCAGGGATATCTGGTGGCGCACTTGCGGTAGATGCAGCAGACACTCCAACAATCGATCAAACCAAAGCTGAAGAGATGCACGACACATCTACTAATGAAACCGGTAGCAATCCATACCCCGACATCGATTCGCTGTATGAACCATGGACTACTGCCCGTGTTATTGCCATGCAGAACATTGTTCCAGGGATTGCAACGGTCTCTGCGTACCTGTTGTTCGAATTCGTTCCTCTTTTCAGTTAGTCCGACTCTCAGATGTGTATGAAGGGTTATTATTAACTTACTTTCGTAATCAATCGCAGTACTGCGTTGTGTCGAGGGCGTCCGTCCAGCGGGCGAACGTTCGCCCATAAGAGATAGTCGAAAATGCTAGCAAGAAGCGCCGTCAGATTCAGAGAGGAAGTCCATCATTCACATCCGGGTGTGGTGGGTGCAAATCATCCATTTCAAGCCACCCTCTATAGCACGCCTTAAATACACTTCTATAAAGTATTCAACCATATATGAAAAATACAAGAATATTAAAATTCCATAATTATTAATGTATGTCCAAAAATTCCCCATTTCCGTATAATATCTTCTTCTAACATTGCATTTGACCAACGCTATATCGAGGATTTTGTGGTTTAGGAACCAGTATGATCGTCGTCATTTAGTAAAAAATTTAGGTATTGAAGAGTAATTTGAATGATCTACTAAAAATACAATTGTCAGATCCTGAATTATTAACTCTTAAATAGTTCCACTCATGCTATGTGTATGTCACTCATTCCCTTTGGAGAATCATGGCATGACAAGGAAGAATAATACCCCAGACAAACTGAAACGACGCCGTCTCCTTCAAGGAGTCGGAGCACTCGGAATTGCCTCACTCGCTGGCTGCAGCGGCAATTCGAACGAAAACAACTCGAATTCTGGCTCAGGTGGCCAAAATTCGAACACCGGTGGCACGCTGGTCCTCGGTCAAGTAAAAAGCCCGCTGGAGTTTGACCCAATCGTTCTCAACGACGTCCCATCAACACAGGTAGCAGGCCGTGTATTTGAAGGACTCTACACGTACGACAGCGGCATTAACGTCGTCCCACAAATAGCAACCGGCGAACCGGAGGTCAAGAACAACGGAAAGACCTACGTCGTCAAGATGAAAAAAGGCGTCACATTCCAGAACGGTGATTCCGTAACGGCCGAGGACGTGAAATATTCGTTCGAAGCGCCGGTCAAAGAAGAAACCGAGAACGCTGCGGAGTTGAACATGATTGACTCCATTACAGCGAAAGATGACCGAACGGTTCAATTCGACCTCAAATACCCGTACGGTCCGTTCTTGAACACGCTGACCTGGTCGATCGTTCCCAAGAAAGTTCGCGAAAAAGACAAAAAGAAATTCAATAAGAAGAAGCCGGTCGGATCGGGGCCCTTTAAATTCGATAGTTGGCAAGAAGGGAAGATGGCCAAAATCTCACGTTGGGACGACTACTGGGGAGAACCTAAGCCAAATCTCTCCGAGGTGGAGTACAAGCCCATCGAAGAACCGACGACGCGATTGACGAGTTTGCAGACTGGTGAGAGTGACGTTATCGAAGAAATCCCGCCAAAGCTCTGGAAACAGGTGCAGAATATGGGTGACGCGAATATTGAGTCCACCGTCGGGATGGGGTACTTCTACCTTGCATTCAACTGTAAGAACGGTCCAACGACCGACCCCAAGGTGCGGGAAGCTATTGACTACTGCTTCGACATGGATCAAGCGGTGTCGAACTTCGTCGAACCAACTGGCATTCGGCAATACAGTCCGCTGCCGAAGCAAATCGCCGAGAAGTGGGACTTCCCGTTGGACAAGTGGAAAAGCATCGCCCACGGTAAAAACATTAACAAAGCAAAGACGATGCTCGAGGAGTCCGATGAAGTTCCGGACAATTGGAATGCGAATATCATCGTTCCGCCAGACGACAAGCGTGAACAGTTGGGCGTCACGGTCGCGAATGGCCTGAAGGAGGCCGGATATAACGCGAACGTCCAGCGACTCGACTGGGGTGCATTCCTTGACAAGTACGTCTCTGGCGACCCGAAGGACTATAATATGTACACATTGGGTTGGTCGGGAACACCAGATCCCGACGCCTTTACGTATTACTTCTTCACGAAGGAAGCACACGGCACGACGGACGGCACGTTCTACAACGGTGTCAACAAGCAGATTAAGAAGGCTCGAGAGACGGCAAGCGAGCAACAACGGAAGAAGCTGTACTCCGAAGCGATCACCAAGCTCCTCGAAGATCGTGCACACCTTCCAGCGTATAACCTGAAAAACAGCTTCGGGATGAAAAACAACGTTCAAGGGTTCAAGGCACACCCAGTGTCAAGCTTTGCTCTTGCGACGAGCTACGCGAACGCATCCGTCGGATCGCAGTAAACCCATCCTTTCGTTTCAATATAATACAAAAGACAGTCATGGGAATCCTCCGATACACACTTAGCCGCTTATTACAGGCAGTTCCGGTATTGATCGGTGTTATAACGATAACGTTCCTGCTGACCAACGCGATTCCGGGCGACCCCGTCCAGATCATGCTCGGACCCTCGCCAAGCGCCGAGATGGTAGAGCAAATACGGGCTCAATACGGGTTAGACCAACCGTTACCCATACGATATGTGAATTATCTCACTGCAGTCGCACAGGGCGATTTCGGACAGAGTATCTACTACGGCACGCCCGTGTTGACAAAGATCATGGAGCGATTGCCAGTGACGCTTCTGCTCATGCTCTCCAGTTTCACGTTCGCGCTGGTGACGGCGATCCCGCTGGGAATTATATCCGCCAAACGACGGAATCAGCCGACAGACCATATCTCGCGTATCGTCGCGCTCTTAGGCGTCAGTACGCCGTCGTTCTGGATTGGGTTGATGCTCATCATTATCTTCGCCTACCACCTGAACGTCCTTCCAGCAACAGGAATCGTCCTTCCATGGGCGAATCCAAGTTCGGTCAAAGGGGCATCGTCACAAATTGATGTGATTTGGGAGTCATTTACTCATCTGCTCTTACCGACACTCTCGCTCGGAACGCTCCAGATGGCAGCAATAACACGCATCGAACGGTCGTCAATGCTGGAAGTTCTCCAACAAGAGTATGTAAAGTTGGCACGAGCCTACGGTGTCGCCGAACAAAAGATCGTCCGAAAACACGCTTTCCGCAACGCACAACTACCCGTCATCACTGTTGTCGGTCTCCAACTTACCTCCGCACTCGGAGGGGCAGTGCTGACCGAGACAGTGTTTAATATCAACGGGATGGGACGGCTCATCATTACAGCGATCAACAATCAGGACTATCCGTTGGTCATGGGGACGACGATCTTCTTTGGTTTAACGTTCGTTATTGGTGTCGTCATTACTGATCTTTCGTACGCGTACATCGATCCGCGCGTAACCTACGATGAGGTGAACTAACAATGGGAACAAGTGAAGCCACCACAGAATCAGTCCGAAAACAAAATCAGAGTGATCACCGAGAGACCGAAGAGAAAGTAGAAGCACGCGTCGGGTGGCGATACACTCTAGAACAGATCCGCCGCGACACGACCGCAAGAATCGGCCTCTACATTATTGGCTTCATTACAGCGGTCGCCGTTTTCGCGTGGATCGACGCGAAACTGCTCGATTACGCAATCGCCAGTCGGTTCTGGTACAACCCAGTGAACGACCCTTCGAACGCGAAAATCCTCCTCCCGCCGGTCGGAATAGAAAACACGTTCGGAAGCGGGATGCTGAAATATCCGCTCGGAACCGACCACCGCGGACGGGACGTCCTCGTCCGACTCGTGTATGGATCGCGTATCGCCATGCAGGTCGGTATCGTTTCGACTGGGTTCGGCCTCATCTGCGGAACGCTCGTCGGTGCCGTCGCGGGCTACCACGGCGGATGGATAGACGATGCGCTGATGCGCCTCGTCGAGACGCTGTACGCGATTCCGTTCCTTGTGCTGGTCATCGCGTTCATGGCCGCGTTCGGGCGGGATTTGACCTTCGCCATGATCGGCGTTGGTATCACCACGATTCCGGTGTTTGCCCGCTTGATTCGGTCGCGGGTGGTGAGCGTGCGCGAGGAAGAATACATCGAGGCGGCGCGGGCTGCCGGGGTTCGTGACCGTAACATCATCCTTCGGCACGTTATCCCGAACAGTTTCGCGCCCGTCCTCGTGCAGGCGACCCTGCAAGTCGGTATCAGCATCCTCATCGTGGCCGGACTCTCGTTCCTCGGCTTCGGTGCCCAACCGCCGACGCCATCGTGGGGACAGATGTTGAGCCAGTCACGTGGCTACATGCTCCCGGATCCGTGGTTCAGCCTATGGCCTGGCATCGCCATCCTCGTCACCGTGATAGGGTTCAACCTGCTCGGTGACGGCCTGCGCGACGCGCTCGACCCACGGATAAACAACTGAAATAACACATATACAAATGTCAGAAAAACTGTTGGAAGTCGAGAATCTCAAGACACAGTTCTTCACCGAAGAAGGTGTTGTCCGCGCGGTTGACGGCATCTCCTTCGATGTGCATAAAGGAGAAATCGTCGGTCTTGTCGGTGAAAGCGGGGCTGGGAAGAGTGTCGCCGCCCAGAGCATCCTCCGGCTTATCGATCATCCCGGCGAAATCGTCGGCGGCGAAGTTCGGTTCAAAGACGACGTGCTTTTCGGCCTCGAAGAGGGGCCGGACGGTAATCTCAGACCGCGCGACGAGATGCTCTCGAACGAGGCGATGCGACGCCAGATTCGCGGCAAGGAAATCGCCATCATCTTCCAAGATCCGATGGAGAGTCTGAATCCGGTGTTCACGGTGGGCAACCAACTTCGGGAATTCATCGAAATCAATCGTAACCTCTCAAAAGCAGAAGCAAAAGAGGAGGCGATCCACATGCTCCGCGAAGTCGGGATTCCGGAACCAGAAGCGCGCTACGATAACTACCCCCACCAGTTTTCGGGTGGGATGCGCCAGCGGGTTCTCATCGCCATGGCGTTGGCCTGCGAGCCAAGTCTCATCATCGCGGACGAACCGACGACGGCCCTCGACGTGACCGTCGAGGGTCAAATCCTCGAACTGGTGAACGAGTTGCAGGACAAATACGACACGAGTTTCATCTGGGTCACCCACGACATGGGCGTCGTCGCCGAGGTGTGCGACCGCGTCAACGTGATGTATCTAGGCGAAATCGTCGAACAGGCGACGGTGGACGACCTGTTTTACGACACGAAACATCCCTACACACAGGCACTCTTGGATTCAATGCCGCGACCTGATCAGACCGTTGAGGAGCTTACCCCAATCCGCGGAGTAATGCCGGAAGCAATCAATCCGCCGCGTGGCTGTCGGTTCCATACGCGATGTCCCGATGCACGAAAGGTGTGTATGGAGGTGCATCCCGATTGCCGTGAGCTTACGGAACCGGGAGAACTCTCGCATAAGGCCGCCTGCGTGAAACATGATGAATTCGATGTTGGATACGAAATCAGCGACCCCATCGAAATCCGCGCAAAGACAGGAATTACCAGTGATCTTGTGACCGAATCAACAAGAGGAGACGACTGATATGAGTAATTCATTGACCGAAGATCGGACGAAGAACGAATCAACGACCGGTAAGCCACTGCTTAAGGTCGAGGGGCTCACGAAACACTTCTCGGATGGCGGCGGTTTCCTGTCGGGACTGTTTGGCGAAGAGCAAAGAGTGCGCGCCGTTGAAGACGTTTCATTCTCGATTCGTAAAGGGGAAACTCTGGGCCTGGTTGGTGAATCAGGATGTGGGAAAAGTACACTTGCCCGGTCAATTCTCCGTCTCATCGAGCCGACCGACGGTACAGTGTATTTCAAAGGAAAGGACGTGACCGCGTTGGAGGGCGAAAAGCTGCGTGCAGAACGGAAAAACATGCAGATGATCTTCCAGGATCCACAGTCGTCCCTTGATCCACGAATGAAGGTCGGCCCCATCGTCGAAGAACCGATGAAGGCCCACGGTATGTATGATGCCGACGAACGAGAAGAACGGGCGCGCGACTTGCTTGAAAAGGTGGGGCTCGACCCGCAACACTACAACCGGCACCCACACGCGTTCTCAGGTGGGCAGCGCCAGCGGGTGAACCTTGCTCGTGCGCTGAGCGTCAATCCAGATTTCATCGTCTGTGACGAACCTGTGACTGCATTGGACGTCTCTATCCAGGCTCAGGTACTGAATACGATGAATAATCTACAGGAAGAGTTTGGGCTCACGTATCTGTTTATCGCACACGATCTTTCAGTAATACGCCATATAAGCGACCGTGTCGCGGTAATGTACCTCGGCCAATTGGTGGAGCTAGCGGACAAAGAAGAACTATTCGAGAATCCTCAACATCCCTATACGAAGGCACTGTTGGACTCTATTCCAGTTCCAGATCCACGCACAGCAGGAACCCGTGGCGCCCTCAAAGGTGACGTCCCGAGCCCAATTGATCCACCAAGCGGCTGTCGGTTCCGAACGCGGTGCCCCAAGCTCATCGCACCTGCTGAGTATGAATTTTCAGGGGAAGAGTGGGCCAATACGCGTCAATTCCTCCGCACTGTTGAGCGTCGGTCGATCGAACCAACGAGCAAGTCTGCCCTCGAAGCCCAATTCTTCGACACTGCAAAGCCAAGCGGTGAGGCAGGCCGTATCGTCGACGAGGCGCTCGGGTATGTCGTGAACGACGATTGGGAACAGGCCTCGGAACTACTCGTCACATCGTTCGCTGAACAGAGCATTTGTGCGCAGGAAATACCGGCATACGAAGTGGAGGCAGAACATGGAACATCACCTCATCATGCAGCATGTCATCGTCACCGTGATGACGTCGTCGATAGTCGCCAACAGAAGTCGTGATACAGGGATTTACCAGAATACAGGCTAAGGCCCCTTCCTCAACGAACGAGCAACGCGAGTGAGTAGGGAGGGATACAGCGTTCACAAGAGCTCCGCTCTTGTGCGCGGGCGAGACGCAACGGGTCTCGTCAACGCCGTCAGCGCCTTTCATACACTGTGTAGTATCGAGATATCAACGCTGATCCTCTGAAATCACACGGATATCACAGATGAGGACGAACTGTGCAATATATAACTAGTGGCAGTAACGGTTAAGTTTCATGCTAACAATTAACATTCTGTCAGGGAAGTTGTCGAAGGGGTTACCGCGGTTGTTGCATCCGCCCCCAACTTCCTGTCATCCATTCAATTCAGTGTACCTGAATACAGGCGCTAAGGCCCCTTCCTCAACAAACGAGCAACGCGAGTGAGTAGGGAGGGGATACAGCGTTCACAAGAGCTTCGCTCTTGTGCGCGGACGAGACACGACTTCTTCAAGGGATTTGTGTGCACTCTGGTTGATTTCTGCGGAAATTTCCTCGACATCCGATTAATGAGTTCGCTGCCAGCTGTGAGTTCGTCCATTCGGTCGCGCTTTTTGACCTTGTCTTCGATTGCCTGGCGAGTGACCTTGCTCGAGGTGATCTCTGGATGGTTTTCCATTCGCTGCTTGAGGTCGTCATCGACGTTGACCGCTCGGACGCAGATACAGTTGGGGTGACATCCTCCCCGTCGTAAACGACGGGGTTTCCCACGCCCGATTGCGCTGGTTTGGGAACGTACGTTTACAACCCGACGTGCTGAAGGGAGTGCCACGCCCCCGTTACTCCTATCCCGTAAAGGACTTGGAGGTACTTGGTTATTTTCTGTCGGTTTGGTATCCGTGGGCTTACTTTTTGATGCGGCAACCACCCAGTCAACTGCCAGTTGTCGGACTGTCAAACCCGATAGGGTACTATCGAATCGACAATCACAGAAACACAGTGTGGGAACTCAAACCTTCTGATTTCAGTGTTTGCAACCAAAGACGGTGCTGTATCCCCGCCCGAAAGGGCGGGGAGGATGTCAACTGGTAGAGTTGAGTGGTGAACTACCCTACTCGCTCACGGCTGACGCCGTTCGCTCCTTGAGGAAGGGGGCTTAGCGCCTACTTTCAGCTAAAACAGACCGGCTTTAATTGGGTGATTTGTTCGAGGTAGTGCGAAAGACAAGGATTAAGGCGAACGTACAGCAGTTGAACCCCATGCTGAAGACGGTGGCGCGCTTGAATAGAGCGAAGGGGGCATATTCCCAGCTAATTGTGAGCTATACGTTAAGCTCGCTCTGCCGGTACACAGCACCGATTTGAGGCTGCAGTAGAGAACTATTTGTCGTGGTCTACGCAGACTACGGGGATTTTCGAATCCCCCTAAGCTAAGCCTGGATTACGAATCAATCACAGGAGCTTATATGGAGTGTTACCATGTGTCAACATGGGGATGCCGATACAACAATCCAATCAGGAAGAGTGGAGGGACTCACCCGCCCGTTCAAACAAAGTTCGCATCATTGATTTCATATTCTCCAATCAAGGTATAAAGATAATCGCATGGTTTTTGATCGGAAGTATATTCGCGAGTATGGCAGTCATCTACATGATGACAGAATTCGGGGTACCCCCCGACCTACTTCTCTTGCTGTTTCTCGGGCAAGGGATCTGTGCTCTCGCTATATACTATCTACAACAGGTGCGCTGGTCAGCCAAGCATTGGATCATGACCAATTTGACAGAATAGCGGTGTGAGCCCTTTCCAGAAATTCGAGAGTATCATCGGTCGCTACGTTTATTCGGTTATCAGTCACATCGTTCACTGAAGTACTTTCAGAGACATTTTATGAGTATTGAGAGAATTATACCGACAACATTAGTAAATGATACTAACACTGGCCATAATACTGAATAGGGGGCAATGAATGGAGGGCGTCAAGGAGACCAATACCTAACGATGAAAAAGTACAAGGTGAGGCTCTCAAGAATGCACGCCAACAGATATACTCGCGGCCATGGAAATGCGTGAACCTTGCATGACGAGAAAAAGTACAGAAAGGATTGAGCGCCAACGCCAGTTGGTCTATAACATCCTGAACGATTTGAATGAACGTGGGAAAGTACGTAAGAGATTCGCAAAAGCAATTAGAGTTGTTTCATCTGTATCTAGAGCATCAGTATCTGGTGGTGGAAACCAAAGTACACCAATTCTCCGACAGATGTTCTCCCTATTTATCAGTCTTCTCGTTCTCTCTACAGTATTTATCTCGCCTGTTGCAGCTACTTGGAATACGGAAAACCAAAAATCGGAACTGTCAGGTAACGAATTTTTGCGTAGTAATCCCATCGATGCACTTGGCAGGGTTTCAGACAACGAATGTACCTCGGGTAGCGGTTCGGGCTCCAATGGGAATGGCACCTCGACCACTACTTCAACGACGACGAAAACCAGCGATCAATCGACGACTGGAACCACTCACTCTACGACAACAAAAACCAGCACCGAAACACCGCACGAATCAGAGTCAGAAACGACTGTACCCAAGTCCGGGGCGCTTCCAGACCTCAATTCACCGATGATCGCGCTGGTTGGAGTGCTCTGTGTGATTGGCGGGTTAGTAGCCATCACTCGTCGCTGAACGTTGAGTAGGATCGTCACGCGGAATCCAGCAAATTCTCCGTTGCTGGGTTAAGCTTCGTAACGCCACTCTATCGCTGCGCCTGTTTCAATACTCCTTATCAATCGCTTCTACATCAAGGGCGTGGTATTCTCACCTGTAACTCCTCCCCGCCGTAAACGACGGGGTTTTAGCGCCTGCAATTCAGATAAACAAGAAAAGTAAAACGATCCAAAGCAGAAATACGAACACACCTGCAGCGACCAGTCCCTTCCAAAAAGTACGATGTTGATAGTGTGAGGCCCCAGTCATATCCGCATTCTGCTTCGACCAGTGGCAATCGAGAATACTCTGCTGCTCAGCTTGCATTTCCCAGTGATCCATAGTATACATACGATATCATCATAAGTTGTTATACACACCCTACTAAATGATATTGGCCTCCTCCCGCACCTAAAGTCGTGGGAATCCCACCATGGGATTTCAGGCCAAGCGCGACCCTAAGGTTTCAAGACGCATACTCCCCACGCGTCACTTGCTGGGTGTCAGCATCGGCATGGGTGTCTTGCGGGACGGTCAACCGTCCCCCCATCCTCTGCCAAGTCATCGCCATCCGTGTGTTTTCTGGGATGGCTCTCTCCACAGAGGTAGCGGTCTGCAATAATCAGTAATCGGAATTTTCGCGTCGATACACGACGGTCTGGAGGAAATCAGACGCGGATTGGTGTATTGAGTACTGAAGTCCGCTCCCGAGACGCCGGAAGCCAGATGCGATGTCCTACTCACCGACAGTAATGACTACGTTCCCTCTTTTGTGCCCTGTATCGACATACCTGTGGGCCTCGGCGATCTCGTTCAGTGGATAACGTCTGTCGATCACCGAGTGGAGTTCCCCTGCCTCGATGAGTTTTCTCAGGTACCGAAGATGAGCGGCCTTTTCTTCCGGTGATTTCAACCCGGTAGCGGTGAAGACTGCCCTTTTGCTACCGAATAGCTTTGTCCATCCCATCTGGAGCAGGATTGTCGGTGACGGAACCGTCGTCAGGTACATTTCCGTCTCGCGTGAGCGAGTCTTTGTACCGCGAGTATGAACTCTTGCCCACTGCGCCGAATATGATGTCATACTTCTGACCGAGTGTGGTGAAATCCGTTTGCGTATAGTCGATGACCGTATCGGCACCGAGCGATTTTACAAGATCGACGTTTCTCGTACTACAGACGCCCGTGACGTCTGCCCCGAAGTGCTTGGCGAGCTGAACTGCAAAGGTTCCAACCGATCCGGATGCTCCGTTGATGAGGATCGATTGACCATCTTGAATATCAGCCGTATCTCGAAGAAATCCCATCGCCGTGAGTGCTCCATCGCAAATTGCGGCAGCCTCGCCATCCCTTATATTCGACGGCATTACGGCCAGCGCACCGTCCTCGGGGAGACAGATGTACTCAGCATGCGCACCACTATCGGGAGCAGCTGTTCCAAACACCCGATCGCCTTCGGCGAATCGTGTGGCGTTGCTACCCACTGCCTCAATCTCCCCGGCTAGCACGTCACCCAGGATGGAATCAGGTCTTCTGGGGCCGCTGAAGAACCGCACTAGCAACGGCTTGCCTTGCCGAAAGGCAGAATCCGACGGTTCAACCGTCGTTGCGGTGATCCGGATCAGTATCTCGCCTTCTTCGGGTGTAGGTTTTGCGACCTCTGTAACTCGGAGGACATCTGGGGATCCGTATTTGGTGGCTACGACGGCTTTCATTTGAGCAGCGGTTCGATTCGATCGTTCGGTGGTACTAGTGGTCATATTGATACACTATACGGCAGCGAACATCCTAAACTAGCAGTAGCATCACGACACGTACAGAGTCTCTTGAAGCATATGCAATAGATAAGGCTGCTATTTTTGATGCATATGGAGTTAGCTCCCACCACTCGATTCTTCATTTGGCTATCAACATCACTTGAAGCAGTGAGTGCAGACCACCACCTCTTCGAGACAATCCAGCACTCAGAACAAAACATCGAGCTTGGTAACTTCCGTAGAAAGCGGGCAGAGAGCCAGTAAGTCGAGGACAAATACCTTGGTGTCCTCGAATACACCAAAACGTCGCACAGACGAACGGCGTGATGGTGGCTCGAACCTGGCTATCAGGAGGTAGCGACCCACTACGGCTGTGCGTACAAGAACGATGGCCACCGTATGATGGAAAAGAAGGTCAAGTACGACTCGTGAGCCGCCAAAGTAATTTTGTAGATTCAGACAAAGCTAGCGATAATGCCTGATTCATCTCGAGATCACGAAACGAACCCACCGACCCACCAAGACATCATTCGTGATATCCCTGACCAGTTCTTCACAGCCCTTACCAACCAGCGTCGACGCTACATCCTCGCTTATCTCTCCAACGAAACGTCTAACAGCGCGACGATACAGGAACTAGTTGAGGATATTGCTGCCAGAGAGCATGATGAAAAGACGGATTCTCACGACGATATCGAAATCACTCTCTTCCATCATCATCTCCCGAAACTTGTAGATTTCGGACTCATAGAGTTCGACAAACGAACAAAGACGATTCGTTATCGTGATGACTCGCGGATAGAATCACTGATAGAGTATCTCGATGAGTACGGGTCAGAATAGGGATTAGATTTGATCGCGGTCTGATGCCGCCGATACCGCGTCTTGGGGTGGGGTAACTTGAATCTCGCCGTCCCAGCTGATTGCGATTTCACACGATGCGATTTTGAAGGTGACGTACACTCCATCATGTTCGGATGCGTTGCGTCTGGGTTTGTCAAACAAATCCTCGAGCGCATCCGGATCAATCACATCGTATAGTGGGACAAACTCCCGAGGCGAATTCCCCGTGACTGCCGATACCGATCGAATGACCGTGGTCGTTAAATCCTCGACATTCTCTGTATCTTATTGAGCATAATAGGTCTCCGTCTCTGGGTCAAATCCGATTCGGTCTTCCCGGATCGTCTTTCGAAGATCGGTTTTCCAACTCCCGCTACGAACGTCCTCAGTCATTAGCTCTTTTTAGGAGCGTGATATCACAAGGGCGTTCTACCACGATAGTGAGATCACATCCAATAGAATACCTAGATAATGAAACTGAGGAGGAAACCGCGTTACTCTTCCTCGAATGCGAGCGCGAAGACCTTCTGCTGAGCTGCTCGGAGATGCTGTGTGAATGTCGGTGGGGAAACGTCCAACATATCCGCAATCTCTTGACCATTATTCTCTCGCGGTGATTTGAAAAATCCGCTCAGGTACGCAAGTTTGAGCACACCCGCTTGACGATCCGTGAGTGGTTCTTTGATCGCCATCTGTACATCTTGAACCGATTCAGGTGATCGATCACACGAGCGACGAGACGTGAGCTGTACCGAGGAATAGGTACGCTGGAGATCATCAATGTAGCCTCGAACGTCAACGGCGGACGGGAGATCCACGACCGCAACCGTAGTATTTCTATCGAAGGTGAGCGTGCGTACCGTCCCCTTCTGCGTGGCAAGTTGTGATACAATCGGCGAAGTAGACACGGTTGCTTTGTACATACATCTCTCATCGTGCTCGGCGACACACGTGAGCGCTGAAACCCCAGAGAGATTGGTTCCTGCATCCTGAATCTCATTGACCGACGTCCGATCTCCGGTGAAAAATACGTGTGAAGAACCGTTCCCAGTGGGAACAATGCCCTTGAATTGGAGTTGGACAGCAGCATCCTGAGCGAGTCGTGCGAGCACGGTTCCCGGCTTCTGAAACTGGAGCGTGAGTTCGACGACGCTGTCCGTCTGTGTAGTCTCTTGTTTCTGGGCGGCATGAATCGCATGGGAAATCGTTCGGCCAAGTTCATCCATTACCTGCTGATTGCGTTCATTCGGCTTTGGCTGCCCAATATAGACAGTTAGAACGCCATACAGCGTTTCTTCATAGAGCAGTGGAATACTGATGCATGAACGGGCACCTTCCTCAAGGATTGCCTCTCGACACGAACCAGTTCGTCTATCAGTGGCAATATCCGCAACGACCTGCGTATCTCGAGTGGCGACTGTGGCAGCCACGGGATTTTGATTAGTAGTGCTGTCGTCGATGGTAATCGTACGATCCTCGATAATGGTACTATTGATACCAGCCCACTGTCGTGGTTCAATTGTTTCTCCAATCGCATCAAATTCGCCAATCCATGCAAACTCGAAGAGATCAGAATCCGCTAGTTGCTCACAGACTGACTGATCAATCCCAGTGACTGTATTGGCCTGTACGAGTACTTGATCAATCTGCCGGATGAGGGAGTTGAGCTGATCAAGACGTGCTAATTCTTGGTTTTGCCGTTTCAACTCCTATTCGCCTTCGGCACGATCCCATGCCGTTTTGACAGTCGCGGCGACCGTTTCCACGAGTTCGACCGTTTGCTCGTCGAACGTTCCGGTCCGCGTCGAGCCAGCACAGATAACACCGTGGCTTCCCAAAGGAACGAGCACACGACTTTGCAGTGGCAACGTCGATGCTGTACTCTCGGGGACGTCGAGATGATTTTCGATGTCGAGATTGTCGCCGATAAATGTTTGCCAGACGTGGTTCGAGAAGTCGTCGGGAAAACGTACATCGAGATCCGTCTCTAAAGCCGTGTGGCTAACATCCTCTCGAAGCTCGCCAGCCATCTCGTCATAGCGCCAGAGTGCGGCAAACTCAACGTCGAGGATGTCCTGCGTGAGTTCAGCCACGTGGTCACTAATCGTCTCCGTATCGCTGTCTATCAGCTCACGGCTCACGTCATTGAGTCGTTCGAGGGCAAGTTGTGCGCGTTTGCGCTCAGTGATGTCAACAAGAACACCATTTATCTGAACTGGATCAGTATTCCGGTCGTACGGATCAGTATTCCGGTCGTACTCGACTTCGCCACGTGCTATGACCCATCGCTCGTCACCGTTTGCATCCCGTACTCGGTACTCGGATTCGAACTCGTCAGTCGCTCCCTCGATTGCCTGCCTAACCCGGGCCCGGTCGTCCTCATGGATAGACGCTAGGAAATCATCAAGCGGTGCACCCGTAGCAGCCGTTTCAGGGGCGATACCAAACTTCTTTGCGAGTACCCTGTCTGCGGTCACGATGTCGGTCGCAATGTTCCATGTCCAGACCCCAACAGATCCCGCGGTGGTCGCAATCTCCAGTTGCTCCTTGGCCTCCTGCAGTGCCTCCTTGGCTTCCTTGCGCTCGGTCACGTCCCGGAAGTACACCGAGAGTCCTGTTTCGGAGGGATAGGCAGTCTCCTCGATCCACATCTCGAGCGAGTTGTAGTAGAGAGTGTGGCTCCGGGGTTTGTTCGTCTCCATTGCCTCATGGAAATCATCCCAAGCGACGGTTTCGGATGCCTCCGGAAAGATATCCCAAAGGCGTTCACCGATCATCTCTTTTCTTGATTGTTCGAGTAGTTCCTCGGTTCGACCGTTGATATGCGTGAATCGCCACTCATCGTCGACGGCGTAGAAAGCGTCAGAGACGCGCCCAAGGATCTCGCTCAGCTCTGATTCTAACTGTTTTCGCTCTGCTTCGCGCTCAGCTTGAGTCTGTTTGCGTTCAGTAATGTCCTGAACAGTTCCGATGGCACGAACCGGCTCGGCATCGTCATAATAGAAGCTACCTTGAACCATGATCCACCGTTGCTCTCCATCGGCTCGAATGATTCGAGTCTCGAATTCACATTCACCCGTTTGTAACGCTTCTTCGAAGCACGCTTCTGCCTGTTCGCGGTCGTCAGGATGGAAGTGGTCAAAGGCACATTCGAGGTTCCACTCCTCAACTGGTTCCTCATAGCCGAAAGTTTCGTCGTGTCGTGGTGAGTGATGGGGAGACTCATAGGTTCGAAGGTCGAGCTCCCAAACACCAATTTCTCCAACATCAAGTGCAAGCCGCAATAGCTCCTCACTTTCGGATAGTGCTTCTTCGGCTTGAATTCTGTCAGTGACGTCAACTGCGATGTTGAATACACCACCAATCGAGCCATCCTCGATCGGTATTGGGTTGTAACTAGAATCGAACCAAACGTCTTCTATTTCGTCAGTCCGTTCAAGAGGAATCAACTGTTCGTGAAGTGCAGTGGCACCGTTCCCCGACATGACGTGCCCGATTAGTGGTTCGAGTGTTTCCCAAGCCTCCGGAAACACCGTCCGAGCCGGCTGTCCTAGTGCGTCTGGATGCTTATTGCCAATCAATTCCCGGGCGGCGTCGTTGTAGAGGAGCGTAAGATCACTTCCCAGTAGATTTCGATGGCTTCAGTCGCATTCAGCATGGTGGCCACTGCTATTCGCAACTGCTGGGGCCAGTTCTCCATCCCGCCAAGAGGTGTTTTGGCCCACTCGAACTCGTGGATTCGCTTGGCCATTTCGCCACCCGACTGGTGAGTTATTGGTGATCCGTCCGAGTATGTCGGATTTTCAGTTCTCTGATGGAGATTGTATTCGACATTCGTTGGTCGACCGTGATCAGATAAAGGGCGCCACCACATTCGCCCACGAGCGCCTACCTTTTTGGTTTCGAGTACGCCTTCGTTGACGAGCGCATCTAATTTGTTGTAGATGGTCTGGTCGGTGCAGTCGAATTCCCTAGCAACCTCGGTAGTGGTCAATGGAGTTCCAGGCGGGCCGAGAGTGTCGAATACGTCGAGCACGGTCGCAGGCGATGGTGCGGACGAACCCATACCACTACGTAGCGATGAATATGTAAAAATATTCTGTCAACAGAAAGTAAGCAGCGCTGATTTTAACCCCGTAGAGAGACGAGAAGACCGAAGCATGACTATGGACATCGAGATGGTGAAGATCACGGTAATCGCATGCAGTTTCAGTCGAACGACGTCAAACTGGACTCGGTTGCCTCACTTCGTGCACGATACCTGATCCACGCTACTCATGTGGCAACGAAACATAGCAGTATCGAACTATATCATCACATCTGGGTTCGATTTTCTATTTGGCATTGTTGATCGTCTCAAGCATCGATTCAAGTCGAGAATCAGCCCAATAGCGAACCGTCTCACTTCGCTGATCGTATTCAAGCACACCAGCGTCCGCTAGCCTCGGCAAATGATTATGGAGTAAGCCAATTGCAACCTGTTCACGGCGCTCAGCTAACGTTGCTTCTCTCTTCGGCCCCGAAGAGACGAGATATTCAACGAGGTCGTCAAAGCTGGCGCAATCGGTCGTTTCCTGGTCGAGATACGTTACGATTGCACGACGGTGTTCATGTCGCAACAGGCCTACTACCTGCTCTTCGGAAAGGTGTCCCCAACTCGTCGATTTCCCGAAATTCATGGATCCAAATTGTAAACCACTCTCAAAAAGCAGTTGCCCTAAACAGTTAGGAACAATGTGATTCCACCGTTTCTGCTTCCCCGAAGAACACAGCTAAAAGTTTGCGTTCGCTGGCTCTCAGATGCTGGTGGAACGTGGGTGCCGAAACCCCGAGCGAATCTGCGACCTCTTCACCAGTGCTCTCACGCGGCCACTCGAAAAATCCGGCGTTATAGGCTGCGGTCAAGGACGCTTGCTGGCGGTCAGTTAACTGATTCCTGAGGCGCGCGTGCTGCCTTCGGAGTGGCTGGAGAGAACGCTTTACTTCCTGTTTCGTCGTCAGGCGAGCATTTGGATGAACCGACTGCACAGCATCGGTGAGTGTTCGGATATCAGCATCAGCCGGGGCTTCAGCGACGAACGCTCCTCTCCCTTCAACCACCTCCGCGTGTTTGATGCGGGCACCCCGTTCGATGAGAACTTGTGGGGAAGTCGATGCTCCCACAAACACGATTTCAAGCAAACTGGCCTCCGACTCTGTACTGATACAGCGGGCCTTTTTAACAATCGATTGTTGGCGTGTCAGCTCGAGAAATGAGTCAACTGGGGCATTCTTTAGCGTGATATAGTAGAGCAGTTCTTTGTTTGTAGATGGAACGAGGTCTTCGAGCGTGATCGAGCACTGTAAATCAGCGGATGCAGTGATAAAGAACGCTGTCGTCTCGGTGAGATCGAATGTAAGCTCATAGTGACTATCCGTATGGAGTAGCTTCTTACTCTCCGCAGCATGGATCGCGTATCCAATCGTCTCACCTAGTTCTTTGAAGACTGCTTGTTCTCGCTCGCTAAATGCATCAGACCGAGACGCATGGACGACCAACACACCATACGTTGTCTCACCATAGACGAGTGGAATACACAGCACAGAGCAATAGCCACGTGCAAGTGCTTCTTCCCGCAATGAGTCGGGAAATCGGGGATCGGATTGGATCGAGGTGATTAGTTGGAGTTCTTGAGTTCGCATTGCTTCGGCAGCACCGCCGGTGCTTGTTTCGGTCGAATCCGTTTTGCCAAGTAGGTCAAAGTAGTTCGAATCAACGTTTGCACTGGTGCGGGGTTCAATTCCGCCACCCGGTAACGACTGTTCACCGATGAGCGCATCCTGATAGAGATTGGACGCAGCGAGTCGTTCACAGACGCTGGCCTCGATTTCGTCCCGCGTCGTTGTTCGAACGAGTGTTTGGTTGACTTCACGAATGAGTCGGTTGATTCGATTGAGCGTTTCGAGGCGGTCACGGTGCTCTTCGATAGCGTTTTCGCGTTCTTTTCGTTCGGAGATATCCTCGCCAATGAGAACGATATATTCGAGTTCACCATCTAGCGACCAGAGCGGAGCAGCATTTAACGAAATCCAACACCGTTCCTCGTCTGGCCGCTCAAGAAGTGCTTCATAATCATAGACAGGATTCCCAGTTTCGATGACTTCTGCCATTAAACCGTTGTCTGGATCAATGGGTTGATTCTCGGCATCATACAGGGAAAACACCTCATCCAAGGTAGAAAGACTCGTCAACTGATCGACGGAAAACCCAAGAATCTCTTCGACTTGTTCATTCGCCCGAACGAGTTGCCTGTCTGGTGTGAAGACACCGATTGCAATCGGACTTGTTTCGAGAATACGTTCGGTAAGGTCTCGTTCCTGTCGGAGTTCTTCTTCCCGCTCTTGTCGTTCAGAAATGTCCCGGAAGATCCCCTGTATGACTGTTTTTCTGTCTAATTCAGTGACACCGGAGCTAACTTCGACAGGGACACGAGAGCCGTCGTCGCGGACAATGTGCTGGTTCATATCGCGGCGAATCATACCTGTCGAATCACCGTGGACACCACCACGCTTGACGTGCTCTTGGAAGTTTGCCGTATATTGGTCGGCCTGTTCAGGAGGGTGGAGTTCCGACTGATGCATCCCACAGAGTTCATGTGGTGGTTTTCCCATGAGCGAGACGGCAGCCTGATTGACGTCCTCGACCGTCCCTGTTTCAGCATCCGCAATGAAAACTGCGTCGGGGGCGGTTTCAACGAGTTTTGCGTACTTTTCTTTGGTGTTCCGGAGTTCTTTTTCTCGTTGTTTTCGCTCCGAGATATCACGAATAGTAGCCGTGAAAAGTTGCTGTCCATCATATTCGTGTTCAAAAAACGAGAACGCTAAGGAGAGCTCAGATCCATCCGCATGTAATCCGACTCGTTCGACGTACTCGTGATTTGTCTCCCGAGTATCATCATGTATGCGTCGATAGAATGATTTATAATAACCTTCCCGGTGTCGATCCGGAAACAATTTCAGTATTGACTGGCCGATGAGATCATCGGCAGACCATCCGAAAAGGCGTTCAGCCGCGTGGTTTGAGTATACAATGGTTCCACTAGAGTCGAGGGTGAGAAAACCATCGAGTGCATGTTCGACGAGGTCACGAAAGAAGGTGGTTTCAGTACCGAGATGTGCTGCGAACTCCTCAGCATCTGGGTCGTTATCAGGTTGGTGAGTCATGGTGGTATGCGGTGGTGTAACACCATTTGATGGAAGGAATAAAGAGCGAGAACCGATATAACACTTCGGATGATTTCATCCACTGTGATTCAAATCATGAATGATTGCTAAGTGACATCCTCCCCGTCGTAGATGACGGGGCTTCCCACAACAGTGGGATTCCGGCGATGCCGTAGGTTTCAGCCCGAATACGCCGAAATCGTCATCTGTGCGGGTTTCGCACTCATTTCTCGGTGGACTGTGGCGGTGTCACAACCGCTCCCATCCTGTGGCGTGTCATCGCGTTCCGATTTCCAAGGAACGCTCTCACCCCACGGGTCTACGCGACCGGCGATGTTCGCCGCGTGACCAGTCGATGCTGGTACTGTGGATGGGAAAATCATTTTCGAGGAAAATATATTTCTATATAAAGCGGGCAGAAACAAATATAAACGGTATGGTTTTGGCATTAATTCCACAAATCACGATCGATATCGAAGATGAAGGGTGCGACACAATGAGAAGATGGGCTAAACATTCGATCTCGTGTCTTGAATCGATAAATGGATCGTCCGGAAGGTCGCGTTTGCCTCGACCAAGGGCGGTACTCACTGAATGTGGTCAATGATTCTCACGGTCACACTCAATCCGGCAGTCGATCACACGGTTGAACTTGATCGTGAGCTCACAGATGGCACCGTCGCACGAACTGACGGTTCACAGTTCGACCCGGGTGGCAAAGGAATCAACGTCTCAAAATATCTGGTCGAGCAGGATATCCAAACGATAGCGACAGGATTCGTCGGTGATTTTTTAGGGCAATTTTTACAAGAAGAGCTGACAGGAAGCGATATTTTGACCGATTTCGTTGAGATTTCAGGGTGTACCCGTCTGAACACAACGATTCTGACACCTAACGCAGAATTCAAAATCAATCAGGACGGCCCGATTATCGATGATACCGCCGTAGAGTCGATCATCGAGACAATTAAGCGTCACAGTCCGCGAACGGTCGTCATTGCGGGAAGTCTCCCTCCCGGCGTCGGCCCCGAAATAATCGATCGCGTCGCTGAGGCAGGTTCGTGGGAGGTCGTCGTGGATGTTCGCGGCGAAGCCCTTCGCACCCTTGAAGCGGAGTACGCACTCTGTAAGCCCAATCGTGAGGAATTGGCTGCCGCAACCGGCGAGGATGTCGGTTCGCTCGAAGGTGCGTTCTCAGCAGTTCGAAGCCTCAGAGAACAGGGATTCGAGCGTGTCGTTGCATCTCTTGGAGAGGATGGCGCAATTATGGCCACATCGGACGCCGTCCTTCATACGCCAGCTCTCGATGTCGATGTCGTTGATACCGTTGGAGCAGGGGATGCCCTTCTTTCGGGCGTGCTTGCCGAACGACATCGCGGTGGAACGGATGAGACAGCACTCTGTGCAGGTGTGGCTGTCGCATCGCGTGTCGTCTCCGTCTCCGGTACGAGCGTTCCACTGCTTGACGATGTGTCCGTGAACATCGAAGAAATGTCGGCAATAGCATACTAGTGAGTAAAATGATCCAGAACTGCAATCCTGACTCTAGACGGTTGGCGGGTGGTCGATTTTCAATTCCCGAAATAATTCAAGCTGTCCAGTCCGAAATAAACGGGTTCGGAAGCATTTTTGAATGGTATTATGAACGATCATGGTGGAATTAGACCATGACAGACGGCAACACGATCGAGAGATACGTACACTCACACATCATCTCGGTTAAAGAACATCTGATGACGGGGGTATCGTTTATGATCCCGTTCGTGACGATCGGCGGGATCTTCCTCGCACTGGGGTACGCGCTCTCGACGTTCCTCGGAGGAACACAAGCAACGAAGTCGATTTTCGAGGCGACTGGTCGCCCCGATTGGTTCCTCGCACAGATCGGCGTTGCCGGATTGACTTTTATGGTTCCGATTTTAGGTGCCTATATCGCCTATGCAATCGCCGATCGCCCGGGGTTGGCCCCTGGTTTTCTATTATCATACATTATCCAACAGGGGAACGTCCTGAAAGCTGCCGGTAACGTCATTGGTCTTCAGGGAGGATCCGCCGGTGCAGGCTACCTGGGTGCACTCGTTGCTGGACTTGCTGCAGGCTACGTTGCCCGCTGGTTCAAGAGACGGAACGTCCCGACCATGATCGAGCCGATGATGCCCGTCCTCATCATTCCAGTATTGACGATGGCGGTTCTCTCGCCGATCATTATATTCTTGCTCGGGGTTCCGGTTGCCATTGCGAACGCGAGTTTGACCTCGTTCCTCAGAGGAATGCAAGGGAGTGAAGCGTTGCTCGTCGGTGCCATCCTCGGTGCGATGATGGCTTTCGACATGGGTGGGCCAATCAACAAAGTTGCATACGTGTTTGCAGTGGGATTGCTTACCGAGCAGATCTACCAGCCGATGGCTGCAGTAATGATCGCCGGAATGATTCCACCATTGGGGATGGCATTGTCGAATTTTATTGCCCCTCAAAAATATACCGCCGAGATGTACGAGAACGCAAAGAGCGCCATTCCGCTCGGACTCGCGTTCATTACCGAAGGAGCGATCCCTTACGGTGCATCTGACCCGCTTCGAGTCATTCCGAGCATCGTAGCCGGAAGTGCCGTCGGGGGGGCCGCATCGATGGCTCTCGGTATTACGATGCCTGCACCGCACGGTGGTATCTTCGTCTTCCTGCTGTCGAATCAACCCCTTTCGTTCCTTGTCTGCATTGCGATCGGGACTATCACGACCGCTACGATTGCCACACTCCTCAAGAGTGATTTCGAAGAAACGGTTGGGTCAACCGACCCAGCATCCTCAGCACAGACAGACGACTAAAATCAAATTCGATATTACACGCAACACATGACCACGACCATCGAACAAGACGACATCGACGACCTGATTCCGGAATCACACATCTCGCTCGACGAGCCGCCCAGCGAGAAAGACGACTGTATCGAATATCTGTTGGATCTCATCGTGAGCTCCGGACGAGTAACTGACCGCGACACGGCACTCAAAGCGCTATTCGCTCGTGAAAGGGAGACAACCACCGGCGTTGGCATGGGAATCGGAATCCCGCATGCGAAAACGGGCGCCGTGACGTGCCCGTCGGTCGCGTTCGCTCGCTCAACCGATGGTGTTGACTTCGGAGCGATGGACGACGAGCCCGCGCAGCTGCTGTTCATGATACTCGTTCCCGAGACAGGCGCCGAAGACCATCTCGAGATTCTCAGTTCACTTTCGCGGGCACTCATGCACGAAGAGGTACGTAACTCCCTCTCTACCGCGAAAACGTCTGCAGACGTCCAAGGGGTTCTCAAGGAGGCGCTTGCATGAACGAACGGATCGTCGAAATCGTACCGGACGCTGGCTTACACGCTCGACCTGCCTCGAAGTTCGTTGAGACGGTCAACGAGTACGACGTGACTGTGAAACTCGGTCGTGCTGATTCCGACGACCTCGTGCCTGCTGGGAGTATGATCTCGATCACCAGTCTTGGAGCCAAATGCGGCGAGGAAGTTCGTCTCGTCGCTGAGGGTGACGATGCTGAATCGACACTCGATGCACTCGAACAGGTGTTGACCACTCCGGAGGGCGAGCGGAACGACTCATGACCAACGAAACACTCGTCGGGACGGGTGTCACACCCTGTAAAGGAGTAGGTACCGTCGTCTGGTATCGACCGGATTCAGCACTCCCGAGCAAGGATGACGTCGAGAAAGTCGCCACCACCAACCGACCGATCGAGCATGACCGCTTCGAGACCGCTCGTGAACAGGCGCATATCGAATTGGAAGCCGAACGAGACCGGGCGGCCAAGCGCGTTGGCGAAAAGGAGGCTGCTGTCTTCGATGCGCATATGCAGTTCCTCGATGACCCTCAGATCGACGACGGCGTGAGTGCCGCAATCGATGAAGGATTTCCTGCCGAATCCGCCGTCCAACACGCGTTCGAGGATCCCATCGCAGATTTCGAGAAGATGGATGGCCGGATGGCCGAGCGAGCGGACGACCTTCGAGACGTCCGTGATCGACTTGTTCGTCTCCTTACTGGCAGTGAACGCGTGAACTTAGCAGCACTGCCACGAGGATCGGTTGTCCTTGCTGAACGATTGACGCCGAGTGATACCGCTCAGCTGGATCCCGATCGAATCGCTGGCTTTGCAACCATCACTGGCGGCCGCACCTCACATGCGGCCATCGTTGCCCGATCCCTTTCGCTCCCTGCAGTTGTCGGTGTGGGAGCAACCCTCGAAACTATCGAAGACGGTACGAACGTCATCATAGATGGAGAAATGGACGAAATCTGCGTAGACCCCAGCGAAGACCGAATCGCTGCCATCGATACCGAGACGGATGTTTCCGTGACACATGACCGCGTTGCGACGACCGATGGCACTGAAATCGAAGTCGCCGCGAACGTCGGCAGTCCAGCTGAACTGGAAGGAACCGTCGAACAGGGTGCTGACGGTGTTGGCCTCTTTCGCACAGAGTTCCTGTTCCTGGATCGGGAAAAACCCCCGACCGAACAAGAGCAGTATACGACGTACGTTGACGCGCTCGAGACGTTTCCGGACAGCCGTGTCGTCGTTCGGACGCTCGATATCGGCGGAGACAAACAGATACCGTATCTCGATCTCCCAGCGGAAGAGAATCCGTTCCTCGGCGAACGTGGGATTCGACGGTCGCTCGGTTCCGATTCGGACCTCTTCGAAACGCAACTGCGAGCCCTCTTGCGAGCGGCAGCGAACGCTGATGGTGGAACTTTGAGCGTAATGTTTCCGCTCGTTTCGACTGTCGACGAACTCGACGCCGCACTCAACCGCATCGACACTGTCGCGGAGTCACTGGATGCCGCGGGTACCGATTACGCGTTGCCGGAACTCGGTGTGATGATCGAGACACCGGGAGCCGTTTTCAGGGCCGAGCAATTCGCTGCACGCGTCGACTTCCTCAGCATCGGGACGAACGACCTCGCCCAATACGTCATGGCTGCCGACCGGGAGAACGAACAGGTCGCACACCTACATGACCCGTTGCACCCATCAGTCCTTCAGGCAATCGACCGGAGCGTCGATGCTGCGCACGATAATGACGCGTGGATTGGGATGTGTGGTGAAATGGCGGGTGACCCTGACCTGACCGAACTGCTCGTGGGTCTTGGACTCGACGAATTGAGCTTGAGCGCCGTCACTCTGCCGAGGGTGAAAGCGAAGGTAGCGACAATCAATCAAATGCGTGCACGTGACGTCGCAGCGCGTACACTAACCGCAGATACAAGAAGCGACGTCGAAACCATCATCGAAGACCAATGAAGCTAATCGCAATTACATCCTGTCCGACCGGAATCGCACACAGTCAAATGGCCGCCGAGAATCTAGAAACGACTGGAGATACGATGGGCCACGACATCTCCGTCGAAGTTCAGGGAGCGATGGGTGCCCAAAACGAACTCTCCGCCCAAGAGATTGAGGAGGCGAATGCAATTATCATTGCAGCCGATACAGCAGTGAACCGCGACCGATTTCAGAAGATACCACTCGTGAAGGCAACCGTCAAGGACGCTGTCAACGACGCCGAGAGTCTGATTCGTGAAGCTGTCGAACTCGCCGAATCGGACACAATCGATGTGACTGAATTGCAGTCGGATAACAATGAAGAAAATGACGACACGCCCACGGACAGCGAGTCTAGTCAAGAACAAAAACAGCTTGGTGGCGATCCTTCAAAGGGGTTGTTTGCTCGACTCAAGCGTCTTTTGAACTAAGGCCAATAGTATTGGATACACTGATGTCTTCATATTCTCCGTTCATGACCTAAAGACCAAGATCTGTGACCATGTTCACTCGGGTGGCGTTTATTTTGACCGATGATGAGGTGATTCGGAGAAATTCTCCGAACCGGCTTCAGCCACGGTCGATCTGAATTTGGCTCACTCTCGTGCTGAGCTTACACTGCTACTCCGTCAACAATGTGTACATCGGTATCCTGGAACCATTTTCGATGCTCATCTGATAATTTTTCATCGGTAATAAAGACGTTTACCTGGTCGAGGTTCCCGAACCGCTTGAAGCTCTGTTCACCTAGCTTCCCGACATCGGATACGAGGACGATTCGTTTCGAATTCTCGATCATGAGTTCCTTCATCCGCGCTTCCTCGGCGTTCGGGGTCATGAGAAAGCCCTCTTCGTCGATACCATTTGTCCCGAGAAATGCGATATCAAAGTTGGACGATTCCATGAACTGTTCGGCTGTCGGACCGACGAGTGCTAGTGTCCGTTGACGAAGTGAGCCGCCGGTGAGTCCAACCTCGTCTCCTTGTTCTCGAAGCTCGAGTGCAATCAGTGGGGAGTTAGTAACGCCAATAAACGGATCTTCTGATGACGCCTTCTTTGCGACTTCCATGGTCGTTGTCCCCGAATCGAAGAAAACAACGGTACCGTGATGAATCTCTTCGACAGCGCGTTCTGCGATGGCGGTTTTACCTTTGAGGTTCTGTACCTTTTTTTCTCGAAAGTTCTTCTCGCCGCCGACAGATGCAATCGGGACTGCACCCCCATGCGAACGTTCGATTAGTTGCCGCTCTTCGAGGTCGTTTAGATCACGTCGGATCGTTGCCTTCGAACAGCCCATTTCTTCTGCCAGTTCGTCTACAGAGCAACCATTTTGCTCCAAGACGTACTCTACGATGTCGCGTTTCCGTTGTGCTGGTAGCATTCTCCTCAGAGCTCGTATTTATGATTGCTTTACCCGTAGCATATAATTGCTTGTACTCAACGATGTTTATTTCCGAAAACTAATAGAGGAATTTTCACGATGGCGATCTCGCTTTGACCAATGGAGGGACGGACAGGAGGTCGTTCGGTACCACCGTTGATTGGGTCGTCACCTCGGGCAAGGACCTCGTAGTCACCGTTCGCACCTCGAACCGTGCCTTTTTCTTCGTTAGTTTGTGGCGTCGAGAGTTCCGAAAATACCCTCGTTGGATTGAATCCTCATCATAGCCATCTATGATATCTAAGATCGCATAGTGGTGTGAAAGTACCCCAGTTAGTGGATTCTGACGACGGTGTCAGTAGCAGATGCGAGGACACTACTACAGCATGTGATCTCCGTCGATAAGAAATCAACTGCCTACCAGAAGCGGTTATCGACGGTAGACCGATAGTCATTCTTGGTAAACGAGAGTTTTAATTAGCTCTGTTTCAAACCACTGGTGTTATTTATTCGTGACTCTGAGGTCGAGTGTGACTACGTTTGCATCGTCTTTTGACGAGGATCTACAACTAGCATGCAGTGGGTACCGAATTACCGTCGACGAGGGACGCGAGTCGTTTTTTGCAATCTGTATCGAAGAACCAGAAAGTGAAACAGCATGGATTATGTCGGATACCGCTTACTCATTGGAAACATTACGATAGGTCGACAGCCTAACCATGGCGCGGGAGAAGTCCACCCACCATTACTCTTCATCGCCTGGGTACAACAGCAAAGGCAACGCTCACCGCGTGTCTAGTCAACGCTGTGTGATTCAGGCCAAAGCCGCGATAACATACTCGTTGCTGTATGAATTACCAACTCCTGGAAAAATTGCCTATCGTATTCAGTCGGCTCCTCGCTTGCCAACATCACCCGCTCACGTGAGTACTTCGCGTCATCAAGGTCAAGCAGATGAACATATCCCCACCCTAGTGGCAAGCCGGAGAGCGACACGCATCGTTAGATGTACTGGACGACAAGCCAGGTGAGGATGCCGAAAGCGATGAACATGGTGGCGAGCGTGCGATTCGTCTGCCAGAGGCTGAAGCCGCCGGCGATGAGTGCAGCCGGGACACCGGCACTTCGAACACGGTCGGGGACTGCTGGGCGTGATTTCGATGTCATTGTGCTCCTTCCGAGGGTGTGGCCCTCTTCAACTGTATTTTTACATGTACTCTATTTACAAATTAAAGTTATTCTTATCCAGAGTGGAAGTGAACGAGGGAGAACAACTGACGAACAGTACGCGAGAAGTCGGAGCAATTACGTGGGTTCCTTAATCCAGTTCCCATCGGTGCTGATGAGACTATCTTCACGCCATAGGACGCTATTCGAGTCGTTACGCTGCACTTGATAACAAATGAACATATTTTCAGAAAAACTACTTGTCTGCCACGAGAAATTGACTGTTAAGAAATAGAATTCAGTTGTCTTAGTAATCAATACTAAAAGGGGAAGCGACACCCATCGAGATCGACGGTACTGTAATCTTGTTCGGTCGATAAGATCCGTTGTCGTTCGTTGCGACGAGACCAGCGCGGAGGGACGAGTCGTTTCACGGTTCACTCTCGTTTGGTCGTTTCTCCGCTCTATTGCACTGTCGTTCTGACTTCCGTACTTTCGGTTATCGGAAGGGTGAGAGCGCCTTTTAACACGGCCTGTGATCCCAGTTCACTTAGACTGATTTCCGGCGGCTCGACGAGAACGGCCTCGTCGAGCCGAGATTTGATGGGTTCGACTACGTGTTCTGGGTTGTTGAGCGCGACAGCTCCACCGATACTGATGATCGATGGGTCGTATGCGTGGACGATGTTTGCTACGCCTGCAGTGTTCAAGTGCGCGAGTCGATCGATGACGTGATCCGCAAATGTGTCCGTTCCGCCATATTCGAACAGGTGTTCCGCGGTGAACTCCGAATTCTCGATGGGAAGGTCGGTTTCGACCGTATTCTCCTGATGAAGGGCACGAACGAACCGGGGTATGTTACTCCCAGAACAGTACGCTTCCCAGTGTCCGTCTCGGCCACAACTACACTCCATGAAACCGTGGATGTCGATAGTCGTGTGGCCGATTTCGCCGGCGTTCCCATCCCGACCCCAAACCACCTCTCCGTTGGCGATTATCCCCACACCGATACCGGAGGAAATGGTAATGTAGGCGAGATTCTCGGTGTCAGGATGGGTGAGAAATCGTTCGCCGATAACAGCTGCGATGGTATCGTTTCGGAGATGAACGTTGTCAGTGGCTAACAGCTCCGAGAGCGGATCGACGAGGGGAATCGAACCGATTTCGGTGGACACGTTCGCTGGTACCGTGATGACACGGGCGGTCGAGTCCATCGTTCCCATGGATCCGATTCCAGCACCACCGACATCCGTCGGTGTCACTCCTGCATGATCGCACGCCTGCCGGACAACGCGGAGAACCACATCCGTGACCGCTCTCCCTGTCGGCCCGCTCGGGGTCTTGTCTCGTGCTCTGCCGACGATTGTGGCTGTCTCGTCACCGACGACTGCACGGACGTTGGTCGCGCCGAGATCGACGCCCACGTAGTACATTATTAAAATACCGTTTCCATACTACTTAACGATATTATAAGAATTTTATTGTAATGTATTCTATAATCAGCACCTATGGATCAGATTTCTTTCGGTACAGGGGGTTGGCGGGCAACGATGGACGAGTTCACCGACGATCGGGTTCAGATGATTGGACAGGCAGTCTCGACGTACCTCCGCAAAACTCAGGGTGGAGCGGACAGACCGGTTGCGGTCGGTTACGACGCTCGTGAGGAATCTAACGCGGCCGCAAAGACCCTCGCAAACGTACTCTCTACTAACGGTTTCGACGTCCTTCTCACTGCCAAGGATGTGCCGACCCCCACGGTAGCGTACGCGATCGCTGACCGGAATCTCGCGGGCGCCCTCATCGTCACAGCGTCGCACAACCCGCCCAAGTACAACGGCGTGAAGTTCGTACCGGAAGACACCACGTCGCCGCTGCCCGATGTCACCGAAGCCATCGAGTCCAACCTCGAACCCCTCATTTCCGACCCAGAGGTCGAACGCGGTTCGATCGAACAGTTCGATCCAGTGACGGCGCACGCGAACCGAGCCATCGACCTCACCGAGACATATTTCGAGGCCGACCTCTCCGGACTGACGATCGTTTACGATGCAATGCACGGAAGCGGTCGTGGAATTACGGATGACCTGCTCGAGTCAGCAGGTGCGGAGGTCGTCCGCCGCCGCTGTGAACGCGACCCGTCATTTGGCGGGGTGGCCCCCGAACCCAGTCTGGAAACCCTCCAGGGCCTCCTCGAAGCGGTCGAAACGAACGATGCCGATCTAGGAATTGCGAACGACGGGGACGGTGACCGAATCACGATTTGTACTCCCCAGAGGGGCGTCCTCAACGGTCATCTTCTGTTCGCGGGGTTATACGAGGCTTTGCTTACGGACGGCGAAGCGAGCGGACCGGTGGTACGAACCGTTTCGACGACTTTTCTTATCGATAGAATTGCCGAAGAGCACAACGAAAACGTGTACGAGGTTCCCGTGGGGTTCAAGTGGGTCGCTCAGGGGCTCAACGGACACGATGCGCTTCTCGGTGGCGAGGAATCCGGCGGTTTCACTGTCAAGAACCACATTGGGGAAAAAGACGGGGTTCTCTTGGCGCTCCTCGTCGCCGCAGCGACAGTAGTCGAACCGTTGGACGACCGAATCGACCGTCTCTTCGAGACCCATGGCCGAATCTACGCCGACAAAACCAGCGTCGACTGTCCCAAGGAGGAGAAGGCGAGAGTCGTATCGGCGATCGGAGATTCGATTCCCGAGACAATCATTGGGCAACCGGTTGCCGAGACGGTTACCCTCGACGGGTTTAAACTCCTGCTAGAGGATGGTTCATGGATTCTCGTTCGACCGAGCGGAACCGAACCGAAACTTCGGGCGTACGCTGAAACTACCGACGCCGAACAACTGGAACGTCTTCTCACCGCGGGCCGCGAGCTTATCTGAATTGCAGGCGCTCAAACCCCGTCGTTTACGGCGGGAATACAGCGTTCACAAGAGCAAAGCTCTTGTGTGCGAACGAGACGCGAAGCGTCTCGTCAACGCCGTCATCGTCTTGCTTACACGTGAGACTACTATCCCGAAGGCCCACGGAATCAATACACTTTAGTATCCATAATGTCTAGACAATGTGTATGGAACGGTTCGAAATCAACGGCCACGAAGTCGTGGACGGCGATGTACGCCCAACCGGTAACGGCGCACATGTCTACGTCCCGCGACGGTGGCTCGGTGCGGACGTGAAAATCGTTCGTGTTTCTGAACCAGCTTCCGATTCCAACGAGTAGACCGTGCGCTACAACTACCGATACAGACTCGACCCGTCCGATGCTCACCGAGAGACGTTAGACCGCCACCGTGACCTGTATCGGCAAGTGTATAACCATTTCCTCCACCGACTCAACCAAGTAGACGGGACGACGAAGTACGGCGAAATCAATCAACTCCCGTCGATGAAGCAGTGGTGGGACGACCTCACCAACCTGTATTCTCGCACCCTTCAGAACGTCGTTGAGAGACTGTACACCAACCTCTCACGACTGAAAGACGCGAAAGACGCGGGTCGGAAGGTCGGCCTGCTCAAGTGGAAAGCACCAGCCGACTACCGGTCGTTCACCTATCGACAGTCTGGCTTCGAACTCAAGAACACGAGTGGTCAGCCTGTTCTCCGACTCTCAAAAATCGGAGAGATACCCGTTCGAATGCACCGCGATATCCCGGATGGCGCGAAACTCAAGCAAGTCACAGTGAAGAAAGAGCCGACCGGCGAGTGGTTCGCCGTCTTCGGTATTGAGACGCCTGACGACCCGCCCGAGAAACCCGACGAACTTACGGACGTTGTGGGTATCGACGTAGGGATTCTCAAGTACGCACACGACACCGACGGAACCGCGGTGGAATCACTCAACCTCTCGGACGAACGTGAGCGATTGGAACGCGCCCAACGTGCCCTTTCGCGCAAACAACACGGGTCTGCGAACTACCGCAGACAACAGCGTATTGTCGCGCGTCGTCACGCGGAATTGAAACAGAAGCGCCAAGACTTTCTTCACAAGTTGTCGAGCTACTACGCCCGGGAATACGACCTCGTGGCGGTTGAAGACCTCAACGTCGCCGGAATGATACAGTTCGAGTCGAATTCACGCAACCGAGCATCTGCCGCGTGGGGGACGTTTCTGCGAATGCTCGAATACAAGTGTAAACGCGAGGGGGCGTATTTCGTTGATGTTGATCCGAAGAACACGACAAAGGAATGTGCATCCTGCGGTGTGAAGACGGACAAACCGCTTTGGGTGCGCGAACACTCGTGTCCGTCGTGTGGGTTCGAAGCGGATCGAGACGCAAACGCGGCATGGAACATCCTTGCTCGTGGTTTCGACCAGATAGGGACGGGCTGTCCCGAATCAACGCCTGCGGAGACTGCGCTCTCTACGGACACCGTTGTGTCTGCACAGCGCGTCGTCGAAACAGGAAGCCCCGCCCTTTAGGGCGGGGAGGAGTCACACACCCGCAATACGTACTGTACATATGGCCTCCGGAATTCACGCAGAAATCGAAGTAAGCGAGGTGGATAGCTGTCCTGTCTCCACCGTGAGCGATGATGTAGAGGTCGAGTCCGTGAAGATCAGCAAGCGCACTGCTTCGGAGACAACGAACGTCATCGGGGAAGTCACCGTCGACCACTCCGATGACGCCGAGACGGACATCCAGTTTGCGGAGGAGGTTTTTTCGGACGATTCGACGTCGGTGTATCGGTACACGCACAGCAACAGTGCATGTCCCTGCATGCGAGTTCCCAACCACGGGTGTCCTATCCGAGATATCCAGGCCGAATCCGGACGAATCCTCCTCTCGTTCATCACTCCAAACGTGGAGACGCTACAGGCAGTCATCGCCGACCTCCAGTCGTACACCGACGTCACGGTACGACGCCTGACGCGGTCGGGGGGACGTGTCGATGGACGGTCACTACTCGTCGTCGACCGAAACGCGTTCACGGACCGCCAGTACGAAGTGCTCGAAACGGCACACCGGATGGGGTACTTCGCATCGCCGAAGGAAGCGAACTCCGAGACGGTTGCCGACGAACTGGGAATCTCGACTCCTACCTTCGTCGAACACCTCTCGGTGGCACAGTCGAAGTTGCTGGAACAGATCGTCTCTCAGTGAGCGGTTGCCGTACCCCCTCAGCGTAACGAGTCGACGGCGTTGCGCCTCCTAGAAGCACCTTGTTACCATCGTACATACGGCGTGAAAGACGACGACGGCGCTGTATCCCTCTCTACTCGCTCGCGGTGCTCGCTCCTTGAGGAAGGGGCCTTAGCGCCTGAATACAGTTAAATAAGGCCGAGTATAGTAGCGAGAACCCGTATCCCGATCCCGTCCCAATCGTAACTAACACGATGGCACAAACAGTGTATCAAGACATCGGTGGAGAAGAGGCAGTCCGGGCGGTGGTCGACGATTTCTACGATCGAGTGCTCGCAGACGAACAACTCGTTCCGTACTTCGAGGGCATGGAAATGAGTGAACTACGAGCCCATCAAGTTCAATTTATCAGTGCGGTCGCTGGCGGCCCGGTCGAGTACACTGGCGACGACATGCGCGAGGCACACTCCCATCTCGATATCGACGAGAAAGATTTCGACGCCGTTGGTCGCTATCTCCAGTCCGCGCTCCAGACGAACGGCGTCGACGATCAGAACGTTGAAGCGATCATGGCCCAAGTCGTCGCGCTCAAAGACCCGATTCTCGACCGATAGCATTGGAATCGCGGCCACGATTGTTGCAGGTGCAGATGGTCACGGATTCGAGGGTGCAAGCCACCTCGTTCTCTTCGGAAGTGCCTGTCGAATTGAACGATCATTTTGAGTAATCATAGAACCCACAAGGCGAACCGCGAACCAGAGCGGGGAGAATATCACGGTCAACCGCTCCGAGAGCAGGCCCCGAGGCACGCAGCCTGCTCCGTCCACAGAATCGTGTCCTACCTCAGAAGGGATTCAACGGTATGCAACGCGTTGATTCGACCAGCACCGAGTTCGGGATCACTTCGGCCGTTACTTACCTCGGCGTTCCGTTTGATGACGCCCTCAACTCGGTTCGGCTGCAACGAAGGCGACAATTCGCGGACGAGACCCACTAACCCCGCGACCTGTGGCGACGCCATCGAAGTGCCGACATAGTAGTCGTACGAATCATTCGGAACCGTCGACAGGATACGGTTCGTTGGGTTCGGCCACTCTGTATCGTTCGCGAGCGTCTTCTCGAGAGTTTCATAGCCTCCACCGGGTGCCCCGACATCAATATCGCCAAGACCGTAGTTTGAATAAAACGCGAGTTCGTCATTCGGAGCTGTTGCACTCACACCGATCGTACTTTCGAGACTCGTCCACATATCACGGTAGCCGCCATGTTGAAGATCGGTCTCTTCGTTTCCGGCAGAGACGACAACTGTTGTTCCGCGACGACGAGCACTTTTAACGACTCGGTCGCAGATAACGCGTCGGACACCCCGTGATGTTTGGTTTTCTCGTGGTGGGCGTGGTTCCCAGCCAAGACTCATGTTGACGGCGTCAGCGCCAATTTCCGCAGCATAATCGATAGCCAATAAACAGTCACTGATGCGTTCGATAAGTGGCCCTTCCTGTGGGAAGACACGAAGTGGAACGAGTTCGGCATCGGGAGCCATTCCAACCACACCTTGTGCACCGGTTGCTGCAGTAATGCCAGCAACGTGTGTGCCATGTGGATGGACTGGACTACCATCGGAACCGAACTCACCATTGATGACCGACCGTCCCAGATTCGTGTTTACGTTGGCAGCAAGGTCGGGGTGTGTATGATCGACACCCGTATCGATGATAGCGATACGTGTTCCTTCCCCTGTTGCGATGTCGTGTGCGGCGAACGCGTCTGTAATCTGCTTATCCCACTGGAGGTCGGTGTATGTCGCGTCGATTGCCGGCTCTGCCGAATCGACGGGTGGCGTCCCGATTTCGTATGCGAGATCTGGTGCGACCTCGTGAACGCCTGGGACGTCTTGAACACCAGACGTAGCATTCGCTGGTCCGCGGACAATAAGAAGGTTTGCAGCGGGAATTTCGTTCTGAACTGTATAGCCTGCTTGTTCGATTTTTTGAGCGACGTTGTCACTGCCTGTTGTGACGAGATACGTCTCCTCTTCGACTGCGGTTCCTGGTACAGTCGCTGCGAGGCCGACCGTCGTTGCTGCGATTCCTTTGAGAAACGTGCGTCGTTCTGATTGTATATTCATTACTGCAAACTATAAAACACGCAATTAATAATAAATATTGTGTGTAAATGACAGAATAAATGTCTATCCATATAGACAAGGCAGAAAACATATGAATGATATAAATTTGGCACGATGCAATTCAGATCGGCAATCCATCTTCCGTCTGCATGGTATTCTCCGGTTCAATAATCGGTGAGTCTCGTCGTTCACACCGACGAACCGATGTTCCTCATCGTTTCAGAAAGCAATAAATTTCCACCAGTATCTCGTTGATTCGAAGTGTCATCATAGCTGATTAAGATCTCCAAGAATGCTTTGTGCTGTGGATTCTATCCTAACTTTCTACCTGAGCAGGTGCCAGCTGACGGCGGCGGGGAAGTGGACAGGTTATCTGGTCAGGCGCCGCGTTCGACACGTGAGATATGAGTCATGGGTCGTCTACGTCGCCAACCTGTGACTCCCACTCCTGCAGCGTCTGTGTACAGTCACCAACAAGCTCAGCGGGATTCCCAATCGCAGTGCAATGGGGCGGGATCGAATCGAGAACGACGGATCCAGCTCCGATATTCGCGTCTTCGCCGATAGTGATCGGCCCGAGGAGGGTCGCTCCTGTTCCGATCGTAACGCCATCTCTGACCGTTGGGTGGCGTTTTTTTCGTTCGAGCGAATCACCACCAAGGGTTACGCCGTGATACAACATGACGTCATCACCGATCTCAGTCGTTTCACCGATGACGACGCCAGCCCCATGGTCGATGAAGAATCGACGACCGATCGAGGCACCAGGGTGGATTTCAATCCCGGTGAGGAACCGAGAAAGCTGTGAGAGTACGCGAGCGAGAATATAGTGATCGCTCGACCAGACCGCGTGTGCGATCCGATGCATCCAGATCGCATGGAGACCAGAATAACAAAGGACGACCTCGATCGGATGACGTGCTGCAGGATCCTTCTCCAACGCCGTTTCGATGTCCTCTTTGAGATAGTCGATCATTTCGTCCCGTGAGTAGAGGATGAGCAGGTATAGTTCTGTTTCGTATCCGCCGTTGACTCCACGGGCGATTGGAGCGGTTAGACACTTCGAAAACGGATGGTGGCGATTCCAAAAGAGGCGACCCCAAGTCAAGTGCAGAGCGGTGAGCTGTCGATGGATACGGGTGAGTTCGAAATCTAAATTTGATCTCGTGAACAGGACCAGTTGTAGCTAGTTATATTCACAACCGTTCGATAATAGAGACAGCGCCGGCATCGTCTTTCATACACTGTCCTGTTGCAGCCCGCAGGTATGTATCCGATTTCGTCGTCTTCCTCACCTTTGCGGGCTTGAGAATCTTTGATTGCGAAAACGGGTTCCAAAAATCCGTTGCAAAAACTGTTCCATGCTGATATGGCTCTAAGCTGGTTTTCCCATCAAATCCCTCTAAGATGGTTTATCGGTCTTAACCTTCTATTCTATTTCAAAAACTGGCTGGCCGCCGTCCATCGAGGCTCTTCATCGCCGTGGCTAACCACGCTTCCGAGAACATTCGATCCCTAAAAATGCCTACCCTTGGCTGAGGCGGTCAAGCAGTTCCTGTTCGTCCATCTCTTGTGTCTTTTCCATTGCGAGCTCGATGAGAATCGGGTAGTAGTCTCGATTCTTCTGGAGCGACTCTCCGTGCTTTCGCTTGTACTTCGCATTCAGTTCGTCGAACCGGATATCGAGCTCAGTGTATTGTTCCTGAGGGAGATACATCAATACCGACGGACGGTCTTTCACGGATGTCTTCTCCTTCTTTGCGGTTTCATCCAGCTTTTCGGTCTTTTCCAGCTTTTCGGTCTTCTCTGGTTTAGCGCTCTTTCCTGTCTTAGATGAACTATTTGTCTGCGTATTCTCGTCCGTTTTAGATCGTTTATCCGTCTGTTCCGTCTTAGACTGGCTGTCTGTTTCTTCTGTCTTAGATGGTTTGTCCGCCGTATCACTCTGCGAGTACCGACTACCGAACGGGTCGCGGTTTTTTGTCTTATCTTTCGCCATCGATATCCTCCAGGGTTTCCGCAATCTCGAGGTAGACCTCCTCCATGTCACAGTCTTCCTCGTGTTCGAAAATCGAGACACCAGCATTCCATGCCCGCTGAAGCGCGACACGTTTCCGCACTTCCCACACCGGAGCACGGTCGTCGAACACTTCTTCGAACCACTCCATCATTTCGTCGGCTTCGTTGTCCGTCCCGACCTCGTTCGCGACGAGCCCCACTTCTTGGATGTCTGTTCCAAAGGCCGCTTCGAGTGCGTTGACCTGTTTGAACAGCAGTTCGAGTGCGCGAATGCTCGTCGTTTTCGTCTGTGCAGGGATGAGGACGTTCTCACACGCGAGAAGCGCGTTGTCGGTAAGCACCCCGAGGTTCGGTGGACAGTCAATGATGATGTACTCATAATCATCGAGATTGTCGAGTGCCATTTTGAGGCGGTTTTCGCGGTTTGGAACACCCGCGAGTGCATCCTCGATATTGATCATGTTTTGATGGCTCGGAATGACGTCCATCTCGTGGTGTTCGTAGACGAGATTATCTGTTTCGTCTAAGATGTCTAAATTGGGTAAGACATCATAGAGGCTTATGTCATCCGTCTCGTATTTGTCTTCAAAACTAACGCCTTCGGTAGCATGACCCTGCGGGTCGAGATCAACCAGTAGAACATCGTGGCCCAGTTGGTTGAGTGCTCCTGCAACGTTGATCGACGTCGTTGTCTTTCCAGCACCACCCTTTTGATTGCTCACTGCGATCTTAATTGTCATACGTCTCTTGTCTAGTTATGCCATCTAAGACGGCATAAAACTATGTCAGACAGAATGTGATTGTAGGAATTTGCTCGCGACTGCACAGGAAGGATATCGAACCACGGCGTCGCTCCTTGTCGACGTGCGACGCGATACCCATTCCGTCGGGACGGGGCGGCTTGTTGGACGTCGGCGGTAGGCACGGATTGTATGCCATGAATTGTGTCGACGACATCCGGATCTTTCCGCCACAATCTTCGATTTTCCGGGTGTTCTCGACGCAATGCAGGACGACATCCCGACGAGCTAGTCGGGCGTCTGGATACCCGGACAGGCGACTAGTGGACTGACGAGCTTAAGAGGGATCGACCTGGCCCTCCTCTGCATCGTCCACGCGCACAGTCCCGACGAGAACACCGCCCTCTTCGAGCGGGTGGGAGGAACGGACGCCGGTCAACCGTGCAGGCTTGCGGTTCATCGCACTAACCGATTACACGGGTCTCAGTGGAAGAGAGTCACGCATCGAACTAATCTTCCAAGGTCGTGGATCTTCTTAGTTACTCAGTGTGGGACTAGTGTTCTCAATGCATGGCATCTCTTCTTGTCTCCTGACCCTCGACTTTTGTATAGCAGCATATGATTTAGGTAATCAAAATTATAGGGTAGTGGGTTGCGGTCTGGTGAAATCAGTGAATCTGCAAATGTGACATCCACTTCTGCCTGAATTAATAAGCAAAAGCGGGGGTCAGGCAGGTCAGCACTCTCGGCGAAGCAGATTTCGCTGTCACCCGACGGGCAGTTTCCATGGCGCAATTTCACTGGTGTACCCTTGGTCACGCGTCGAAAAGAACGAAAATTCATTGCTCGAGTTAGGAGAACACACTAACACAGAAGGAGCGTTACTCGCATACTCGCGACTCGTTTAGTCCGACCATGAGGGCAACGGTTTGACTACAATTGTATTACCAGACGAATGCCGACTCCGGGAACTCAGTGAAATCGCGTCACGAAGATTGATCCCGACAAATCCTTCCGGACACCTACGCCGAAATCCCCCAAAACGGGTACCGATGCACTCATGATTGGTGGTACAACCGTCCCCGAAACGCAGGTTCGGTTCCCCCTCAACGAGCTCGCTTCGCAGAAATTCAGGTGTATATCGAACCCACCTATCGACCGACAATACGTGGCCACGATATCCCTGCTGGCTATCTGATTCCCATCGTTCTGAATGCCGGTGATATAGCTCGCAATGTTAATATACTCTAGTTATGCTAATACAGTAAGAATCGAATCTTTTTATGATGCTAACCACGTAGCGTGCCAACATGGAACCAGATCAGTTCGCTCTCGCTGCTACTACAAACGATCTCCAGCGAGAAACACAGGTAAGAAAAGTTGCGGACGTTGTTGAGTTTAGAATGGATAAAGCAAAAAATCCCCTTTCTCAGCTAGCTGATTACGATGGAGAACTACCGATAATTGCGACAAACAGAGCTCAATGGTTCGGTGGAAAAGCGGATGATTCAGGACGACTTGACCATCTTTTTACTGCATCGGAATTTGAAGCTGTAAAGATGGTCGATATAGAATTAGAAACAGCTCGCGGTTCAAGTTGGGTTCTTGAAGAGTTTGAAAAAGGGAATGTAGAGATAATAATCTCGTTCCATGAGTTTGAGGAAACCCCTGATTTAGATGTTCTCAAGGCTATTTTTGAAGCATGTGGCCAATATGGAGATGTAGCAAAAGTCGCAGCATACGCAAATAGCAATACAGATTCATTGAATATGCTTAGGGCTGTCAGTTCAGTATCTGAAAAAGGGTTGCGTGCTACAGGGATTTCGATGGGGGCGATAGGTAGCCACACCCGTGCTGTTGCACCGCTTTATGGAGCTAAGATTGGATACGCTCCGCTGGAATCTGATGAAAGCGAGTACGCACCAGGTCAAATCCCAATTCATAAACTCAGATCTATGATTGATACGTTGGGATCATCTGACGATAGTTTATTTTCTAACATAGAATACGATGGAGACTCAGATGCGAGGAAAAGGGTAATAAAGACTGGTAAGTAACCGATGAAAAACCCATATCTGCTCGGCATCTATTATTATTCATTAATTGATGTCTTGAGAGCAAACCCCCAACATTCAGTTTTGGTTATCATATTCAGAAACAAGAGGATTGGTGATCGAATCATGGAGCGAAGTTGCGGTGTCTGAATACTCAATATCCTCTATGAGTTCGAATAACTCCTTAATAGTAATTGTATATCTATTATTGTCACTTTGGCTCTGGGCTGCAGGTGCAAAGGCTAACTTTGAACCGTAAAACGGCGCGATAGCACGTGTATGTCGGCCTATCTCGCCAGTTGCAATACCACCGACGATTACATCCTTCTCTGTTGCGTCATTAATCACTGAGAGGAGTGTTGAGGTGTCATTTGTGGTCTTTGCCGTCGTCTGTATGTAAACGGCATCTCCATACTTTGCTGCTTCCATGATTATAGACATAAGATCAGATTTACTTGGTGTCTGCGAATGGTTGATATTTGAAATTATTACATCTACGTTGGCAGAATTGAGATTTTTTATTAATCGATTCTCTTTCTGAGCATCATCCAACTCGATGACAATCGCTTCAACAGGATCATACTCTACTACTGTTTGAAGAGAGTCAATTTCAGAGTCCGAGAATGGAGTGTTATCCCCATCTGCATGGGTTGTGATGACGATCGGTAGTTCACCAGAGTAACTTTCTAATTGACCAACGATACTTTCAGTATCCGAAAATTGGAGCGCAACCGCATCGGCATAAGATTGAACCGTTGGTTCGGAAAGTAACTCGTCTACTTCAGCGATGAGGACGAGATCATCGTAATCCATGAAATAGAACACCACGTTATAGGGTATAAAACATTCTGTCTCAAAATAATAGGTCTGCAGAAAATACGGGTTTAAAGCCTTGCTTTGAGCAATGGTGGCCAAATATACTGAAGAAGAATATTTGGAATAAATACTCGTTCGAGCAGGGAAGCTGTGAGGGTTGTTACAAAAGAGATGGCATCGGTGGCATTTATATATCCGGGAGTTCGTGATTTGACCCATGAATAGACCGCACAAAAAGGAGATTGGAAGGAATGACTGATATTCAAAGCGAGATACAGGCTCATACAATTCGACTTGAGTTAGTTGATGAACCGGGTGAGCTACTTCGAGCTCTTGAACCGATCGCTGAGAATGGTGGGAATTTACTCTCGATATACCATGAACGAGGGAATATTACACCACGAGGCCATATTCCGGTTGAAGTGGATCTTGAGGCAACATCTGAGCGGTATAATGCGATTATAGACGCGCTACGCAACGCAGGAATCAAAGTTGTGCAAGCAGGTACAGAACGATATAGTACATCGGTTACAATTATTTTGTCCGGACATTTAGTTGATACAGACCTCTCAGATACGCTTACTCAAATTCGCAATGAGAGCAATACATCCGTGACAGAACTCTCGTTGTCCGCACCTAAAGGAACGAAGGACACCTCTAGCGCTCGACTGCAACTTGCGACCGCGTCTGGCGAAATCGAAGAAACGATGCAAGTAGTTCGAGCAGTTGCTGCCGAAAAAGAGCTGCGCGTAATTGAACCACTGCTTCCAGACAGAGAGATGTGAATTTTGAAACAGTAGCTTAATGGAAACCAGATACGCTGAGCAAACTAGTATTTCCGTGAATAGTTCATCCAAGTATGCTGTAGCAAATACTATACGTAGAGATGTGTGACAGTTAGAACGCTTTCGATGTCTTTAAGCCAAAGTGTCACATCTATAATATTCCCCGTTCTATTCCTAATGGGAATGAATACTACGGATGATCATTGAGCTGTATCATTACTGAGCTGAATCCTCAGGCCCGATCACGTCAAGATTCTCGTACAGTTCGTCGTAACCGCTGATCTCAAAGAGATAATCACCGTTCTGAATACGTTCTCGGATATTATTTTCGGCATCAATTTTCTCATGAGACCGTTGGAGAACCGACTCGGCGTTCTCCGACGGGACGATTGCTAAACCCTCGTCGTCTCCCACTACGATATCACCTGGTTCGACAGTCACACCCCCACAGGAAATCGTGACATTGATCGAACCAGGATCCTGCTTGAGTGGCCCTTGTGGATGAATACCCCGAGCATAAACGGGAAATTCCATCTCTTCTATCTCCTTGCGATCTCGAATGGCACCATCGATTACGATACCCGCAAGATCATTTGCCTTACAGGATGTACACATAAGTTCCCCTAAGTGGCCAGTTTCCACATATCCATTTGCATCGATTACGAGGACATCCCCTGGTTCCGCCAGCGTGATTGCTTTGTGAATGATTAGATTATCACCTGGTGAGGCTTTTACAGTTATCGCAGTTCCAGCCAATTCAGCGCCACTGTAGATAGGCTTCATACCAGAGTCCATAGCTAGCCCAACATTCCCAGTCACGTCGGACACAATCGAACTCGGGACACCCTCAAATCCGGAAACAATCTCATACTCTGGTCTATTTACATTCGTCTCTACCGTATGCATAATAGAGTTCGTGTCCTCAGGTCATTTTAAACTGTCGATTTATTTCAAAATACAATTGTAAATTTGAATACTTTAAACGATGGGAATGCTATTCACTCCAGACCAATAACAACGAGAGGTCAAACGCCGAGGTCTATCATCAATAGTACCGTAATTTGAGGAGAATAACTGACCTAATCAATAAAACTATAGTCATCGGGACGTGAGAAACGACCATGCGTGGATTAGCCAAAGTTGCGCGTAACGAAGGCGCTATGCAACTCATAGATCGCCCCCACCCGACACCAGCAGAGAACGAAGTGCTCGTTGAAGTCAAGCACGCAGGTCTCTGCGGAAGTGATGCCGGTATCTACAAATTCAAGTCTGCTTTCGAACGGATGAACCTTCCAACCGTCATTGGTCATGAATATGCAGGACGCGTTGTAGAGAGAGGTGCAAATGTCTCTGGCTACAGTATCGGTGACCACGTGGTTGAGCGACCAATTCGACCGTGTGGAGACTGCTACCAATGTCAAATTGGCGAGGAAAACATCTGCCAAAATACGGCACTCACTGGTATCGACCACGATGGTGCCTATGAGAAATATATTGCTGTCCCCGAGGACGTCCTTCATCCTGTACCAAATGACGTTCACCTGAACCATGCGGCAATAGCAGAACCAGCGGCTATTGCTGTACGTGCTGTCGCAAAAAATTCAAGAGTTGAGCCCGGTGACCGGGTTCTTGTCGAAGGTCCTGGCCCAATTGGACTGCTAACCGCCCAAATCGCTGACGCTCAGGGTGGGGATGTTGTAGTTTCGGGAGTTGGTCGAGATGCAAACTATCGCTTACCTCTTGCCCGGAAACTCGGGTTTGAAATCATCAACGCTGGAGATGATGATTTAGAATCTGTTCGGAGGGACAAAACAGACGGTGCTGGCTACGATGTCATATTTGACACTACAGGACATCCTTCTGGATTAACTACGGCTGTCGAAGAGGTGAGAAAAGGGGGACAAATCGTTCTAGTTGGTCAAACCGGTGAAGTCACTATGGCCTACACACCGCTTGTGCGTTCTGAAATCGATATTCAATGTACTTACGGAGCTCTGTACGATGATTTCGAGCGTGCATTCCGCATGATACAATCCGGTGATGTCGATGCCGAGACTTTCATCGATAACCGATTTTCACTTCTCGATGCTGAAGAAGCATTCGAGGCATTTCTTTCCAGCGAAACCGCGAAGCCCGTTTTCGACATCTCTGAACTCTAAAGCGGGGCCCAAATCAGTGTAATAGGTGAAATCAATGATTGGTTGCGGTTCTTGGGAGCTTTACTATTTTTCAAAACCGACGACCTCAGTATCAGTGAATCTGCGAAAATTTCAAACTGTTATGGATGCAAGACCGCCGATCGGGCTTCGTTTTGATCGACAATGGAGGCTACTCGGATGTGTGTTCGACTGCAGGTGGATGATCCCACTCGGAAGCATCATCCTTCGGTTCATAGCCGAGAACCGCCTGTGCATGTTCAATACCAAACCAGCGAGCAGCATTTCCACTGACAGCGTAGAATGTATCGTAGATCACTGTCTCATCTTCAAGGCAGCACTCAAGCAGATGTGCAAAGTCTCGCTGGGAAGTCCAGGAAGCTTTCAGACGTCTTACCATCGCTTCATACTCGTCACTGCCACGTTCCCATGATCCTGTTTGTGACTGATCCCAGACTTCGTCTTCATCGGTCAGTTTATCGTCATCAGAGCGATCGACGCCACGCTCAGCATCTCCGTATGGGTGATCATATTCCTCCGTTCGTACACTTGAAATACGAAGCGAATACACCTGCTCTGGTGCTCCCTCACGTCGTGCATGTACTCGACAAATGTTCTCACCGAATACTTTGGAAGCCCCATAATACCCATCCGGTTTCGGAAGCGTCTCATGAGTGAGTCTCAGAGGGTCAAACCGAGTCGGATAATCCTCTTCGAAGAGTTCTGGAGCATGATCTTCCTCGTAGAGCCCCATCACCCGTTGTGACGAGGCAAAAATGAGTTTCTGAACATTCGCATCTTTCATCGCTTTGAGGACGTTGTAAGTACCGATGATATTTGGATCAACGATACCTTCGAAGTCCGCACCAGCATCTGACTGTGCAGCTAAATGAATTACCGCATCCTGACCGTCGAAGGCCGGACGAATTGCGTCGTAGTTTGCGATATCAGCAACATGAGTCTCATATTCTGGATGATCACTACGATTGAGGAACGTGAACTCATATTGGTCCTCTTCCAGGAGATAGTTGAGAATCGCTTCCCCAGCTTCTCCAAACGGTCCCGTCACTAGGACTTTTTGCTTGCTCATCGACGTGCTCAACGACGTACTTCTGTTATATATATTTTCGGTCGACTTGAGATATCTTCGTACATCTGCTATCGGAGAGCATGTACGAATTGGATACAAACCAGGCAATATAGACGTTGATAACCAATAATACACCTTGAAACCAGTTATGACGCTAGAGATGAGTACTATTTCGGCGTCGGGGAAAGTAGAAACCATCCCGAGTTGTTGGGACTTCATTATTATTGAAGAAATCAACCGAGAGTGGTGGTCGTCACCAGTCCTTTACAAAAATAGTATTGTAATGGATACGAACCCTTCGATTACATCCTTAGTTTTGTTATGAAATATGACGGAGAAGACACACTGGCTCTTTATTGTTTGATTTTTAGTTCGATGAAATTCTGCTTATCGAAGAGTGCTGGTGCAATTTCGTCCTCAATGCGTTCGTTACCCATTCGGCTAATTGGTCCGCTAGCGCTTATTGCACCGATCACCTCATTATTCTCCGATAATATTGGAACAGCTACTGCACAGACACCTGTGAAGTGTTCACTACGGTTGACAGCGTATCCACGATCTCGAATATCTGCTAATTCTTCCTCCAGTGCTTGGCGATCCGTAATCGTAGTTGGGGTTAGTTGAGGCAACCCACGAAGATCAAGTATCATGTTAAGTCTCTCCTGGGAAAGCTGAGAGAGCATTGCCTTGCCCAAGCCTGTGGAATGCAAATACAAATGAGAGCCAAGCGGGGCATTATCATCAATAGACGACGAGTTTCGTGATTTATACAGCTGAACCATATAACCATTCTCGATGGTACCAACATTAGCGTACTCTCCAAGAGTATCAGACAGTTCGTCGACCTCGTCTTTTGCAGCTTGGAAAAGTGAAAACTTATCACGTAGCTCACCACCGATATGGAGAAATCGAAGACTACATCGGTACTCCCTATCTGACTTGATCACATATTCGTTTTCCACAAGAGTAGATAGATGAACGTGAGCCGTGCTCATGGGGAGTTCTAAATCGTCAGTGATCTTTGAGAGGGTTACCGGTCCATTCTCGCGAAGGTATTCAATAATTCGGAAAGACTGATCTACACTTTTGAGCCGTTGTCCGGCCGTTTCTTCTTCATTATTCATACACTGTACTCGTATATAGCCCCTATTAAGAACACCGGTTGTTTCAATCATATTGAAGTGTGGCACGGAAAAGTTAGATTCTTAATTGTCTCAGACGGCCGGACAGCCTCTTATAACTGTAAGTTGCTAATTTTACCGTTAGTTTTATGCGATACGGAAAGGCATGATTATCCGCAATGAGCGCAGAATCAGTAATTGATGGGATTTACAAAATCCAGTTCGAACACGTTCGTGTATACGTGTTGGAAGACATTCCGAAAGGCAAGACGACACTTATCGATACAGCATTCGATGAAAACGGTGAAGAACTAGTCGAAACACTGAGAGACGAGTTTGAGACAATAGATAGAGTAATTCTTACTCACGGCGATCACGGTCACCACGGCGGACTTCCGTACGTGATGGAGGAATTTGACCCGGAATTGGTCGCAGCCGATAATGAATCAAAGCTCTACGAGGCAATCGACTATGAACCGGATGTACGCTTCGAAGACGGTGATACCCTTGATGGGGATATTCAGGTAATCCAAGTTCCGGGTCATACTGAAGCTACGTCTGCGCTATTATTGACGAATCGAGATATTCTCATCTCTGGAGATTCGCTTGATGGTTCAGATCGAGCAGGGCTACCGGAGGGGTATCTTCTCCCACCGCCGGCGTTGTTCAACGATGATCATAAAGCAGCGGAGCTCAACCTTTACGATCTGCTCCAATACGACTTTAACACGGTGTTAGTGTTTCATGGGGCAAACGTCTTCGACAACCCGAAACAGAAACTCGATGATTTCCTCGTCGAACGTGAATGGGATCCTAGACCTTAGTAGTATTTTCCTTTATGCAGGTAACGACTGGACAGCTAGCTTCCAATAATACCGACTGAGCAAAACTCCCAAACAGTACCTTTCCGGTGGGAGATCTTTTTCGAGGACTCACAACGATATACCGGGCATCTTGATCGCTAGCATACTCAACGATTGTATCCGCTGGATCGCCAACTAAGCCAACAGCTTCATACTGGATCTCTTTATCTGATATCGCTTCCTCTGCCATCTCTGCCGCCGCACCGCGTATTTGATCCATATCCAGTGGCTCACCTGCTTGAGCGTTGGTTTTGCCTAAGTCCACAAATTCCGACCGGGTTAGTGCGTGAACAACATGGAGCGAGTCATCAAATGCTCGTGCTAGTTGCTCTGCTTCATCTACTGTATAGGCTGCTCTAGCGGAACTATCCACTGCTGCAACGATTACCATATGCAGTCATGTCCACTATACCATATTACTGTTTCGCTAGTGTATCTCACAACTCAAACTGAAGGCTCGTACGAAGAAAATTCAGGAGGTTTTGGGGGGGGAGAAAGAGTTCCATTCAACCATCCGAATGTATTACGGCACAATAGTCCATAATTTAATGACCGATTTAAAAATTCAGAAAAAGTGTAATATTCACAAAGAAAAAGCTAAATAATAGTCTCTACACCATGGGAGTGAGATGGTTGGTAACCAGTCACCCGGCCGTGTAGAAAATGAAGAGTCTCGCAACCAAACGAGCGTCAGACGGCGTAATTTCGTCAAAGCAGTTAGCGGAGTTGGAGTCATCAGTACCGCTGGCTGTCTAGATAAGCTATCGAGAAGTAGCAGCCAAAGTTGGCCATCCGGACAAATGGAGATCATCGCTCCATGGGCAGCCGGAGGAGGGTCGGATCGAACAAGCCGAGCTGTGGCTGACGCAGCTGAAAATCACACAGAGGTGTCGTGGAATGTTAAAAATCAAACGGGTGGATCCGGTTCGGTTGGGATGAATGCGGTGGCTAATGCAAAACCCAATGGACTCACCCTCGGATGTACTGCACCAGAAATTTGTTTATTCGAACATCTTGGGATCGCAGATTTATCTCCTGATGACATTACGCCGATCATGCAGTACACTCAGATGCCGGCAACCATCGTCGTACATGAGAACTCGAAATATAAATCCCTAGATAAATTCCTCTCCTTCGCGAAATCAAATCCCGGGAAAATAAAAATGGCGAACTCTGGTACAGGTTCTTCATGGCATATGGCGGGTGCTGCATTTGTGCATGAGGCAGGAATCGATGTCAAACACGTCCCATACGATGGCGCGAAACCTGCGATAACAGCCACATTAAACGGAGAGGTCGATTGTGCAACGGTTGGGGCCGTCGAGGTAGCACCACAGGTTCGAGATGGATCGCTCAAATCGCTTGGTGTGATGTATGATGAAAAGCTTGACTCACTCCCTCAAACTCCAACGATGAAACAACAGGGTGTAGACATCGTAATCGGCTCATGGCTGGCTCACTTCGGACCGAAAGACCTACCGAATGATGTCCGTGATTCAATCGTTGAAACATATAATTCAGTATATGAAGATAAAAAGTTCAAAAAATTCATGGGGAATAATAACTTTATGAGAGTCAAACGTGGGCCTGACGAGCTAAAGAAATTCCTCGATCAGAAGTACAAGTATTATGGTCAGCTTGTCAAAGATCTCGATATTAACAAATAGCATCGAAAATCTGAATAAATGAAGTAGTGAGAGATAGTTTCATCGTAGTGTCGAAAATGTATAGAATTCGATGAAGCAATCCAAACTTGTCGAACACCTAACTACTGCAAGTTATTCCATACCAGTATGTTTATATAGTGCCTTGAGAAAATTTACCAAGAAAGTGCCTGAAGTATGGTGAGAATAAATACTCGGTGGAACAATCATTGGAACCAATCATCCTCAGTCACAGGAGATTATCCTGTATTCGATGCCACTGAGTTGATGTCCAAGACCTCAGTGTACACTGAGAAGCGTAAATCGTAGTTAAGGGTGAAAATACCACATGGTTATTAATAAAGAAAAAATCAGGTCAAATCCGCTCGCGTTGGTGTTCATAGCTGTATCGACAGCAGTGATACTGTTTGCTAGTCAATTTCCAAGTAACGGTCAAGTAGGACCGGGATTTTTCCCAATTATCATTTCGGCTGGGATAATTGTATTTGCAGTTGTGGATCTGATGGTTGACGATGATACTGAACTTGAGATGAGTAATTTTGATTTCAAAGCTGCTGTTTTAGTCTTCATACTCCTATTACTCTATCTAGGCTTAATGCCGATACTGGGCTTTTTAGTAGGAACGATAGCGTTTTTGCCCATCATACTCTACTATTCTGGAATCCGTTCAAAAATCACGATTATATCGATATCGATCTGCCTTCCAGTGGCGTTGTTTTATATCTTCAGCCGGTTTTTCCTCGTACGACTTCCTGAGGGAATAATACCATTCTCAAGATTACTCCCGACGCTTCCCCTTGGGGTGATCTTATGATAGATAACATCATCCATGGCTTCACAACAATTCTGAACCCATTCACACTACTCTTGATGGTTTCAGGAATACTCCTCGGAATATTCATGGGTTCGATTCCAGGAATGACGGCAACAATGACTGTTGCAGTTCTACTATCGTTCACATTTACCATGGACCCTACGAATGGAATGATGCTGTTATTGGGAATTTACGGAGGTGCAGTATATTCGGGATCTATTCCCGCAGTTCTGATTCGTACACCGGGAACTCCCTCGGCTGCAGCGACGATCTTTGATGGCTATCCGCTTTCTCAAAAAGGCGAAGCGGGAAGGGCGATCAGAATTAGCACGGTTGCCTCGTTTGTAGGGGGCATAATTAGCGTGCTTGGCCTGATGTTCTTTTCTCCCGTTATTGCAAACGCTGCCCTGCGATTTCGGTCACCAGAGTTCTTCGCATTGGCATTCTTTGGGTTGACAATTATCGCCAGTGTAAGCAGTGATTCGCTAACAAAAGGAATGATGTCCGGATTGTTGGGCATGCTTGTTGCAACGGTTGGTATCGATCCAATCACAGGATTCCAACGATTTACATTTGGGGTTCCAGAGCTACTCACGGGAGTCCAATTCATCGCTGTGATGATTGGGCTATTCGGGATTGCAGAGGGGCTAAAGTCATACTCTGAAGGGATTGACGGAGACCGAAAAAAAGTTGATCAAGAAATAGAGGGAATCATTCCATCGGTTTCCGACCTAAAGTCCATTGCGCCTGTGTCTGTAATGTCTGGAATCGGCGGAGTCATTATCGGTGCTATTCCAGGTGCAGGCGGTGACATTGCGTCCTTTATCACTTACAACGAGGCAACGAGATGGATCAAGGACGCTACGCCATCGTTTGGGGAAGGAAACGTACGAGGTATTGCCGCAGCTGAGTCCGGAAACAACGCAAGCACTGGTGGAGCCCTCATTCCGACACTCACGCTTGGAATTCCCGGTGACTCTGTTTCAGCGATTTTAATCGGTGCTCTTGCAGTGCATGATATCCAACCAGGTCCAGCTCTCTATCAAGACCAAACTGGGTTGTTGTATGAGATATTCATGGGATTCCTTCTCATCTATGTGTTTATACTAATATTCGGGTTGCTTGGGGCCCATTACTGGGTTCGTTTGATCAATATTCGCGAATCCCTGCTCTGGCCAGCGATATTCGTGCTCTGTATGATTGGTGCAATTGCACTTCGAGGAAACGTCTTCGACGCGTGGATAATGTTAGGTGCAGGTGCCATAGGATATGTTCTACGACTGCGTGGATACCCTCTTGCACCAATGGTTCTTGGATTGATCCTTGCGCCGATCGCAGAAGAGAACCTTCGGCGGTCTCTTTCCCTGTCTGGGGGATCATTCGACATTTTCTATCAGAGTCCAATTGCGCTCATTATCTTGCTTCTAAGTGTTGGGACACTAACCCTACCACTGTTTAGAAAGATCTCTCCAGGGTTGTCTGAAATAGTAAACTAGTTGAATTGTATTGTTTCACTCGTATTATGGCATTCTTCCATTAAACGAATATGAATAGAATATATAAGAAAATAAATACTAAAGTTATGATATTTGGTTTATCCTGCAATATTGACGTGGCAGAACAGTTTGGTGACCAATTAAAATCGAATACCAATGATTTAATTTTTATTTTAAAATTAGGTATCCGGCCTTATTTGCGGTATAATCAGATGAAGTGAACTGTATCTGGTTTCATACCTTGGAAAAGAATTACTCTAAAAATGAAGCCACAATCGATAGAAGTAGATCGTTCCAACATATATTGTTCTATTTATACAATATATCCCCTCTATTTTCTACTATATTTTTATACATTTGTCACCACGAATCGTTTTCCGAAGGGAAGATGTTGAGTGTCCAGTCGTCAATTGGTTTTTCAACGGCAACCATGTTCTTGCAGATGGCGATCCGGTGAATGTGGTACGTGCAGATGTAAACTATCGTATCGTCTGTCACGTCGTCCACCGTGACGACGTAGTGGTATTCAGCGGCGTTGTCGTGACTCTCGTCGGTCACGTCGAGCAGTCTGGGGTGCTCGTTGGAACAAAACTGTTCGGTCTGTAGGCGTTATTGTGCCGTCTCCCAGCGTCAAAGGATACGGATGGTTCGGAACAAATGATCACCATCAGATTTAATGTATGGTGTTCACACTTGTTGTGTATGGATAGGCATACCGCGGAGCCTACAGCAGATGCTCTACCTGGACCGAACGCGAAAGAGTGGATCGACTTTCACACGAAACACGCTGCACCGAGCGAATACTCACATGAATTCGTCTGGGATATCACTCGAGAAGCTGACGGACCGTTCGTAACCGATGTCGATGGGAACGTCTTGCTCGACTTCACCTGTCATATCGGTGCCGCTCCACTCGGCTACAACAACGAGAAGATTCTCGACAAACTCCAAAAATTCGACCTCGTCGAACCAATGAAGATTGCGGGACAAGATATGTACTTCGGGGCGGGTGAGACACCTCGGTCGTCGGATATCCCTGGGTCGAGTCATCTCATGGAGAAACTATGTGACGTCTCCAGCCAGTACGGGATGGACACGGTGTTTCTCTCGAATTCCGGGGCAGAGGCCGTTGAAAACAGTATGAAGATCTCTTACGATAATACTCCAGAGGCAAAGCATGGATTTGCCTTTCAGAATAGCTTCCATGGTCGGACGTTCGGGACGCTCTCGGTGACTCGCTCGAAGGAAGTTTATACCCGGCACTATCCCGAACTCTCCGGAATGCGGATGGTACCATTCTGTGATGACAAGGGAAGTGGTTCCGAGACCTGCGATTGTGGGTTCTTCGCTGGTGAAGGTTCTCAACTCCGAACCATGCTACATCCAAAGCGCGGCCATATCAACCCTGATGAGGTCGCATTTATCATCCTTGAACCGATTCAAGGCGTCGGTGGCTATCGATTCCCCAGCACCGAGTTTATGCAGGAAGTCCAAGACGTCAAAGAGAAGTACGACATCCCACTCGTCGTGGACGAAATACAATCCGGTATCGGCCGAACCGGCGAAATCTGGGCCTCGGACCACTATCCGATCGAACCGGACATCATCGCCAGTGCAAAGGCACTCCGTGTCGGTGCAACCATCTCCCGATCGGACGTCTTCCCGAGCGAAAAGAACCGCCTCGGATCGACGTTCGGCGGTGGCGACATCCTCTCTTCGATGCAGGGCGTGTTCACACTGGAGGCCATCGAAGAACACGACCTGCTCGCCAACGCGACGGTTCGCGGTGAACAGACGAAAGAACTACTGCGTGACGATGCGCCCGATTACGTCGAAGACGTGCGTGGGAAAGGTCTCATGCTCGCCATCGAATTCGACACGTCGGAGCGTCGGGATACTGTCGTCCAGGAGGCACTCAAACGCGGACTCCTCACGCTCGGTTGTGGGGCGAAGACGATTCGACTTCTCCCACCGTTGGACTCCACTGAACGAGAAATCGAACTCGGCGTCTGTATCTTCACCGAGGCGATCGACGCGGCACGATAGGCCTGGTTTTGCCTGGCTGTTTTTCCGTTGTATTCGGATGGTGAGTATCGTCCCGTCATTTTCTTGCAACAGGTCGTGTTTGACTGAAACGTCTGCATCCCGAAGCGGATAGACGCTGCCAATGCAAGCCGAATGAATATCGACTTAGTTGAGCGTGTGTGAAGTGACGGATATTTGACCAAGTGAATCGAGTGCGTCGATGACCGACTGGAGATGTTCCGTGCTACTCCCTTCGATGCCTACTCTAATGGGCGTCCGATTGGGATCGTCCTGAGCGGTTCGACGCGTTCGTTCGAGCACATCCAATTCCGCCCCCTGCGACTCTATCACGTTCGTTACTGCACTCACGCCGGTCGGCCAGGTGGCGACGGCGATTTCGACTTTGGCATACCGGCCGAGTTGCATTAGGCCAGTTTTTGTGAGTTCGCTGTGCTCGGTGAGGTTCACGTTGCCGCCTGAGACGATGGCGGCAACGTGTTCACCTTCGACATCGACCGCATCCGAAAGAAGTGCTGCGACAGGCGCTGCACCGGCCGTCTCGACGACCGTTTTCGCCCGTTCTGCGAGCAGCGTCAGTGCAACACTCATCTGCAAATCGCTCACCGATACCACGTCGTCGACATACTCACGAATGACGGCGAACGTCTTTTCGAGTAGACGGGTGTCAGCGATACCCTCGGCAACCGTGTCGATCTCGGAAAGCTCGCGTATCTCGTCGTGTTCCAGTGAGGGTTTCGCGTGATACGCGCCTACTGGTTGTACACCGATGACTCGAATCGACCGGTCGTGGTGCTTGAGAACGGTCGCAATTCCGGAGATGAGACCACCACCGCCGATAGAGACGAGGACTGTATCGAGGTCTGGATATTGCTCGAGTAGTTCCCGACCGATAGTCCCTTGTCCAGCGATGACGCCTTCGTCGTTGAACGGATGGACGAACTCCAGATTATCCTCGTCGGCACGTTCCAATGCGTATTCGTAGGAATCTTCGTATATCTCACCTTCGACGATGACCTCGGCTCCGTACCCGCGCGTCGCCTCGATCTTTGCTGCTGGTGTCACTTCTGGAACGACGATTGTCGTCTCGATACCGAGACGGTCTCCTGCGAGTGCAACACCTTGTGCGTGGTTTCCAGCACTAGATGCGATGACGCCGCGTTCTTTCACTTCATCCGAGAGCTGGGCCATTGTATTATACGCTCCGCGAATCTTGAACGACCCCGTCCGTTGCATGTTCTCGAGCTTGAGACCGACTGAGGTCGCACCACTCATCTCGGCAAAGGTCGTCGAGATATCTACCGGCGTCCGGTTGACGATATCGTCGATTCTATCGTGGGCTAACGCGATGTCATCGTCGGTGACGATATCGCGTGCACTCTGGTCGCTCATATACTCTCACTCACGGATAGGGCGGACTTCGTCAGCACTTCGACGCCAATCGGGAGACTTGTTTCGTCTACGTCGAACGTCGACGTGTGGTGACTCGTCGGGTGGTCCGTACCAACGATTAGATAGGTCGCGGAGCCACCGTTCTCTTGGACTCGCTCCATCAGGAACGTGGCGTCTTCACTTGCCCCGAAGTCGGCGGTCGGAAGCACCGTGTCGACGCCATCGACGTCTGCAGCGACATCGGCGACGACGTCAACGAGTTCCGGGTCGCTGTCAGCACGGGGCGACTCACTGACGATTTCGATATCGGCGTCACAGCCATGCATCGTTGCGGAGGTGCGAAGCGTTTCGACGAGTTCCTCTTTCATGTACTCCATGAGTGCTGTCGTCTCACCGCGTGCTTCCCCGAGTACAGTAACCTCGTCGGCGATGACGTTACTTGCAGTGCCTCCCTCTGCTCGTCCAATGTTGACTCGCGTCATCCCATCGCTATGGCGCGGAATTGCGTACGTGTTCTGAATAGCGGTTCCGAGCGCCTGCATCGCGTTGTCCCCCTCGTTCGGATGCTTACCCGCATGTGCTGCTGTTCCTTCAAACGTCGCGTCCACGTGGCACATTGCAAGAGGACGTTCGATGCCTGCAACAACCTCGCCTGTCGGGTGGTCGAGACCGACATGCACTGCAAAGAGGTAATCGAGGTTGGCGCAGTACTCGCTCTCTGCCATCGGATGGCCGCCACCGGAGACTTCTTCCGCAGGCTGGAAGAACACCGTGAACGTTCCCTCGAACTCGCTGTCCTTGATGGAGTCCAGCACGGCGAGGCCCCACGTCATATGGACATCGTGTCCACAGGCGTGCATCGATTCGTCGTATGCCGAGCGGAACCCTTCTGCCGCAGGGTGGTGTTCCTCGTCGGTTGACTCCTCGATAAACAACGCATCGATATCGACGCGGAGTCCGACCGATGGGCCATCGCCTTTGTCGAGGACGGCGACGACGCCTGTGTTTCCACCTGCCATTTTCTCCAGAAGCTCGTCGTCAGCTCCTCGTTCGCGTGCTCGCTCTATCCACCGGTTTAGGTCGTCCGCTTCGGGTTCGGCCATTCGGTCAGCTGGGTCGTAGGCATCGGGTCCGACAGCGATATCGTCCGCGCCGATTTGACGTATCTCTTCGACCAGACGACATGTGGTGTAGAACTCTCGCCACGCCGGTTCAGGATGCTGATGCAGGTCGCGTCGTAACGATACCAATCGGTCTGCGATCGGGGCCGACATATGGGCCACATTCACACTCCACACACTTAACGGTACACAACATTCGTTGATGCCGAATACACAAAAAGACTAAGTGAAGTAGTGACAATCACCACACTACCGACACGCGTCTCCCTAGACGCAATTGTGACCTAACATGAGTGAGAACGCCGATGTTGTCGTCCTCCGAGAGGGGACGGAAGGATTATCGATGGAATCGTACGCCAAACAGCTTCGCGACCGCCTGCCGGAAGAGACGGTCGCGCTTGCTCGCACGCCGAAACAAGAACGGGAACTCGTCGAAGACGCCCGTATCGTCACAGGAATCTCTCTCGACGAAGATCTCCTCGAACGGACAACCAACCTCGAATTGTTCGCCTGTACGTTCGCCGGTACGGATCACGTTCCAATGGATGAACTCGAGGCACAGGGCGTCGCTGTCACGAACGCTGGCGGAATTCACGCTCCGGGTATCGCCGAACAGGCCATCGGAAATATGCTCGTTTTTACCCGCCGGCTTCACGAGGGATGGCGGCGCAAACAGCAAGGCCAATGGCGGCACTTCCAATCGAACGAATTCACCGACAGCACGGTGACGGTTATCGGACTCGGTTCGATCGGTCAGGCAGTCGTTCAGCGACTGCAGGGATTCGAGGTCGAGACCATCGGTATTCGTTATACGCCCTCGAAGGGTGGCCCGACCGACGAAGTCCTCGGTTTCGACGAGGACGATATCCACCGAGCGCTCTCCCAAAGTGACTATGTCGTCATCGCTTGCCCACTCAACGACCTCACGCGCAACCTCATCGGCAGTGAAGAGTTAGCGACGATGCCGACAGACAGCGTCCTCGTCAACACTGCTCGTGGCGGTATCGTCGATACGACTGCGTTAGTCTCTGCGCTTCGCTCGAACAAAATTCGCGGCGCAGCACTCGACGTGACCGACCCTGAACCGTTGCCCAGCGACCATCCGCTGTGGGGCCTCGAGAACTGTCTCATTACCCCGCATACCGGTGGCCATACACCGAAACATTGGAACCGTCTCGCCGACATCGTTACCGAGAACGTTGCTCGACTCGACTCCGGTGACGACTTGGTGAACCAGGTACTCGCACCGGAGTCGAACTGACCACCAATGGCGACGCAGAACTCCCATCTACGAGACGACGCAGGCTCCGATGACCCCGCCAGTGATTCCCGAGCGGCGTATGACTATACTGGTGGGTCTGTGGATCAACACGAACTCGCCGAGAACCTCGAAACGCTCGTCGATGGCGACGTCCGGTTCGACGAGTACTCCCGACAGCTGTATGCGACCGACGCCTCTGCCTATGAGGTCACACCTGTTGGCGTCGTCTTTCCACGGTCGACTGACGACGTCGCCGCCGTCGTCGACTACTGTGCCGACCGTGGGATTCCGATCCTCCCACGCGGAGGCGGCACGAGTTTAGCTGGTCAGGCGACAAACGAGGCCGTGGTGCTCGACATGACCGTCTACATGACTGACCTCGTGGATGTCGACCCCAGTACTCGCGTCGCCGACGTGCAAGCCGGTACAGTGCTTGCAGACCTCAACGCGACGCTGGAACCTCACGACCTCAAGTTCGCACCGGATCCCGCGGCCGGTAACCGGAGCACGGTTGGCGGCGCTATCGGCAACAACTCCACGGGTGCGCACTCGCTGAAGTACGGAAAGACGGATGCCTATATCGAGGAGGTTGAGGTCGTCCTCGCTGACGGAACGGTCACCACATTCGGTGAGGTGACGCTCGACGAACTCCGAAATCGCGCGGATGCCGACGGTGACATCGAGAACCGAATCTACGATGCGCTCCGTCGTGTCGTCGACGAGGAGAGCGAGACGATTCGCGAGGTGTATCCACAGCTGAAGCGCAACGTTTCGGGGTACAATCTCGACCAACTCGTCCAGGAGGCAGCGTCGGAAACGGTCAACCTCGCTCGTGTCTTCGCTGGGAGTGAGGGAACACTCGGTGTGATCACGGCGGCAACGATTTCGCTCGAACCGGTTCCCGAAACGAAGTCGGTCGCATTACTCACCTACCACAATCTGCTGGACGCGATGGCTGACGTCGACACCATCGTCCGCAATCACGACCCTGCGGCCGTCGAAGCCATCGACGACGTCCTCCTCGAACTCGCCCGCGATACCGAGGAATTCGAAGCAGTTGCAGCGATGCTCCCGGAGGAAACCGAGACGGCGCTACTCGTCGAATTCTACGCGGAGGATGAGGCACACGGTCGACAGCAGATTGCGGATATGGTGGCTGACCGTGTGCCGACTGCGACCCCGAGCGTCGAAGGCGAAGCGGACACCGATGCGGATGCACCGAGCGACGACCCGGTTCGTGCCTTCGACGTGCTGGAAGCGTACGACGCCGAGGAGCGGGCAACGCTCTGGAAACTCAGAAAGAGCGGGATGCCTATCCTCCTCTCGCGGACGACCGACGCAAAGCACATCTCGTTCATCGAGGACACGGCCGTCCCCACCGAGAACCTTGCGGAGTACGTTGCCGACTTCCAAGCGGTACTCGAAGACAACGACACGTTCGCCTCGTTCTACGCGCACGCCGGTCCCGGATGCATGCACATGCGACCGCTCGTCGACACCAAGAGTCCGGCGGGCGTCGCACAGATGGAGTCGATCTCCGACGCTGTGACCGACCTCGTCGTCGAGTACAACGGTTCAGTCTCAGGTGAACACGGTGACGGTCGGGCACGCACCCAGTGGAATCGGAAACTGTACGGCGAGGAAGTCTGGGAACTGTTTCGTGAATTGAAGTCGGCGTTCGACCCCGACTGGCTTCTCAATCCGGGTCAAGTCTGTGGCGACGTCGATATGACAGAGAACCTCCGATTCGGTGAGAACTACGACTTCGACGCCGGGTTCGATCCGGCGTTGAACTGGGACAACGAGAACGGCTTTCAGGGGATGGTTGAACTCTGTCACGGCTGTGGTGGCTGTCGCGGCGGGCAGGAGACCACCGGCGGGGTGATGTGCCCGACCTACCGTGCCTCCGAAGAGGAGAGCGTCGCGACTCGCGGACGAGCGAACATGCTCCGACAGGCGATGAGCGGCGATCTCGACGACGACGCGCTCGACACCGAGTTCATGCGCGAGATCATGGATCTTTGTATTGGCTGTAAGGGGTGTGCCCGCGACTGCCCGAGCGAGGTGGACATGGCGAAACTGAAGACCGAAGTCGAACACGCCCACCACGAGGAGCACGGCGCGGATCTTCGTGACCGGCTCTTCGCGAACATCGACACGCTCAACCAACTCGGGTCGAGGGTCGCCCCCATCTCCAACTGGGCTGCGAAGATTCCCGGAGCACGAGTCGTCCTTGAGAAGGTCGTCGGTATCGCCCCGGAGCGGTCGCTCCCGAGGTTCCACCGACAGAGCTTCGAGGAGTGGTTCGAGGCTCGCGGTGGCCCGCGGGTTCCCGCATCACAGGCGACTCGCAAGGTGTTATTGTTCCCAGACACCTACACGAACTACAACCACCCCGAGGCAGGGAAGGCAGCGGTTCACGTACTCGAATCGGCTGGTATCCACGTTCGGATAGCCCAAGGCGTCGCATCGACCGGACGACCGGCGCACTCGAAGGGGTTTCTCGACCTGTCGCGGGAACGTGCAGCGACGAACGTCGACGTTCTTGCCCCGCGAGTCGAAAACGGCTGGGACGTCGTCCTCGTTGAGCCCTCCGACGCCGTGATGCTGCAGTCGGACTATCTCGACCTGCTGTCGGGTCGTGACGTCGAACGCGTCGCGGCCAACACCTACGGCATCCTCGAGTATCTCGACCGATTCGAGTTCGAACTCACGTTCGACGCACCCGCCAAGTCGCTCACCTACCACGGCCACTGCCACCAGAAGGCAACGAAGAAAGATCACCACGCCACTGCGGTGCTTCAGGACGCCGGCTACGAGGTTGACGCGCTCGACTCAGGGTGTTGTGGGATGGCCGGGTCGTTCGGTTACGAGGCCGAACACTACTCGATGAGCAAAGCGATCGCGAACATCCTCTTCGAACAGGTCGACGAGAGCGACGGTGAGGAAGTCGTCGCCCCTGGTGCATCCTGTCGAACCCAACTCGGAGACAGAGACGGCGGTGAAACGCCGACCCACCCGATCGAGAAGGTCGCGGCAGCGCTCCGCAGCTAGCCGACATCTTTCTTTCTCGACTGCAAAAAAGAGAATACGGGAGCCAGAATGACCCGCTATGGCCAGAGTCCGCGTTCCTCTTTGGCCGTTGCGACGCGACTGAGTGCGACCATGTATGCGGCATCACGCCACGACACGTCGTGAGCTTCGACTTCGTCGCGCACCGCATCCCATGCCTTCAGCATCTCTGATTCGAGTTCGTTGTTCACACGGTCAAGTGTCCACTGTCTGCGGTTGATGTCCTGCAGCCACTCGAAATACGAGACAGTCACGCCGCCAGCGTTGGCGAGGATATCCGGGAGAACCGGAATGTCACGCTGTTCGAAGATGGAGTCCGCTGCGAACGTGGTTGGACCGTTTGCTCCCTCGACGATGAGGTCGGCTTGCACGTCGTCGGCGTTATCGGCCGTCAGCGCGTTCCCAACTGCCGCAGGAATGAGTACGTCCACGTCGAGTTCGAGCAGTTCTTCGTTCGAGAGCCGCTGAGGGGCGTCGTAGCCGGATACCATGCCAGGTCGCTCGTCATGGCCCATGACGCTTTTTGTATCTAATCCTTCGGAATCGAGGATAGCACCGTTGACGTCGGAGACGGCGACGACGTCAGCACCCCACTTGTCGAGCGAACGAGCTGCGTTCGCACCCACGCTCCCGTATCCTTGCACGGCGACGGTGGTTTCGTCGAGATTCCAGCCGTAATAGTCGATGGCTTCGCGCGTGATGATCGCGACGCTCCGTCCTGGTGCCTCTTCGCGACCATACGAACCGCCGATGACTGATGGCTTTCCTGTGACGACGCCCGGCGTCGTCTCGCCATGCTGCATCGAGTAGGCGTCCATAAACCACGCCATCGTCTGGGGGTCGGTTCCCATATCAGGTGCCGGAACGTCCTGCTTCGGGCCAACGACGTCTCGGAGCTCTTCGGCGAATCGACGTGTCAGTCGTTCTTTTTCCTCGTCGCTCAGTTCCTTCGGATCGACGGCGATACCGCCCTTGCCGCCACCGAACGGGATATCCATGACGGCGCACTTCCACGTCATCCACATCGAGAGGCCAATACATTCATCGGCGGTGACCTCCGGATGGTACCGGAGACCGCCTTTGTACGGGCCGCGAACGTCATCGTGTTGTGCACGGAATCCCGTTAGTACCTCCAACTCGCCGTTATCACGCTTGAGCGGCACCGAGACGCGTTGGACTTTCGTGGGATGCTTCAACCGTTCAACGACGCCGTCGTCGACATCTACGTGTGTCGCGGCGCGCTTTAGTTGGCGACGAGCGGTCGTAAGCGCTGACTCCGTCGTCGTTTCACTCTCCGTTGCGTCGATATTTTCGGACGTTGTTTTCGTCATGGTTACGTAGAGAACAGCTTCTGAGGGAAGTCAGCCAAAACCTCGGCACCGTTCGAGGTGACGCGGAACGTCTCGCTGAGTTCGACCCCGAAGTCGTCGAACCAGAGGCCGGGAATCATGTGGAACGTCATGTTCTCCTCGAGAACCGTCTCGTCGCCCGGTCGAAGGCTCGCGGTGTGTTCACCCCAGTCCGGCGGGTAGCCGAGCCCCATCGAGTAGCCGATGCGTTCCTCCTTCTCCAAGTCGTACTTCTGAATGACGTTGCGCCACGCCTTCTCGACGCGCTCGCAGGTGACACCCGGCTCAGCGACGTCAAGCGCGGCGTTTACGCCTTCGACGACGATTTCCATCCGGTCTTGCATTTCCTGCGGGGGGTCACCCACGTACGTCGTCCGTGCAAGCGGCGAGTGATACCGGTGGCGACAACCCGAGAGTTCGATGATGACCGGGTCACCTCGCTCAAACGGACGGTCGGTCCACGTCAGGTGCGGGGTTCCGGTGTGATCGCCGGAAGGCATGAGTGGAACGATAGAGGGGTAATCGCCGCCGTAGTCCTCGGTGCCATCGATGAGCGCGTTGTAGATTGCGCGCGCCGCTTCCGACTCGGGGACACCCTCCTCGATGGCGTCGAGCCCGGCGACCATCGCGTTTTCGGAGATGCGTGCGGCCTCTCGCATGTAGTCGAGTTCCTGTTCGGATTTTGTTACGCGAACCCAGTTGACGAGCAGGGTCGTGTCCTCGAACTCGGCCTTCGAGAGATTCTTTTGCAGGCGCAGGTAGGACTTCGCCGTGAAGTAGTACGCGTCCATCTCCAATCCGATTCGGCCCTCGTCGACGTCGAGGTCTTCTAGCACTTCCGCAAAGAAGTCCATCGGGTGCAGGTCGTATGGCGATTGGACGTGATCGTCGCTGTATGATCGAATGCTCTCCTCAGCCAGCCACGTCGTCGCTCGCGCTCCATTGGCGTCCTGTCCGCGGCCAACCCAGACCGGTTCGTCGCGATCCTGCGTGATGATGACGGCTTGATGGACGTAAAACGACCAGCCATCGTAGCCAGATAGATAGTTCATGTTCGCTGGGTCGGCGATCACGAGCGCGTCGAGTTCCCGTTCACGCATCCGCTCTTTTGTCTGCTCGATTCGTCTCTCGTACTCGCTGGCGGTGAACACTGTCTGTGGCATGCTACCTGTTCTCGAAAGGGTATTTGTCGAAGACCTATTTTAATTTTTTGTGTACAGCGATTACGATTCGTGTGTAACGGACTGATGACCGTCACTCCGCAGGGATCTGCTCGTCAGGAACAACCCCATCGTCCCATTCGCGAAGCTCGTAGTACTCCTCCAAAGCGTCCTCAAAGCCTGGAATCTCGTAGGGGAGTGTATCATCCGACCGGTCGAAGCCGCGCTGGTTGTTAAAGTGGCGTTCGAGCGTTACAATGCGGTCGCCAACGGCGAGCAAGTCCTCGAAGTCAGCACTGAACAGCATCTCGTACCGTTCAGGAGTCATATAGTCCCGTGAAAATTTGCAGACGACACCACTATCGTTGACGGCCATCTGATTCTCCTTCTCGATGAGTCGTTGTGGTTTTCCTTCGTATCCAGTTGGGTCGTACGCGTCGTCCTTGTCGACGAGTGGGTATTCCTGTGAGTAGAACACGGCATACATGTGGTCTGCGCCACGGTTCGCGACGGCGTACGAGAGTCCTTGACCGTGGAGAACGCGTCCCTCGTGAGCTGCAAAGTCCATACCCTTGACAGTCCAGTTCGGTACACCGAGGTCGTCGTGAACGCGAGCGATCCCTTCGGCAAGGTCGTCACCGACACCCTCTCGGTGGGCGATTTTCTCGACCATCTCGTGGATGAGGTCGACGTTTCCGAATTCTTCTTGGGCAGCGAGATAGGCAGCAACGGTGTTCCCCGCCGAGATCGCATCCAACCCGTATTTGTCACACAACTCGTTCGACTTCATTACGTCAACGATATCGTCGACGCCGGAGTTCGACCCAAACGCCATCGCAACCTCGAACTCAGGGCCTTCAGTCTCGACACCACGCTCCTCGTCCTTCGTCGGAAGTTTACAGGCGAACGCACACGCAGAACAGGTACCCTTCTTGTATTTTTTCTCCTCGACAGCAGCGCCATTGATTCCCTCGACGCCTTCGAATTGTTGTTCGGAGAAATAGTATGATGGAAGGCCGTTCAGTTCGTTAGCGAGGTCCATCACCGCGACCGTTCCCTGTTGTTTCATTATGTGGTCGTCCGTCGCAGCCTCGCGGTGAATTTCCATCTGTGAGGCGGGTATCTCGATGTCTGGTGCTGAATCGCCGTCAAAGGTGAGTGCTTTCACGTTCTTCGACCCGAGCACTGCTCCGAGGCCACCGCGACCGAAGGCCCGCTCTTCGGAGGTCATGATGGAGGCAAAGCGAACCAAATTCTCGCCGGCCGGCCCGATAACGGCAGTTTGATCGGCACCGAGATCATGTTCGTCGTCGAGATACGCGACAGTCTCAGGAACGGTCGCACCGGAAAGGTCCGGAACCGATTCGAACTCGACGCCACTGTCGGTAATATGGATAATCACGAGTTCGTCGCTTTTACCGGTGATTTCAACGGCTGCGTGGCCGGTATCAATGAAGTTTCGCGACATGAATCCGCCAGCGTTCGACGAGACAAGTCCGTCGGTGAGCGGCGAGACTGCCGTTGCATTCATTCGGCCGGTAAAGCTCATCGTCGACGCTTGCATCGGGCCGGTTGCGAAGAACAACCGATTTTCGACACCGAACGGATCGACGTCGAATGGGATACGGTCGTGAGCGAGTTTGGTTGCGACGCCCCGTCCGCCGATGAACGATTCGAGAACATCGTCGATGGATTCAGTCTCCGTCGTTTGTGTCCCTACGTCGATTGTGAGATGTGACCCCTTTGTGTGTAGCATTATCAAGACAAGGAGTCCCGTGGTACTTAATTGTTCACGGACGCAATGTCGTTTCTCTTTCTCGTTTTTAAATCCGCCGAAAAATCAGTATCTGTGTATGGCCTGGATGATTTCTGTGGACAAGTTATTTATGACTGTTGTACAATGGCACACATATGGCAGCAGAACCATCAATCGATGAGATTCATTTCGATGACGCACCGTCAGTTGACTCAGTCCCTGGCCCAAAGTCGCGCGCACTTATTGAAAAGCAACAAGCCATCGACAGCAGTGCCGTCGCCTACCCCGAGGACATCCCGATAGCATTCGATGAGGGAAAAGGAGCGACGGTTCGTGACGTAGACGGCAACACCTTCATCGATATGTTCGCCGGGATCGGCGTGTTCAACGTCGGCCACGGAAACCCCTACGTACTTGATGCCGTTCACGAGCAGACGGACAAACTCGTCCACACAGTGGATTTCCCGACGGAAGCTCGATTAGAACTCATCGAGAAACTCGACGAGATCGCACCGGGCTCACTGCAGGGGAACAACAAAGTCGTCTTCGGCGGCCCCACCGGCAGCGACGCCGTTGAGGCATCGATCAAGCTCGGGAAGTACAACACCGGCGGCGACGGTCTCATTGCCTTCCGTGGCGCATACCACGGTGCGACGAGTGGTGCAATGAGCGTCACGTCAAACAAGAAGTTCAAGGAGAGCTACACGCCGCTCCTCCCGGACGTTGTTCACTCACCGTATCCGTATCCGTTCGGACAGGACAAAGACCCACAAGAGGCGGTCGACCACGCTCTCGAAGAACTGCAAGCGACTCTCGAAGACCCCTACGGTGGACTCGCAAACCCAGCAGGCATCATCGTCGAACCCATTCAGGGAGAAGGCGGCGTCATTACACCACCGGAAGGATTCCTGAAGGGTGTGCGCGATCTCGCCACCGACAACGACATACCGCTCATCTTCGACGAGATTCAAAGCGGACTCGGCCGGTCTGGCCAGTGGTGGGCGAGCGAGTGGTACGATGTCACGCCCGACATCATGACCTCCGCGAAAGCTCTCGGCGGCGTCGGCTTCCCGCTCTCGGCGACGATATACGACGAATCCCTCGATACGTGGGGCTCCGGTGACCACGCCGGAACCTATCGCGGTCACGTCGTCGGAATGCGTGCAGGAACCCGTGCCATCGAGTATATTCAGGAACACGACTTGCTCGCACACGCTCGTGAACTCGGCGAATACATCCAAACCCGGCTGAAAGAAGCCGCCGAAGGGAATCCGCATCTAGGACAGGTTCGCGGTAAGGGACTGTTCATCGGTGCAGAGTTCGTCGATGCCGATGGGAACCCCGACGGAGAGATGGCCGATGCGATCCAAGACTACTGCTTCGAGCATGGTGTCCTCGTGTGGAAGGCGGGACGGTACGGTAACATCCTCCGACTGCTTCCGCCGCTCGTGCTCACTAAAGACCTTGCCGAGACGGCGCTCGACATCATTACCGAAGCAATCGAAACAACCACCGCCGCAAAACAGAACGTCTAACGACGATTCATTCTCACAATGACCTCACAACCAATCGTTACGGACGAAGCACCGCGAAATGACAATCCGTATTCGCAGGGCGTCCGCGCCGGCGATACGCTCTATATTTCTGGCTACGGTCCAGTCGATCCCGAAACGGGAGAGGACGTCGAGGGCGACGTGCAAGCTGAGACCAAACAGGTGCTCACCAACATCGCAGCCACGGTAGAAGAAGCGGGCGGGTCCCTCGACGACGTCGTCAAGATAACCGTCTATCTGACGGATTTAGATGACTACGACCGTGTTAACGAGGCCTACGGCGAGCAATTTGCTGAAGCGCCGCCTGCCCGTGTCTGTGTGGAGGTTTCACGTCTGCCCGACGATGTCCGTGTTGAAATGGACGCGATCGCCTATCTCGGTTGACGCACCCGCTGTTGGAATCGCCCATGCAGCAGTGGCACTGATCAAAGAATCGGTTCACCATCGCTTGCATGGTCTTTTTTGAAAATGGAGTCGAGAAAAATCGTGAACTAGTCGTCCAGTTCTTCGGCTCGTCGGTTTCGCTGTTCGGCCGCTTCATTTACATTCGTAAGGAACTCGGACATCTGTTCTTTCATCTCCGTGCGCATCGACGTCGCGGAAAAGTCCTCCGATTCGGTCAGAAGTCGGACAAATGCGCGAAGATCTTCGTCAGTAATCTCGTCGAAGTTCCCATCTTCTAGATTTTCGGTGACCTCGTCGATGTTGATCTGACCGACGGGGTCAACGTTGAAGTCGACCGTTACCATCCGATAATCCGAACCAGCGAGTTTTTGTTCGGATCGATTGACCCCCTGTGCGAGCATATCTTTGAACGGGACATGGTAGCCCATCGTTCCAAGGTGGAGAAAGCCGAGCATATCGATGATTCCTTGGGTGTAATCGTCGCTGGCTTCGGATTCGGGGTTGAACACGTTCTTGCGGTCACGATCTTCGAGATACTCGAAGAAGATACTGAAGTCGAGAATCGCATTGCAAAGGCGTCGACGGATCCGATTCCGCTTTTGTTTTTTGGAGTGTTCCGTGTAGTCGGTCTTTCGCCCGAGGAGGAACTCACGGTCACTCGGCGTTAGAATTCCCCGTCCTCGGTCGGCTGAGAAGGCCATTCGTTCATCGTTTCCTTCACCATCTTTCTCATCTCCCATACACAGTTTTTGTGTACTAAATCAATTAAGCGTTATGACCGTCGGTACAGATTGACCGTTTGGATCATTTCACAATCTCCGTTAATACTCACCGCGAAGAACCATCTCGGATAATTACGCCACCGAAGGCGTAGTCATTCACGACCAAACGATATAAAATAAACAAGAATTGTATACACTGACTTCAGTAACCGTAACATTTATCCAGATGATTCGTGATGGATTGATTGTGTCATGGCCCTGGTTACACAGTGCCATGCATGGTGGACGTACGAAACATGAGATCGCAATACACCGGCGACTGTAGTCGGGCTCGATGTGTGTCTGGGAGCTGTTGCGGTGCACACGGTAGTCACATCAAGTCGTCAGGACATCACAGTGAACGGAGTCGCATTGAGCGTAACTACACGTATGATGGAGCAAACACATGAGTCGATCAAACCAACAAAGCCCGGTCGAAGAGTTCATCGACGAGATTGAACCAATCGTGTTCGCATTCGGTGCGGGTATTACCTTGCTTTTCGTCGTCGTCTTCGCGTTGAACCCAAAGACGGCGGGGAGCCTCGTCTCGACTGCGACAGATTTCGTTCTTGGACATTTCAACTGGGCGTTCCTGCTGGTAATGCTGGGATTCGTTGGCTTCCTAGCTTTCCTCATTCTCGGTCCATGGGGACGGATCAAACTCGGTGATGAGGTGCCCGAGTTCAGTTACTTCTCGTACTTCACGATGATCTATTCGGCGGGACTCGCCGCGGGCATCGTTTTCTGGGGCCCTTCGGAGGCACTGCTCCATTATTCGAGCGTGCCACCGCTGTATGACGTTGCATCCAAGTCCCAAGCGGCAATTCCGATCGCGGTGCAGTATTCGATCTTCCACTGGGCAATTATCCAATGGTCTTGTTTCACCGTCATGGGTCTCGGCATCGGATACTTCGTCCATGCTCACGGTGCACCGCTCCGTGTGTCAGCCGTGCTGACACCGTTTGTAGGGGCGAACAACGTCGACAATCTGGCCGGAAAGATCATCGATATCCTCGCTGTATTCGCAACGTTAGGCGGGGTTGCGACATCGTTGGGATTCATCGGGAGCCAGTTCCTTACCGGACTCGAATTTCAGTGGGGAATCCAGCTCGGTGACGCTGGTACGATTACAGTTATCACCGGGATGACGGCGTTGTTTACCATCTCACTCGTGCTCGGAGTCGATAAGGGGATTCGTCGTCTCTCGAACTTCAACATGCTTCTGTTCGGCGGACTCATGGTGGCGACTCTCGTGTTCGGACCGACGTTCCGCGTGCTCGAACTCAGTACGCAGGCGATAGGTGGCCTCTTCGGCGACTTCTTCGAGATGAGCCTCTACATGGACTACACCAATGGTGGGTCATGGTCGAACGCCTGGACTGTCTTCTACTGGTTGTGGCCACTCGCGTGGTCACCGTTCGCGGGTCTGTTTATCGCACGCATTTCCCGCGGTCGGAGTGTCCGTGAAGTCGCGTTCACTGGTATCGTGGCAACGTCGCTTGCGACGATTCCCTGGTTCGCTATCGTGGGTGGGACGGCAACGATTTTCCAACACAACGGCGCTGCCAACATTCTCGGCCCAGTCAACAACTACGGTGAAGCAGTCTCAGGGTATGTCCTCTTCGGTGCGATCGAGTTCATGGGTCTTCCAATCGGAACCGTCCTCCTGTTCGGTTTCCTGGTGCTGGTGACCACCTTCTTCGTGACGTCAGCCGATTCGTCGACACTTGCAGTCTCCATCATGACGACTGGCGGGACGGAAGAACCCTCGTCGATCAATCGGATTTTCTGGGGTGTCTTGCAGGGTGCTGTTGCGTCGATTCTGATGGTCATCGGTGGCGTGGATGCACTCCAATCCGCCGCGATCATCACTGGTGGTCCGTTCGCGATAGTCTGTCTTATTGCCGTCATTGGACTCACAAAGGCCTTCCGTGAGGATGGCGGAAATGTGCTTCTCGGAGAGGAATCGACCCTCTTCGGAAAGCCACGCTCCGAAAAACAAACCGGCTCTACCAAGGCCGCTGTCGGAACTGAAGACGACTGATAGGAGATACCGTTATCCGTCATTTCGTCGTTGCCATCACCCGATTCTATTCCGGTTTTGTTATAATAGTTGGATGGACAAGTTCTCAACTCGATTATTCATCAAACACGCGACTCCACGACAACCAGTCCTCCGCGACTGACGTGAACCGCTTCGGATATACCTCCTAACATGGGGATCACATAATGATCATCACAGCGACGTGTTCATAAACGTTCCGGAGAGCCGAATGTATTTGTTTTAGGTTGGTGTATTTTTGATAAGTCAGAGACTCTATTAGCGAATTTTCATTACAATAATAGTATTGTAATGTTAAGGATCAGATGAGGTGGCTTCTCGATACTGTTCCAGTAGCTTAGATAGCATAATATATCTATATCATATAATACTACGTATGGGCCCCATATATAACCGCAGTTTCAGCCATTCAGCGACGAGGTAGCGATGGTAATGGTCTGTAGAATATTATATCCACTTATCTATACTACGTTTCCGTGAAATCGCTCACTTTACTGGGTGATGAAATATAGAATCTATTTTGCTCTCGCGAATGTATTAGTGGGGTCGTTTATTGGGTTACTCAAAAGAACCGTCCAAATGAATATATTTCACAGAATTCGTTTACAGCCATTAATTAGAGAGGGTTATTTAACCTTAATCCGCCATTTTCTATTGTATATTACTTTTATAGGCACTACTAGTTTGTTATTTTTTATTCTGCTATTTTGATTTCGGATATATATTCAAATTTCGTTACCAACTTCTCTTTTTTCCGTGGGTTGAATCGTGAGTGATATTGACGTAAACATAAGTAGTCATAGGAGAAAGCTAACTTCATATGATGCCACGGCGGACGGAAAATGGACTCCAGACGACCGAAATATCTCTTCAACTTGTAGAGTTACTCGTCGAGTACGATGGGGCAACGTTAGGTGAGCTCGCAGACAAAACTGACCTCGCACGGAGTACAATTCACACTCATCTTCAAACGCTCGCACACTACGGGTACGTCGTCCGAGAAAACAACATCTATCGTGTCGGGTTGAAGCTACATCATCTGGGCGATTACGCTCGGAAGCAAAACGAGGTGTACGATATTGCTAAGCGGATCGTTACTGATTTAGCCGATGAAACGGAGTTAGAGGTCGACTTTACCGTTGAGGAAAACGGACGAACCGTTGCACTCTACGATGCTACGAGCTACTCCGATACACCATCGTTTCTCGTTGACGGCCGTCTCTTCCATATGCACAACACGGCATCCGGGAAAGCAATCCTCGCGGAATACCCTGAGACGCGAGTTGAAGAGATTCTCGACCAATGGGGACTTCCCGATGAAACCGAGCAGACCGTTACAACACGAGATGAACTTTTCGCGGATCTGGAACGTGTACGAGAACGGGGGTACGCGATTAATGACGAGGAAGCAATCGAAGGACTCTGGGCAGTCAGTAAAGTCGTGAAAGATCAACTCGGCCGTGTCCGTGGCTCGTTAAATGTTTGCGGGCCAACGTATATTCGAACCGCCAAGCGTGAGAAAGTCATCGTTTCTCAGCTTGATGAGAAAATCAGAGCGTTCGAGCAAAGCATTACCGAACAATTATGAGACCGACGTTCTCCCCGTGCAAGATGTCAACTACCCCGGCGTTAACGCCGGGGCTTGTCGGTGAACTCCCGTTCAAGCCGAAACTTCGGCGGACGTATACTCGTCACTCACGTTCAACGTTCCCGACTTTAGGGCCAGTTGACGGTTGGCCCGTCCACGCGGAGACTTTTGCCCTGCGTGGACATGCTTGATTCCGATATTCTTCGCCGCGTTGTAGTCTGCGTGAACCTCGTATCCACACTTTCGACAACAGAACCGCTCCTGTTTCGGGCGGTTCCCGCGTTGGGTGTGACCGCACTTCGAACAACGTCGGGACGAATACGCCGGGTCTACCTGTTTGGTCGAGATACCGAACTCTTTGGCTTTGTACTCGACATACTCGCAGAGCCGTCTGAATGCCCATGTGTGGAACGCTTTCGCGCCCGGCATACGGTTCCGAATATCGGTTAGGTCCTCGAAGGCGATTGTAGAACAGTCGTGCGTTATCGCCTCTTGGACGAGGGTTTTCGATAGGCGGTGTAGGTAATCTTCCGCCCATCGACTTTCCCGGTCGCCTATCCCATCGATAGTTCGGTGAGCCGATTCTGTCCCAGCCTGTTGCAGTGAGCCACGAACCTTCTCGTATTCGCGGCGTCGGTGGTTGAGGTATCCGCCGGACCACATACTGCCCGTCGATGTTGCGGCTACCGTTTTCACGCCGAGGTCTACGCCGAGGACCGTCCCGCCCCCAGCTTCCTGCGGCTCGTCGTCTTTGGCTACGCCGACGTGAAGGTAGTAGTCGCCATCGCGGTAGTGAAGTGTCGATTCCCGAAGCTCCCACTCGTCGTTTCGCAGGTATGTCGTTTGTGGGTTCTCGCCTTTCGAGGGAAGGACGTATTCGGCTTTCACGCGCCCGTTGACCGCCGCAAGCGTACAGTGGTCGTCGCGGTACGTCACCGCGTTCTTGTTGTAGACCACGGTGTTCGCCGTGAACGTGGGTTGCGTGGCGTATTTCCCGTTCTGCCATGCCGATGTGACGCCCTTCACCGAGTCCGCCGCGTAGTTCCGGGCGGCACAGACGAGGTCGGCGTTCAACCCGTCGGTGGCTTCGCGGACCTGCTGATACGTGAGTTGGTGGAGTTTCGTTTTCGACGTAATGACATATCCGTCGTCGTTGCGCTCGAAAGCGCGGTCCGCGACCATTTGAGCGGCTTGACGGAACCGCTCGGTGGTTTTGCGGAGGTCGTCGCGCCGCTCGTCGGGAACGGCTAACTTGACAACGACGGTACGTCGAATCACGATTCCATATACAGCCCTAACTATTATAAAAGTAGGGGAGTTGGCCAGCTGGTTGAGGCGGTTGTGTAGTGGAGTTTACGCGATTCCCGCCCGGCCTAAAGGCCGGGATTCCCTCGCTGTTTAAAGATGGGTTCAGATTTACCGGCCTGACCTGTATCCGAACGTTCGAACCCTAGTAAACAAGAAGGTTCGTAGACGTTGGCGCGAACAATCTCGTCGCGTGTTCCACGACCACTGGTTCCCAGTGCCTCTACGACGGTCGGGAGTTGTTCGGACGATTACGCGAAACGACCGACGAAATCGCCCGCCTACAGTCGAAACTCCGAGAGGGGCGCTACAGTTCCAATCGGATTCGACGGCTGTACCGACAGCGGACGAAACGCCATGACCACGCACAGAACGCGCTTGTACGCGACCTCGTTGAACGGCTGTATAACGAGGGTATGGCGACGGTGTACGTGGGCGATTTGACCGACGTGATTGAGTCACATTGGTCGGTCAGGGTGAACGAGAAGATACACAACTTCTGGGCGTTCAAAAAGCTCATCCACCGTCTCGCGTGCGTCTGTGAGGTGTACGGTATCTCCCTCGAAGCCGAGTCCGAAGCGTGGACGAGTCAGACGTGTCCCGAGTGTGGCGACCACGACGCGACGGTTCGCCACGAGGATACGCTGACGTGTCCGTGTGGGTTCGAGGGGCACGCCGACCTCACGGCGTCAGAGACGTTCCTTCGGGAAAACAGCGATTGCGAACTTAGGCCGATGGCACGGCCCGTGCGATTCGAGTGGGACGACCACGAGTGGTCGGGGAAACCACACCCTCACGAAAGTCCCAAAGAAGTGCGCACGAACCCGCAAGTTGCCTCTGTGGGTCGGTAGCTGAACCCCCAACGGAGGAATCCTCGCGCTAAAGCGCGGGGAGGATGTCAAAGAGCGGTAATCGTCTCTAGCAGGACATCGACGGCGATTCGAATTGACGTTTCGTCGATATCGAAATGTGGAGTGTGGTGTCCATCGGGGTGATCGCTACCGATTCCAATGTACGTCGCTTTCCCACCCTGTTTTTGCACTCGTTGGATGAGATATGATGCATCTTCGCTTGCTCCGAATCGCTCACGTTTCGAGACGTTCGTCACAGTGTCGACCGTACCCGCAGAATCGAATACCGCGGTCATCATCTCTTCGTCGGATTCGAACGTCGTCGTCTTTCCGTATGTCTCGATATCGAAGCTCACTTCGTGCATTTCTGCGGAGTGAGTTACGATTCGTTTGGATTTCTGCATCATGTACTCGTTAATCGCGGCCGTCTCACCGCGAACTTCGATCATCATCTCGGCATGGTCGGAAATGACGTTCTGTCCGTTTGGAGACGAAACCCTCCCGACGTTCACTCGTGACGCACCGTCACTGTGTCGAGGGATGGCATAGAGATTTTGTATTGCTGTTGTTGCTGCTTGCAGCGCATTTGCGCCTGCTTGTGGTGCATTGCCAGCGTGTGCGGACTGGCCGGTAAACTGAACGAGGAATTTGCAGTTGCACAGAGGACGGTCGTAACCTGCAATGAGCTTCCCGGTTTCGTTGCCGAGACCAAGATGTAATGCGGCGAAATAGTCGATGTCATCCACGTGACCACTCTTGCTCATGGGAATCGCGCCACGGCCACCTTCCTCCGCAGGCTGGAAGAACAGCTTTAGCGTCCCATTGAAATCAGACTCATCTAGTTCGCGTGCAAGGCCGATACCGATGGCTGTGTGACCATCGTGCCCGCAGGCGTGCATCTCCTCCGGATGGCTGCTGACGTATCCATCACGCATTGGAGCATGCGACTCGTCACGCGCTTCCACTCGTTCGAGCGCGTCCATATCGACGCGGACGCCGACCACTGGCCCGGTTCCGTCGCCGTAGACACGCTCTGCGACGAGTCCGGTGACGTCTCCCATTCGCTCCAACAGCTCTTCGGGGGCACCCTCATCGCACGCACGGTCGCGTGCTGCAACGATCTCATGCTCGTCCGGAACGCCGAGTCGTTCGTCCACTGCGACCGCCTCGTCGCCGAGGTGGAGGGTGAAACCCAGTCGACCGAGTTCCGTTGCGACGAGTGCGGTCGTTCGGAACTCTTTCCATCCAGCTTCCGGATGCGCGTGTAAATCTCGCCGAATCTCTATGAGCGATGCCGTCCCGTTCCACACCGAGTCGTCGTGTTCTACCATTCGTTTCCTCGTGAGTGAATGTGTTCGTCGTAGTCGGTCATTAGTCCGAATCAGAGATAAGACCGTCGTTCGACGGTCGTTCGTTCATCGCCTGTCGAGTTTTCTGTTTGAGACCATCGAGATTGTGTTTCTCCGCGGCTGCCAGCACTTTGTCGTACTCTGGTTCCTGGACGAGAGAAATCCCGAAGAACAGGAAGATCGAAAGCGGGAGCCCGACGAAGATTGGGTGCAATCCCATGAACTCGGCGGTGTCCGAAAACCATCCCGCCCACCACCACGCGACCGTGAGACCAGCACCGAGGGCAATGCTCCAGAAGGCGGCGTCGGACGTCCCACGCGGCCAGTAGAATGCGGCGAGCCACGGCACGAGAACGCCACCAGTCAGTGCAACCGCACCGAAGACGATGAGGTCGATGATTCCGGGGACGACAAGTGCAAGCGCGAGCGAGAGCACCATCAGCCCGAGGACGGCAACCCGCGACGCTTGTTGCTGCTTTTCGTTATCGGCGTCCGGGTTCATATACCGAAGATAGATGTCCTCAACGAAATTCGATGCACCCGAGAGGAGGAAGCTGTCGCCACTGCTCATGACTGCAGCCGCGAGTGCCGCAAGGAGAACTCCCGCGAGCCACGTTGGCAGGATATCGACAGCCATCGTCGGCATCAAAAGCTGAGAGTCAGCGATCGAGGGGTACATCACGATTCCCATCGCACCGACGATCAGTGGAACCGGAATGTAGGCGAAGCCGATAATGCCGTTGAGCGTCGTCCCAATGAAGCCATCTCGAGGGCTGCGTGCTGACATCACACGCTGGAGATATCCCTGTCGGACGAGCATGCTCGGAACGAGCGTCACGACGTACCCTGCGATGAGCGTCCACTTCATCGCGAACAGGTCGAATGCCTGTGGTGCGCGCTGGGTCACTTCGGAGGTCATCGCCGAAACCCCGCCGAACTCGAACATGCCGAGTATCGCCAGCAGCCACAGCCCGATGAAGAGAATGACTCCTTGGACGAAATCGGTCCACATGACAGCGGCCATCCCACCGAGGATGGTATAGGCGGTGATAACGAGCGCACCGAGGATTGCTGCCTGCTCAATGGTGATGATGTCACCGAGGAGGAAGCTAATGATGGTTCCTGCCGCCAACCACTGGGCTCCGAGTGTACTCACGAATCGGAGAATATAGAACGGTAACGCGATGAACCGCGTCTTTCCGTCGTAACGATCCTCCAGCATCGCCGGAATTGTAATATTCGATGTCTTCGGGAGTTTATGCCCGAGGAGCGCCGCCACGACGAAGAAACTCGCGAGCGAGATTCCAAAGCTCCAGAACGCCGTGATACTTTGTCCATCATACGTTGAGGCCGACAGTCCGATAGTACCGCCCGCCCCGATCGCGGTTGCGAAGAACGACAGCGCGACGAGATACCATGGTGCGCCCTTCCCCGCGAGGAAGAAGTCTTCGAGGTCTTTCATCCCTTTCTTGTGGAAGTATAAGCCGATGCCTAACATCCCGATGATGTATGCAGCGACAATACCTGCTATGTATGACCGTAGCATTGCGTAGAATCAAAGTTTCTACCACCACTATTTATACTTTTCTTTCCCTACGATAATAAGTAACCCACCCAACAATAGCAAACATTTGTTCAATCCATGGTGATATTACGCCTGTTTGTTCAATTCTAGAATCTGACTTATAGAGTCGATATGGGAAAGACACAAATACACACCCTTTGTCGCTCGGACTATGCAGATCGATGCAGAACGCCTCCAGTGTGATTTGGAGACGAACGCACGGTTCGGTTCAGTCGATGTCGATGATGGATACGCACGAACAGTCGTGACGGGAACTGATGCGGACAAACGTGCTCGCGAATATTTCGTCCGACGTCTTCGTGAGGCGGAAATGGATATCCGAATCGATGCAGTCGGAAATATCGTTGGGCGGTGGGTTCCAGAAACCGCCGACCCCGATTCCAAAGCCGTCGCCACGGGAAGCCATCTTGATTCCGTTCCGGAAGGGGGTATTTTCGATGGCCCTCTCGGCGTTTATGCGGGTCTCGAAGCGGTTCGGGCGATGCAGGATGCAAATCTCCCCGTCCGCCGTCCGATCGAAGTGGTCTGTTTCACCGAAGAAGAAGGGCAACGCTTTGGCATCGGTGCATTGGGATCGGCCATCGCGGCGGAATCACTTTCCATCGGAGATGCACACGCACTGACTGACGAACAGGGAACGACGCTCAAAACCGCGCTCGACTCAATCGGATTTCTCGGCGAGGGTCGAATTCGGCCGGAAGAGTGGGACTCGTGGCTCGAACTTCATATTGAGCAGGACACACGGCTTGAAGCCGAGGACACCTCGGTCGGCGTTGTAACTGCGATTACAGGTATCGCGCGTTGTGCCGTTAGTATCACCGGCGAGGCGAATCACGCGGGCACGACGTTGATGTCCGAACGAACCGACGCACTTGCCGCAGCGAGTTCGGTTGTTAACGAGATAGAAACCGCGGCAATTCAACTCAACAAGAAAGACGCACCAACGGCCGTCGCGACGGTTGGGTCGCTCGACGTGTCGCCGAATGCACCGAATGTCGTTCCCGGACGAGTTGACTTCACCGTCGATATCAGGGATATTTCCCACGAATCGATGATGGAACTCGTTGACCACGTCCAGAGAAGTTTGGATAAAGTCGAAGAGGAACGAGACGTCGAAACGTCGTTTTCCCTCCCTCGACATCGAAAACCGAGAGACATGAGCGAACGGTGTCGTCAGGCAGTTCATGAAACCGCAACGGAGGCCGGGATTTCCGCTACCGACCTTCATTCGGGAGCAGCGCACGATACGATGCGATTAGCGCCGTTTACCGACGTCGGACTACTGTTTTCACCCTCTGAAGACGGTATCTCCCACAATCCACTCGAGTGGACCGATTGGGAGGAATGTGCTGAGTGTACCGAAGTGCTCGCTGGCTCGCTGTACACCCTCGCAGACGAATAGCTCCGCACGTTGGGACTTCTTTTGCAACTGAGTCATCAGTAACACCGTTGGTAGGGGCTCTTCCTGGTTATCCATCTCGGAAACGTCTGTAGTACGAATTTCCCCGTATATCTGTGTCTCTCGGCTTGAAATCTCCATTCCACCACGGTTTAGAAATTCCATGTTTGGGAAACGATCGGTATGTGAATAAAACAGTGACTTGAGCCGATATTCAACGCAATCCTTACAATTCGACGATTCAGTTCGAATGTAATCGTTCGGTAGACGCCTCAACGTAGTGTATTCCAAATTCAACGAATTCCACGATATGGAAACCACTATGTTTCTAGCGTGTATCGGTTATGAGTATGACCAATTCTCACGAGAATGAGGGGTCGACCCAAAGCCTTCAAACCGTAACGACGACCTTCGATGTAATCGATGCGCTCGAGGCAATCGGCGGTGCAGGTGTGACAGAGTTGGCGAATCATCTCGACATCTCCAAGAGTACAGTGTATAAACATCTCTACACGCTGAAGGAGCGAAAATACGTTGTAAAGGACGGCAACGACTATCGGCTCAGTCTTCAATTCCTCCTTTTAGGAGAACACGTTCGAAACCAGAGTTCTCTCTTCCGCATCGGTAAGCCAGAGATCGAGAAATTGGCAGACGAGACGGGGGAGTACGCACATCTGACGACAGAACAACATGGCCTCGGAATCAACCTCTGCAAAATCCGCGGTGAACATGCCGTCGGAACCGACTATCAGATTGCAAAAAAGCAACGTGCGAACTATCTTCACTCGATGGCAACGGGAAAAGCTATTCTCGCGTTTCTCCCGGAAGAGAGAGTAGAGTGGATCATCGACCGATATGGACTTCCTGAGATGACCGATTCGACGCTCACCGATCGTGAATCGTTATTCGAATCCCTTGCGAAGATCCGGGAACAAGGATATGCTGTTAACGATGGGGAGGAAGTCGAGGGGCTTCGTGCCGTCGGGGCTCCGATTCATGACCGGAACGGATCCGTTCTCGGTGCGTTGAGCGTATCAGCTCCGGAAACACGTCTAAGCGGTGACCAATTCCACGAGCATATTCCGGAGTTGGTGACACGGACTGCGAACGTCATCGAGGTGAATCTAAATATGGTCGAACGCTCCTCGGATACCGGATCACTATAAGCTACCATTACGACACTAGTTTTGTAATTCGATTGCTGAACGAATATAGATGAACCCATCGTATCGAATCAGCGGTTAGGATTCCCCGACATTGATACTAATCTATAGATTTACTGTAGCTATTCCTTCGGAAGTGACTGCCCAGCGTCTCGAAGGACGGTCACTTCTCTCGCGATACAGACAAAGGAGGTTCACTGCTACGTCGGAGCAACTTTCCAATAGCTAACACACACAAGAATGTACAGTAAGCTTTCAATAATGATAGACAGATTGTTCTGAAACAGAGAACGCAAAGTGCTAAGAATTAATATGGCTTTGTAAGGTCACATGTAGTATGAACATTCAGCCACCCCAGAATCGATTGGAAGGGACATCAACTATATTTAACCCAGTGTACTATCCGCAATTCAGATGTTCTGTATCGTACCCGTCTTTCAATCTCACCGCGGTAGTAAGTTGTTCGTAACGTCATCAAATTTGCCTTCTGTACGGACACCATTACTACTACTCCCTGAAATTCACGGCCGTACCGGTTCGAAACGACCGGTGAAGTACTGATACGGAATCGAAGGTAGATCTGCGACATTGTGATTATTGTAAATAAATCGAGATTCGTGATGAAAAGGTTCTGTAATACAGAACAGAGTACATGGATTCGGAATCGCACCGGTAATGGAACAATTGCCACCAATACATTAGATGGTGATATTGTAGAACGTCAAAAACGGATTACTAGCCGTGGGTATCGGAAAGCAAAAGCCGTCAAGATACGGTTTTAGAGTCGCTCGCTTTGGGTCAGTAACTGTCGTACACGGTTTTCTCGATCGTGTAGAAGTTCAGTCCTGCGTCACCCTGTTCGCGCCATGTCTCACTGGAAGAGCGCTTGAACCCACCGAACGGGACGTGAAGTTCCAAACCAGTCGTCTTGTCGTTGACCTTCACGACACCGGCTTCCACCTCGTCGATGAAGCGATTAGCTTCTGTGTGATCATTCGTAACGACGCTCGCTGAAAGCCCGTATGGAACGTCGTTTGCCACCGTGACACCCTCATCGAAGTCGCTGACTTTGATGACCGCGATGACGGGTCCGAAGACCTCCTCCTGTGCGATGCGCATGTCAGAGTCCACATCGATAAACACGGTCGGTTCGACGAAGTATCCCGACTCGACTTCCGAACCTTCGGGAACGCCACCACCTGTCGCGAGTGTTGCACCCTCGTTTTCAGCGATATTGATGTAGTCGAGCGTTGAATCGAGTTCGTCAGCACTGATCTGAGGACCCATCTCGTGATCTGAGCCAGGGCCAACGTCAATCGATTCTGCCCGATCGACGAGCTCGGCGACAAACTCATCGTAAATATCCTCGTGAACGATCGCGCGGGAGCAAGCCGTACACGACTGGCCGGTCGTTCCGAACCCACCATTTGCAACGATATCGGCTGCTTCCGCCGCGTTAGCCGAATCCGTGACCACTGTCGGGTTCTTCCCACCGAGTTCTGTCTGGACACGTTTCCCGGCATCGGTCGCTTGTTCGTATACCATCTGACCAACTTCGCTACTGCCGGTGAACGAAATCGCGTCTACCGCATCGTGACCGATGAACTCGCTGCCGACGGTGCTCCCCGAACCCGTAACGACATTCAGCACTCCGTCTGGGAGCCCGGCTTCGTCGAGTGCCCGTGCGATTTCGATAGCGACACCGGGTGCAGCCGACGCCGGTTTGAGAACGACCGCATTACCAGCGGCGAGAGCCGGCGCGAGTTTCCACGCCGGAATGGCGATCGGGTAATTCCACGGCGTAATGAGGGAAGCGACGCCGACGGGTTCTTCGATGGTGTAGAGGTTTTGATTGGTGGCGCTTGGCCCTTTCACCGTTCCGCCCAGGTCGGCAGCCTTCCCGGAGAAGTAATGGAAGATATCGATTGCACGCTGTACCTCGCCGTTCGCTTCGGCATATACCTTGCCCTCCTCGGCAATGAGGCGATCGGTCAGTTCTTCTTTGCGATCGGCGAGTAGACTTCCGGCTTCGCGGAGAATTCGACCACGCTCTGGGCCAGGCGTCGTTGCCCAGTCATCTGCCGCAGCAGCGGCGGCTTCGACGGCAGCGGTTGCATCCTCCGTACTGGAACCCTGATAGGTAGCAACTACATCATCAGGATTTGCGGGGTTTTCGACTTCGAGAACCTCGCCGGTCTCCGAATCGACCCACTCACCATTCACGTAGTTTTGGTTTGTTTCCGACATCGTACGTGTGATTCTCAGTACACCCATACGACTCTTACGGTACATAGAAAGATGGACACCACTCCACCAAACGTGAAAAATTTGGTCTCGGCCGGACTCTCGATCTTGACGCTGTCGAGCAACACATGATCGAAGGTGAGACCTTCCTTGATTAGTTAATTATTGTATGTTTTATCGAAATTTTACTAATTTAATGGGGGCGATACATTTTTAACGACATCCACAAACTATTGTGTCATGCGTTATTTCCGACTCCCCGGTGGAGAGCGTTCAGCGACGGAAACCCTGATCGTCGAAGATGAGGACGGAACAGCATTCAATCTGACGTCTGCATCTCCTGACTTGGGCTCGTTCAAAGCGCTCGCGCGAGCGGCAAACGCGAGCGACGAGTCGATCGATACCGTCGCACGCAAACGTCTCGACGACGCTGATCGGTTCGATCTCGATACGGCTACTGAAGACCTCCTTCGACCGGTCATCGCCGACGAAGTCTGGGCAGCCGGTGTTACGTATCAAATCAGCGAAGAAGCACGCAAGGCGGAGAGTGGAAAGCCCGAAGTGTATATCGACGTTTATGAAAACGAACGCCCCGAAATATTCCTCAAGGCGACACCGTCGCGGACGGTCGGTCCATCGGAGGATATTGGTGTGCGTGGTGATTCAGATTGGGACGTTCCAGAACCGGAACTCGGAATCGTCCTCCATCGAGGCAAACCCGTCGGGTACACCATCGGCAACGATGTATCCAGCCGGGACATCGAAGGTGAAAATCCACTGTATCTCCCACAGGCAAAAGTGTACGACCGCTGTTGTTCGATCGGTCCCTGTGTCGTTTCGGAGGAGTCGATCGAGGATCCACACGATCTCGAAATGTCGTTGACCATCGAACGTGACGACGAGATCGTGTACGAGGAATCGACTTCGACGAACCAAATGGCGACCACGTGTGATGAACTCGTATCCTATCTGGATCGACACAACGTCCTTCCCGAAACGCTTGTCCTCCTCACCGGAACGGCACTCGTACCCCCGGAGTCGTTCACCCTCACTGAGGGCGACCGAGTAACGATCGACATCGACGATATCGGTCGGCTCGTCAACGGTACTGTTACCGTATAAACCGACTGTTCGTGATGAACAGCGAACCGACGCGTAGTCCAGCCCCGACACACGTGGCCATCTTTGTCCACATTCTTTGCAAAAATACGACATTAAGAAAATATTTATAGCATATGGACAAATATGTGTGTGTATGTCTGAAAAATCGTTTCGAAATAGACTGCTCGATGGCGAAACGGCCGTCGGTACGTTTCAGTTACTAGACTCGGCAATGGTTTCGGAGATGATCGGCGTTGCGGGCATGGATTTCGTAATCTATGATCAAGAACACGGCCCATTGACCGCTGAAACCACGCTCAACCTGACTTCGTCCGCACAAAATAAAGATCTCGCGCCGATCGTTCGCGTTCGTGAGAACCGGGAAGCTGAAATCCAACGGGCGCTCGACTTAGGCGCGGCAGGCGTACAGGTTCCACAGATCGAAACTCAATCGGACGCTGAAGCGGCTGTCGAAGCTGCCCGTTTCGATCCGCTCGGAAGTCGGGGACTCTCGCAGTACGTTCGTGCCGGGGAGTATACCGGAAGCGAGGCCTACACGGAGGAGCAAAACGAAGGGCGGCTTCTAGTCATACAGGTCGAAGGGGAACGTGGAGTCGAAAACATCCAAGAGATTCTTGACGTCGAAGGCATCGACGTCGTATTTCTTGGTCCGTATGACCTTTCCCAGTCCCTTGGTATCCCCGGAGAGGTGACCCACGAACGTGTCGAAGAACTCATGCAGCGCGTCTGTGAAAGTGCTGCTGAAACGGATACAGTCGTAGGTGCGTTTGCGGACAATACCCAAATCGCGAACAAGTGGATCGATGCTGGCGTCCAGTATCTCACGATCGGTGTCGAAGCTGCTCTGTTCACCGAACACCTCGAAAGCCTCGTCGATGATATCGATATCTCCCCAACAACCAGCTGAGCAATCGACAATGGCCTATCGAGCAGGGTTGGAGCCAGACCTAGTGGTGACCATTCCGAGTCGAATGATTACACAGACCGTGTTTCAAAAACGATTGAGTCGGTGACAGTCGCTCAGTCGACCAACGAACGGGTTTCCCAGTCTTTCTCGAAGAGGTTGATCGTGTGTACCTCGTCTTTCCCATCGGAGTATGCGTGTTCTTCAACGACATCCATGTCAAGTTCGACCCCGAGACCGGGACGCTGTGGAATCTCAATATACCCATCCTCAACGACGATCGGATCAACGAGGAGGTCATTGACCCACTCTACGTCGTACGTTTGGAAGATTTCCTGAATCATGAAGTTCGGCACAGCAGCGTCCACGTGCGCTGAGATCGCTGTCGCGACCGGACCCTGTGGGTTGTGCGGAGCGAAGCTGACGTGTTCGGCCTCTGCTTGTGCGGCGATCTTCTTCGCTTCGGTTATTCCACCGGTGTTCATGATGTCGGGTTGGATGATATCGACATCGGTGTTCGCCAGAAGATCGCGGAACTCGTACTTCGATACCAGTCGCTCACCGGTTGCGATGGGGATCGGCGATTTGTCCGCGACTTTTCCGAGACTGTTGATCGAGTCCGGTGGGCAAGGCTCCTCGAACCACGTTGGATGAAACTCGGAGAGCGCATTCGCGACTTCGAGCGCTTGTCCGGCGGTAAATCGACCGTGCCCCTCGATGAGAAGATCGACATCGGGACCCACGGCTTCTCGCACCGCACGAACGATATCGACCGAGTGATTGAATTTCTCGCGATCCATTCGTTGCCACGATTTCCCGAACGGATCGAACTTCATCGCGTCGTATCCATCGTCAACGACCTGCTTTGCCGCTTTTTGCCACGTTGCGGGATCGTCGGTCGTTTCGGTATACCATCCGTTGGCATACGCGCGAATATTGTCACCATGGACGTTTCCTCCGATCAGTTCATACACTGGTCGGTCGAGCATTTTGCCCTTGATGTCCCAACACGCCATGTCGATGGCTGAGATGACCGTCGTGTTGACGACGTTCTTCGAGAACCACTCGTCGCGGTACATTTCCAACCACAGACGCTCGGTTTCGAATGGATCTTCTCCGATGAAGAAATCACTCATCTCCTCGATGGCGGCCGCAACTGTCTCCGGTTTGCTATGCGTCGTCGCCTCGGCGAGACCCTGCACCCCCATATTCGTGTCCACGTGGACGAACACCCAGGGTTTCCATGGATTAGCGACTATATACGTCTCTACGTCGGTAATACGCAAGTCCGACATAATTATGCATTTCGTAACGGATGTAATAATACTTCGTGTTGGGTCAAATGGTGTCTCGAACTCCGTTCAGCGTATCGCAGACGCTACATTGGTGCCGTTTACGACTGAACGACGTTCTTTAGCTGGTCGATATCACCATCGTCCATAAGTCGGGTAACGTTCTGTGTGACGATATCGGCTAATCGATTCCAATGGTTCGGGCTATGACCAGCATTATGAGGGGTGATAACTACGTTTTCGAATCGCCAAAGTGGGTGATCCTGTGGAAGCGGTTCCGGATCCGTGACATCGAGCGCAGCCCCATCGATTCGGTTTCGTTGAATAGCAGAGACGAGTGCGTCGGTGTCGATTATCTTTCCTCGGCCGACATTGATCACCTTCGCATTCGGGGGAAGTGTCCGGAATTCGTTCTCGGCAATCAATCCAGTAGTCGTCTCGGAGAGGGGTGCCGCGATAACCAGATAGTCGGTTTGTGAGAGGGCATCGTGAAATGCTTCGGGTTCGTATCCGATGACTTCGTCCGTTATCCCTCCTTTTTCAGGCGTATATCGGACGCCGATCGTATCGACTTCGAATCCGGAGAGCCGCTCGACGACGGCAGTGCCAATGGCACCGAGACCAACGATGGTTACGGTGCTCCCCTTCAGCTCCTCCGCCTGAAAATGGCGCCACTCGTGGCGTTGTTGACGCTCCCATCCGGTCTTGAGTCTGCGCGAAAAGGTCAGCATATACCCAAGAACTTGCTCCGCGATATTTGGCGCATGGATTCCGGACGCGTTCGTCACGACGACGTCCATATCGGCAAGGGTTTCGAGGGGAAGGTGATTATACCCTGCCGCGACACCCGCGAATAGTTGAAGGTTTTCTGCATTTCCTAACAAGGTCTCGTCGATACGCACGCTGGATACGACTTTTGCATCCCGTATGAATTCACGCTCTTGTGATGGTGTTTTGGCGAATCGAACACATCGGTTCGGGAGCTGGTCATCGAGAATGGCGGCGTACTCGGCCGCCGGCAATCCGTGTGTATCGCTGCGTAGGACGAGGACGTCAGTTCTATCGTCGTTCATTTTTATCCCATCACTGGATGAGGGTGTACTCATCCCGTGACTACGTGTATGAATTCGTCGAAATCATATTAGTTTTTTCTAATCTATTAGATTTTTGAAAATTTTACCATGGGGATGAAACGGACAACCGAAGTACACACTATATCCATCGGTGGGATAGCATCCGGTGATGATACTTGCTCCCGAATCTCTGAATTCAGATGATCAAACCACCGAATTAATCAAGTACATGGAGAGACGTCTAAGCATATGGTTTACAGGGCCGGAATTATCGGAACCGGTGGAATTGCTGGGCTGGGAATCCTCGGAATGCACGACGAAGCGGATATCGGGCGAAAGAAGTTCAAAGCAAGTCACGCGGGTGGCTATGAGGAGACTGAGGGAATCGAACTCGTTGCCATTGCGGATGTAGACGAATCGAAACTCGAGCGATTCGGCGACGCGTGGGAGATTCCGGAGGAGCGTCGTTACGTGGGTCACGAAACAATGCTCGAATCAGAAAAATTGGACGTCGTTTCCGTTTGTACTCCGTCGTACCTCCATCGTGAGCACGTGGTATCGACTGCGCGTTCGGCGTCCAATCCCGCTGTCATTTGGTGTGAAAAACCGATCGCAGCAAGCGTCGGCGAGGCAGAAGAGATGAGTAATGTTTGTGCCGATACGGATACTGAACTTGTCGTCAATCACTCGTTTCGGTTCACTGAGAAAGTACGACAGCTTCGACGTGCAGTTGCCGACGGTATCATCGGTGAGCCGAAGTCGATATCTGCCGATTTCCGGCGGGAGTTGATGCGTAACTCGACACATCTGCTCGACCTGTTGGTGTACCTGCTCGACGCCAAAGCCACGCGGGTTAGTGGTTATATCAACGAGGAGAACGACGCCGTCGATGCACTCGGCGGAACACAGGAAGTAACTGACTCCGGCGGTGGTGGGCACGTTCTCCTCAATGATGGCACGTTTGCTACTATCGATTGTACCGTCGCCCGTGATATCTCTTCGATGTGTCTCCAATTCATCGGCACCGATGGAAAACTGTATCTCAACAACGACGACGGTGAATGGCGATACTGGACGCTCGAAGACGGTGTCCACATCGAAGAACCAGTTCCAGGGGTGTCGGGTGCCTGGTCATGGGATGTCGATTATCAACAGGCGTTTCCGAACGCCGCCAGCCACATCGTCGACCTGTTGAACGGTGTCGCGGAAAACCGTTCTCCAGGGGTCGAGGCGACTCGATCCCTCGAAATCATCGTCAGCTTCTATCTCTCTCATTATACCGGTAGCCACGTCGATCTGCCACTCGAAACGCCACTCAAGGACGTCAGAATAACCTCGTGGTGACGACAAAACGTCCCGCGCTTCCCCTTGACCGCCGGTGTTCGCAAGGCAGAGTGGTGCGCGACCCTGCCGCAACGGTAACAGTTTTTAGCGCTGGTTAGAATACTAAATACATGTCGCACGTACGATTTCGTGACCCTGCAGGCTATATTCGTGACGGTCTGTGGACAGACGATGGCATCACCTTTGCCGATGACACTTACGATTCTACTGAGATAGACATCCTCCCACCGACTGATCCAACGAAGATCGTCTGTGTCGGACTCAACTATGCAGACCACGCGGAAGAGTCGGGAATGGAAATCCCAAACCGTCCATTGTTGTTTTTGAAACCGCCAAACTCAGTGGCCGGACACGGTGATACGATTACGCTCCCTGCTAGCAAAGAACGAGTCGAGTATGAGGCCGAACTCGGCGTTGTTATCGGACAGCAGTGTCGAAACGTGGCTGCTGAGAACGCCGAAGCAGTCATCGAAGGGTACACGTGTGTCAACGATATCTCGAACCGCGACGACCAGATGGTCGAACAGAACTGGATTCGAGGGAAAGCGTTCGATGGATCCGCACCCATCGGACCGGTCGTTGCCCCACCGGAGGCGGTACCGGACGATGCGACGGTCGAACTCCGACTAAATGGAGAAATCAAGCAACGGTCTTCCCGCTCGGAGTTCATATTCTCGGTTCCGGAGATCATCGAGGAAATCACGGCGTACCTCACACTCGAACCGGGTGACGTTATCATCACGGGAACGCCCGCAGGTGTCGGTCCACTCTCCGACGGAGATCGGGTCGAAGTCGAGATCGAAGGTATCGGAACCCTCGAACACGACGTCAGTACGGAATAGACCCCTAGACATCGGAGTGCGTTCGATATACGCACCCGATTCAACCGGTCCCCTGATTTTGCGAAGTACACTGTTACCGGACGCTATCAGTGTTCTCGAGTCCTATTCGGAGGTTTCAGTATGATCCGTCGAAAAGCGGTCGACCGGTCCGCTCGGGCGGAGAGTCAGTGTCCCCAGAGGGTATCGTCCTCACGATATCGAGCGTCCATGATTCGATTCCACTGTTCTTCGGACAAATCGACGTCGCACGCACCGACGTTCTCGTCCAATTGCTCAGTAGTTCGCGCGCCGATGATCGGAACGCACGTGAAATCGTCGTGATCCATCAGCCATCGAAGCGACACTTGAGCGGGTGTCGCATCCATCTCGTCGGCTACGTCGCGTATCGCATCGAGAACCTTCCATCCTCGCTCCGATGCATAGTAATCGCCGAAGACGTCGTCGAAGTTCCCACGGGCACCGTCGGGACCTTTCACAGCCTGCGGGTCGTCGGGATCCGCTCGCTCGTATTTTCCGGTCAGGAATCCACCTGCAAGCGGCGAATATGGGCAGACAGCGAGGTTTTGATCGGCACACACGTCGAGGTAGTCCTTCACGTCCTCGTAGTAGCCAGCGTGGTGAAGGGGTTGTGTAACGTCGAATCGTTCCCACTGATGTGTGTCCGACTTCCAGAGCGCTTTCGTGAGTTGCCATGCGGCCATCGACGATGCGCCGAGGTAGTTCACTTTGCCTTCCTCGACGAGCCCGTTCAGTGTATCGAGCGTCTCCTCGATCGGCGTCTCCTCGTCCCAGCGGTGAATGTAGTAGAGATCGAGGTAATCGGTTCCCAGTCTGTCTAAGGTTCCTCGAATCTGGTTTCGAATGTGAGTCCGTGAAAGTCCAGACCCGTTTGGATTCCCTTCGTCGAACGGGAAGTAAACTTTCGAGGTCAGGACGAAGTCCTCACGGTCATGATCCGAAAGCCACTCGCCGATGTATTCTTCGCTCGTTCCGTTCGGATTTCCATAGACGTTGGCGCTGTCGATGAAATTTATTCCATGTTCCCATGCCGCATCGAGCAGGTCGTGTGCTTCCTCACGATCCGTTTCGAGGACGCCGCCGGTTTGCTTCCCGAATCGCCACGTACCGAAACACAGTTCGGAAACCTTCGTTCCTGTCGAGCCTAACTTTCGGTATTCCATTCCATCGACTGGTAGGGTGTGAAATGGTAAAATACCTCGGCACGGCGGATTCAGTATGTAGTCCAGATATAGCAATAATTAAATATTAATTGTCGATATTAGATCGATATGAAGGGAGAAAGACATAGCTACACCAATACACGAAGATCCCTGAAAATGAATGGACTGGGTATCTTCAGGGCAGAGACAGCGGGACAACAGTGTTCAACGGGCCCCCCGCGAAGAAAGGTGACACCAGTCGAGCGCTTGCCATCTCCGGTGGTTCGCTTTCTCTTCATCGTTAGTCCGTTCACCGTCGTGATTTTGCTTCTGTCCGTATTTTGACTTCTCGCACCGATGCTCCGTCCATGAATGGCAAAGGGTAGGGCGTGAATTACGACGAAGACGCTTTTACTCACAGTACTCGAACAGAATATAATCGGCATCGATATTTACTACCGCGTCTAGTTTGATTCATGGAGAACGTATTAAAAAACGCACAGAGCAATGACGAACCGATTATCGGGAGTTGGTTGGCTATTGGCCATCCCGAAGTCGCCGAAATGATGGCGCTACTCGACTACGAATTCATCGTGATCGACCGCGAGCATACCCCGATTTCGCTCGAAACACTCGAAAACGTTCTGCGTGCGGTAGAGAACACGACATCGTCGACCGAATCGTTGGTTCGGGTACCGAGCAGCGATCCCACTGAACTGAAACGAACTCTCGATCTCGATCCGGCGGGAATCATGGTTCCGATGGTCGAAACTGCTTCGGAAGCCGAATCGATCGTCGAGGCGACTCGCTTCCCACCGAACGGTCGGCGAGGGATCGGAATCCATCGAGCAGCAAACTACAGTTTAGACCTGGATGCGTACGTCGAAACGGCGGGAGAGGACGTTAGCCGATATGTTCAGATAGAAACGGAGCGCGGTCTCCGAAATGTCGATGCTATCGCCGCAGTCGATGGAATCGACGGTCTGTTTATCGGCCCTGCAGATCTTTCGGCCTCGCTCGGTGCGTTCGGTACCGTGAACGATTCGACGTTTACGGATGCGGTCGATCGAATCGTTCAGTCAGCGAGAAACGCCGACATCTCCGTCGGAACGCTCGCAATCAGCGAATCAGAGCGGGAAACCCGTCTAAATTGGGATATCGATTTCTTGGTTGCGGGGGTCGATTCGGTTCACCTATTGAGCGGTTCGAAAGATGCGTTACGACATTGCCGTCGAGTATCGAAGTCCGTGGAATGATCGGTTCGTTCAGCCCGTGATCCCATTATTGACACCGTCCCGATGGCATTGGTTCGAATATTTCATTTGTCCGATCAAAACACTAATTTGGTGTTCGGTGTGTGTATGTGTGTATGTCTCACGCAAAATCGGATGGACGTAATTTTGAACTGCTCTGGGGATCGCTCGCTGTCGGCTCATTTTCGATCACCATTCTCGTGTATCTTCGGCTTGGCTTCATCGAGAGTTTCCTGCCACTACTCGTCGGTATCTTCTTCATGCGGCGTTCCATGGCCGAGCGCGTAGCCGGTGGAGGGAAAAACCAGCAGCCAAGGGACCGATTGGGGGAAAAATACGGCATACCACAAGATCGAGCAATCACGAAGAAAGAACGAATTGAGATCCTTAACGAAATTCACTCTTCGTTTCGGAAAAAACGAGCACTCTGGGGAGTGCTCGGTATCGTTTCGGTTGTCCTCGCGTGTGTGTTCATACCGATTACGGTGCTCGTGACGCTTACAAGTATGCTCGTCGGGTTGTACTGTTTCTCCAGGTTCTACCAGGCACACGAAACACTTCGGTATCTCGATCGAGCGATTTCCGAGCTGTCCACATAACAGCCCACAAAAACGGACGCAGGTCGCTTAGAACGACGCGAGGCCGAGATATTCGACGATGGAGATAATTCCTGCACCGGTCAGGAACGCTCCTGCAGTGATGAGTCCGACGGTGAGCTTCCACCCACCACGAAGTTCTTCTGGGAGTGCCGTTCGCTCGGCCCAAAGCATCGCCCAACACCAGAGCCCGCATCCAAACACACCGCCCAGTATGGATGCCGGAGTGACGATCGCGACAGCAGATAGATCTGACCACATCAGAACGAGTCCGAATCCACCAGCATATGCAACCGTTAGTAAGCGCGCCGTTCCCATTCGTTTGCGCTCTAGGCTACGCGCAGCTTTCGAGAAGGGCTTGACCGTTTCCAGCCACGTCCATGTGTATCCTTCCCACGTCGCGTAGAGCGTTCCGAATAGCGCAAAGAACACGCCGATCTTCCAAAGGATCGTCAGGCCTGGGTGAATGGCGGCGAACCACTGCGCTTGAAACGTGTAGAGGTCGAGATCGGAGGGGATCAACTGTGCCTCGTGAAGACTCTGAGCGCCCAGCACCATCGCGGCGGCCGTAAAGAAGGTGATCGCTGTGAACGAAATCAGGACGTCGATCTGTGGAGCTTTCAACCACGATTTTGCTCGTTGCAGGTTGCTCTCGCTCACGTCAAGTGGCACCTCCTTTCCGGGTGCAAGCTCGCGGACAACGTCGGAGACGTCTTCGGAATCGGAACGTCGAAGGATGCCCCAGCGACGTTTTTTCGAATAGCCGACGTAGCCGATGTAGTCGTAAATACCACCGCCGACCGCACCCATATACGTGACGACTTCGATCCAGACGGATCGACTCGCGACAGTCGGGTATTTATCGTAAACGAACGGAGCATAATCGGAAGGCATGGATGGAACCAAGCCACCGAGGACACCGAACAGAGATGGTTGAGCGGCAATGGCGAGAACGGCGATGGTCGCCGAGAGGAAGGCAACGATGACGATCTGAGCGCGCTCAACGTAATCGTACCCACCCACGAAGACCAAACCGGCGGTTGCGACCATCAAGATGGTTCCGATCGTCGCAAACATGGTATCGTTCATCGGGAGTCCAAGAACCCATGCCGTGATTTGGCCGAGCATCTTGGCTAGCCCACCGACCCACGATGGGAAAGCGACGATGGCGATCCCACCCATCAGGAGGGTGAACCATCCTCGTGGTCCCGGTAACTTCGTCCAGCGGGACATTACGTGCTCACCCGTGAGGGTATAATACCGAACACCTGAATACGTCATTATTCCTTTCACGAGGCCTGCCCAGACTAATGCCCAGATGATCGATAAGCCGAAGATAGCACCTCCACGGGGAGCGAACAGCGTTTCACCAGATCCCAGCGTGACGGATGCGACGATCGCACCAGGGCCGAAATATGCGAGTAACTTCTTCCAGTTCCGAGACCCGGATTTGAGTTCCGCCGGCGGCTCCGGAAATGAAATTCCTTCCTTGCTCGGTAAGACTGTTTCTTCGACCGTGCTATGCTCTGTTTGTGGTGGTTCTTGTTCTACCTTCGCACACATACTGTAACCTCTACTACCTTGTCAGATAAAATCATACATGGTTAATAAACATTTCTGTTGTGTACATGATGAAAATATTTCTGCAAATTTATACCGCGCGCATTATTTAACTTCTACACTTCTGTTGTCCCCCCGTCGAAGCCGCTCCGAAACGATTGCGGCGATAATGGCAAGCATCGCAAGTATGACGAAGAGCCACGAAAAGCTCGCGCGCGTGAGGACGTATCCGGCGATAGAGGCACCCAACGCACCAACGCCAAAGACGCCGACGTACGTGTATCCGTAACTCAGTCCACGTGCATCGGATGACGAGAAATCCGCGACGGTGGCCTGCATAAGCGGCTGCTCACCGAAGAGAAACACGCCAAGAAGAATACTCAGAGGAACAAGATTCCACACACTGGGTTCCGTGATCGCTGCAAACATGGCGGATACACCCGCCAACCCGAGAAAAACGAAAACGAGTCCGCGGACGGGACTCACTCGATCGACGAGCCACCCACCAACGTACTGACCGAAGACTCCGACGAGCAGCAATCCACTGTATAGGTACTGGGACGTCCCACGAAACAAGTCAGGTGTGATGGCGGACTTCGACGTGATTACCGTGTCGAAGACGTCAGGGAGGAAAGTCAAAATACCTCGGTAGAACAACCCTTCTAAAACTACCAACAGGAATATCACGGCGAACCCACGAGCGAAGAGCCGTTTCGATGATGCACCGAACTCGGCGATCGAAAACCCACCCTGTGAATCGACAGACACTCCTCCGTTGCTCACGCGAGCAGGTTTCTCGATGGGAACAAAAAGCGTACCTATACCGACGAGGAGCGCCGGAACGACGAGGAACGAAGCCGCGTATCGCCAAGATAATTCCAAGAGAAGCACTGAAACGAGAAGTGGGCCAACTGCAGTTCCCACGTTACCAGCCACGCCGTGAAACGCTAGCCCGCGCCCACGTTCCGAGACGGTGCGGCTGATCAGTGAGAGCCCGGTTGGATGATACATACTCGCGGACGCACCCCAGACTATCAGACCGACCGTGAGGATGAAAATACTCGGTGCGAGACTTATGGTGACGAATCCGACACCCATTCCCAGCACACTGATCGCGATGAGTTTGCGTGTATCGTAGCTATCGGCGAGAATTCCGCTCGGAAGCGCTCCGAGGCCGAACAGGACGTAGCCGACAGTGACGACGAATCCGATCATCGCCGTATCGACGGCGAACGTCGTCATCCAAATCGGAATGAGGAGCGGAATGGTGAGTTCGTACGTGTGTACTAGTCCATGTGCGAACGATGCGACAGCGACGGTTCGTCGGTCGTTACTATTCACTGTAACCACCGCTTATGAAGACACCGGTACGATGCATCGAGCCTCGACTCGGGGCCGTCGTCGATGGGTGAAAGTGTACAGATACCATCTGTTGATCACATCGAGGGTCCGACACGCGTAATCGCAAATTCCGTCAGGCCATGCTTGTCCGCCGCACAGGAACCGCCGTTCCCGACAGTTCGAATCCGCGTCAGCAGGTCGTTTTTCGTATCCGCTGTTGCGTCGATATCGATGTCTTCGGCAAGCGCCGTGACTGTGGAGTGCTCTCCGGAGACCTTGATAACAGGGGCGATCGGATGGCCGGCGGGAATCCCATCCGCCGTGAGATGGATGAGTAGATTCGCGCCGGCTGCGACCAGTCCGGTCGCTGCTTCTTCGAACCGTGACGGTGAATCGACGATTCCAACGCCGGAATCGTGAGATGCAGCGAACCCATACTCCAGCACCTCGTTGATGTCACCCGAACCCCATTCACGAGTTATCTCGTCGAAATCCCCCGCTGCAGCACGCATCCCGACATGCGTCGCTCGTGGTGGCTTGTCTCGGTGCCGGGAAAGCAACGCCTCGAGGTCGGAATGAGCGTCTGGAGCGGTTCGTTCGAGTGCGGCCGCCGGATGGACGACGAGACGTTCGTTTCCTGCAGCGACGATTCGGATACCCATCTCAGCTAATTCATCGATCACATCGCCGACGAGGGGTGCTGCGACCTCGCATGTGCTCTCGCGGAGGTCACTTGCGATTACACCGACGGTCAACTTCCGAAGTGGGACGGATTTCTCGCGGCTGTCCGCTTGCGCCCATAGCTCTCGAACTCGTTCGACACCCTGTTCGACGCACGCTTCAGTGCTTCCGATGTCCTGAATCGAAATCTCTCTGACGGGTACACCTCGTTCGGAGAGCGAGGCAGCTACTTCCGTACTCTGCACCTCTTCACAGCCGAGTCCGACCACAACAACGCCTGCGACATTCGGGTTGGTTCCGATGCCGACGAGCGTTCGCGACGTTTGCTCGTTATCCGCCCCGAGCTGAGCGCATCCGTGATCGTGTGGGGTCGCTCGAGCGTATGGAAGTCGTGCTGCGATTCGGTCGGCAACGTGATGGGAACAGATCACCGATGGAACGACGAGAACGTGGTTACGAATCCCGCCTTCCCCGTTCGAACGTTCGTATCCTTGGAGCGACTTTTTCATCGTTCGGTACCCTCCTGGTCACCCCGACCACGAGTACTTTCACAATTGTGTGTATGTACCCAGGTACCAGCGGGAACGTCTGCCGTTGTACGGCCGATAACGGCACCATATTTGTAAATCTCCTCTCCACTCTCCATCGGATCGAGTGCAAATTTATGCCCGAACGGAACCCGGTCGGTGAGTGCGATTTTCTGACCGTCAAACTTCAGCACGCGTCCGGACTCGAGATCTTCGAGTGCGGTCGCAACTGAGTCCCGGCGGTCCATGAGCAGCGCCGCATCTTCGATCACTTCGCCTTTCATACTGTACCCTCCAACTCCTTTGGCTGAATCTCGTTGATTGCAAACTCCTGAAGCTGTCGGCGTTCAGCTTCGGTTCGTTGTCCATTTGCGACCGCTTTGATGGTCTTGTAAACCCGTTCACCGACTGCCTCGATTTCCTCTCCGTGGACGATAGTCGACGCGTTTACGTCCATATTACTCTGCATATTTTTCCATGTACCCGGATTACCCGTGACCTTGATGACCGGCGCTATCGGGTTCCCTGTCGTCGACCCTCGACCAGTCGTAAAGGCGATTATCTGCGCTCCGCCAGCGACCTTTGCGACGACGCTCTCGACATCGTACCCGGGCGTATCCATTAGGATGAGTCCACTGCCAGCCGGTAATTTTTCGCCGTAATCGACGATGCCCCGTATCGGGGTCGTTCCACCCTTCGCAATCGCTCCGAGGCTCTTTTCTTCGATCGTCGTCAACCCTCCTTCCTGATTGCCGGGTGTGGGTTGTGCTCCACGGAGGTCGACACCCATCAGTTTCGCTTGTCCCTCACGCGCTTCGACGCGTTCGAGAAGCCGTTCGCGAGTTTTTTCATCAGCACATCTTTCGGCGAGGATATGTTCTGCACCGATGAATTCCGGCGTCTCGCTGAAACAAGCCGTCCCACCCGCAGCAATGAGTCGGTCTGCGGCGTTTCCCACCGCTGGATTCGCCGCGATACCGCTCGTTGCGTCACTTCCTCCACATTCCGCGCCAAAAATCAGCTCCGACATATCCGCATCCTCGCGTCGTGCCTGCGATATCCCCTCGTACAAGTTCTCTATGAGATTCCGTCCGGCTTCGAGTGTCCGTTTCGTCCCTCCACAATCACGAATCGAGAGCGTCTCGACCGGCTTGCCACTCGTCGCAATTCGATCCGCGAGCGAATCGGCATCGATGTCTTCGGTACCGAGTTCGAGGACGACGGCGGCACCGACGTTCGGATTTCGACCGACGCCAGCCAAGACGCGCTCGGTTTGCCTCCGTGCCGGGTCGGGTTGTGTCGTCCCCATTTGGTGGGGCGTGGCACGTGCCCACGCGCCGGATTCGGTCGCGATATGACGGGCAACCGGACTGGCCGCCACTGACGTCGGGATGATGGCGACGTAATTACGGACGCCGATCTGGCCATCGTTTCGGCGATACCCGCGAAATGTTCCACACATACGCCTTCTTGATTCTCAGGGACGTGCTATAGGTTTTACTCCGTGAGAGGAGAAAGTACCGATAACACCCCCATTGTTCGAGCAGTATCGCCGCGACAGTTTTCGATACGATATTTCGACGTTCTGTAACGCTTTTACCCCACGTCAAATCTGGAAATACTGCGAAAAGGCAGGCGTCAGCGCCCGTCGGGTGCAAGTATTTCGACAGGGTGTTTCACATCGCTACTCAGGAGATCAGTGAGTTGCTCGCTGCACGAGGTTCCGGAGGCGACAATCGTCCGGTCGGTTGCATCGGCGAACTGGTCGCCGAGGGTCGAACCCACGTCCATACTCAGTTCGTAATATTCCGATTTGTAGCCAAAGCTGCCGGCCATGCCACAACATTCGACATCGGAGGTGATGACATCGTACCCGAGCTGCTCGAATACCGCCTCGGTGTACGCATCGAGTCCTAACGTCCGTTGCTGGCAATGACTGTGGTAGGCGAGTCTCGAGTCGGCATTCGAGAGTGAGTCTGCCTCAGCACCGTTTTCCAATAGACCAAAGACGTACTCGAGAACCTCGTAGCTGTTTTCCGAGAGCATATCGAACACGCGAGCGGGGAGTAGTTTTTCGTAATCACGGCGGAACATGGCCAGGTCGCTCGGTTCGATGACGACGATGTCAGCACCCGCGCCGATATAACTTCGAAGCCGGTCTGAGACCTGTTTGGCCTTCGTTTCGGCGGTGTCGATCATCCCCTGCGAGAGTGGTGCTCGTCCACTTCCGGGGACATCCGGAATGATAACCTCGACTCCCAGCGATTCGAGAACGTTGACGGCAGCTTTCCCGCGCTCTACGAGGACGTAGTTCGTGTAAACATCTGGGTAGAGTACGGCAGTTCGGTCGGCACTACGAACCTTGCTCCCACCCCGAGCCGCGAACCAGTCGACGAGTGACTCCCGCCTGAACGATGGGAGTTCGCGACGCTGGTCGATTCCCACAAATCGGTCCATAACATTCCTGACCGGGGACGAATCGAGTACCCAGTTCGAAACGGGCGCCGTTTTGCTCCCCACCTTTGCCATCGTTTCGAAGTTGCCAAACGCTCGTTTCTGGAGGTCCAGCCTCGCTGGTTCCTCATCGGGAGTCAATCCTTCGACCAGAAAATCGAACTCGGAGTGGTCATGGTCGTGATTGAGTCGGTCGCGAACGACCGTGTTGATCCACGGGATATCGATTTTCACCGGACAGGCGGTCACACAGCGCGAACATCCCGTACAGAGATCGTTGAACTCGCCCGCACTCTCGATGCCGTGAACCCCCGTCTCCCAACCGGTAGCGATACCGCCGGTGTAGGTTTCCCCGCCGAAGGCATGGCCGCCAACGTGCTGGAAGTTCGCGCAGGAGTTTGCGCAGGCACCACACCGGATGCAGTACAACGTCTCCCGCAGCTGCTCGTCCTCCCGCATCGCCAACCGGCCGTTATCGATTAGGACGAGGTGAAACGAGCGGTCCCCATCCGTTCCAAACGCCGGTGCTTCGGGATCCTCGAAATTCAACGTGGGGGAATCGGTTGGCGGGCTGAACAGCGATACGTACTGTGAAATATCCTGCCCAGTGGCCGACCGTGCGATGAGTTCGATAAACGGTCCAAGGTCGGAAAGCGACGGGAGTATCTTCTCGACACCGGTGACCGCGATATGGGTGTCAGGGGTCACCGCACATTTTCGTGCATTCCCTTCGTTGGTAACGAGCGTAATCGTTCCCGAGTCCGCGAGCACGAAGTTTGCGCCAGTCATCCCGACATCGGCAGCTCGAATCCGGTCACCGAGATAATCGCGCGCGAACTCGGTAAGCTGTTCCGCCGTCTCGAATGGTTCGTCGGGGTCGAAATATCGGTTGAAGAGGTCGGCGACATCGTCGGTCGTCCGATGTAGCGATGGCCCGACGAGGTGGGAGGGGGCTTCGTCTGCAACCTGCAGAACGAACTCGCCGAGATCCGTTTCCCAGACATCGACATCGTCCGCTTCCAACGCCTCGTTCACCTCGATTTCCTCCGTCGTCATCGACTTACTCTTCACGACGGTGTCTCCACCGGCTTCACCGACAACGTCTCGGATATAGGCGTTGGCATCTGCGGCGTCATCAGCGATATAGAGAGTGCCACCGTTTTCTTCGATGGAATCACGGAGCCTTTCTACGAGTTCGGGAAGCCGCTCGATGGCATCCTCCTTGATGGCACGTGCTTCGGCACGAACCGCCTCGTAGTCGTCGAACTCTTCGACGGCATCGTATCGCTCTTCGTTGAAGTGAGTCGTGTTCTCGTGAACGCTCTCGCCTTCAGTCTCCAGCAGATGGCGGATTTTTGCAGCCTTCCGACGACGGGTATCGCTGCTCATCTATCGATCCTCCACGATGATAACACGCACATCAGCTGGCCCGTGAACCCCTTCGACGAGCGCGCCCATATCACCGGTTGCGCTGACGCCAGTCGCAAAGACGGCGGAGCGTCGACCGTCGGTGAATTCGCCATCCAACCATTCGAGCGCGTCGCGAACATCCGGAACAATGTCCTCTTCACGAACCACGGCGACGTGACGCGGTGGATAGAGGCTGACCGGTTCGGTACCTTTGGGGGAGGACTGTAACAGCAGACTCCCATGTGCTGCAACACCAAGCGCGGCGGGAGTGATGCCGGTTTTCGCATCTACGAGTTGCTGCGATGACGGAGAAAGCGTCGCATCCGTTTCTTCGAGCGAGATGCCTTCGATGTCTAACGGAACGCCCACGGCAGGCAGTTCGATATACTCAGTGAGTACTTCGGTAAACCCATGCGGGGTTGTGCTTACAGACGGAATATCGAGGGTTTGTAACGACGACTCGAATCTCGTGACCGCGTTTGTTGCCATACGTTCACACAGTGAACGGGACGTGATAATTATTTCTTGTCGAATTGCGAGATGTTCACACTGTTTATATCATCGAATCCACCGTCAGTAATGGAAATGGGAACTGGATCGTGAATCACACGCAAGTCGTCGCGAGTACGAGCGGCTTCTACAAGCGGTGCGAAACCACCGCACTGTACCTCTGTGTGTCAGATAAAAACCCTACGGGATGATCAATCGTAGATGTGGACACTTCCGGTGGTATTCGATTCGATGTAGTCCCAATCGTAATCCACACCCAAACCGGGTTCTTCTGGAACCGGAACCGTCCCGTCGCTATCGATTGCGTCGATCATATCTGAATAACCTCCTTCATAGACGGGTGGTTGCGTGTTTTGACACTTCGGATGAACAAGTGCGAGTTCGTAGTAGTTCGAATTCCGTGTCGCCGCGATACAGTGCCGTTGGGCGGGGCCGGGTGCGTGAAATTCGACGTCGAGTCCGAACCCTTCCGCCACCCTGGCACGTTTCATCGCGCCCGTGATACCGCCGTCGTACTCGGGGTCTGCACGTACGAAATCGGTTGCTTCGTTCGCGACGAAGTCAGTGGCCATCTCGAGACCACGGACGTGTTCAGTTTGCAGGATCGGGGTGTCAAGCGACTGCCGAAGCTTTCTATGTGCATGCTGGGAAATCCCGCCGTCGCGGAACGGGTCTTCGTACCAGAAAAAGCTCTCCTCATCAAGCGCACGTCCTAATTTGAGCGCATCGCCGAAGGTTTCTAGCTCACAAGCCGGATCGTGCATCAGGTCCATTTCATCCCCGACGCGTTCTCCAACTGCGTGCACGGCCGCGATTTCGCGGTCGAGATCCCGGGCGGTATCGCCTCCTCCCCATCCATGAATCTTGTATCCGGGGAATCCGCGCTCACGGCACTCTTCGGCGAAATCAGCGAATGCTGCCGGCGAATCGAGTCCACCATTCTCATCACCGTGATAGGTGGACGCGTAGGATGGTATGCGCTCTCGGTACGTTCCAAGCAGTTCGTGAATCGGTGCGTCGTGATATTTCCCTGCGAAATCCCACAGTGCGATATCGATCGGGCCGATTCCCATCCGATCGTATTTTCTGAGGGCACGCTTGACCTCGCTCCAATGCTTTTCGCGTTTTAGCGGGTTCTTCCCGATAAGATAATCCGCAACGGTGTTGTATTGGGCTGCCCCTGGAGAGTTACCACCCACATACTCCCCAGTGATACCGGTATCGGTGTGAACCTTGATCGCGAACAATTTTCGATCAGTGGTTGCTCCAGGTTCGTAAACGAGATTGAAGCCGTGTTTATCTGTGCCAACGTCCTCTAACGGATACTTGAATTCAGTGCTCTCTATTTTCGTTATTTCTGGTGCCACATTAACGAATTCCGATGGTACAGTATAAATTTTTCCGGACGTGATTACTTTAGGTTATGACTATAGTATGATTGGAGCGAATGGATTGGTCAACAACGCCGTTATTTCGTTCTGATCACGAGAACAATGAGGTAAAAGTAATAAATAAAGCGGCAATACTCTAGACTCTTAAATAAACTTTATCGTATTGTTAACTAACTTGTTCTCCATATCAGAATAAGACTTTAGTATTGGGGATGAGAGAGCATATCATGGAAAATACTGCGAAACATCCGGTGCAAACGACCGAAAAAACGCTTCGGCTCGTTGAAGAGCTAAAAAAGAGCGATCGTTGTGGGATCACCGAACTTGCAGACCGATTGAATATGGGGAAAAGTGCAGTTCACAATCACTTGGCTACGCTCGAACAACACGGCTACGTTGTCAGCGAGGCTGGGACGTATCGATTAGGTCTGAAGTTCCTGGATATCGGTGGTTACACCCGCAGTCAGATGGATCTGTACAAAACTGCAGAATCGCAAGTAAAACAGTTGGCAATGGAGACGGGCGAGCGGGCAAACTTGTTGACCGAGGAACACGGACTGGGTATCTACCTATATCGTGCAAACGGAGACCAGGCGGTCGATTTGGATACGTACACCGGTATTCGTACCTACCTTCATGCCAGTGCGCTCGGAAAGGCCATTCTCGCATCTATGCCTGAAGAACGCGTCGAAACTATCCTTGACCAGCACGGGCTTCCGGCAACGACTCCGGGGTGTGTAACCAATCGTGACGAATTGTTTGACGAATTGGAAACGGTTCGTGACGAAGGCTTTGCTATCGACGATGAAGAACGGATGGAGGGTCTCCGCTGTATTGCGATGCCGATAACCTCAACGGAGGGAGACCCACTAGGGGCCATTAGTATCTCTGCACCTTCCAGCCGCATGAAAGGAGCCCGGTTTATGGAGACGATCCCCGAATTATTGAGCGGTGCAGTGAATATGATTGAGCTTAATCTCAACTACTCTTAGACAGACGTTCTCTATTTCACGTAGATCAAAATCGATATAAATTGAAAGAAATTGAAAGAAATTTCGTTTTCAGGCGATTTACAACCTACTCGAAATGAACATTGGTTCTCTATTTACCATGTTATGTAAAATTTTTATAATTTAATTATATTTAATATGATATTAATGATATTTTATCATTTCTTTTATTTTTGATTTATATCTCAATTAGCTTCAAACGAATCTGCCTTACGAAGATTATTGCTGGCCAATAATGGCTACGGTAGTTCGATCCGATTCAAGGAGAATCACCCTTTGCCAATTACAGTTCTATAGTTGTAATGGAAACGGACAAATGAGAGGCCGGCTTGAACGAAAGACTGACAATACGGGAAGCTTAATATCAATAAACTCGTTGATCGCTCACTTTTGTGCATCTGGATTCCTTTACCGACGAGCAGCGGGTCAATCACAAATACTCCGGTGACGGGGGTGTGTAGTTGGTCGGTCGTTCATTCATACTTTCGAGTAGACTCCAACGTGCGTTTGTAGTCATGGACTGCGTCGCGGAGAGCCCGCAGGCAAGCAGAGCAGGTCAGTGTCTGCTGTTCATGATGGTGGACGAGCGCAGCATCGCACGTGATACACCAGAGTGGGGGATCGGATTCCGTCATTACAATTTGATTCCTTTCTACACGAGACGAAGAGGATCTAGCCTCGGTGTGTTGGTATGTCCCCTTCCATCTTTAACCTACAGTATTGTTCGATTTAGTAATGTTGGTTAGAATGAGGTAGCCTTTCACACACTCATAGTAGGATACCATTGCCGCCGAAAAATGCTATTTTGAACCCACTGGGGCGAGATATTCCGATTTAATACGGTCGCCTTCGCGCCATTGAAAATAGTAGTACTGATTGTCGTTGATGGTTTTCGTCACGATCGATGCTTTCGCAGGAACGCCCTTTTCTAAGATCGTATTCCAATCTGCGACGTCTTCGGGGATTCCCTTCTTTTGTGCCTTAGCGGCGAGTTCATCCGCGGTCGCCCGTTCGATGTGATGAGTGTCGGCGGCAGCTGTGCGATCGACCTCCGCCTGTGCTGCATAGTAGACGCGGAGTTCTTGTGCATAGTGTGCGACGGCTCGTAGCGTCTCGCTGTCTTGTTTTTGGAGCCCTTCGACGACGTATTTCGGCAATAAATCGGAGGGTTGGGGTTTGGTTGGTTCCGACATCAGTGCTGTACATCCTTAACCAACAATATAACGTGAACGTGCATAACTTTGTTGGTTACAATAGTCAGATAGCCGCGCCTCCAATCAAGGTAGTTGAGAAAAGAAATGATCGGGTTCGTGTAGTTTATATTATATTATTTTAACTATTCCAACAGCCATTGCGACGCCCGTTGACTACTTCAGCGAATACGCGAGCGATCTCCGAGGCGGTCCGACAGCCGTCGTACCCCACATGAAGACACTGGCAGCGAGGTCAAGTACGGTTCGGGTCGCAAACCAGACATCGCCGGTCGCCGACTTGCCTTTGAGTTCGAAACCTTGAATCCACAGCTGGCGCCGAAGGTCGTGGTCGTCGACGACTGCGACCAGTTGCTCGTCGAACTGTCGGGATGACGAGGTCACCCTAATTCCACCCGACAAACCGACACCATCGCCAGCAGTTCTCTATACGATACTCCGACGCTCATTCGTCGACGTCGACGACGAGTCGGTCTTTCTCACTCTGTATCTCGTATCGATCTGCGTCGAATGTCGTAGTGCAATATCGGTTTTTGAAACGATGTTGGTCGGGGAATGCTATGGGCTCGCCGTCGATATGAGGTGAACACTTCCAACCGAACTCAACGCGCCCAACCGATGGTGATTCGTAGCGGATGTTCGCATTCTCGCCCCCGACACGAGCAGTCGCGATTTGATCCACGAACGCTTCGAACTCGCCATAATTCACCCGTCGTCCGAGTTCGCAGACCCACGCCACCCGTGGAGCATCGGCGACCAATTCGTAGGGTGCATCGACTGTTGGGAACGTCCCTCGGTCTGCATCTCGCGGCTCGCGCCACGTCGTTGGTGCAGTCGCAGTCAACGCGAGGTAGCCTTCGTCTTTCCGACCGAACACCCACCCGTTTCGTTCGACGATATCGTCGAAAGCGGTTTGAGGAAGGTAGGCGTGTGTGTACGGTACATCGGCCAACTCCGGGTCGAAACCGGGAATTTCGGGAGGTACATAGGGCCGCTCACCAACGCGATAGCAACAGACAGCGACATTGCGGTGGCTGAACGCACGCGGGAGCAAGCCTGTTCCACCCCAATACTGTCCTGTTGCGGCCTCCTCGCCATCTGTTTTCGGGTGGTTGGTGAATACGAGCGCCCGTCCACCGAGGGTCGCTTGCCAAACATGATGTTGGAACCCATACTTGCCTTTCCGGAAATCTTGAACGGCACTCAGCATGTAGTCGCTGGTACGGTAGGTTGCGACCACTGACTGGGTGAGCGCCGTGTTATTTGGACCCGGTTCGTAACCGGAGTCGGTGGAAGATTCGGTGTGGTAGCGCACTGGCTGTTCGACTTCGGGGTAGCGGAGCCGGTAGTTGGACGAGATGTGTTCGAGCGCAGTCGGCGCGACATCGCGATGACCCATGACCAGTGATCCCCAGAAGAACAGTTGGTCTTCGTAGCTATCGGGCTTTAGTCCGTACGCGGGTGCGTCCGCCACGTCCAATCCTTGACGCTGGTAATGTTCGAATGGGCCATCGTTCCGCGCGACCGTTTGGATAACTGCCGGAACACGGTACTCACTCGTTGCGAGGAGGACGCCCGAGCGACTAAGGCCATCCGCCGGTTCGCCGCGACCCCAACAGAGAAATCCGACCGCACTGGTCGGTTCCGTTTCGGGTGCGACGACTTGCTGTGGGTAGGTCCGTCCATGGCTTGACCCAAAGATACCATCGTAGGAATTACAGGCGATTTCGAAAAGGGTGAGGTCGAGCAACGCTCGACTCCGGTTGCGAATCGACGGGTCAGCCGCGTAGTCCGCGAGGTTGACGAGCGCCGCGAGGTCTTCGTCATAGTAGACGTTCGAGGTCCACTCACTGTACCCAAACCGAAGCCGCCACCCCAACCAGCGGTTCACGCGTTTGGTCGCTCGGTTCCGATGTTCCGCGCCGGTTTGTCCATCTGCGAACGTCGCGTCGGGGAATCGCTGTCCCGCGAGTAGCTCGGCAGTGTGGAACAGTATCTGGTGGTTTTCCGTACTGAACCACATCTCGTGTTCCCCTGGTTCGTCGAACCAGTACGCGAAGCCAGTCACTGCCTCCTCGATTTTGGAGAAAATATCAGAGTCAAGCATTTCATCGACTCCACGACACGTGCTCCCATTCACAACCTTACTTGGCGTGTTCCCGTATCGGTAGAGTGCACGCAGGAGTGCAGCCAGTCCAAAGTCGGCGCAGTCTCGTCGCTCCTGTACGTGTTCGATAGTCATTTCGAAGTTGTCTTTCTCGATTGGCGGCACAGCGTTTCCCTTTTGTCGGAGCTCGAGCGTCGGGAGTTCGAGATATGCACGTGAATGGGACTCTACCGGTGTTGCGAACCCGTCCGGAGCGTTCTTGGCGTAGAGATCGAGGAGTTGCTGACGGCGGTTATCTATCGAAATGCGTGTCGTGGCATCGGCCATCTGTTGGGTCGAAGTACGACTGACCAACATTTAAATCCACTCGCTACCGTTCCTGTACGGGGCTACCCACCCTTTCGGCTAGCATCCGACCGTGACGCAGTACCCGCTTTTCGACATCTGGTTTGAGCCGCCCCGGATATCGGCGGAACCGCGTCACGTCACCGCCCTCGTACCCACCCTCGATGAGCATTTGTGCCGTCGGGATATAGGTGAAGCTGTCGTTGGCGTAAGCTGCCACCCAGAGTGGTTCGGGGATCATAGATTTCAATTGGTGGGCGTACTCGACGACCACTTCACCAGCGAGCGCAAGCATTGTGAGGTCGGTTCCAAATCCGATCGCATGCATCGAATATGGGTATTCCGTCCGGATTTCATCCGCTCGCTTTCGTTCAGCGGCGAGCAGGTCGCCGTAGCGTGACCAGTACGGGTCGTTGTCTCCTTGCATCGCTGCGACTTCGGCCTCCGTCGGCGGTCCTTCGAACTTGAGTGTCGGCTCTTCGTACACAGTTCGGAGCGGACCACGAACGGGCTGTCGAGCGGTTTTGACAGCCGTTTCGACAGCGTTTGCCATCGCTGTCCCTTGCTCTTTTGCCCGGTCAAGTGTTCGGCGTGGGTAGGGGTTCTGATCGCCAGCACATCCTGGGAGAAACGTGGCGATGGCTTCGGGAAAGCGGCGCTCGATTTCGTCAACCGCGTAACCAGGCCAGTCACCGCAGTACTCGTCCATCTTCAGCGTCGTTGCGTGGCAAGCGTAGCCAAAGAGCATACAAACAGGGGTACCATCGCTCTCGGCAACGAGCAACGGTACGTCGTGATCGACCGGACCGTCGGGATTAGGAACGTGGGCAATACCATCCTCGACAGGAAGACGGCGGTTAATCGCAAACCCACACCGGGCATGTGAGTACGAAAGACTTGCTGTAGTGCGGTCTGCTCTCGCCTCACCCACGAGTGTGATAAGTGTCTCACCGACTTGGTTTTGGTAGGTCAGGGCGTCTTCGATACCCTCGTCACCGATGCCGTAAATTCGGGCGCGTACTTCGCTGAGGATTGGGCCGGAGTGGGTATGCGTTGCTGTACAAACGATCGCATCAGCGTCGAGGTCGTATTCTGATTCGACACCTGCGACAACGGTCTCGCGCAACGCCCGCGGAATCGAGATGAGTTCAACGTTGAGAAAGACGACTTCCCTTCCATTGGCGTCGGCTATCGCCACAGCGGTTGCACAGAGCGGCGTTTTTGTTCCGTTGGCTGGTGCGTCACGAGCGGCGTAGCCAGCCATCCACTGCGACTCTGTTGGGGTTATGTCTGCTCTGGCCGTCCCGATCAACCACGGTTCGTCTGCGGACGATTCCCTCTTCTGTCCTTGTTGATCTTTGGTTCTCATACGTTTGTCACTAAGCGTGCGGCGATGTCTTAACTCTACTCCACGGTCGCTCTTCGATGTTGGTGCAAGTTTCCGTTTCCGAGGAGATAGAATTTATAACGAATGGCGACGATAGGCAGATGTGACACGAGTTGGACTTGTTGGTACGGGATTCATGGCTCGCACCCACGTTGAACGGTATCGAGAGATGGACGTCACGGTGAGTGCCGTCGTCGCGCCGACCGGCTCTAGTTCCTTCATCAAGGAACACGACCTTGACGCCGAGGCATACGAAGACACCGCCACGTTCTACGAAACAGCCGAAATAGACGCCGTTGACATCTGTACGCCAACGGATACGCATGCCGACCTCGTCGCCGCAGCCGCCGAACGGAACCTCGACACATTCGTGGAGAAACCGATCGCTCCGACGCTCTCGGCCGCTGAACGTCTTCGCGATGTCGTTGCGAACACCGGTATCACCTGTTTGGTGGGCCACGTCCTTCGATACTTTCCGGAATATAAACGCGCAAAAGCACTCGCTGAAAACGGCGGTATTGGTTCCCCCGGTGTTGCACGGGCGCGGCGTCTCGCACCGTTCCCGACGTGGGGATCCGACAACTGGTACGCCGACCGCGAACGCAGTGGTGGCGTCTTCGTCGACCTCGCGATCCACGACTTCGACTATCTTCGCTGGCTTTGGGGCGATGTCGAGCGCGTGTATGCGCGTACTCGCCGGAATGGGCCCGAGGAACATGGTATCGCTACCCTCCGCTTCGCCAACGGCGCAGTCGGATACGTTGAGGCGTCGTGGGCACAGGAACCGGCCCGTGGTGCCTTGACGACCGATCTCGAACTCGCGGGAGATGACGGATTGATCGAATTCTCCACGCCCGACGAAGCTCCCTTTGCAACGTACTCGGGCGACGAAGCGTGCGTCGAAAGTCCGGTTGCCATTGACGGCTATCGCAGCGAACTCGAACATTTTCTCGACTGTGTCGAGACTGGCTCGACGCCTGCGGTGTCCGTTGGGGACGCTGTCGACTCGTTGCGACTCTCGTTGGCCGCAAAGGAGTCGGCCGAAAGCGGTCGACCCGTAACACCAGCCGAGGTCTCGGTCGAGGGGGTGGACGTATGAGCATCCGTGTTGGTGTCCTCTCGGCGGCGCACGTTCATACGGACACCTATGCGACGTTCCTTGCGGGGATGGACGATACCGAACTCGTTGGCGTTGCGGACGAGGATTCGGAGCGTGGGCAGGAGGCAGCCAACCGCTACGGCGTGGAGTATCTGGACACGACGAACCTTCTCGACAGTGTTGACGCCGCTGTCGTCTGTTCGACGAACGCTGCCCACGGAGAGTGGGTGCAAACGGCGGCAAATGCAGGCGTGGACGTGCTCTGTGAGAAACCGCTGTCGACATCACCCGAGGACGCCCGAGCGATGATTACAGCCTGCAAGGAGGCAGATGTCAAACTCGGCGTGGCGATGCCACTCCGTTTCAGCGAACCGGTCCGGCGGGCCGAAGCTGCGCTCGCAGCCGACTCCGTCGGTACCCTCCACACCATCTCCGGGACCAACCGTGGGCGGATGCCTGGAGGCTGGTTTACCGATCCCGAACGCGCTGGCGGTGGCGCGGCGACCGATCATACCGTCCACATCGTCGATTTGGTTCACTATCTCACGGGGAGTCGCGTTGCCGAGGTCTACGCCGAACTCGGCACCCGCTTCCATGATATCGCCGTTGAAGATGTGAACGTCCTGTCGATGGAACTTGAGGACGGAACCCAGTTTATTCTCGACGGGTCATGGAGTCGGCCCGACTCATGGCGCACGTGGGGTGAGGCCGGTCTCGAACTTCATGGAAACAAGGGAAGCATCTGCGTCAATTGCTTCGGCCAGCGGCTTACCCACACGGTAAACGCTGGAGAAAATGCCGGCACAAAGTCAGTGTTTTGGGGGACGAATCCCGATGAAGGTCTTATCACCGATTTCATTGATGCAGTACGTAAGGATCGTCCGCCCAAGATTACCGGCGAGGAGGGCGTCGAAGCCGTCGCAGTTGTCTCGGCAGCTTACGAATCGTCCAAGTGTGGCGAACCGGTTGCTGTCGAGTATTGAGTGAGCTGGTTTCCGGCGTGGGTTCAGTTGCGAAGCTATGCTCGTCGTCACTCCCCATCTATCTGTATCCAATCTCGTCCTAAGGGTGGGTCTCGGCGCAGCTGACGACGGCGAGGTCGCCCGGTTATCGACCACTCTTGGGTTGGACGAGTAGTATACGACACCCAGGGTAGTCGAGATTCCTGCAGCTCCGTGCGCAGGCACGGAAACTCTACCATTTCCCGTCTCATCGAGTTCCACGAGTCGTTCGTTCTCCTCCATTCTGTTCGACCACAGCAATGCGTCGGGTGACTGCCTACCAAGCGAACGGTTTTGTTGTGTTTCGTAATGCCGAACGGGTTTGTGCAATTTACACGTACAGAATTGATGCGAGAAATATGAATTACATTTCTAGATCTGTAATACCATCGTCGATTATCGATCGGATTCTAACGCGATTGCGCGATAATGAAACCAAAATGATAGTGGTGGCCGTTACACCTGCGAACACAGTGTGAGATCCCCGTTTTCTAACTCGAAACGATATTCAGAGTGCTGTGGCGTTTATTTCGATGACGTTGACGGCGTGGTGAATCATCGCTGCCACTTCCTCGAGGCGGTCGTCGTCCATTCGACTCGTGGGGCCAATGACGCTAATAGCACCGTATACCTCCCCATTTTGCCCGCGGACGGGAGCACCGACGCCGACGAGTCCGGAAATCGTCTCGCCCCGGTTGTATGCGAATCCAGTCTCGCGTATCTCTTCCAGCTCTTCCCTGAGCGCAGTTTTGTCGGTGACAGTTCGTTCAGTCTTCGCTTCGAGTTCGGTTTCGTCAAGGAAGCGTTCACGTTCGGCTTCCGGTTGGAATGCGAGAATTGCTTTCCCGACCGCCGTATGATGCAAGTCGTTTCGATAACCGACGTGCAGTTTGGTCTGAACAGCCTGCTCGGCGGCCGCTTTATACAGACAAACGCCTTGGTTCTGTTCTTCAACGGTAAACAGCGCGAGTTCGCCGCTCTCGGACGCTAACCGTTCGACTTCGTCCTTGACGTTATCGTATATGTCAAACCGTGTCTGAACGTTGTGGGCCACTTCCATGAATCGGAGTCCGAGCTTGTACTTTTCTTTATCCACCTTGACGACGTAACCATGTTCACGTAGCGTTGCTAAGTGGCAGTGGGCGGTTCCCTTCGATACGTCTATTTCGTCGGCAAGCTCCGTCACGCCGATCGTCTCGTAACGTTGGAGGGTATCAACGATCCGCAGTGCTGTTTGCACCGCCTTGACCGGGTTTCGGGCGTTCTCCATCATCATTCAGTCAGATACAGTTATTGAGCTATAAATGTTTGGGAATACCAAACACACATAATAGTCGTGAACACTAACATAGGTGTTAAAAATACCGTGTTCAGATTGTAAACTATTCGACCAGGGCAAAATATAATATACCCGTAGTGCAATGCTTGACACATGCTTTCATCGAAATCCGGAGATGAACTGATCTGGCGTTCAGATGCGCAGGAGGACTCGACATGAAGTTCGGTGTATTTCTAAACCAGTATCATACGAAAGACACCGATTTCGAAGCAACGGACCTCTATGAACAAGCCGAGCTGATGGAAGCGGTTGGTTTCGACTCGGCAACGCTCGGCGAACGGCACGTTCACGAGGAAGGGTTCGTCGAGCCACTGACCGCTCTCGCTGCAATCGCCGCACGAACCGACACGTTAGAGCTCGGGACGGCCGCCATGCTCCCTGCACTGTACAACCCTCTGCATCTCGCGGAGTACGTCGCCAATATTGACCAGCTCTCCGGAGGTCGGATGTCTTTCGGGGCGGCACTCGGTTATCGCGAGCGTGAACTCGAACCGTTCGGTGTCGAGATGGACGAACGCGTCGGGCGCTTCCTTGAGTCGACGACAGTACTCAAGAAACTCTGGACGGAGGACTCGGTAGACCACGACGGCGACTTTTGGTCGTTCGAGGACGCTTTCGTCAGTCCACGCCCTGCCGACATACCGGTCTGGATCGGTGGTCACGCTGATATCGCCATCAAGCGGGCAGCATATCGAGGCGACGCGTGGATCGCTAGCGCGTCCTCCACGACCGACGACCTCACCAAACAAATCGGTGTCTACGAGGATGCCCTTGACGAATTCGGGATGGATCGCGCGGACAACGACGTCATCCTAATGAGAGACTGCTTCGTCGCAGACTCGACACAAGAGGCTCGAGACACGATCGAACCGTACTTGCTCAACCTCTATGAACTGTACGCTCGTTGGGGTCAAACCTACATGGACGAACACGAAATCGAAGTCGATTACGAGGAGCTTGACGAAAAGTTCGTCATCGGCTCTCCTGAGGAGTGTATTGAGCAATTGCAAGTGTACGAGAACCTCGGCGTGGATCACGTGCTCATTCGATGTCAGTTCCCTGGTCAACCGCAGTCCTCGACGCTTACCTGTTTGGAGCGCTTCGGTGAGGAGGTCATACCTGCATTTTCATGACCACTCGAATCGGCTACGTTGGACTTAACCATCACCACAGGGATCCGTATCTGGCAAGTATCGACCAACTTGACGCCGAGGTGACGGCGGTCGCCGATGCTACCCACACACCCGCTACGCTCGGTGTCGACTCACTTTCGGGATGTCCAGTGTACGACAACGCCGCGGAACTACTCGAGGCTACCGACGTTGACTTGCTCTGGCTCACCCTTCCGAACCGAGAGACACCGGCGGTAATCAACACGGCACTCGACTACGGCATTGACGTATTTACCGAGAAACCGGTCGCACGCAACGCCGCTGAACTCGAACCGATTGCGAGACGAGCGCGTGAATCGCCAGCCACCGTCGGTGTTTCCTATACGTGGCGCGGCCATCCGATCGCTCGTGAGCTTCGGGAGCGCCAGCGAGAGGGGTTCTTCGGCAGCATCCGCGGGTTCGTCCTTCGATTTATTGCCTCCAACCTCGACACTCGGGACACCGATCACTACCTCTTCGATCGAGTAGCAAGTCGCGGCGGTATTGTCCAATGGCTTGGCGTCCACTGGCTCGACCTCCTCCCCTGGATTCTTGACGATCCTATCGTCCGTGTGAACGCCCAGATCGACCACGGAACGAACGAAGTCGATGTGGAGGACGGTGCGACTCTGCAGTTGGAGACGGCCTCGGGTGCGGTCGGCACCCATACCTGTGGCTATTTCCTTCGTGAGGGACGGTACGACACCCGCGTTAACGTCTATGGGGAGAGTGGCCGAAGTCGGTGGGATCCGATAGGTGCGACGTTCGGGTTCGACGACGAGACCACACTCGACCTCGACTCATCGGACGCATCGTGGGCCAGTACCTCTCACCGCCGCATCACCCATGAGTATCAATCCGCACCCGGTTACGGTGGTCATTGGGGACTCAAGTTCTTCGACCAGTTCCTCGACGCGTGCGCGGGTGATGCGCCGAATCCCGCAACCCTCGATGACGCCTTGGACGTCCTACGCGTCCTTGATGCGATCTACCAATCCGCCGACGATGACGAGTGGGTCGAGATCGATCGTAGCGATTAGAACTCTATTTCGACCGGTTCGCCACGTTCTGCAGATTTGTATGCTGCAACACAGACCGCCGCCTCACGGAGTCCGTCCCGTCCATCGATCTCCGGAGGTCGATTTTCGCGGACTGCATTCAAAAAGTCATCCAACAGGCTAATGTTCGGCTCGTCGCCGTAGTAGACGCTGTTGATGCCGGGTGTCGTCCCTTCGTCGCGGGTCTCGCGGAAGGTGTAGTCGAAGCAGTCGACGTTGATTTCGCCCGACGTACCGACGAGATTCAGCGTCGCATCGCCCCAGTAATCCCAGTTGTCTGGACGATCCCACGAGCCATCCAAGGTGAACGGTGTGCCGTCGTCCAGTTCCATCGATAAGACATTCACGTCTTCCGTCTCGGGCCCATCGTGCATCGTCGCAAGTTCGGCATAAACCGAGACGACCTCCTGGCCGGTTATCCAGCGCACTAACCCGACAATGTGAACCGTATGATCCATCACTGCTCCCCCGCCCGCGTGTTCGGGGTCTGCCGACCAACCGGTTTCGTGGCGGTTACGAAGTTTCGCACGGTTCATGCCGGTGGCGACTTGCAGCTCACCGAGCGCACCCGCCTGGTAGGCTCGTTTGGCTCGGCGCGCGGGCGCACTGAACGGGAGCGGCATCATCATTCCCAGTCGAACGTCAGCGTCCTCACAGACATCTACGAGCTCCCGGGCCGTTGCAAGGTCCGTCGCCAATGGCTTTTCACAAAGTATGTCTACGCCTGCAGCGGCGGCCGCACGCACCCACTTTCCGTGGGTCGTGTTCGTTGAAAGGACACAGACGGCTTCCACTTTATCGAGTAATACTTCTGTCGAGAGCAACTCGACGCCGTATCGTTCGGCGGTCTCTCGTCCACGCTCCTCGTCGTCGTCGGCAACACCCACGAACGTTACGTCCTCGCGGTCACGTAATTGCGTGGCGAACCCGTCCGTGTGTACGTGTGCGGTCGAGAGCAGCCCAACTGAAACCGTCTTTCTATCAGTAGTCATTGCGTGAATGGTTCACACGAGCTATCTTAAACGTAGGTAATTATCAGATATGAACACCTTCTTCACAACTTTCAGAACGGTATACGCCATCCAGCACCCGCTGTACCGTTACTGCTTCCTCGAGGCTTCCAACCGTCGGCGGCATTCCGTTCTCGACTGCTCTCGCGAACGCCTCGTCTTCGGGTGCTAGCCAATCTTGGCTCTCCGTCTCGATTATCTCTGGGTCGCCGTCCGAACCGGAGTAGATACGCAATTCATCCTTCTCGATATCGAGAGCAGCGCCGCCCTCCGTCCCACGGACGACGATTTCTCGAGTCGCGGGGCCGTTCGACACCCACGCCGCCTCGAGACCAATGGTTGCATCGTTCGCACATCGAATAAACGCCGACGCAGAGTCTTCGACATCGTGCCCCGAAGGCGTACGCGTGCGACCGTAGATGCCGTTGATGGCGGGAAAGTCGAGCAGCGTCAGCGCGAGGTCGAGGACGTGGACACCGATGTCGACGAGCGCGCCGCCCCCTGCTAATTCGGGATCGATAAACCAGCCACTCGTGGGGCGATTGTGCCGTCGGACGTAGTGTGCATCGATATGTACAATGTCTCCGAATTCACCTTCATCACGAAGCGCAAGCAGCTTTTGTACGGTCTTGTAATAACGCATCACGAAGCCGACTACGCAGAACGCCTCGCTTTCGTAGGCGGCAGTCGCGATCCGTTGGGCACTCTCGACGGAGTGGGCGAGCGGTTTCTCGACCAGTGTGTGGACGTTCTCGTCCAGTGCCGTCACCGCGACCTCCTCGTGAAGGGCGTTCGGAACGGTAATTACGATGCCATCGAGATCGGACTCATACATTGCCGAGTGGTTCGTGTAGGTCACGGCATCAAATTGCTCTTCGAATGCTTTGCGGGCCGCCTCGTTCACGTCCACGCCGGAGACGATCTCTGCGCCAGCGTCCACGAGACGAGTCGCGTGGTTCGTTCCCATCGTTCCGAGTCCGACAACTCCGATGCGAGCAGACATATCCTCATCCAACAGTGCCGTTGTCAAAACTGTTTCTCCAACCAACGTTCAGTTAATACCAGAGTAACACACCACGCACACTTATTATCATGGCCCCGCGTTAGAGTGTATGGTCGAGTTAGCCTTGCACGGCGGACCCGCAGCAGCCGAGGGACTATCATTTCCCAGCTGGCCACAGTGTACCGAACAAAGCAAAGAGAACATTCTCGATGCACTCGAAACCGAAGCGTGGTGTCGTAACTACTCGGACGCCGAGTGGGTAGACACCTTCGAAGAACGGTTCTCCGATTACCAGGACGCCGAGTACGGTATCGCCGTCTCAAACGGTACTGCAGCTATCGAGGTCGCTCTGAGAATGCTCGACGTCCATCCCGGAGATGAGGTTATCGTCCCCCCGTACACGTTCATCGCCACCGCGAGTGCGGTGACAGAACTCGGTGCAGTCCCCATTTTCGCAGACATTGATCCAGACACCTACAACCTCGACGCCGACGCCGTCGCTGAGCAAGTCACCGAGAACACCGTCGGTGTTGTCGGTGTTCACATTGCGGGGTATCCGATGGACTTCGATGAATTACTTCCCGTTGTCGAGGAGCATGACCTGTTCCTCGTCGAAGACGCCGCCCACGCCCAGGGTGCAGAGTGGCGCGGAGAGCGAGTCGGTGCCATCGGTGACGTAGGTACCTTCTCGTTTCAGGCTTCGAAGGCACTCTCCGGGGGTGAAGGCGGAATGGTCGTTACCAATGACGATGTACTCGCCGAGCAGGGACGACTCGTCCACAACATCGGTCGGATGGATGGAAAGGTGTACCGTCACTACGAACTCGCCTCGAACATGCGTTTGTCCGAGTTCCAAGGGGCCTTGCTTTGTGCACAGCTCGACGATCTCGACGACCAACTGGCGACTCGGCGTCGCAACGATGAGCGTCTCCGAGCGGAGTTGGCAGACATCGACGGCATCTCACCAAAACCGCAAGACGACCGCATCACGGCGCGAGGTTACTGCCTCTACGATTTGAAATACGACCCTGAAGCGTTCGACGGTCTCTCGCGTGATGACTTCCTCGAAGCGCTGAGTGCCGAGGGTGTTCCAGCGAGTAAGGGCTACGTGATGCCGATGTACAAGCAGCCTGCGTTCGCCCGCAACGTCGTGCAAGCCCGAGTACCCGCAAATGCCTCCGTCCCTACTTACCGTAACATGTTCTTGCCGGGCGTAGAAGAGGTGACCTCGACGAACATCAGCATGTCCCATCAGGTTCTCCTCGCTGAGGAAGGAGGGATGGAAGCGATTGGTCACGCTATCCGGAAGGTGGCCGAAAACGTCGACATCCTGCATTAATCTAAAATTCGTTTGTGAGCATCTGAAACCGCAGGCGTGGCTCGAAACCGAGCCGCAGATAGTATCCTTCGAGTCGCTGTGTGACGCCGTCGATAGTCATGTGCTGATACCCCTGATCTCGGAACTCAGCCATCACGGTTGCGATGAGATCGAGACCGATCCCATCACCACGGGCGTCTTCGGCAACACCGATGGGACCGAGACCGCAATAGGCGGGACCATAGCGTTCCACCCAGTTGACACAGGATGAGAAGACCGCGGAGTCGGTAGTGCCCGTACGGGCAAATGCGACGATATCGTCTTCGCGACGGGCAACCCAGTAGTCGTCCACGCCACCGGGAACCCGAGAGGTACACTCGACTTGGTAGGCCCATCGCCCGGAAAACTCGCTGGCAACGAACTCCTGTAATGCCGTCGCCTCGTCTGAGCGTGCACGGCCAAACTCGACGTCACCGAGATCATCGAGGCGCTTGGCGACTTTCTCGCGACTCCGCGGCGTGGTGATATCGACAGAGAGATCTGAGGTATCATTCGTCTTCCGAAAGCCGATATCCGTTAGCATCGGGAGGTAGTTCGGAGTAAGATCAGCCGGAAGGCCGGGCATGAACTTCTGTATATCATTCCCGAAACTCACCGTACTAACACCCCGGTCGCGGAGGTCGGAGAGCGCTTCCGATAGAAGATCTGTGCCCACTCGGGGCAAGTCGACAACTCGTGAATCGACTGCGAAGAGGCTCACCCATCCCACGTCGGGGGTTGGGTATCCCGGGACGGGGTCGGTAAGGTGTTTGGTGAGGATCGCGCCGACGAGATTGCCGTTGTCGAACGCGCCGTGTGCAGTGACCCGGACGCCCGGAACTGGAGCGTAGAGGTTCTGTATGGCGAGGCGTTCGGCGAGTGCGAAATCGGGGTGCAGGTCGTTCCAGAGAGCGACGCTCTCCAGTATCGCGAACCGGTCGGTCAACCGCTCGATCTTCATGTATTTCCGTTCTCGCGACACCGCTAATAGCTTGCCCCGAGTTTTCGTCTCCACACCGGCTTGTCCACAGGTTATTCTGCCTCACCCGTCAAGCGCTGTATCGTGTGCGCTCGGTCTATTCGGAGATCGATTCGATTGACCATTCGTCGATCGGCGTCGCATCGACTGGGTTGAGATCGACGTGATGTCCGAACGGTGCTTCGAGCACCGAGTCGAGAGAGACCGTACCGTTACGCACGTCGAGTGTGACGAACCCATCTTCGTGACGGGTGAAGAGGTCTGGATGTGCGGTAAGCGTCTCCTCCTGTACGTCGTCGGAGAACATACTCAACCCGCGATAGTAATGATGGCCATTCCGCTCGACGTTGTCCATCCCGATGGTGGCGGCGACAACGAAATCTTCGGGGAGTTCGACCGGACCGAGAGTGGTCAGGTCCTCTCCGGTCATCAGATATGCTCGGTCACCAACCGCTTGCCGTCGGTGTTCGATGAGACACCGATTCATCAACCCCTTGAACACACCTTTACAATTTTTGTGACTGGTGCCTGCATAGCCACAATCGAGTGCTTGCCGAAGGCTGTCAAGGCGATCGTCGGACTCGTCGATGATGACCGGCGGCCGGTCCGACCACGCTGCAAACGTGTCGGCGGTCGCCTCGCTGAACGCCTCATCGCGCGGAAGCGGTTGCTCGACGTAGAGCAGGTTGTCGAGCAACGCCGCGATGTCAGGATCTTTGCGCAGTGTTTCCCACTGCTCACGAAAGTCTGCTACGTCGCTGTACTGCTCGTTTGCGTCGAGCGAGAGAGCGTATTCGTCTATGTCGCTGTCCGCGACAACCGCGTGAATGTTACGGAGACGTTCAGCGTCCGTGTCATTGGCGGCAAGCTTGATTTTGAAATGATTGATACCTTGCTGATCGACGTATTCTGCAAGGGTCTGTGGAAGACCGTCATCCAATCGATCGCCGTCTGGTACCTCTTCGGACGTAAGCGGGTCACTCAGACCAACGGTGTGGCGGATGGCGACCTCGCTGACGGGAGCATCGGGAAGCAGGTCGCCTGGGCTTGCGTCCGCCAGTTCCGGGTGAACGGTACCGAGATCGATGCCGAGGTCGTTCTTTCGAACGGCAACTGGGAACGGCGTCTGTGTGGCGCAACAGTACGCGTCAATAACTGCCTGCTCGACGAGGCTCACACCGTAATTCCACAGCAGGTTCGGATGGGGAGTGTCGGTGGCCCAGGTGCCAACAGCGTCGTAAAGATCAGACCAAAGAGCGAACGGCGATGGACGGTCGTCCAGGGACTTTGCGAGGTCGCACGCTGCCTCGAATACGTCGACCATCGCTTCGATACCCGCTTCCAGTCCCATGTCGGGATCCTTGTAGAACCACATCGGTGCGAGTGCGCCCATGCTTTGTCCAGTCTCCGTTTTGCCGTCTACCTCGGCGTCAAGAGTCAGTAGTATCTGTGGTCCCTTCGTGACGTGAACATTCCCGAAGTGAAAGGACATCCGACGGCGGAGGTTGTAGACGGATAACTCCGTTTCAGTGATGGTGATTGCCATATTACGTTCTCTGTGGGAGGAGTAATAAATGTCTGCTTCGGTGGCCCCATGCACAGAACCCAGTCCAGCGTAGCTGCCGCTTACGCGCGCGGTTTGCCAGTAGGTAATGGGTGCCGGCGAGGACGTCCCCATCGTGTTCGACCAGAAATCTGCTGCCCTCTACTAACCTCACGGTGGTGCCGAGTGTGGTATCTTCGTAGCAGCGTGAACAGGTCTGATAAACAACAATAGATTTAGTTGTAATGCGTGCGCAGAGCTACTGTATGTTGGAAATTAATTCCTTAAATCCGACAGATGTCGACGATGCTCTCGACCTTTCGACGCAAGCAGGCTGGAATCAGATCGCCACCGATTGGGAACGACTTCTTGCACTCAATCCCGAGGGTTGCTTTGGTGGCTATATCGATGGCGAGCTCATCGCTACGAGCTGTGTCGTCACCTATGAAGACGGCTCGAACTGGATCGGAATGGTACTCGTCGACGAAAACCACCGGGGACAAGGATATGGAACCGCTCTCTTCGAACGCGCCCTCGACTACACCGACGGTATTGGTGGACCGGTTGGTCTCGACGCAACGGAGTACGGTGCCCCGCTATACCGGAAACACGGTTTTCACAATACGATGGCAGTTGAACGCTGGTCTGGGACGCTCGAGCCTGTTCAAACCGAATACGAAACGGTCGTGCTCCAACCATCGCAGATCGAAACACTCCCCTCGCTCGACATCGAGACGATCGGTATCGATCGAAGCAACTTTCTCGACCGGTTGCTGTCCGAGATCGGTGTTATCGCACTTGGCATCTGCGACGGTGACGAGGTCATTGCCTATGCAATCGTCCGCCCCGGTCGCAACCATCCTCAGTTTGGCCCAGCGGTCGCACCCGACATCTCACACTTCGCGGCGCTCCTCGAGGAGACCCGCAGCCTGCTCTCGGATCCAACCATCATCCTCGATGTCCTTCCGGATAACGAGACCATCGAGGTCCTTCGTAGACATGGGCTCACGCGCCAACGGGAACTCACCCGGATGGTTCGCGGCCCTCGCACTGATTTACTTGCTGACGATGGCGCTCGCGCTATTGCTGGATTCGCATGGGGGTAATTTTAACTTCAATGTGAGTGTGAGTCTCGGATGATGGATTCATTTAACCGGAACGTCGATGGCTACTACGACGCGTCGGCGCAACTTCCACGCTACCTCCGCAACATCGCCAATCAACAGTTCTCAGCGGCCGAGCGCGAACGTGCGGCCCGCAACTCCCAGGCGGCAGTCGAACGTCGGCGTGATATAGCGCGCGATTTGTTCATCGCAGCGCTCGGCGGCCTTCCGAACGGCGGAGAACGAACCCCACTCAATTCGACCACAACAGGTCGCCTCGATCGTGACGGATACGTTATCGAACACGTCGTCTTCCAGAGTCTCCCGGACTTTCATGTGACTTCGAACCTCTACCTTCCATCCGAACGTGACGGAAAGGTTCCCGGCGTTCTCATGTTTTGTGGACACTCCGATGTCGGGAAGGCTGCAGGGGTCTACCAGCAGGTGTGTCTCGATCTCGTACGAAACGGCTTCGCAGTACTCGCAATGGATCCGTTGGGGCAAGCCGAACGTCACCAGTTCTACGACCCGAAAACAGGGGAGATTCCCCGTCGGAACACGGGGGAACATACCTACCACGGCCACCAGTGTCAGTTCGTTGGAACGAACGTCGCACGGTACTTCGTCTGGGACTGCATACGCGCTTTCGATTACCTTGCGGGGCGCCCTGAGGTCGACGAGGAGCGTATCGCCGCGACCGGTAACTCCGGAGGAGGCATGCAGACGGGCTACTTGATGCTCGCTGACGACCGGCTCGCCGCTGCCGCTCCCTGCTGTTTTGTCACATCGAAAGAAGACTACATGAAAACGGGACAAGCCCAGGATGGCGAACAAATTCTCGCGGGTGCTATCGAGCGCGGTCCTCGCTACGACGACTTCGTCGCCACGTTCGCACCAAAGCCTCTACTCATCGGTGAGGCTCAGTCGGACTTCATCTGCGTGGAGGGCGCAACTCGAACCTATGAGCGAGCGTTGTCTGCGTACGAGCAGTTCGACGCCACTGACGCCATCGAACTCACAGTATCGCCGACCACACATGGATTCGCTCCACAACTCCGCGAAGCGGTCGTCAACTGGCTTCGCGTCCACTTGCTGAACGCGCAGCCAAATTTCGAGACGGGTGATCCGGACATCGAGACGGTCGAGAGTCTGCGCTGTCTCCCCGATGGCGAAGTGAACGCCGCGTTCCCCGAAGAACGCCACGTCGTAGATTTCACTCGAGAGTACGTGGCTACTCACGCACCACTCTCTGCGCCCGGTAGTACATCAGTAAATCCGTCAGAGCTCCGAGAGACTGTCCGGTCGCGATTCGATCTCGATCGCGATGCACCCCGCCGTTTCCCGCGTGTTATCTCCGAGGAGCGTGAGACAGATCTTCTCTGGGAAAAGGTGTTCTTCCGGAGCGAAGAGGATATCATAGTTACGGGTATTCTCGTCCGCGATCCACAAGAGGATCCTTGCGAACCCGCGGTCATCCTGCTTCCGAGAGGTACCGACGACCTTGCCGACTATGAGCGTGACGTGGCCGCACTCGCCCGGAATCACAAAGCGGCGCTCGTTTTCGACCCGCGTGGGGTCGGGGGAGTGCGCGCTCGTGACGTAAACACGCCGCTTGCCAATGGTGGTGAGTACTATGACACCCACGGAACCGAGTATAAGCTCGCTGCTGATGCCCTGATGCTCGGCACGTCGTTGCTTGCCTTGCGAACGTTCGATGTGACGCGAGCGATCGGCTATCTCCGGGAACGGTTCGACACCGAGACAGTGGGCGTCGTCGGCGCAGGGGCCGGTGCGGTCTATGCGTTGTTTGCGGCTGTTGCCGATAAATCCGTATCCTCAGTGCTCGCCGAATCCGTCCCCTCGTTCCGGGAACGGGCGACCACCGATAGTATCGATATTGAACCCGGTCTTCTAGTTCACGACGTGCTCGGGATGGACCTCCCGCGACTCGTCGCGGCTCTCGATGCACGGGGAACCGACGTACGGCACGTTGCGTTCCCCGACTCCGGTCTCCCGTGATCGTGAACCGAAGTTTTTTGTCTCAACTGTGAGAGTACACAGCATGCGCTTCGGACTGTGTACGATCTCTGCTAAGGAATCGGGCGTCGAAACGGTACTTTCGCAGGCAGCGGACGCTGGCTACGACGGCGTTGAGGTGTGGGGCGGCCACGTCGAACCGGGCGAAACCGACCCGGATTCGGTTCGGAAGACTGCCGCCAGTCTCGGTCTTGCAATACCGGTTTACGGATCCTATCTCCGTCCCGGAACGGACGGCTTTGAAGAGAACCTCCCTATTGCTCTCGACACCGCCGATGCTCTCGGTGCAGACCTGATTCGTATCTGGGCTGGTGAGCAGGAGTATGGGAACCACGACGATGCTCATTGGGAGCGGGTGGTTTCCGATCTTCGGACGCTCACTGCTGCCGCGAACGATTACGACATCGGCGTCACTGTTGAGAAACACGAAGGCTCGTTAACAAACCGAACTGAAGGTGCGCGCCGCCTCATCGAGACCATTGACGACGCCCGTTGCGGTCTGAACTGGCAACCGCTGTTCGGCATGTCTCCCGAGTCGATTCGTCGCGAAGCTCGGGAACTCGCACCCCTTTCGAACAATATCCACGTGCAGGCCGTTCCCGAACGTGGCGGTGCGACACGTTGTAGTCTTGCGGGTGCATTCTTCGACGTCGGTGAGTGTCTCGCTGCGTTCGAGGCAGCTGGCTTCAGTGGGTTCGTCAACGTCGAGTTCGTACGTGATGATGCCCCCTACGAGGATGCCGTGTTTGACGACCTGACATATTTATCCTCATTGTGAACTGTCGCGGAAATTTAAAAAATTGTTATACTTTTGGGCCATATTTTATGTATGATGAGACTAATGAACTACTGCGACTATGTCAAAAGATGGCACATCCGGTTCCAGTAGTTCCGACTGGCTTTCGACCGTGGCCGACGGTGATTGGCTGCGCTCCACCGACACGGGTAGTGGACGACGCGATTTCATGAAGGCGTCGAGTCTCGCGGTGCTTGGGACCTTCGCGTCCAGTGGTGCATCCGCGTCGACGACCGGTTCCGACAGAAAAATGCGAACAACCTATTACACGGATGAAAAACGGCGGGCTGCATTGGCGAATATCGAGCAGTACGACTGGGCGAAGGAGGTACGAGACGCGGCCGTAAACAAGGCCGAGACCGTCCTATCCGAGTTTTCGCTGGACGACCTATGGCACTACGTCGGTTCACAGGACATCCCACGTGCATCGTGGCTAGCAAACGGTAATGCAGGCTATTACCCGGGGTCCGGTGACTGGGACTTCGAGTCTACTCTTTCCGGATTCGGATACGGCGGCGCACCCGGCAAGCAGTGGAAGGTGACGAACGGTGAGTACACCCTACCGACGAACGATTACGCAGCATATCGCGAGAGTGGCCTCGATGACGCTGGCACTTTCGATCCGAACCTCGCGGATGATTCGTTGTTGGTCAACGAAGAGCACCCCGAGATGGGCGAACAGTGGGGCGTTGACGACGGCACGGGATGGGTCGACGAGAACGGCGACCTCGGTCCCGCAGGAACGCGGTGGGTTCCCGTCGCGTGGGCCCATCATTGGAACGTGATTTACGGCTACCGCGAAATGCTGTCAGCACTGTTTGAATCCTACCTTTACACCCAGAAACAACGCTACGCGACGGCGGCAGCGGTACTTCTCGATCGACTTGCTGACGTGTATCCCGAGTTCAATCTACAGGACACCGTCTACTTCGAGGAGAACGGATATACCTACCTCAACGGCTTTCCAAACAACTCCCACGGTGGGACCGGGCGCGGTAAGCAGGTTGGGTCCATCTGGGAGTCCTATTGGGTGAAAGCACCAATCAGAGGATACGACGCCGTATTCCCGGCGGTGGACGGTGATTCCGACCTCACCTCGTTCCTCTCCGCAAAGTCTGAATCGTATCCCGGTATCGGCGCGAAAAGCTCCGTCGCTACTATCCGATCGAACATCGAAGACGGGCTGTTGCGACAGATTCTGCCGGCGTTCAAAGATGCGCAGATCCGTGGCAACTTCGGGAGTCACCAGACTACGCTCGCGCTTTCGGCAGTCGTACAGGATACGCCCGGCGGCTACACTTCCGACGCACTCGACTACCTCTTCAAAGCAGGTGGTCTCGAATACGAGGACGATGGCACACCGTGGGGTGATTGGACCATTACTGGCGGTGACGTGCTCGCCTCGCTGCTCGAGAAGTTTGACCGCGACGGACACCCCTTCGAGGGAACAATCCACTACAATAGCTTGGTGTCCAGCGCACTTCAGGGCACTGCGGATGCGCTCAACGGCTACGACGCCTACGAAGGTGCCGATCTCTACCAAAATCCGATCTTCAAGCAAACATTCGAAACACAACACCCGCTCACCTATCTAAACGAGTATGTTCCGAAGTACGGTGACACGGCGAGCGCAGGTGACCCCGGTTTCGATGTTATGATAGACGTTGATAATCTCGTCAGAGCTTATGAAATCCATGGTGGCGACGACCTCGCACGGTGGATATACCTTCGCAACGGCGAGTCAATGGACGGTCTTCGGGGTGATATCTTCGATCCCGACCCCAATTCAGTCAAAGGTGATATTCAGCACGTATTGGACGCCAACGGACCACTCGACCTCGATAGCACACAACTAGCCGGCCTCGGCCTCACCGCGCTGCGTGCTGGCACTCCCGAGAACGGACGAGGTATCTGGACGTACTATGGACGGAATGCCTTCGGCCCCGACAGCGGCTACGGTGCGGGTCACTGCCACCGTGATACGCTGAACATCGGCGTCTTTGCCCACGGGCTGGATCTTTCGCCCGACCTCGGCTATCCCGAGGAGACGGGCAGTTGGCCGAAACGAAACAACTGGACGGCAAACACAATCAGCCACAACACGGTTTTGGTGAACGAGCATCGACAGGAAAAACAGTGGGTTTCGACACCGAAGCACTTCGATCATACCGATCGTGTGCAAATGTTCGAAATCGACGCAGCAAACGTCTACGAAGAGGCCGAACAGTACGAGCGCACAACCGCGCAGATCGCCGTAGATGACGAAAACTCCTATGCCGTGGATTTCTTCCGAGTCGACGGAGGCGACGATCACCATTTCAGTTTCCACGGCGCAAAGGTACCCGGCGATCGCTTCGACTACAGCCTGAACGAGGGTGTCACTGCGTTTGCCGTCCGTGACGGCGCTGGGACAGTTGAGGCGACACGCGCGAAGGCGTATACGGGTGAAACGTCCGTCCGCCTCTCGGACCCCTCTGGTGACACTCACGATTGGCGGGGGCTCGAGACCGAGGGATCGGCTGACCCCACCATTTCCGTCGCGATCAACACAGCAGTCACCGGATACCACGAGTACTGGCACCACAATCACTCGGTCTACCTCGGACGGGACGCGAATGGTCGTCGCGTCTGTGCGGGTCTCGGCAATCAGGCTGCTGACGACGATCCCCGCGTCGGCATTTACTACCCAGAGTCGAACGAGTGGGGCGACTACGCTGCTATCGATGGGTGGGAAAAGAACGTCTGGTACGGACTCAACGTGTCGAAATCCGGGACGAGCGTCGAAATCGAGGTCGTTGATGTCGATGGTGGAGTCCTCACCAGCGGCACGTTCGCCCTCGATAGCGATACTGATTCGACGGTCGGGATCTTCGGCGGTATCGGTAAGGGACAGACTGGTGCACTCTATTTCGACGAACTCACGATAGACGGAACGGTCGTGGAGTTGTTCACCACCTCCTATGTCGAACGGTCGGGAATCGAAACGACGGGTCTCGATCTGACCGCCCAACAGGGTGGTTCCTACGCGGGTTCGGACGTTCCAAAACCCGGTCACGGCGAGGACACGCAGTACAATAACGAAGTCGGAAACGGGTTTAATTATCTCTACAATGTCGAGCGCGACGATGCGCCCGGTGAGCGTTTTAGCGTGGATTGGGATATAGAAGACTACTGGGACGCGCTAGACGAACCAGCAGACGTCCACCTCAGACTGACACTGCTCACCCAATGTGACGACGTCGCTATCGCAAACGGAGACCCACCGCAACGCTGGGAGAACCCGGACACCTTCAAATACGTCGTTGCCCACCGCCAGGGGAGTGCATTGCAATCGGTGTTCACCTCTGTCATCGAGCCGTACAAGAGTGAACGGTTCATCAGCTCTATTAGCGCCGTGCCGGTCGAGAGCGATGATCCAACCGCGCAAGCGGTGCGTGTGAAACTCAAAAACGGACGAACGGATTACATCGCCAGTGCGACCGACCCGGACGTGATGCACCACGTCGGCGACGTGTTCGAGTTCAAAGGCGCGTTCGCTGTCTTCTCTACCGATGAGACGGGAGACAGTGAACACGCATATCTCAACGACGGTAAACTGCTCATCCCTTACAAAAGCTCTCCCCTTATCAAGCGACCCAGCGGTCGTATTGAGGGTACGATCGAGGACTTCACACGAGATCTTTCCCTCGACAATCGGATCGAGATGACGGTAACCGATGGCGATGGCTGGACCACCGATGAACTAGTCGGGTCGTGGGTGTACGCCGACGCCGTCGACAAGCGCAATGGCGCCTATGAAATTCTCGATGCGGAGCGCTCGGGTGACGACCGTCTCACGCTCGATATCGGTGAGCGTACGACAGTCAAGCAGTTCAATGACCCGGAGAACCCGGATGCCGGATACGAGTACATCCTTTCGGAGAGTGGTCGCTGTGTCGTGCCGTTCAGCGAGACGTGGAGCGCACGGTCGAACTGAACGCTACGAGTAGCTCTGACTACTCTCTGCTGCAGGAACTGTGTTCGACAATGTCCCTTCGGCGATCGCCAGAGCGGTTGCCTGACCGCCTCGTACCGTTCCATCCGTGTGGCTTCTGTCGCAGGACTGTTTACGATCACGTATCCTGTTGCTGAAAATTCTCTAAATGCCACATTTAGTAAATAAGATTTATATTGGTTAGAAGAATGTGATAAGTGAGGTACACAGATGATTCGAAGAGACTATCTGAAAGAACTGGGTATCGCAACGGCCGTGCTGGCTGGAGGTGCGGGCGGCGCGAGCGCAACGAATGACCGCTCCGCGGATGGCGACGACACGTACCAGATCCGAACCGCCGACGACCTGGTGGCACTCTCTGCCGACGAACTGCAAGAACTCTCGAACGAAGAGATACGGAACCCGTTCAACCCCCAAATCGGTGGCGGGCGATGGTATGACGCCGATAGCTTCGAGGGAGCACGTGTTCACGGTGGAACGGTTCGCAAAACCGATGCTGACTACCGTGTCTCGACGCTCTCGGCATTGAAAGAAGCGCTTAGCCGGGCGAAGGCTGGCGATGTGGTTTGGATCGATAGCGACGCGGAAATCGACGTCACACACGAGTCGATGGATGTTCCTGGCGGCGTAACCGTCGCCTCCAATCGAGGACAGGGGGAGCAAGATGGTGCAAAACTCTATCAAACTGAGGGCAGTTTCGCTCCGACGTTCGTTCCACAAGGCGACGGCACACGGTTCACAGGCATTCGCTTTCGCGCACCCGATACAGAGTACTGGGAGCTTGAGGATCGTGGTATCAGCGACATCTATGAGTACGGACAAAATTACGCTATCCGAATCTTCGGTCATGCTGATACCGAGATCGACAACTGTTCGTTCCGGGGCTTCTGCTATGCAGGCATCCGCATCGGCGACTACCCCGACACGGCTGAGGGGACGTACGTCCATCACTGCGAGTTCGTAGATACCCCGTCACCGTCACTCGGCTATGGCGTTACCGTCTGGAGTGCGAACCCACTCATCGAGTACTGCTACTTTGATAATAACCGCCACGCAATCGCAGGTCACGGCGGCGTCGTCAATACGAGCTACACGTTCCGAAACAACCTCTGTGGCCCGCGAACTCGTCTTCACGTCATCGACATGCACGGCGGCTTTTCGTTCAACGGACAGGAAAACGTGATGAAAGCCGGAGAGACGATGATCGTTAAGAACAATGTCGTGCTGGCGACGAAAGCCCATGTCGGTGGCTATCCACAGGACGCCGTCACCATTCGTTCCATCCCGCAGGACAAAGCGGTCATTGCGAACAACTGGTTCTTCCAGCCGCCCCCGCCATTCAGCGATACCACCACCGACAGCAAAGACGAAGGGCAAACGCTCGAACAGGCCGGACGCGACGGTGACGCGATCGTCCAATGGCGAACGGACGTGTACAAAAACATCGAAGCGTGGAACAACATCTGCGAGGGAGCACATCCGATCGACGACATCGGGGTGGACTCTCGTTGGGAACCTCGGACCTCACGGTAACGCTAAGCCATATTTCCGGTGACATAAGTTTGAAGCCATTCGTGATGCATCCTCGAAACGAGCATGCGAGTAGCTTTCATTGGAGCCGGAAAAATGGCCAGCGATCTGATGGCTTGTGTGGACGAATACGACGGCGCGACTATCACGGCAGTCTGTGATGTAGACCGAGAGTCGTCTGAGGCTGCCGCAAAGCCACGCGATGCCGTGGTCTTCACTGACCACGAGACTCTATTCGAGAACCACGATTTCGACGTCGTCTTTCTTGCGATTCCCCCGTTCGCCTACACGAATCAGGCGACACTGGCCGCTGATCGGGGCATTCACACGTTCGTTGAGAAACCCGTTGCACTCCATCCCGACGACGCCCCCGAGGTGCAGGATGCCCTCGAAACGGCGAACATCGTCACCGGATCCGGGTACGTCTTCCGCTACGACCTGATTACCGAGCGTGCCCGCGAACTCATCGGTGACCGTGACATCGCGCTCGTCGATGCCAAGTACTGGGGCGGTCTACCCGGCAGCGAGTGGGGCTACCGGATGGAGTCCTCCGGCGGCGACGTTAACATTCGAACGACCCACGTTCTCGACACGATGCGCTACATATGTGGTGACGTCGAGCGCGTCTCGGCGGCCGGATCACACACCGTCGACACCCCAGAAGTGGATTACCCCGACGCCGTTGCAGCGACGCTCGAACATAAAACGGGCGTCGTCGGTACTGTCTCCTCGACAGTCGTCGGCACACAATGGGCCGTCGACTTCGACATCGTTGGAGACTGTTTCCAACTTCACCTTGATTACGCGACGCAGACGCTCTCAGGCTCTGTCGATGGCGAAAAGATTGATTTCGACGGCACCTGTGATCGGTACGCTCGCGAAATCCACGCTTTCCTCGATGCCTGTAAGGCCGAAAATCAGGACTCGTTCCGTTCCTCGTACGCCGACGCTGTTCGCACGCTCGATTTGAACTGGGCCGTCATTGACGCCGCCAACAGCGGTGACCGCGTCGTATTGAACGACTGAACTCAATAAAGCGGCAGCTCAATTGGATTGTCACACCGTCCAGCCTCGTAGGCTGCTTCGATGACTTCCAGCGCACGCAGGCCGTCTTCGCCAGGGACCGGTGGCTCTCGTCCTTCCCGGATTGCGTCTGCGAATGCCTCGATAAGTCGGACGCCAGCAGGCCGTATATCATTGGTTGGAACCTCGTGCCAAACTTCTCCCTCGCCGAGTTCAGTCGTTTCGTTCGTCCGCACGAGGAGCGGGTCTGAGAGAACGAGTTCCCCCTCCGTCCCATAGACACGGTCGCCACGAACGACCTCTCCGTAAGGCCCATCTTGTACGAAGGAACTCGCTTCAATGTAACCGATTTCGCCGCCTTCGTAGCGAATGGTTACGATCCCGAAATCTTCGACCTCGACAGGCGTTGCCAAGGTATCGTATTCCGCGAAAACGCGCTTCGGCTCGAGGCCGGTAAGTGCTCTCATCGCATCCACGTTGTGGATCCCGTTGATTGAGAGGATGCCACCGCCACTCTTCTCATGGGACTGTCGCCAGTCGGTTTGGACGCGGCCAGTGTATCCTCCTTCCCAGTAGCTCTCTGGTTTGCGAGCCATAATGCTGATTTTCGTCCCGACGACGTCTCCGAGATGACCTGCCTCTATAATCTCGGCGGCAGTGTGATAGGGTGCTTTGTAGCGATACGGTTCGCAGACGCAAAGTGTGACACCTGCGTTCTCGCACGCCGCGATCGTTTCCTTAGCAGACTCGATGTCGACGGCGATCGGTTTTTCGACGAAGACGTGCTTGTCTGCGTCTGCAGCGGCCATTGCCTGTTCTGCGTGGAGGTGATGAGGAGTGGCGATGTATACGACGTCGATCTTTTCGCGAGCAAGCAGTTCGTGTTGTTCGGTGGTGTAGGGAATGTCGTAGCGCTCCCCGATATCCGCTGCGACTGCTTCGTTGATGTCCATCGCCGCGCCGAGCTGGACCCCTGCCGCTGCCTCTAATTGGTCGGCTCTTCGCTTGCTTGTGATTTCGCCACAGCCAATGATACCGACGGTGAGTGGTTTGGTCATATGAAACCTATTTTGAAATTTGCGGGAGAGATTATCAACGTTTGGTGGACGAAGAATGTTTTTATGCCCTTGCGCTACGATTCCTGAATCGATATGTCCGAGACGCGTCAACGCTACCTAGACAGTGCCGTCACCACGAAAAGTGAACAGCCAGTAGACACGCTCATCGATGCACACACTCATATCGGGCAAGTCCGGCAATATGACCTGTCGGTCACACCCGAACGCATGATCGAATACATGGACGAATACGGGGTCGACAAAGCAGTGTTGTTCCCGTTAGAATCGCCGGAGGCGACCGCATACCTGATTAAGACCCGTGAGGTGCTAGAGGCAGCGAACCGATATCCGGACCGTTTCATTCCGTTTGCGTCCGTTGATCCACGGGCACACCCTTACTACGACGAGCAGCGATTCACCGACCAAATTAGGGAATATGTCCGCCTCGGTGCTCGCGGGTTCGGTGAGCTGAAGTGTGGGCTTTCGATTGACGACGAGCGAATGCAGACGTTGTACGGTATCTGCGAGGAGGAAGGTCTTCCTGTGCTCATCCACATCGACGACGTCTGTTGTACCGACAAACCCGGGCTACCCGGACTCGAACGGATGCTCGGGGCGTACCCGGATCTGAGCTTCATCCTCCACGCCCCCGGCTGGTGGGTCCACATTTCCGCGGACGTCGGAGCGGACGACCTCGGAAAGTATCCGAGCGACCCCGTCGTTAGAGGTGGACGTTGTGATGAACTACTCGATACGTATGATAACTGCTACGCTGATTTCTCGATGGGCTCGGGGTTCAACGCGCTCACGCGAGACGAAGCATACGGACAACAGTTCCTCGAACGGCATCATGAGAGCCTGCTGTTTGGCACTGACTACCTCTACCCCGGCCAGTCACTTCCACAGTTCGGATTTTTCTCTGAGTTCGACCTTCACGACGAAGCGTGGGAGAATATCTGCTATCGAAACATTGAGTCTCTTTTAATGTAATATAAATTTGTAATATTATAAATATCGAAAGAGAGTATTTTTTGCTTTCTTTCCTCAGACCTGCGGTCTCATCGATCTACATACGATTGGCAAGAAGTCTGAGTCGGATGTATTGATCGACAAACGACAACCCTTCCACCGGTAGTGAACCAAAACCATGAATTCTAATCTATATTACCAAAAGACATAAATTTGAATCCCACCTCAATCGTACTACATGAACTACTATATAAGAAGGATCTGTCAAGCGATTCTAACATTGATCGTGGTTGTCACGATTACCTTCTTCATGTACCGGGTCATGCCCGGTGGACCGGTGGAAGCGATACGCCAACGGCTCGTCAGGGAGGCGTTAGCCGACGGCGGTGCTGTGAACATGGAACGAATCAACCGGCTGGTCGAAGTGTACACTGGCATCCAACCCGATGAGCCGCTCTATGTCCAGTACTACAACTACCTCGTGGATGTAATCATCTACCAAGATTTCGGCGATTCCATCTGGAAAGGCGAGCCGGTGTTCGAAATCCTGTTCCGAGCCATGCCGTGGTCGGTATTCGTCAGTGTTTACGGGCTCTTGCTCGGGTTCACATCGAACATCCTCCTCGGTGCGTTGATGGCGTATAAAGAGGGAAGCCGCTTCGATAGTGCGATGTCGATGGTCGCGACATTCATGTCCTCGGTGCCATACTACGTCGGCGCTATTTTCATGCTCTCGTACTTCGCCTTCCAACTTGGCTGGTTTCCCACCGGTGGTCGTTGGGATCCGAACACAATCCCCGGTTTCAACGTCCCATACATGCTGGGTATACTCCACCACGCTGCGCTCCCCATCCTCACTGGGTTCATCGTCGGGTTCGGTGGCGGTGCCCTCGGAATGCGTGGTAACAGCATCCGTGTGATGGGGAAAGATTACATTCGTGTCGCTCAGCTTCGCGGGCTCAGCGAAACGCGAATTGCTACCCGCTACGTAACACGTAACGCAATCCTCCCAATGTACACCACCCTCATGGTCGGCATTGCCAGTATCTTCAGCAGCTCCGTAATCATGGAACAGATCTTCAATTATCCCGGCGTTGGCTGGTACACATTCGGCGCCCTCGAGGCTCGGGATTACCCGCTGCTGATGGGTATCTTCATTTTCTTTACGGCCATCACACTCATCGGGATCCTTATCGCCGACTTCACGTACGGAATCATTGACCCGCGCGCGAGTGCCGACGATCAGGAGGCATACTAACGATGAGCCAAGATTCCCCCTCTCACAACCTGTTCAGTGTTTCGAGTGATGACCACGACACTTCGGCGTCGAGTTCGGATCGTTTCTTCCGCTTTCTCGACGCCTATCTGTTGGCGCCTGCTCGTATCGCTGCTACCGATTGGCGAATGTGGGCTGGGACGGCGATCATCACGTTCTTCATCGTTCTCGGTGCCATTTCATGGGTGTCGACCTCCGACTGGTGGATCTTCGAGGATATCGTCATCGTCCCTGTGGCGACGCTCAACCAAGCGCCACCGTTCACGCCTGCGTTCGTCAATTCCTATGTTCCCCTTGGAACCGACCGATTCGGCCGGTCGATATCGAAGCGACTGGTACACGCGACACCACCGGTATTGCAGATGGCGTTTGCCGGTGCCGTCGTTTCGACTGGCATCGCCGTCGTTATCGGCACGACGGCCGGCTACAAAGGCGGACGAGTCGATGATATCCTGATGACGGTCACGGACATCGTGATGACCATCCCGGCACTCCCGCTAATCATCGTGCTCGCGGCCATCATCCGTCCGGAGGACCCGTTCATCGTGGGTATGATTCTCGCAATCGACAACTGGCCAGGTCTGGCTCGCTCGCTTCGATCACAGGTGCTCACCATCCGGAGTGAGTCCTTCGTCGAAGCAGCCCGGGTGATGGGTGTCGGCTCCTCAACAGTACTCCGCCGGGATGTCGTTCCACAGTTGATGCCCTACATCATGATCAACGGTGCAACGTCCGCTCGTGCCGTTATCTTTGAATCGGTTGCACTGTACTTCCTGTCCATCCTCCCCTTCTCGAACTACAATTGGGGTGTGATGATGAACAACGCCTACAATGCTGGTGCGATGTCAAATCTTGGGCGGGCGGGCCACTGGCTCTACGCCCCGATGATTCTGCTTATCTTTTTCTCGCTCGGACTCATCCTCTTCTCTCAGGGGATGGATCGAGTGTTCAATCCGCAGCTCCGCGCTCGTCATGCGAAAACGGTTGGTGGAGAGTCCGAGGACGTTGACGTTATGGATCCATAAGTCACTATCAGCACCGATAGATATTTGTTATTATAGAACACACCAATGTTCGTATGCCTAACGGTAACAATCCGTCGACCTCCGAACCAGCTTCGCGTCTCTCACGACGTAGGTTACTCCAGACAACCAGTGTGGCAGGGATTGGTCTCCTCGCTGGTTGTTCAGGTGGAGGTAAAAACAAAAAAAACAATTCGAACGGTGAACAAGAAAAGGTTCTCGACGAAATAATCGGGACAAGCACCATCCCGCCGGAACTTCACTGGAACCAATTTGCCAGCGACGGCTGGTCAGGGAATCTCGCACAGAACGCATTCGACTTCGGTGCGAAACTCATCGCTAAAACCGGCGAGACAAAGAAGTACGGCTACGAGAAGTGGGACTACAGCAAGAAAAACAACGTCTTCCGTGTCGTCCTCCGTGATGATATCAAATTTTGGAATGGAAACCAATACACCTCGGAGGATCTCCACGCGCTTGACGAAGTGAATCGACTTCTCGCTCCGGAATCGAGCCCCATCGACAAAATCGAGAAAGTCGACGATCTCACACTCGACTACTACTTCAAAGAACCGCAGAACCCGGATCTATTGGTGAAGTCTCGACTCCCGTATGACTTCTTCGACGTCGGCAAGGATATTTGGGGAGACTGGATGAAGCGCCTCAAAAATGCCTCCTCCCAAAGCGAAAGTGACAAAATAAATAAGGAGCTGACGCAGTTCAAGATCCCTCATGAGGAACTCATGGACAAAGGACTGGGTACCAGTCCGTATAAGCTCGATAAGGTAACCCAACAGCAGATCATCTTCAAAAAGTGGGATGGCCATCGAGACGCCGACAAAATCGAAATCGAGACGCTACGGCTACGACACGCAGCTAGCTCGTCGCGCGAAAACGAGCTCGTCAAAAACGACAAGATCGATCACGCGCCTGCACCACTCTCGAGTCAGTTGCAAGGCGTCGCCCCCAACCATATTGAGAATCTCGTCACCTGGGAAGGGAAATGGATGATCAAGATGCTCATCAACTGGCGTAACCGGGAGTATCTACAAGATGTGAACGTGCGCCGAGCAATGGCCGCCGCAATCGACACAAAGAATGTCGCCACCAATTACGGACGCGGACTCCCGATTAAGGTTCACTCGGGAATGGATAGCGACTACACGGACGTCTATGTCGGCTCCGACTCCGACAATTTCATCGATTACGGAGTTAAGCAAGATTACGAACTCGCGGACAAGTTCCTTCAGAGGTCCGGGTACTCACGGAAAAACGGCACTATCCGTGATCCGAATGGTAATAAACTCAAACCACTTCGGTTCCTCGCTGGCAACAGTGAAACATGGTTGAACCCGGCTCAGACAGCCTCACAGCAATTGAAACAGTATGGATTCCCGGTCAAATTCAATACTGTCGAGCGGTCGACGAAGATGGATCGCATCGTCCCACCTGAGGAGATGGGTGGTTGGGATCTCTCTACAGAATCGCATTACGCCGGTGGCACCTACCACCCCATCTCTTATTTCGACTATCGAACCTTCTGGGGATGGCGGCTCGGCGAAGGCCAGTACAGCGCTGTCGAAGGAATGCAACAGCAAGTTAGTCAGTGGATAGAGGAGGGCAAAGAATTCTCACCATACAACGGGAAACCGCTCACGCCTGAAGTGCCGACCAAAATCGGTGCACAGAATCTCTCCGGAAACACTGAAAAGATCAATATACAAGGGCTTTACAACGAGGCAAACTCACCAATCCCCGAGAAGCGGACGAAAGAGATCATTAGCAAGCTCAGCTGGGCGTGGAACTACCATCTCCCAGACATTGACCTGATGACGGCACAACAAGGTTGCTGGGGCGATACAAAGAATTTCGCGTGGCCGGAGGACAAAACGTCGCTAACAGTGATCAACGGTGGTGGCCCCGGCTACACGATCAAGACCGGACAGGTGAAGATGAATAACAAGTAATCACACGACGAGTTTTTAGTTCAATCCCTCTTTCTGGTAGACTTCGTCTTGTTCTCGACGTTCGCAGATGATAAGTATCACAATCGAAGCGGCACCGATCATTGCGATACTGATGAGGTCAATAATGACGATTACATATGTGTGAGATCCTGGTTCGACTACGCTCAGTGAAACGAGTAGCAGCAGAAATATGATCCCACAGAGACCGAAGAGCGCTCGAAATTGGGCTTCGAACTCACACAGGTGGTCGAGTAGTACTTCCCGAAACGTTCGTGCCATTATCTGCATCTCTCCCGGCGACAATTTAAGTGCTTTCGTCGGTGAGACGTCACAGACTACCGTCTCGCCCGATACCCTCTGATGGGTCGGAGACGTTCCATGCGCCCATGAGGAAGTCGGCGAAGAATGTCGTTCGTTCTGGATATCCTCTATCTGTGAGTGAAAGATCTTTGCAAGCCAGTGACGAGACTACTGCCCTCGGGTGATCCATCGTTACTACCGTTTTGCGTATCGGTATGGAAAACTCTCCGGTTTCGTCGAGATTCAACCACTCGGCGTGTTGTGCGTGCTCCGTTTCATAGGAGATCGTGTATGTTTCTCCGCCCATCAATGCGACTATGTCGTCCAGGGTACCCACTTTGAGCCAACCGTCGGGTGAATCGACGAACAGGACTCCGTCATCGATTCGCGTCTCGTATCTCTCCATCGATCAGTAATCGATGAGGTAGCACCATAAATAATGGTGCTGAACGGGCACGATGTGTATTGCCTCGTCGCAAGCTTTAGGTGGTTGGATGGTAATTGTTATCTATCATGGCATCACATCCTACGACAAAAAATACCTCTGGACTGTATCGCTCGTTAGTCGCATTACGTCGGTCGTTTTTCCTCTCTCTCGCAGTATTCGGTGTCATTCTACTTATACTTGGCTTCGTATTTGACGTTGTATTCCCGATGTTCGGATACCTTGGGCTTGCAGGCACTATCGCGGGCATGTTTGGCATCTGGGGCGCAACTGCGCTTCTTATTGGTTGTGGGACATACGCTACGCTTCGATATTTACGGGCGTACTAACTCCTCGATTCAGGAGATAATTATTTGTTTCACCAAGGTGTATTTGCACTGTACAACCGAGTTGAGATGGTTCCCTTGGCAAAAAGACTATTACCCTGCATTCAGCATAGAAACCGTACGAATATCACACAGGAATTCATGATTTTTCACACACTCGATTACGTAAACAGCCCCAGCCTCTCGGAGGTAGCATCGTGATGACTGACCCATCCTCTTCAGACGTCGTCGAAACAGCGCATCGTGACACGAATACATCAGAGACAGATAACATCGTACAAATGCGCGACGTGACAGTCCGTTTCCCGATGAAACGCGGCGAGTCGCGCGTGTTGGACAGTGTGAATATGGATATCCACCGTCAGGAACTCCTTGGTGTCGTCGGAGAATCAGGGTCGGGCAAGTCAATGTTTGCTTCTGCACTCCTCGACGCAGTGGTCAACCCCGGGACGCTCTCCGGTGAAATCACGTACTACCCTTCGGATGGCGACACAGTGAATCTACTTGACCTCGATGAAGACGAACTCAGACGTATTCGCTGGAACGAAATTTCGATGGTGTTCCAGGGTGCGATGAGTTCGTTCAATCCGACGATGAAGATACGGGGACACTTCGAGGAGACGATTCGAGCACACAACGCGAATTACAACGATCGAATGGCGCATACCCGTCAACTGCTTGCAGACCTCTACATGGATCCTGATCGTGTCCTCAACTCGTATCCGCATGAACTATCCGGTGGGATGCGCCAACGCACGCTTATCGCGCTTTCGCTCGTGCTCGAACCCGAAGTGTTGGTAATGGACGAACCAACCGCTGCGCTCGACTTGCTCATGCAGCGTTCGATTCTGAGCTTGCTGGCGAAACTTCAGGAGAACTACGATCTGACGGTCATCTTTATCACTCACGACCTTCCGTTAGTCGCTGGGCTCGCCGACCGCCTCGCTGTAATGTACGCTTTCGACTTCCTCGAATACGGGCCAAGTGCGGATGTCGTTGAGAACGCCGCCCACCCCTACACCCGTGCTCTCCTCCGGTCTGTACCAAGCGTCGATTCAGTGCTGGATGAAATGAAACCCATCGAGGGTGAGGCACCGGATCCAGTGAACACTCCTGTCGGTTGCTCCTACCATCCACGCTGTCCGCTGGCGACCGAGGAATGCCGGCAAGCGAACCCGTCGTTCGAAATTGTTGGCGACGATCACGAGGCTGCATGCTATCATGTCGAGGAATCTCGAGAACAGATTACTTACCATCTCCACTCCGATGCCGAGGAGGTGATGGGCGAATGAGTTCGGACACATCATTGGTCTCTCTCGAAAACGTCAAAGTCCACTTCGAGAACACGAGCATGCTCGATCGCGTCTTCTCCCATGACGGCCAAGTGGTGAAAGCCGTCGACGATATCACCCTCAATATCAAGGAAAACGAGATTATTGCGCTCGTCGGCGAGTCCGGATGTGGGAAGACAACGCTTGGAAAGACCGCCATCGGCCTCCAACGACCGACCGACGGGACGGTGAAATACCGTGGTCAGAACATCTGGGCGAACCAAAGCAATGGTGAATACACACAAGAAGAAATTCGTCGTGCGTTACAAATCATCCACCAGGATCCCGGTAGTTCCCTCAACTCCAACCGGACGGTGCTTTCTTGTCTTTCGGATCCACTGAAGCGCTGGCGACCCGAATTAAGTGCACAAGAACGTGAAACGCTAATTCACCGACTATTAGAGCGCGTCGGCATGAAACCAGCGACAGATTACTCTACCAGGTTCCCACACCAGCTATCAGGTGGTGAACAACAGCGTGTGGTTCTCATCCGTGCGCTGTTGATGGAACCTGACTTGGTTCTCGCGGATGAAGCAGTGAGCGCCCTTGATGTCTCGCTCCGCGTCGAGATGATGGATCTCATGCTCGAATTACGAGAGACGGTGAACACCTCATTTCTGTTCATTTCACACGACTTCTCGAACGCCCGCTATCTAGCGGAGAAAGCCAACGGCCGCATCGGTATCATGTACCTCGGTCGACTGGTTGAAATCGGCCCGGCCGACAAGGTACTCAAGAATCCTCAACATCCGTACACCAAGGTGCTATCGTGGGCGACACCGGTACTCGACCCCGAGTTGGCCCGGCAGGGGCGTATCGAGGAACCGCCGGTCCGAGAGATCGACATTCCGGATCCGACAGACCCACCATCGGGCTGCCGATTCCACAACCGCTGCCCTGAGGCGCGGGCCGCTTGTACCCGCGAGTCACCGGAACTCGTGTGGACGGAGCAGGACACGCATGCTGCCTGCTTCCGATTACAGAACAACCACGAATATTGGAGGAGTCAGGAACTCCCCGACGACGGAGATACACCGGATCAAGAACAGCCGATGTCCTGATCTCGCTTACCAAGTCGTTTCAGTCAACACACCTTCTTCATCGCGTCCGACATCGTAGTAGTAGACCGTCGCCTTGTGAGCATCTGAATCGACTGTGAGCCATCGCACATCACCACCATAATCCGACTCTTCGGACATATGGCTGAGATGACGCGCGAGTACGTACTCGACCCCGTTGATGATTCGACTCCCTCTCCCATGGTCGTAGTAGTAGTGTCCACTATTGACCATCACTGTGTTCCCGCGTTCGAGGATTGCCCGTACAGTTGGCGCGTTAAGTGCGAAGAAGTACGGCTTCGAATTGACTTCCCAGTTGTCGTCGAGTTCCGTATGCTTACAAAGCGGCGCATGAGCGAAGACAAACGTCGGTATCTCATCGTCTTCGTCCATCAACCGTTCAAGCATCGACAGCTGGGGAGCTGTAACGAAGTTCTGGATCTCGCAGAGTGGATGATACCCATCGTGGGGGTTCGTATCGAGGAATACATAGCGAACGCCATCATCCTCGAAGTAGAACCACGGTGGATGTTCATCGGCGGGGAAGTGCTCACGATAGGCGCTCATGGGACGCTCATTGTTTCCACGAATGACATAGTAATGCGATTCGAGACGGTCTTCGAGTAGCTCCTTCGCACGACCGAACTCGCTGTGGTAGAACGCGTCATCGGGGTCGCCGTGCCACTCGCCCCACTCGGTCTGTTCCTCCCACGGGGAGAGCAAGCGAAGGTCACCACCAGCGAGTGTCCAATCGACGCCCACTTCATTCAGTTTATCAATCGCTGCCTGCTGGACGGATTCATCTTCGTGCTCGTAGCGTCCGATTCCAACATGAAGGTCGTAGAGAAGTCCAATACTACGCATGTTTACTCACTCCAGAGATGCACCGCGGTACCCTGATCAAGATAGCCGGTTCCCGACTCTGTGCTTGCTTCGAGTACGTAGCCACCGTACATTTCTCGGCCGATGAAACTGTGCTCCCGGTAGTCCCGCGCATCGGGTGTAAATTCGATCATCGGAGTCATGAACGGTTCGTCCTCGTCGTTCACCAACTCAATCTCTGTCTCGTACTGTTCGCCCTCCAAATGAAGCGGTCGGAGACGAAGTTTAAGAGTCCCACCTGAAGTCACTCGACCACGGCCCCGCACCCCGGCATAAATGCGGGTGTACTCGATCGGACCGATGAAATGATTTACTGTCAGGTTACGCTGGAGAGTAACGTACTCGGTATTGGTGAGTTCCCAGTCTCCATCACCGGGTTCAGTTTGTCCGGGAGGGATTCCGAGCGGCCAGGAAGTGATAAGTTCTGGCCCCCCACGACGGGGTTGGTGGTCTCGTGAGACGAGACCTGACTTGCTGTGTTCCACTGGATCACGGCGGCTAACGATACTGTTATCGGCGACGTCCGGAACGACGGGATCAGGTGCGCCACCGTCTGGACGCACATCACAGTCGCTTGGTTGGTCGACCATGCTGGTGTTTCGCAACCTATTGAGTAAAGTGTTTCCACGACAGCAACCATCAGATTGCTATATTTGAGGATGCCAGCTCACCCAAATACCCAAGATGGATGCTGCAATAATGAACCACATGCAAAGATCAGTGGAGTGCTATCTCGATACTGTTCTTCCAAGTATTCGTGCCCAATTGCGGGAGAACTGTGAATCTGGTCATCGTCTCTGTGGCTCTAGCCACTGTTACGCAGGTTGCTGTACGACGTTTCTGGCACCCACATCACAGTCAACAACCATGAGGAGTCACTACGTGGTATCGGGGGGGGGATGAAATGAACGTTCTCTTCATCTCCATCGACAGCCTCGCCCGTCACTTCCTCGGGTGCTACGAGGATCGCAGATTGGAGTTCGACGTAGAAACAGACAACTTCGATCGCTTCGCCGAGCAAGCGGCGGTGTTCGACAGTCATTACGCTGGCAGTCTTGCTTGTATGCCCGCTCGGCGGGAGTGGATCACTGGTGTGAAGGACTTTCTCTGGCGGCCCTGGGGGCCGGTTGAAGCCTACGATGTTACACTTCCCCAGGCGGCCCGTGAGGCGGGGGTGCTTACGCAACTGGTCACCGACCACTACCACTACTTCCAGCATGGTGCACAGGGGTACTACGAGGACTTCCATGGTTTCGAGTTCATCCGCGGTCACGAGTGCGACGCGTGGCAGACCACACCACGCATTCCCGACGACGATGCGTTACTGCACCAAACGACTGATCCCGATCGTTGGCCGGCTGAGGATCTCCAGTACATCAACCGCGCGCAATACGCCCGCAATGTTTCTCGCTTCGACCAGACCGACGAGACCGAGTTCTTCGCACCGAAGGTGTTCGGCTTCACCGCCAACTGGCTACGCGCGAATCGCGACTGGAACGACTGGTTCTGCTACGTCGATAGTTTCGACGTCCACGAACCATTTCATTGTCCCGAACCGTACGCGTCGATGTACACCGACGAAAATCCGCGCGACCCTGATTTAACGTTCTGGCCCCACTACGGGCGCGTGGACTCGGGACGGGGCGAACTCTCCGACCGCGAACTCAACTTCGTCCGCGCACAGTTCGCTGGAAAGGTGACGATGGTCGATCGATGGTTCGGCCGTGTCCTCGACGCACTGGATGCCACCGACGCGTGGGACGAGACGATGGTCATCCTTACCGCGGACCACGGCCACTATCTTGGTGAACACGGATGGATCGGCAAGCCCCGTGCACCCCTGTACGACGTGCTCGCTCGAACTCCGCTACTCATCTGGCACCCTAACGGCGCCTACAATGGCGAGCACGTCGACGCACTCACCACGGCCGTCGACCTCTATGCGACCATCCTCGATGTGTTGGAAGCTCCCATCCCTGACCACGTCCATAGTGAGAGCGTTCTTCCGGTCGTCACGGGCGAGACCGTAGATCACCGCGAGCGGGTGTTGTACGGCTACTGGGGGTCCTCAATGAACGTGACTGATGGCCGCCACACCTACTTTCACCCGTGTGACCCAGATGTCGACGCGTACTGTTATTCCACTTCGATGATGAATCCTCGAGGTAACTTCGATCCCCTTGAGCCAAAGATGGACTCCAAGTCCGGGCGTTTTCTCCCTTTCACGGATTGCCCTGTGTGGCGTTTCTCCGCACCCTCGGTCGCTCGTCACAGCGACCCGATGCTGTTCGACACCGAGAACGATTCGGTTCAGGAGGAAAATATCGCTGGATCGGATGACGGTGTCGAAGATCGGCTCCGTGCGTCGATGGTTGCGGCGCTCGATGATTACACGGTCAGTAAAAACCAGTATATGCGGCTGGGACTTAATCCGCCGAGTTAGCGCGTCGTCACGTGGTTCGTGAGGGTACCGACGCCCTCGAACTCCACTTCAACCTCGTCCCCCTCGTTCAGTGAGTCCGGGCCGTAGGGTGTTCCGGTCGCGATTACGTCTCCCGGATTGAGTGTAATCAGTTCAGATACGTCCGCGACGAGTTCCGGCACAGAAAAGATCATGTGCTCGGTGGTCGTCTCTTGTTTCACCTCACCATTGTGTCGGAGGGTGAGCGTGGCGTTTTTCGGCACCTCGTCAGGAGTGGCAAGAACGGGACCCATCGGAAGCGAGCCGTCGAAGGACTTCCCACGTACCCAGTTGCGCTCTGACTGCTGGTCGTCGCGATTCGAGATATCGTTAACACAGGTGTATCCCTCCACGTACGCCATCGCGTCGTCCACATCGACGGCGCGACACTCCTTTCCGATGACGACGGCAAACTCCCCCTCAAAATCCACTTCGTCCCGATTCGGTGGCAGTTCGATAGCGTCTCCGTGCCCAATGACGGTGTTGGGGGTCTTAATAAACAGTTCAGGGCGCTCTGGCCGGTCGTCGAATCCAGATTCTTCACGATGATCCATATATCCCCCTGCCTGACATATTATCTTCGTTGGCTCGCAGGGCGGGAGGATATCTACACCTGCAGGGTTGTAGGATCGATCTGCGGTTTGGATACCATCGCCAGTCCAGTTACCAGTGCGAGCAATGCCTGTCTCGTCTCTGAAGCGAACACGTCGCATACCCTTTCTTCGGCCGCCATCATAACGACCTTTTGGTTCAGGCAAGAATCGTATTTATCAGTCACTCACCGTGTTTCTAAAAAAAACAGCTTTTGGGATAACAAAACGCTACAGTCGAAAGAGCGTGCGTGGTTGGCTGGTGGTAAACACGGAGTAGTCATGGGCCGCTCAGAACCGCCCACGGATGAAATGCCGTTGTATCGACCAGTACGATGGATCTTTGTCGGGATATCATCGCCGGACCGTTTCGTCCTCCCAAACCCTCTTGGAACATCCCTTCAGGGCCGTTTTATCGACTAATCTGGCTGGGGTTCTCTCCTCCTGCGGCATTGTGTGCTAGACAATTACGGATATCCCTTCAAACATTACAATTCTATGTATGTAATGGATGTTATTCCATTTCGAAAGTCGTTTTGCAATTCAAAACGGGATGATGGCTGGTCTAGCCATTTGGCCCGACAATACTGTTGCTGTCGAACCTTGAGATAGTATCGTTTTGAATCTCTGTCCCCGTGAAGCAAGGAGAATTCTATTGTTGGTCGTCTCTTCGTGTTAGTAATACGGATCGTACTGGTCGAGGAACGCCACACCGTCGACATGAAGATCATCGATGGCATCATCATTCGGCCGCACTGTTTGGCCCTTTGCGAGTGCGGTTTCGATGGCCAACAGCAGTCCTGCCGAATCGAGAATGCGATCAGTGGTGTCTCGTTCTCCGTAGACGACGTTCCGAAACGTCTCGAGGTATGGGCCGTACATCTCCCTGAGCGCTTCCTTCTTTGCTGGAATCTCGATGGTTCGTGTTCTGTCGCCGACGTCGAGGATGCTGAACGATCCACCCACCGAATTGCCATCGAATCTGAGTGTCGCATGCGTCTCATTCGTGAAACGAATATCTACTGTCGTTCCTGGTTTCGCCGTTGGCGTTACGTCTGCCCAATCGGCATCTGCGAGTAGTCTAAGTGTATCGGTGAGATGAACCCGATAATAGAAGAAATCGTTGTAGCCGGCGGCAAACATTGTCCGATCATCCTCACCACGAGGGATATCGTCGAAATCCGGATGGAAGGGTACTGCCGACCCACCGAATAGGGGTGCATGTTCGGTAGCCTCGGCGATGGCGTCGACATCCTTGCGGTTCCCCGCGAGCGGTTTATCAACGAGTGTTGGGACTCCCTCCTCAAGAAATCGAATCGCAATTGGGCGGTGTGTCTCCCAGTTGACCGTCAGCACCATTGCGGCGTCAACTCGATCGACCATCTGGTCGAGATCCTCGTAGCGACATGTATTATACGTGTCACAAAAGTCTTCCACGTAGGCTTGCTCGCGAACCGATCCACCGTCCCAAATACCATTTAGTTCCATATCTCCGAAGTCAGAAAGCGTGCTAGCGAAAGCCTCTGCGTGGCTAGTATCGAGTCCAACGAGACCTACATCTATCATGTGCGTACGCTTGAATAGCAGAGATAGAATATAAAACCATCCCCTAAAACGCTTGTCTTCGGCGCTGTGTCCACGTGAGCAGGCTTTCGACCGTTTCCTCAATCACAGGGGTTCGCTCGTCCTCTCGTTCGCCAGAAAGTACTGCGAGAGCGCTTGTCATCGTTGCTCGATGAGACTCGTTCCGTAAGACGTTGAGTAAAGTGAGCAGCTCCGCCCGCCGGCGCTCGGGGTTCCACAATGCTCGCTGGGCGGTGGGGTCGGTCGGGTTTGTTCGAGCTTGGACGAGATTCTCGCCGACACCGGTCAGTAGCCAGTTCGAGTAGCGCTGGTGGAACGCACGAACCGCTACGGCTTGCCAGTGTCCACGATAACGCTCGTCGTCGGAGGTCAAATCGGCAAGGTGACGCAGGTGGGCGAGATGGTCAGCGCGGGATCGTTCGACACCCAACGGATGAACAATGCCGTCGACGGTTTCAACCGGGACGAGATCTGCCCCGACCGGCGTCGCACCGTCAAACTCCACCTCGATCGCCAGTCCCCACCCAGTGTTCTCATCTTCGGATTGCCGGTCGAAACAGAAATTACCGAGACTGTAGCAAATGAGTGCACCGTCGTAGCGCTCCCACCCCTGCACAACGTGTGGATGGTGGCCAACGACGAGATCAGCGCCCGCGTCCACAAACCGTCGCAGACGCTCGCGGCGTTGCGGTGGCGAGAATGGTACGTATTCGATTCCACCATGCTCGACTATGACGACGACATCGTACGTTTCCGCGGCTGCTTGCACAGCGTCGATGGTGTCGGGATGGGCGCTCCAGGCGGTGCCCGAGGCGTCGCGTTCGGCGATACCAAACTCCCGCTCGCAGGCGCTGAGTATGGCGAGTGAAACGCCGTCCACGTCAACAATCGAAGGATTGAGTGCCGCTGTTCGATCCTCACCGACTCCTGCCGTGTCGATACCGACCTCTTGGCAGGCTCTGACGGTCGCTCTCATTCCCTCGGTACCGTAATCGAAGAGATGGTTGTTCGCTAGCGTCGCAACGTCGAAACCAGCTTTGGCAAGCAATGCGGGGGTCTCGGGGTGCGTAGCGAGTGCCGGTCCGCTCTTCGGAATTGGCGTTGGTTCGGGCACTTCGACTGGAGCTTCAATGTTTACTGTGGCCACATCTGCCGCCATGACCCGCTCACGTAGTTTGGGAGCGAGCAACTCACGGTCTGCTCGGTCGGGAGCGAGACACGTGTCACCAACAGCGAACAGCGACCAGTTCATTTCTCTGTCGGATGCGAGTGGGATATAGCCACCGTCGCTCATCGATCTAACTCCATGAGAACGCGTCGGGTTCGCAACTGTCGGTGCATACCCTTTCCACGGTCATTCACCCACAAATAGCTTCGGCCGACTACGAAGTTACGTCGGCGATAGTGACGGGAACCCTTCGGTCAGCCGATTCGAGTGCCGCCAGTGACACTCGGAGCGTGGCGATGGCGTCGTTGATAGTCACCCGCGGATCGTCGTCACCGCGAACACAGTCGAGAAAATGGTCGATTTGTCGCTGATATGGATCTCGTTCCAACGGGATGCCAAGTTCACTTTCATCGAGATAATCGGTCGTCGTGTGGAGTTCAAGTGGCGTTGAGTCAGCGGTGTCATGCTCAATGAGGCCGGCATCGCCTGACAGTTCGAAGCCGGCGCTGAACGTTGCACCCGGAGTATCCGTCCAGCGGGCGTCAACGTGTCCGACGGTGCCGTTCACAAACCGTAGTGTCGTCAGTGTTGTCTCGGCCTCGTCCCACGCGGACCGCCTGGCAAAGACACGTTCGATGTCTCCACAAACCCATCGTAAGAAGTCAAAGTCATGGATGGCGAGGTCGAGGAGGGTCCCGCCGCTACGTTCACGGTCGCCGAACCAGTCACTGAGATCTGTGACGGGTGACCGGCGAACTGTCCGAACGTTTCCCACGTCACCGATTTCGCCCGCATCGATGCGCTCTTTGGCGCGAGCGTACGCCGGGAAAAATCGGGTGACGTGCCCGATAAGGCAGGCAACATCAGCATCTTCCACCGCCTCACGCACCGCACAGGCGTCAGTTAGCGTCCGTGCCAACGGTTTTTCACAACGCACATCGAAGCCACGCCGGGCAGCCTCGATAACAAGGTTGTGATGAGTGTCTGTTGGTGTACAGATGTCCACGGCATCGAGATCGACCTCGTCGAACATTACCGAAACGTCCTTGTATGCCGTTGCTTCCGGAACAAACGACTCCACAAACTCCTCTGGGCCAGATGGGGAGGCAACGCCGACAACTCGTGCATCGGCTGCCGCTGCATATCGCCGAGCATGTACTCGCGCCATAAATCCACGACCGACTAGTCCGATACGTTGCATTGTCGTCTAGCCCCCTCCCAATCTTCTTAAGCATTGTGTTGGCTTGGGTGCAGTGCAATATCTAAGAGGAATCATTCCCCACTCGATGAGCAGGATGGCACAGGTGATTCGTGAAGACGTCCGAATCGCAGCCGACTGATTCGATCCAGATATTGTCCGGCACACGCCGGTAAGTCGAACTCGGTCACTCGACGAAACAACGGAAACAGAGGTGCGGTTGAAAATGGAACATCTCCAGCGAACTCGATCGGTCAGAACGCGGGGAGAAGCGAATATACACACCACTATCGCGCGAATGCTAACCTCGATGTGGGAGAGTCGTTCATCACCTTCGAGGTAGAGACGAGTGGAGCCGATCACGCCCAGAACATTCGCAATAGCATCACAGACCGCATGTATGATATCACCCAAGTCAACTAGTCATTCGTTGTCCGCGATCCAAAGGTCTTCGACGGTCGCTCGCTCGTGAGTGGCGATGGCCAATGGGTCAAGGGTGGCATGTGGTGGGAGATGGCACTCTGCAGTAAGTGCACCGTCGTACTCCTGTTCTTGAAGCGCTGTGAACAATGGCCCATGGTCTGCACCACCGGTACCGAGCAAGCATGGGCGAAACGTCTCTTCGCCGTTTGTCGTTTCGATCTCGAAGGCACCGTAGGCGTCGGGATCGCTGATTCGAACTTCGTCTTTGACGTGAACGTGACCAAGCCACTCACCAAGCGTCGCTACTGATGTCGGCCCGTAGGGGACATCGGAGATATACATATTGCCCGCGTCATGGATCGCACAGATATTGTCACGTTCAATGCGCTCGAAGAGGTCAACGGCTGTTGTCGATGATTCGACGATGGTCGAGGAGTGAATCTCAACGCCGAGGCGGAGGTCATCCTCGGCCGCTCGGTCGGCTGCGCGTTGGAGCCACGATGCGGCTCGCTCATAGTCGGCTGTCGTGGCATGGTGTTCAGCTGGTCCCCCGGGGTTGTGTCGGATGAGGTCGCAGTCAAGCGCCACAGCAAGGTCACAGTAGTGGTCAAGAGCGGTGAGTTCAGCCTCACGGTCCGCCTCGCTCTTTTCTCGGTTCGCGTAATTACCGGTGTATGATGCCAAACAGGAAACTTCGAGTTCTAACTCGTCCAGATACTCGCGTAGTCCTTCGGCTTCTTCAATACTTGTCTCGGGGCCGAGGTGCGGTTCCCGACCCATCAGTTCGACGGCATCGTATCCCGCTTCGGCGGTCAGCTTGCAGGCGGTTTCTAGGTTACAGCCGTTGAAGACTTTGGTCAATAGTGACGTCTGCATGCAACGCTCTTTCGGGCAATCCCTCTTGAATCTTCTCCGGATTTATCGATCACTATATCCATCACTACCCGGATGACAAGTGCTGGGTTAAGTGGACTACCCATGATGGTCACGGCTGAATAGACGATGAGGATCATCCTTGAGTCCGGTACGAGGATAGCTCTCGTTGCTTATTGCGCTCACTGGCAGGTGTGGTACGACCTACGAGACGCGATCATCGAGCTACGAGACGTCTATTTGTTTCCGAGTAAACGACGATTCATCTGGGGTGATTTCGTGTTGTTCAGTCGGATCGAAGTCGCTTATCTGGATCTCGATTTTGCTACCTCGGAGTACGAACTCTTTAAATCCACTACCGGTACACTGAGTCGATGAGACCACGCATATATCCCACTGCAAACAGCCGACCTCTCATTTCGTAGCCGGCCGTCTCCTGTTTCTCGCCAGTCATCGTCGGAACATGGTCTGGACGGGCCGGGCCCTCGAAACCGATGTCGTGGTAGGCTTCGACTGCTTCGACCATGTCGGTTTGCCCGTCGTCCTGCCACGTCTCGACGAGATTTTCGGCATCGCCATCGATGTCACGGAAATGAACGAAGGAGATTTCATTACCGAAATTCCGGATGGTTTCGGGTATGTCTGCACCCATCGCGACGAAGTTACCCTGACAGAAGTTAACACTGTTTGCCGGACTCTGGACGAGGTCAAGTAGACGATCGTACGCCTCAACGCTCGTCATGATACGCGGAACTCCCCGAATCGGGCTGAGAGGTGGGTCGTCGGGATGCATCGAGAGACGTACGTCCGCCTCCTCCGCAACGGGCACGACGCGCTTAAGGAAGTATTCGAGCGTTTCCCAAAGGTCTTCTTCGGTGATGTTCGGGATATCGGGACGTGGGCCACGCTGCATTGTCTCGTGCTCGTACGCTGTCGTCCACGCACCTCCCCGCGTCGGATAGGTGTCTGTCGTTCGGAGCCACCAGAAGTGAGTCATCCACGAATAACAAAGCACTGGAATATCGAGCCGGCCCAGCATTTGGACGAACTCACAAAAGCGATCGATCTCCTCGTCCCGTCCTGGAAGTCCAAGGCGGGTCGTGTCGGTCAACGGCGTTCCTCCTTCGATGACGCCGACCTCCAGACCGGCCTGGTCGAATCCTTCTTTCATGCGAAGTAATTCATCGAATTCCCAAGGGGTGTCTCCTCGACGTCCGTTGTCTAAGTCGCTCATGTGTGGGTGAACTACCGCCTGTTCGGCACCGATTTGTGCGGCTTGCTCCCAGCGATCGTCGCGTTTGGCTGGCAAAGCCAGTGCTGTTTTCATCGGTTTCATCGATGTCGAGCCACCTCTTCAGGTTTTTGTCAGCAATTTTATTTTTAGCAGGACGCCAATTGTACATCTGATAATTTTGGAAGATAAATTATTATTAAAATGAATTATTATATGGTGGCTGAGATAGATGAAGAGATGAAAGGGAAAAACGTAAAACTCGATCGAGATGGGAGCCGAGAAGATTTGTCCCTCTGGGGAACAAAACGCGATTTCTTGCGATACGTCGGAGCAGCAAATGCCAGTTTAATTCTCGGCACGACGGGTGCGGCCGCCACTCGAGATAACTCGGAAAAATCCCCTACAGTATCTGGAGAGCTTGTCGACAACTTTTTCGGAGCGGCGCACGGGAAAGACCTCTCCGAATGGTTCCCTAGAATGAACCTCTCGTGGCAGCGCCAAGGGACGAAGTGGCATCAAACCGAAAGCACCGAAGATGAATACGACTGGAGCTTCTGGGACAAAGTCATCGAAGACGCCGAACGAAACGATATCGACGTCCTTCCCGTACTTACGTGGACTCCTCGTCACGCATCAACGGGTCCGGATGATGGCCCGTCCTACAAATCGAAACACTACCCGCCAGAGGTAAGCGAGTGGAAGCAATTCATCGACGATATCGTCCGGAGAAGCCCTGATCACTGGAAATATTGGGAGGTCTGGAACGAGCCGAATCTCTATTGGTTCCTACGAGTCATGAGGGAAGAGAAACGGAATTTGAAAACATACGTCAACGAAATACTCACTCCAGCAGCGGAAGTACTCCACGAACACGACAAAAAGGTTGTCGGACCGTCTGCGACGGTAGAATGGTGGGGCTGGGACATGGACGTTGCGATCAATGGGGATCCGACCACTTATGATGGAGAGGCGTGGGGGGCAAAGTTTGGGCTGGACAATTGGTTAGAATATCAGGATGCCTGGAAACACATCGACGTACTCTCACTACACTACCTGAAGGGCGACGTAAACGTCGCCAAGAAACACAAAGGTGGTGATTCGATGATACCCCTGCTCGACCACGTGTACGAGAAGTACATCGAGCCTGGGCGTTTGGAGGGTATCTATCTCACCGAAGAGGGGTTAACCGAGAACGACGACAAAACCGCCCTCGAGCCTTGGGAACAGAATGACCCGACCCAGTGGCTCCCACAGTATATTATTCCAGTCCTCGATTGGTCGATAAGACACGACTGGACGACCACTGACCAGTTCAAGTTATTCTGGTACAACATGAACTATGATAGAAATGACAAGAATCGGCCACTGGAGCCGACAATGCTACTCGATAGGGACAACACTGCCGACAATACACTACGAAAGAGCTCGATGGGTGAAACGTTGACAGCGCTAACGGATTTGCTCACGGGAGCAGACAGCGTCACCCTGATTACTGATCGAGTGACCGTTGGATACGACATTACAGATGAAGATGCGAGTTCGTTCGAATCCCAGTATGCTTTCCTTGTCAACTATAGCATATTTGTCGCCTCGTGGGCAGATCCTAAAGAGGAAGCCGATGAATCTGTTGAGGTGCTCATCAAAGATATTGATATTGGAACCGTCCGAGATGTTGTGACTGTCGACTATCAGACAGGAGAACGAATGGAGCTGTCTTACGGTGACGGATATGAGTGGATAGATCGTGGGACGGGATCTCGACCAGATACGATACTGGCGACGCTACCAGCTACGAATGCGCCGGTGAAATATCTCTGGATCGACCGGAAGCTGAATGCATAGAGACCGAACGATGATGTAAGCTCGCAGAACCGAGCGTAGAAGATGCCGTGTAGCGGTCAACATCGAATGAAGAATAGTAGTCAAAATACTAACCGCTGTCGATGGCGAATGATACTGCTAAGTCAAGTTTGTTAATTATATGATACAGTGGTTTCTCCCTGACACCGTTGAGTTTTCTATCTCCCACAAATAAATTCCATAAGTAAATCTGGATTTTTCTACCGACGAGCAGCGGGTCAATCACAAATACTCCGGTGACGGGGGTGTGCAGTTGGACGATCGTTCATTCGTACTTTCGAGGAGACTCCAACGTGCGTTTGTAATCATAGACTGCGTCGCGGAGAGCCCGCAGGCAATCAGAGCAGGTCAGTGTCTGCTGTTCATGATCAAGGACGAGCGCGGCATCGCACGTGCTACACTAAAGTGGGGGATCGGGTTCAGTCATTACAATTTGATTCCTTTCTTCACGAGACGAAGATTATCTAATCTCGGTGTGTTGGTATGTTTCCCACTATCTTTAACCTACAGTATTGTTCAACACAGTAATGTTGGTTATTGCGTGGGAGTCACTTGCATACTCATAGTAGGGTACCATTGCTGCCGAGAAATGTCATTTCGAACCCACTGGAGCGAGATACTCCGACTTAATGCTGTTACCCTCTCGCCACTGGAAATAATAATACTGATTGTCGTTGATCGCCTTCGTCACGATCGATGCTTTCGCAGGAACGCCCTTTTCTAAGATCGTATTCCAATCTGCGACGTCTTCGGGGATTCCCTTCTTTTGTGCCTTAGCGGCGAGTTCATCCGCGGTCGCCCGTTCGATGTGATGAGTGTCGGCGGCAGCTGTGCGATCGACCTCCGCCTGTGCTGCATAGTAGACGCGGAGTTCTTGTGCATAGTGTGCGACGGCTCGTAGCGTCTCGCTGTCTTGTTTTTGGAGCCCTTCGACGACGTATTTCGGCAATAAATCGGAGGGTTGGGGTTTGGTTGGTTCCGACATCAGTGCTGTACATCCTTAACCAACAATATAACGTGAACGTGCATAATTCTGTTGGTTATCCACTCATTATTCATAGAACCTGTCTAGTATGAATAACCTTTTGCAACTCGTCGAGAAGAGTCAATTCGTGATTGAAAGCTCACAAATGCTACTCGCTCGCCAATAGAGTTGTTCAGCAGATGTCCTTTTCACTACAGACAGCCTATTAGCGGTCATGAGCGAGGGAGAAGAGGACGAGTCCATGGTAGGACGAATGGACGAGCCCCGAGTCAGATTTTGGTTTCTACTCAATGGAGATCGGTGGGTGATCACCAGCATGTTTACTGTCGGTCTATTCATTATTCTTGTCATTTCTGGAACGGTCGGTCCCACATCGTTCCGCTCGGTCATGAGCAGCACAAATCAAGTTGGGATCGCCTTTCAAGCGTTTATCGCGTCGCTCATTACTGGTGTGACACTTGTCGTCACAATCGGTCAATTAGTTCTCTCACAAGAACTCGGATCGCTAAAAACCAAACGAGAGCGAATGGAGGACGCTGTTGATTTCCGCCGTGATGTTGACAGTATCTTCGATACAATTGGGCCACCAGATCCCGAGACATTTCTCCGCAATCTTGTCCAAGAGAGCAACGAACGTGCTCAAACTCTCGCAGAAGATCTTACAGAGAACAGTAACAACGAGTTATGTGAACAAGTCGATGAATTCGTTACCGCTCTCGTCGAGAACGCCAACGAGGTAGAAGATCAATTAGCGGATGCTGAATTCGGTGAGTTCAATCTGCTACGTACTGCCATGAACTATAACCATTCGTGGAAACTGTATGGTGCCCTTTGGCTCAAAACCGAATACGAAGATAGTCTCGACGATGAGGAGCAACGTGCGTTCGATGAATTAATCGACGTACTCATGATTTTCGGCCCGCTGCGAGAGCACTTCAAATCACTCTACTTCCAGTGGGAACTCGTGCGTCTCATTCGGTCGATCTTGATCACTGCATTTCCTGCATTGGCGGTTGCCATTGCGACATTACTCTTTCTGGCTCCGAGCTCGTTTCCTGGTGTGACCTTCGGCGTCGCGAATATCATCTGGGTCGTTAGCGCATCCGCAGCGATCACTATCGTCCCGTTTTTTGTGCTTACCTCTATCGTCCTGCGAATCGCAACCATTGCGAAGCGGACGAGTGCAATTGGACCGTTCATTCTGCACGAATCGGACCGTGGTGATGATATCGATTTAGCTGAATACAGGCGCTAAGCCCCTTTCTCAAGGAGTGAGCAACGTGAGCGAGTAGGCAGGGGTTACAGTGCCGTCATCATCTTGTACACACTGTCCTGTTACAGGCTCACAGCCCCACGCAATCGGTATGTGTTTCGAAGTTCGCCACTAGAGGGGTCAAATTTGTACTATGTGTTTATTTTTTCTAAGCTGTCTAAGCTGGGAAATCTATCTTAGATAGATATGCCATCTGAATCATTCGGAGTGAAAATGGTAATTGAAACTCACGAAAGACGCTGCAGTACGCGAAAATCTTCTTAGTATCCCCCTTTCGAGAATACTACTCAATCTAGATTGAGGTAGTGAGTGGCGCTTCTCACAACTCGAAGCGATCCACCGCACCTGTTAAATCCGTATTGCTCGGGATTGCGACCTGTCTTCAAGCACCGATAGTGGGCAATGCGACGACTGAAGTCCTCGCTCACTACCTACCACTTCGTGCCGGTAAACGGAATTCACGAGCGTGTTCTGATTACTATCCCAATGAACGTTGGTCACCTGTCTGATATAGCACTCACGACTGGGTAGAGTAATCACGACAAGTGGAATAGTGCTCAGTTAGCCTATGGGCTACCCTTCCTTCACTTCTTTCAGTCGAGCGAGAAGCTCTTCGATCGAGTCGTCGCCGATGTACTCTACGTGACCTTCGAAGATCGTCCGTCGGTCGTCCGAATCAGTGCCAACTGATCCGATTTTCTTCTCGCGACGTTCGTGCTCCTCTCCATCGAACGTGCCCATTGACATAGAATTACCTCCGTGGTAGATATTGATTCTAAATGGATAAATGGCTATCGGACAAAATCTGCAGTTAACCCACCCAATGACCAGAAATTGGAAACCCATCAAGGATGCAGACCATCGTTTCTGTATCTCCTGATGGATCGATCCGATTTCGGAAACGACCGCCGTCGATTTTATTTTAGTACTATAGATTGCCAGATCACTGTCGAGTGGAATGCGAGTCTCACCGCTACACAAACACTATCAAACCAGAGATAGTCAACGAGTCTCATGAGTGAGGTGGAAGAAGATACTCAAAAGGAATCGGAGGGATTATCCCGACTTACCGGATTTAGCGATGGTGTTTTCGCCATCGCGATTACGTTGCTAATACTGAACATTGAACTGCCTGAACGGACTGGATCAGCGGCAGTAGGAGTATACAGGGTTATTACTGAATGGCCGGATATTTTAGCGTACGTCATCAGCTTTCTCGTGATAGGGAATTACTGGATCGGCCATCACAGTGTTTTTGAGGATATCGAGTACTATGACCGCAGACTCCTGTGGTTGAATATTATCTATCTCATGTTCATCGCGTTTATTCCCTTTTCGACTGCACTGCTCGGTGATTTTCCAGGAAGCTTTCCTGTAATTGTCTACGCCGGAACCCTTGCGCTAACGGGGATCGTCTTTGCCGGTCTTTGGCGATATGCATGGGCGAACGGCCTGCTTGATGAAACAGTTGATACTGATCAAGTACGAGAAATCACACTGTCTATTCTGATTCCCTCTGCTATTTTCACAGGGTCTGTTCTAGTGGCTCTCATAAGCGCACGGTTGGCAATGTATTCGTGGTTGTTCCTCTTTTTGGCGGATCCAATTCAAAAATGGTTAATGAAATAGCAGTTCAGCGAATCGCATGACCAGATCTGTCATCACTCCACATTTCTCAGTAATGGGTTCTATCATAGGCCCCACACCCGTACTGCTCCGGGTTGCGAACCGCTTTCGAGCGTGTGAACCGGGGAATCCGACCGCTGCAGTCCTCGTACACAAGCCACCCTCTGGGGCGGTGAATCGCTCGCAGTGCTCTGTGGTGTCGAGAGTGACCGTCTATCGGGTGAACGTCGCCACGTGATCGGCTTTACCAAACTCGTAGTACTGCCAAGCGTGAATAGGTAGGTAGCGCATGGTCGCACTGAATTGCTTCCACTCGTGTTTCTCGTCGGCCGCCCACATGAGTGAGATTGCGGTCTCGTCCGTTTCAGGGTCGCAGAAAGCAGTCTTCGAAGGCATCAAAAATGGTAGTATCGGGAGTAATACTGGACGAAACGCGTTCTATTTTTGCTGGAGTTTGATATCGCCCCGCATCGATTGCGGATGGTATTCACAGTAGTACTGAACCATCTTTTTCGAGGCGGTGAAGGTCGTACTCACGGTCTTTCCTTTCTCTTCGGCATCCTCGCTTTTGACGACCGGCTTGTCCTTTTTGTTGACAATGTAGAGTTCGTGTTCTTTGCCGTCGAGGTTCTCCCATATGAGCGTGTACTTCTGGCCGGGTTGGAGTATGAGTGTCGGGTTCTTCTTGCCTTTAATCGACTTGGGCGCACGGCCTTGCCAACCGTTTTGTTTCGCTCCAAGACGTATCTCTTTTCCTTTCCCTTTCTTCTTTGAACCGCTATCTTCCTTGCTCTCGCCGCTGCCTGGTAAGCTGCCAGTGCAGCCAGCGAAAACCGTTGATGTAACTGCACTACCGGTCAGTTTCAGTGCGGTGCGTCGGCTGGTGCGGGGTTGGTCAGCCATGGTGGGACGGAACCTACCAGCGGTGTTGTTAGATATATTTTGGCCACAATATGAAATTGTGGAATAAAATTAACGAGCCTGCTTTGCTGTGGGCCGTATTCGCGTTCGGACGAGCAGGTTCACCGGTGCCAAGGAGGATTGTCGGTTACTTGGAGGAGACACAGCAACAGTGGTTAGGAGAAATCACGTTGACAGCATGCGCCAGTTTCGAGTTCGTTCTCCTCGATGTATCGAGCCAGACAAGCATAATTACAGAACTGTCCGACAGTAGTTCGTTCTCCCCTTCGTTCTTCGGCGACAAAGACGGGATCATGCACAACGACGTCACTCCCACAGTATGTACAGGCTTCGCTCATATGCTTTGAGAACGAGATACAGAGGGAAAAAGGGAGTCTCGACGGATGTGAATCCTGATAATGAGGCGATCACGAGTCGGGGGTCGCAGAAATCGCATCGGGGTAAACCGGTGGATAGTTCGATAGTCCCTTCGTCCCGTTTGCACGCTCGGTCAGGACGGACTCCAGCGAGGTCGTGACAATCGCATTCTGTCGTTTCACTCTCGTCGTCCGAAGGAAATGCATCGAGTGGCACTCATTGGTGACTTCGATGAGTCCGGGGACATCGATGTCAACGGAACAGTCACAGACACAGTAACTGCTGAGTGTAGCTCAACTTATTGATTTGAACAGTATGTTTCAATAATATTTATTCGTTTACTCGAACTACCCACTCTCGGGGGGGGGGAGAATGAGCCAACAAAAACAGCTTTCACGACGAGCAGTACTCAAAACGGTTGGTGGAGCAAGTGCAGGTGTGTTTGGGCTGACCGCAGGAACGGGGATCAATTCAGCACAAGAATTAACCGGTTCCGTCACCCCAACTGAAGTCCGAGTTGGCGAGACGGTTACCGCAACTGTCAACAGTACTCAATCGGGTACAATCAGTGTTGCAATTATATGGGGTGACGGAACTGTAGACAGGGCATCCGGAAATAGTGCAACATTTACCCATTCTTACAGTGCACCTGGTTCGTATTCTGTAAATGGTGGTGCTACGTTTAGCAATAATACCGCTCTCGGATTCATTATTGATACAGTAACGGTCACGGACGCACCAGGCCGAAGCGGTGATGCTCCAGGCCAGAATAAGGTCGAAATCTGTCACAAAGGGAGGACGATCGAAGTACCTCCGTCAGCTGTGGATCCACATCGCGCCCATGGCGATACCTTTGGCCCATGCGAAGAAGATAGCTGATTCAGGAGCAAACGGTTCGAACTTGCGCACCACTGTCCACTATCTTTCGTATTGGACTCCTCAAATAATCCACGTCGTCCAGCGACGTTCAATGGGAAGTGAGTTTTCCTTCTCATCCTCTTCGCCCTAAATGGCGAGGCGTTCGCCTCGATATTTCCCTACGGGCCACGCTTCCAGTCCCGGCCAGAGGAGGGCACACTACAAGCCGCTTCAACACCTACCGTTGCAAATGAACCCGCTTCGTGCCGTCCAGTGGTCAGTCGTCCATTCGTCCAGACCACCTCCGGATTCCACTGATGACGCCCTCGACTAACCGGCCGACGATTGGCCTCGCGTACTGGCCCGATTCCGGGAACGCAGCCAAGCGCGAACTGCTCGACCGGCTTCGGTCGTGGGCGACGCTCGTGGTGTTCGATCCAAGTGTCGAACACCACGACCTCCACGAACTCGGACTTGACTTCTATCATATGGCAAGCTGGCATCCGAGAGCGCTCGCCGACCTCAAACGCGCACGGGACGCCGGAATACCGACGGTAAACAGCGACGAAGGAGCGCGTGCAACGGCCGACCGACTCAACTGCTATCGGACGCTTCGACACGGAAAGGTTCTGGTTCCAGAGTATCAGTACGGACGAGCGAGAGATATCACGATTTTTCCGCCCGCGATCATCAAACCCAGAAACGAGTTCGACGCCCGCGGACACGACTTTGCCGTCCACCTCGCCGGTGCATACGACTTTCCCGACGAGCAAATCGTCCAGAAGTACGTCGTTCCCCATCGAAGCTACAAACTGTTCGGCATCGGTGATGAAGTTCGCGCAGTCAAGTTGCCCCGCGACGGCTCCACCCCCGTCGAACAGCAGATGACGCCGAGCCTCGCTCGCTACGTCAAACACGTCGAGGTATTGTTCGACCTCGTCCTGTTCGAATTGGATGTTCTCGTCCACAAATCCATCTACGTCATCGATGTCAATCCCGCCGTGAACCTCGACGGTATCTCCGATGGGCCAGCCCTGTACGAAGAACTCATTCGAAGGAAAGTCGGTGGCGAGTTTCCCACCATTGGGGAGCGCCCATAATCCGGCACGAGCTACCGACTGCGACGCTTTTTGAACGCACTGTAGGCTAGAACGAGATACAACACACCGAAGCCTCGGACGGCGGCGATAAAACCGTCGTTCCACGTGACGGTATCCGGTTGCTCGTAGGTGAGGGCCGTGCTGAACCGGAGTGACTGCTTTGGAAAGAAAAGCGCAACACCGCCCGCTACGCCGAGAAGGTTCATCAACCAGGCGTAGACTCTTCCATCGATGAAACTGGCCACCGCGAATATGAGCCCTTCTGTTCGAATCGCAGGGTCGGTCGATACCCGAGGGGTACACGCGTCAGGATTCTCGATAGCAATCTGCTCGTGAATCGCCTCGGGGTCAAGCCCCGAGGCTTCCTGCTTCGATGACGCGCTTTGCAGACACTGGTTGGGGGTCCGTAGGGAGCGCAGTCTCCACAGGCGTTGATTCGGGCCATCCCAGCCCTAGTTCAGAAAAGCCGCGCTGAAGGATGTTCAACGACGCGTTCGCGTCACGGCTGCACTCAAATCCACACGTTGGGCAGGCGTGTTCTCTGACCCAGATAGGTTTCGCCGTCTCCATACCACACGACGCACACTCCTTCGTCGTTCCTGCCGCTTCCACTTGCACGACGTGCGTCCCGTACAACTCAGCCTTGTATTCGAGGAGTATGATGAACTGTCGCCACGCCGCGTCCTGCTTGGTGCGAGCGTTGTACGACTGTTCAAGCATCCCTTTCACGTCCAAGTCTTCGACGAACATAGCGTCGTATTCGCGGACGAGCCACGTTGTTATCTTGTGCTGGTAGTCCAGCACCTTCCGCCGGATGTGCCGCTTGGTCGTGGCGACCCTCCGGCGTTGTTTTTCGTAGTTGTTCGACCCTTTCTCCTTCCGCGACAACTTGCGTTGCTCATGGCGGAGTCGCTCGTACTCGTCTTCGAGGTCAAGCCAGTCTACGGTTTTGCCGTCCGAGGTGTGGATGTAGTTGAGGATACCGAGGTCAATCCCCACGCTATTGCTCGCATCCAACTCCTCTACGTCGGGTTTCTCGGGGAGGTCGGCGTCGTCGGTTTCGAGGCCGAATGAGACAAACCAGTCGCCGGTTGTCTCCTTCTTGATGGTGACCTCTTTGATGGACGCTTTTTCGGGGATTTCGCGGTGGTAGCGGATTTTGATGTCGCCGATTTTGGAGAACCAGAGGGTCGCTGTGCGGCCACTCGTGTTTTTGAGTTCGAAGCCGGATTGCGAGTAGGTCATACTCTGGAACTCGCGTGGAGACTTCCACGTGAGCATCCCGACCGTTCGCCCGTTGTCCTTCTGGGATTTGAGATTCGAGAGGTTCTGGTAGAATCGTGTGACGGTTCGTTGCAGTGCTTTCGAGTGAATCTCTTTGAACACCGGGAACTCGGTTTTCCAATCGGTGAGACGGTCGTGATGTTTGTACGCCGACCCGATGGTATCGGCGTCCACGTGGGTGTACTCGTATCGGGTGTAGTTGTATGCTTGGCGGTGAACGTCGATGTGCTGTTCCAGTTCAGCCGCTACTTGCTGTGTCGGATACGCAGGGAAGCGATGACTGTACTCTATCGCTGTCTATCGATTAGCAATGAATTCACTTAATCGTTTGTACCCCTGTCTATCGGATTCAACCCCGGGGTCAAGGCTCGGGGCATTCTCCTACACCGCTGTAAATTTCGCGAACCTGCTCGGGAAACAGTGCCAAGACGAATCCCAGCATGCCGAAAATAAGCCTGGACATGGTCGGATAGTACGGTCTAGGCGGACTTAACTGATTTCACGGATACTGGAATCCCCAGTTTCCGAGACCACCCTTCAGTCGTGAGATGTCTCGTCACGTCGTGCTGCACCGCGGAATCGAGACTCTAAAAACGAGGCAGGTTTGTCCGGTCGTTCAGTACCGACTCAACTCTACGCGTCCTCGGGGGTATCGAAGTCGTGGAAGTGTTCGCCTTTCTCCTTGCTCAGGATATCGAGCGCTGCTGCACCGCCGTCGCCGGCGGAGATGACCGCCTGCCACTCCTGGTCACGAATCATCGCACCGGTGGCGTAGGCGTTCTCGATGCTCGTCTCCATGCTCAAATCGACGGAAACGGTGTTCGAATCGGTGAAATCACAGCCCAAATGCTCCGCAAGGTCGCGATCCGCGCCGGTTGCCAACACGACGTAGTGAACGACGTGATCCCCGTCGTCGGTCACGATTCGGAAGTCATCCTTGTCCCGCTCGATATCGGTTACCGGAGCCCCCATATGCCGTTCCACCCCGTAATCGTCGGCTTGCTCACGGGCTTTTTCGAGGAACTCGCTTCCATCGATGCTTTCGATGCCGAGATAGTTGAACAGGTGTGCTTTGTGCAGCCACGTGTCGTCCGTATCGAACACGACGGTGTCCAATCCGTTCTTTGCGGTGAACAATGCAGCACTCAACCCGGCGGGGCCGCCACCGACGATTGCAACGTCTGCCATGCTATCTTCTAACACTCGGATTTCGCATAAGTGTACTCCCCAACGAAATGACTCGACGGCATCTCATTCGGGATGGACGACTTCCCGGCAACCTGGACACTCCGCGTACATCATTGTGCCGTCATCGGTATCGTATTCGATGAGCAGGCTATCCGCCGGAATCGTCGCCCGGCAGAACGGACACGTCCCCAACGGCGCGCTGTTCTCGGCCACCGTTTCTCACCGGTTCATCTACGGTTCGCACGATAATTAAGTTGGAGACGGATTCGGTCTCCACTCGCTTCGGGTTCGAAACTATTCGAGTGCGAGTGTTCGGTCGAGCAACACCCCTTCGTACCGTTCTTTCGTCTGCTCCTCATGCGCATCGTGAACGGTGCGAACCGTTTCGACCGTGTTCTCGAAGTTCTTCAGCGTCGCCTCGTCCACCATCTGTCCGTCGATGGCAACCGCACCTGTCCCGGTGTCTTTCGCTTCGACGAACGCCTCTATCTTTTTGACCGCCGTCCGAAGTTCGTCGGCGGTCGGCAGGTGGATGCGATTGGCTTGCGCCGTCTGATTGGGGTGGAGCGACCAACTGCCGTCGAGTCCGACCTGTGCTTCGCGTTCGACGTGGTCGGCATAGCCGTCGCCGTTGTAGAACGTAACGCCGGCGCGTTCGCGGAACAGGCGGTCGAACGGCCCGCCGATTGCAAGCAAGTCGTTCGCGCTCGCTTCGTTCGACAACGCCTCGTGAAGACCCGACCATGTTGGTCGCTGGCCGATTTCCCGCCCGCCGAGTTCGGCGGTGTAATCGACCGGCCCGAACACGAGTGCGGTCAGGAGCGATTCACGTCCGGAGAGGGCGATTTCACGGAGGTCAGACCGGGCACGCGCCGATTCGATGATGACTGCAAATTCGATATCGGCGTCGGCCGCACGTGCCGCGGCGGCAACCGCTGATTCGGCGGCCTGCACGTCTTCGAGACGCCCGACCTTCGGAACGACGACGCCATTGATGTGGTCGCCGACAGTCTCGGCGAGCGTCTCGATTTGGTCGATACCGCGTTCGCGGATGGCTTCGCTGTCGTACGACCACTCGACGCGCGGCCAGATTTCGCCCGGGAAATCGGGTGCGCGCTCCGGAAGCAACTCCTGAATGTTTTCGAGTGCTTCGGATTTCATCTCCGGGGCGGTGCCGTCTTCGAGGTCGGGCACCAACCAGTCGGGTGCTGAAAACCCCTCGGCGGTGATGCCCGAGCGGAGGTATTTCGCGCTGTCGTCCCGGGGGACGGCAGCGGGTGCGGTCTGGAACGTTCGGCAGAGTCTCGTCGTCATGATTATCGATTTCGTTTCTGAACGGCTGCGGTTCGGGTACCAGAGTACACCGGTTCGTCGTGCTGGTTGAACGCGTAATGCTTGAACGTGACTTTGCCCGCTTCCGGGTCACCCGTCTCCTCGGTATCGAGAACGCGAGTAAACCCATAGATCGTATCGCCGACGGTCACGAAATCGTGGAATCGTTCGTCGCCGTATCCGATTTCACGGTAGGTTCGCTCATCCGAGCGTGCGTGACCGAGTGCGACCGACCGAGTTACGTCACCGTAGGCGACGATTTCGCCAGACGGTGTGTCGGCCATGTAGTGGTCGTTGTGGTGTTGCTTCGCGGTGTTGAGCGTCAGGAGTGGCAACGTCGCCACCATCATGTCGTCCATTGTCCGCCCACGTTCGTGACGGTAGGCGACCGTCGCGTCGCGGTCTGCGGTACGTTCGAGTGCGTCACGGAAATCCTCGAAATAGGGGCCGGAAGGCGGGACGAATTCGCTCGGTAGGCCGGAACCGTCGGTTTCCGTGGCAGGTCGGGATTCCCCCGGAGTCTCGCTCCCGCCGTCGGTAGCCATCGGTTCCCGGCGAGGAATCATGTTCGTCCGGGTGTACGAAAGAAGGAGGTCACCCGTCTCGGCGTCGAATCCGCCCGTCTGCCAGGTTACGATGCCGTAGTCGGGGCGGGAACTCGATTCGCGCGTGGCTTCGACCGTCGATTCGACTCGAATTTCGATACCTGGCGTGACCGTCGGGTCGTGGAGCGACACGTCGTCGCGGCCGAGGAAGTAGCCGCCTTTCTCGCTCAAATCCTCGACGCTCGGCCCCATCACACTGGCTATCAGGTAGTCAGGGTGGACGGGAGGGTTCTCGTAGCCGACCGCTCGCGCGGCGTCAGACCGCCAGTATATCGGGTCGTGGTTGAGCGTTTGGCTCATCCATAGCTCGTTGGCGTGCTGGGAAAGCACGAGTCCCGGCGCGTGTTCGATAGTTTGTCCCTCGCTGAAGTCCTCGAAGCAGTTCCCCTTCTCCTGGGTCTCCGCTCGCTCCAGCGCGTTCGCAAACGTCTGTTGGTTCGTCCAATCAGTCATCTTCTGTCACCGTTGGGTATCTGGTTTCAATATCGTCCATCCGTCGTCACCGTCGTCCGTGCGTCACGGCGCGCAAGCGCACGCCGCATCTCGTTTTCCATCACCATGTATCCCTCATCGAAGCCCATGCCCGGTTTGGCGAGCGTCTGGGCGGCGTCGGTGGCGAGTGCGACGTGCGCACACGCTCTCGCGGACGTGACCGTTTCGTTGCACGTCCCACCGAGATACGCGCGGGTGTCGGTGCCGTCGCAATACAGCACCGCCTCAGCGCTCCGCCCGATGCCACCGAGGTCGGGCGTCTTGATCTGCACCACATCCGCGGCAGCGGCGTCTACGAATGCCTGAACGTCCGCGAAGGTGTTGCACCACTCGTCGGCCACGATGTCCACGCCGACACCCGCGTCGGCGAGTCCGTCGCGGAGTTCGGCCATGGCGTAAATCTGTTCCCCTCTGCCTCCCTCGTCCATCGGCCCTTCGACTTGTAGCGGGAACGGGGCCGCGGCGTCCCGAAGGTCGGCGAAGTAGTCCGTGATTTCGTCGCGGTCGTACGGACACTCAAAGACCTCGCCGAGGACGCCATACACGTCCACATGGAATCGCGGTTCGTAGCCGTCAGAACCGAGTTCGACCGCGCGATGTGAGAGCCAGTCCAGATAGGTAATCAATCGCTCGCCCTCCGAACCGACCTTTTCGACGCTGTTGAACAAGCCGTGCGGGAGGACTGGCACGCCCTTCAACAGCATTTTCTCGGCGTTGTGGCGGCGGTCGTCGCCCGACTGCCCGAAGACGGGAACCGGGTCGGTTGCGGGAACGGTTCCGTATGCGTCGGCAAGCACGTCCGTCTTGGTATCGCGGCGAGCAATCGCCGCGGCGTCGAGCAGCGCTTGCGAGACGCCGTATCGAATCGCGGTGTGAAGTCGTTCTCCGTCGGTCGTGAGACTGTCAAGGATTTCCGCATTCTCGCGGAACTCGCGCGCGGAGCGACCGACCAGTGCATCGGCGACGGTTCCCTCGACTACCGGCGCGAACTCCGCCGCTCGAAAAAGTGGGTCGCGACCACCCGCACCCGAGTACTGAACCGCGGCACAGTCGCCACGGGCGACCGTGCCATCGTCCAATTCGAGGATGACGCTGACCGATTCTCCGGCTTGCCGAATGCGGTCGAATCCGGGCGTCACCGGGTCACCTCGGTACGTGAAGCCGTCCTGTTTTGCGCCCGCTTTGATAGCGCGCTGGTCGTCGAAGAAGAACCCGGAGACGGTGGGCATCGCACGAACCGATGCGATGGTTGTCACGCTCGGTCACCTCCGCGCTGGTCGCCGCCGCGACGGCCGATGAGTCGGCCGTCGCTGATGGCGTCCACGTCGTCCGCGACCATCTGGAATGAGCGGTCTCGGTTCTCAGCGCGCGCCCGTTGGTCGAGGCGGTTGGTGTGAATCGTCTTGAGCTCCGAATCGAGGGCGAGGTCGCCGAATTCGAGGATTCGAACCCGACCATCGTCGTCACGAGCCGGTAACACCGCACTCTTCGCGCTCTCACTCGGGGCGAACGGCACGTCCATCTTGCCCGTTTCGAACGCTTCGACGATGCCTCGTGCAACGTCCTCGTCGCCAAGCACGAGAACTGTGTCCATTAGCGACCGCACGGAGGCTTCGATGAACTCCCGTTCCTCCTCGACGCCGTCCAGATTGATGTCCTGCCCGCGCACCATCTCGATTATCTGTCCAGTGGTTCGCAATCCTGCCGCGTTGGCCTCTTTCGTGGGGACGCCGCCGAACTCCTGCGGCGATTTGGTGATGACCTTGTCCGGTTTCGCGATTGCGGCGGTGGCCGCACCGAGCGCGATAACGCCGTTGGCGCGGGCTTCGTCGGGTGGGAACCCGCCCATCCATTCGTGGAAGACGGTGGTGACGGTCACCGTGTCAGGGAGGTACTCCTCGCCGAGTTCGCGGAGAGCTTGCAAGGCCGCGATGTCCTGCACGAGGTTGCCGACCTGCCCGTAGCCGAGCGTGATGCTTCGAACACCCTGCGTGGCGGCGAGCAATCCTTCGACCACGCCGATGGCGATGGCGATGCACGGCGGGACGAGCGTGCCGGTCAACGGCCCGAACGGTTCGCGGTTGATGACGACGCCGCGTTCCGTGTAGGCACCGGCGAGGCGGTCAACGTATTGCCAGTGTTCAATGGTCTGTTCGAGGTCGCGTTCTTTCGTGTACGGGATGTTGTACGAGATGGGGCCGCCCTCGAAGCTCTGAAAGCCGCCAGCGAAAGTGACGGCCGCGAGGAGGCGAGCGTCGGGAGTGCCGTGACGCACCTCGATGGGAGCGTCAACCCCTTCGATAAGCTTGCGACAGCCTTCGACACCGTGGTTGACGGCAGGAAATCCGTTGAGCGTGTCGTTGCCGCTCTCGCGGGCGTCTTCGAGGCCCTTCTGGGCTTTTTCGTACTCGTTGTCCCGCGTGTAGGAGTCTATGGTCGTCGGGAGCAAATCCGCTCGCCCTGCATCTTCGAGATGCCGAAGGAGGGCAATCTGGTCGTCCAGTCGCGGGACGCCAGCACGGGGTTGGAGAAGCGGTCGGTCGGCGCTCTGGAGCACGCGCGCGAACCGCTTGCTGTCCGGCAGCGAGTCGTGGTAGGCGACCGCTTCCTCGAAGTCTAGGGCTTCGACCGTCCAGTCTTCCCGTATTCGGTCGTCGATTCGTGTGAGGGTCTCTGTGGGGAGTCGTGTATCACGTAACATGAGGAAAACAGGAGACTCAGGATATGAGCCTCGTTCGTTCGGCTTCGGATTCCGCGATGTTCATATCCGCTTTGAGGGCGGCAATCGCTTCCATAGGTTTCGTTTCGGAGTCGAAGACGCGGTCGAATCCCATCGCCCGGAAGCGATCTTTCGTCTGCTCGAAGTCGTCCTGCCCGACCGAGAGGTTGCCGCCGATGTAGGTGATGAGGTCGAGTCCGGCGGCCTCGATAGCCTCGTGAAAGCCACGACAGTCCTGTTCGGCGTGGCCGTAGAGCGAGGAGACGAGTACTGCATCACCCTCGTGTGCTTTCGCTGCGCTGATGAAGTCCCGCTGGCTGGACTGGACGCCGATGTTGACGACATCGAAGCCAGCCGTCGAAAGCGCCTGGTCGAGTATCGTGATGCCGACGGCGTGTGCGTCGGACCCGATCACACCGAGGATTATTGTGGCAGACATCGCATCGGTATCTACAATGGACAGAACTTAAAGATAATGTTCTTTCATGATTAATGCCCTTAAGGCCATTTAGGGAGCTAGTGTGTGCCTAATTCACAAATCACATTATTAATTGGGAAGATTTTTGTTTCGAGTTGTCGACGGATGGAGCGATGCCAGCGCTCGATGACCTGCGCGTTCTCGATCTCACACAGGTGCTCGCGGGACCGTACTGCACGATGTTGCTCGCGGATTTGGGGGCCGACGTGGTGAAAATCGAACGTCCCGGCGGTGACCTCATCAGACCGAATCCACCGTTCGTCGGGGACGACGATGCCTACGGCGGGTACTTCCAGAGCATCAACCGGGGCAAGCGAAGTCTCGAACTCAACCTGTCCGACGAGGATGACCGCGCGGATTTCCTCCGATTGGCCGACGATGCCGACGTCGTCGTCGAAAACTTCCGCGCCGGGACGATGGAGAAGTTCGGCCTCGAATACGAAACCCTCCGCGAGCGGAATCCAGAACTGGTGTATGCCTCCATCCGCGGTTTCGGCGACCCGCGCACGGGCGAAACGGGTCGCCAAGGCCAGCCCTCGTTCGACCTCATCGCCCAAGCCCTCGGCGGCGTGATGCAGATTACCGGCGACGAAGACGGCCCGCCGACGAAAGTCGGCCCGGGCATCGGCGACGTGTTCACGGCCACGCTGAATGCCATCGGTATCCTCGCCGCGCTCCACCACCGCGACCGAACTGGCGAGGGGCAGTACGTCGATACCGCAATGTACGATTCGATGATTTCGCTGTGCGAGCGCACGGTCTATCAGTATTCGTACACCGGCGAGGTGCCGAACCGCCGCGGAAACTCCCATCCGACGTTATTTCCCTACAACGCGTTCGAAACCAGTGACGGCTACGTCGTCATCGCCGCGTTCGGCGACAATCACTGGACTGCACTCTGCGAGGAGATGGAGCGTCCCGACCTCGCTGCCGACTACCCCACCACGGCCGACCGACTGCGAAACCGCGAGTTGCTCCGTGAGGAACTCGGCGCATGGACGGCCGACCGAACCGCCGATGACGTCTGTGCGGTGCTCGAAGGGTCTGTTCCCTGTGCACCGGTGCAAGACGTAGCGGACGTATTCGAAGACGACCACGTTGAGGCCCGCAACATGCTCGTGGGCGTCGAACAACCGGGGGCAGACGAACACGTGACCATCGCGGGGTCACCCATCAAGATGAGCGAAACACCACCGGAACCCGGCACTCGCGCGCCGCTACTGGACGAACACCGCGAGGAACTGCTCGGCGAACCGTCCGAAGCCGACAGCTGATACAGTGTCCGCCGCTTACTGTTGCGTTTCGGAAAGCAACGACACATCCCGAACCATGAGAACCGTCCAATAAATGCTACCGTCGAACCCCACGAGATACGTCCCGTTCAAATCCTGTTCCCTGTACTGACCGAACGGCGTCGGATGGTCGTGTTCCCGAAATCGACGTGCGAGCGAGATGAATTCGGCTGGTGGGGTTTTCTCCGGAGCGACACGGTAGGTGGACTTTTCGATGGCTGTATCAACGATTTCACGCTGGGCCTCCGATAGTTCCGAGAGTTCAAACGCGAACTCTTCCCGTATCCTTTGGCCGTACTCCCCGGTAGCGGCGACTCGCTCGGCGGTGTACCGATGGGAGTTTATCGTCGTCTCGGACGCATCATCGACGGCCCACTTCGCTTTCGAACCGTCCTCCCACGTAATAACCGAATAGTCAGATTCGGGAACGAGCGCCGATTGCTTCCGTTCGGCATCCGTGTAGACGAATCCAGTTCCGATGCCGATGGTCTCGCCGCTCGCGAGTCCCTTTTCGGCGAATGCCTGTCGGTCAACCGCTGGCAGGTCGGCAAATCGTATCGTTTCGGAGTCGTCTACCGACCCCTCGACGATGTCGACTCTCACGGAATAGCGCGTTGCTGGCGTCCGGTCGGTAATGGTCTGGGACAGTTCGTAAACCGCGTCGTCGTAGCAGAGATATTGAATCGATGGAAGCGGTGGGTGGGTCGCTTCGACGGTCGTCCCACCGTCGAGAATCCGGTCGAAAAGTCGGACGTTCTCGTCACTCGAATCGATCGTGTAGAGCAGTTTTGCGGGCAGTTCGGCGTCGGTCACGGCGGTCATCGAAAACCGAGCAGCCGAGGCTTTTCCCACCGAGAGTTTCAACGAACCGGATGAATTGAGCGTGGAACAGCCAGCCATCGCCGCGGTGAGTATGCTGGTTCCGGACGCGAGGAGGGTACGGCGGCGCATATTCGAGGTTACTGATAACTGTTGTATAAGCCTTGTCGTGATGCTGGCCCGAGAAAGTTCCTATTCAGCGACGTCAATCGGCCGAGCGGGGCTTCAACGCAGTCAGTGGGCCGTCCTCAGCGAGGCTGTTAAGCCGAGCAGGGCGGGGTAGTTCACGCCCGATGATGCGGACACGGTCTCCCCGGAAACGGAACGACACACTGACACGGGTCGTCGGAGTTACCATCGATACGTCCGCAAACGGGCTGTCCGAGCGAGTTCAGGGGAGGGTTTCTGTAATCCATGTCCCATTTGTACCGTTAGGGGCGATATATTAATTTTCGAATATTATTGAGATATGTATGACGAACGTCTAACTGTAGTCGGCAGGGATACACATTTCGGAGGGAATCTCATCACCGATAATATATTCTCTACTCAAAACCCCCGATTTGGAATCGTTGGGTTCCAGTATCGTCCGTTTTGTGCCGATCCTGATATAGTGGCATATCGTCAGCAGCGACTTCAATTGTATTCTGGTCGCTGTACGTGTCCGCATCACGTCCACCGCAACGCCCACTACTAACTACAGTAAATTCATTGGAGAGTTGCTGGAATGCCTTGGTCAGGTTCTGCATCATTCCCGCATTCTCGCCCGTGAGGCTCAGATGGCGAGCCGTGTTTGTCGTCTCATTGTACATCCAGACACTAGAGCCGTTTGAGACCATGACGTCGCCTGCCATCGGTCCATCCGTGTATTCGTAACGAACGTGATTTGGTGGGCGCTGCCAGACGTCCGCTGTCATTGTCTGGGTGCTGTTGGGTTGTTCCATCTCTATCGTCACGGTTCCGGTGACACTGTTGATGGTCGTGTTGTTTCCGAGAGCGCGTTGTTCAATTGTCGATTCCGATGGCGTCGAAGTGTGCTGAGCAAGCGCCGTGTTCCCAACGTTTGCATAGCCGCTTATCGAGACGGCGACAACGAGGGTGAGGAGGCCGAGTGCCAGCAGGGATTTTCGTGCAACCATACAGTTCAAAAAATTCATTTATATCTAATGAAGTATCTTATCCAAAAATGAAAATTGAGAATAGATACCACGGGTGCAGTACATTGTGACCACTGCAACCACCTCGTGGAAACGTATTCAAATCATCATCATCATAGTGATAACATTAGTGCCAGTACTCACAGAGTCGCGCGGAATGAGTGCCGAGTCTATGCCTCCCCTCTAGGAGAAAAATATTGATAAAATAATATGGAGAGGTAGTCAGAGTGTCTGAATCATTCCCCATTCTCTGGTATTCTTCATCCATGTAGAAGCCAAACCAGATTTTTTGTATCATATTCAAGTAATACTCCTCAAAATTCGGAAAGAATATGAGCAACTTGTGAGTAGGTGAATACCAACAATGGTTGTGAGTAGATCGCTACAAACAAAACTGAGTTCCCCAAGGATATGTGATTACAATGTCACTACCTGAGAAACTCGGTAATGGAATCGTCGAGAACAGTCGTCTCCTCATTGTAGTCCTGCTGGTCTTTTCTCTGATTCTCGGATCGGGAGCATCGATGGTTGGACAATCGTCTTCACTCGATTCGTTTCAAAGTGATAGTAGCTCGGCAGCAAAAGCTCAGAGTTACATTAATGAGAACTTCTCGACAGGGTCAAACAATACAACTAGTGCTCAAATAATCGTCCGTAATAACGATACACTCTCAAAGAAATCGCTAAAAAACCAGATCAAATTACAGCAAGCATTGAGGAATAATAGCACGATAAATGAAACACTTATCGATGATTCTCCAACTGTCGGGATAGCAAATGTCGTTGCAACAACAATTTCTCAATTAGACAAAGCGAAGAACCTCAAATCCCGCGCCGAAGATCTTCAACAACGAAAGGAAAATCTCTCCGAATGGGGGACGCAACTTCAAACCCGCTCGGAACAACTCAACGAAAGTAAAAAACAACTCAAACAACGCGGTGACCGACTCAAAGAACAAGGTGAGGAACTGCAAACCCGTGGGAAGGAACTTCAGCAACGTTCCGACCAACTTAACCGGAGCAAACAGGAGCTTCAACAGCGCGCCGAGAATCTCAAAGAGGCAGGAAAGGAATTACAGCAGCGTGGGCAACAACTCCAGCAACGTTCCAACGAACTCAACCGGAGCAAAGCACAGCTCCAAGCGGACGGCCAGGAGTTAAAACAACAAGCCCAACAGTTGAACGAGAGCGAGGCACAACTTCACAACCGGAGTCAAGAATTAACGCAGCGTGCTCAGGAGCTCAATCAAAGCCAGGCAGAACTCGAGCAACGCCAGGCAAGCTTAGAATCGCGTGCCCAAGAACTTAATCAGACCCGACAGGAGCTCGCGGCCCGCAATGAAAGTTTGCAGGAACGGCGAGCCACCATCGAGGAGGCACACCAGAATGGCTCGATCAACGATACCGAGTATGAACAACGTCTCGATGCGCTTCGCGAGGAGCAGGCCGAATTGGAAGCTGACCAAGCCGAGCTTGCAAACGAATCGGCTGCACTCCAGCAAGACCGCCAAGAGCTCGAATCGGATGCCCAACAGCTCGAACAGCAGGCGGCTGAACTCAAGTCGGATCAAGCTGAACTCGAACAACAGTTCGAACAACTCCAAGAAAAAGCAAAACGGCTTCAGGCAGAACGTGCCGAACTCGAAGAGCGGTCGGCTGAACTACAGCAAGAAGGAACGGAATTACAGCAAGCTTTCAGTGAGCTCCAGCAGGACAAATTGGAACTGAAGCAAAGACAGGCCGAGCTCGAAGAGGATTCACAGCAACTCAAAGAGCGCGGGGAACAACTCAAGAAGGATTCACAGCAACTCGAAAAAGAATCTCAAGAGCTGAAAGCGGCACAAAAGGAACTGGAGAACGATTCCGAGCAGCTCAAGGAAGAAGGCCAACAGCTCCAAGAGCAGTTCAAGGAATTCAAAGACGCCCAAGAAGCGCTCAAAAAGGACGGACAAGGGCTCAAGAACGACCAGCAAGAGCTCCAAAACAGGTCTAATTACACACTTTCCGAACAGCTGGCGATTCTCAACTCACACAACCAATCGGAAATCGACAACGCAACCACGACAATTCTCGCAGAGAACGCCAGTCAAAGCGGTTCAAGTGTCGGTGGTAGTGGCGCGTTCGCATTCATGCCAACCAGCTACGAAGCTGGGAGTACAGATGCGAACGCGACGATGATCGTCGTCTCTCAACAGACGAAAGGTGAAACGAGTAGTAGTCAGACATCGAGCGAGCGAATCATGAATTCGCAGCTCGCCATGCAGACGATTGCACACGAACAGTTCGACACAAAGCAGTCGAGTGTCCTCGTCTTCGGGAGTGGTATTATCTCGGACGAGACCCAGCGATCGATGAGTGATAGTATCCTTATCGTTGGTCCCCTGGCGATCATCTTCGTTCTCGGCGTCTTGGTATTTGCCTATCGGGATCTTCTCGACATCGTCTTGGGACTTTTCGGTATCGGTCTCGTTCTCGTGTGGACGTTCGGCTTTATGGGCTGGGCGAATATTAACTTCAATCAGATCTTCATCGCGGTTCCAGTGTTACTCATTGGGCTCTCGATCGACTACGCCATTCACGTCTTCATGCGCCACCGCGAAGAGCGTGGTCGAATTGAGGGTGTCAACCGATCGATGAAGGTCACATTGTCGAGTCTCGGGATAGCGTTGATTCTCGTGACTGTTACTGCGGTGATCGGATTCCTCTCCAATCTCGTCAGTGATGTGCCTCCGATTCGTCAGTTCGGTATCGTGAGTTCGGTCGGGATTTCGGCCGCACTGATCATCTTCGGAGTGCTGATTCCCGCTCTCAAAACCGAACTCGATGCGTCCTTGGAAGCTCGTGGCTGGAACAGAGAGAAACGGGCGTTCGGAACCGGTGGGGGGCGGCTAGGCACGATGCTCGCTGGCGGTGCAACGGCAGCTCGAAAAGCACCACGTATTGTGCTCGCCATTGCCGTGATTCTCACTGTCCTCGGCGGTGCTGGTGCGTCGCAGGTAGACACGAGTTTCTCACAGGAAGATTTCCTGGCGAGCAATCCCTCGGGGATTCTGACCGAATTGCCTGAGCCATTCGCTCCCGGTGAGTATACGGTGAAATCCTCGTTGGATTACGTGAACAACAATTTCCTGCGTCAGGATTCCAACGCAGAGATACTGATACGTGGTGATATAACCCAACCAACCACACTCGAAACGATCAACGAAGCTGAAACCGAAGCGGCGAAAAAAGATTCGACGGTCGTTCTCTCCAGTGGAGAGCCCGATATCAACAGTCCGCTTTCCGTTATGCAGTCGGTTGCGAGCGAGAACGATTCGTTCAGCACTACTTTCCAAAATTCAGACACGAATGGAGATGGTGTTCCGGATCGCAATCTGAAGGCGGTCTACGATAAACTGTATACGGTCGCCCCTGACCAAGCAAAAGGTGTCATCTACCGCACCGACGACGGACAATATAAGGCAATCCACATGACGGTCTCGATCAAGGGGAGTGCAAGCGGTGGTGCAGTTAGCAACCAAATGAGAGCGGTCGCCGACACGGTCGAACAAGAAAGCACTCTCAACGCCGTCGCAACGGGGCAGCCGATCATCTTCAAAATCGTTCAAGACCAACTGCTCAACTCCGTAATCGAAAGTCTCCTTATTACCCTCGGAGCGACGTTCATCTTCCTGATGATCACATATTACTTCCTGCATGGAAGTGCGACGCTCGGGTTCGTCACCATGCTTCCAGTGGCGTTCAGCGTCTCATGGATTCTCGGGACGATGTATGTCCTCGGAATCTCGTTCAACGTGATTACCGGACTGATCACCAGCCTGACCGTCGGTTTGGGAATCGCCTACAGTATCCACCTCAGCGAGCGATACATCCACGAACTCGACGAGCAAGCGTCGGTGTGGGTTGCGATGCGAAAGAGTGTTACTGGTACTGGAGGGGCACTCCTCGGCAGTGCTGCGACTACCGTGGGCGGATTTGGTGTCCTCGTGTTTGCCATCTTACCTCCGCTCCAGCAGTTCGGGATCATTACGGGTCTCACAATCATCTACTCGTTCCTTGCGAGTGTCTTCGTGCTTCCCAGCCTTCTCGCCCTGTGGACTCGGTACTTGGGTCCAGGTGGAGTGATGACGGCTGAATCGGCAAGCAAATCTACGATGGACGATATGGGAACAACAGATGACTGAATCGACGGAAGCCGACGCGATAGCTGCACTACAGCGGCTTGGGCTCTCCAAGTACGAGGCCCAGGTCTTTTGCGCCCTGCAGCCGATCGAAAAAGCGGCTGCGAGTGAGATCAGCAAAAACAGCGATGTGCCACGGTCACAAGTATATGGAGCCGCCGAAGGGTTGGAAGAACTGGGACTGGTAGACGTTCAGCAATCCAATCCACAACAGTTCCGTGCAGTGGGACTCGACGAAGCGCGGGCTCACCTGCAGGCTAAGATCGAACGTGAGCAAGATCGCGCCTTCGAGGCACTTGATTCCCTGCAACAACAGCCGATCGACGAAACCGAGACCCAAGAAGACATTTGGACGATCAGAGGGCAGGAAACGATCAACGATCGAGTCTCCCAACTCATTAGCAACGCAAATAGGCGGATTATCTTCGGCGCCCGCGATCCGGAGATGTTGGACGAAAATGTAATTGACGCACTATTGGAGGCAAAAGCCAACGGAATCAATGTTTTCATCACGAGTGGAAACCCGTCCGTTTGTGATCTCTTTGAAGATCGAGGTCTCGAAGCGTGTCAATTCCCAATGAAGCCAGATGACAATGACCGGAGTGGTCGAGTTCTCGCGATCGATTCTGATGTCATTCTTATGAGTGTTCTTGTTCCGATCCACAATGAGAATCAGAATGAAGTTGCCTTCTGGAGCGACGGAACTGGGTTTGCCAGTATCCTGACCGGGCTTTTGGAAACCTGGTTTTCCAAATTCATCGACGCGTAGATTTATCCATAAGCCGAAGGCGAGAATCGTTGTGGTGACGATTATTCCAATTCTGCTCCGCTCAATCTCTTCGTGAAACCCAGAACTGTCGGTGGGTAGTTGGCCGTTCAATGCCGAGCGTATCCACCATCCAGCGAGCGGTCTCGATTGAAGACTCCACCCACTAATCTCTCGAAAAACGTCATGTCGGCTCTTTCCCTTGACATCCCCCCGCGCTCAAGCGCGAGGATTCCCCCGAGTTGGGATATTAGGGTTCGCGGTTACCAACCTGTTCTCGCGGGGCGAACCGACCCTCGCTACAATCGAACAAGCGCACCGCTGGCTGTGCCAACCAGCCGTTATCCCTATCGCCGCCATCCGTGGCGAGATTCGGGAGTACCTTTTGGCGAATGTTCTCCGCACCATTACTATCGGCGTTCGCAACCAGCCCACATTTACATACGTACAAGCCTCGCTGAACACGCTGGCGGTCGTCTGAGCGCCCGCACGCTGAACACGTTTTCGACGTATTGCGTTCAGACTTCGTGACGACCGCAATACCGCGTTCTTCGGCCTTGTAGTCGAGCATCGACGTGAAGCGGTCGAACGCCCATCCATGCAAGTCGAGATTGCCGTGTTTGCCCCAATTTCGAGAGTCGCCGTTCTCGTCGTCGCGGATACCACTGAGGTCACCGACAACGATAGTTCCAACACCCCTTTTGGAACACTCGGATACGATGTCTTTCGAGAGTGTGTGCAAGAAGTGTGTCCGGCGGTCGGTGCGCTTTGTGTCGAGGCGGCGGGCTTCGCGTGATGCCGAATCGTCCGTCTCGGCGCGCTTTTTGGCGAAGTAGTATTCGTCTTCTTTGAGCGCACCACCGGGGTACAACACTGATTCGTCGCCGTACGAGACGGTGGCAAGGTTGCAGATACCAAGGTCGATGCCTGCCACGCCATCACCGGGCGATTCGGCTTCGTCAATCGAGACGCGACAGACGATGTGCAACCGCCAGATGCCGTGTTCGTATACTGCTCGGATCTGCTGAACGTTCTCGATAGTTCTGTCGGACGGGCCGATGCAGTCGTACTCGCACAGAACGAAGTCCGACCACTCCTCTTTGAGGTTCTTGCCTTTCGAGAGACGAACTCGGTTGTTGTGTGTGTCGTGCTTGAAACCAGCCGCTTTGAACGTGATCGTTGACCGTGGGTGGTTGTCGTTATGTTTGCGGTAGCCGGGCGGATTCGCGTTCGTGTCCCCGTTTCGGCGCTTGCCGTACCAGCTGGTGAACGCCTCACCGAGTTCTTGGAGAACTCGTTGACTCGACTGAGAGTGGAGGTCGGCGTAGCGTTCGTGATTCTTGAGGTACGTCATAAGCGCGTTAGCACCGGGGATGTGGCCGCACGCATCCCAGACACGTTGGGCCGTCCATCGGCCAACGTTCCAGAGCTTGCTGGCGGCGAATCCGAGCGAATCGAGGTCGTTTTGCACCTGCGAGTAGTTGCAGATACGGGCGCGGTAGGTTCGCGTAACGACCTGTTTCGCCATACGTAACCTATGTCACCACAAATACTTATACCTGCGTAGTGCGGAGTGAAAGTGGAACAATCCGTGGAATATCCGGCCCTGCTATCGGCGGCGGTTGCTGGGTACTGTGTTGGATTCATCCCCGCCCTGAAGGGCGAGGCTTTCTCCTCGAATCTTCCGTAAGTTATCCCGCTTCGTCGCCGTCGAGCATCATGTTGTGCCGTACTGAAGACTACATTCTCATTCTTCAAATTGCAATATCTGCCAGACTCGTGTGAGTTATTAGCATCCGGATACCACACACGAGTGGATATCATGACCAGTGGTCGATTTATTCGGGGTACTCCCCGAACCAAACACACTTTCTGATTCGGACGTACAGTTCCTCGACACCACACTCCGTGACGGTGAACAAGCGCCGGGTATCTCACTTACGCCTACCGAAAAAGCTGAGATCGCACAAAAGCTCGATGTTACCGGTGTCAATGTCATCGAGGCCGGTAGCGCTTGCACGGGAGCCAACGAAAGAGAAACGATTTCGAGGGTGGCAGACCTCGGTCTCGACGCGAGGGTAACGAGCTTCGCCCGCGGGATCAAGAACGATATCGATCTCGCACTCGACTGCGGGGTCGACGGCATAAATCTCGTGGTTCCGGCGAGTGATCGCCACATCGAGGGGAAGGTCGGAACGACACGCAACGAAGTGATCGAAACGACAGTTGCGCTCACTGAATACGCCAAAGATCACGGTCTCTGGCTGGAAGTGCTCGGTGAGGATGGTTCGCGCGCTGACCTTGATTTCCTCGAACGATTAATGGGCGCTGCCATCGATGCCGGTGCTGACCGCATCTGCTACTGCGATACGGTCGGACACGCGACCCCGGAACACACAGCGGCCGCCGTCTCCCGACTCGCTCCGCTCGGTTCAACGAGTACCCATACGCACGACGATCTCGGGTTAGCCCTGGCAAATGCACTCGTGAGCATCGAGGCCGGAGCGGATCTCGTCCATGCAACCGTCAACGGAGTTGGCGAGCGCGCTGGAAACGTCGCACTAGAGGAAGTCGCCGTCGCACTCGATCATGGGTACGACGTCGAGACGGTCGAGACCGAGCGACTATACGACCTCGCACAGACAGTCGCGACGGCGACCGACGTTCCGCTCGCCCCGAACAAAGCCGTCGTCGGTGAGAACGCCTTCGCACACGAGTCGGGCATCCACACTGACGGGACGCTCAAAGATGAGGCGATGTATGAGCCGTATCCTCCGAATGCTGTCGGTCGTGAGCGTCGACTCGTGCTCGGAAAACACGCCGGCAGAGCGGGTGTCCGTTCGGCACTCGAAGAACATGACGTGAAGGTGACTGATGAAGAACTAAACACGGTTGTGGAGCGAGTGAAGACGATCGGCGAACGAGGACGACGCATCACCGATACCGATCTTCTTGCAATCGCCGACGAGGTACAAGGACGTAACCGTGACCGACCTATCGAATTGTTGGATCTAACCGCCACTAGCGGTGGTGCGACACCAACAGCGAGTATTCGATTGGCCGTCAATGGCGAGGAATACGTTGCCAGTGGCGTCGGAAGTGGTCCCGTCGACGCTGCCGTTACCGCCACCCGAAAAGCGCTCGACATCGATGCAACGCTCGAATCGTACCACGTCGATGCGATTACCGGAGGGACGAACGCACTCGTCACCGTTGAAGTCGAGGTGTCAAACAACGACCATTCGGTGTCGGTGAACGCGAGCGATTCGGATATCACTCGTGCTAGCGTCACAGCCATACTTGACGCCTTCAACCAACTCCTTACTACCGATCGGAGAGCCGCCACAGTTACCGAGTAACGATTGCCAAAACCCTCCGTTTCGGACGAAACCCAGTATTTTTGCCAAGTGTGAGTCAAACGGTGGTTCGGAGAATGTCTGATTGGTGAGATTCTTCTCCGCATCGACACAGCTTGGGGCGAAACATCTACGAACCACCTGATCGCACTGATCGATACGGTTCTCACCCCAGCGATCAGGCGACACATCTCGAGGCCGCACTCGTCTACGCCGCCAGCGTTTCAGTCATTGAATTGTCAAAGTGTAGTATTCGCATTGTAAGGCGACTTCGGACTATGCTGCACCGATCTGTCCGACGCGACGATTCAAATCGTACGAAACAAAACGAAATCAGGCGAACTGTCGCGCTTATTTAGCACTGTCTCAATCGAGATCGGGAAAATCCAATGATACAAACGGCGAATCGGTTCAAGTGACGAAATCCGCTTCGCCGAGGGCACCGACCCGCCCGATTTCACTTCCGATTATTAAATTAGGCGGAAGTAAATGGCGTACAGCCGAATTCCCCGAATTTTGAGGATAGAAGGATGGTACCGAGAGAATCCAAATTCATAAATGACATATTGCTATATGAAATTGAGTGATGGGAAGATGAGACTACACAGGTTATAGGAACCTCAGAATGCACGATTTTGGGCAATCCACTCCTTTGCAAGCGTCTCAAACTAAACCATAGACGTCGCTTCTAGTCAAGCTACTAACTATTGGACGAATTAACGATGATTCGAACCAGAGCTGCCGCTGCTCACCCAACCTTCATTGCCTTGAAACAGGATCCCTAGCTAATTCCAGTCCGCTTTAGCAGCGTGAGAACAGTGTTTGCTGTCACAATCGGTGATCGGTTGTACTCTCCAGTCACTTCGAACTGCACCAGCAGGTCAACAGCACGCCAAATCGAAGACAGCAAGCACGCGAATGCGAAGTAGAAGAATCGAAGGACGAAATTCTTCGACGTCGTGGAGGCCATGAACCGTTTGACGCTCTTATACCCACTCTCGATCTCCCAGCGATACCCATACTCTCGCAACAACTCAGGCTCTCCATTCGTCATAAACACCGAATACTGACGATAATCCGTACCCCCGGAGTTGTCCCTGCGTCGGTAGATCAGCGTTGTTTCGTGCCTTTCATCGTCGTTCAACAGAAGGTTCCGATCGGTCACGTACCGATCCTGATCCCACTGCATCAACCGCTTCGCTTGGGCTTGCTCACTTGTCTGCATTCGTTTTGGCACAACGTATCGGAGCCCGCGCTGGTCAATCTCCTCCAGATATGCTGACTATCGAACTCCCGATCCATCAAGACATTATCGACGAGAACATGCTCTTGGGCCGAATCTAAGAGATCTCGTACAATCTCTAACCGTGAATCACCCTTTCGAACCGGTCGAGCGTCCAAAACAATCGGTACTGCATTGCCGACGAGCTGGATCGTTGCCCATTGGTAGGCATACTCACCATCTTTCGTTCCGATAATCTCGTCCTCATGTCCTGTACGGTCGCCGGTAAACGGATCATCTTCGGTTGTATCGATCGCGACGATTCCAGCCCGATGGAAGGCATCAGTCTCCGCAATACGATCGAACAACCGGCCAATTGCCTCAGGATACATCTTACGAATTCCGCCGATAGAGAGGTCACGAAGGTGTGTTCGGTGAGTGTGTCCGAGCGGCGTTCGGTCTCGTCGGGAGTCGAGTGTGAAACTCCGTGCGCCTTCATTGGCTGCCAAATTCTCGCGCAGCCCGAGATACGTCTGCAAGTCCCAGAACGCATTTGCGTGAATTTCACAGTGTGAGTCACGGCCGAGCGAGAATGCAGGATAGACGACTCGTACAAGGTGGTCTGTGAGTTTGTCAGCACTATCGAGTAGCGTTTGTTTACCGAAATCGTTCTCGTCATCTACGACATGATAACTAGAGGATCGGGGTGGTGTACGTGGAGTTTCGACGTTTCTTCGATCCGCCTGTCTGAGAATCGTTCGTGCGCTCTCGGTGATCGTCTCTCTCAAATCGGTCGGGAAGCGGTAGTGCCACGTTCGCCACAGCGTCGACTGATTGGGAAGAGTCTCGAATCCGAGTTGGTGCTGGGTTGAAGGCTGTTGTGCGAGGTACTCGAGAAGTGCTGTCTCGTGTTCCCATCCATGGACTTCCTTGAGCAGAAACACGCGGAAGAGTAGACGCATTCCGAATTTTGTTGACCCACTATATCGGTCGTGAGTATCGAAATTGACGTATTGCAGTGGCAATTCGCAGATGAAATTGTCGACTGAATCGTAAGCGTCGTGCGAGAAATACGCTGTTGCGACAGTTCGAATGTCCTCTTCAAGTGCTCCGAGAGAGCCGCGGTCGTACCACTGTGTTGTATCGTAGGTAGGCCACTTGTAGTACGATTTTGCTGCGATAGTCCTGAAAACAGTACGCCGAGAGAGGAATGTGGATGCCACCAGCCGCCAGCCAAACACTACAAAAGCAAAAATGCTGCTAACACACTGGAAAGATGCTTGGACTACATGACGATAGGTATAGACTAGAACAGAATCAACTCGGGTTCTGATATTTGTCAATCAGTTTGGCGGCTTTGACGAATTGGACGTGAGACACCCTTCGACAAAGCGCATGATTGCAAGGATAATTGCTGCAATGATGATCGCGACGATGGTGTCTACCGAGGGGAACGCGACGGCCCAAATAGTAAACCCAAGCAGTGCGGCAACGAGGGTCATCCCAAAGAGACGCCAGTATGATTTGGCTACGTTGTTTGCCATAATATAAGATACAACAAAATCAGGCATAAGTCTTCAGCCAATCTAGTCAATTGATTAAATTATAATAATTCAGCTTCAAATAAGCGGCATCGTATAAATTGGTTTGATTCTCTATTGAGTCATCAATCCCAAGCTATGGGAGTCTATACACTGAAAACATCAGTCTTAACTTCTGTTCGCCGGGGAAGATAAAACCACACGACCTATAGAACCGCCAGCATGCACGATTTCAGCGGAGTCAGGGAACTTTACTTATTCAAATAGAGGCTGTGATACCTACTCAAGAGTGACTCGAATATGTCTATACCTCTTCTAAAGGAATTCCTCGTTTCTCAAATGCCGATATAATATCAGATATTTGATCATCATATTGTGATTTGTTCGCAAATTTCCGGACAATCCTCACTTCACCTCCAGTAGATCGATGGCTAATTTCTATCTCTGGGAACACCTTCGATCGTTTTGTCTGTATTTTCTTTATCGAATCTATTTTGATTTCTCCATTAGTGAGTTGTTTGGGTTGATCTGATAGAATATTGGTCAATATCCGAGATAGAACACCAATGACAATTCCTATAGAAATAACGCCTCCGTAAAATATTCCTAAAAATAATATCCGTCGGCTTAAAGGAGCGCTAGTAAGCGTAAAAGTAAGGATAACAGGGAGAAGCATACCAATTCCCCAAAGTGGATTGTAGATGCCTATTCGCCACATTCCCACACTAAAACTATCTGTGAACTTGATGTCCTCATCTCGAAGAATCATCGTTCCCGTGAGCGTTGTAAATTCGGCAGCCTCTCCTTCTTTGTCGGTGGTCTCTTTAGCCATAATATAGTTTTCTTTAAAAGTAGTAGTAGCACAGCCAGTAGATAAACACGCCGCTGTTTTCTTATCGACCATCGTAACGCTCAGCAATGCGACTATCCATTTTTCCATATTAACACTTGACTGCTCGGTCTGGTTCATCTCCGGTATAAAGAGTATTGTGAGCACGTACATGCCGATGACACAAGCAAGAATATCCTGTCGTGAAATTCCATTTTAGCTATGAGTATAATATTGTAATAAAGGTCTCGTTCATCCGATTTCTATGCATTGAGTGCGCTGATCTCAACTTCTGTGACCTCCCTTCCGCTGGCGATTTCACGAGTCCTCGATACCATGCGGGTCGATAGTGACGTCGTTCTCGCTCGTGACCGTTACCAGATAATCCTGGTACTGAAACGAGACAGACCCCGGTGTAGATCGGGGTGACCCATCCCGCTTCGTCGCGAACAACAAATCAAGTGCTTCAGGATCAATCACCTCATAGAGCGGAGGAAGGTCGTTAGGAGAGATGTCTTCATGGGCATGAATACGCTCGATGATCGTGGTTGTAACCGACTCCGTGTCGTTTGGTGCTCGTATAGTCGATGCATTCTGTGATCCAATATTGCTCTCAGAGACATCGTCTTGGCTGGTCATGAATGTGCGTCTCTCTCACCAGATTGATTCGAGAACGTCGTAAATAGACACTCTGTATGTAAATTTGCATCCTAATGTATGTGTGGAAGAAGATGATCGGTCGGATAGATGAACATTCGCTCCTCACACGAAGCGTTCAGACAGTATCCAAAGAAGCGTGATGTAACGGATATGTAAGGCCACATTCACCCACCGAGAATCGGCTGGACTCATCTGGACTACCTATTGATTACTTGGAATCGGGCTGCTGCGTATAGAGGAATTCGATGACATTAACGACATTTTCCATCGCAGCCCGAATTCGCGATTGATCATAGTGAATCGCGTGGCTGTCGAGATCATAGTCGATCAGTCCAACCGCATCAATTTGCGGAAGATGGGTTTTGTGAAGAGCGGTCCGCACGTGGTCAATTTCGATTTCGGATGGCACCGCAGCGGGGTCTTGCTCCCACCGGGCGACGCGAGTCGCAAGATCATCGAGATCGATTGGATTCGAATTGTGTTTGAAGTACTGAAGGAGGAGTCTCCGGCGAGGATGAGTGAGCACCTCAAAGATCTCGTCGACCGACGGGTGGTCGTCACGCTCCATGGTCGTCAGTAGGCATCCGGCACTTAGAGTGTTTTCCTTCGGTACTGAAGGAATCAATGACTTAAAATCTTCATTGCTGGAGTTCAAACCTGCACAACTGAAGGCAACAGTATCACACCACCCACACCACCTTCAGCTGTGCAGGCAGTTATCCGCTACTACTGGTTACCAAAAGGACGTGGAGTCTCTCACGATATAACCAGACACAAGAATCTCTCACGAGGGGCTTTAGCAACGAAGGGGACCTAAGACTGAGAATACTCCGGGAGCAGCGTCTCGGCGATGAGTGCAGCGGTCCCTCGGCGAAGCCGTTGAGAGACAGCACTGTCACTGATCTCGAATTCGGCAGCGAGCGTGCTCATTGAGGTTCCGCGTGGAACCTCGAAATAGCCGCCTTTGTAGGCCGAGACAAGCGCCTCATACTGACGGGCCGAAAGTTGGCCATTTTCCTCCGGGAGCGCCGGATTATACAACCGTCGCAGCGTCACCGGGATGCCATTCTCCTCGCACGCGGCGCGAAATCGCGAGAGATCACTGCGGGTGCGAAATTGCAGGCGGAAATCCCACACGTCGACGGTCCCCTCCGCTTCAAGCAATCGGGCGTCGGAATCGAACAGCGACTGCACGACGCCATTGACTTCGGGGCTCCATTCGACCTCGTAGAGGACGCGTGAATCAGTCTGTGTGAGTGGTCTCACACTCTTGGTCAATGGATCTTCTTTGAGGGTTGCTTCGATCGCCTCCGTATCGCCATCACTCACCCAAAAAAGGGGAATGACAGCATCGCGCAGCGGGACGATGCGTTCGAGTTCGATCTCCATCTCGGGGTATTCCTCAAGGATACGGCCTAACGGGAACGCATCGGCCGGAATACTCACATCAGCGATCACAATCATAGTCTGTATCTCCTATTTCGTTTCTCACCCATAGTCTGTGCGAACCATAGTGAGCAGTCTACTCGGTCTAGGAGTGGAGTAAATGTAGGTTTTACTCCCCCATGGCTTCACTACCGAAGTGAGTAATCGAGAAACACCCAAAATAGAGTCACCGGTATAAGAGCCATCGCTTGCGAAGGCAGTCCTTTTGCAGGTATAACGTTTCTATCAACTGAATATGAGAAGAGAGATTCTTGGTGACAACCCACATACTTCACGAACGAAATCGCCTGCCGAGGAACCACTCCCTCCACCGCTCGAAGTGTTGTTTATGATTGCGGGCCATGCAGCACCGCGCTATCGTGCAGTAAAACGAGAGGAGGGTATCAACTTATGAGAGAACTACCACGCCCAAGCTTAGACGTCAGTCTCGATGCACTTTCGAACAAATATCGCCGAAGGCTACTCAGTGCCCTGCTCGAACATAATCCACAAGACGACGGGGACACGCAAATCCCAGCAGACGTCACGATAGAAGACGAGGATGTGGAGAAGCTCAAAATCCAGATGACCCATACGCATCTCCCGAAACTGGCGGACGCGGGCTTTATCGAATGGGATCGAGAGACAAATCAGATCCGAAAAGGTCCTCGATTCGAGGAAATTCGGCCACTCGTTCAATTGATACACAATCATCGCGACGAATTGCCTGACGGGTGGCTCTGAAAGGGCCACAAACAAATCATCTTGTAACTTCTGAAGGAGCATAGCTTCTCCGCCAGTGTACTCAATGCATTGAAAACACTGGTCTCAACTTATGTGGAATGTCGCGTAGTGAGAGCAACAGCGCCCGCAACTACGGTCTCGAGATTGTCCTCGTTCGTGTTCTCGAAGGTATCTCGACCGATGGACACCCTTGAATGGGGGTTCGTCGTTCACTGTGACGAGTTTTCGGAGTGAAAGCGACGATAATGACGAAGCCAATGATGGGTGACGACTACTCTGAGCCACACAGAGATTCGAGGACCGTATGCATTGAGAGCACCAGTCTCAACTTCTGGAGTGATCTGCTCGGTGGAGTCACGCTGCCCATGCTCGTACTCGGGCCGATCTCGTGGATTGGACTCGTCGGCGTCGGCGTCGGCGTCGTCGCTGCGTTCCTCTACAGTCTACGTCTGGAGACCGAGGTCAGAGCCGACGGGATTTACCTCAAGATGTGGCCCATTCACCGGTCGTTCCGTCGAATCTCGTGGTCGGAGATCGATCAGTATGAGCCGAGAACGTACAGACCGCTTCGTGAATTCGGTGGATGGGGGATTCGCTTGGCGCGAAAGAAGGTTGTATATAATGTCAGCGGGAATCAAGGTGTCTGGATCCAGCGAGCGAACGAGCGTTCCATTCTCGTCGGGTCACAACGCGTCGAGGAGTTCGTCACCGCGATCGACGAGGTCTACGAGCGCTGAGTGGACGGTCGATAGTCCTTGACTTGCACTCATGCATTGAGAACAGTAGTCCCAACTTCTGCTCAAGGCTTGGAAGATGAGACTACGGTAGGTATAGTGACGCGAGAATGCACGATTTCGACGGGTCCATCGATCTACAACCATTTCAAACCGAAATCTAATAGCCAATTCTAGTTAATAATATAACATTCCCACGATTTGCGCGCTGCTTGAGCCAATGCTGTCGCGCATCGAGCACGAGTGGGACGGTGTTGCCGACCAACTGGACTGTCGCCCACTGATAGGCGTACTCGCCGGTGTTCTCTTTCGTCCCGATGATCTCGTCTTCGTGGCCCGTTCGATCGCCCGTAAACGGGTCAGCTTCGGTGATGTCGATTGCGACGATACCCGCTCGAAAGAACTGCTTTGTCCCACCTACCTCATTCAGTAACCGGTCGATCGCCTGTCGGTACATCTCTCGGGTCTTCTCGATGGATAGATTCCGAATGTGTTCGCGATGAGCGTGCCCTAGCGGCGTCCGGTCTCGGGTCGATTCGTGGATGAAGCTCCGAGCACCCTCATTGGCAGCGAGGTTCTCACGCAGTCCCAGATACGTCTGTAAGTCCCAGTAAGCGTTCCCGTGAATTTCACACCCCTCACCACGGTTCAGTGAGAACGCTGGGAAGACGACGCGACTGACGTGATCAGTAAGTTCCTCCGCCTGTTCCAGAATAGCCTGAGTATCGGGATCAGATTCGCCGGACCCATCGTCGTGGTAGCGAAGCGTGCGGTTCGGTCCACGCGGGACTGCGACACCCGCATTCTGGGCCTTGATCAAGATCGTCCGCGCAGCTGTCTCGACCGTCTCTTGAAGGTCCGCTGTGAAACGCCTGTGCCAACTGCGCCACAGCGTCGACTGGTCGGGAACTGTCTCCAGCCCCAGTTGCTCACAGAGGGCAGGACGCTGACTGAGGTATTCGACGAGTGCGGTTTCGTGGTCCCATCCGTGTATCTCTTTCAGCACGAACACGCGAAAGAGCGTCTCCATCCCGTAGCTGGTCGGCCTTGCGTAGTGATCGTGTGTATCGAATTTGAAATACGCGAGCGGGAGTAAACAGACGAACTGCTCGACTGAGGTGTGATCATCGTGTCCGAACCACGTTTGTGAGACGACCCGAACGTCTGATTCCAGCCCGGCAAGCGAGCTTCGATCGTACAACGGTGTCGAATCATGCACTGACCCCTCGGTGTATGACTGCCGAGCAATTTCTCGAAACACGGTGCGTCGCGATGCTCGTGTAGGCGCCACCATCAACTATTTGATATTTTTAATATCGTGTCTGGCTCGATCGGGTGTCTTGGTTCTCGTGAAGTGAGTCCAGTGAGAGTTTCCACGACTACACCTCCAGCTGGTGAATCAGATTACAGTACTCTGAGAAGATGAGCTACGACGGCATCCACGTCTGTGGGCTGTACTACGTGGATAACGAGCCCCGTGGTGAGAGCAGCATAGACACCTGCGCCGATGTCGTCGGAGATGATTCCCCATCCAGCCGGCATCCGTTCAAGTGCCTGCAATGGTGGGGGTTTCGAAACGTCGAACGCTCTGAATGTACTCACGGCAATCACAAGGAGAAATCCGATCCACAGCAGACTCTCTCTCTTCGATTCCCGAACTGTGCCACGGGAGCCAGAGAAGCGGAAGCGTCTGTCCGATAGTTTCGTCTGCGACTACCGCTTGTGGATCGTTGGACTCCCATCGGTCTTGGTCCCAGTCCCCGAAAGAAAGACACGCAATCGAGAGCATGAGTGCGGCAGATACCAGGAGGAGGTATAATATCCACACCGGTACTGCGAGCACCATAAACACCATCCCTAGCAATACCGGTGGAAGAGAGCCGAATGTACTGGGGATAACAGGCAGGTGGCCAAGTCCACCAACGGTTAACAGCACTTCGCGGATATTCAGCTGAATCATCTGTTGGGTGCGGCGGGAGTACCGGTAGGTTCAGGTTTGGTATGAAACGCGCGAGGAGGTATCCATGCCAGAATTGACCACCCCGCGTTGCAGGAACTCATTTGGCGAACGGTGCGACGGTCCGCTCCGAGGTCGTCGGAACGCGATTGATAGTAGTCGCCGAGACAGTATAATTTTTACGCACCCATATTATAATTTAGACTAGTCTAATTCATTTTGGCCACGTTCTACGTCGGAGTCGATTCAGGCACGTTTCAGAAACAGATACCCGAGGGCACCGAGCCCAAGAGCCGGGAGAAACGCCCGTGGTTCCGGGACGATTACTGTGGCCCCGAGTCCCATCAGCCCCAGTTCGAAACACAGGATACCCAATCCGCGAAAAAGCGTTCCCATGTCGTCCTTTCCCATGAATTATAGGCCATCCAGCGGTGTAACCAGTATTTGGGAGGCCAGTCTTTGTGGGAGACTCGTCTGTTCATTGGCGTCCCCGATAGTAACGACCACCATTCCAATTGGCGTGGTTTCAACGAGGTGAATGCGTTCAGTCGGTTCCAGCCCGATCGAAACGAGATACTCCAGCACCTCGTCGTCCTGTGTCAAGATCCGCGTAACCTCTGCGCTCGCTGACTCTTCGATTTCGACCAGCGAGGTAACTTCCTTTGATTGAGGGAGGTCAAGACTGCTGTCAGGGATTGGATCGCCGTGCGGATCGGTTTCTGGCATCTCGAGTTTCCGTTCGATTTCGCGACAGAATCGATCACTGAGGTGATGCTCCAAGATATCAGCCTCAGAATCTACTTCACTGATCGAGTACTCGAACAACTCCGCGAGCATCGTCTCGGCGAGTCGGTGTCTGCGAACCACTCGTAGGGCGAGTTCTTTGCCCTCGGTCGTGAGACGAATCGGGCGGTACCGCTCTCGGTCGATCAGTCCCCGATTCGAGAGCGTACTGAGCATACTCGTCACTGATGCTTGAGTGACGTCAAGCCGCTCGGCAATCTCCGAGTTGGAGACTCGGTCGTCGGCTTCCTTTTCAAGCCGGTAGATACGACGGAGATAATCCTCCATCTTTGGCGTGGCTGCTGGCGACGACTCGGGCGTGTCCGGGGGGTCAGAATCGGCGGAACTCATTTAGTCTAGTTATCGTCGAATGGTCAATTTTCGCACTATCTCACTTTCTGGTCGGGGAGCAGTCGTCAATCCCCACTCGATTCGGTTTCGCCGATGTCGATGCTCCCCATCTCGGGGGTTGCATCCTCACCGAAGGCAGTCTGGAGTTTTCCGAACACGACAGCGATAACGTAAATCGCAACTGCGACGAGGACGATAACGCCCCCAGCAGTCGCCTCGCCGTAGTACGACACGCCAATTCCGAGAATGACGGCCAGTTCGGCAAGCACGACCGACACGAGTAGGGATTCGTTGAAACTCCGGGCGACCTGACTCGCGCCCGCCACGGGGACGACAAGCATAGCGGCGACGAGGATGACACCCATGATCTGCATCGCGCCGACCACCACCATCGCTGTCAGCATCACCATGATGCGATTGTACCAGCTCACCGAGAGGCCCGAAACCGCCGCAGCAGTTTCGTCGAAGGTGACATACAGTAACTGGTTACGTGTAAGCCCGACCACACCGATGATGATGACGAACAGCGCCAGCAGTATCGCTGCGCTCTCGTTCGAGACCGTCGACAGGTTGCCGAAGAGGAACTGGTTCACGCCGACAGCAAGTCCACCGGCGTTGATGCTAATCAATGTCGTCCCCAGCGCGAATCCGGTCGAGAGTACGATGGCCATCGAGACGTCGTTGTAGGCGTCGGTCGCCTCCGAAATGAGTTCGATGAACAGAGCCGCGATCATCGCCACGACGACAGCCGTCAGATACGGGGAGACCCCGAGGTCGATGACAGCGTTGAGGAAGAGTCCCACGGCAACGCCAGCGAATCCGGTGTGTGCAAGTGCGTCACCGATCAACGCCAGTTGACGGTGAACGAGGAACGTTCCGATCAGAGGAGCCATCACCCCGATACAGAGGCCCACCAGGATCGCCCGGTGCATGAAGCCGTACTGGAGCAGTTCCAACCCGGTCACGCCAGCGAGCCAAGACATGAATCCCGACCAGAGCTCCAGGAACCAGTACAGCGGTCCAAAAACGGAGTCAAACGGCCCCACTTGAAGTGGGGTAATGAGTGGGTGGATCATCGAGAACCACCCAACAGGTTCGCTGTGGTGCCAAAGGCGCGAGCCAAGGCGTCACTCTCGACGAACTCACTAGCTGGCCCGTCGAAGTATATCTCGCGGTTGAGACAGATGACGCGCTCGGCGTGTTCGGTGACCGCGCCCAAGTCGTGTTCGATGAGCAGAACCGTTATACCGTTGTCATTCAGCGAATCCAAGAGGTCGTAGAACGCCTCAACCGATTCCATGTCGACGCCAACAGTCGGTTCGTCAAGCACAAGCAGGTCAGCCTCGCTGGCGAGCGCACGGGCGATGAACGCTCGCTGGCGCTGGCCGCCAGACAACTGTGTCACACGACGATTGGCGAACGCCGTCATGCCGACCGTGTCGAGCGCCTGGTCTACGATGTCCCAATCTTCGCTGGAGAGGCGTCCGAAGCCGACGTGTGGGAATCGACCCATCTTCACGACTTCGCGGACGGTGATCGGCATCTCTTTCGAAGCGCTGGCGTGCTGGGCGACGTAGCCGATGCGGGAGCCGTCGTCGAACTGATACGAAGGTTCGCCGAACAGCTTGGCGACCCCATCGTCCGGTCGGAGCAACCCTAACATCAACTTCATCAACGTCGACTTCCCCGACCCATTCGGACCCACGACCGCAGCGTACTCACCGGGGTCGATCCGAAACGAGATGTCCTCGACAACCGAGGTAGACGTATACCGGAAGTCAATGCCGGATAGTTCGATGATAGACTCGGTGCTGCTCGCCGTCCCCGTACTCGTCGAACTTGCAGTCTTCTGTGTTCTCATTGGAAGTTCATCCACTCGTCGGCCCAGCCGTTGGGGCCGGCCTTTTCGGGCTGTTTGTTGCCGAGCACGACCTCGAAGGTGGGCATGTTGATGTTGTAGGCGATCTCTTCGTAGCCCCAGTTGTTCTGAACCCAATCTTTTCGGACGCCTGCGTACGGGGTTACAGGAAAGTAGCCCTCGACCTGTGTCTCATTGAGCAGTTGCTTCGCCGGTTTCCGCGACTCGAAGACACCGTTGGCTATGTACTTGATGTTGTTTTCCTTGATGACTTCTTTTGCCTCGGCGATGTCCGAGGGCTTGACGTCACCACTGGCTGCGAGATTCGTAACGAGCGGAACCATCTCTGCGTCGTACTTGACCCCAATGTACTGGAAGGCATTGTGCGCCGCCAGTTGCACCACATCCCGGTCAGCCGCGTCAAAGATGGCCTGGTAGTCCTGATCGATCCGTTCAAGAACGTCGGATTTGTACGTCTCAGCGTTGTCCCGGAGCGCACTTTCCTGATCGGGAACGAGTTTGACCAACCCGTCGGCGATGTTGTCGACCGATGCCTTCGCCCGACCGGGATCGAGCCAGAAGTGCGGGTCCTTACCTTGCTGCTCCCCGACGCCTTCCTCATCGGGATCCAGAGTCGCCGCGAGATCGACCAGTTCGACGCCCTTGCGGACGTTTATCAACTGCGTGTCGACGTTGTCGTCTTTGAGCGTCTGAATCGCGCGGTCGGCCCACGGTTGGAACCCTGGACCGACATGGAGAAACGCGTCCGCTTCGATGATGTCTTTCGTGACGCTCGCATTCGGCTCCCACCCGTGACCGTGCAATCCGGTTGGAACAAGGTTGTTCACTTGGATGGGCGTCCCGTCAACGATCTTCCGTGCAAAGTCGTAGAAGCTGAAGAACGACGCAACTGCGACCGCAGGGCCGTCTCCAGATGCACCCTCGTTGATCGAGTCGGTCGTAGAAGCGGTATCGTTGCTACCGCCGCTGCTCGTACATCCAGCGAGACCAGTGGCGAGAAGTCCCCCACCGGCAGTAATGGCTCTTCTGCGTGAGAAGCTATGCTGCGATTGCGACTGCTTCGTGTCGTCCATCGTCGGCTATTCGGTGAGGGGGCAAAATATATAGTAGTTTCTATCAAAATCGAAGTTTAGACTAGTCTAATTCCTGGATCTGTTATATCTCTCGTCGAAATCCCGCTGCCTTCACCATTGCTAGTATCGTGAGACCAACAGCGCCCGCAACTACGGTCTCGGGTTTGTTCTCGCTCGAGTTCTCGAAGAAATCTCGATCAATGGGCATCGTTAAATGGAGGTACGTCATTCACCGTGACGAGTTTTCGGAGGGAAAGCTACGAAAATGACGAAGCCAATGTTGGGTGATAATCACTCTGGGCTACAAAGAGATTCGAGACCATATGCATTGAGCACAGCAGTCTCAACTTTTGGCGTCGCTAGAAGATGAGACTACACCAGCTATAGAGGAGTTAAGATGCGTGTTCTCGAAGTCTTAGTCGATCCCGGAGTCTCCAAAGACGTCTCGAATTGAGAATTCGGGTATGAAATCCCACCTCAGCGATATTCAATCGGACGTCAGAATAGTACTACAGCTAATCACTGCTGCTTTCGACCCAACAGGAACGGCGTCATCCGATTCCGGTTTGCTTTTTCAACAGTGTAAGCGTATTGTCCGCAGTCACTATCGGAGACCGTTCATATTCACCGATCAGTTCAACCTGCACGAGCAGATCAACCGTTCGCCAGATCGAATACAATAGGCAGGCGAACGCAAAGTAGAAAAACCGTAGCACGAAATCCTTCGACGTCGTTGCAGCCATGAACCGCTTGATACTCCTGTAACCACTTTCAATCTCCCAGCGGGAGCCGTACACGCTGAGACATCTCTCACCTCCATTCGACATGAACACCGAATACTGGCGGTGATCGGTGTACTCAGTATCCTCCTTCCGGCGATAGATTAGTGTCGTCTTGTGCCACTCGTTCTTGCCTAAGTGGAGCTTGCGGTCGTTCACGTACCAATCCGTATCGCTCTTCAGGAGTCTCTTCGCCTGGGCTCTCTCGGTCGTGTGCATCCGCTGTTGGGACAACGTACGTGAGCCCGCGTTGACTGACTATCTCCAGCACATGCTGGCTATCGAACTCACGGTTCATCAGCACGTTGTCGACGTGAACGAGGTCCTCAGCCGAGTCGAGCAGATCCTCGACGATCTCCAGACGACTCTCCCCTCGACGTACGGGACGAGTGTCCAAGACAATCGGAACCGCATTGCCGACCAGATGGACAGTCGCCCACTGATACGCGTACTCATCGCTCTGCTCTTTCGTCCCGATAATCTCGTCCTCGCGAACCGAACGGTCGCCAGTGAACGGGTCAGCGTCGGTAATGTCGATGGCGACGATACCGGCTCGGAAAAACTCATCAGGCTCCGCTACCTCGCTTAGCAGTCGACGGATAGCCTGTCGATACATTTCTCGAATCTGTTCGATAGAGAGGTCTCGAACGTGTTCGCGATGGGCGTGACCTAACGGTGTCCGCTCCCGGGTTGACTCGTAGATGAAGCTGCGAGCGCCTTCGTTGGCAGCTAAGTTCTCCCGCAAGCCAAGATACGTTTGTAAGTCCCAGTACGCGTTCTCGTGTATCCCCGGCGCAATTGAGAGGAGTTCTGTGACCATCATAATAATAGCCGCGTATCAACTGTTTCCTGCATGCAACGACTGAATGCACTCTTTCGGCCTGTCGAGCGATATGCGGATGCTGTCTCTCCCAAAACCCACGGTATAGTAGCCGTTGTGTCGTTGTGTACCTTTATAGGGGTGATTGTTCTGGGGTTCGTCCCGGTGACACGCCAGATCGAGATGTCCGGCTATTCCACCTCGGATTTGCAAGACGCGACGAGCCGGGCGGAAGTGGACACGATACTGCAGGCTCTGGGGCCAGTCATGGATCACGTTATGCTCCTGTCGGTCCTCGATTATATCTTTATTCTGGCTGGGTTCTTCCTGTTTTTCTCACTCCATTCGATCATCCTGAACACGCTGGACAGCCACGACAGGCTGGTACTGATACCGAAGATCGGAATGGCCCTGACGATCTTCTCTCGACTCTTCGATTCCCTGGAGAACCTCTGGGTTATCCTGATCTACACAAATCCCGAAGACTACGCGACCGTCCTGATCAGCCTTATGAACGCCTCTGAAACGGTGAAATGGACGCTCGTCAGGGTTGAGTATCCCATGCTTGGACTGGCCATCGTGCTTGTACTGTTGATACGGTTCACCTCACTGTTCGACGGTCATTCGGAACACCTACGGTAGCATCCCAGCAGCATCCCCCCGAGATATCCCCACGGAAGGCGTCGCCGATCCCCCATCACTGCTTCACATCAACTGATGTCGGCTAGGTAGATTCGTCATGCACAGCCACCCGCGAAATTCAAACTGCTGAGATTGGTTTCACCACCCGTCGCGCATGAGAAATCCACTTGCCTGACTTCAGGTGTTTGCTGTCACAATCGGTGATCAGTCGTACTCACCCATCACTCCGACCTGCACAAGAAGATCGACTGCACGCCAGATTGAGTACAGCAGACATGCGAATGCGAATGCGAAGTAGAAAAATCGCAAGACGAAGTTTTTCGACGTCGTTGCAGCCATGAATCGTTTGAGGCTCTTGTAGCCACTTTCGATCTCCCAGCGATACTCATACTCTCGCAACAGACTGGGATCACCATTCGTCATGAACACTGAATACTGACGATAATCCGTACAATTGGAGTTGTTCCTCCGTCGGCACACTAGCGTCGTCTCGTGCCACTCGTTCTTCCCGAGATAGAGTTTCCGGTCGGTTTCGTACCGGTCCTGACCCCGTCAGAGTAATCGCTTGGCCTGGGCTTTTTCACTCGTCTGCATCCGCTTCGGAACGACGTAGGAGAGCCCGCGCTGGCTGATCATCTCCAGAACGTGCTGACTATCGAACTCCCGATCCATCAGCACGTTATCGACGTGAACGAGGTCTTCGGCGGAGTCAAGCAGATCCTCAACAATCTCCTTGCGTGTCTCACCTCGTCGAACCGGCCGCGCATCGAGCACGAGTGGGACAGCGTTGCCGACCAGCTGGACTGAGGCCCACTGATAGGCGTACTCGTCGGTGTTCTCTTTCGTCCCGATAATCTCGTCTTCGTGGCCAGTTCGATCCCCCGTGAACGGGTCTGCTTCGGTGGTATCAATCGCTACGATTCCCGCACGATAGAACTCCGCTGTCGCTGCCACCTCGTTCAACAGACGGCCCACTGCGTGGCGGTACATCTCACGAATCTGCTCGATTGAGAGGTCGCGAATCTGCTCGCGATGGGCGTGTCCCAGTGGTGTTCGATCACGCGTCGATTCGTGGATGAAGCTACGAGCACCTTCGTTGGCAGCCAAATTCTCTCGAAGACCCAGAAATGTCTGCAAATCCCAGTACGCATTCTCGTGAATCTCACAACTCTCACCACGAGTGAGCGAGAACGCAGGGAACACGACCCGACTGACATGGTCGGCGACAGCAACCCGGCCAAGCCAACCGATGACGAGCGGGTCGGAGATGGCGGAGATTCCGCCGACGGTCGCCCGGGGGTCGTCCACCGCAACGGTGCTGGCAAGCCTCTGACCGGGACCCGAAGTCGTGCTCTCCCCGTCTGTGGTTTAGAAAGTTAGCGTCAGGTGCGAACTGGAGCCGTCTCCGAGCTCCGGTATCCGATGCACTCGTAAACGGCGTCCCTGAGTGCCACTTCCCGAGGGTCGTCCTTCAGGTGGAGCCCCATCCGGTTCGGGGTGTAGGCGAAGCCCAGTTCAGCGTCGGGGTCCGCGAATCCGAATGATCCGCCGGCGCCGGGGGTGCCGAACGCGGCGTCGGACGTCCCGAATCGGAAGTCGGGTGACGGTTTCGAGTACCCCATCGCATACGCCGTCTCGATGCCGATGACGACATCCTTCCGGTCACCTGACGGCGGCACCGGGGGTGCGATCAGCTCCGCGAACACGGCCTCGTCGAGACTCAGTGCTTCGCCGCCTGTAGCGAGATCGCCGTACAGCCGGGCCATCGAGCGGGCGGTTCCGATGCCGTTGGCCGACGGAATCTCGACCCCACGGAACGCCGGACTGTTGAGGTCGCTCGGCTGGCTGGTGGCAAGAACGTTCAGTGCCCGACTCGTCACCGACCACGGATTGAAAAACGACAGGACAAACCGGGGCGACATCGTGAGGAAGTTCCGGAGCATATCCAGCATCCCGAATGCATCAAGGTCGGCCACACGGTCGTCCGGAATCTCCTCGGGGAGCCCGATGTAGAACGCGAGGCCGAGCGGCTCGGCCACCTCCTCGGCGAAGAACTGGCCCAGCGTCCGCCCATCTGTGTGCCGGAGCAGTTCACTCGCGTACCAGCCCAGTGTAAACGCATGGTACCCCTGCCGGGTGCCTGGCTCCCAGTCGAGTTCCTTGGTTGCGAGCAGATCCGAGAGGAACTCCGTGTTGGCGATCTGTTCGGGCGACAGACGTCCGTCGAGCGTCGCGAGCCCTGCTTGGTGACTCAGCAACTGTCTGACCGTGACCTCGTCCTTCCCATGCTGTGCGAAAGCCGGCCAGTGGTCGGCGATGCGGTCGTCAAGCGCGAACAGCCCCCGCGAGAGCGCGACGACGATGGCTGCCGCTGCCATCCCCTTCGTCCCTGAGGCCACGAGAACCATCGTGTCGGCCTCCCACTGGTACTTGCAGGCGGTGTCCCGGGAGCCGCCCCAGAGGTCGACGACGGGCTCGCCACGATAGTAGACGGCGCAGGCCGCCCCGAGTTCGTTTCGGGTCCGGAAGTTCTCCGCAAACGTCTCTCGTACGGGTTCGAAGCCATCGGCAACAGTCCCATCGATAACTGACTCCTCGTCAACTCGGATTGTCATCCACTCACCTCGCCCTCGTCGCCTGAACGAGTGTACTTCCCGGCCCTCCAAGACGGATCGTGAACCGCGTCACGTTCTCAAATCCGGTCGATCGAAGCCACTCGGCGACGTCCTCGTATGGGTGTGTTTTGGCCCCTAACGTAGACAGATAGGTCAACGCCTCGAACCTGAGGAACGATTTGCCGACCGGCATCTGGGCAGAGCCCTCCAACTGGTCGAGGATGGCGATTCGACCCCCTGGTCGCAAGGCCTCTCCGACGCGACCCAGCAACCGGCGGTTTTCCGAGTCGTCATGTGCGTGGATGACGTTGAAGACGAGCGCGATATCGTACCCGCTCCCGAGGTCGTCAGTCCAGTAATCCCCGGCGGACGTCGTCACTCGATCCTCGACCTCCGCGGCCGTGATCTCCCGCCGGGCCGCTTCGAGCGCGTCCGAATTGTCGAAGACAGTGGCGCTGAGGTCAGGATGCGCCCGACACAGTTCGATTGCGTACAGACCGTGCCCGCCTCCGATATCCAGCAGTGTCGATGCGTCGTCGGGGACCTCGACCCGCTCGGTGATGTCGTCCACCACGACGGCTGCTACCGCTCGGAATCCGTCCTGGGCAGTCTCCCACCGTGTCGGTTCCTCGTCGAACCACTCGTAGATGGTCATCGGTGGCTTCCCGTTGAGAACCGCGCGTTCGAGGTGCCGTTCCCAGAACGGGAGGACGAGTTCGTTCCAGAACGAGAGCCACGGCGCCAGGTTCGTCTCCGAACTGGCGGTCAACCACTTGGTCGTCATCGCGGTGTTTCGGTAGCGACCTGCCCGCTCGACGACGTAGCCCTGTGCCGCGAGGAAGTCGAGCAGGATTCGGATGCCGTTCTCGTCGGCAGCAAATCGGGCTGCGATCTCGTCTAGCGCGAGTTCCTCGCGATCGAGCGCTTCGAGGAGTTCCATGTCGAGTGCCAGCGTGAGGGCCTCGAAACTCGCGGCACCGAATAGGTCGAGCATCGGGCCCGAACCCCTGTTCAGTCTGAACAGCAGTAGCCGTTCGAGGAGGTTGGGATTCGTGGGCATCGTCTTGTGGGTGAGTATCGGTTTCAGGGCGATACGTTCGGTTGCTTCGGCGGTGCCGCGGTCGAACGCAGCGTATTCCTCCGGACCGACCACTCGTAGGCCCCGACGAGGGCGAGCGCCCAGAGGATCGCCAGCGCAGCCCAGGTGATATCGAGGCCCGACATCGTCGGCTGGAACACCGACGCGATGGCGAGCATCGCCAGTCCCCAGACCCACAGCCACGTCGCCCCCGCGATGTTGTGGACGAAGTGGATCGTGTCCGTGAGCGCGGGGTCGAACCACCCCGTGAACACGGCGACCAGCTGGAAGTTGAACGCCAGGAACCAGAAGAACACGAAGACGAGGACCGACAGGTAGAACCCCGCCATCCGGGCGAGTCCCAGCTTGCTCCGTTCCCGAAGGCTCTCGAACGCCATCGTCAGTCACCTCCCCTGCTGGAGCGAGCATTCGTCCACGGCCCGTGGACCGGCACCGTGGTGCCGGGAATCGAGGTGTAATCGGAGTCGAGAGAGGGGCCCGATGAGCCCGCTCGTTCGTCAGCAGCCGTCGGAGTCGATACGGAAGTTGCCATTGCATGCGGTGAATGGCTACCTGTGAGGATAATGATGCTTATCGCAACCATTTCACACCCCGCAACTCCGGGTTACTACGGGAGATCCTCAACCGTCAGCGCCGTCGACTCCTCGCGGTATTCCTCGATTCTGGTCTCGACCCACGACCGGATCGCCTCGTTCCGGGTTTCTACGAGAGCAACGGGAATATCGTGCTCGTCGGTCGGGGCCAGTAGCGCGGTACCGTCGGTGACTGCGAGCAGGAACGGGATCGTGCCGTCGTACAGGAACATCTTCACACGGCCCGTCTCGAAGGCGGGTCGAAACATCTGTGCCGACATCTCATCCGCCTGCACCTGGGCCAGTGTGTCCACGGAGACGATGGATTCCGCCTGCTTATCGCTGTCGAGGAATTCTTGGTAGGTCTCTTGGTAGTCCTCCAGCGAGCCCATGGCGACGGTGGGGCTCAGGAGCCGAGCGCGGTCGGCACCGAAGAACAGTTCCTCTAACCGGCGAAGGTGACCGAACGCGTCACCGGATTCCGGTGTGGTGATAGTGGCGTCGCGGAACTCCCGAATGTCGAAGTTCATCTCGTCGGTCGGGAGTTGCTGGACCACGTCGCTGAGACGCTGGATGCTCTCGACCGTGTTTAGCAGTTCACCGAAATCTTCCGCGAGAAGGTGGCCCCACGGGGTGAGGGCGTACTCCTGCCCGCGGCGTTCGACCCAATTGCGATCCCGGAAGGGTTCGAGGATACGCCCGAGCGTGGGCTGGGAGATACCGGTATCGTCGTGAAGGTCGCGGCGAGTCATGGGGCCGTCGGCGAGGATCTTGAGCACTCCAACACGGTGGGGCGACCGGGCGAGAAACGCGACATCGTCCAACGGATCAGGTGTTGACATAGTGGCTCAGTTTTCCGTTACTACGGACTATCGGAACATTAGAGTGGTAGGTCGTCCACCGTCAGTTCCATTGACTTATCTTTGTATGCGTCGAACTGTTCGTCGACCCACGCCCGGATGACTTCGTCCTCAGTTTCGATGATCGCTCCGGGCATACCCTGCTCGTCAGTGGGCGCCAGTATTGCGATATCGTCCGCGCTGGCGCCCATCATCAGGATGGTCCCGTCGTAGCAGTAGACGGGTGCCTGCCCAGACCCAAGGAGATCCCGTATGAAGTTGACTAGTTGCGGCTCCGCGAGCGCCTGCTCGAGTGCGTCTTTGGTAATGACTGATTCGATCAGCGGGTAATTCCCGGACGCGTTCACCACGCGGTCGCGTTGATCTTCGAGGGATTGGGGCACGATCGTGTCCGCCACGATGCGGACGTGGTCTGCCCCACTCAGTCGTTCCTCGGCTCGCCGCACGTGGCGAAGAACGTCTCCAGTCTGTGGCGTCGTGACTGTCGCGTATCCGAACCGCCGGATGTCGAAAGTCATCTGATCGGTCGGGAGCAGTTTGACTACGTGACCGACGCGTTGGATGGTCTCGACCGTATCCAACAGTCCGTCGAACTCGTCTACGAGTAGTTCACCCCATGGCGTGACGGCGTACTCCTGGCCGCGACGTTCGACCCAGTTGCGGTTCTGAAAGGGTTCAAGAATGCGCCCGAGCGTCGGTTGGGAGATGCCTGTCTCCTCGTGAAGAGCGGGGCGAGTCATGGGGCCGTCAGCGAGAGTTTGAAGCACTTGGACGCGATGGGCTGACCGGGCCAAAAACGCGATGTCTTCCAGAGGATCGGGAGTCGCCATCGGTACTCAATTCTTTCATGGTTCTATGTCGACAGTCTTATAGACTATCCTGGTCTCGATTAGTGCTGGAGTCGCCTCCTGTCACCTCCACACACCTCATTCCGGCGGTTCCGGGTGTTCAACCCGTTCCCAGTGCGGAAGGTTACCGTTCAGGTGCCGATTCGTGTGCGTGTTCCTGCCATTCGTCGCGAAGCAGGCCGTAGTAGTGAATGTCGACGCGATCCCCGTTGACAAACGCCTCCTTTCGGTGGACTGCTTCGTGTTCGAACCCGGCCTTCTCAAGTACGCGAGCGGACGCCTCGTTGTGCGCGTAGACGGAGGCCCACACCTTCTCGAGACGGCGGTCGTTGAACCCGTACTCGGTGAGGAGTTCGACCGCTGCCGTCGCGTATCCATTGCCCCATTCGTCGGGTGACACGACGTACCCCAGACAGCCTACCCCCCGATTTGGGATCGATTCCCGAAAGGCTCACTGTCCCGACTGGTTCGTCACCATTCGTCGGGTAGATCAACAGGTGAACGTCGTGTGTCGGGTCGAGCGACTCCCACCACTCGCGTTGCTGATGGAGAGTTTGCGGACGGTGTTCGTATATTGTCCGGCGGACGCGAGGCTCGTTCAACAGGTCGCGAAGGAAGGGAAGGTCTTCCTTTTCAATTGTAGTTAGTGACACGTGGTCGCCGATCAGAAAGACTGATGTAGACATTCTATACGCTACGAGGCAACAGAGAATAGTCATATCGATAACTTGAGATTAACCCTGGAACCGCCGAAATCACTGCTCGACGACCGCCACGTCGAACTTGCTCCGCCAGCGGTATCGCCTCCCGCTCCAGACAAACGTCCGGCGGACGAGTCCATACGCTACGAGTGGAACAAACACGAACAGCGCGGGGTATGCGAGTACAGCTGTCCACCGACGAACGCCCAGAACCTCGTTGACGGCGAGGTGCAAGACCGTCAGGGCCACCGCCACAGGAAACGGAGCCAGGACTGCAACAGCGAGTACGAGCAGCGAGATGAGGAAGATCCCGGCTGTAGTTCCAGGGAAATGCCACCAAAGGATCTTCGTCCACCGAACCGGGCGCTCTATCGATTCGTAGATGCTCCCTCCGATGGGGACGATGCGTGTCCGACCAACCGTCGTTACTTCCAGGTACTCCATAAGGAGCCCATCGTCACTTATCGTCCGCCGAAGCTCACTGAGAAACGCGGCCTCATCTATGTCGTTTCGGTCGAATATGACCGAACCACCCCAGATTTGGTTTCCGAGATAGAGACCAAGCGAGCCTGCGGAGGCGTACAGCGGTTCGAGAACGGTCGAAAGGAGGTCTCGTCCGACGAAGTACGGCACCTCTGACACCGGGCCGTGTTCTTCATAATCTGCACAGAGGGCAGACAGCCAGTCCGGCGGGTGGTGGAAGTCGTCGTCCGTCCAGACGACACGGTCGTGGCGCGCAGCCTCCATTCCGGCGACGATGGCGTTTGCCTTGCCCGAACAGCGCTCCGGTTCGCCCGCTACGATGAGTCGAACGCCCTCAGGATACTCTTGCCGATCAGTCACTGGGTCGGCCTCGTCGTCGTGAATGACCAGCAGCTCGTCACTGTCCCCCAGTTGGGCGGCCACTTCCCCACACGTATCGGTCCACCTCGTCGTCGGCAAAAGAATGCTCAGGGGTGGTCGGCCACACATAACAGCATCTCAATACGACGGTGAAGAATATCAACCTGCCTCTGACGGTTCAGTATTTCAGGATGTATGATACCCCGGTTCCTCATGGCGGGCATTATGTATATCCAACGGGGAGAACTCACCGTGTTTGCTCGACGGCCACCAAGGGCGGTCAGCTCTCGTCGCCACCGTCGGCTGTGGCCTGCTTCGGGGTCGAACTATCGGTCGCGTCAGCTGGGCCGAAGTCAACCCGCTGGAGAAGCTCCGTTATCGCGTCGCTGTAGAACTCCGGGTCATCTAAATTGCTGGCGTGACCGCCACCGGGAACCACTCGGAGTGAGGCACCAGGAATCTCCCTGGCCAGCTTCTCACAGTGTCGCCGGCTGAATCCCATCGTGTTTTCGCCATGCATGACCAGGGTCGGAACCGCGATGGACGGGTAGTCGCCCTCGCCGCTCCGGTAGAACGCGAGGATCGACCGGACGACTCATCAAGTGAAACGACGGCACTTGATTCGGATGTACTCGTCCAGACTCTTGACGGAGCCCCGGAGATACAATCCTATGATGTACTGTACGATGAAAAACGGAGAGTATTACTTCAGATCGAAACCGAGGAGCAAGCATCGCGTGCTGCGGCGCGCAGCGTCAGCATGCTACCATAGTGTTCCAAGGTTTTGCGCGACAGCTGGCAAACGACCCAAACGATCATTGAGAGGATGAAAAAACGACAGTAACTGTTATCCTGAAGCGTTCTCGTGAGCAAATAGATGTCCCAATCGACTTCCGATATATGTTTGAAGTAGGTTATTATACACTTAAATGGATAGTATTTTAATATTTCCAGAAAAACTTTTGCCACTGTAGCAACACCATTCAGATGCATTGCGATGTGAGTAGTTACCACGGAGGCCGAGAACAATGGCCAAACGCCACAACCCACCAAACGATAACGACCCGGATCACACGCAAACCATACCCCCAGTACGACCCGGTCTCGATAAAGTTTTCCGAGCAGTGAGTCACCCCGAACGTCGACGAGCACTCAGGTATCTCAAACGGGCTGATGAACCACAAGCAATCGATGACATTGCTGCCGCTGTGTTCGCTGAAACGGTTCAGGGGTCACCCACCGACCGACAGCATCTTTCCGTTGCGCTCACGCATCACCATCTCCCACTCCTCGCGGATGTCCGGCTCGTCGAACGCACATCACGAGGGTTCGTCGCTTCGACCGAAGCCACGCCGGACATCGTTCATGTGCTCGATGTCGCTGCGGACTATTTCGACTGAGGAGTGTCGTCACCTTTTCGGTGAACTCCGTCGGTGGCAGAGAGACACAATATTTCTAACGAGCTTCAACGGAGCATCGGTTCGCGCAAACGAGTTAGAACTTACTATACACCAACCATCAACTGCTCTTTCTCGAAATCCTCGGCTACGTCTCCCAACTTTACCGTCTCAGTGCTGGCAATCGTCCATCGATGATAGAGACAACCCCGTACCGACTGGAGTGTGTCATCTTTCCCTACAATCGTAATCGATTCCTCTCGGAATAAAAGCTGAAATGTTGCGCCAATATTGTGGCCAGCAGGTTGACCGACACAGCTTACACACACGAAATAAACTCCCGAGAAGAATTTATCTCAGGATATATCACGAATGACACTGAAGGGAAAGTATGCTTCGTGATAACAGCATCCAATCGGGGAACGTCCCTGGAGAAAAATTCCCACCCTTGGACATGCGGGCGGACATAATTCACGCGCTTCCCGAACTCCACTATCCGAAGTCGCTCAATGCGACCGTCGAACTCGTCGACAAGCACATCGAGGCAGGACGAGGCGACAACGTCGCCATCTATTTCGAAGACGAAGAGATAACCTACGCCGACCTCGCAGAGCGAGTCAATCGGCTCGGAAACGCGCTGTTGGAACTCGGTATCGAAGCTGGCGAGCGTGTCTTCGTCCGATTTCCGAATCGACCGGAGTACGCCGTATCCTGTCTCGCACTGCAAAAAATCGGGGCCATTCCAGTCCCGTCGATGAAACTGCTACAGGCGAAAGAGTGCACCTACGTCGTTGATGACTCGGGTGCGACGACCGCCCTCGTCCACGATGGACTGTTGGAACCGGTCGAGGCCGCAATGGAATCGTGTGATTCGCTCCAATCGGTCGTTGTTGCCGACCGCGAGGGAGTCTCTCACGATTACCACGATTACGACGACCTCCTGGCAGTGGCCTCGCCAAACCTCGACGCGGCGCCGACGCATCGAGACGACCTCTCGATGCTCGCCTACACGAGCGGAACGACTGGGCGGCCGAAAGGAACGATTCACACCCATCGACAGATGCTCGCTATCGTAGACGGCTACGCGCGATACTGTCTGGAACCGACGGAAGACGACGTTTTCTCCGGAAATCCGCCGATCGCGTTCACCTTTGGATACGGCGTACTGGTCGCGTTTCCCCTCCGGTTCGGCGCAAGCACCGTTATCATCGAAAACGCGGAGCCGATAGACCTCGTCGAAGCCGTCGAGCGGTACGGCGTGACGGTTCTCGGGTCGATTCCGACCGCCTACAATCAACTGCTCAACGAACACGAAGACCGCGTTGCGACCGCCGACCTCTCGTCGCTTCGAATCGGCATCAGCGCAGGCGAACCGCTATCACCCTCGACGTTCGAACGAGTAAAGTCGTCGCTCGGTATCGAACTCCTCGACGGACTCGGTTCGACCGAGATGCTCCACATTTTCGTCAGCCATCGACTCGAAGACGACATCGACCCCTCGGTGACGGGCTTTCCCGTCCCCGGCTACGAATGTAAGGTCATCGACCCGGACACGGGCGAAGACCTCGACCACGGCGAAGCCGGACTGCTCGCTGTCAAAGGGCCGACGGGCGTCACGTACTGGGGACGACCCGAAAAGCAGGAGATGGCGGTCCGAGACGGCTGGAGCCTCCCCGGTGACGTGTTCGTCCGCACGGCGGACAACCGATTCGAGTACAAATCCCGGCGCGACGACCTCATCATCTCCAGCGGATACAACGTTCCCGGACCGGAGGTCGAAGCGACCCTTCAGGAACGTGAGGAAATATACGAAACGGCGGTCGTCGGAAGCCCCGACGAGGAGCGTGGCAAGGTCGTCAAAGCGTTCGTCGTTCTCGGGGAAGGGTACGAACCGAGTGACGAACTGACGACGGCGCTCCAAGACCACGTGAAAAGCCGGATTGCGCCGTACAAATATCCCCGACGCATCGAATACGTCGCCGAACTCCCGAAAACCGAGACAGGGAAGATACGACGCAACCTACTCCGTGAGCGCGAGCAACTGTAGTCGAGCGCGAGAGAGACGCCGGTTTCAAACACTCGTCACATCCACCGGATGCCCGCATTCGACTCCGGTCGGATCATTTAAAATAGTATGTGCCGATTGCTAACACTCATCGATAGTTATAGGATGATGTAGGTGGCAGTCGAAGTACATATAACTATGCAAGTCGGGATTGGTCTACCGAATACGTTGGATGGAGCCGACCGGGAACTGATACTGTCGTGGGCGGAGTGGGCGGACGACGGCCCTTTCACCAGCCTCGGCGTGTTCGACCGCTTGTGCTACGATGGACTCGACCCGGTCGCCACGCTCGCGGCCTGTGCGTCGGTCACCGAGGAAATCGAGTTGGCGACGACCATCATCGCGGGACCGCTCCGGAACAACGCGTCGCTGGCGAAAAAAGCGGCGACGCTCGACGTCCTCTCGGACGGACGGCTTACGCTCGGAATGGCACTCGGTGCTCGAAAGGACGATTACGACGCGGCCGGTGTCGAGTTCGGGAAGCGGGGACGACTGTTCGACCAACAGTTGGCGGAACTGCGGGACTACTGGGAAGGCGATGACGTTGGCCCGAACCCGGTTCAGGAGGGTGGCCCGACCATCCTCGTCGGCGGAGATAGCGACAACACGTACCGTCGAGTCGGTCGGTTCGCCGACGGTTACATTCACGGCGGTGGCCCGCCGCGGGCGTACGCCCGACAAGCGGAACGGGCGCAAGCGGCGTGGGCCGAGTGCGAACGGCCCGGAACGCCGCAACTCTGGGGACACGGCTACTATGCGCTCGGAGGCGAGGAGGCGGCCGAAACGGGACGCGAATATCTGCTGGACTACTACGAGTTTACCGGACCGTTCGCCGAGCGAATCGCCGACGGACTGCTCACGACGCCACAGGAGGTAACGCAGTTCGTCCGGGGCTACGAGGACGAGGGCTGTGACGAACTGGTTCTTTTCCCGACGGTTCCCGATTCCGAGCAGTTCGACCTGCTGGCCAACACCCTCGGTGACGGATGGGACGGGAGTGAGCACGCGTGAAAGTGGACGTGCTCGGTGGCGGCCCCGGGGGACTGTACGCCTCTCTGTTGTTGAAAAAATCGTTCCCCGAGTGGGATCTCGTCGTCCACGAGCGCGACCCGGCGGACAACACCTACGGATGGGGTGTCGTTTTCTCGGATGCCACCCTCTCCTCGCTCCGGGAGGCAGACCGACTGAGCCACGAACGAATCACCGACGCGTTCGTCAGGTGGGATCCCATCGATATCCACTACGACGGCGAGTACTTCCGCTGCGGTGGCCACTCATTCGCGGGAATCATGCGTGCCGACCTCCTGTCGATTTTGCAAGAACGGGCCGCCGAACTCGGTGTCGAACTCCGTCACGGCGAGGCGATCGACGACCCGGAGCGCCTTCGGGAGAACACGGACGTTCTCATCGGCGCGGACGGTCTGAACAGCACCGTCAGGGAGCGATACGGGGAAGCGTTCCGCCCGAACGAAAGCGCGGGCAACGCCAAATTCGCGTGGTTCGGAACCGACAAGCCCTTCGACGTATTCACGTTCGTCTTCAGGGAGAACGAACACGGCCTCTGGCGGGTTCACGCCTACCCGGGGCGCAAGAGCACGTTCATCGTCGAGTGTACCGAAGAAACCTGGCGCGCTGCCGGGATGGACGAAGCGAGCGAGGTGGAGGCACTCGAGTACTTCGAAGACCTGTTCGCCGACCATCTCGGGGAGCACGACCTACAATCGAAGCTCTATGCGTGGCGAAACTTCCCGACCGTGCGAAACGCTACGTGGTCGCACGAGAACGTCGTCCTCATTGGAGACGCCGCACACACCGCCCACTTCTCCATCGGGTCGGGGACGAAGATGGCGATGGAAGATTCGATTGCGCTTCAGGAAGCCTTCGAAGAGCAGGGCCGCGATATCCGGGCCGCGTTCAATTGGTACGAAAAGGAGCGTCGTCCGCGCGTTTCGGGGCTCCAAGAGGCCGCGGAGCGAAGCGAGAACTACTTCGAGAACGTCGAACGCTACCAGAATCTCAAGCCGCGACGATTCGCGTTCAACCTCCTCACTCGGAGCGGGCGAATCACGTACGATAATCTCCGCGTCCGTGACCCGTCGTTCGTCGATCAGTTCGACCGATGGTTCACCGAAGCCGAAGGCGAGGAATCCACCGCAGTGGCGACGCCCCCGCTGTTCAAACAGTTCTCGTTGCGGGAGGTGACGGTGCCGAACCGGACGGTCATGACGCTCCCGCCGACTGAGACTGCAACTGATGGCCGGCCATCCGACTCGTATCTCGACCGATTAGTGTCGCGGGGTGAACAGGGGCCGGGACTGCTCCTGACCGACCCGCTCGCGGTCACTGCAAACGGCCGGATAACGCCCGGCACGCCGGGACTGTACGCCGATGAGCACGGCGAGGCGCTCGGTGATGCGATAGGACGCATCCGAGAATCGTCGCCTACCGACACCGTCGTCGGCGCGTCCCTGTTCCACGCTGGTCGGCGCGGCGCGACGAAATCCCGCGAACACGGACTCGATCGGCCCCTGCCGGAGCGGGAGCGATGGGAACTATTCGCGCCTTCCGAGAAATCCTACGGCCCGGCGAGTCCCACGCCGTCCGCCATGGACGAAGACGACTTCAATCGGATACGTGACGCGTTCGTCGCTGCGGCGGAGCGAGCGGACGCAGCCGGAATCGACCACCTCCAACTGAACGCCGGTCACGGCTATCTCCTGTCGAGTTTCCTCTCGCCACTTTCGAACGACCGCGACGACGAGTACGGCGGGTCGCTTGAAAACCGAATGCGCTACCCGCTCGACGTGTTTGACGCGGTTCGCGCCGTCTGGCCGGACGAGAAGTCCGCGGGGGTGACCCTCCAAGCGACCGACTGGAATCTGAACGGATTCAAAACCCGAGAGTCGTACGAGGTGGCGCGGACGCTCAAAGAACGCGAATGCGACCTCCTCGCAATCGTCGCGGGGCAGGCGTCCGTCCGCGAACGACCAAAGTTCGACACCGAGACGCTGGGCCGGTTCAGCGAACGGTTCCGCAACGAAGTCGAGATACCGACGCTCTCGACGAACTACCGAACGACGTACGACGAGGTGAATACGATGGTCGGCAGCGGACGTGCTGACTTGGTGTTGTTCTCGCCCGAGAATCCCGCACCCGGTCGGTGAGGGGACTACAGTCAGCTGATTTTGACAGTGGAATACCTCATAGAACATACTGCCTCTGTAGTTAATTATAAAAACGAACCGGCGAATCACCTCTACAGGTTCGCTATCAATGAACATGCAGTTGCAGTCGCAACGAGTCTCACCAGAACTCGGCGAGGGTTCGCGGACAAGAGGCGACCAGTGCAATGGCGACGGTCGGAAACCAGCGGCTACGGATATCGTGTGACTGGTTCGAGAGGATTTCATAAATGACAGCATTATCGAAGATCGAGCAAGTGTCAGACTTTATTAACAAATACTTCGTCGTCTGGGTGATCGCCGCTTCGGTATTGGCGCTCTACCAGCCGGACGCGTTCACGTGGATCGGGGAGTATATCTCCCCGCTGTTGGGAGTCGTCATGCTTGGAATGGGCCTCACACTTACGCCCGAGGATCTCAAACGCATCGTCGAACGGCCGAGAGATGTCGTCATCGGGTCGCTCGCACAGTGGACGATCATGCCGATAACGGCGTATCTCTTGGTACAGGTGTTCAGCCTCCCCACAGAACTCGGAATCGGTATTATCCTCCTCGGGGCTGCTCCGGGAGGAACGTCGTCAAACGTCATGACGTATTTAGGAAAGGGAGACGTCGCACTCTCGATTGCCATCACGTCGCTGACCACGATCGTCGCCCCGGTCGTCATGCCAGCGTGGGTTCTCTTCCTCGCCGGTGCGGAGGTGCAGGTTACGTTCGCTGAAATGTTCAGAGAAATCCTCTTCATCGTGTTCATCCCCGTTGTCGCTGGCATCGTATTCCGTCAGTTGATGGAGCGAAAGGCACCGACCGCTGCGGAGACTAGCTTGGTCGTCTTTCCGTCGATTAGCGTGATTGCTATCGTCGTTATCCTCGCGGCCGTGGTCGGTCTCAACGCCGAGAACATTTTCACCGTGAGCGCGGTTGCAATCGCTGCGATGATCATCCACAACACGGTCGGTTTCGGATCCGGATATGCCATCGGCCACGCTGCAAATATGCCGGAGGATCGTATTCGCGCCTGTACCTTCGAGGTGGGACTCCAGAACTCCGGACTGGCGACCGCACTCGCGGTCACGTTCTTCAGTCCGTTGACTGCCCTGCTTCCTGCACTGTTCAGCGTTTGGATGCTCATCGTCGGTCCGACGCTTGCGACCTACTTCGCTCGCAAGACCGACGAGGAAGAAGCGTCACGAACAGGGACAGAATCCGTGATGACCGACTAACAGTTTCGACGGGTTCGGTTCAGCTATCGTCGACCTCGACGCTATTTTCGGACGGGACGATTTTTCCGGGATTCAACGTCCCCTTCGGGTCGAGTGCGCGCTTGATAGCCCGCATCGCATCGACGGCGGCCGTGCCGTGTTCTTGTTCCATGAATTTGCGTTTTCCGACGCCGACACCGTGTTCGCCGGTCGCGGTGCCGTCGAGTTCTAGGGCGCGTTCGACGAGTTCGGCGTACGCCTCGTGAGCGCGAGCAGACACCGCTGGGTCGTCGTAGTCGGCAAGCGCGAAATAATGAAGATTGCCATCCCCGGCGTGTCCAAAGCATGGAATGAACAAATCGTACTTTTCTGCGGTCGCAACGACCTCGGCGATCATCTCGGGGTAGCGGCTGATCGGAACGGTCACGTCGCCGGGCGGTCCGATGTCGAGGGCGGGGTCGTACTCCTCGGCGGCATAGGTGATGTCCTTTCGGGCCTGCCAGAGTCGCTCCATCTCCTCACCGGATGCGATTTCCAATCGTTCGAGGTCGTGTGCCTCGAAGATACTTCGGCAGAAGTCGATCTCCTCCTCGATGCCGTGATTGGCGTGGAACTCCACGAACACCATCGGTCGTTCCGGCAGGTCGGTATCGGAGTAGTCGTTTGCCAACATGGCGGTCTGGTCGTCGATGAGTTCGATTTTGGCCACGTCCACCCCCGACGTGACTGCATCCGAAATCGCCTCGGTAGCGTCGTTCAGCGTCGGAAAGACGGCACGGCCGCCTTTGACTTGTTCGGGACGACCGGCGAGTTCGAGGGTCGCCCGCGTGATGACGCCCAGCGTCCCTTCACTTCCGATGAGGAGTTCCTTCAAATTGTAGCCGCTCGACGTCTTCGCCGCTTTGCTCCCGGCCTCAATGACCGATCCGTCGGCCAACACCACCTCCAGTTCAAGGATCCAATCGGCGACCTCGCCGTACTTGACCGTTCGTTGACCGGATGCGTCGGTAGCGATCATCCCTCCGATAGTAGAAATCGCACCCGAAGACGGCAACGGCGGGAAGAACAATCCGTACCGTTCGAGCGCCTCGTTCACCTCGTCGCCGATGATACCTGCCTCCACGTCGATTTGGAGGTCGTCAGGCCGAATGTCGCGGACGGCATCCATCCGCGTCGTGTCGAGACTGATACCGCCATTGACCGGCGTAGCGTTCCCTTCGAGACCCGTACCCGCGGCATACGGAGTGACCGGAACGCCGTGATCGTTCGCCGCTTCCACGACTGCGGCGACATCCGCAGTCGATTCGGCGAAGACGACGACGTCGGGTTCGGATTTGTCCTCATCGCGGGTGCCGAAGTCACCGGCGTGGTTTCCCACATCAGATCGACCTTGCGAAACCTCGCCGTCCAATTCGAGATTCGCAAGGAACGAACAGTCGTTTTCCATACGACATTGATACCGGCGTTTAGACATAAACCTCCGGTCACTGGTAATTTGTGGGGAAGAGTCGGAATGGCAATCGAGTCCATTGTCGACCGCGATGAACCCCTCGAAATAGCTGAAAGAAGATAGCAATTAAGATAGCTGCGCCAGTTATTTCCACACATGGAACGGGAAATCGTCACGCCGCCGGAGTTGGCCGAGCCTCGTGGGTTCAATCACGGCGTGCTGGTAGACGGCGGAAAGACGCTCTATCTCGCCGGACAGGACGCGACGGGATCGGACGGCGATATCGTCGCCCCCGACGACCTCGTCGGCCAGTTCGAACAGGTGCTCGACAACCTCGCGACGGTGGTCGAGGAAGCTGGCGGCGTGAGCGAAGATATCGTGAAACTCAACATTTTCGTCGCCGACCGGGACGCGTACCGGGCGAACCTCGAACCGCTGGGCGAGGTGTTCGGTCGCTACTTCGAGGAGTACCCGGCGCTCGCGCTCTTCGAGGTGAGCGGCTTCTTTAAAGAGGCTGCACTGGTCGAGCTGGAAGGATTTGCCGTTATCGATGAGGAGGCGGCCGATGCTCGGTGAATTCGAAGTTACGGAAGCACACGAAAACCACCGCGAGACGGTTCGGGAGTTCTGCGAAGCGGAAATTCTCCCGCACGTAGACGACTACGAATCCCGCGGCGAGTTTCCGGTCGATATCGTCCGTCGCGTCGGCGAGGCCGGGTTGACCGGCGTTCCGTTTTCGACCGACGTGGACGGTGCAGGCCTCGATTATCGCTCGTTCGTGGTGACGGTCGAGGAGCTATCGAGAGCGTGGAAGCTCATCGCCGGAGCGGTCAACATCGCGTGTGGACTAGTGGGCTACCCCATCGCCGAATTCGGCGACGACTGGCAACGCGAGGAGTGGTTGGCACCCGTCTGTCGCGGGGAGGCTATTCCCGCCCTCTCGATGACCGAACCCGAGGCGGGAAGCGACGCCGCCGGAATGGAAACCACCGCACGACGCGAGGGCGACGAATGGGTGCTCGACGGCCACAAGGTCTGGACGACGAACGGCGAAGTCGCCGATTTCCTGCTCGTCGTCGCACGAACCGGCGGAGAAGGACACGATGGGGTGAGCCTCGTCGGCATCCCCGACCCCGCAGACCACGAGGATCTGGAGTTCGTCAGGGACATCCCCTGTATGGAGGGCGAGGCGGCCATCGAGAGCGAGATACGGCTCGACGGCGTCCGGGTACCTGCCGAGAACGTCGTCGGCGAACCGGGGCGTGGGTTCCGGTACGTGATGGAAGGACTCGATATCGGGCGAATCGGAACCGCCGCCCAGGGCGTCGGCCTCGCACAGGGGTCGCTCGACGCGGCGAAAACGTTCGCGGATGAGCGCGAGCAGTTCGGGAAACCCATCCGCGAGTTCCAGGGAATCGGGTTCAAACTCGCGGACATGGCCACGCGAACGCAGGCGGCGCGTCTGCTGACGATGTACGCAGCCGGACGGCGCGACCGGGGAAATCGTGTCACGCAGGACGCGGCGATGGCGAAAACCTTCGCCACGGACGCCGCGATGGAGATTTCGACGGAGGCGGTACAGGTACTGGGTTCACGGGGGTACTCGCACGACTACCCCGTCGAGCGATACATGCGCGAGGCGAAGGGAACACAGATCTACGACGGCACGAACGAAATCAATCGGTTGGTCGTAAGCAAACAGATGTACGACTAAGGAGCCATCCCCGACCGAGGGCAACTCATTTCCGGAGAGGTTCCGTTGTAGACCCGATGACAGACGGTTCGACGCCCCGATATTACGAAGACCTCGCCGTCGGCGAAACGTTCTATCTCGGTACCGAGACGGTCTCAGAAGACGAAATCATCTCGTTCGGGAAGCGATTCGATCCCCAGCCGATTCATACCGATTCGGCGGGGGCGGCAGACTCCATGTTCGGCGGCTTGGTCGCCAGCGGGTGGCATACGGCGGCCATCAGCATGCGCCGATTCGTAGACGGCGTTATCGAGCGGGAGAAACTCGCCGTCATTGCCGGGATGGAAGTCGAGAATCTCCAATGGCGGCGTCCAGTCAGACCCGGCGACGTTCTCTCCGCCGACGCAGAAATCGTCGGTCTCGAAGCGTGGAACGACGACCAGGGCATCGTTCGGTTCGACCTCTGGATGCGAACCGACGAGGGTGACCCCGTGTTGCAGTTGACGAAACGGGTGCTTGTCGAACGCAGGTAACGGGGACGAACCACGGCGGGTTGAGGCCGACGCCACCTTGATTATCAGCGGCGTCACAGTTCTGAGAGATGGTCGATTTGACACCGGATTTCGACGGAAAAGTGGTCGTGGTAACCGGCGGAAGTCGTGGAATCGGGCGCGCGATAACGGAGGCGTTCGCGGAAACGGGTGCCGATGTCGTTCCGACATCCCGAACCGAATCGGACGTTGCCGATGCCGCCGCAGCCGTGCGAGAACACGGCGGCGAATCGATGGTCGTTCCGACGGACGTCGGCGACCGGGAAGCAGTCGCCGACCTGTTCACGAACGTCGAGTCCGAGTTCGGCCGCATCGACGTCGTCGTCAACAACGCGGGAATCAATCCCCGTGGTGGCCTCGGCCGTCCCGAGACGGTCGAACTCGACGAGTTCGACCGCATGCTCGACGTTAACCTTCGCGGCGCGTTCGCCTGCGCAAAGGAGGCGGGGGAGTCGCTGCGTGAATCCGGCGGTTCGCTCATCAACGTCGCCAGCGTCGGCGGCGTCGTCGGCATTCCACGGCAACACCCGTACGTCGCATCGAAACACGGTCTCGTCGGGTTGACGAAGAGTCTCGCGCTCGACTGGGCACCCGATGTGCGCGTCAACGCCGTCGCCCCCGGCTACGTGAGCACCGATTTGACGGCAGGAATTCGCGAGAACGACGACCTCTACCAGCGCCTGGTCGACCGAACGCCGATGGAGCGATTTGCCGACCCTACCGAAGTGGCCGCCCCCGTGTTATTCCTCGCCAGCGGGATGGCGAGTTACGTAACCGGGGAGTGTCTAGTCGTCGATGGCGGCTGGATCGCCGAGTGAACCGTTTCCCAACCGGGGTATAGTTATTTTCGAGTGGAGATACAATCGGACGAGCATGACGGATGTAAACGCCGAATTCAGCGTCGCGGACGGGGTCGCCCGAATCGAGATTCGACGGGAGGCGAAACTGAACGCGATCGATATGGAGACGAAACTGGCCATGACCGACCGACTTCGCGACTATCGCGACCGAGACGACGTGCGGGTCGTGCTTTTCGAAAGCGCGGGAGACGCCTTCTGTGCTGGCGGCGACTTGCAGGAAGTGAAAGAGCGCGATTACGCGCTCGAACCGTTCACCGAGACGTGGGATGACCTGTTTACCGAAATGCGAACGATGCCCCAGCCCACGGTGGCGAAAATCGACGGCCACACCTACGGCGGTGGGTTCGACTTCCTCTTGCACACGGACATTCCGGTCGCCGCGGACGACGCGCAAATCGGGCAGCCGGAGTCCGCACTCGGCATCGTCAACCACTTCTCGCCGCCGGAGTTGGTTCATCGCGTCGGCCTCCCGACAACGATGGATCTGCTCATGACGGCCGAGCCGATTTCCGGCGAGCGTGCGGACGAAATTGGCCTCGTTTCCAGGAGCGTTCCGGCAGATGAGTTGGACGCGGCGGTCGAGTCGATACTCGACGCACTCGCCGCGAAAAGTCCACGGGTGCTGAAAAAGCTCAAACGAAGCATCTACGCGAGTGCGGAGATGTCGCCGACTGCGGCGAAATCACAGGTGGAAGCGGTGTCGTTAGAAGCGGCCCGAACCGACCCGGACTACCGGGAGGGCGTCGATGCGCAACTCGAACGACGTGACCCGGAGTGGTCGTCGTAAGCAACTCGGCTGGGGGTTTCGTCGGGTGGAATCAACGACGTCGAATCGCCCGGCGTCAGCGGCTTCGATGTCTTGTCCGGGGGATGGGCTGTGAGTGTGTGTCCATCGTACATTATGTTTATAATAATGATTGTAGTATAGTAGGACATGCCTGATGATGGCCAACAGCACGAGTTCGGGTCGTACGGTGGACGATACGTTCCGGAGGAACTGGACGACGTACTACAGCAGTTAGCCGACGCGTACGATAGCGTCAAAGACGATGACGAGTTCCAAGCCGAGTTAGGACGACTACAACGGGATTTCGCCGGGCGGCCCACGCCGCTGTATCACGCCGAGCGACTGTCAGCGGAGTACGGCGCGAAAATTTATCTCAAACGTGAAGACCTCCTTCACGGCGGCGCTCACAAGCTCAACAACTGCCTCGGACAGGGACTCATGGCCAAACACGCCGGGAAGGAGCGGCTCATCGCCGAAACCGGGGCTGGCCAGCACGGGACGGCAACGTCGATCGTCGGCGCGCTGTTGGGACTCGAGACGGAGATTTATCAGGGGAAAAAAGACCTCGAACGACAGGAGATGAACGCCTTCCGCATGGAGTTGATGGGCGCGAAAGTGAACGAAGTCACACAGGGCGGCCAAGGGCTCGCGGATGCGGTCGATGTGGCGATGGAAGACCTCATCGAAAACATCGACGACACGCATTATCTGGTCGGGTCGGTCGTTGGGCCGGACCCGTTCCCGCGGATGGTGCGAGATTTCCAGTCGGTCATCGGCACGGAGGCTCGGGAACAGATACTGGAAAAGGAAGGGAAACTGCCCGACGCCGCGATCGCGTGCGTCGGCGGCGGTTCCAACGCGATGGGACTGTTCCACCCGTTCCGCGACGATGACGTGGAATTCTACGGCGCGGAAGGGGGTGGCGAAGGCGAGGATTCGAAACGCCACGCGGCCCCGCTCGCCGCCGGAAAAGAGGACGTTCTTCACGGGATGCGCACCCGAACCATCGACGACGACGTGGAGGTTCATTCCATCGCCGCAGGACTCGACTATCCCGGCGTCGGCCCGGAGCACGCGATGTTCCGCGAAGTCGGGCGCTGTGAGTACCGAGGAATCGTGGACGAGGAGGCGCTCGAAGCGTTCCAAGACCTGTGCCGACTCGAAGGCATCGTCCCGGCGCTGGAGTCGAGCCACGGTGTCGCGCTCGCGAAGAAACTCGCCGCCAACCGACACGAAGACGACGTCATCATCGTGAACCTCAGCGGGCGGGGTGACAAAGACGTGGACAAAATCGCGAACGAGTATCTCAGTGGGGAGTGACTCACCTGCGCTACCACGAAATTTCCACTGGCAAGACACAATAGCTGTTCGATCACCACAACATCGATTTCGATCTACACGAGTCAGCCTACAGCTTTCGAAGTCCGTCGAAAAACGCCTCCTCACGGTCGGCTATCGCGTTCGCTTGGTCACTGGCGTTTTCGAGAAGTTGCGCCTGTTCCTCGCCCTCCGCCTCACTCGCATTTTTGAGGGTCGTGCTCAAGTGGGTCCAATCGTCCGCGATGTCGTATAGTTGGGTCGGAACGTCCTCCTGCAGACCGACTTCCGACGCGGCCTCGTCGAGGAAATCGGCGTACAGCCGACGAAACGCGCCGCCGCCGGTGCCGCGTCGTTCGATGTTCTGATAGGCGAAACGAGCACACCAACTGGTATCCTCCAGTTCGGTCCACGCCGGAAGGTCGTCCGCGAACTGTCGAATCCCGTCGATACCCTGCGTCTTCCAGTCGCCGTCATCCGGGGAGAGGAGCATCGTCGCCGTGCGTTCGATTGCCGTCTCGGCGGCCGTCTCGAAAGGCGTTTCGACGGTTGGGTCACGGACGACGAGCCATCGATTGTCGAGCGGCCCGAACCCGTAGTCGGAGTTCCATGCGTCCCGCAGGTGCGAAACCGGCAGTCGTTTTATCGAATCGAACTCGCTGTCCGACAGAAGCACCTCGTCGCCGTCGATACCGACACAAAGGAGGATGTGCGGGCCGAAATGCGTGTCCGATTTGAAGTAGTCGAGATAGTAGAGGTCGACGAACAGCATCACCGGAACACCGTCGGCTAGAGACTCCCGAACGTCGTTCCACGCCGACTCCCATTTCTGCCCACTCCGTTCGTCGTAGTCGATGCCGAGGGTTTCGAAATAGCCGGTTTCCAACCCGCCGTTCCGACCCATGATGATGCGACTGGCGGGACCGCGCTCGTAGTAGCCGAATCCGAGGCCGGAACCCAATCCGAAACAGACCGACTCGGAGAAGCCCCATCCGTAGAAGTCAGCGAGGTTTCGAAGCGACGCCGACCCGCAGTGGGCACCCGGCGAATGTGAATATGCGGAGAGTTTCATACACGTTCGACCGAGGGCTCGCCGTAAAGTAATATCGACTACAGCAAACCCGTCGAAGGTGGCGACTCTTCAGTGACGCGTAGTTACGTCACCCCGCCGTCTCGTTCGGCGAACTGCTCGTATTCGCGGCCGTCGATGATTTCACGAAGCAGTTCTACGGCGTTCCACACGTCCTCGAACCCGACGTAGAGGGGGGAGGGACACAGCCGAACGACGTTCGGCGGGCGGAAATCGCCGACGACGCCGCGTTCCTTGAGTGCCTCGGTGATGCGATACGCCTCCTCGTGTTCGACGGCGACGTGGCCGCCGCGACGAGACTGCTCGCGTGGTGTTCCAATCGAACACTCCGGCAGGCGCTCGTCCACGAGATACATGAAATAGTCGGTCAGCGCGAGAGACTGCTCGCGCAGGCGTTCGATACCGACGTCGTCAACGATGTCCAGCACGCCGAGAAGCGGCGCGGCACTGAGAACGGGAATCGTCCCCGTCTGCCATGCACCCGCGGAGGTGGCGGGCGTGTAGGTCGTTCGCATCTCGAACTGTGTCTCCTTGTCGTGACCCCACCAGCCTGCGAGCGCGGGCGTCTCGCCGTGATAATCGCGGTGGACGTACAGTCCCGCGATAGCACCCGGTCCGGCGTTCAGATATTTGTAGTGACACCAGACGGCAAAATCGACGCCGTCGTCAGCCAGCGAATGGGGAATCACGCCGGCAGAGTGAGCAAGGTCGAACCCCGCGTACGCGTCGTGTTCGTGTGCGAGGTCGGTTATCGATTTGAGGTCGAAGAGCTGGCCCGAACGGTAGAGCACGGACGGCATAAAGACGATGCCGACGTCGTCGTGTGCGTCGAGTGCCGCCGCGATATCGTCCTTGCGGATGGTACGTCCGTCGCGAGACTCGACGACAACGAGGTGCTCGTCGGGGTCGAGATTTCGAGTCCGCAACTGCGAACGGATGGCGTAGTGGTCGGTCGGAAAATCCAAGTCGTTCACGACGACTTTTTGCCCACGTCCCTCCCGGGCACAGCGGTCGAGAAACGTGCCGATGAGGGTGTGAATATTAATGGTCGTGGAGTTGGCCACCACGACTTCGTCCTCGCGGGCTCCGACCATCGGCGCGAGGCGTTCGCCGAGGCGTTCGCCGTAGTGAAACCACGAGGGGTCGCCGTCTGTCCACCCGCGAATACCGAGTTCGCGCCATTCGTCGAGAACGTGTTCGAGGCTCTCTTCGGCGTCGGTCGAAAGCGGGCCGAGTGAGTTGCCATCGAGGTAGAGGTCGTCGGGAAGATAGAACCGGTCGCGAACCATCACGTCGGTTGCGTCGTCGCGTTGTTGGGCGTGTTCGCGCCCGAGTTCGAACTCGTCGTCCATGCTCCGTGTGGCACGTCCATCGAGGTGTATTTTTCGGAGAATGACCAACGGAACGACCGAGGTGAGGGACGAAAGTGGGTCACCACGACGTTCCATGACCGACTTAACCCTCTAGCTACGAGAGGGTCAGTATGGAACCGGAGGACAATCATCGCAGTTGGGCCGAACGCTCGGGAGAATTTTCACCCGAGTACTACGCCCAAATCGGGTCGAACGAAGTAAGCGACACCCTCGCCAGCGTGTTCGAGTACTACGTGGACGATGACGCCGCAATCCTCGAAGTTGGCTGTAGCTCCGGCCGTCACCTCGCCCATCTTCTCGATGACGGCTACGAGAACCTCACCGGCATCGATATCAACGACGAATCGTTCGACGTGATGGCAGAGAAGTATCCCGAACTCGCCGCGACAGGAACATTTCACACCGGCGCAATCGAGGACGTACTCCCCGATTGCCCCGACAACGCGTTCGATGTCATCTACTCGGTCGAAACCCTCCAACACATTCACCCCGAAAACACGTGGGTGTTCGAGGAGCTGATTCGCGTCACGAGTGATATCCTCATCACCGCCGAGAACGAGGGGAACAGCCCCCAACGCGGTCGATCGGGTGCCGAAGTGAGCTACGTCCACGACGACTTCCCGCTCTATCACCGCAATTGGAAACAGGTGTTTTCCGACCTCGGCCTCGCACAGTTGGTGTGCGAACCGGGGAATCGTGATACGGTTCGTGTGTTTCGGGCCCTCTGACGGGGGATGAGACGGATTCCTGTCGCCGACCGGAGAACCTTCATGTGTTGGTGAATGAGACAGGTGATTCCAACTCGCAGCCACTGAACGTAGTTTGTCGTGCCATCCATGTAGGTGCTAATTCCGACTACGAACTCGTCAACGCGAACTTTGAACGGGGAAATAAATGTGAGCAAATGTGTAATCAACAGCGAATTATTATACGATTGCCAGTAGTCGACAGGAAGACAGATGACGAAAAGACAGACTATGAGGCGACGAAATGTTCTCAAACTTGGTGGAGCCCTCTTTCTGACACCGACGTTATCGACGGTTGGAGGGGCTGAGTCCAGGAATATCGATGAAAAATCCGCGGGGGTACTGACGCAGATCGGGCGGTACGAGAGCGGAGTGTACAACGAAGATGCCGCGGAAATTCCCACCTACGACGCGAACACGGAGCGTGCGTTCGTCGTGGATGCAAACGAAACGGCCGTCGACGTCCTCAACCTCTCTGACCCGTCGGCCCCGACGCTGGTCGATTCGATTCGAATCACCGATGTTTGGAGCAACCCCGGCCCTGCCAACAGCGCTGCTGCTCGCGATGGCGTCGTTGCGGTCGCCGTCGCTGCCGACCCGGAGACCTTGCCGGGTCGAATCTTCTTTTACGATACTGAGAGCCTCGACCTTCTGAATTCGATAACCGTCGATATCCTCCCCGATATGGTGACGTTCACCCCCGATGGCAAGTCGTTGCTCGTAGCCTGCGAGGGCGAACCCAACGACTCGTACGACCGCGACCCACGTGGTTCGGTCAACATCCTTGACGTTTCCAGTGGTGTTCAAAACGTGGCCGTCTCGACCGCTGGATTCCAAAAATTCGATTCGGAAGCGGCGGCCCTCCGCAAGAAAGGCGTCCGCATCTACGGGCCAGACGCGACGGTTGCACAGGATCTCGAACCGGAGTATATCGCGGTCTCCGACGACTCCAAGACGGCATACGTCGTCCTTCAAGAAAACAACGCCATCGCCGTCGTCGATATCGACGCGGCGAGCGTCCGCGACATCGTGCCGCTCGGATGTAAGAATTTCTCGCTCCCGGGGAACGCGCTCGACGCTATAGACGATGGGAGAATCGATATCGAAACGCAACCGCTCTTCGGCATCTACCAACCCGACTCGATAGACGCGTACACGGTCGACGGAGAGACGTATCTGGTCACCGCCAACGAGGGCGACCCTCGTGGCTACGACGGGTTCACCGAGTTCGGCGTTCTCGTCGAGGAAAATGGAACCTTCGGACTCGACACGGACGATGACGGAGGTATCGACGTTTCAATCGACGAATCACGATTCGACCGGAGCACGCTCTCGTCATTGGAAGGGCTGGAAGTATCGACCGACCTCGGTGATGTAAACGATGATGGAAAACTCGAGGAGTTGTATATCTACGGCGGGCGTTCGTTCGCGATTTGGAGACCGACCGACGACGGTATCGAACTCGTCTTCGAAAGCGGCGACATGATCGAGAGCGTCATCGCCGACCTCATCTCGGATGGAACGTTCCCTGAAGCAGCCTTCAATACCGGTTCGGATTCGATCGAGCTGGACGAGGAGAGTCCAGCAGCCGGCCCCGAACCGGAGGGAGTGGCAGTTGGCAACGTCGATGGAATCGACTACGCGTTCATCGGTTTGGAGGAAATCGGCGGTATCATGGTGTTCGATATTTCTACCCCTCAAGAACCCGTGTTCATCGAGTACGCGAACAACCGGATATTCGATTTCGCCGAACTGGGATTAACCGGTTCCGACCCGGATCTCGCCGACGCGCTCGAAAGTGGTGAACTGGAAGCCGGTGCAGCCGGTGACCTCGCACCGGAAGGACTGACCTTCGTTCCCGCCGAAGATAGCCCCATTGATAACTCGCTTCTCATCGTCGCGAATGAGCTGAGCGGGACGACGACCGTTTACGAGGCCACGAAAATGTGACACAAGCTTTCAATCGCTGGTTCGAACTCGTATCGGATGACAGAAAATGGATGTGTTCGGTCGTTAGAGAGGAAGTGCCGTCGGTTCGCGGTACCTACTGCGTAGTTGTGCGTGGTGGTGTACTGATTCGGGTTCTATCCGCCAAAATTGACAGCGAGGTAGAACTTTATGATTTAAGAACCGGACTCCCGTAGAGAGTCCAGATATGGCCGAACGCGTTGCTACGCTCGACCACGAGCGATTCGATATCAGCCCACAACACGGGTTCCTTCCGGATGCCACCCCTCTCACCTCGTTCGGAACGGACGCCCAGCCGTTCTTACAGACTCTTGACGAAGTGGGCCACAACCTCCCCGAACTCCTCGAAGCCGACCGACTCAGGCCGAAGGTTCGCAGTCTTTCGGTACCACCAAGCGACGTATTCGACGAACTGACCGACCGCGAACTCGCCCGCGTCTACACCGTTTCCGGATTCGTTGCAAACGCGTACGTCAACAAGACCGACGCCACCACGGCCAAGACCATTCCTGCTGGTGTAGCGGTTCCCCTATACGAATCGACGAAACGACTGGGAGCGACGCCGGTTCTCTCCTACGACGGCTACGTCCTCTACAACTGGACCCGTGACGACCCGGACGGCGACATGGTGCCGCAGAACGTTCGGTCTGTCACGAATTTCTTCGCTCCGGGAGACGAACGGTGGTTCATCGCGATTCACGTCGCTATCGAACACCGGGCGGGGCCAGCGATAGCGGCTATCGGAGACGCACAACAAGGTGTTCTCGAAGACGACACCGACCGGGTTGAGAAGGCCATTCGAACGATGGAACGCTCAGTAGCGGATATCACGGACATCCTGAATCGAATGCCCGAGCGAAACGACCCGGAGATGTACGGGAAAGGGTTTCGACCCTATCTAAAGCCGCTCACCGGCGTCGAATACGAGGGCGTCCCGAACCTCGAGGGTCGCCAGTCGTTCCGAGGCGCATCGGGCGCACAATCGAGCATACTGCCAGCGTTGGACGCCGCGTTAGGTATCGACCACGGTTCCAATGCGCTCGTCGGACACCTCCGCGAACTCCGGAAAGATATGCCGACCCCACACCGGCAGTTCGTCGAGGCCGTCGAAGCAGGGCCGAGCATTCGGGAATACGTTTCGAACGGCGATGCCGAACTCCGCGAAGCCTACAACGACTGCATCGACAGCATGGTAACCTTCCGCGAGCACCACGTCAACGTCGTCGCGAAGTACATCGTCGGGCCGCTCGACGAGAGCAAAGGCACCGGCGGAACTCCGTTCAGCCACTACCTTGGGTCGTTCACCGACGATACGGAGGACTGTCGACTTTCGACCAGCTGACCGACTCGCCAATGACCGAGTCGCCGCGATAGACAAGTATCCAGAGAACCCCAAGACGACTCCGTTCGACTATTGAAATATCGATTCACGCGAAAGGCGGCTATTGAACTCGCGGATATCGCTACCCTGCAACGGGAGGACGACACGAGCGAGGAGGCAGGGATACACGACTGCCGATGTAGATTCCGCGTGGCCGAAACGCTCTTTGGGATATCCGTCGCTTTCGGACGCGTGACCTGCAATGGCTGAATGCCCGGTCTGTGGAATGGAAGTCGATGCGAACGACCCGCCCGCCCAAACCGAATACGAGGGTGAAATGTACGTCTTCTGTGAGGGGATGGGATGTAAGGAGAAGTTCGAAGACCATCCCGAACGGTACACCTAAAACCGCCTCCCATCGCCACCGACACGACTGAACGGGTAGGTGTGTTCACTTCACACCCGTCGGTGGGGAGGTGGATTTATGTCAGCAGTGAGCACAGATACCGATGAACATGAAGGACGTTCCACTGACGCATAGCGACCATACTTCGCAGACGGAGTCGGATTCCTAATGGTCGATTTTACGCTTGACGAGGAGACTCGCCTCGTCCTCGACAGTTTCGAGACGTTTCTCGACACCGAGGTCGGTCCTATCGAGGAGGCCCTGGGAGAGACGTTTGCAAACCCGCGGAAACGACGACAGGTCGACGGCCGTCCGGTCGAGGAAGTCGTCGAGGCCGTGCGAGAGATACGCCAGTTGAGCGCGGACGCTGGCTTCTACGCGATGACCATGCCGACGGAGGTGGGTGGTGAGGGGATGTCACTCGTCACGTGGTACGAGGCGAAGAAAGCCGCCGCGGCACACGAAAGCGAACTGGCTGGTCGGGCGCTCTCCGGCCCGGAAGGCCCGAAACCCCTGCTACTCAACGCCGACGCCGACCAACGCGAGCGGTACGTCGAACCGGTCGTGCGCGGGGAGAAATCCACGGCGTTTGCCCAGACCGAACCCGGAGCGGGGTCGGATTCCCCGAACATGACGACCACTGCAAGACGCGACGGAGATGAGTGGGTTATCGACGGAACGAAGCAGTGGATTACGAACGCTCCGTTCTGCGATTTCGCACAGGTGTTCGCGCGAACCACGCCCGCCGAGGACGCCGGTCGATATGGCGGTATCACTTGTTTCATCGTCGAACGCGACGAGTTCGAACTCGGAGCCATCAATAACGCCATCGGCGTCGGCGGTTGGAGGCGGAGATTCGTCTCGATAATGTTCGTCTCCCTGCCGACCGCGTCCTCGGTGACGTCGGCAGCGCGTTCTACGACGCGATGGAGTTCCTATCGCTCGGGCGTCTCGAACTCGGCGCGGAGGCCGTCGGACACGCCGAAAAACTTCTCGCGGCCGGATTCGAGCAGGCGAAGGCTCGCGAAGCGTTCGGTCGTTCCATCGGTTCGTTCCAACAGGTGTCGTCAAAACTGGCGAGAGGTCGCGCCAACGCGTATGCGGCGGACGCCGCTGGTCTCCGCTGTGCGTGGCGCATGGCGAACGACGAAGACGTAGTCGAGGATACGTCGATGTTCAAATGGTTCGCGACCAACGCGCTCTGGGAAATCGCCGACGATGTCGTCCAGGTTCACGGTGCGACCGGCGTCGCCGAAGATGCCGATTTCGCACGACTCATGGAGCGTGCGCGGGTTCTTCGTGTCGTGGAAGGAACAGACGAAATACAATTGAACACCATCGCACGGCAAAACGGCCTGTAGGGACGGCGTCGGTTCGATTCGTCGGTCGTATCCGCTACCTATCGTTTCCAGGGTGGTTCCTCGCGATTCATGAAGGCACCGAGGCCTCGCTGTCCTTCATCCGTCTGGGTTCGCTGGACGAGTTTATCGCCCGCGTTCCTGACCCATGCCTCAAAGAGCGAGTCCTCGACGCCGGTCCACAGGTCTTTCATCGCCGCGACCGACCCGGGGGCGGCGGCGGTCGTTTCGCGGGCGAGTTCACGTGCAACATCGTGGACTTGGTGGTCATTCACGGCGTAGTTCACGATGCTCCGTGCTTCGGCCTCGGTTGCGCCGACCCGGTTCCCCGTGAGCGAGAGTTCGAGAATATCCTTCCGCGAAAGGCTCAGCGCACCGTACGTTAGTCCGATTGGGGGGATGGCACCGATGAGCGCTTCCGGAATCCCGAACTCGCTTCCGGCGGCCGCAACCGCGAGGTCACAGAGCAGCACGATTTCACACCCGCCACCGGTCGCGACGCCATCGACCGCGGCAATCGTCGGTTTGGGATGGGTACGAAGTGCCTCAGCCGCCGGAAGGAGGGTTTCGTGAAAGAGTACCTCCGCTTCCTCGACGGACGACAGCTCGTGCATTTCGCCGATATCGTCACCAGCGCAAAAGGCGCGTCCAGCGCCTCGAACGATGGTTGCTCGAACATCGTCGTCCTCGGTGGCGCGTTCGAGTGCACGCCGAAGCCCGTTCCAACTCGCCGTCGTCATCGCGTTCAGCTTTTCCGGGCGATTCAGCGTGATGTACGCGATGAATTCGCGACGCTCGTAGTCGATAGGGCCAAAACTTGTCTGCTCGTGTGACCACTCGTAGAAGCCGTCACCCGTCGATAGTCCCAGCGTTCCCTCCTCGACCATCGTTTCGAGCAACCGATGCGGGCGGTACTCTTCCCACCCCGTTTCGGCGTGGAGTTCTTCCAGCGTCGCCACGATACGGTCGATGCCGTACTCGTCCGCGAATTCGAGAAGGCCACGAGGCCAGTTCATTCCGACTTCGACGGCGCGGTCGATCTCGGTTTTCGTGGTCACGTCGTTGGCCAGCAGCCACGCCGCCTCGTTGACGGCGGGAGCGACCATCCGGAGCGGGTTGAACTCGTACCGGCGTTCTCGCGGAATGTCGATTCGTGCGTACTCCCCTGGCTCGGGATACTCGTAAAACCCCACACCGGATTTCATCCCGAACTCCTCGGCGTCGTACTTCGCTTCGATGACGTCGGGAACGTGGAGGCTTACGTCGCGTTCTTGCATCGAGCGGGCAGCCAGTCGAAACACGTCGATGCCACTGAAATCGAGGAGTTCGAACGGCCCCATCCGGAATCCGAGACGGCGAACCGCCGCGTCGATGGTCTTCGTGTCGTACGAACTGGTGTCGTACTGGCGGAGCGCCTCGGTCCAGAACCGGAGATTGATGCGATTGAGGAGAAATCCGGGAACATCTTTTTCGACGAGAACGGGCGTCTTTCCGATAGCTTCTCCGAGTTCTCGTGTGAGTTCGAACGGCCGGTCGCCGGTTCGGTCGCCACGAATAACCTCGACGACCTCCATTAACTGCACCGGGTTCGAAAAATGCATCCCGACGACCCGTTCGGGACGGCTCGTCGCGGTGGCGATTTCTGTTATGGGGAGGGTGCTCGTATTCGACGCCAACACCGCACGCGCAGGGGCGTGTTCGTCGGCATCCCGAAACACCTCCCGTTTGAGGTCGATTCGCTCGGGAACCGCTTCGACCATGACATCCGTCCCGTCCAGTGCCGCCTGGCGGTCGGTCGTCAGGTGAACGTGTGACCGGACGGCATCGGGGTCGCCACCGAGTTGTTCGACGCTCGCCTCGATTTTCCGCATGGCGCTGTCAAGAACGTCGTCATCCACGTCCACAAGCGACACATCGTAGCCATGTATCGCGAACGTTTGTGCGATACCGTGACCCATGGTGCCCGCTCCGACGACCGTAACGTGCTGGATGACGTCAACGTTCACTGTTGACGCCCCCGTCCGTCGCAGTCCCGTGCACGTTTCGTCTCCGGTGCTGGTTCCGTCTCGCTGATTGTCGTGTGGTAGCAGACACCATTTAGTTCGTTTATTACATCACGATACGCCGCCAAAACAGTTTCCGAACCAAACGAAACGTGGACTGCGTTTTTGGACACCGACCGTAAGGTGAATTTTCCGGGAGGAGAGATTCTCACGCTGATTGTGTCCCTCCTGGCATTCGACCGAACTCCCGCACTGTGCGACGATCTGACGGGACAGAGAAATGGTCAAAAAACTAGTAATCCAGGGACGCTACTGTGCGGCCGTCGTCGCATTCTTTTCGTTCCGTTTGTCGGGTTCGTGTATCAACTCCGTCCAGTAGACCTGCCCGTCGTACACGGCGAGATACTCGCCCGTCACCCCGTCTTCTCAATCATCGACAGCCTCCTGTTGCCGAAACAGTTCGACCAGTGACCGGAACGCATCGGACGGAGCGTTTCCTCGCTCGACGTTGTAGCCATGACCCTCGGTGGCTCGTTCCACGAGTTTCCGCTCCGCATCGACGAGTCCGGAAATCGTGAACGAGTATCGGTCACGAAGTTGCCGCCCGTACGTTTCGATGGTCGGTGCGACCTGGTCGGCCGTGTAGCGGTACGTTTTGAGCGTCGCGTCTTTCGAATTCGAGTCAGTTATCGAAAACCGTGCTCGTCGGCCAGCGGGCCACTCGATAACAGGGTAGTCGGGCGTCGGCACGAGCGCTGATGAACTTGCCCCCCGAAACGTACCGTGACCAGTATCCGACGGCGCTCTCCGGCGGCCAGCAGCAACGCGTCGGCGTCGCACGCGCCCTCGCCGCCGACCCCGACGTGATTCTGATGGACGAACCGTTCGGCGCGCTCGACCCCATCACGCGGTCGGAACTACAGGACGAGTTCCTCGAAATTCAGGAGCGCATCGACACGACGATTCTGTTCGTCACGCACGATATCAACGAGGCGTTGAAGATGGGCGACAAAATCGCCATCTTCGACGTCGGCGAACTCGTTCAGTACGGGACGCCACAGGAAATCCTCGCGAACCCCGCGAACGACTTCGTGGAGCAGTTCATCGGCTCCGACCGGACGCTCAAAGAACTCCAAATCACGCCCGTCAAAGACATCATGCGCTCGGAGGATTCCGAACGGGAACCGACCACGGCCGCAGTCGATGGCGGTACGGAAGCCTCGAAAATCACGACCACATCCAACGTTCACGTCTCGCCGGGCGACAGCGCGGACATCGCGCTGTCGCGAATGATCGAAACCGACACCGAGGCGCTCCGGGTGGTCGATGACGGTGACGTCGTGGGCGTGGTCACGGAACGGGATATCCGCGACTATCGAACCGCAACCGAGGTGGGTGCGTAGTATGGGTGCCATCGGGACGCTGAATGCGGCACTCTCGTATCTCCTCTCGCACTTCGACACCTTCCTCACGCTGTTGCGAGAGCATCTAACGCTCGTCCTCGTGTCGGTCGCGCTCGCAATCATCGTCGCGGTTCCGCTCGGCATCGCGGCGACGAGAAACGACCACGCGAAACGGGTCGTGTTGGGCATCGGGAACGTCGCACAGACGGTGTCGACGCTCGCGATTATCGCCCTCGTCTTCCCGCTCCTCGGTCTCGGATTCCTGCCGTCGATGGTCGGCCTGTTCACCTACGCGCTGTTGCCGATTCTCACGAACACGGTCACCGGCCTCGAAAACGTCGATGAAAGCACGGTCGCCGCGGCACGCGGCATGGGAATGACCGAAAACCAAATCCTGCGGAAAATCAAGCTGCCGCTCGCGCTGCCCGTCATCTTCGCCGGAATCAGAACCAGCGCCGTTCTCAACGTCGGCACCGCCTACCTTGCCTTTTTCATCGGCGGGGGCGGCCTCGGCGTGTGGGTGATAACGGGTATATCCCTGTTCGACACCCCGCAACTGCTCGCGGGCGCGATTCCCGGTGCGCTGTTGGCTATCGGCCTGGATTCGCTGTTCGCGCTCATCGAAGAACGACTCGGCAACGATTCGCTGCAAGACCAGACGGTCGTCGCCGGGTGAGCCGTCAGTCCGGGCGAATCCACGCGAGCGTCGCACCCGCTCCGAACTCGTCGTTTTCGGCGAGGACGATTTCGTCGAGCGTCCCCGTCACCGGCGCTGTAACGTCGATGCTCACCTTTTCGATTTGGAACTCGCAGATGTCGTCACCGGCATCGACGTGACTCCCTTCGGTCACGAACCAGTTGACGACGACCGCCTCGTCCTCCTCGGCATCCGCGGGCCACACGTCGGTCGTCGAGACCGCGACGCGGTCGGAGTTCGAGTTCATGTGTCCGAATGGATGGTGCGAACGGCGTCGATGATATCGTCGGTTCCCGGAATCACTTCGTTCTCCAGCGGTCTGGCGTACGGCAGTGGCACGTCCGGAACCGCGATTCGTTCGACGGCGTCGAGGTCGGCGAGGGACGATTCCGCGACGCCCGCGATGATTTCGCCGGTAACACCGAACGACCGGTAATCTTCATCGACGACGACCAGGCGGCCGGTTTTCTCGACCGACTCCCGAACGGTGTCAGTGTCGAGCGGAACGAGCGTTCGGAGGTCGATGACCTCGGCGTCGATACCGTCGTCGGCAAGCGTGTCGGCCGCGTCCAGTGCCCGGTGGACGTGCAGGCCGAGGGTGACAACGGTGACATCGTCACCCTCGCGTTTGACATCGGCGCTGCCGAACGGAATCGTGTAGTCGTCCTCGGGAACAGCCGTCTTCGGCCCGTCCGGAGCGGGCATCCAGCCGATTCCCATCAATCGCTTGTGGAACAGATAGACGACCGGGTCGTCGTCTCGGATAGCGTTGTGCATGAGGCCCTTCGCGTCGTACGCCGTCGACGGCACGACGACTTTCATTCCGGGGAGATGCGCGAACATTCCGTAGAGCGTCTGAGAGTGCTGTGCGGCGTCGTTGTAGGTTCCGCCAACCGCCGTCGTGAGCACCATCGGAACGCTCACCGACCCGCCGCTCATGTAGGTGTTTTTCGCCATCTGGTTGTAGATCTGGTCCATGCAGACGCCGAAGAAATCGACGAACATGAGTTCGGCAATCGGCCGCATTCCCTCCTGTGCCGCACCGACGGCGGCCCCGATGTAGGCCGTCTCGCTGATGGGAACGTCCATGATTCGATCGTGGCCGAACTCGTCGAGCAGGCCGTCAGTACTGTCGAAGATGCCCCCGTAGTCCGCGACGTCCTCGCCCATATAGAAGACCTCGTCGTTTTCGCGCATCTCGTAGGCGATGGCCTCGACCATCGCCCGGCTCATCGTCAACATCCGCTCGGATTCCTGCTCGCGTTCTTGCTGAGCCATCAGTCGTCACCTCCCGTCGTCCGCAGTTCGGTGGCTGGTTCGGTGTCCGTCACTCCGGACGGCGGGTTCGAAAAGACGTCCTCGTAGGCCTCCTCCGGATCCGGTTCGGGTTGGTCTTTCGCCCACTCGATGGCTTCCTCGACGCGGTCGTGGGCACGGGTGTGAATCTCCTCGATAGTCTCGTCATCGACATCATGGGCGCGGAGATCGTCGGCGAGGCGTTCGATGGAATCCCGTTGCTGTGCTGCTTCAGCGTCCGTCTCCGGGCGATAGCTCTCGGGGTCGCCCATGAAATGACCCATGCGCCGGTGCACCTGCACTTCCAGGAGCGTCGGCCCGTTTCCATCGCGGGCACGACCGACTGCCTCTTTTGCAGTCTCGTAAATCGCAACGGCGTCGTCGGAATCGACGCGGACGCCGGGAAGGTCGAAGCCGTCCGCCCGCTGGGCACCGTTTTCCACGTCCGTGACCCGTTCTTTCGGCATACTGATGGCCCAGTCGTTGTCCTCGATGACGAACAAGACCGGCAAGTTCTGGACGCTCGCCAAGTTGAGCGACTCCAAAAACGCACCCTGGTCAATGGCACCTTCCCCGAGGAACGCGACGGCGACGCTGTCGGTGTTTCGCTTTTTGGCGGCCAGTCCCGCGCCGACTGCTGGGGGACATCCTTCCGCGATAATGCCGCTACACGCGAACTTCACGTCCGGGTCGAACAGGTGCATGTGACCGCCCTTTCCCTTGCAGAGGCCGGTTTGTCGACCGAAAATCTCGGCCGTCATCCGTTTCAGGTCGACGCCCTTCGCGATGGCGACGTGGTGGGGCCGATGCGGAGCCGTGACCGTATCGTCGTCGCGAAGATGTTGACACACGCCAGCGCCCGACGCTTCGTGCCCCGCCGCGAGATGAAGTTCACCCGGAATCGGCCCCGCCGAGATGTCGAACGCGGGTTGTTTCCCTTCCAAGTACTCCTCCTGCAGGCGCTCCTCGTAGTAGCGCGCCGTCACCATATCCTCCAGCATTTCGTGTAATTCGTTAACAGCTACCATGTTATTTCCCGTAAGGGTAACACCGCGAATCGAGAAATAGCTAGGGATGGGTGCGCGGGGCGGTTCACGGGAGGAACGGGAAAATCGCGATTGCGACGAATCATCCACGCGAGGAACGGGGAAAAAGTCGGTCAGTGTCGCACTCGGACGGCAGTGCTCGTGGTGAGGGCCTATTCGAGGGACACGAACGGAATCGTCGCCAGACTATCAGCCGAGTATTCCAGCGCTTCTGCTTGATTCACACCGTCAGGAGTAATCAGATCCATAATCCGTGGGGCCATGTCCGCCGCGCCCGCCTTCGCGCCGCCGAAGACGTAGTCGGCGTTCTGCTCCGCGACCGGTCGGAGGGTGCCACGGTCTTCGGACTGAATCATCGGAACGACGGAGAGGTTGGCAGCATCGACTCCGTCGAAGGCGGTTCGGTCGAGACTCACGGTGACTGTGTTGGCCGACGTATCGACGGACTCCCGTAGTTGAACGGTGTTGCCGTCGGCGTCGGTTACGGGTGCACCCGACGCATCGACGACACTCTTGGTGAAACCGCTGATTTCGAGGCGATACTGCCACGGTTGTTCGAAGGAAGCGGTGGCGCCGAGGTCACCGAGTCCCGCCGTCGTGCCACCGTCCTTGCTCGGGTCGCGCACCCACACGACGAACATTTGCGGGGAAAAGCCGCGACTGCTCCCGAAGGCGTTGTACAGGTTCTCCACTTCGAACGTGAACCGGTAGATACTCGGCGTCTGTTCGACCGTCACCGAGCGCAAGTCGAACGCGCCGTCCTGGAACGCACCGGCCGTCGGGTAAGTGTAGCTTCCCGAACCGTGGTCGTCGCCCGTCGAATCCGCGAAGGATGCGACAGTCGCAGGTGGCTTGACGGCCACCGTTTCCGATTCCAGCGTGGTTCCATCCGTCGTTTGGACGGTCACCTCGTACGTTCCCGGCGTGTCGATGCTGTAGGAGAATGCGTACGTCTCGTTCGAAGCGTTCGGCGGGAAACGGACGTTCGCGCTGGCCACGACTTCGACATCGACCAGCAGTTCGACGGTCGTCCCGCCGATGTAGTCGCCGTCGTTCGATCCTGTCGCCGTAATGAACGGCTCCTGGACGAACGTCTCGTTGTCGATGGTAACGTCGATGTCCTGCGTCGGCCGTTCGTACGTCGGGAGATTACGAACCTCCGTCCTGGTTGCCGGACGGAGTCGAATCGCAGTACCTCCGGATTCTATCATCGAGGCCAGCACCGTCGTGGATGCATCGACGATAGCTTCGTCGATGCGGACAGCCGTGAGATTCTCGTCGTACGCGGCGTCGATGCCATCGGCGTAGAGTTCCGCGACGTATTTGCCCTTGGTGTGACCGTTCCCTCGGCCCTTGTCGTGTCCTTTCCCCTTGTCTTTTTTGTGCCCCTTCCGCTTTCCGGGCGCGGCGTCGAGGAAATCGAGGTGAATATCGAGGGCACGGCCGTTCTCGTCGGTCATCGCGCCGACGAACCACTCCTCGCCTTTCCGACGCGCGGTAATCATATACTCGCCGATTTCGGCGTCCACGACGCGTGTGTCGTCCCAGCCAGCGGCCGGAACGTCCTCGATGAATTGGAAGGCATCGACCGTCGGGCCGCGAATCGGATCCGTCTCCGGGTCGGGCATCGATTCGCCGACCGCGGTGAGGGCGACCGCGTCGAGATTGAACCCGCCGGTATCCTCGTCGGTCAACGTCAGTGAGAGAGTGTTCTCGCCCGACTCCAACGAGACGGTCACGGAGACCGTCTCCCAAACGTCCCAGTAGTCGGTCGAGGGGACGGACACTTGCGTTTCGTTCGAACCGTTGACCGCCACGGTCGCCGTCCGAGGTGTATCAGCCGGAACGGCGTTGTTCTCTTCATCGCTGGCGTAGCGGAGGTGGACATCGTACTCCCCCACATCCTCGATATCTTCGACGGTCCACGAGACCGTCGCGCCGCTGTCGATACGGTTGGGGTCGACCGGAACGTACTGCCCGCCCTGCGCGTTGGCCCATTTCGCGGCCGTCGAGAAACCATCGCGTTCACCGAACTCGGCCTGTGCGACATCGCCAACATAGAGAGTCGCCTCCTGCTCGGCGAGGTAGGAACTCGGAAGATCCGCGACCATCTGGAGACCGCTGAAGTAACTCGGATACATCGCGAGTTGCTTCGCCCGCGTTGTCTCGATACCGCCCGACCCCGAGTCCATATCGAAGATACCCGGGGTGTACTCGACGGGACCCCCGAGCATTCGCGTGAACGGGAACGTGACGTGATGAGACGGGCTGACGTACCCGAACGAGTCGTACTCCTGTCCCAAGACGCCCTCGCGGGTCATCACGTTCGGATAGGTTCGGCGCTCGCCGGTCGGCTTGATGGGTTCGTGAATCTCCAGCATCTGGCGATGCTTGGCCGCCTCTTGATACACCAGTCGGTGATGATTGACGAGGGGTTGACAGTGGTGGTTGTACGTCGTTCCGTCGATTGAGACCCCGCTGTCGGCGACGTATCCGGTTTTGATGGAATGAATTCCCAAGTCGTCATAATCGGCGAACGGATTGGGGGTTTCATCGAGCAACTGGGCTTCGTAGTTGGAGATGTTGCCCGCCGTTTCGTTGTGTGCCGTCATCCTGACTGGCGGATCGAGTTGCTGGCCGTATTCCGTAACTGCCTGAATGTCGAAGTCGGGATACGACTGGTCGAAATCCATGGCGCTCCCGTCGCCGGGATACGTGCTCCAGCCTTCGTTCCACCCTTCGACGAGCACACTCGGAATGCCGTGTTCGCTGGCGAAGTCCATGTACCGTTTCATCCGGCCGGTCTGTGCGCCGTGGTTGCCGGTCTGTGGGCCTTTGTACTCCCAGTCTGCTCGCCCAGTAATCATCATCCACCAGACGCCGATGAACTTCTGTGGTTCGATCCAGTCGGTTCCCTGTGGGAACTCGGCAGGGTCGGCAGGTTCGTTGAGATTGAGAACGAGACTGGATTCGACGAGGTCACCCGGCCGCGCACCCACCTGAATCGTCCGCCACGGGGTTTGATGCGGGGCCGAAGTCGTCACTTTTGTTCCGTCGGGCAGCGGTGCCAGCGTGGATTCGAATGTCGTCGAACCCTCGGACGCGGGTTCTACGGCCATCGAGGCGTAATCCACGAGATTCGCCTCGTGGATGCTCAAATACGAGTCGTCGTCGGCCTTCATCGTGATTGGCGTATGTGCGCCGCCGAAGGAGCTTTTCGCGCCGATCTCGCTCAGTGGTGACTCCGTATGAGAGTACTCGTAGCTGTTGAAATCGTTCTGAATCCACCACGCGGTGTAATCCCCGGCAAAGGCGAACTGCGTTCGTTCGGCGGTGATGACGAAATCACCGAAACCGCCGTCCTCGGGGAAGACGTATCGGAACCCGACACCGTCGTCGAACGCACGAATTTCAAGCGTTAGCGCGCGGCCCTCGTCATCGGTTTCCTGCAATCCGACTCGAAGCTCTCGATAGCGTTCGTCGATTTCGTCGTACTGATCCCAGACTGGCGTCCAACTCGTGTCGGTCGTCGACCGCTCGCTTCCCGTGACGGTGACCCCGTCGTGAAACGCGTCCTGGTTCTGGAACTCGAAACCGAGTGATGACTGGTCGATAACGGTGGTTCCGTCATTGATGACGCTGTAGCGTGGGACGCCATCCGAAATATCCACCGTCATCTGGACGGTTTCGTCCGGTGAGGAGACCGTTTGCGTCGCCGAATCGTCGCCTTCGGTCACCCGTGCGGCCGTTTCATCCGCGATCGCGAGCGAAAACGACGAGGTCGCGAGCAACGATGTGAGACCGCCGACGAACGTACGACGGTTAACTCTCGGAAACGAATGCTGAAATTCTTCATCAGACATGCTTTCAGAAAAATGTGCATCACGGCAATAAATGTAACTACAAACATAGAAAATATTATCGTGAGAACAAGCGGTTTCACTCGACTGTTCGCAATTTACGCGGGACACTTCCCCACCACCTTTCGTACTCGGGGAGTCTCCGGTTAAAATCCGCCCGTACGGTCACCGTTGGCCAATGACGAGGACAAAATCGTGGCGTATTGTTTCGTTCGTCACCGATACGAAATTCGTACTGAACAGGCTGGATCATGATAGTTAGTATTGCCCTATTTCTGCAAATATGTTCCCGACAGGTACGTTTGACCCGGTCGGAACAATTAGATGCGAACCATTTTGAGGCACAGATACAGATGTTTGGTTCGGCATTGGATGTCTCACACCCATCAGTTTTATCAGTTACCGCCCCGTAGTATTGGTCATAGTGTGCAATACTAACTGCGATCCGGCTGAAGTCGCGCGGCGCGTATACGACGAACAAGCAGAAGATATCTTCGTCCTCGACGTTCGGAACGAGGACGATTACGAGGAGTGGCAAATAGACGAGAGTCACAATCTCCCAATCTACGACCAACTTCTCGACAAAAGCTTCATCGGACTGCGGGCGTCGCTCGACGATATCCCCGATAGCGAGGAAATCGCCGTCGTCTGCGTCGGCGGAGTTACGTCCGCGAGGGCCGCGAACTACCTCCGCGACCGGGGCTACGACGCGAAATCCATCGAAAACGGCATGAACGGTTGGGGCCGCGCCCACCGCGAATACGAGGTCGGCGAGGTGGATGGCGTCGTGCAAATCGTCCGTCCCGGAACGGGTTGTGTCTCGTATCTCGTTCACGACGACGATGAGGCAATCGTCGTGGATCCGAGTCAATACATCGACGTGTACCTCGATGCGGCCGAGGAACGAGAACTCGATATCATCGGCGTCGCCGACACCCACGCCCACGCGGATCACGTCTCCGGTGCACGCCGATTGGCTGGCGAACTCGATGTTCCATACTATCTCCACGCGAAAGATGCCGGTGAGCTCAACCGCTTCACCGAAATCGAGGATGGCGAGACTCTCACGGTCGGCACGCGGGAACTCGCTGTCCTCCATACCCCGGGTCACACGCCCGGTAGCGTCTCGTTCGTCTTCGGCGACACCCTCCTCAGCGGCGACACCCTGTTCCTCCGTAGTGTCGGCCGTCCGGATCTCGAAGACGGGTCGGAGGATGCAATCAGGGAGGCCGCGAGCGAACTGTTCGACAGTCTCGAACGGATGACTGGCCTCGGTGACGAAACGGTCGTGCTGCCGGGGCACTTCGACGACGAACGGATTCGCCCGCTCGCGACCAACCTCGGGTCGCTTCGAATGGAGGCGAACAACGAACTGCTGAGCTACGTCGAAAGCGACGACGAAGGGGAATTCGTCGAAACCATCGTCGAAAGCCTCTCGGACGAACCCGCCAACTACAATCGGATAAAACAGATCAACTGGGGAAAAGAACAACCCGGCGGGGATGTCGAATCGCTCGAACTCGGCCCCAACAACTGCGCCGCAAACTGACACCGTAGTAACGAGGTCGGTGAGGAAACCGGCCGTCGTCTCCCATCGCTGGAAGGACGAGTGCTCCAAGATGGATACGGGCGCGAAGGTTCGAACGTGTCGAAGAAATGCTTTCGCCCGTCGCCACCGTTCTTCTTCATATGGGTACTCGACCAACTGAACCGACCATTCCGACCGAGGAGTCGACCGACGTGACGACCGTCGAGGTTCGGTGTACCGGCCACGTTCGAGGCGCGGTCGGGACACCGCGCCTCACGTTTACTTTTGAGGGGTCGTCGCTCCGAGCGTTTCTGACGGCGTTTTTCGAGAAGTACGACGTGGAAGACATGCTAATTGCCGAGACGGAAGCGGACGCGACGACGAACGGATGGGCGAAGATGGCCGCCGAACCCCCAGGTACGTGGCGAAAAAACCCTGAAGGCGAACAGGCACGTCCCTACGTCCGAGTGGCCATCAACGGAACCTTCAACGAACATCTCGACGGGTTGGATAGCCGCTTGGAAGACGGCGACCGCGTCTCGTTGATGTATCCGTTCATTTTCTGCTGTTAGGTCTATCGACAGCGATGCATTCTGTGTGGTGCGACGGACGATTCCGGGATGCACACCAGAAACACTGACCAGACAAATTGGCCAGTACTACTGAATAGTATTATCGAGTTCCATGACCATCCGAACCGAGGAATTCACCCAGTACGCGAGAAATACCCCGTGAAATCATATTGACCAACAACACCAATCAGCAACACTGACCAGAATTACTGAACAGTAACACTGATCATGATACTTGCTACGCGAGTCGGATGGTACCAGAACTCCAGTATGGAGTAACACTATAAAATCATACTCCAGAATAATACTGCCCAGAAACACTTTCTGAACGGCATTCTCAGCTGAGGAATCCTACATTGACCCGGTTTCGGACAAAACCGTTTGGAGACAGTCGAAATTAAATCGTAACGCTCCGAACATCCACGTATCGTCGGAACCGATGGGCATCGATTACTCACTACGCCGAAGGATGTCGCCCGTCAGCTACGAAGCTGACAGATTAGTATTACTATTCAGTATTACTGACGAGAGTTGCTGGTCAGCACTACTGAGCAGTGCGTCTGACAAGTATTTTTATAGGTGCTGTACGTTGCGACCGATACATGATTTCGTACACCGTTTGGTCGGAGGCTGGAGGCGTCGGGAAGACGACGCTCTCGGTCAACCTGGCGGCGGCGCACGCCCGGCGTGGCGAACAAGTGCTCGTTATCGACATGGATCCGCAAAACGGTGGGCTGACTCACCATTTCGGCGGGGAAGTGTACCGAGAAGACCCCGAAGTGGACAACCTCGTCCGGCACATGGTCGAACGGCCAAAAGGTGATTTCGCTGACCTGGTTGTCGATGTCGAAGAGAACATCGACCTGGTTCCGGGTCACAATATGTTAGAGTCGCTCGAACGGAACCTCACACGTGCGGCACAACTAGAAGAGGACATGCACGACGCGAACTATCGCTGGCCGAAAGAAAAACAACTTCGGCGGGTGCTCGCCGACGCCGACGTTCCATCGACGTACGACGTGCTCATCATCGACCCACCCGCGACGGTCGGACAACACATCTACAACTCGATTTACGCGACATCCAACCTCCTGATTCCGGCCGAACTCTCGGCGAAAGGTGCACAGAGTGTTGAGGGGCTTCGAGATGTCGTGACCAACATCGAAGAGACGCTCGGCGATATCGAAGTCGGCGTACTCGGAGTCGTTCCGAACAAGGTCGCGAACACGAACGTTCAGCGCGAATACCGTGCTCTGCTCGGCGAGCAAGACCTCCCGATTACACCGGTCTCGATTCGTGAACGCGGATCGATGCTCGGCGACGCGTGGGACGGGCAGGTGAGCATCTTCGAACTTGCGACGAACGACGAGTATCGAGACCTTCGGGACTACGAGCGGGAAACGCTCGAAAAATTCGACCGACTCGCCGCGTTCATCAGCGAGCAGTTCGACACCCCGGAGGCGACAGCATGAAATCCGGTGCCTCCGATCCGTTCGCGGACGATACGTCCGACGACGCCGTCGAACAATCGGAAAACGACGAAACGGAAAGCGCCGAATCAGAGGCGGAGGAAGAACAAGTGAACGAGACCGGCCGAGCACGTCAGTCGGGTCAAGCCGACCGGACAAACCAGGGAAGTCAAATTGGGCAGTCTGACGAAGCAGTAACACCAGGAAGTAATACTCATCAGATTAGCCGAGAAGACTTACCACTCACGCTTCGTCGCGACAACGTAAAGGACGAACGCGAAAACGTCCACCAACTGTTTGTCCAGACCGGTACGGACGAACGCGCGAAAGACGCGGAGCGCGAACTGGAATCGCTCGTCGGTGAAGACGTGTATCGACTCGACGCGCGCGAAGCGATCTACCTCGCCGGAATGCAGAACCTGACGGAAGCAGCGGAAATCCTCCGCAACTGGGGATACGATCTCTGACAGCCGTTTCCTAACCCTCCCCGAGGACTCCGTCTGTGAACGGAATATCGACAGTTCCGTCGAAACCGCATCGAGAGTCCTGCCTAATGGAAAGCTATAGGGGTAGCAGTCGTCAAATGACGACCACGAGAATGTCTGAGGAGGAGTACAACCACGCGGCAGTTGAACGACGGTGGCAGGATGTGTGGAACGAGGACGGAGTCTATCGGACACCGGACGACGCTACAGACCCGACGTATGTATTGGGGATGTTTCCGTATCCGTCGGGGAAGCTCCACATGGGACACGTCCGTAACTACACGATCACGGACGCGTATGGCCGCTACCGCCGGATGTGCGGTGACGACGTGCTACACCCGATGGGGTGGGACTCGTTCGGCCTCCCCGCGGAAAACGCGGCGAAAGAGCGCGACACTGACCCACGCGAATGGACGCTCGACTGTATCGATACGATGCGGGGGCAGATGAAGTCGATGGGATTCGGCTACGATTGGGAGCGCGAAGTAACCACTTGCGAACCGGAGTACTACCAGTGGAACCAGTGGCTCTTCCAACGCTTCCACGAGGAAGGACTCGTGGAACGGAAGGCCGCGGAAGTAAACTGGTGTCCCTCCTGTCAAACAGTGCTCGCCGACGAGCAAGTTGAGGGCGAGGACGACCACTGCTGGCGCTGTGAGACGGTCGTCGAACAACGAGACCTCGACCAGTGGACGCTTGCCATCACCGAGTATGCCGACGAGTTGCTCGACGGAATCGACGACTTGGAGGGCTGGCCGGACAGCGTTCGCCAGATGCAACGCAACTGGATCGGCAGACAGGAAGGCACTACGCTGGAGTTCAGCGTCGACGGCTACGGCCCCGTCGAGGCGTTTACCACTCGCATAGACACCGTCTTCGGCGCGACGTTCTTCGCACTCGCCCCGGATCACCACATCGCGGAGGAATTGGCCGGCGAAGACGACGACATACGTCGGTTCATCGATGAGGAAGCCGACCCGGATGGCGACGAACCGAACGGCGTCGAGACCGGACTGACCGCCACCAATCCTGCGACGGGCGAGGAAGTACCGGTGTTCGTGGCCGACTTCGTGCTCTCCGATGTCGGAACAGGCGCACTGATGGGCGTACCGGGTCACGACGACCGCGACCATGCGTTCGCATCGAAGATGGGCGTCGATATCACCCCCGTCGTCGCACCCGAACCTGAATCGGATGAGCCAGACGCACCGGACGTGAGCGAATCGGCGTACACCGAAGACGGCGTGCTGGTAAACAGCAACGACTACTCGGGACTGGCGAGCGCCGAGGCTCGTGAACGCCTGACGACCGACATCGACTCGGCCGAGTTCCATACGCAGTACCGCCTGCGCGACTGGCTCATCTCCCGCCAGCGATACTGGGGAACGCCCATTCCGGTAATTCACTGTGACGACTGTGGCCCGGTCATGGTTCCCGAGGAGGAGCTGCCGGTCGAACTGCCGGCGTTCATCAACACGACAGGCAACCCGCTGGATGCCGCCGAGGAGTGGAAGCACGTCGATTGTCCGGACTGCGGTGCGGATGCGACCCGCGAAACGGACACGATGGACACCTTCATCGACTCCTCGTGGTACTATCTGCGCTACATCTCACCGGACTTCGAGGACGCGCCGTTCGAGACGGAACGAGCGAACGATTGGATGCCGGTCGACCAGTACGTCGGCGGCATCGAACACGCCGTGATGCACCTGCTGTACGCCCGATTCGTCACGAAGGCCATCTCTGACCTCGGGATGTTGGAGCAGCGCGAACCGTTCACGAACCTGCTGGCGCAAGGGATGGTTCAGTTGGAGGGCGAGAAGATGTCGAAATCGAAGGGGAACACCGTTTCCCCGCAGCGAATCGTCGAGGAGTACGGTGCCGACACGGCCCGACTTTTCATGATGCAGGCAGCGCAGCCGGAACGCGACTTCGATTGGTCGGAGGAAGGCGTTCGTTCGACGTACCGTTTCCTGACCCGATTGAAGGAAACGGTGGACGGATTCGACTCCGCGGCAGCCGACGGCGATGACGACCCCGTCGCGAGCTACGTTCGGAGCGAGATAGACACGGCTGTCGCCGTTGCAAGCGACGAGTACGACGAGTTGACGTTCAATGTCGCGCTCCGGGAAGCACAAGACCTCGTCGGCACGCTACGCACCTATCGGGAGTTCACCGACGTTCACGCTCCGACGTTCGAGCGCGGATTGACGGTTGCGATCAAACTGCTGGCTCCGGTCACGCCGCACATCGCCGAGGAGTTGTACGACGAACTCGGCAACGACGGCCTCGTCGTCGACGCCGAGTGGCCATCGGCCGATATCGATACGGACGAAGCTTCCGAGCGTCGGAACCTGATCGAGAACACCCGCGAGGACGTACGCAACATCGTCGATGTCGCCGGAATCGAGGAACCGAAACGTATCGACGTGGTCGTCACGCCCGAATGGAAGTACCGTGCCCGTGAAATCGCCATCGAGAGTGACGCGGACAACCTCATCTCCGAACTGATGCAGGATGGCGAGATTCGGGAGAACGGCGACGTGGCTGCCTCCTACGGCCAAGATTTACAGGCCGAGCGCGAGGCGCTGACCCATACGCTGACGCCCGAAACGGAGTACGAAGTTCTGGAGCAGGCGACGTGGCTGGTCGAACAGGAGTTCGACGCCCCAGTGCGGATCCTCCGTGCCGAGGAAGCGGCCGACGATGTCGTTCGAAAGGCCGAGCCGGGACGGCCCGCCATCGACATTCAGGAGTAACGAACCCGCAACGATACTGAATTGGGAGATTCAGTTCGCCGATTAACTGTGACGGGGCGCTCTCACGCGTCCGAGAGTTCGATGGAGTCACCGGGTAAAGGCGAGAAAATGATTGGACGCTAGTTTCGCGGTCGAATTCGTCGTACTGTTCATCATTCGGTGTTCAGCCACCGAGGAACAGTTTCAGTCCGTGGTGGAGCGATATACGAACCAATGCCGTACAGAAATGTGGAGAGTACAGGGAGATCCACCAGCATGAACGTGAACATTCTCGAGACGACTATCGAAATCGACGAGACCGCTATCGCCGAATCACCCGCTGTTATCCGCGAACAGGTGCGTCAGTACGAACGAGGCGACCGTCAAACGTTCGACCTAACGGTCACCGTTCCGAACGGAGTTAGTGGCAAGGTGATGACCGCGCTGACCAACATCCCATACGGGGAAACACGAACCTACGGCGAAATCGCCGCCGAACTCGAGACGACAGCCATCGTCGTCGGCCAAGCGTGTGCGCGAAATCCCGTGCCGCTGGTTCTCCCCTGTCACCGTGTCGTTGGCAGCGATGGCGGTCTCAAGGGCTACTCGGCGGCCGACGGCGTCGCCACCAAACGCCAATTACTCGACCTCGAAGCACGAGTGCAGGGGACGACACCGATTCAGTCGCAGTTACCGACGCAGACAGGTGAGCGGACAAGCTGATGTTATGGACACGGTTGTGTCTGCACAGCGCGTCGTCGAAACAGGAAGCCCCGCCCTTTAGGGCGGGGAGGAGTCACTCGTGACGCTCTGGCGAAGCCGACCGGCGATTTCGGCTCTGGACACTCTGGGAGAATCCTCTTTCCACACTCGGGTGAGGACGAGATCTAATAGATTCAGTCGTTCCAGTAGTTGACGAGCCTCGTCCCGGTCGATGTTCAGTTCGCGCGTGACCTCGTGTATCGTTATCGAAGACTCGACTGCGTCGGCAAGTCGGTCGATTGTCACCCCGTTCGGGAGTCCTATTCCGTCAGCAACAAGTTGCTTATCTCTGATACTTTTCATCGAGTCGTCTCCCTCCGAGTCCATTCCATCCGGTTGTCGGACGGCGGCAGTCACCTCGGGATCGTTCTCCGGGCTCCCAGTGGTATTTTCACCTCGCGTCGACGACGTGCTGCTATTGTTCCGTTCCGGTGACGCTCCGTTCTCAGCGTTTGAACTCGACACAGTGTTGTAGGAGTCCGGTTCGTGGACGCCTGCTTCACTCATGTAGCGGCGGGCAGTCTCCGCAGAGACATCCATCTCGATCACGTCGGCCATCTCGTTGAACGTATCACACGATTCATAGATTCGTTGAAGGTACTCCGTATCTTCAAATGGTGGGAGGCCCTCGGTTCGCACCGCATCAAACTCGCTTTTATGGGGTGATTCCCCCTCAACGACAGAAGTGTGTGTGGAATCCGGTCGGGTTTCGATTTTTCGTTCGTCCGTCTGTTCTTTGATTTCGTCTGTACTCCGACCCGAATCGACGGTTCCCTCTGAAGTGCTCTGGCAGGTATGCTGTGCCGAGTTCTTTCGTGCCGCAATCTCGAGTTGTTCCGTCTCATCGCCGTCGGCGATGGTCACGATGGACGTCACCAGAACTGTTCCATCTTCGATGCGCACGCTATCCGCTTCTTCGACCGACACTCGACCGTTTTCGATTCGGTTCGCCGTGGGGAGAGAAGACGACGGAAAGTTAATCTGCAAGCCACCGTCTTCCCGAATCGCGGCGGACGTCGGTGAGAGATCATCCTCTGCATGTTCAGACAGCGTCGCACACAGTGGAACGGCAATATCGACGGTAGCGCGTAACTCGCTACTCGACTTGTCCTGGTCGGGTCTAGTCACCTCCACGCGCCGTATTTCTGCCCGCCCCGACTCGTATTGTTCGAGTATCTGGGAGAGCTTCCGAAATATGTTACTCGCTCCCATGGGTATGATTATATCTAACTTTGACAGAGGGGATATAGGTACCTCATTAACTATCCACATGTTTAAGTGGCGTCCTACTCGTCGTAAACGCCGAGGCTTCCTCTCTAAAAGGATTACCAGCCAAATCGCTGACAGTGGATTTCGACTCTACGAATGCCGTGAGTGTCATCTGCGAGGGCGTCTCGCTCTGCTCACGGTGAGTCGTGGCCCCGTCACGAGGGGTCCTATCCCGAGGCGAGTCATCGCATCCGGTTTCCCAACGATGCTCTCTCACCACGGGTCTACCCGGTTCGCCATATTCGTCGCACCATTGGTGTCTCCTTGGAACGTTGAGGGATGGCAAACATCGTTAGTACACAAAAATTCCCTTGCTCATCACGGTATCCAATATGCCCGCAAGCATGACAGGTTTTACTCGACGAAGAACGCAACCTCGACACTGCGTTTCACGCGACGTTCGGTAATGATGTATGACCGATTACGCCCAATCTTACCAATTTGATTCTATATATGGCGATCTGTTCGTTTTAGACCGATAACGGTGCACAGAGAACACTGTTCGCATCGAACCACGCTGTTTTCGACCATATCGGGTTCCGGCGACCTCCACCAGTTCGAGAGATTGGCTTGTGAACTCGGTCGTGAAGAGAAGGCTGAGCAGTCAATATATAAGTATTTTTCAAATTATTTTTATTAACAAATAAGTCCACGCTCTTCGTTGCCCAACCGCCGTGAAATTAGTTCTCGATCTACAAATACTACTTCATCTAATTTAATCAGAAGTTGACAGATTTTCGAAAATGATTCGCTCGTGAATGGATTTCCCTCAGAAAGTCTACTTAAAAAGGTTGGTTAACCTGTATATGTTAACATTATAGTACTCTTGTGAGGTATATGCCGAAAAAGACGACATGACCAACCGACCAAAAATTGCGAAGCAACCGCATTCGAACGCACCTGCACGTTCTCGACCAAACACACGACACCAATATGTCAATTATAGTTAGATCGCACATCAAGCACGAGCGACTCGCTCTCTCCCCCACGTTGCGAAATCTCGATGAGATCAAGATCCGAGTTGTCACACAGGTAAACACTAATCCAGGTACGACTGTCTTTCCATTTCTTATCGAGTACGACGATCGTAAAGAGCTCCAGAAGACGCTCGACGACGACCCGACAGTCAACGAATATGAGCTCGTAGATTGGACCCACGGGACGGGAATCTACTACATCGAGCATACGCCCGAGACGAAACTCATCAGCACCGTGGTAACGAATGTGAACGGTCTCTTAGTACAGACGGAGACGGAAGGGAATGGTTGGCTCATCAGACTGCTCCTGCCCGATAGAGAGGCTCTCAACAGTATCTGGAAGTACGCAAACGAGAACGACATCAGGCTCGACATCATCGAGATGTATAGTAGCGACGATGCCGGAACCGAGACGTCTTACGGGTTGACCGACGAACAGCTGATCGCGTTAAAAACCGCGTACGATAAGGGGTATTTCCAGGAACCACGCGACATCTCGCTCAGTCAGGTCGCAGACGAGATTGACGTGTCATCGACGGCTATGAGTGGCCGACTGCGCCGCGGAGTTCGGAACCTCATTGCCGCGACGATCTCGGAGTACGACAGCGAGAAGTGATCGTCGGCGGCAGCGGTCGAGGCGAGAACGCCCACGTTACTGTCTCCAGCCATCAATGTGCACCTAAAAATGAGGGCTCTGTCGAGAGAAAACTCAGTCCGTGGTCTCGGGGTCAGCACCTCCCTTGACATCTGTTACTATATCACCATCGGTGATAATATCGACGTCATCCTCCGCGGACATGTCCTGGACACGCTCAGCGAACTGTTGGGATTCCAAGATTTCGTACTCGTTATTGAGGCCCTGATAGACTGTGAAGCACATCAGGATGAGGACGAGCGCTAACGGGAAGCCGGTCGCGATCGCCGCGGTTTGGAGCGCGTCGAGACCGCCACCCCACAACAGTAGGGCGGCGACAGCGCCTTCGGTGACCGCCCAGAAGATACGCTGTACCTTGGGCACGTCGTGCTTCCCGCCAGAGGTCAGGTGGTCAACGACCAGCGATCCCGAGTCAGACGACGTTACGAAGAACGTAATGACGAGTAGTGTGGCCAACCCGCCGGAGATGGCACCCAACGGGAACTGTTCCAGTAGAGCGAACATCGCGACGGTTTGTCCAGCCTCGTTGTAGATGGAAAGGACTTGACCGTTACTATTCAACGAGTTGTATAGCGCGCTCCCGCCGAACGTCGACAGCCAGATGGTCGAAAACAGCGACGGAAGGAACAGCACGCCGATGACGAACTCCCGGACTGTTCGACCCTTCGAAATACGCGCGATGAACATCCCGACGAACGGCGACCATGCGATCCACCAGGCCCAGTAGAACACTGTCCAGCCAGAAACGGTCGCTGCACCCTCACCTTGCGTGCCGGTGAAGAACGATAGGGATAGGAGATTTCCGAAGTAGGTACCCAGACCCTGCACCCACGTGCCGAAGATGTAGACCGTGGGGCCGATGAGAATCAGGAACGTCAGCAGAATAATCATCAGGTAGAGATTTATCGTGCTCAGACGTTTGATACCTGCGTCGAGACCCGCTGCAACAGAGGCCGTCGCGATGGCCGTGATACCGACGATAAGGATCATTTGTGGAACCGTCCCCGTCGGGATGTTCACGATGCCGAGTATGTCACCACCGACGTACGAGAGTCCGGTGTTGATTTGAGCAACCCCGAGACCGAGTGAGGTTGAAAGGCCGAACAGCGTCGCAAACACTGTCACTAGGTCGATGACGTGTCCCTGCCACCCGTAAATCCGCTCGCCGAGTAAGGGCCAGAATATCGACCGGAACGTCAGCGGCAGACCGCGATTGAACGAGAAGAAGGCGAGGCCGAGTCCGACCAGTCCGTAGATGGCCCACGGATGGAAACCCCAGTGGAAGAAGGTCTGTGCCATCGCGGCTGACGCCGCTTCGCCGGTCTGAGCCTCGAAACCGAAGAACCCCGGCACGTTCCCGTAGTAGTACAACGGTTCCGAGACACTAAAGAACATGAGGCCGATCCCCATTCCGGCGCTGAACAGCATGGCCATCCACGAGAAGTCGCTGAACTCCTTCTCGGCTTCGACGCCACCGATTCGAATCGACCCGTACTTCCCGAATGCGAAGTACAGGATTGTCACCATGTAGACGTTCACTGCCAGAAGGAAGAACCATCCGAAGTTCCCTTCGAAGAAGCTACGAATCGACATGTAGATGTCGGCTGCCTGATCACCGAGGAGCAGGGTCAATACGATGAACAACCCGATCAACCCCAGCGCAACCGGGAATATGACTGGGTGAATGTCGAATCCGAACTTCTGAATGTTGTTGTCGCCCGGCTCCCGGTCGGTCTCGGGGTGGAACAGCTCTACCTGTAATCCCCCAGTCATTTCTTCGGTGGTATCTTCACTTTCTGCCATACGTTGCCTCCGAAACGTGGAGTAGCTGTTGCTCACTCGACATCATGATTTTTGACCTGTGTTGTGGACAGATTGACATTTTTGGTACCTCGCGGCGTTCTGACGTGGATTACATCCGTTCATCGCTGTCTTGGCGTTCAAATAGTGAGGGATGGGATACTGCCCCACTATCGATCCTCTACCGTACTGGATCGTGGTGTGTTACATACCGTTCTGGATTGTGGAGTGCTACACAACCTCAACCCCTTCATCTGATTGTAATCTAATAAATCTTCGGTACGACCGAAACGTCAGCGGCTACATACCTATCGTTCCGGCGCGAAAACAAGCAACCTCGGTCGGTTCGTGTGCGTAATGGCCGTCAATTGCCCGTCGAAACATATCATGATTAATAATTTTAGTGTCGTGTTTGCCCGTCTCATACGAATCTTCCCGGATTTGATCGATCCACTCCGGACGAGTTCGAAGGCAGTAGATCAGGTGCCGATCCGGGTGACAGCACGACTGCCGATACCACCGAGAATTCGAACGTCGTTACCGAGGCAATTGTGGTGAGACCCGGCGGCAGTATTTTCTTTCCAGGTCGAGATACCACCGATATGATTAATATCCTGGCGACCGCCGTTTCCGGTCTCATTCTGCTCCTGTTCGGAATCGCACTGCTAGCGATGTCGTCCGGAGAGTTCCAAGTAGCGGGACTGTGTTTTCTGAGCGCGGCGATCGTGATATACATCAGAGAAACGCGACTCGTCAACCCGTGATAAGGGCAGACACTCGGATCGTCACGCGATACTGATGTACGATCCGTGGACGGTGTCAGTCGAACAGTCACTACAGTCCGTTGGCATCCATCCGTCGAGTGATGACGGGTACCGTTGCACTGCGAACCACCTTGTCCGTCGTTCCTCCTAGGAGGTTGCCGAGTTTTCCTCGGTAGGCGGATGCCATCACGATGGCATCCATCCCTTCTTCGTTCGCATACTGCACGATTCGGTCGCTCACCGACCCACTCTGAATCGCGGTCACACATTCGACACCGTGTTCCGCAGCGTTGTTACTTAATTCGGCCATTATCTCCTCACCATAATCTTCGTACTCCTGGCGGAGCTGTTCTTCGTCATCCCGCAACGCGGGTGCACGAGGTGCCCCTGGAAGGTCGATGACGTAGAGCGCATGGACAGACGAGCCCAGCGCACCGGCTAGCTCTATTCCGTGGTTGGCGCCTACCTTTGCTTCTTCGCTCCCGTCGTAGGGAATTAAGAGTGTTTCGTACATAACCACCAGACAGTCTAGTCACTGTAATCGGTTATCAAATAAGTTTTCACCTTGATCATCTCTCGAGTCGGAAAACCGACTGGTCTTCTGCGGACCGTGAACACAACTATATAGTTTTCGTGATGTTTTCGACAGAATAGCCGGCCGCTTCGACAGCGTCGATTATCGAGCCCGCGTGTTCCGCACCGCTGGCCTCGACTCTGAACACTAAGTACGCTTCACCGATTTCTAAGTCGTCGACGGAGCGGTCGTGTCTAACATCACGGATATTCGCACCCTTGTCCGCGATGATTCCGGATATCTCCTCCATCTTCCCAGGTCGGTCGTTGATGCGGACGCGGAGTCGAAGGAGTTGCTGGCGTTCGGTCAGCGCGTGAACCACCACCGTCTGGAGACCGGTCATGTCGAGATTACCGCCACAGAGTAGCGGCATCACGGTTTCGTCCGTGACGTCAAGATCATCGCTCAAGATTGCGGCCACGGACGCTGCCCCGGCGCCCTCGACGACCTGCTTCGCTCGCTCCAGCAACAGGAGAATCGCTCGCGCGATTTCAGTATCAGTGACGGTCACCACGTCGTCGACGTTTTGCTCGATGATACGCAACGTCGTCTCGGAAATGCCCCCGGTCGCGATACCATCCGCGATGGTGTCCACCTCGTCAAGCGTCACCGGCATTCCCTTGTCCAAGCTCTCGTGAACCGTCTCGGCTCCGGTCGCTTGGACGCCGACCACGCGGGTCTCCGGAGAGAGGTGCTTGATTGCTGTCGAGACCCCGCTGATGAGTCCACCGCCACCAATCGGCACTACGACCGTATCGACGTCGGGATTGTCGTGGTACATCTCGATACCGAGCGTCCCTTGGCCGGCGATGATATCCGTATCGTCGTAGGCGTGAACGAACTCGGCGTCGGTCTCCTCGACCATCGATTTGGCATGGGCCATGGTCTCCTGAAAATCCTTGCCGACGAGTTCGACGATCGAGCCGTATTCCCGTGTCGCGTCGATTTTCGCCTGTGGGGCGTTCTCCGGCATGTAGATGGTCGAATTTGCGCCACACTTCGCGGCGGCGAGTGCGACTCCCTGAGCATGGTTTCCCGCGCTAGCGGCGACGAATTCGTCGACGCCAAGTTCGACGTCCTGCCGTATCTTGTTGTACGCGCCTCTGGTCTTGAACGACCCGGTCCACTGAAGATGCTCCATCTTCAGATACACCTCTCCGCCGACGAACTCGCCCAGGGACGAGCTTTGTTCTATCGGAGTCTCCTTGACGACGGTGTCGTCGTCGAGACGTTCGCGGGCGCGTTCAATGTCCGCATACTGTACGGGTAGTTTGTCGGGTTCAGTCGTTGTCATTGATTCGTGGTAGATTGGGGGACATCTCCGAGACGGTCAACGTGAGATACTAACACCAGGTTATCGAAGTATCTTCTCTCGGCCGGGATCGAACAACGGTTCGTCGCGAACTGTTGCGTCGTACAGTTCGTCCTCACACCGTATCTGAACCGACGTCCCGGCCTCGGCGTATTCGCTCGGGACGTACGTGTAGGCGATTGACTCACCGATGGAGTACCCGTAGTCGGCGGCTTGCACGTAGCCGATACATTCGCCGTCTTTAACGATTGGCCGACCGCTCAGCACGATATCCGTCGAGTCGTCGAGCGTAAGGGGGGTGATGCGTGTGTCGATTCCGTCCTCTTTAGCCTCTTCCAGCGCCTCTTTCCCGATGAAATCGGTGTCCATGTCGACGGCGAATGGTAGGCCTGCCTCGAACGGATTCGCGTCGGTGTCGATATCGGTACCCCAGAGTCTGAAGCCTTTCTCTAAGCGCATCGACTCGAGGGTGCCGCCGCCCATCGGCCGCACGTCGAGATCCTGCCCAGCCGTCCACAGTGTTTCCCAGAGCCGCTGGCCGTACTCGCTCTTGGCCCACAGCTCCCAGCCGAGTTCGCCGACGTAGGAGACACGGAGTGCGATGACGGGCACCTCGCCGACGTAGATCTGCTTGGCGTTGAAGTATGGGAAGTCGTCGTCGGTGACGTCGGCGTCGGTACACCGTTGAAGCAGAAGTCGGGAGTCCGGCCCCCACAACCCGATGGTGGATTTCGCACCCTCTTCGATGGTAACCGAAACCGTCGCTGGGGCGTGATCCTTGAGCCAGTTGCCGTGGATACCCGGCGAATTACCGCCGCCGGTAGTAACCATGTACCGATTCTGGTCAAGACGGACGACGGTGACGTCCGCGAGAATGCCTCCACCCTCGTTCAACAGCAGAGAGTAGCGAACCTGGTCGATATCGATATCAACGTCGTTGCTGCAGACCCGCTGGAGGAACTCGCCGCTGCCCTCGCCTTCGACCATGATGGAACTGAACGTAGTCATGTCGAACATCGACACTTTCTCGCGGGTGTGCAGGTGTTCGACACCCTCAATCGGCGATCGGTTTATCGACTGCCAACCATCTTGTGCGGGAATCCGATCCTCGTATCGCTCTATCAGATCCGCGTTGTATTCGTACCACTGCGGCGTCTCCCAACCACCGGATTGGTAGAACTCCGCACCTAGTTCCTTCTGCTGGTGGTAGAAGGGACTGGTGCGCAGGCCGCGGTGCTCGTCCGGCTGCCAGCGTGGCTCGACGATACTGTAGACCTGCTCGTACCGCTTCGATCCACGGTCGACGAAATACTCTTTCTCGCCGGCGTGAGGCGCGAACCGACGGACGTGGATGCCACCGGTGTCGACCGTTTCCGACGGAAGTCGCGGGACGCCGTTCTCCATCCACTCAGCGAGGATGCGACCGTAGCCGCCGGAGTGAGTCCACCAGATAGCGAGTGCGGTCCAGAGCCCGTCGACCTCAGCCGTCTCGCCGACGGCTGGCATCCCGTCCGGCGTGAAGACGAAGATGCCGTTTTCGGTGACGGCGTACTCTTGATTCTGGGTTCCCGGGAGGAGCTCGTCGAACGCCTGCTTTGCAGATTTGTCTCGGTTTGGATGGGTCGGGCGCTCCCAGTGTTTCCTTGAAAAACCCCTGACCGACGCTTGGCGGTTCTCGCTATTCTTCCCCATCGCCTCGGGATCGACAGATAGCGATTCGTGGTTGTACGATCCCATGCCGAGGGCGTCTCCGTGGGTTCGAAAGTACAGCGAGTGATCCTGGTCGCGGCCGACCGGGCGATGTGGTTCCTCGCTCATGTACTCCTGGATGTCACGGTTACCCGGCACCTCAAGGCCGGTCGTATTGTCGCCAACAGAGGTTCCAGCGTCGGCTAACTCGTCCATCGGTTCAGTGACGACATACTGATGTTCGACAGGCGCGATCGGGAGATCGATTCCGGCCAACTGTCCAGTCTGGTATCCCCAATTGTTCGTCGCGATGACACAGCGGTCGCACTCGATGCGACCTCGGTCGGTGACGACTGCTCGTATCTCGCCACCCATCACTTCTAAGTCCGTCACCTCGGTATCGCCGAAGAAGTTCGCCTCGGTGTTCTCGACGTACCACCGGAGGGCCGCGATGCCGTCTACGCGACCGTCGGTCGGCGAGTAGTAGCCCCCGAGGATTTCGTCCTCGTCTACCAGCGGGAGGTGCTCGGTCACTTCCTCGGGTGAGAGTAACTGCGGATCCGGTAATCCGTAGGAAGTCGCCCACTCAACGCGACGTTGAAGGAAGTCCATCCGTTCTTCGCTCCGGGCTACCTCAATGCCACCCACTTCGTCGTATACCCCGGCGTCGGAGAACAACCGACTCGTATAGTGCGCCGCCTTCGTCTGAATCTTCGACGGCGACGTCTGAAACATGATACCCGGTGCGTGAACCGACGAACCGCCAGTAACCGGCAGCGGGCCTTGATCAATGACGGTGACGTCGTCGGCGCCGAGTTCCGTCAGGTGGTACGCGACGCTACACCCGACAGCACCAGCTCCGATGATGACGGTGGTCGATCGTGATGGGAAATCCGTTGTACTCATATCTTTCGTGCTGCAGTGTAACTGTCACTATCTTAAATACACCGGTGACGGTTCGTAAGATGTGCGGTTATCCGGCGTCAGAAGGTCTCTCTCCCTGTTTATCGTTCATTTTGAGGAACCCACGGTTTGAGCGACGCGTCCTCAACGACTCGCTGACGTGAACCACAGCATGACAAAAAGGAGAGGTGAGTTGGTATATCTCTGACCGTCGGTGAGTGCCGGTCGCGACCGTCAGGACACCAGCGGTTCTTCTCGGACGGTCGCAGGGTACCGCTCACCCTCGTAGAGTACCTCCACCTCGGTGCCAGGTTTGGCGTACTCGGGGGGGAGGTACGTGTACGCCACACAGGCCCCGACGGTGTACCCGTACTCCGCACTGTGGACGTAGCCGATGGTTCTGTCTCCGTCGAGTACCGGCCGGTCGGTCAGTATCACCGCGTCCTCGTCGGCCAAGGTCAAGCAGGCGACTTCGTGGTCGATATTGTCGCCTTCGGCAGCCGCGGCGACGGCCTCCTTGCCGATGAAATCAGTATCGAGGTCGACCGCCCAGTCGAGGCCAGCCTCCGAGGGGTTGTGCTCGGTGTGGAGGTCTCTCCCCCACAGCCGGAATCCCTTCTCGATGCGCAGAGCGTTCAGCGCACCGTTTCCGTACGGTCTGATGTCGTACTCCTCGCCTGCGTCCATGATGTGATTCCAGAGCGTCTCGCCGTACTCAGATGGCGTATACAGCTCCCACCCGAGTTCGCCGGCGTACGAGACACGCAGTGCGGTGACTGGTACGTTCTTCACGAAGAACTGCTGACTCGTGAAGAACGGGAAGGCTTCGTCCGAGAGGTCGACGTCGGTAACCTTCGAGAGCACCTTGCGGGCGTTCGGCCCAGTGCAGACCATTGCGGCCAGACTGGACGTAACGTCATTGACGACGACTTCCTCCGGAGACTGTTCCCGAACCCACGCGACGTGGTTGTTTCCGACTTCGCGGCCAGTTGTGAGCAGAAGATAGCGTTCCTCGTCGATACGCGTGACGGTGATATCTGCGCGCACGCCACCGCCCTCGTTGCACATCAGCGTGTACTTGACATCGCCGACATCGATGTCCATGTCGTTCGTACAGAGGTACTGGATAAAATCGCCAGCCTCGTTCCCGATGACCTCGATTTTGTTGAACGAGGTCATGTCGTGGAGACCGACCTCGTTACGGACGTGTAGCGTCTCCGCGCCCTCGATGGGCGACCAGTACTTGGCTTCCCAGCCGTCGCGCTCGGGGATCTGGTCACCGTATTCAGCCAACAGATCGGCGTTCGATTCGAACCACTGGGGCGCCTCCCACCCAGCCTCGGCCCACAGCTCGGCGTTGAGTTCCTTGTGACTGTGGTACATCGGCGTCCGGCGGATGTCTCGCTGTTTATCAGTCCACACCCACTTGGGATGCATGATGTTGTAGACGATGCGGTACTCCTCGCCGCCGATGTCGTGGGTGAAGTCCCAGCTGCCTTCGTGGGCGTCGAACCGGTTGACGTCGGCGTGCGCGAGGTCGATGGAACCGTCGGGCAGGCGCGGGACGCCGTTTTCCATCCACTCGGCGAGAGCTTTCCCGGCACCGCCGGCGTGCGTGACCCAGATGGCCGCCGCGGTCCAGAGTCCGTCGTACTCCTGAACCGGCCCCATCACGGGAAGCCCGTTCGGAGACTCGGCGAACATCCCGTTGTATTTGAATTCAAGGTCCTTGCCCGCCGTGGCGGGAAGGAATTCGTCGCTGGCCTGCCGCGGCGGTTTGTCCGGACGGTCAGGGTGGGTCGCGTTGTTCATGTGGTAGTCGGTGAACTCGTGAACCGACCCCTGCTCGCCATCCGGGTCGTTGCCGCCCAGTTCTTGGGGATTCGGAACGATTGGCTCGTGGTTGTACGAACCGATACCGTAGGCGTTCCCATGCGTCCGATAGTACATCGCGTTGTCTTGGTCTCGCAGAATGGGGCGGTCGGGACCGATGAGGAGGCGTTTCGCCTTCTCGCCCGAGACGTTCTGGTAGTTCTCGAACAGCGGATGGTCGGTGATATCGACCGCGCTGTCCGACATCTCGTCCAGCGGTTCGGTTATCGTGTACTGGTGCTCGACGGGCGCGACCGGCAGGTGAACGCCGAGTTTCTCGCCGAGTTGACGGGCCCAGATGTTCGTGGCGATGACGACCTCGTCGCATTCGATAGTACCGTTCTCCGTGACAACTGCTTGTATCGAATCGTTCTCGATTTCCACATCCTCGGTTCGGGTGTGCGGGACGAACTCGGCGCCCTGTTCCATCGCTTCCCGAGCAAGCGCGTCGCAGGCGACGACTCCGGAGACTTGACCGTCGGTGGGCGAGTAGTAGCCCCCGAGAATCACGTCCTCGTCAACCTGCGGGAGATGGTCGGAGACCTCCTCGGGCGAGAGGAGTTGCGGGTCTTCGATACCCCACGAACTTCCCCACTCGACGCGTCGCCGGAGGAAATCCATACGCTCCTCGCTCCGGGCCACCTCGATACCACCGACCTCGTTGTAAGCCTGCTCGCCGTCTTCCCCTTCGAGCGAGGAGTACAGCTTCCGGCTGTAGTTCGCGAATTTGGTGAGTATCTTCGAGTCGGCAGTCTGGAACATGATACCGGGTGCGTGGGACGAGGAGCCACCGGTCGTCGGCATCGGTCCTTGGTCGATGACGACCACGTCGTCTCGGCCAAGCTCTGTTAGTTGATACGCGATGTTGCAGCCGACGATGCCAGCACCGACGATGACGGTGTCGGCCTGGGTCGGCAGGCTGTCGGTCGTATCCATAAATCTGGTTCAAAAGTGACTGTGGTGCGCAAATATAGTTATCGCCTGCAATAGTCACGTTCCCCGATTCATAAGATAAATAATACCTTGAGTTTGCGAAAATGTCGATATCGGTACGAAGACAAAGTTCTAACGAATCAGATGGTGGCGACGACAGCCTTTAAGGGACGAAAGAGGATCGCAGTCATCCCGTTGGGGATGGGTCGCTGACACGACTTCTGCAGATCTCTACTTAAATGTGTTTTCATGGGCACCCACAGACAAAAGTACCCTCACCATCATTTCTGCGTCAGATATGTCCTCAGGATTGCGTGCCGGTACGCAACGGAAAGATGTCGAGGATCTCCTCACCGGCGCACGGTACGAGTTGATGCCGTTCGACAGCTTCGATGACGAAATAACTCACCTGCCAGACGACGCGACCATTGCCATTACCACATCGCCGCAACTCGGCATCGAGCGGACTGTCGAACGCGCCGAGCAGGCTGCTGAACAGGGGTACGACGTCGTTCCCCACGTCGCTGCGCGCTACGTCACCGACCGGGAACATCTCGAAGACATCGCACAACGGTTAATCGACGCCGGTATCACGGACATTTTCGTACCGGGTGGCGACCGCGAGGAGCCAGCCGGGGAGTTCGAGTCCGCCTACGATCTGCTCTCGACGCTCGACGATACGGAATACACTTTCGACGAGGTCGGTATCACCGGCTATCCGGAAGGTCATGCCTTCCTCGACGAAAAGACGCTGACCGATTCGATGGCCAAGAAAGAGCCATACGCGACCTACATCGTCACCCAGCTCTGTTATGATTCGGATACCGTTCTCGAGTGGATCGAAAATATTCGTAACCGAGGCATCGATCTCCCCGTCGAAATCGGCATCCCGGGTGTAATGAAATATCAGCGGTTGATCAATATCTCTCAGAAGGTCGGCGTCGGCGACTCAATAAAGTTCCTCAATAAAACGACCGGCATCATCGGATTCATCCGCCAACTCGTTAGCTCGCGGGGGAAATACAAACCGAACGAACTCGTCGACGACCTCACACCGCACGTCGATGACGGGACGTACAGAATCCGCGGTATCCACATCTACACGTTCAACCAGACGGCCGACACCGAATCGTGGCGTCGCGTTCGGATTCAGAACTAGTTGTGAACGTACGAAGTTATTGAGTAGTAGTTGCGCTCTGCCGTCCTTCCGACTGTGGTTTCGAACAGTGGGTGGCCTGTCATACTGTAGCAGCACGAAACACAGATTGTCGACTTTCCATCATACTCTGTCGAAGGCTAGATTATTTTGTATCCAGTCCGGTAGGCTAAACATGACGTACGACATCGTCCGCGGGACAGACTCGACCGTCGCTGAGTTCCTCGAAGCTGAACGCGCTCGACAAAACGACACTCTGGCGATGATCGCGAGCGAGAACCACGTTTCGGAAGCTGTCATGGAGGCCCAGAGTTCGGAACTTACCAACAACTACGCTGAAGGATATCCGGGCGAGCGATACTACGGCGGCTGTGAATATGCCGACGAAATCGAACAGTTGGCCATCGACCGCGCAAAAGAATTGTGGGGCGCAGACCACGTTAACGTCCAGCCTCACTCGGGTTCGCAAGCGAACATGGGAGTGTATCTGGCGATGTTGGAGCCAGGTGACAAAATCCTGTCCTTGGATCTGACCCACGGTGGCCACCTCTCACACGGCCATCCCGCGAACTTCGCGGGACAGGTCTACGATGTCGAGCAGTACGAGGTAGACCCCGAAACGGGATACATCGACTACGAGGGTCTGTATGAGATTGCCGAGAGATTCGATCCGGATATCATCGTCTCCGGCTACTCCGCGTATCCCCGAGAGGTCGACTTCGAGCGCATCCAGGCAACCGCAGCCGCTGTCGATGCCCATCACGTAGCCGACATCGCACACGTTACTGGATTGGTCGCCGCGGGTGTTCACGAGTCGCCCGTGGGCGTGGCGGACTTCGTCACCGGTTCGACGCACAAAACCATTCGTGCCGGACGCGGCGGTATCATCATGTGCGACGAAGAACACGCCGACGACATCGATAGCGCGGTTTTCCCTGGTTCTCAGGGCGGGCCGGCGATGCACAACATCGCGGGAAAAGCGGTCGGTTTCGGCGAGGCGCTTGATCCCTCTTTCGACGAGTATGCCGAACAGACCGTCGCTAACGCGAAGGCGCTCGGTGACCGGCTGCAAGAACGCGGCCTCGACCTCGTCTCGGGTGGCACAGACAACCATCTCGTGCTGGTGGATCTCAGATCATCCCATCCAGAAACGACGGGGAAGGAGGTCGAAACGGCGCTAGAGAACGCCGGTATCGTCCTGAACGCGAACACCGTCCCGGGTGAGACGCGATCGCCGTTCAATCCATCGGGCATCCGAGCCGGTACGCCCGCGCTCACGACCCGTGGATTCGGCGTGGAATCCTGCCGCGAGGTTGCCGACCTCATCTACGAGGTCGTCGACACTCCCCACGACGAAGCCGTCATTGCCGACGTTAGCGGTCGCGTCGACGAACTCACTGACGAGCATACCCTCTACGACTGACGGTTCCGCCTGGGGGAATATCGTTGTCACGTACGGTTTCTCGGTTTCTCGAAAATAAGAACGTCAACCGCTCGTACTGCTTTCTACAGGCTGAACAGGCCGAGTGACTCGGGGCTTGGCCTCGAGGCGGTTCACTGTACAGTGTGAGGATTATTCCTATGATGTCCTTTGAACCGTTCCCTCTCGATTGGCCGTAAAAAACTGCAGGGTGCTCGTGGAAGGCCGAGCGATACGATTCGATTAGTCGTCGTTGGCTTCCGCTTCCTTCTTGGCGTTCAGCTTGGCTTGTTCGCGAGCGCTCGGATTGACCGACTCCTTGAACGGCACCCGAGCCACGGTGGCGTACACCGGTTCGTTCTCCTCTTCAGCGTACTCATCAGGTAGATGCACCTCGAATTCGATATCGAGATCGGCCTCGTAAATATCGTCATTGAGCGGGGCATTAGACTCTGACTGGAGTTTGTCTGCCGGTACGAAGCCAAGTCCGATGTTTGTCTCCAAGTGGGGATTCCACCATGGCGACGTCATGTAACCGCACTCCTCACCCGACTCGGGGTCGGAGATAAGCCAGAAGTCGGGTGCGTAGTCCCGGATCGGTTCGCCGGCCATCTTCAGGCCGACCAGTTTGTGGTTGAACGGGTATTCGCCGTTCTCCACCAGCTCCTTCTGTCGTTCGAGCTCTTCTTTGCCGACGTAGTCGGCTTCCTTGTCGTCCGGCACCTGGTAGCCTAGGTTAACCTGGAACGGGGACGTCTCGTGATCCATGTCCTGGCCCCAGGAGAGGATGCCCGCCGCGATACGACGGTGGTGACCGGGCGCGATCTGCATCCCGCCGTGATCCTTGACGGTTTCCATGACCGGATCCCAGACGCGCTCGGCGTTTTTCATCGCATCCTTCACGTAGATCTCGAAACCCTTCTCGCCGGAGAAGCCGGTCTGGCTCACCAGCACCGGACAGCCGTTGATTTCGGATTCCATCAGTCCGTAGTACGGGATTTCGCTGACCTCCTCGCCGACGACTTCGATCAGCACGTCCTCGGACAGTGGGCCCTGTATCTGCATCGGTGCGACGTCGATTTCGTCTATCTCGACGTCGAAATCCTTGCCGACGTTGATACCCTCCAACCACTGCATGAGCGTGGAGTCGGAGATAGAGAACCAGAACTCGTCCTCCGATATGCGTAGTAACACTGGGTCGTTCAGGATGCCACCGTCCTCGTTACAGAGGATGACGTACTTACCGTGCATCGATTCGATTTCGGTCGCGTCACGCGTGATGACGTAGTTGGTGAGAGCCTCGGCGTCCGGTCCTTTCACGCGAATCTGGCGCTCGACGGCGACGTCCCATAGTGTCACCTTCTCGGTTAGTGCTTCGTATTCGGCCATCGCGCCACCGTCCTCAGGTTCGACGAGACCACGGGGGTGATAGACGCGGTTGTACACCGTACACCGCCAAGCCTCTTCCTCGTTGAAGGACTTGTCGAAGAATGGGGATTTGCGAACGCGCGTGGAGACCAACATCTCGATACCAGGGTCACCAGTCTGACGCAAATTTCTCGGTAGTACGCGATCCGACTGGTCGACACCCGGATGATTGGGATGCTCGTTGTTCTCAGGCATACCTGTGGATTAGGTTTACAGACAGTAATAAAAGACAGTGTTAATAACCTCTGCCATTTATATACCATCGTCTATGTGACTCGTGGAGGTTGGCGTGGTCTCGTCTGTGATTACACTGATAGCAAACGAGCGCGACCCCACTTTCCAGAGATGGCACAAAGAAGAATCGGTCGGCGATAGCGCTCGAGGATGATATCGATTTTTCTCAGCGTGGGCGTGATTACTCGCTTACGAGTCATTCGTCGCAGCGACCGTCCGAACCACCGCTGCGTTCTCCGCGACATCGTGCACCCGAACCACGTCGGCCCCCCGCTCGGCCGCCATAGCGGTCACTGCAAGCGTCGAGGGGAGTCGCTCCCCGCTCCGACAGCCGACTCGCTCGAACATAGACTTTCGTGAGTGGCCCACCATTACGGGACAACCGAGCGCTCGGAACTCCGAGAGACGGTTGACCAGGTCGAACGACTCGGCCGCGTCCTTACCGAACCCACAGCCGGGATCGACGACGATCTGTTCCCGATCGATACCTGCTCGTTCCGCAAGCAAGATCCGTTCGGAGAGTTCGTTGAGGACGGCCTCGACCACGTCGTCGTACGTCCCGGTTCGGTCGGGGTCGACGGGCGCTGACAAGCTGTGCATGAGGACTAACGACGCGTCGTGGTCGGCGACGACGAACCGCATCTCCGGATCGGCGAGCCCGGAGACGTCGTTGACGATGTCGGCCCCGGCGTCGAGTGCGGCCTCCGCGACAGCGGCCTTCCGCGTGTCAACAGCGATGGGGACATCGAGCGACGAGATTGACTCGATGACGGGGACAACGCGGTCGATTTCCTCGCTGACAGGAACGGAATCAGCGCCCGGTCGCGTACTCTCCCCGCCGACGTCCACGATGTCAGCACCGGCGGCAACCATCCGTTCGGCGCGTTCGACCGCCACGTCGAGCTGGTCGTACTCGCCACCGTCGTGGAAACTGTCCGGCGTGACGTTCAAGATTCCCATCACGGCCGTCTTATCCGTGTCGAACGGCTCGTCCGGCGTCGTCCCATCGAGGGTCGTCTCGAGTTGTCGCGCAAGGTGACGTAATCCGAGTCCATCAGTTTCGATGACGGCAACCAGTTCACGGAACTGTGTAACCGTCCCCAAGAGAACCGTCGCGACGAGTTTTTCGGGAGCACCTACCTCGGAGTACACGCACGTGCCGCCGACAGCTTCGAGACGCTCGTTTACCCGCTCGGCTTGGTCGCGTCGTAGAGTGGTCCTGAGAACCCGATGATTGACGTCGTTAGCAGTTGCCCCAGGGAACTCGGCACCCGAAAGCACTGTACGTCCGTTTGCCCGCCGTCCAGGATCCTTCGGAACCACTAACCGTGTCCACCGATCTCTTGCCTCTGCGACGGCGTACAGCGAGCCAGTGACGAGCACGAAATCCGTATTGTCTGCGACGGCGAGAGCCCGCTGTGTGGCTTCCGGGACGGATTCAATCCGGTAGACCTGATCTGCCTTTCCATCGAAGGCGTCGGCCAGTACAGGAACGTCCGCAGCGCGATCGACGTCAGGACGGGTGACGAACGCGGAATCGACAACCGGAAGTTCCGAGATCATCCGTTTGTAATCTTTGTCCGCCATCGCGGCGAAAACGACGTGTAGGTCGTCGTAGTCGTAGCGTCCGAGCAGGTCACTCAACTTTGCGGCTGCGCCCGGGTTATGGGAGCCGTCGAGGACGACCATCGGGTCGGTGAGGACGATCTCGAACCGCCCCGGCCAGGTTGCCTTACGAAGTCCGTTGGCTATCGTAGGTGCATCGACCGCGGCAACCTGTCGGGCAAGGGTCGCCGCAACGCCGGCGTTCGTCGCTTGATACTGGCCAAGCAGTGAAAGGTTGGTTTCCAGTTTCCAATCGGATCCCGTGATTGATACGTTGCTCTCAACGTCGGATCGCATCCCATTCTCGACTGCGATAACGTCCTCGTCGGTTGCGCCAACCGTGATAGTATCCGTCTCCGACTGTATGGCTTCCAATGCTGCTTCGTCTGCCCCCGTGACGAGCGGTGCCCCGGTCGGAGCGACCTGAGCTTTATCACGTGCGATCTCCTCCACCGTGTCTCCGAGTAGGTCGGTATGTTCCAGGCTAACGCTCGTGACCGCACTCGCGACCGGATCGACCGCGCTGGTCGCATCGTAGCGGCCGCCGATACCGACCTCGAGGATGCCGATGTCGACGTCCTCGACACCGAAGTGGTGGATAGCGAGCGCGGTAAGAACCTCGAAGTGTGTCGGCACGTCGTCGTCCATTCGAAGTCGATCGAGACAGGGATCGATACGCTCAACGTACTCTGTAATCCGCTCTTTCGATATAATTCGGCCGTTGACGCGGATCTGTTCTCGAAAGTCGTTCAGACACGGAGAAGTGAACAATCCTACGTTCAGACCTGCAGTCCGGAGAACGCTCTCTAGCAGACACGTTGTGCTCCCTTTGCCGTTGGAGCCTGCGACTTGCACGAAGTCGACGGTTTTCTGGGGATTTCCGAAATGGGAGAGCATTCTGGCCGTTGTCTCCGTCCCGAATTCGGGGCGCCGTCGTTGTAGGGACGTCAGAAAGTCAGCTGCTTCATGATACTCCATGACACATATCCACAGCGGCGACCTGATTAACTTAACGACAGCGCCACCGAACTCGACGGCGCTCGGCCGCATCTCGCCTAGAGAACAGTCTCGATGTCGATCCGGAATCCGTCGACGATCACCTTCGCGAGGGTCGCGTCCGGACATCGGAACTATTTGACCCAGTCGGATACAATCGAACTTCGAACCACATTATGGCAGATTTTTTATATAATGAGCGACATTACATCCCCTTAGCCATCGCGAACACATCATATCCTGATTCTTTCAAATACGACAATATTCTTACCGTGATGTGCGAAACCACTAGGATGAGATGCCACCATCGGACCAGAACGAACAGCCGATTCCGACGGACTACAAGATCGCGCAATCGACCGACATGGAACCGATCTGGGAGTTAGTCGAACCGTGGGGACTCGGTCTCGACGATCTCCAGTACTTCGGCGAATACACGGCAAAGGTAAAACACAACGCTATCGACCGCCTTCGAGAGCAATCGGAGAGCAAGGAACGGAACCTCGTACTCGTGACGGGGATGACGCCGACTCCGAAAGGCGAAGGAAAGACCGTAACGACTGTCGGTCTGGGGCAGACACTGAACCACATCGGCGAGGACGCAATGATCGCCATCCGCGAACCGTCGCTCGGACCGGTGTTCGGCGTCAAGGGCGGTGCAGCCGGCGGCGGGCGCTCACAGGTACTTCCGATGGAGGATATCAACCTCCATTTCACCGGCGACTTACACGCACTCACGTCGGCGCATAATCTCATCTCGGCGATGCTCGACGCCAAGGTATCACAGGGGAACGAGTTAAACATCAACGTCAACGACGTCTCCTGGAACCGTGCGCTCGACATGAACGACCGAGTGCTTCGAGAGACGGTAATCGGTCTCGGCGGAGAAACCGGTGGGACACCGCGCGAAGATGGGTTCCTCCTCACCGCGGCTTCCGAGCTAATGGCCGTTCTCTGTTTGGCCACCGATCTCGCCGATCTCAAGGAGCGCGTTGCTCGCATCATCGTCGCGTATGACGAGGATGGGGAACCGATCACAGTCGACGACATCGACGCGACCGGCGCTGTCACGATGCTACTTCGGGACGCGATCAAGCCTAACATTGTCCAGACTATCGAGGGTACTCCCGCGTTCGTCCACGGCGGGCCGTTCGCGAACATTGCCCACGGGACGAACTCACTCATCGCCGACAAGACCGCCTTCGGGATGGGCGACTACCTTGTAACCGAGGCTGGGTTCGGTTCCGACCTTGGCGCGGAGAAGTTCATGGACGTCGTCTGCCGAATGGGTGATATGACCCCGAACGCAGTCGTGCTCGTCGCTTCCATCCGCGCGCTCAAGTACCACGGACTGGATCAATGGCCGGTGGACTACGACGAGATCAGCGAAGCTGACGTGGACGCCGTCAAGGCGGGCTTCGAGAATCTCGACAAACACGCCCGGAACCTCCAGAAGTTCGGCGTTCCGGTCGTAGTCTCGGTCAACCGCTTCCCCGATGATACCGACGACGAGGTTCAGGCAGTCCTGGATCACTGCCGGAACGACCTGGGCGTCAGAGCCGCAGAGTCGAACGTCTTCGCCGAGGGCAGCGAAGGCGGCGTCAATCTCGCTGAGAACGTCGTCGACGCAGTCGAAGACAGCGACGAGGACGACTTCGAGATGCTGTACGACGTCGACGACTCGATCGAGGAAAAGATACACACGGTTGCAACGGAGGTATACGGTGCAGAAGACGTGAAATACACCGGGAGTGCGTTAGACGACATCAAACGGATGGAAGAACTCGGCTTCAGCGATTATCCCGTCGTCATGTCAAAGACGTTCCACTCGCTGAGCGACAACTCAAGCCGGAAGGGTGCGCCGGAGGACTGGGAACTCGAAATCAGCGAGATCTACCCCTCAGCAGGTGCCGGGTTCCTGGTCGCGCTCACGGCCGACGCGCTGACCATGCCGGGACTCCCGGCCGACCCCGCCGCCGCCGACATGGACATCGACGAAGACGGCAACATTACCGGCCTGTTCTGACCAGCCGGACGACTTGTCCACAGTTCACCCAGGACACCCTGCTCTCGTTTCTGCCCTCTCCGGCGTTGCGAGCTGCCAGTGTGTCCTCCCGACCGACACTCGACACTCACCCAGTTCACCCCATGTCTCGAATCCGTGATGCTCTGGCGTTCTGTATGATCGCTTGCTTGTGGGGTCTGAGCGTGGCGGTCGTGGAAGTGGGTCTTCGCACGTTCCCCCCGTTGTTACTCTCGGCGTTCCGGTACTACGTCGCTGGCGCGCTCCTGCTAGGCTACGTGGCCGTGACGACCGACGACTGGTATCCGGAGACGCGTATGGATGTCGTTGCGGTCTGTGGCGGCGGCGTCTTCTGGATCGCCGTCGGGAACGGCGTCTGGTTCGTCGGGCAGGAGCTCACGACTAGCGTGCTCTCGGGGTTGATGATGAGCCTAACGCCCATCGCGACCGTGTCGGTCTCGTGGGTGTTGCTTCCGGAAGACCGACTGACGCTCGTTTCACTGGTCGGTCTATTCGTTAGTTTCGGCGGCGCACTGCTACTGCTTCGGCCGGCTGACACGGCCACCATCTCAGCCGCGGTAGTCGGGAAGGCACTCTTGCTCGTCGGCGTTCTCGGACTGGCAGTCGGTAGTTCGCTCATTCGATGGGCCTCGGCGTCGCTCCCGAGCACGACGCGAACCGCGTGGTCGGCACTGCTTGGTGCGGTCGTCATCCATAGTCTGAGTGTCCTCTCCGGTGAACAGTGGGGATTGAGCGTGACGATGACTGGATTGGTGTCTCTTCTCTATCTCAGTGTAGGTGCGACCGCCTTCGCCTACGTCCTGTTCTTTTCGTTGCTCGATCGTTATCCGGCGATCGAGGTCACGCTCATAACCTACCTCGTGCCTCTCGTGGCTGCGGTGGTGGGATGGTCGTTGTTCGACGAACCGATTACGAGGAGGATGGTCGCTGGGTTCCTCGTCATCGTCGTCGGGTTCAGTCTAATGAAGTACCGAGCACTCCGCAATGAACTCGATTAATTCGGGTGTTGGTACTTACCGGCCAATATCGTCTAAAACGCGTCGCCGAACCGCCCGCTTTCTCGACGTATCGAATTTCGGAACTGCCGTTTGTCATCGTCCATCACCTCGCCAACGCTCTCTCTGGTGGTCGTCGCTGTCGACGTCTCGACACCCGCATCACCTCACAGAAGTGTGTCGTGGTTACCTCGACGATTACGGCAGAGGCGTTCAGTTCGTCGGCCAATCCGGTTGCGATGTCTTGGGTCAGTTCCTCCTGTGCGGTCAGGCGGCGTGACCGCCACCGGATATAGTGGGTGAGTTTCGAGAGGTCGATGATTAATTTTGTAATATAAATTAGGCATTTTATTATAGAAGGAATCAGATCAGTAGTTTCTAGCAGGTCATTGGTTTCCGGTTCCGTCGCGCCGCCAGTTCAGGATAGCACGGTGGTTCCGAGGTGTCCCGCCGAAGGCCTGAAGGCGTCTGTCTTAAACTCCTTGTATATTTTTACCTAGTCGTTTTCTGCTATCGTCGTCATCCAGAAAAATGTATGGTTCAGACGATCTCTCTCGAGACAGCGAAGGATGTTATCGACGCGTCCGAACGAAAAGCAGAAGAGATCGAGAATCCGATGGTAATCACCATCGCCAATTCGGAGGGTAACCTCATCGCACAGCATCGTATGGATGACGCCTGGCTCGCATCGGTCAACATCTCGCGGAACAAGGCCTACACCTCGGCGGCCCTAGAGATGGCGACTGACGAGTTAGCAGAGCCGTCCCAACCCGGTGGGTCACTGTACGGACTGCAGACCACTGACGACGACCGCATCGTCGTCTTCGGCGGCGGGTATCCGTTGACGAGGGACGGCGAAGTCGTCGGCGCGATCGGCGTTAGCGGAGGTGATGTCACTCAGGATATGGAGGTCGCACAGACCGGCGTCGAGGAGTTCGAGGAAAGTTAACAGACTTGAGCCTGCCTTTTCCGCAAGCGGTATCGGATCGTCGTCCGAGTTGACGAAGATGAGCGGACAGTGTCGACGTAAACGTCGTTCAGTCCATTTTCTTCGGAATCGAACTCGTGAATCTCCTTGTCTTCGAGGTCAGGATTCAGGGTGACTTCCTCGAAATTTTCGGCGTTCTTCGGAGATTACCGTCGAGATCGTACGTACAGAGATGATGCGGACACTTGATACCCATCACATTTTCGGAGTCAGTCATCGGCATATCTTCGACTATCTTCGATCGACGGTGCGTATAGACGTTGTCAAACGCCTTGATCCTGCCATCGTGATCCCGGACGATGATCAGCTGTCGATCGCCAGCAGTTCGGGTGATTTCGTCTCCCAGTTCAGTGATACGGTTCGCGTGACCCGCCTAAACCCGATACTGTTCGAAGACCTTCTCTTTTCCATCCTCCGCCATCATCAGCGGCGGTTCGTTCGCCGTTATCGGCGCGGTCGCAATCGTCGGTATGTGCCTTGAGTTTCAGCGTCTTAAACCAGTACTGGACACAAATCCGGATCACCACTCGACTGTGAGCGGTGATCGGTCGTCGACGTTCATTGCGGACACAGACGACGACTGAGGCTGCCACAGTAGTTGTCTTCGACCCGTTTGTTAATCGGGGTTTGGTTATGTCCCTCTAATTACGTCAACCCTTCACGATCTGATAGAAACTAGCACAACAGAATACGCGATGTGAGTCGCTTCCAACGACCCGAACCCCAAACAGCACGAGAAATTTAGCCCTCCCGAAATAATCAAGGGAGCCTGGCTGTCGCGAGAACACAATACGACGAGTATGGCTGTCCGACGAAGACTGAGGATATCCGTGGGACTGCATACCGTCTTACTGCAAAACCTATTGGATCTCGCCTTGGCCCTCGACTGCGACCCTCGAACCGATGACATGGCCCAACGCATCCCTAACGAGGAGATCGACCACGAGATGTGGTTTATCGTAGTCCTCCGCTAGGAAGGCGACAGCGAAATAATCCCATCGGCGCATCGTCCGGATCGAACACAGAGACGTGCCGTACCCGACGAACAACCGGTTCAACGACTTCGCCTGATCCCACGGCCGTCCTTTTTTGAACCGAGAAGCATTATTAACTACGCTCCTACATTGTAAACCGTATCCCTAAATGGAAAAGAAGAATGGGTTCGTCAGGCGGTGATGCTCGAACAAGGGTAGACACCCTGGTACTACTCGCGTTATCGCTGTTGATGACCGTCGTTGCCGTTTCCAACGTCGGGCGTTTTGAGCACGTTGGCGTCTGTTTCAGAACCGAGAGCCTCGATACGGACGCTAGACACCTTGTACTCGGGAATGCCGGCCTGTGGGTCGAACGTTTCCTGAGTGAGTTTGTTCACTGCCCCCGCAGCGAAGTGCATCGGTATGAACAGCGTGTTCAGCCCGACACGATCGGTGACCTCGGCCTTGAGGATGATAGATCCACGTCGAGACTCTACGCGAATGTACTCGGAGTCCTCGACGCCGATCTGTTTCGCCGTCTCGGGATTAATCTCGACGAAGCTCTCGCCGACGTGGCTCATCAATCCTTCGACACGCCGAGTAATCTGGCCGGTATGCCAGTGATAGAGCACACGACCGCTCGTGAGCGTGTACGGGTACTCCTCGTCCGGGAGTTCACCAGGGTGACCGCCATCGGCGGGGACGAACCGCGCACGTCCATCGTCGAAGTTGAAGTTCCCCTCCTCGTAGTCGTAGAGGTACGGTGTGCCCGGGTGGTCTTCGTCCCAACAGGGCCACTGCAAACCGTGCTCGCTCCCTTCCTCCAAGCGGTCGTAGTCGACACCGCCGTAGATAGGAACAAGCGTGCTAATCTCGTCCATTATTTCTCGCGGGTGGTCGTAGTGCCAGTCGTATCCGAGGCGATTAGCCAGTGCCTGCGTTATCTCCCAGTCCTGTCGGGCTTCGCCTGGTGGATCCGCGCTCGGCCGAACCCGCTGGATGCGGCGCTCGGTGTTGGTGAACGTCCCGTGTTTCTCAGGCGACGTCGCCGCAGGAAGGACGACGTCGGCGTGCACGGCCGTCTCCGTCATGAAGATGTCCTGTACGACAAGGAAGTCGATCTTCTCGAGTCCCTCCTCAGCATGCTGAACGTCTGGTTCGGAGAGGGTGGGATTCTCGCCGACGACGTACATCCCGTGGAGGTTGCCCTGGTGTATCTCGGTGAACATCTCCGGCACTTTGAGGCCGGACTCTTCCGGCGGCCGCTCACCCCACGCTTCGGCGAACTTCGCACCGACTTCGTCGTCAGCCGGATTCTGATACCCTGGAAGACTCCCGGGGAGCGTTCCCATGTCCCCGCCGCCACCTTGGACGTTGTTCTGGCCACGGAATGGGGAGAGACCGGCACCCTCTTTGCCGACCTGTCCAAGCGTCAGTGCGAGGTTGGCCATCGCGAGAAGGTTTTCGGTGCCGTGGCTAGACTGGGTCATTCCCATCGCCCACCCGAATACGACGTTCTCTGCCGCTGCGAGTGTCTCGGCCGCCGAAGCCAGTTCTTCCGGTGAGACGCCCGCCAACTCTTCGACTCGCTCGGGGGTGAATGCCTGAACCTTCTGCTGAACCTTCTCGAAACCAGTGGTGTTGCGCTCGATGAACGCCTCGTCGTGGAGGTCGTTCTCGATGATGTACCGAATCAGTCCGTTGAGCCAGACCACGTCGTAGCCTGGCCTCGTCCGCGTGTATTGGTCGGCGTGCTCGGCGATGCCGATCTTCCGAGGGTCAAATACGATCAGGTTAGCACCGTCACGGACGTTCTGTTTGATTCGAGTCGCCAAGACAGGATGGGACTCTGTCGTATTCGATCCGCTAATGAGATATGCGTCAGCCCGACCGATGTCTTCGTTGATGCGGTTGGACATCGCACCGTACCCAAGCGTCTGCTGGAGTGCCGCCACCGTCGAGGAGTGACAGAGACGGGCGCAGTTGTCGATATTTTTGGTTCCGAGCACCTGTCGGGCGAACTTCTGGACGAGGTACGCCTCCTCGTTCGTGCCTTTCGAGGACGCGAGACACCCCACCGCATCGACGCCGTGTTCCTCCTGGATGTCGGTGAACTGTTCTGCAACGTAGTCCAGTGCCTCATTCCAACTGGTCGGTTCTAGTTCGCCCTTCTTGTTGCGAACGAGTGGTTTCGTTAGCCGCTTCTTGCTGTTCGCGAATTCGTGTCCGAACTTCCCCTTCACACAGGTCGAGAAGTTGTTCGCCGGCGCATCGTCCGGGTTGTCGACCGGGACGACACCGAGAGCTTGGCCATCTTTCCCCCACATCTCGAAGCGACACCCGACAGCACAGAATCCACACGTCGTCTCTGCTTTCTCGATCGAGTCCAACCGGTAGTCGCTGACTTTGCTGGCGATGTCGAACAGGTACCCCTCTGGGAGCGTATTCGCCGCGATGCCTTCGGCGGTGTGTTCCCCGACCAGCATCGCTTTCCGGCCGAGTTCGCCACCCCGGTGCTTTACCTGATCCATGAATCGGGCGAGACCGGTCTTCTCGTCCCGATCCCCGGTTTCGTTAATACCGAACGACCTGTTGGGAGCGGTCGTGTCGTCTATCGTCTCGACGTCTTCGTGTTCGATGACCTCCCCGACGGAGTTCCGTTGGGTGAACCCAGGAAGGGGAATCGTCCCGACCCCGTCGATGCCCTTCTCGGTTAGCGCGCCAGTCGGACAGACGGTTGCGCAGTGGCCACAGGAGACGCAATCGGAGTCGTCCATCGTCTCAGCGTCGGACTGGAAGCCGATCCGGGTATCCTCGCCGTGCCCTTCGATTCGAAGGACACCCTCGACTTGGACGTCGTTACACGCATCGACGCACCGATTACAGAGAATGCACTTGTTGCGGTCTATTTGGATGAACGACGAGGAGTCGTCAATCGGTTCGTACTGGTCGCGGTCGTCGAAGACCCCGTACCGCGGGTGATCGACGTGCTCGCTGATGGCTGCGTCCTGCAGCTCACAGCGGCCGTTACCGTTACAGGTCGTACAGCGGAGATTGTGGTTCGAGAGTACGAGGTCGAGGTTGACACTACGGCATTCCTCGGCGTCTGGCGAGTCCGTCTGCACGGTAAGTCCGTCTTCGGCCGGGAACGAACAGGCGGGGACGAGGCCGTGTGTTTCCGTCTCAACCATACACGTTCGACATTCGCTCCGGGGGCCGATCTGGTCGCTACAATCGCCTTCACGGTCGTAGTAACAAAGCGCTGGCACGTCGGCGTCATCCTCGACGCCGTCCGTGCCCGAGTCAACCGTTACAATCTCGTCGCTCACGGATTGCATCGCGTCAATGATGGTCGACCCTGTCGGAACGGTCACTGGTTCGCCGTCGACTGTTACTGTTATCGGTGTGTCATCATCGGTGCCGACGTCTGGATCATTCGCAGTGCCCGTCTCGAACTCGGCCGTAACCGGCGTGTCCGGCCGCGGGTCGGCGACGTCCGGTACGCTTGGGAGTGGATCGTCAGTGCTCATAGTTTCTCCGTACAGGTATCGTTGTGACAGCGGCCATCGGCGTGTGCGCGGAATTCCAGTTCAAACTCGTCGATGGCAGTCGTCACAGGTCGAGGTGCGTGAGTCCCAATCTGGCAGTTGCTCGACCGGCTCATCACTCGACCCAGTTCCAGAATTTTGTCGGTTTCAAACGACCCCTGGTAGACATCACGCAGTAGTTCGACGAGTTGCTTTGTTCCTTCGCGGCCGGGAACACAGCGGCCGCTGTTCTCTGTTGCGGCGAAGTTCGCTCGCTTGCCGGCAGTCGCGACAGCACACCGCTTTTCGTTTAGCAGTTCGACGACTCCGTCGGTGCCGACGCCGGCAGCACGCAGGGAGCGTGCGGTCGGAGCGATGTCGAGATTTCGGGTGATACCACCGAGAATGCCGCCGACGCAGGCCATCTTGAACTTGCCCGTCATCTCGACGGCGTCCAGTGTCGCCTCGAGGCTGCCGTCCGACGCCAGTTCGATAATCGCGGGGTTTGCAACGTCACCCGCGACGGTGACCAGTCGGGTTCCGGGGTCGGTCTCTCCCTCGTCGAACGCGTCCGGTTTCCGGATGGCACGCTGAACCTGGGCGAACGTCCGGGGCGTGTGAACTACCGTCGGGCGGCCGTAGAGCCCGTATTCAGCGGGTGGCGGCGGCTGGAGGCGTGGCTCGATGCGGTCGGCGCCTTCCAACGCTTCAAGTGCAGCCGTCGGCGCGCCAGCACGGTACTCGTCGGGGCCAGTCACCAACTGCGGAACGACCGGTAGTTCCTCAGTGACCGCGTCGACGACCTTCCGAAGGGTTCGATGCAACTCGACGTCCGTCTCGTTCAGGTAGAGGACGGCGTCGTCGGCGCCGACGTACTCCGCGACGGCAACTAATCCGTCGAGGATCGACATGGGCGCACCGGCGAGCAACGTCTTGTCCGCCCGCGGCGTGTCACTGGACTCGTTCGCGTTTACGACGACGACCGGATCTCCCTCTGTCCTTCGAGCCGTCTCCCAGACGTCGGCGACTGGCTCGTCCGCGGCGGCGTCACCGCGCCCACGGCCGAGGAGTCCAACGTCGGTTACCGCTTTGGCTGTCTGCTCGGTTGCGACGAAGGATCGCTTAGTCAGATTCAGCGGATCAACCCACCCACACGCGCCGAGCACTGACCGCTGGCCGACCGAGAACGGCTCGACGTCCGGAACCGGTAGCGACGTAGTTTCCGGGTCGTGGTCGACGACTGCATCCGCACCGTTCGTCGGAACCGACCCGGCTTCTAGCGTCTCGACAAGGGTATGAACAGCCGACGATTTCGGGTCGGCGAAGAAGGCCGTTCGTCCCGATTTCGTCGCCATGACGAGTGGGTCGCTCTCCGCGATTCCGGTCGGCCCCGTTCGAACTACTGGTACCGAGTCGGCAGTATTCTGTGCCGTGGTCATAATCTGCTCACTCTCGTTCGTCGCCACAGCGGTCGCGACACGAACGACCGGTGAGCGGCCGATTGCACCGATAACTCGATTCATGACATGAGATGTTGCACTCTGGAGATAAAAATCCCATAGCCTCTGCTCGATGTTAACCACGTAGCTACGAAGTAAGGCTTAGTACCGGCAGTCGAATACTCGCGCCACAATCAGTCAGTTGGGTGGAATGTCGATTGGAGAGTGATACTCTTGATTGGCTGAACACGGTACCCCCAACCCTGTCGGTCGATCAAAGAGGTTAGAAACCTCTATCCCGGTGTCGAATGTGATGGCAAACCCACGATTCGAGGAAGTCAAGGCCGATGCATCGACAGCGATCACCGACGAGGAGTTGCGTTCGGTATATGCGGGTATCGTCCACGAGGACGGCCGTCACGAGTATTACTTCGGTAACGACACCGGGGCAGAGGCCGAACTCCGTGAGGCCGCCGCGGTTCAACTCGGTATGATGTTACGTGTGCTCGCTGACCGCTCGAACAGCAGTATCGAGGAGATAACTGACCTCGCCGTTGAGCGTGCCGAGCAGATGGAACTGCGGTGAGCAGGCGCGACTCCCCCGTACGTGCGGGTGTTACTCTTTCGTCGCGATGGCCTCTATCTCGATCGACGCGCCCTTCGGCACTGCATCGACACCGACGGCGCTCCGTGCCGGCGGATCGTTTTGGAAGAACTCGCTATAAGCTTCGTTGAATTCGTCGAAGTCGTCGATATCGTCGAGAAAAATGGTCGTCTTAAGAACGTTCTCGAACGCGAGATCCTCCGATTCGAGGATTGCCTCGACGTTTCTGAGACACTGCCGTGTTTGTTCGACGATCGACCCGTCGAGCAGCTCGCCGTCGGTCGTCAAGGGCAGTTGTCCGGCCGTAACGAGAACATCGCCGTTGGTCGTCGCCTGACTGTACGCGCCGACTGCTGCCGGTGCATCGTCGGTACTGATGATGCGCTTCATGCCCAAGCCTATTCACCCGATCCGGTTAAATATCGGCTCTAGCGCCGGAACAAACTCATCTCAACAAATATTTTACTAGTTGTGGAAGAACGCTGATTCCCTTTTCCTCCGGCGGTTGTTCTCGACAGTCGATCGATGACGATAATCAAGTCCGGAGCGACGCCGATGGCACTGTTTTCGTTCAGAATCGATGCAACCTCGTTCGCCGATGGTCGAAACGACCGCCGGAAAGAGAAGCGTGTGGAAAGCGGTTCGTCTAGCGACTCAGACGTTTGCGATCGACGTACAGAAATTTTCCACGATGTGCTTCCCGGCGTCGGTCAGGATACTTTCGGGATGGAACTGTACGCCGACATGGGGGCGTTCGACGTGTCTAACACCCATCACGACGTCTTGCTCATCGTTGGTGTAGGCCGTCTTTGTCAGTTCGGACGGCAGCTCTCCGTCGTGGATGGCCAGCGAGTGGTATCGACCGACTTTGAAGGGATCGTCGACGCCATCGTACAGTCCGATTCCGTCGTGACGAACCTCGGATTGCTTCCCGTGAATAACTTCTGGAGCGTGTGTAACTTGCGCGCCGTGTGCCGCACAGAGCGCTTGATGACCCAGACAGACGCCGAGGGCGGGGTACTCAGTCTCGGCGAAGACGTCGATCGAGACACCAGCTTCGTCCGGCGTCCCTGGGCCGGGGGAGACGACGATGCCATCCGGATCCAATTCACGAATGCCTGCCACGTCGATTTCGTCGTTGCGCCGCACCGTGACATCGTCGAACTTACCGACGTTCCGCGGCGACGCCAAAGAGCCTGCCGAGGCACTCGCCTCGGCAACGTACTGGACGAGATTGTAGGTGAACGAGTCGTAGTTATCGACGATGAGTATCATCGGGTTCCCTCCATCGGGTCGGCGGTATTCCCGACAGCGAATGACCCGTCTTCCCCCAACGCCTCGTCGACTGCCGTTAGGAGCGCCCGGGCCTTGTCCAGTGTCTCCTGGTACTCTTTCTCCGGAATCGAGTCGTAAACCACGCCGCCTCCGACGCGCAGTCGGTACTCGCCGTCGTGGTGAACCAGAGTTCGGATGGTGATGTTCAGCGTTGCCCTGTCGTCGAATCCGAAGACGCCGATACTTCCGGTGTAGGGCCCACGACGAGTCGTTTCCACCTCGTCGATTATTTCCATGGTCCGGGGTTTTGGAGCACCTGTGATAGTGCCCCCCGGGAATACGGCCGCGACGGCGTCGGCTATGCTCGCGTCGTCACGCATCCTCCCTTCGACGAGCGAGACGAGGTGCATCACTTCAGAGTAGCGGTCAACGCGGCGGTACTCCGTGACATCGACGCTCCCGCTCTCGCTTACTTTCCCGAGGTCGTTGCGTTCTAAGTCAACGAGCATCGCGTGTTCGGCGCGTTCTTTCTCGTCGGTGCTGAGATCACGTTCCAGCTCCGCATCCTCGTCGGGCGTGTCCCCACGCGGTCGCGTCCCGGCGATGGGTTCGGTAAGCAGTCGATCCCCCTCGACGTCCAGCAGCAGTTCCGGACTCGCACTGACGAGGTCGATATCCGGGAACTCCAGCAGACCGGAATACGGCGCGGGATTCACTCGTCGTACCGCATCGAATGTTTCGACCGGATTGATCGCCGCACGTGCCACCAGTCTATGCGAGACATTCGTCTGGAACGTGTCGCCGTCCCGGATGTACCGTTTGATCGTCCGAATACGATCGACAAATGCCGCCTCACCACATTCACTCTCGAATGTCGCCTTCCGGTTCGTGGTCGGGTGGGGCTGAACGTGATTCTCCCCATGCAACGCTGCCTCAGCGAGTGCCGTCGCCTTCTCCCGGCCTTCTTTGTAGGCCGCCACTGGTGACTCTTCGATGTTGGGACACGCAGTCACGTGTACCTGGACATCGCCGTCGGGTGAATCCTCCCAGGCAGCAACGCAGTCGAACACCCCGAGCTGGAGTCGCGGGAGTCCATCGCAAACCGTCGTCGCCGGCAACTCCTCCAGTTCCCGCGCGATATCGTAGGACAACCACCCGAACGCACCACAGGGGTATGGAACATCGCAATTCCCGCGAACGAGCTGTTCGCGGTCGAGCAACGAGTCGATTGCTTGGATGCTGGAACTAGTATCGTCGAGAGGAATTGCGTTCGCGTTCACTTGCAGGCGCTCGACGGGCGCGACGCCAAAGTAGCCCCACCCCGACTGCCCACCGGTGGTTTCGAGATAGAATCCGTCGGTATCGGGCTCGCGGACGCGGCGATATGCCTCGAACGGATCCGAAACGGTGATGCACACTTCGACCGGTACCCGAGCCTCAGATGATGCCGATGCTGCGGCCTCCACGAACGATTCTTCTTTCGTAACGACATTGATTCCATTCATTTGAATATGATTACCTTTATCAGAGCCGATGTGCAGTCCTCGACGCTGTTATCTATACCTTGCAATAGTTCCGACAAAAACCTTGTGCGGGTCCTCGATATGGAGGCCATCGTGTTGATTTAACCGCGAATAGACAACGATTTCAGGATGAACATTTGTCTTCACTTCAAGGGGTTAACTATTCCTCGTGCTTAACTATATCATCCAAGTCCGAGATTGGAACCGATAGTGTACTGGGCAGAAGTATGCCCGCGAACAGCGCATCGGTATCCGGGCCTCACTCGAACGATGCCGAGGACGAGCCCGGACAGCACCACTCACGACAGCAACCACACCAACAATGACTACGATAATCGATGGTGATGAGATCGCAGATCAAATCAGAACCGACGTGAGAGAATGTACACACCAATTGGACGACAGGGGTGTGACGCCAGGTCTAGCGACAGTGCTAATGAGTGGCGACGGAGGGAGCGAGACGTACGTCTCGATGAAACAGCAAGCCTGCAAGGAAATCGGTATCAAGGGAATCCACCACGAGATTGATCCAGACGAGCCAGCGGAAGTTCTGTTTGACCGAATCGACCAATTGAACGAGGATCCAACAGTCCACGGCATTCTCGTCCAGATGCCCGTTCCCGACCACGTCGATAAGCGAACGGTTCTGGAGCGCATTGACCCGATGAAGGATGTCGACGGCTTTCATCCAGAAAACGTCGGACGACTAGTTGCAGGAAATGCCCGTTATAAACCCTGTACCCCCCACGGTATTCAGATGATACTGGCGGCCTGTGATATCGATATTGAGGGGAAGGATGCTGTCATCGTCGGCCGGTCTGACATTGTTGGCAAACCGATGGCGAACTTATTCATCCAGCGAGACGAGGGTGGCAATGCGACGACGACAGTTTGTCATTCCCGGACGGACGATCTCGCCGCAAAGACTCGCAATGCCGACATCGTCGTCGCCGCCGCCGGAGTCCCCGAGATGATAGACGGCGAGATGCTCTCGGAAGACGTAACCGTAATCGACGTCGGTATCACTCGCGTCGACGCCGACACGGAGAAAGGATACGAACTTGTCGGCGACGTCGATTTCGAGAGCGCCAAGAAGAAGGCGAGTGCCATCACGCCCGTCCCCGGTGGCGTAGGACCGCTCACCATCGCGATGCTCATGTACAATACCATCAAAGCGGCGAGTCTACAGTCGGGTGTGCCCGTCGATCTCCCATAGAAACAAAGCCACACTTCAGTAAGTTACCACGCCCTTCAGGGCGTGGCATTCAGCGTGGACTCCCGTTCTAACCCGTTATCAGGGTAGGCGAATACTCGCCATTCACGTTCAACATTTTCCGCCTTGTAGTCATTATGACGCGCCGTAGCCGCGATAAATATGGTTCGCGGTACCAACGACAATGTGACACTCCATGGCCACTTCTCCAAGGCAGATGTACTCCTCCAGCATGACAATCTGGAATACCACTGACGGACTGTGTTGTCAGCGTGTTTCGACGGCACCACATTCCGGACAAATTATCTCGACTGTGGCTGTCGACCCCGTCTGTTCCTTGATGACGTTGTAACTCTCCCCACACTGCTTATGCATATACACTTGGTGATCTGCGTGATCGTCCAACAGGATATCGTCGTCCTCGTTTGCTAGCACTATTCCACGACAGTAGTAGCATTCACCCGTCATAGATTTAGTATCGCAATTCATCGTGAAATATGTATCCCCGGCTAAACAGGAGACGGCCTCCGACGATTGTGTGAACCAGGCTAGAAATACCTCATCGCTACCCTATAGTTAGCATTTACAACTATGGGAGCCAATAGAGACCGTCACTATGCAATACAGTTATACTGGCGACGCACACCGGCGACTATTCGCCTCATACGAGGATGACACGAAGCCATTCCCGACACAGACTCCCATCGGGTTCCCGCGGTGTGAGTACAGATGTGATGAGGTCAACATCTTGAAGCAGCTGTTCTTCCCGACGTGCTGGAACGAGGATATGGAGATAATCCGCTCGTACCCGGGTTTCCTCGCGATACTGGTTCAGCGAGTCGCTCTACGCAGCGGAGGAGGCCGAGTACGCCCGCGAGCTGACCGAATATGCGAAGACAGTATCTGGTATCGACATACATCCGGGCGCCACAATCGGCGAATATTTCTTCATCGACCACGGAACCGGCGTTGTCATTGGCGAGACAGCTACCGTCGGAAAGTGGGTTCGTATCTACCAAGACGTGACCCTCGGAGCACTACACTTCGAAGAGGACGAAAGTGAGGAACACAGACTGAAGAAGGGCTACAAACGGCATCCGGCCATTGGTAACCACGTCGTTATCGGTGCTGGCACAAAGGTACTCGGAGCTATTACTGTCGGGAACCACGTTAGCATCGGTGCCAACTCGTGGGTTACCGAAGACGTCCCGGACAGCACGAAAGTGTATATCAGCGATCACCCGACCCAAGAGCGAAAGAACACCGATTAATTCTGGTTGATAACGCGATTTGCCTGAATGCAGGCGCTAAGGCCCCTTCCTCAAGGAGCGAGCACCGCGAGCGAGTAGGGAGGGATACAGCGTTCACAAGAGCTTTGCTCTTGTGCGCGGACGAGACGCGAAGCGTCTCGTCAACGCCTGCGGAGACTGCGCTCCCGACGGACACGGTTGTGTCTGCAAAGCGCGTCCTCGAAGCAGGAAGCCCCGTCCGCAGCGAGGCCATACGGCCGAGTAGGGCGGGGTAGTTCACTTGCCGATCTTCATCGGATAGGTCTCCTTTCTGCGAAGGATATTTTTCTACTCCTTTCCAAGAATGTATCTGAGACTCATGACAGCCACAACACTAATGAGGGGACAACCACTCGCGGAGGATCTGCGCACAGGAGTCCGTGAGGATCTCGCTACGCTCCGAGACCATGGCATCACACCGACGCTAGGGACTGTCCTAATGAGCGATGACGATGCGGACAAGGCGTTCATGAACCGAAAGCACGAACTCTGCGAGAAAGCCGGGATTCCGACCAAGCGGGTCGATATTCCGCCAAACGAGTCGGCAGAGGAACTCTATCGTACGGTCGAACGGCTGGGTGCCGACGACGACGTGACGTCGCTGTTCGTACAGGTACCACTCCCCGACCACATCGAGGCTAGTGCGGTCAGGAACCGTGTGCCTCCGACGAAGGATATTGATTGTTTCGCCCCTGAGAATCTTGGACGCCTCGTCGTCGGTGACCCGTGGGTGACGCCTGTCACACCTGCTGCCGTCTTGCAGCTTCTTGCGGGCTACGATATCGAGACCAGGGGAAAAGACGTGGTCGTAATCGGCCGGAACACCGCTATCTGCAAGCCGCTGGCAAATCTGTTTCTCGCCCACGGCCCAGGCGGGGATGCGACAGTCACAATATGTCATACAGCGACGACGGACTTAGCAGCTAAAACCCAAAGAGCCGACATCCTCGTGACAGCTGCTGGTGTACCGCGACTGGTTGACGGGGCGATGATCTCGGATGGAGTCTCGATAATTGACATTAGCGTTAATCGAATTGATCTCGACACGGAGAAGGGATATGAACTCGTCGGCGACGTCGACTTCGAAAGCGCGAAAGTAAAGGCAAGCGCTATTACGCCTGTCCCAGGCGGCGTGGGCCCGCTTACACTCACACTAATTCTGCGCAACATCGTTGACGTTACGGCGAGACAGGCAGGCCTCAAGGCGGCGCTCTTAGAAAGTGACAGTGAGCGGTGTGATTGGGCTTGGAGTCAGTGAAGGTGTTTCAGAGGTAATTTAAAGGCAATGCTATTTTCTCACATATCATTAAGTTGTTCCAGCAACATCCGGTGATTGGGTTCCGTGACTGCCTGGGCTCGTAGCTCATGTCCCATATCGCACAACGGAGCCCTCCTCGGGATGCTAGTGGTCGTGTAGACTACTGCACTCACTTTCGTTCCGATAACCACTTCGGTTGACATATGTTCAGCCAGCCAGTATTCCAAATAGATTTCAGACATTCATTATAGCTGTCCACCCAAAATCAGTGATGAGACGTTAATCGAATTGCTCGTCGTTACGTATTCGGCTGATGTCTGGTTCCGTCGGTTAGGCGATAAGCGAGACATTGGTGTTTGAGATGCACATCAGTTTCCCTGGAATAGTGAAAGCCAGAACTCAATTCATTGGCCAGCTTTTACGTTGTGTTCTAAAATTCTATGGTAGAAACGATGTAGATGCTCCATAATAGCTAGAGAATATGAAATATACTACAGTGATGGATCGCCATCCATTACACACATAGAGATGTAATGTTATTCAGTTGCTCCCCACCTTACATCCGTTTTGATTGCAAAGTTTCCAAATGATGTGCTTCATTATAAATTATCATCTCAGCTATGGCAAGCCCAAATATTATTTTATTATCATATCAGTCGCCAGTTCGCCAAGGGCCAGACGTTATATATCACGAGATCGATGAGGAAATCCATCGATCTCGTTTTCGAGAGGAAGTGCTGCTTGATCGTCACGTACTGCCCTTCAATCTCCATATGTTGGTCGTACTGAGCGATCAACGCTTGCGCCTTCCCAGGAGACTACACACGTGAACTGCCGTTGAAAATCCGTTACTAAGTAATTTGCTTTGTCTAATGACGTGACTACACCAACTACTTAGTGAAACCAACAAGCAGCGGGAAGTGATCTAAGCAATGGTGAACTTTTCAGTCGTCGCACACGCAAGCGTACCGTTTCACAACCTTCGTTCCTCCCGGATTGGGAATGAAGCATTCCTCAACGACTTCCGAAAAACGATTAGGATAAGTGCCCGGACAGCGCCAATCTTATTACCCGGCTAACTGTTATTGTCACACCACATGGATAGCTCAACGATTTGGAACTCGGTCGGGTACCAGCTAGCGAATGCCTCGAAACGTCAACAGAATTATCTCATCGCAGCGCTCGACAAATTGGGCCTACAAGGAGGACAAGAACTCGTTCTTGCTCAACTGGCAGAAACCAATGGTTGTTCCCAGTCCTATTTAGCTGAAGCCCTATCTGTAAAACCTCCATCAATCACCAAAGCTGTACGGAAGCTCGAAGACGCCAACCTTATCGAGCGCCGCCAAGATCCGAACGATGCGCGTGTTCAACAAGTTTTTCTGACGCAAGAGGGTGAAGATATGATTGACCCGATTGAAGCGTGCTGGAATCGCGCAGAGGATGCGATGCTGGATGGCTTCACGACTGAAGAACGGCTGCTGTTACGGCGAATGCTGATACAAATCCAAGAGAATATCGACATGCCATACGAGAACATTAATTGACGAAAATATTTCTCGGATAATTATTACTGATTGGTTTTTTCATACTCCGATAATAGCGTTGTGGGGTCGATAGAGAACAGCATCAAAAGGAGTAATAGATCAATTGACCGTATTCTCTATACAGAGACAGCTTTTCTCACCTGCTGGAGAGGGGGAACGAGAATAGCAGACACTGCTAGAGAAAAGGGATGGCCTCGATCCTGGGAAAATAGTTAGCCGAGTAAATTTTAGCCAGCTAAAGATAACGAAACACAGCTTCCAACTTCGTACCGCTTGGGGAACCAGAAGACCGACGATGGCTCCCCCTGACATCCTCCCGTGCCTGAAGACACGGGAATCCCGATCGCGGTTGGGATATTAGGGTTCGCGGTGACTAACCTATTCTCGTGGGGTGAAAACGCCCGCACTGCGGTCGAACAAGTGAACCGCTGGCTGTGCTAACCAGCCGGTACTCCTATCTCCGCCATCACAGACGAGACTCGGAGTTACTTTTTGTCGAATGTTCTCAGCACCGTTCATATCGACATTCACCGCTATATCGCAGACTTCACAAACGTACAACCCGCGTTCAACACGCTGATCGACATCTGTCGTACTGCAAACCGAACACGACTTCGACGTATTGCGTTCTGACACCAACTCAACCTCGATACCTTCGGCTTCAGCCTTGTAGTCAAGGAGGGTGGTGAAACGGTCGAACGCCCATCCGTGCAAGTCGAGATTGCCGTGTTTACCCCAATTTTGTGCGTCACCGTCTTCGTCGTCCCGGATTCCTCCGAGGTCACCCACAACGATTGTTCCGACACGTCTTTCAAAACATTCGGCAACGATGTGTTTCGTGAGTGTATGAAGGAAGTGCGACCGTCGGTCGGTTCGTTTGCGGTTAATCCGCATTCGCTTCCGAGAACGGGAATCGTCACACTTGGCTTTCTCTTTCCCGAAGTAGTATTCGTATTCCTTCAGGAAGTTGCCGGGAAACAGAATCGACTCGCCGCCGAACGAAAGGGCGACGAAATTACAGATGCCGAGATCGATTCCGGCTGTTTCGTCACCCGGTGGTTCGGGGTCTATCATTGTTCGACAGATGAATTGAAGCCGCCATTCATTAGCAGTGTTACAACTCCCAAGATTGCAGAGAGACTACGTTACCCAATTTGAGGGGATTTACCTATCATATGGAGGCGATTCAGGGCGTCCATATCGCGAAGATGACACTCCGATGACTATATTTATTAGGGTTCATTCAGGCAGAATTCTCAAGGTCGGCAGTTTGGGCGAGTCAACCGATTATCCGTGACCTGCCTGACTTCAGGTAACGTAGTTCAGTATATCATCATACAATTTATAAACAGTGGTCGTGGGGGTAATCACCGCTCTCCGGAGCACGGTCGGGACACGGGGATCATGGAATCGTCCTCGAAGATGAAACCTAGTAAAGTGAAATCGCCGCCGTACGGAGTTATTTGGTGATCGGATTCGAGGGTCACGTATTGTCGATTACGGACGTGTCGGCCATTCCGGTAGAGATGGCCGTCAAACCGCTCGAATCGGAACTGGGGCTCGCACCCTACGTGAGCAATCACGATAGCGTCGAAACAGTGACGCGAATGCTCGTCAAAGTCAAGACGGACGAGGACGTGACTGGGTGGGGCGAGATGCTCGTCGGGATGAAATCCGCCGCGGTGACGAAAGCAGTCGTGGACGACGTAATCGCGCGCCCGATCTCGTCGGCCGTGAGGTTGGTCAAATTCGCGACTTCGTGGAGTCGTCCTAATTCCCGTACGTGAAAGTTCGGCCGTTTCTCGGTGCCGTCGAAACCGCACTCTGGGACGCATTTGGCAAGAAAGTCGGCGTTCCCGCCATTAGCTGCTCGGTGGCAAGACCCGCGAGGTGGTGCCGTGCGACCTGTCTCGGCATCCTCGGTCCAGAGGAATCGCGCGTCTACGCCAAACGGGCGGTCGAATACGGATTCTCGACGTTGAAGACGAAAGCTGGGGCGAATTGGCACGAAGATGTCGAACGGATTCGTGCCATGCACGACGGAGTACGGCAAACTGGAGTTTCGACTCGACCTCAATCAGAGATGGACGTTCGAGGACGCCGTCCGCGTCGCCACCCGACTCGAAGAGGAGGGGATTTTGCTCCAGTATTTGGAACAACCGGTTCGAATCGACACCTACGGAACGTACGCGTCGCTCCGGAATCGCGTTCGAACGCCATCTGTCCGGGAAGCATCATCACCGACGCGTCGAGCGAGAACTTAACCACCGATGGATCGGTTCGGGAGGTGTGGCTGAACCAGTATCCCGTCGGTCGATTCGGACGCCCCGAGGACGTTGCCGCCGCCACGTTCTATCTCACCTCCGCGGACGCGTCGTTCGTCACCGGCACCGAACTCGTCGTCGATGGCGGCCTCACCGCCGGTCTCGACTAGCAGTTGGAGACAATGATGTACGATATCGACGACCCACCGACGCGCAACCGCGAAAGAGAATAAACCGGCAGCTTTTGGAGCGGAATTTTAAGGTGCGCTGTGAGAAACAGCGGAGGGATGACCGCCGAGGTTCGCCGACGACTCCGTGAGGAAAGAACTGTGGACGGGGTGACGCCGTGAGCGAACGCATCGTCATCGGCCTCATGTCCGGAACGTCGCTCGACGGCGTCGATGCGGCCTGCTGTCGGATTCGAGGCGACGGGAATACCGGACGGGACTACGATGTATCCGTCGAGTCGTTCGTCACATGTTCGTACGACTCGGCACTCCGCAATCGAATCGAAACTGCGTGCACCGACGAAGGAACCGTCGCCGAGGTGTGCTCGCTGAATGTCGCCCTCGGAACGGTCTTTGCGGATGCGGCCGCAGCGGCCGCTGCGGCCGCGAACCTCGACCTCGAGGACGTAGATGCAATCGGGTCACACGGCCAGACGGTTCGACACGAACCGAACCCGAAATCGATGCCCGTGGGCGACGACCGACTCCGTTCGACGCTCCAAATCGGGGACGGAAGCCTCATTGCCGAACGAACCGGCGTCACGACGATTGCCGATTTCCGAACCGCCGACATCGCGGTTGGTGGGCACGGCGCACCTCTCGTCCCGTTCGCCGACCTCGTCCTGTTCGCCGACGACGAGTCGTTCCGCGTCGCGCAGAACATCGGTGGTATCGCAAACTGCACCGCGTTGCCTCCCGGGTCGAACCCGGAAAACGTCACGGCCTTTGATACGGGACCCGGAAACATGGTAATTGACGGAGTCGTCGAACAATTGACTAACGGCGATCAAACGTACGACAGAGACGGTGAAATCGCCCGCATCGGAACGGTCAGCGACGCGATTCTCAGCGATGCACTGGACGAGGATTACTTCCGTGCCGAACCGCCGAAATCCACCGGCAGAGAGCAGTTCGGTCGCACGTACGCACGGGAGTTCATCGCTACCTGCCGCGAACGAGACCTTCCGGACGAGGATATCGTCGCAACGGCAACTGCGCTGACGGCCCGTTCCATCGCGGAGGCGTATCATAGATTTCTGCCGCAAACACCGGACGAAGTCGTGGTCTCCGGCGGCGGTGCGTTCAATCCGACTCTCGTTGGGATGCTCGACGCGGAACTGAATGCCCCGGTCAAAACCATCGACGAGTACGGCATCGGTGCGGACGCGAAGGAAGCCGTCGCGTTTGCCTTGCTCGCCGCGGCAGCGCTAGACGGCGTCCCGAACAACGTCCCCAGCGCGACCGGTGCGACCCGTCCTGTCGTCATGGGAAAACGCTGTCCGCCGAGCTGAACGACCGCTGTACCACGACGAACTGAACCCGGTACATCGCACTGGCGACGTTGCTTTGCACGGACTACGCGGAAAACTCCGAGGCGACGCCCGGAATGTTGGGAAGGTCAGTGAGCGATGTCACCTCGTAGGTCGGTTCCTCCGGAAGGTCGTATCCCTCGCGGTGTGACCGTCGAACGAACACCGAATCGAGGCCTGCGTCGTGGGCCGCACGAACGTCGCACGCACTATCGCCGACGTACAAGCCGCCCGTTACGCCGAGGTCAGCCAGTGCTTGCTCGATGTAGTACGTGTCCGGTTTCGTTCGTCCGAACCCTTCGACCGTCGGATCGCGGCCGTACACCGTTTCGAAGAGATGGGCGAACTCGAACTGTTCGAGCATGTACTCGACGGTTTCGTGCTGATTGCTGCTGACAACGCCCACCCGGTGATGTGCGGCGAGATCGGAAAGCACCGCACAATCGTCGTAGGGTACCCGTTCGCCGCGATTCATCATTCCGCACTGGAGCCTGGAGGCGTTCGCTTCACGTTTCGGCCAGAATTCGTCGAAATCGACCCCGAGTCTGTCGCACACGTGTCGCATGTCGTCGATCTTTGCTCCGGCGATGAAGGCGTCCACGTCGGCGGTTGAGGGCGACACGTCGAACGCGTCGAACGTCGCTACGACGGCTTGCCGGTAGATGGTCGGATGGTTCGGATGGAATCCGAGAAGAACGCCATCGACGTCGAACAATAAGGAATCGTAGCTCATTCGATTGTCAGTTCCGACGGAGACCACAAATAGATTTTCCGCGACCTCGACCGGACAGAGCAGTTAAGGCGATTTGCAACCCTCGTCCAGCAGAATGACACATTCGACAGGAGAAAATCCGCTCGAAGCAGTGCTCGAACGCGGGCGGAACGAAGGTGTGTATCCCGGAGCCGTGGCGGCTATCGGCACCAAATCGGGCCTCGACCGCGTTGCAGTCGTCGGCGAGCGCGACCCCGAACGTGGCGAGGGGATGACCCGCGAAACCGTGTTCGACGTCGCTTCGCTGACGAAACCGGTCGTGACGGCGACAACTGCGCTCTCGCTCGTCGAATCCGGAATCGTCACGCTCTCGGACGACCTTCGGCGACACCTTCCGACACTCGATGGGCACCGACGCGGCGGGATTCGACTGCTCGAACTGCTGACCCATAGTTCCGGTTTTCAGCCCTATTCGTTTTCCGAATCGTGGCAGTCGCCGACGGACGTGTTGGACGGACTCCGGAGCCGGTCGATACTCGAAACCGAACCCGGAAGCCGAAACGAATACAGCTGTCTCAACTTCGTCTACCTGGCGGAGGCGCTTCGACAGGCAACAGGGTGTTCGCTCGCGGAGCTTGCGAAGCGACACGTTTTCGGCCCCGTCGGAATGGCCAACTCCTGTCTCGGGCCGCATCCGGACGGGTCGAACCTGGCCGCGACCTACGACCACCAGTACCGCGACCGAATCCTCCGGGGCGAGGTACATGACCCGTTGGGATGGGCAATGGATGGTGAAAGCGGAAACGCCGGCCTCTTTACGACAATCGATGACCTCGCGGCGTTCGCGCAGGCGTACCTCGCCGCCGACGGGACGCTCCTCTCGCAAGCGACGACCAATCGTTTACGAGACGATTGGCTTCCGGAACTGGAGAGTCGTCACAGCCTCGGATGGCGACTCGCCGATGAGACCTATCCCGCGCCGAACTGGTCGCGTACCGGACTGGGTCACACAGGTTACACCGGCACCTCGCTGTGGCTTGACCACGACCGAGACCGGTTCGCGGTGTTGCTCACGAACCAGGTTTACGACGGAAAAGACACCGGTCTCATCCGGTTCCGCGAGCGGTTTCACGCGATGGTCGCCGCCGAACGCTTCAAGTGAGGTGGCGCAGAACTCGCAAAAATCGAGACGAAAGCAGCAGCGGTCGCACTATTGGTCGGAAAGCGAAACCGATGGGTCGACTCCCCCTGCAACTCAGAATTACACCAAGCGACGCCTGCGAGCCATGTCTGCCAGTAGTACTTTCAAAAAGTATTGGACAGCGGGTTTAGACAGCAATTCTGCGCAGTGTTTTTGGGCAGTGTTATTGAGCAGTGTTTCTAATCAGTATTACTGACGAGTTGGCATTGTCGAAAATACTGGGAAAGAATACTGAGCAGAAATGTTGAGAGAGAATACCGGGCAGAGATACTGGTTAAGGATACTGGGCAAGAATGCTGGGAAAGAATACTGGGCAAAAACAGTGAAAAATACTGAATGAATATACTAGTCGAAAATTTCGAGCAGAACCACCAACCAATGTACCGAAGAAGAATAGCACGTAAAAACGGATTGTAACGGCCAACAGTCGTTGGGGCGCTCAACAAGCATCGTGAGTGTATCAGCGACCGTGATCATCAGGGGAAGAAAAACGAAACGATAGGTGGAGCGGGGCAGATTGGGTGACGGGGTTATCACCTGTTGGATCGTCCGGAAGTCGTCCTCTTTGCCTCCACGAACCGGGCGGTACCTTTCCTGACGATGTATGGAAACCGTTGGGCGATATACAATCCCATCTTTGTCTTCCAATCAGCAGTGATGACAGGATCGGTCGATTCGATTTTTTCGGCCAGTTTACGGCCAACGTCCGCGGGATCGCTGAGTACGGACTCGGGATATCCAAGTTTGGCAGCCGACCGGGTGTTCGATAGCGCGGGATGCATTATCGTGCACGAAACGTTCTCGTGTTGCAGTTCCAGCCGTAGCGAGCGGGTGAGTGCCTCGACCGCGCCCTTGGTGGCGGCATATCCGGTGAGTCCCGGATGGCCGACGAGTCCAACGCCGGAACTCACGTTGTGAATAATACCCTTGTTCCGAGCCTTCATATGCGGTAAGACGGTTCGAATCGTCCGAGCGTAGCCGAAGTAATTTACCTCGAACTCCCGCCTTGTATCGGCAAGGGTCTGCTCCTCGAAGGGAGCGAAATTGAATATCGCGGCATTATTGACGAGGATATCTATCTGGCCCCATCGGTCGAGAACGTCGTCGATTGCCGTTCGGATATCCTCATCGACTGCCACGTCACATCGATGGAACTGTACCCGCTCAGGGTGCGTTTCCTGAAGTGACCGGATGTGTGCTCCGTTGATATCGAAACCGACGACTCGGTAGCCGTTTGTGAGTAGCGCGGTTAGCATGTGATAGCCGATTCCCTCGTTCGCGCCGGTGATGACGACGACTTGCCGATCCTCGGATGTTCCCATTGTACAGAGAAAACGACGTTCGTGAATATTATCCTAGTGACAAGTATTCCATCGGAATTGGCGGAGCCCAGCAAAAGAGGAATTCTCGCGTGGGACACCCCCCATCAAGAGTGAAACGAATGCGAGATGTGGAAATTATTCGGTCGGAAACAGTATCCGTTGCGCGGTATGGAGATTGAAGTTGTGTGGGGAGACACACCCCTCGTCCAGAGTGTATTGGGAGAAAGGTGGGTTGGGGTTGAGTCGAAAGGGAGGTCGGAATAGAGGTATCGCGGAGTGAATGTCTATCGCGACCTTAAACGGGAGTTGAGCCAGGAAACGGTCGAATAACGGCTTCCCTCGCTTCGTTAGGAAATAATGACGGATTTGTGAATCCGTCATATTCTTTGACGGATTATATTTAATGGACTATTCGAGATGGAGTTATTTAAATGTATGGGTGCAGTCACTTAGCATGCAGTAACTCTGTTAACTTCGCGGTGTTTGAACTCTATACAGCTATAATCAACACTGTATAAACAACGCCAAATCTTCAGTCGAACTCGACAAACGACTCGTCCCATTTCGAACGGTGGCGTTTCTCGCGTTTTTGATTTTTCACTGCTTCGATCTTGACCTCGGTTTTCACGTCTGATTTCATCACTGCATCCGTCATTCTACTGAATCCATCACTCCATTGCCTGCTTCATCTATCACCACACTGCGTCCTCTGATTCTTCCGGCCCACCGATATCGACACACAAGCAATTCCCTTTCCTTGTTTCACTCTGGACGAGGGGTGTGTGCCCGCCAAAATTCTTTTAGCAAGCGTTACGAGGCTACTATGAGTTACACTCGTGACGAGGGGTGTCCCCGACGAAACTCTCCAAGACAACGACGTTCATGTCGCTATACACTCTGGACGAGGGGTGTGTCCCTGGAGATGATAAGATGATAAAGTGACACAAAATAAGATGACTAGAGCAAAACGGGATACGACGTCCGTAGCGACTTACACTCTGTCCATGGTTACGCTGGTGTTATCGTCGCACCCGTCATTCAGACCTCCTGTATGCGATATTTCGAGGAGTTACACTCTTGGCCTGCCGGGAGTAATTATTTATATGCGGCGAACACTGAGTGTTGTATGTCAGATGAACCGACTCGGATAACTGATTTCGAGGATCCTTCCGAAGATCCGCTATTTAGTGTCGAGAACGAGGACTCTTCTACGCAAATTTTCGAACGGAAGGAACTCCTCAAGGTAGGACACGTTCCAGAGAGCGCGCGTATCGTCGGCCGAGATACGGAAATCGAATCCGTCGCCGCCGAACTCCGACCGATCGTTCGTTCCGAGCCGCCGAACAACGTCATGATTTACGGGAAAACGGGAACGGGCAAATCACTCGTCACTCGTCACGTTACCGAGCGAGCGCGGCAAGCCGCCGACGCACAAGGCGTCACGGTCGGCACCGTGTACGTCGATTGCGCCCAGCACGATACCCACACCCGTGTCGCCCGAAGCATCACACGAACGTTGAACGACGAAGAGTCGACCGGGCTTTCGATTCCACGAACCGGTATCGGAAGCGGAGAATACTACGATTACCTCTGGGAAATTCTCGACGTGAGCTACGATTCGGTGCTCGTCATCCTCGACGAAGTCGACCGCCTCGAAACCGACGATGTCCTCATGCAACTCTCGCGTGCGCGGGAATCCGGAAAAGCCGAGTGCCATCTCGGTATCGTCGCCATCAGCAACAAAATCGAGTATCGAGATAGCTTAAACGAACGTGTCAAAAGCAGCCTTCGCGAGGAGGAGTTCGTGTTTCAGCCATATGATGCGAACCAACTCCGCGAAATCATGGAGCATCGTCGTGACGCGTTCAAAGACGACGTGCTCACCGATGACGTGATTCCGCTCACTGCCGCGTTCGCAGCACAGGAACATGGTGACGCCCGCAAGGCTATCGAAATCCTTCGCCACGCCGGTGAACTGGCTGAACGACGGGCCGACGGGGAAATCACCGACGGACACGTTCGGGACGCCCAAGAGTGGGCCGAAGTCGATCGTTTCGAAGAACTTCTCCGCGGTTCCACGACACAAGTGAAGTTCATTCTCTACTCGCTTGCCGTGCTCACCAGGGAGAATCGAGAGAACGAGTTCTCTACGAGTCGAATTTACAAACAGTATTCAACGGTCTGTGACCAACTCGACGCGAATGTCCTCAGTGAACATCGCGTGTACGAACTCCTGAAAGAACAGGCGTTTCTCGGCGTCGTCGAATCGACCCGGACGGGCGGCGGTCGTGGCCAAGGGAGCTATCTCGAACACCGGTTGGTTCAGGACACCAGCGTCGTGCTCAAATCCGTCCTCAGAGATAGCCGGTTCGACAATTTAGAGTGAAAGAGCAGTGTGAGCGTCGAATTCTACTATCTGCTTCGTTGGAGTTTGCAGTAAAACTGACGAGTCTTCACGAACTGTAGGAACTATCCTTCTCCCAAAAATCCGGAAACTATCCACGATGTTCCACCCCCAGTACCGAGTAAAATCGGCATTTGTATCTGTATGATTATGTGCGTCGGACACACAGCAGACACCCCCTGTCAAGAGTGTAAATTTATTAGTAACGGGATTCATTTGACATCCTCCCCGCCCTCAAGGGTGAGGATTCCCACCGCCAGAGCCACACCAAAGGCGGCTGCGTTGGGAGTTTAAGGTTTACACACCGACGAGGTGCTGGCTATGCCAAGTAGCCGTTACTCCTATCTCGTCCGTATTCCGGACGGGATTCAGAGGTACTTGGTTATTTAGCGTCGGTACCCAACCTCTCCCGAAAGGGTACTTCGAGTCTCGGCTGAGAGGTCCGAATTTGTCCGATTGTCCCGGTATGGGCGCGGACAGGCCGCGTCGGATAGACATAGAGACGACGGGAGGGAACCTAAGATTTTACCGGACAGTGAAAGTGACCAAAGACGGCGATTCATCCCCGCCCGCAAGGGCGAGGCTTTCTCGCCTACAATTCCGTAAGATTGTATTTGACAGCTTCGTCCCACCAAAAATGGGCGCTAGTTGCTTGTAGAAAGCCACTTTCGCTTCCGAAACGCCCGGAACCCCGGTGCTCCATCGGCTACCCAGACGATGAACGCAACCCCGGTCAGGATGAACTGAAAGATGACGAACGCGGACAAATCGAGTTCCGCGAAGTGTGCGAGGAAACTTTGTTGGGTCTCGTACGACGGCGATGGGAGTACAGGCCACAGCAGAAAGCTCAGCTTCGAAACCTCGCCGTTCAACAGCGACTTCACCGAATCCATCGCGAGATGGCTTACATAGCCGATGGCGAACGCCTGCCATGGAATCCGCTTCGCATATTTTCGTGTGAGTAGCCAGCCACCACCGAGAATCAGGCTTGCCGTCAGGACGGAGTGCATCAGCGACCGACCGGTGGGGAGGATGGCGAACGTCCACGCGAACGGCTTATCGATGAGGTCGGGAAACTGGGTTCCAACCGCGACGAACAGCGTCCCGAGTGCCGTCGGAGCACGATGGGTGGACAGTCGACACGATAGCGAATACAGCAGATATCCGACGGCGAGATGTCCCCAGGGCCACATTGATGTGGTATCTCGCCCCCATTCTGTTAGATACTTCGTTTTCGGCATCACGCATTCGCCACGAACCTTGCTGTACTTACTGAATTGTAGGCGAGAAAGCCTCGCCCTTGAACACGGGGAGGATGTCAATCACCGTCTTCAATTCCGTCGACACTACTGGGTGCGTCGCGCTGGACGTGCTGAGCGAGGAACTCCCGTACCGCCATCGTAAAGAACTCGGGATTATCGAGGTTGGATGCGTGCCCGGCACCCGGAACGTCTCGTACGGAGGCGGTCGGTATTTCGGCCTCCAATTTCGGGGCGTGACGGCGGATGAACGCCGGTTCGTGTTCGCCGTACAGTACGAGCGTCGGGACGGTGATGGACGAGAAATTGAGTTCCATCTCGTCGAAGGCGGCGACGGCGCGAATAACCTTAGCGAACTCGTCCGTCGTCAGTTTCGGCCCTGACGCCCGAAGGCGCTCGATGTTTTCGTAGTCGCCGCTGACGTCTGTTCCTTGGACTCGCTCTTGGAGCCACACCATCGCTTTCTCGACACGCTGGTAACCGATGAGCCGAGTTGGTGGAATCGTGGCTTTCAACAGCACCGACCGCTGGAGCCATTCGCGCCGATTGAACAGTTCTGGGGAAAACGTATCGGCGAGCACGAGGCCAGCCAACCGATCTGAATGATGTGCTGCATACACCTGTGCGATACAGCCCCCCGTGGAGAGGCCACAGAGAACGGGATTGTCGAGGTTGAGCGCCGTGATGAGCGCATCGAGGTCGTCTGCGAATAGGTCGATAGAATACGTCTCTCTCGCCGACCCGCCAGTTCGGCCATGCCCTCGAACGTCGTATGTGATGGTGGTGTACTCTCCGCTAAGACTGTCTACTTGCGGTTTCCACTGGTTGTGGTCGAGGATGGCGCCGTGGATGAACACGACCGGTGGGCCGACACCGCTTCGTTCGTAGTACGTCTCGATATCGTTCGTTTGAACGGTCGGCATGGGGTAGTATATTGGTTCCCAAAGAGTTGAAGGTATCTTCCGGAATAAGACGGAAATACGATGGAATCGAGTGGTTCGGTTCTTCCTTCGTTTCGCGTATCGGTACGCGATCCAACACCAGACCGATACTTTGGTAAGCCAGTCGTCAGTGGTTGTTTTTAGATGCCTACCCAACGCCGTCAACGGTTCATCCACGGCCAAGCAGCGTGGATGCTCATCTCCCTCGTCGTCCTGACGGTGCTCGATGCGCTCTCAGTGGAACTGTTTTTCGTCCTTTCGCTCATCGGCTTTCTCGTCATCGTCGAACTGACGGCGCCGTTCAACGTCACGCCGCAGTGGCGTCGGCGATTGAAATGGCTTATCGGACTCGGATTGCTCGTGTTCGGAATCATCGTAATTCGCCGGATTCTGGCGATCCTTCCGCCGGGGGTGCTCTGAGGTGAAACGGCTCGATTCGTATTCGACCCCGACCATTCTCTTCGCCGTTTTCACGGCTATCGTTCTCGGGGCAGTTCTCGTCGCCGCCTCGACATCGAGTGCGACGTTCGGCGCGTACAACGCCGCATGGGACGGAACGAGCGAACTTCGGACAGTCGCGGAAGAGGCCGGTGCTGAACCGGAAATCGGCCACAACACGAGCGCCTACTCACGAGTGACGCCGAACGAAACCGTCGCCGTAATTCTCTCTCCAGAACGCAACTACACGGCGGCGGAGCACGACCGACTCCGGCGGTTCGTCGAACGAGGGGGAACGCTCCTCGTCGCCGACGACTACGGATCGCGAACCGATCCGATGCTTGCCGCACTCGGTATTGACGCTCGACTGGACGGACGGCCACTTCGCGACACCCGGTATCAGTATCGGTCTCCGGCGATGCCGGTCGCCCGCAACGTTTCGAACCAGTCACTCGTGACGAACGTCTCTGGACTGACATTCAATCACGGAACTGCCGTAACTCCGGGGAACGCGACCGTTCTCGTCGCTACGTCCGAGTACGCCTACCTCGACACGAACCGAAATCAGCGACTGGACGAGAACGAGTCCATCGGGTCGTCGGCGGTCGCAACCGTCGAGCGGGTCGGTAACGGGCGTGTCGTCGTCGTCGGCGATTCGAGTATCGTTATCAATACGATGCTCGAACGACCCGGCAATCGGGCATTCGTCCGAGGGATATTCGACGGCAAGAGGACGGTTCTCCTCGATTACTCGCACACGACCCGACTGCCGCCGCTCGCACTCGCGGTGCTCGTGCTTCGCGAATCCGCCGTCTTACAGTTCCTCATTGGTCTCGGCGCCATCTCGCTCGTCTTCGTCTGGTCACAGCGCCCGGATGTCCTCACCCGACTGCGGGCATCCGTCGGTTCTCACTCGCCGTCGGAACCGCCGTCGATGTCCGGGGAGGCGATGGCGTCGTATCTGGAAAAACGCCATCCGGACTGGGAACCGGAACGAATCAACCGCGTCGTCTCGTCACTGAACGAGAAACGAGGGAAGTAGGGATATCGATCGATCTCGGATAGCAGCACGAGTCAGTAGGGGTGGCCGTAGAGGAAATCGTCCCGAAACGGTATATTTCTCCCCGTTTCGGGACGATTTTTGCTTGTCCGTATTCACTCGTCCTTCGCTGTATCACATATTCAATCATGTATGTAGTTAATCGTGCTATAATTTTGACGTCATTTATCTCCAAAATCTGTCCCTCCCCAGCTTCCATCGGATTTCATCCCTCTCATAGCATTGGTGGCGGAAACCTATCGGCGAACAGACCACTGTAGTTTGGAAAACGCCTCATAGTTTAGCCCATGAGTCCATATCCAGTTGAGCGGGTAGGGGGTGTACGATGGAGACACAAGAGCACCCGGATGAAGTGAAGACTGAGTCCCCGATCTTTACCGCACTGCAAAACAGCCGGCGGCGGTCGGTTCTTGCGATCCTCATTGACCGGAACTCGAAGCTGTCCTTGCGGGAGCTTGCGACGACTCTCACAACGAGGGATCGGAACATCCCGGTGGTGTACGCCCCGCCCGACGATACGCAGCGTATCCGTCTCGACCTCCGCCACACCCACTTGCCAGTGTTAGAAGATTGCGGCTTCATTACTTGGGAACCGGACGAGGAACTCATAACCACGACGGATCACGTCGCGCTCTCCGATCCGCGATTCCGTCGAATACTCGATCTGGGGAACGAAGAGGTAGACGCCGTACTTGCTGGGTTGGCGAACAACCGTCGTCGGCTCCTTCTCGCTATCCTCAGGGACAGGCAAGAACCAGTATCGCGAACGACCCTCGCACGGGAAATCATCCAGTGGGAGCGCGGAAACCTGCAACCGCCGCAATCGACGTTCGACGAGATTAAGATTTCGTTGCTGCACACGCATCTCCCAAAACTCGGCGACGCTGGTATCGTTGAATACGATACCGAAGTGGATCACGTCGCCTACACGGGCGACCCCGTTTTTGAACGGATTCTCGCCATTTTCCACGGGCCGGATAGCCGTCTCCTCAAGAAAGTAGATGGTTTCTTAGGAGGGCTACTAACTTCGTACAGACAAGCGAGTACGAGCGAGCCGTTCGACTGGCCGACATCGTGGAGAACTCCGTATCATGGCTAGACCGCCAGAACTGTGGCTGTTCATCCTCGCCAACATGCTGTTGTTCATCATGAGTAGTATCCTGATGACGCTGAGTTTCCTCGCCTATTATCAAAACCCGAGAAGTGCGTCATACCGATATTCGACCATCGGATTCGGATTCATCGTCCTCGGTGGGCTTGTGGCCCCGGTATACCGACTCTTTCTCCGCAGCAACTACCACTTGAACACCACCGAACGTCTGCTCCTCCAATCCGGGGAAGGGCTCTTGCTGGCGGGAGGCCTTGGATTGCTGTTCTATGCCATCACGCGTCACGATTCTAACTCGTCGCCGACGGGTGGCTACTCGACGCCGTTCGAAACGAACATCTCCGAGTTCGATGAACAGCGGTACAATCGTTGAGCGTTCCCGGTACACGTGGATAGTAAAAATATAGCTACAACTCATCTCCGAATCTGCTATTTTGGCTATTGTTTACCAAAATAATCAATCGATTCCTTGTAAAAGGATCGTAGAACAATTTAGTCGGTTCGTTCATGATACCGATGCCGTCAGGTTCCACAGTGAACCCGTTGATTTATCAACTCTCCTTAGAAACCCCGCTAACGATGGATCCGGAGGAACTCTACTCTACGCTGGCCGATGAAATGAATGCGCTTCTCATCGGCAACGACGACGTTATCAAGGGAATCACCGTCTCACTTCTCACGCGTGGGCACGTCCTCTTGGAGGGCGTTCCCGGCGTCGCGAAAACGACGATTGCGAACGCTTTCGCCCACACCACCGGCCTCGATGTCTCTCGAATCCAGATGACTCCCGACCTCCTCCCCGCGGACATCACTGGAACACACGTGTATCGCGAAGGGACGGGGGAGTTCGAACTGCAACGCGGGCCGGTTTTCGCCAATCTCGTCGTCGCCGACGAGATCAACCGTGCCACGCCGAAAACCCAGAGTGCGCTCCTCGAAGCGATGGAAGAGACGACCGTCACCATCGAGGGACAGACGCTCTCCCTGCCCTCGCCATTCATGGTCATCGCGACGCAGAACCCCATCGAGATGGAGGGAACGTACGAACTTCCCGAAGCACAGCGCGACCGTTTCCAGACCAAGCTTACGGTTGACCTTCCGACGGCCGAAGACGAACGACAACTCATCGACCGCTTCAATACGACCCCCGAACTCGGCCCATCCGACCTCTCACAGGTGCTCAGTATCGAGGATATCGTGGCCGCACGGGAGCACGTCACGGCGGTTCACGTGGCCGACCCTGTCAAGGAGTACATCCAATCGCTCGTCGGTGCGACACGAGACCATCCGGAACTCGCGCACGGCGGGTCGCCACGCGCGACGCTCGCGCTCTTGCACACGACGAAGGCGCGAGCGGCGATTCACGGCCGGGAGTATGTCATCCCCGACGACTGCAAAGCGTTGGCAAAATCCATCCTCCGACACCGCATTGTGTTGAACACCGATGCCGAGTTGAGCGACCGTTCGACCGTCGAAATCATTGACGAAATTCTCGACGCCGTTACACCGCCGAGTGGACAGGTGTCGTCCGAGCCGGAGGGATCCGACCCGTCGGACGATTCATCGAACCCCGAGTCCGACGAGCCATCAGCGCCACGCAACTCCGATTAGTCCGCTCACCAGAAGCGGCGGTATCTCCTCGATTCACGAATCGTCGGCACGCCACGATTTCACGTCCCACCAGTCTCAACCCCCGTCTTTCAATCGTCGGACGCAGACGAACTTTGGTTGCCGACACGTTCGGTCAATCGCGATATTGAGTCGCCAGCGAACCGTCTAATTTCCCCAAATCACCCTCGACTCCGCCGGCAAAGCTAATCCTCTCGATGACCTATGGTATCATATGTCCATGGGTGGGGAGAGGCAGGAAACGACGCGAATTCGTATCGCCCGGCCGGAACTGAAATGGTGGATCGCGGGTCTAATAGTGTTCGGAATTATTGCCACCGTCGCATTCACGTTCCTTCCGTGGGTCGTGCTCGGGCTATTCATCTACTACGTCGCACGTCCGATAAACCGACGTCTTAGTACCCGAATTAGGAGAGAAAATCTCTCGGCCGCAATCTCTCTGCTTCTTATTGTCGTGCCAATTGTTCTTTTCCTGGGAGTATTCCTCTCGATCGCGATCAGCCAGTTTGCCGCTTTTGCGACCTCGAACGCAGCAACACAACTCCTGCAGCAATTACCGATCAACGTCGGGACGATTCCGAACGATCCAAATCAGCTGCTCGACACGGCAACCAAGACGCTCAAAGAACCCTCGGTGCAATCGGCGCTCACGGGTGCACAAACCTTTGTTGGAGCCATCGCATCCAGCATGTTCATGATGTTCCTGTCGCTGTTGTTGGGCTTTTTCCTCCTGGTTAGCGACGAGCGCCTCGCTCGGTGGGGCAAAGAGCAGATTCTCGGGAATGATGCGCTATCTATCGACTACCTTGCGGCAGTCGATGAAGGACTTAACTCCATCTATTTCGGCTACACGCTGACCATCTTCGTCATCATGATACTGACCGCCATCATCTACAACGTGTTCAATTTCTTCGCGCCAGGAAACCTTCTCATTCCAGTGACGATACTATTGGCGGTCATCACGGGTATCTTTACCCTCGTGCCGCTGGTCGGTCGATCCGTCATCTACCTCGCTATCGCGGCGTTTCTCGCGTTGGGAGCGATTCAGCTCAATCCGACGTTCCTCTGGTATCCTCTCGTGTTCTTCTTGTTCATGACGCTGGCGTTCGATAACATCGTCCGAACCTACATCCGACCGTATCTATCGGGAAAGATGTTCCACCTCTCGCTCGTCATGTTCGCCTACCTGCTCGGCCCGATACTGTTCGGATGGTACGGTATCTTCCTCGGCCCGTTGCTGATGGTTATCGTCGTCCAGTTCCTGCAGGTCGTCCTGCCACAACTTCGCGGTGAGGAACCGGCGACCGGTCTCGATATCGGATCGACGACGACCCGCGAAACGGACGATCTCGATGACGCGAGGAGGGGCGGCGAAGCAACGGATGGCGGCCGGTAATCACGATTTCGAGTCGCTCCCCGGCTTTTCGTCTCCAGATGGGATTCCCCGTCGTCCGTCGTCATCGGACTCACTGTCCGTCGGCCTCCAAACAGTCTCGGAATCGGCATCGAATGTACGTTGCCCCTCGACGACGCGTTCGAGTCGTCGCTCCGCTTCTTCGAGGAGACGATTGCCGACGTCGGTGCTGACGATTCCCCGTTCCATCGCCGTCTTGATGCCGAGTATCTCGCGTCGAATGATTTCGCGCTCTGCGGCGAGTTTCTCTTTCTCACGGAGGTGTGGATGCGCGTCGAGCAGGTTCGAAATGCTGCTGTTCAGGTCGCGTTTCTGGGCAGAATACCACGCGACGCTCTCCTCGTAGAACTCGTTCGGGATGTCGTCCCGTTCGTGAAGATTGTCGGCACCCGCGAGCGCGGCGTCGACGCCGTGAAGGCGACCCATCAGCAGTTCGTAGCGCTGTTCTGCCGCGGACTTCGTGACGATACCGAGGCGGTCGATGAGGCCACCCATCGTGAGTCCATTGACGATGAGCGTAATCGCTGCGACTCCGAAGACGATTGCGGCGAACTCCTCCCGCAGTCCTGCCGGAAAATTTCGTGGAAGGCCGAGAACGAGTGCGATGGGGACTGAGGCGTGGATACCGCTCCAGACCATAACGTGCTGAGACGACCGAGAAATCGAATTGCGTAGCCATCGGTTCATCAACCGAACGAGGGGATAGACGACGACGGCCCGTGCGAAAAAGACGAGAATCGCGGCGACCAGAATCCTCGTGACGTTGTCCGCAAGGAGGTCAAGCGGGATAGCGGCGCCGATTGTGACGAAGATGATGGTGTTCGCGATGAATGCCGCACTCGCCCACACCGTTCCGAGTGTCAAACGTGTACGTGCACTTATCTTGTCGTTGCCCCCGTGGGTTCCGACGACGAGTCCTGCACCGAGTGTTGCGATAACGCCGCTGACCTCGACGTGTTCCGCGAGAACGTACACCCCATAGGCGAGGACGACGGTGAACACGATTCCGCTCATCGGGTCGTTGATGAGGATGAAAAGACGATACGCGATGTATCCAGCAACCCCGCCGATGAGTGCCCCACCGACGATTGCGACGACGATACCGATGCCAACCTCTCGGACGAGGAGATTCGTCGTGACGAACGAAGTGGCGGCGACCCCTTCAGCCTGCGCTTCCTGTAGAACGGATAATAGGACGGCGTACAGCACGATGGAGACACCATCGTTCAGGATGCTCTCCCCTTCGATGAGAGTGCAAAGCCGTTCCGGTGCACCGAGTTCCTCGAAGAGGGCGACGACCGATACCGGGTCGGTCGGCATCATAATCGCGCCGAGGAGGAGAGAGATGACGATGGGAAATCCGAATACCGATGCCCCGAGAATACCGACGACCACGACCGAAAGGATGAGCCCGATCACGGCCAGGACGAGGATTGGAACGATGTTCCCACGCAGTTGCTCCGTGTCGATGTTCAACGCACTTTGAAATATCAACGTCGGAAGAATTATAAGTAGGATGAACTCGTCCGTCAGTGGCGCTGTCAGCGGGAGATGGAGAATGGACACCAGCAGTCCCGCGAGCATGAGTCCGACGGTGTAGGGGATTCGAACGGCTTTCGTCGTGAACGCGCCGACGATGCCAGCGATGGCGAACACAGCGAGGAGCGTGAGCAACTGTGCTTCAGTTCCCCCGCCCAGCTGAATCCCTCCAGCAACCATCGGAACATGTACGCGCTGAACGATATTAACAACCGTCGTTGTTCGCTTCGTTCGCCAAAGCAGGCGAACGGCGTTTTCCACCTCGTTCCGACTCCGAATGCTTCACAGAAAACACAGCGCGGATGCCCCGAGGCTTGACCTCGGGGAGGAAGCGCGTCAATACACGACACAAACCACACACATCGGGCAGGCCCACTCCCATAACTATAAGTAACCGAGCCACCATATGTGAAACGTCGTGGACTACCGTCGTACCGCCGTAATCAAGCTCGACGTGTCTCAAGAGGGCGATTCGCCCCTCCGAGAGACCGTCGAACAATTCAAACACTGCGCGAACACCGCGAGTGAATGGTGTTGGCACGGTGACGACGGATACCATGTTACCTCAAAGGCCAAAGCAGAACGTGCCTTGTACGATAAACTACGGGACGAAACCGACCTTACCGCGAACCTCGTTCAGAAGGGGATTCGTCGGGCGGTCGAAGCCATCAAGAGCGGTGTATCGAGGCTGAAGCGCGGTGAACGAACGTCACAACCCTACTTCTCCGCCGATAGTGCGGTTTACGATAAACGAAGCGCGACGTTCCACCGCGACTACGTGTCGCTCTCGACCGTCAACGGGCGCATTGAGTGCGACTACATCCTTCCTGATGACCCTGAGTGCCACCCACGGACGTACCTCGATGACGAGGACTACGAGTTCCGCATGGCGAACTTACAGCGTCGGGATGGCGAGTGGTTCCTTCATGCCTCGATGCGAAAGGTCGAAGCCGACGACCCCGAACTCAAAACCGAGCACAGAACAGTCCTCGGTGTCGATTTGGGCGTCAACAACATTGCAGTCACGTCCACCGGCACGTTCCGGTCTGCCGATGAGTTCAACCACTGGCGTCGGGAGTATGAGAAGCGCCGTGGCTCGCTCCAACAAACCGGAACAAGAGCGGCACACGAAGCCATCGAAGGCGTCGGTCGCAAGGAGTACGGGCGCTTCGAGATATACCTGCATGGCGTAGCGAACGAACTCATTGAGGAAGCCGTCGAATACGGCTGTTCGCACATCGTCTTTGAGGACTTAACGCATATCCGCGAGAACATCCCGCAGGCGACGTGGCAACACGTCTGGGCGTTCCGACGGTTGTTTCAATACGTCGAATACAAAGCGGCAGAACACGGTGTCGAAGTCGTGCAAGTCCCGCCGAACCACACGTCCCAACGCTGTTCGACGTGTGGGTGTACCCACGAGGACAACCGCGACGGCGAGAACTTCGAGTGCTTGAAGTGCGGGTATCAGAACCACGCGGATTACAACGCGGCGAAGAATATCGGCTTTCGGTATCTCCGGCGGCGGCAAAATGCAGCCGACGGAGGCGCACCTGTAGACGTGCGCTTGAATCGCGGGACGTTGAACGTGAGCGGGGAGTACGTCCCCCCTGCCTCGACGGCATAGAACGGGAGTCCACGCGAAAGCCTCGGGGCTTGACCCCGAGGCAGTTTACGAATCTGTTTCGTGCATCGTCCCGCCTTCGAGTCGAACGACGGAGTCGAATCGCGGCCTGAGCTGCATATCGTGGCTGATGACGACCAGCGCGGTGTCAGCGGTTTCCTGCAATCGGAAGAGGAGATCGAGCACCTGCGTCGTTGTCTCTGGGTCGAGTTGCCCAGTCGGTTCGTCGGCGAGGACAATGGCCGGGCGATTCGCCAGCGCCCGAGCGATGGCGACGCGTTGTTTCTCCCCACCGCTGAGTGTCGCGGGATACTGGTCGGCCCGGTCGGCGATTTCGAGTTCCTCGAACAGCGTCCGGAGCCAATCTTCGTCACGTTCTCCGGTGTGGTCTTGCGGGAGTGCGGCGTTCTCCCACGCCGTTAGGTCGCCGATGAGTTGAAAATCCTGAAATATGAACCCGATGGTCTCACGGCGGAGTCGTGCCCGTTTCCGCTCGGGAAGCGCTGCCGTGTCCTCACCCTTGATGCGAACCGTTCCGGACGTCGGAACGTCGAGGAGGCCGAGCATGTTGAACAGCGTCGTCTTACCGGCACCGCTCGGTCCTTGAACGAGGAGTTGGGTATTCGCCGGAACCGACAGCGACGCGTCCGAGATGATTTCCTGCTCGCCGCGAACGACACGAATCGACTCCGCTTCCAGCACGCTCTCAGCCATTGTCGGCCCTTTGTTCTGCCACACACTAAGTTACCTTCCTAATCGTCTCCGGATTTGGAGGGGTTCCCTCTCGAGCGTCGCCACCGAACGGTGTCCTCTTGGTGGTCGATTTCGGGGCGGTCGGTCGTCGTCGGCCTTTCCGACCCGCCGCGTTGTACCGTCGTCGGGCTGGCGGTGAGATACGGGAGTGCGGCGATGAACACGCTGCAACACATGAGGACGAGCGCGCTCCCAACCGCGATGAAAAGTATCCGCGGCGGTACTCGCGTCGAAAGTCGGAACCCGAAGACGGTGAACAGTCCGACCCACGACAGCAGACGGATGGTTGCGAGCACGGCGACCAGCGCGACCACGATTGCGGGAACCGAAATCCGAACGGCGTCGGCGACGAGGGTACGAAGCAGTTGCCATCGCGTCGCTCCGGTCGCTCGATACACCCCGAGTGCGCGACGACGAGCGTGCACCGATTGGGCGAACGTCGCCGTTGTCCCACCGATTGCCGTCAGTCCCGCCAGAACGACCATCACCAACAGGAGGAGGTTGAAGTTGCCGAAGACTCCTTGAACGGCCTGCCCGAGTCCCGTCCCACGTTCGTACTGCGTGTTTTGGGCCAGTGTGGAGAACAGTCGGTCGTCGCCATGGACGGTGTACGTGTCTTTCGCCAGTGTCTTTCCGTTTGTGACGATTCGAACCGAATACTCTCCCGGCGAGGTTTGGCCTGCCGACTCCGTTCCGAGTTCGGTCGTCGTTTGCACCGTCTCATACGGGGCGAGCGTTACCGTTCTGGTCTCCGTTTTCGTCGGCGTCACGAACGACACCTCTCGCGTAATTCGGCGATTCCACTGGTTGAACAGAGTGACCGTCGCCGTCGGCCGTGTGAACACGCTCGCATTGTTCGGGGAGACATCGACAGTCGAAATCGGCCGTCGAACCGCCTCGGACGACACCCGTATCTGGCTGGTGTTCGTTCGTTCTCCCTTCTGTACGGTTAGGTTGTAGATGCCCTCCCGATTCGGCAGTCGAACCATCGCAATCCCATCTTGGTTCGTTCTGGCGGTCTGCTCGCCGAGTCGAACCGTGGCGGCAGAGACGTTTTCACCGTCCGTCGTCCGAACCGGAACCGCCATCGTTGCGTTCGGCGGTGCAGTCGAGGGAAGCGTCGGAACCGAAAGCGGCGGGCGACGGTACACCGTTATCGACTGGGAATACGACCCGACACGGAGCGTCTGGTTTCCGAGTTCGGTCGTCGTGAGGTTTACCGTCACGTCGCGCCGTTCACCCGGGGCAAGCGTAACGCTCCGCGATTTCGATGTCTTCCCGACGCTGGCTGTCAGCCGACGGGTTCGCTCTGCCTTCCCGAGATTCCGCACCGAAATCCGAACCGACAACGGCTGTCCGCGAACTGCGGAACCGGATGCGGAGACGCCGCTGACGACGATTCCGTTCGCTTTCGACCCTGCGGCTCGGTCGAGTTGCGCGCTTGCGTCGTCGGTGCGGATGAAGTGGACAACGCCCGATCTCGTCGAGAGGTCGTGTGCGGTGGCGAGTGGGACGACGAGTTGGTCGTCTCCCACGCCGTCCGCCGCAAACGTCCCGACGATGGTTACCTGTGTAATCGCGGGCGAGGTCGCACCGCCGAGCGTGAGACGGTCGCCGACGGTGATATCGAGCGTTCGAGCGAGGTCACGCCCGATGACCGCCTCGTGTTTTGTTTGGGGCGCTCGTCCCGCGGTGAGTCTCGCGTTTGACACCGCCGCAAATGCGCTGTAGTTGGCCCCACGGGCGAGATACGGTTGGCCGTCACGAACCTGCACTACGATGATTTCCGGGCTAGCGGTGACTCCCTGATTTCGAAGCAGGTCGGCGTATCCGGCGTCGATTCTGCTCGCCATGGGGTACGATGCACCTGGTTCGGTGACGGTTCCCCCCGAGGTTGTCGCGAGCGGCGCGAGCGTCCCGACGAGCGACCCCACGAGAACGACGATGAGGACGAAAATGGTGAGTATCGTCGTCGCGGGGACGAACGCCCGCCACCGCAGTAGCGTCGTATCCACGAACTCGCGCACACGCGTGTTCGCGACAGCGGTCGTCAGATTCGAAATCCATCCCCGATTCGCCGTTTCTGGTGGGTTCGTGATTCCAGTCTGGTTCGACACGGGACTGTACTCCTGTCGGATCCGCGAAGGCGGCGTGGTCGTCGCCGGTCGGACGGCGAGGACGCCGGCGACGACGCCGACGAGGAGCAGGGCGGCGAAACTGGGAAGGATGATGCGAAGCACACGCGGTGTCACGGTCGGGTCGAGCGAGATATGGAGTCCAGCGGCGATGGCCGCGTTGACGACGGCTCTGGTGACGATGACGCCGAGCGCGTAGCCAAGCGCGATACCCGTTGCCGTGAGCAGTCCGGCGCGAACGCCGAAGATGGCGAGGAGTTGCCGCGGCGTTCCCCCGGTCGAGCGGATCACCTCGATGGCCTGCAACCGGTCGCGGACGCTCATCCGGGTGACGTTGTACACGACGACGAGAACGAGGACGCTCCCGCCGATAGCGGCAAGCCCGAGAAGATGGAGCACTTCCTCCATCCCGGCCACGAAGTATCGATAGAGAGCGGGACTCGCCGTTCCTACTGCCTCGTCAGCACTCTCATCCGGCGTCGTGTCGATGACGTATCCACCGGACACACCCAACGAACGAACCGTGGTCGGGTCGCCGACGTACCATGTTTGGGGGAAGATGGAATCGTTTTCGGGGTACGGCGCGACTGCTACCGTCCGGGTCGATTCCGTCCCGACGAATTTCTGCTGGGTGCGTCCCGAAACCGGCCCTTTGAGCGTGGCGTTCCCTGTCGGTGGCGGAATCCGTGCTGTTCGCCACGAGACGGAGAGGTTTTCGAGAACTGTCGGCGCATCGCTCGGCACCCCGACCACGTACTGGGTCGTTCCGTTCCGTCTCGCAGTTGCGACGGGAAACACGATGTCGTCACTTCCTGCCGCCGCTTTCGCGTCCGAGTAAGATTCGTGGTACGTCGCCTCCATCGAGTGGGAGTAGCCCGCCGAAATCGAGGCCGTCTGCGTGCTCGCGGCGACCAAGAGGAGCGTCGTCCCAACGAGAAACGCAGTCGCTACCGCGATAATGACGACTGTCAGACGATCACGTCGTGACCACTGCGTACAGAGCCCCCATTGATACCCCATTCGAGACGTTACCGGTCACTGGTCGTGCAATTGCGATCGACAAGATTATAGGCCACCTGCGAATCGAGAAGTGCGAGTTGAACATGAGTAATCGAGTGCTACTGAATGACAATCCGAAGTATGTTCACTCCACTACTTCGATCAGTCTTCAGCCTGCATTGTTCCTTGAGCAAGGGAAATCTACCTCGAAATCAAGGTGAAGGTTATCACCGAAAATAGCGTCAGCAAAGCAAAATCATGACCGACCGTCGTCTGACCAAGGTATGAACATCCCGCGCCGGCGTCCATCAACCCGGTTATCCGCCTGTTCGATCGCCTGATTGTCCATTTGACCGTCTGCTTGATTGTCACCCACCGAACAGCGGATCACGTAATCAGTGCGGTCATCATCGGTCGTCGTCGTTTCGAGTGTTACCGGTTGTTGCATCTCTCTGGCGAGTCCGACTGCGATAAACGATGCGACCGGATGGTCGAACCGCTTGACTCCACCATATCGACTTCCACTGATACCAATGGTGACCTGCTCTCCATCGATATCAACTTCTGGGGTCGCATTTTCGACGAGTTCGAACCCCTCGACGAGGGCGTCAGCGAGTTGGGCGGCCAGCTCGGGGAGTTCCGATGCTGGATCATCGACCATCGATTCGAACTCATCGAACAGTCCGGCGCCCGTTGGCGGAAGGGTGATTCCGCGCTGGCGCTCGTCGGCCGTCACGACGAACATTGATTTCAACTGGTTCGAATCAGGGAGTCCATACTCGCGGTGATGGGGGACGAACAACCGAATGCCGCCATCGATGCCACCGTTACCATCGGACTCCTCTGGCCGTTTTTCAGTCGGGAGGTATAGTCGGTGCTCCGAGAGACCGAGCGAGTCGATGAGTTCCGCACCCGTTTTTGCGTGCGCGGCATAGGTTCGCTCGCCGACTGCTGCGGAAACGAATTGCTCGGGTGTGAGGAAGTATGTGAGCACGGCGATGAACAAGCCCGTTCCTGCGAGCGCGAACAGGACGGACTGTGACGACGGGAACAGTATCCCACCGAGCCCAGCGAGCGTTCCGAGTCCAGCCATTCCGAGAGCGGTTCGCCGATGACTTGCTTGCCGGGCGCGGCGATATTCGTCCCGCAGTCGCTGATTTTCTTCGGTGAGCAGTTCGACCTGCGCGGCGAGTTCCTCTGCCGAAATCGTCTCCGCCTGCTGGTCGGAATCCTCTTCCACGGTCGATGTAGGGGGGCTGTTACTCATGTGTATCCTTGACGAGTCCGAGCGCGACGCGCTCGTAGCGATGCATGCCGTATGCGACGACAGCGACGGCGGTCAGGGCGACGCCGATCGTCAGCCAGTACTCTCCGCTCCAGCGGTGACTGCCGAGCACGCCGACGCCGAATCCGACGGCGACGAGGCTCGTCACGAGAACCCGCCAGCGCGGTCGGTCTGCCCTGAGCAGGGGCCCGACGAGCACGGCGAGAAGTCCGAGCTCTAACGGAATGAGATACACCGCGCCGACCCCGTCGGCGAACAGAGCTACGACCAGTATCTGTCCGAACGCGGCGGTGTACAGCGTCGGAAGCGCGTACCACGCGGCGAAGAGGACGCCCCCAGCGACGAATCCGGGACCCCCCGTCGCGATGGTACAGATGAACGCGACAAGGAGCGCACCGGCTCCGTCGAGCCACGTTTGTCCGAGCCATGCTTGTTCGGTTTCCGTCATCGTCTATCGCTCCCTCGCTCGTTTCGTTTGGCGCGTCCCGGCTAGAATCGCTTCGATGCGGTCTGCTGGCCCGACCTCGAACGCGGAGACGCCGTCGATTCGCATCAACGTCCGACGGAACTCTTCGAAATCTACATAACGCTCGTACGCCGACTCCACGTTCCGCAAGCCGCCTCGTTCGAACAACACGGACGGTGCGAGAAACACGAGGACGTGATCGGACTGCCGTTTCGCCACTCGCACCGCTTCCCGAACTTCCGTCCGATGCGTATCGTCGGTGAGAAGGGCGGTGACGGCCGACCCACGGACACCGGAAAGGTACGTTCGAACGGTGTTGTACAGCTGGTCGTCTTCGATGTGCTGTCTGTACCCCGCTGCGTCCCTGAAATAAGGACGGAGCGTCGTTCCGAACGACGACCCGTCCGCGCGAAGTCGGGCCATCGATTCACGGGCCTCGCTGGGTGTTCGCCGATGTCGCGGCCGTGGGGTGGCTTCCGGCGACGAGGTCGGGGCGAGGTCGTGAAGTCGCGTCTCGACTCGGGTGTAGTGGCGCATGTTCGCATCCGACTGAAGATGTGTCGTTACCCCTTTGTCGCCGACGCAGTACAGCGCGAGCGGTTCCGTGTTCGACCGGGCGTGGTCGGTGTACGCCAGCGCAACCTGTCGGATGTAATCGAGTTTCTGCTCGCCCGGCCGACCCGTGGCGAGCGACGATCGATGGTCGAGAACGAGAATCGTAGACAGGTCGGTTTCGGCGTCGAACTCGCGAACGTGCGGGCTTCCGGTTCGCGCCGTGGCTTTCCAGTCAATCTGGCGCGCCGTGTCTCCCGGAACGTACTCACGAATGTCGGCAAGGTCGAGACCGACTCCGCGATAGCCGGTTTTGTGTTCCCCGAACGCCATTGGGAGTCGGTCGCCGCCCGCGCCGACGTGGAGTTTTCTCGGCCGACGCGGTACGACCGTGACGGTCGCGTTCGGGCCGTGTGGAACCGTCGAACGAAAGAATCCGACAGGGCCGATGAGCGTCACCTGTGGATTGCCGAGTTCGAAGCGCCCCGCTACCGACCAGCGAAGCGAAAACGTTGCAGTTGCCGCACGGGAACCCCTCGAACACTCGACTCGGTGGTCGCCGTCGCCGACGGTCGCCGACACCGGCGGTTGTGCCTCGATGGTCATTTCGACCGGCGCAGGGTCGGAAAGAGTGGCCCGGACGACGACGCGCACCGATTCGTCGGTGGCCACGCGGTCGTGTGAGACCGTTTGTGTGAGGGTGAGGTCGTCGGTCGTTTCCAACACCGCGCGCAAAAATCGATACTGCTGAACGAGCAGGAACGCACCGATTCCGGCACCCCCAGCGAGCAGGAGTGGCCGGTCGAGCAGCCACGCGCCGCCCGCAAGTAAACTGGCGAGGGCGACTCCAGCCCAGTATCGGTGCGTCACCTCCATGTACCAAATAACCTGCCCCCTCCCAATTTAATGTATTTGTTTGGATGCAATGGTAATTCATTACGTCGGGGGCGTCGGCAGTACGTGACGAGAATCTTTTTCTTCCAGTCAGGCGTAGTTACGACGATGTTCAGGCATGTTCTCGGGGCCATCGGCATCGTCGATCTTCTCGTACCCGAACGGTTCATCGAATCCGCTGAGCGAGTCGCACTCAAAAACCCGGACGAATGCAAGCGGAAATCGTGGGTTGTTCCGTTCGCGCGGCTTGAAGGTGTCGGCTACCTCGTTCTCGCGTGGCGTGCCGGTCGCGCCTACTCGGCATTCAAGAAAACGCTCGGCGTAATCGGGCTGTTCATCGTGCTTTACCCGAGACGATTTATCGATTCCATGACCGCGATCGGGTACGAGGATTCCTGTGAGTGGCAGTCGTGGGTGTATCCACTCTGCCGTGCCGTTGGCTTCATTTACGTCCTTCTCGCCCTTGACGAACTCAGGAAGGACTGACCGTCGGTGCGTGAACGTTCACACCCGAATTGAACCGCGACTCGGACGAAACCCCGCTCAAAACTGTAGCTTTATTTTCACTCGATTCATCGTTCCGACGGTGAACGACGACTGATGACGGACGCGATTTCGGCGTGGACGATTCGACGCTATCGACCGGGTGACAAAAACGCAGTCTGGTCGGTGCACGACCGCTCGCTTCGTGACTCCGCGATGGAGTACTCACCCGAATACAATCGCTATCTTCGACGTCTCGACTCCACCTTCCTCGACCGGGACGGGGAGTTTCTCGTCGTGACCGTGGACTCCGCGGAATCGCTCAACGACAGCGAGTTCTCGCGCACGAACGATATCGTCGCCATCGGCGGTTTCCAACCGGTTACCGTTTCAAACGACCCCCGTGCTGCCATTCGGCAGGTACTCGAACGGGACGAATCGACCGCCCACATTCGCAGCGTCGCGGTGCTCCCTGCCGCCCAGTCGTGTGGGGTCGGCACCGCGCTGATGGACGAGTTGGAGCGCCGCGCGGTCAAGAACGGCTTTTCGCACGTTGTGCTGTCGACGATGACCGAATTGGAGCGGTCACAGCGATTCTACGACGCGAGGGGCTACGACGTGGTTTCGATGGACGATGACGAGACAGCAGGCCACATTTGGTACCGGAAATCACTTGACCTAGAATCCTTCGATTGAAACAGTACGTCACCAGCTATCTGCCGATGGCCGGACGCGTTTGCATACGATCGGTTTCTGCCAGCTCATCGTCCTTCGTGACAGGGTGCTTAATTTCAGGACACTGCTCCCAGCCCAAATCAGATCTGGAGTCAAATGTCAGAATCAATTGGGATTGAAGCAGTAGATAGTCGACTGTGATCTCGGAAATGACGGCTGGAGAGGGCGATAGATCGGGGAAATCGGAATGCGCTCGGAAATAATTCGAACCGAAATTGTAAGATTTCCACAGGTATATTTCTGCAATTTCATATGATATTTAATATACGAATATAGAATCACTAATGAGGTATTTCTTTATATCATTGTGTGGTATCCAAGTTAACCGGCGATACGACCCACGATGACAGAAGGGGGAGTGAACGCATCGTCGGACGTGCAAAACAGTTGCATAATTAAAATTATCGAAAAATGACAAGAAATCTAACTGGAAAGACGTGCGTCGTCACTGGTGCTTCACGAGGAATCGGTGCGGAAATCGCAAAAAATCTCGGCCGCCACGGCGCGAACGTCGTTGTTAACTATCGATCCTCCGAAGGGGAAGCGCTCGACGTTGCCGAAACGATCGAATCCGAGGGGAACAGTGCAATCACGGTGCAGGCAGACGTAACCGACGGGATCGAAGTCGATGAAATGTCGGAGACCGTTCACGAGGCATTTGGCCCCGCCGATGTTCTCGTGAACAACGCCGGCGTCACCGTCGACCGCACGTTCAAGAACATGACGCGTGAGGACTGGGATCGCGTCATGGACGTGAATCTTGGGGGAGTGTTCAACTGTACGAAAGCCTTCTACGACGACCTCAAGGATGCACCGGAAGGACGTCTCATCAACATCTCCAGCGTCGTCGGACAACAAGGAAACTACGGACAGGCAAACTACGCAACCACGAAAAGTGGGCTGTTCGGCTTTACGCGAACGCTTGCCCTCGAACTGGCGAATTCGGGATCGACGGTCAACTGTGTGGCACCGGGATTCACACAAACCGATATGCTTGCGGATGTCGATGAAGAAGTCCAAGGCAAAATCCGCAGTCGTATTCCACTCGACAGATTCGCCGAAGTCGACGATATCTCCGGTGTCGTTCAGTTCCTGGCGAGCGAGGAGTCGTCGTACATGACCGGACAAATCCTCGGCATCAACGGCGGAATGGAATGGTAAGTGTGAAATAAAATACGCTATTTTCGGGCGCTGAGGTGGGCGTGCCGGTGACGACTTGTTTGGATATGCCACGATCACTCCAGCGGCTGCCCTCTCCTCTAGCCATTTCAAATTCAACCAATATTTGAAGTGAGTGTGGGGTGATACTGTAGATATCGATGTACGAACGCATTCTCGTGCCGACAGATGGGAGCAAGGGAGCAACCCGAGGCGTAAACCACGCGCTCAACCTGGCTGAACAATACGGAGCGGCGTTTCACACGATGTACGTCGTGGATGAAGATATCTACGGAGAGACACCTGCAATGAGTAGTGAGGAACTGTTTATTGAGCAAATTCAAACGAACGGTGAGGAGTTGCTCGAACAGGTCGTTTCGAAAGCCGGTACGCGGGGGATCGAAACGACGACTGAATGCATTAGAGGAACTCCTCACAAGGAAATCGTCAGCTACGCTGAAGCGAACAATATCGACCTCATCGTGATGGGAAAACACGGTCTCACCGGCAATGGGAAGCCACACTTCGGAAGCACAACGGGACGGGTACTTCGATTCTCGGATATCCCGGTTCTCTCGGTGTAAATCGCCGGTGCGGATGATTTCAATCGACCCCCGACTCGCAAGCGGTTCAGTGGGATGATGCCAACTGCGCCGCCTGGTCGATCCATTCCTGAACGACCGTTTCCGAACGCTCGGTTTCTTCAGCAAGACGGTTTGCATCCGCAGCAGCGAGTGTGGACAGGCTATCAATACCGGCCGCTCGCAGTTGTGCCGCATACGCCGAGCCGATCCCTGCAACGTCTTCGAGATTTCCGTCGGTTTCCGACCGTTCGACGTACCAATCACAGACGCGGGGCCAGAGTTTCGCGTGCGAGCTAGATGAGACGGACAGGCCGATGTGTCCCGTCGGGAACTCGAATACGTCGGTGTCGTTACTGCCGATGACATCGTTGAACGGTTTGCTTGCCTCCGGCGGAATCAGATGGTCGTACTCCCCGACGATTTGAAGGACTGGCATATCGATATCGCTCAATTCGATATGCTCGCCGTTCAAATACAGTTCGTTGTTCATCAACTTGTCATCTTGGTAGAGATCCTCGATGAACTGTCGGTACGTCTCCCCGGCAACGTCGATTCCGTCGCCGATCCATTTTTCCATTCGAGCGAAGTTCTCGACCATTTCGTCGTCCTCGATGTTGTCGAACAACCGGACGTACTTCGTGACGAAGTTGTCGACGGGATCCATGAGTGCGAACCCGACATCGAGAAATTCGGATGGGACGTTGCCGACCGTTTCCGTCAGCGCGCTGGGTGAATAGTACTCATCGTCTCCCCACAGTTCGAGGACACCGCCGTCCCCGTCGAACGACAGCCCAGCGGCCATCAGTCCGAGGTTTTTCACTTTTTTCGGATGGAGGGACGCGTACATCGCGCTCATCGTCCCGCCCATGCAGTAGCCGAGAACGTTGATCGATTCCTCGCCGGAACGCTCGCGGACGACATCGACGCAGTTGTCGATATATCGCTCGACGTAATCGTAGAGCGTGAGGTGGGTGTCGAGCCGCGATGGCTCGCCCCAGTCGATCATATAGACGTCGAAACCCTGGTCGAGCAGCGTTTTGACCACGCTGCGATCCGGTTGTAGATCTAAAATATACGGCCGGTTAATTAGCGCGTAGACGATGAGGATGGGCACGTCGTGCTGTTCGTCCGTCGTCGGTTCGTAATGATTGAGGCTGAGTTTGTTTTCGGAGTACACCTCTTCACACGGGGTTTGGCCGACTTCGACGTTCGCCATCCGGTCGGTTTGTTCGGGAAGTGCAGCACTTTTTTCCATCATCTCCGCTGCGTTTTCCCACTGTTGGCGCTGCATGTCGGCGATGAGCGTAAACGGATTCATTCGCCCTCAATTGTGTCGAGGATTTGGTCTAGCTTCCGTTCGATATCGTGCTGTCGGCGCTCCACTTCGAGCAACCGCTTGCCGACCTCCTGTATGTCGTTCTCCGTCGGGAGACCGAAGGCGCTGAGTGTCTGTTCGGTCGCTTCATCGACGGTTTGTTTGTAGGTCATCGAGTTTTCGACGGAGTCGGCGGTCATCGAGGCGAACTCCGACGTGGTCGTGACTTCTTTGAACGCATCGTTTGCCGCCTTCAGCCAAATATCTCGAAACTCTTCGACGGGGACGTCTTCACCTTCGAGTGCGTCGTTTATTCGCTCGAACTGTTTTTGTGCGGCGTCCATCCAGGCGTTGTACACACCGACGTATCCTTCCATGCCGTCCGCAGCCGTTTCGTCCGTTTCGGAGGTGTCGAACGCCGACATCCACGAATCGACGAAGGCCGTCTGTGCTTCGACGTTCCGTTCGAGCGAGTTGATGAACGCGTCGTTCATCTCTCCCATATACTCGTTCCAGTTCTGTGCGGCGTTCTCCGATGGATTTGTGTCCGTCATGGATGGTATTGTCGTGGTGGAATGACAAAAAAGTTCGTCGTAAACTACTCGGTCTCGAACTCGGTCGCATCGACCGCGGCTTCGGATTGTTCTTCGAACTGCTCGTTCGCTTCGAGTGCCATTCCGACGGATTCATCGACAAACGAACGGTAGCTTTCGGTCACGTCCTCGGACACGTCGATGCCGTTCTCGACGTTGCGTTCGATCGACTTCCACACTTGGTCGTGAACGTGGGTTAGTGCATCGAACTGGTCGTCTATCGCGTCGTGCATGTTCGTCACCGTCGACGAATCCGACGGCGTCATCTCATCGACCGCGTCGAGGGACGCCTCGGTGGCTGATTTCCATGCGTCCAAGCCCTTCGTCTGGGTCGATTTTTGGCTTTCCACCGCTTTGACGAAAGAATCGGTCATTTCACTCTGTATTTCGATGGACTGTTCGACCATCTTCTGTCCCTGCTTCATCGAATGACGTTGCATCTCGAACATCGGCGCGAATGGATTGTTATTCATCGTTGCTCTCTGATTGATTTTTCATCGGGATGACGATTGTCTGCACGATATCTCCTTCGTCGATGCCGAGCACCTCCCGCTCGGTATCTGGAATGCTGATTCGGCCGCCACTCTGGACTCGGGATTTGAAAATCGCGGTTTCTCTCCCGATGGACTCGACCTTCGAAAACTCATCGACTTTCGAACCACTACTTCCGGAGACCATCTGCTTCCACATCTCCAACTGTTGCTCCGCCGCGTTCTCACTCGCCTGTTGCATTTGGTCTGCAAACAGTGCGGGTGGCCACATGGTTCGGTCGTCCTGTTTCGTCATCGTCGAACAAGTGTACGAGGTAATACTGTAAATATCTACCGTCGAAATACATTCAATGGTTCTCATTCCCACTGAGCGGTTCGAAACACCCTTACGGCAGCTGATTCGTCGATGCGTTTCACCCAATCCCTCAATCAGCAGGTCGCAAACGCCGAAATTACTATTAATATGGTCTCCCACGTATTCTCTAGTTCGGATACCACTCAATTATGAGCAATAACGAATCCGCGGCCAATCCCGGTCGAACGATTACCAAATCATGGCTGGAGGCCTCCGAGCACGTGCTAAACAGTTTCGTCGAGGCAAACCGGGCCTCACTCGCTGCGTTTGGCTTCCCGACCGGAACGGAGGGTGACGAGGGGGCCCCCAAGCAAGTCCAACAACCCACAGAAACGTGGTCTTTCGAACGATCCGTCGAAAGCCCTGATGATATCAGTCTCGGTGACACCGTCGAGTTTACCAAAACCCTCACTGACGCGGATGTCGGCGCGTTCGCGCGAGCGAGTGGGGATACGAACCCGCTTCATTTGAACGACGAGTTCGCGACGCAAACTCGGTTCGGCGGCCGAATCGTCCACGGAACGCTCGTCTCGGGCCTCATCAGCGCGGCACTGGCGCGACTTCCGGGGCTCACGATCTATCTTTCCCAGGATATCTCATTTAAGAAGCCAGTCGAACCCGGGCAGACACTGACCGCAGTCGTCGAGGTAATCGACGTTCTCGGCGACGACCGATACACGCTCTCGACGGTCGTGTACGATGAAGACGACCAATCGGTGGTCGAAGGCGAATCGACCGTCCTCATCGATAGCCCTCCGGCGGATACGATGGAATCGGAGTGAGCGCACTGTTCTTCGTCAGGCGTCGCTCCGGTAGTGTTGCTGTCGGTGACGTGACTGACTGTGGTCGTTCTAACGGACGACGAAAGGCTAGCAGGGGATAACGATGACGACGTTGCAAACTGGCGATGTGACCATCAACTATACCGAACGCGGGTCGGGACCGCCACTGGTGTTCATCCATGGTGGGTGGTTGAGCGAACGGATGTGGGCGGAGCAAGTCGAACGATTCGAACGCAGCCATCGCGTCATCACGTACGATATTCGGGGTCACGGACGAACTGGAGGGTCACCGAAATCGGCCTATTCGATGGGCCTGTTTGCTGACGACCTCCGGCGACTGCTGACGAACCTCTCCGTCGAACAGCCCGTTCTCTGTGGCCTGTCACTCGGTGGGATGGTCGCACAGAGATATGCAGACCGCTATCCGGACGACGTGTCGGGGGTCGTGCTGGCAAATACGCTACAGTCGTTCCCCCCATTTCCGCTCACGAACCTGCAAAAGGAACTGTTGTTTCCACGGATACCGCGCCACTTCACGTTGTCCGGATTGGGGCCACAGCGGTATTTCGAACTCTCGCTTCCGCTCTTCCGGCTGTTCGAGGGTAATCACTGGATATCGCTCGACCGTGCTACTCGCGAGTACGTCCTCGAAGACGCCGACCGAATCAGTGCCAACGAGTTCGTGAAGATATTCGATGCGATGTACAACTGTGGGTTGCGGGACGATGCTTCCATTTCGTGTCCCGCGCTGGTGATTACGAGCGACCACGAGAATCGAGAAGTCCGCAGACAAAACGACCAAATCGCGGAAAATATTCGACAGTGTTCCCGTATCGAAATCCCGGATGCAGGCCACTTAGTAAACATGGACAATCCAGAGGCGTTCAATGCCGCGGTCGAAGCCTTCATTTCCGACCGACCCCGGTGAAGTCGCCCGATTACGATAGACCCCGAACAGCTATTCGGAGGAGACAGGGCGTGAGGTGACCAAATCGGTTGTTGTTGTCGCTTCCCGTCTATTTGTTCTTGGCACCGACCCCTCTATTCGGCATTATAGCACGCGATACGCCTGTACGCCGTAGACCACGCCGAGGACCCCGAGCAGTACGAACACGGCAGTCAGTGCCGTAACGCCACGATTGAGATAGAATCCGAACCCTTGAACAAGAGACAGAACTCCCACAACCGCAAGAAAATAGAAGTACACCTTCTGTCGTCCACTGATTAAAAACGCACCGCAGATGAGGAGGAGTACGAAAATTGCGGTCAGTAATGGTGTGTCCGTTCCCCACGTACTCACTGAAAAGACGGTTAGCCCCGCTCCGACCAATAGAAGAGTCCAACCGCTGATCCGGTCTCGCAACTCCCTCGTTTTCATACTGGGTGGAACTATTTCACTTAAATAAACTTTATTGGCGTATACTCGTTGTTATCTTCTCTCGTTCCACCGGTGTAGTCCGGATAGAAGTTGGAATGGATTTCGAGCAGTCCTTTCGATTCGGCAGCAACTCACGGTCGAAGTCGTTGCCCCGCCAGTGAATTTTCCGCTGTCAACGGGCAGTTCATCCGCCGCCGAAGCGACACGCACAAACCCTTGCTACAGAGTGGTACTACGTATCTATGACACACCACGACATCGTCATCGTCGGTGGTGGTTGCGTTGGATTGTCGGTCGCGAAGCATCTCGCCGACCGAACCGACCGCAGCGTGGCCGTCCTGGAAAAAGAACATCATCTCGCCGAACACCAGAGCGGCCGTAACTCGGGTGTTCTCCACCCGGGATTCAACTACCCGCCCGGGTCACAAAAGGCCCGATTTGCGACCGAAGGTACCCGACGAATGAAGGCGTACTGCGTCGAGCACGACATTCCCTGTGACGAACTCGGCGTGCTCGTCGTCGCGACGAACGACCGCGAGGAGGCACGCCTCTACGAACTCGCAGACCAGGCGACGGCAAACGGGGTCGAATGGGAAATACTCGACTCGCAGGCCGCTATCCGAGAGCACGAACCCCACGCTGTAGGACAGGCCGCCCTCCATGCACCCGAGGCCGCCTCGGTGGATTCACAGCAGTACGTCTACACGTTGGCACGCGACGTACAAAATGCGGGTGTGTCGCTCTACCTCGGCCACGCCGTCACCGCCGTTCGGCACACGGACTTTGGCTATCGACTGACGACGAGCAACGGAACCTTCGAGGCCGACTATCTCGTGAACGCCGCTGGCCTACACGCTGATACACTGGCCCACGAACTCGGCGTCGGTGAAGAGTATCAGGTCGTCCCATTTCGCGGTGAATACTACGAACTCACGCCCGAGAAGGCTGACCTCTGTCAGTCGATGATCTATCCGACTCCGGATCCCGACCTGCCGTTTCTTGGCGTACATTACACTCGTCGTGCAGATGGAAAGGTCATTGTCGGCCCGAATGCCGTCCTCGCCTTCGGCCGCGAAGCGTACGAAAACACGCAGTTCGACCTGAACGATTTACAAGAGACACTGACATACGAAGGGTTCTGGAAACTGCTTGCCTCGTCGACGATGCTATCGGTCGCGTGGGAGGAACTCAATAAATCCTATCGGAAGGAAAAATTCGTCGAGGCTTCCCAGAAACTGGTTCCCGACGTGCGCGAGTCGGATCTCCACAGTAGCTATGCGGGAATCCGCGCACAACTCGTGAGCGACGACGGCGAACTCGTGAAAGACCCGCTGTTCATCGACACCGACGACGCAGTCCACATTCTGAATGCGGTGTCCCCCGGATTGACGTCGTCACTCCCGTTCGGGGAGCACATCGCAGAGACGCTCGAAACGAAGTACTAACCCGACGAGATGGAGTTGGTGCCCGTTTTCGAAGCGACCCCAGTCGACTGAAACTGACCTCACAATGACTATGCAATGAAATATCATTTATTATACCCTAAGGTATTTGATATCATCCCTCGTTGCAATACAGTCCATGCGCGCCGCTGTCCTAGAAGAGTATCAAGAACCGCTCGCAATCAGAGATGTCGATGCACCCGACCCTGCGGCTGAAGGGGCGGTAATCGAGGTAGAAGCATGTGGAATCTGTCGAAGCGACTGGCACGGTTGGCAGGGGGACTGGGAGTGGCTTGGTCTCAAACCACCAACAGGACAGATACTCGGCCACGAACCCGCGGGAAAGGTCATCGAAGTTGGAGACGAAGTCGAGAATATCAAGGAAGGCGATCGTGTTGCGGTTCCGTTCAACATCGGCGATGGTATCTGTCATCAGTGTCGAACCGGTCACGGGAACACCTGTGAAAACGTGTTGCCGCTGGGGTTCGCCGAACCGGTTCAGGGTGCATTCGCCGAGCAACTCCACGTCCCAACTGCCGATCACAATGCCGTTCGACTGCCTGATGGCGTTTCATCGGTCGATATGGCTGGCTTAGGATGTCGGTTCATGACTTCGTTTCACGCGCTCGCTCACCGTGCGGACATCGAAGCAGGCGATTGGGTCGCCGTCCACGGCTGTGGCGGCGTCGGTCTCTCGGCGATTCATATCGCGGATGCCCTCGGCGCAAACGTCATCGCCGTCGATCTCGTCGACGAGAAACTCCAGAAAGCGACGGAACTCGGCGCAGTCGAGACGATCAACGCGAGTGAAAACGACGTTCCCGGGACGGTCAAAGCGATTGCCGCCGGTGGTGCCGATGTTTCCGTCGATGCACTCGGAATCGAGACGACCTGTCGTAACTCGGTGATGAGTCTCGGCACCCGCGGGCAGCACGTTCAAGTCGGTTTGAGCACGCAGGACGAGGAAGGGATGGTGGCACTCCCGACGGATTTGATGGTAATGCAAGAAATAGAGTTTATCGGCTCGCTCGGTATGCCTCCGACCCGGTATGACGAAATCTTCCGGATGGTCGATACCGGAAAACTCGACCCGAGCGCCGTTGTTTCGGAGACGGTGGCGCTCGACGACGTTTCCGACCGACTCGCGTCGATGAACGATTTCGAGACGATGGGCATCCCCGTCATCGACGAGTTCGCCTAATCCCTCGTCTGTGAGCGGGAATTTGCGTTTCTGTTCACCACGTGGTGTTCGGCGAAATGTTCGCAAACCGTCGTCGAGGAACGCCAACCGACGCGAACCGCTTTCCGGAAGGGATATTGTTTTTACTATCATTAATATGAACAGAACAGCCGACAGACACACCATCTCCGAGAACGTTCTGTACGTCGGGGGAAAAATAGTGCAACGATACGAAACCCGCGTCAGCTCGAACAGAGTAGACCCGAATCGGGGGTGCCCGTAATATGGCTCTCGTGGACACGCTCATCATCCTCATCGTCAGTTTGCTGGTCGGTGGATTCGGCATCTACGTCGGTGCGAGGGTGGCAACCGACCGTCCGAGTGGCTACTCACACGCCATCGTCACAGCCCTCATCGGTTCGATAGTGTGGGGAATCATCAGCTTCTTCGTCGGCTGGATACCCCTCCTTGGGGCGATACTAGCGCTCGTCGCGTGGGTTGGCGTCGTCAACTGGCGGTATCCCGGTGGATGGGGGACGGCGATCGTCATTGGGCTGGTCGCATGGTTCGCGGCCGCAATCGTACTGTACCTCCTCGCGCTGTTGGACATCGTCGCTGCAGGGGCGCTCGGTATTCCGGGGGTCTGAATCGGTTCCGAACCGAAACGCAAACTGGACGAACCGAAGCCGCATGCGACTTCGATTCTATTTTCACCCGTCGGTCAACAGGAAGTTGTATCCCATTTTTCGACGCGGCCAAACAGCACCTGCCACAGTTCGTGAAAAGCAGAGAATCGGTCAGTCCGCGCCCGCCGGAGTCGTCGTTTCCGGGGGCTCGTTGACCGCGTACTGTTTCAGGAACACCGCCGCGATAATGGCGAACCCGACGACGTCGGTCAACAGACCGGGTGCGATTAACACCGCCGCACCGATGACGAGTGCGGCTCGTTCGAGGTAACTCGCGGGCATATACAGGAACCCTTGTGTTCCGGCGGACAGCGCGAGCACGCCGACGATGGCCGTTATCGCGCCGATAGCGATTTGCGTCGTCGAGCCGATGAGCAGGAGTTGTGGCCCGTAGACGAACATATACGGCACGAGGAAACCTGCGGCGGCGAGGTTAAGCGCGGTAAACCCGGTCTTCCACGGGTCGGATTCGGCAATCCCGCTGGCGGTAAACACGGCCAGCATGATCGGGGGTGTAATCGCCGAGATGATGCCGAAGTAGAAGATGAACAGGTGCGCGGCGATCAGTTCGACACCCATATCGACGAGTGCAGGTGCGCCGAGTGCGGCGAGAACGACATAGGCCGCCGTCGTCGGCAGTCCCATCCCGAGAATGATCGACGTGAGCATCGTCAAAAACAGTGCGATGATGAGCGATCCGCCGGAAAGGCTGGTGATGAGCGTGCTGAATTTCAGCCCGAGGCCGGTGAGGGTTACCATGCCGACGACCAGACCGGCAGTCGCACAAGCCGCAGCGACGGTGATGGTCATCCGCATTCCGCGCTCCAAGGCTGCAACGGCCATTTCGAGGGCGTTATGACCGAGGCGGCGAATCGTCGCGCCGTCACCGTTCGTGAGTGCGCGGCCGAACTCCTCGGCCCGGGCACGTGGAATCGCGACCACAATGGTCAGCAGGATGGCGTAGAACGCGGCTTTCATCGCGGAGTTCCCTTGAACGAGCATTATCACGAGGAAGACGAGGGGAATCAGGAAGTGAAACCCGGTTTTGAGTAGGTGCCATGGGTCGGGGAGGTCTTCCGAAGCCATGCCTTCGAGCCCTTCTTTTTTCGCGCGGAAATGGACGGCCGCGCCGATCGAGAGGAAGTAGAGCAACGCCGGAATCGTCGCCGCGGCGATGATGGTCACGTAGGAGATTCCCGTCCACGAGGACATGATGAACGCACCCGCACCCATCACTGGCGGCATGATTTGGCCGCCGCTCGATGCGGCGGATTCGACTGCGGCCGAGTATCTCGATTTGAACCCGGTACGTTTCATCAGCGGAATGGTGAACGCACCCGTGGTCGCAGTGTTGGCGACGGCACTGCCGTTCAGGCTGGCCAAGAAACCGCTCGCCATGACCGACGTTTTCGCGGGACCGCCGGTCGTTCGACCCGTCGCGCCGTAGGCGAGGTCGATGAACCAGTCGCCGATGCCGGTCACTTCGAGAAACGCCCCGAGGATGATGAACACCACGACGAAGGTCGCGCTCACGCCGAGCGGGATACCGAAGATACCCTCGGTCGTGAGATAGGTGTGTGAGATGATGCGCTCGATGGTGTAGCCGCGGTGGATGATCGGTTGTGGCATGCTCCGCCCGTAGTAGGCATAGAGCAGGAACGACGACGCGATTATCGGCAACGCTCGGCCCGTCGCACGACGGGTGATCTCGAGGACGATAAGGATGGTAATCGCCCCGAAAACGAGGTCGCGCGTCAGTGGACTTCCCGAACGATCTGCGAGCGTCCCGAACCGAATGGCGTACGAGATGTACAGAATACTCGGGATGGAAACGACCATCAGTAACCAGTCGTACCACGGCACACCCTCCGTGTCCTTCGCGCGCCCGGGGAACAACAAGAACGCGAGGGTGGCGACGAACGCGAGGTGGAGCGGACGGTTGATAAACGCGCCGGGTGTCCCGAACCCGGCGGTGTACACGTGATAAACGCCAGCGATGACTGCCACGGCGAGTGCGAAATAACGGGCAATGCCGGTTAATTCGCGTGATTTCTTCGTTTCCGATTCGGCGGATTCGTCTGGACTTGTTTCAGTTGCTTTGCTCATACTTGTGTGGTTGCTTTGAAATATGCATATTCGAGATACGACATGCGCTCCGCGGAGAACGTGAGGGTGTCCCATCGCTCTGCGTAGTCGGTCAGCGGTGTTCGTTCGTCACCGATGACGAGCGATTGGTTCGTGTACGTCGCGACACGGAGGGAAAACGAGTCGAAACTTCGTTCCATGTGAAGGACGGTGAAGTTCCCGACACGTTCCTGCTCGCGTTCAGTGTACTCCAACCCAATTGCGAAATACTGGAACTCCTCCCGGATCTGGACGATTTTGCCGTCGCGGATGACGTACACTTCGTGAATGGGTGTCTTATCAAACGAGTGGATGTAATGAATAGCGAACTTCTGGCCGGGGTCGACGCGTTCGACCCCGACGGTCTCGCCAGTTTCGGGATTGTGAATGCGAAGGACGGTCACATCCGTCGTTGCACCTGCACCGGCACCCACGACTAGCACGCAGGCGACGAGAGTGATTGCAGGACGGATTCGCATGAATTCGGTTTAGAGTCCGGCTTCGTCGAAATATTTCTTCGACCCTGGATGGAGGTCGATTGGGGCGGCGCGCGCCGTACCCTCGAACTGGTTTGCGGCCTGATGAACATCGGCCAGACTGTCGAGGTGCTCGAAGACGCTTTTCGTGAGTTTGTACGCGAAGTCGTCGCTCATGCTACTTTTGACGACCATCGTGTTTGTGACGCCGGGAACCTGCACGTCCTCGTCGACGCCCTTGTAGGTGCCTGCGGGAATCGTCCCCTTTGAGTAGTAGTCGAACTTCGACGTGATTTGGTTCAGATCCTTCTTGGGGAACTTGACGAACGCGATGTTTTTCTGGCTGGCAAGGTTCTGAATCGAGGAGGCTGGGTAGGCAACCGACCAGAAACCGGCATCCACCTGTCCGTCCTGAATCGCCGTCGCCGTCTCGCTGAACGAGAGACGCTGAGCGTCGATGTCTTTGTAGCTGATGTCGAAGTAGTTCAGGAGTTCCTTGGCGATAACTTCGGTTCCGGAACCGGGAGCACCGACGGAGATTTTCTTCCCTTTCATGTCCGGGATGGTCTGGATACCGGATCCCTTCGTCGTGACGACTTGGGTGCTGTTCTGATACGCACCGAAAGCGGCCTTCAGGTCGAGGGCCTTGTCGAAGTCGCCTTCCCCGTTGACCGCGAGCAGGACGGCGTTCCCGAGCGCGAGCGCCATGGTCATCTCCCCGTTCGCGACGAGGCGGCAGTTTTCGACGGAGGCACCCGTCGATTCGGCCGTCGCCTCGACGTTTTTCAGGTTCTTGTTCATGATATCCGCCATTCCGCCACCAAGGGGATAGTAGACGCCGCCCGTTCCACCGGTGCCAATGGTTACGAACTGCGTTCCACCGCCACCACCGCCATTGGAACCGTTGGAACCGCCGGATTTCGCAGGTCCGCCCGAACAGCCCGCAATCATCGCTGCCGCTGTTATGCCTGCGCTCGATTTAAGAAAATTGCGTCTGTCGATACCGTGGGTGGGTTTGTCACTAGCCATACTCAAAAACAATAATAGATAACAATAAATGCACCGAATGTGGGATCTATCAAGTTATATGAGTTATTGATTATGAATAGTGGACAAATGTAAAATTTGCCAATAGTTCTCTCATTCCGTATTTTGCTGAATCGAAAAGGCGATTTTCGCCCTCTCCTCAGAGATTCGAGTCGCCGAGGCCACCATCGATGGGGAGTGCCGTTCCATTGATGTATCCTGAGAGCGGCGACGAGAGGAACGCGACCGTGTCGCCGAGTTCCATCGGCTTCCCGATGCGAGTGAGTGGATTTGATTCGCCACGGGCCTTGAGGCCTGCTTCGTAGGAGTCGTACTCGCCGCGGTCAACGCCCTGTTCGATGAGGTCACGAATTCGTCTAGTCTCGTGGGGGCCGGGGAGTACCGCATTGACGCGCACGTCCGGTGCGAGTTCGGTCGAGAGCGTCTTTTCGAGACCGATGACGCTCATCCGCACCGAGTTCGAAAGAACGAGCGACGGAATCGCTTCCTTGACACTTCGTGATGTGATGGTGACGATGGTACCCCCGTCACCGGCGGCGAGGTGGTCTGCGGCCTCGCGAACGAGCCGGACGACGCTCATCACCAGCAGGTCGAACGCCTGATACCACTCCTCGTCGGTCGTCTCGAGAAACGGACCGGAAGGTGGGCCACCGGCAGAGGTGACGAGGTGGTCGAGTCCACCGAACTCGGAAACGGTCGTTTGGACGACTCGCTCGATGTCGTCGGCATCCGTGAGGTCGGCTTGGACGCCGATTACCTCGTTCGTGGCGACTGCACGAACTTCTTCGACGGCCACATCGAGTGATTCTTGGGTTCGGCCGTTCAGCACCACGTTCGCCCCCTCACGGGCGAGCGCTTTTGCGGATGCCTTGCCGAGTCCGCTACTGGATGCGGTCACGAGCGCGGTGTTGCCTTCGATTGCTAAGTCCATCATGTGATAGACATTAGCCCACCTACTTATCGATTGAGAATGAGTGGCGGTTATACTTGCCGGGAAAATTCGTATCGGAACAGTTTAACCCGGATTTTCCAAACCGGTTACTACGACCATGCTAGATTTCGTCACACTGGAAGCGGATCTCGGACAGGAACCCACCGGCAGCGCGACGTTCGAATAACGACTCATGGTTGGAGAAGCACGACAACCGGAAACGGACACCGGTCCGCTCGACGGCGTGACCGTTCTCGATGCCTCCCGTGTCCTCGTCGGCCCATTCTGTACGATGCAGTTGGGTGACCTCGGTGCGGATGTTATCAAGGTCGAACGGCCGGACGGCGGCGACCAGACCCGCGGGTGGCATCCACCGACCTACGGCGAGTCGGAAGAGAGCGCGTACTACCTCAGCGTGAATCGGAACAAACGCTCGATGACGCTCAATCTCGCGAGCGAAGACGGACGTGAACTCTTTCGTGACCTCGCGAGCGAAGCCGATATCGTCGTTTCGAACTTCCGCGTCGGCAAGATGGAAGAGTGGGGACTCGACTACCAAACGCTCCGAAAGGAGAATCCAGGTCTCGTGTACTGTGCCCTCTCGGGGTACGGCGAATGGGGCCCGGACAGAGACCGTCCCGCCTACGACCTCATCATGCAGGCGGAAGGTGGTCTGATGAGTATTACCGGCGAGAAGGACGGTGCACCCGTCCGCGTGGGTGTGGCGATCGCCGATATTGGCGCGGGGATGTACGCCACGCAGGCCATCCTGGCCGCCCTGCTCGAACGCGAACTCGGGGACGGTACGGGACAGAAAATCGATGTCTCACTGCTCGACGGACAGGTCGCGTGGATGAGCTACATGGCGTCGAACTACTTCGCGACGGGTACCCCACCCGGCAGGATGGGGAGTAAACACCCGACGATTGCCCCGTATCAAGCGTTTCCGACTGCAGACGGCTACGTCGTTATCGCGGTTCCCTCGCCGAACCTCTGGCCGAAGTTCTGTACCGCAATCGGTCGCGACGACCTCGTCGATGACGACCGCTTCCACGACAATGCCTCGCGCGTCGAGAACCGCGAGGAACTCGATGCGCTCCTCGAAGCGGAATTCGCGGAGTACACGACGACGGAAATCCTCGACCTGATGGACGACCATGGTGTCCCGGCGACCGCGGTCAAGGACATGGAGGACGTATTCGACAATCCGCAAGTTGCGGCGCGGGGAATGCACCAATCGGTTTCACACCCGACGGCAGGCGACGTCGAGATGGCGGGCAGTCCAATGAATCTATCGAAAACACCCGCGAGCGTCCGCTCCCATCCACCGCTCCTCGGCGAACACACCGAGGAAGTCCTCGCAGAGTACGGATACACGGCGGCCGATATCGACCGACTGGAAGACGGCGATATCATCTAACCGGCATCGGGATCGACTCCGTCCATTTTTCGATATCCTGGGTTCCGAACTACGGTACTGACCATATGACTTTTTGACATGCTTCGCAAAGGTTTCAACATGGAACCTCCTGCAGAGGCTCCCGCTCCCCCGACGACACGTCGCGAGGTCGTTTCCGAGACGGTCCACGGAACCGAGATTTCGGACCCGTATCGCTGGTTGGAGGCCGATGACGAGGCGGTACGGGAATGGGTGGATGCACAGAATCAGTACGCGGACGCTCACTTGGACACACCAACGCGCGAGAAGCTACGACCCACGATGCGGGAACTCACCGGGGTTCCGGATTACGGCCCTATCAAAACCGAAAACGGGCGGTATTTCCAGATGGTCAGAAAATCTGACGACGACCACTCGAAACTCAGCGTCCGGAAATCTCCTGACGCTGATGGTACTGTTCTCGTTGACCCAAACGAGTGGCATGCAAACACTGACGAGGACACGCCACCTCGGTCGCTGAACTGGTTTCTTCCCTCCTACGACGGCGAGCACGTCGCGTACGGCGTCACCGAGGGCGGTGATGAACAGGTCGATATTCACGTCGTGACCGTGCCAGACGCGGAGGAGGTCGCCGTGCTGGAGGACTGCGGACGAGTGTACCTCGGCGTCATCAGCTACGACGCGGTGAGTCCGGGAATGGTCGCATGGGACGCCGACAGCGCGGGATTGTACTACGTCGCCACTGGCAGCGCAGATTCGGGTGCACAGATGGAAAAGGAACTGCGCCACTGGCGGATCGACGGGGACGAACGGACGGTGCTCGAACACGACGACCACCACGTCTGGCCGACGGTCGAAACCGACCCCGAGTCGGGCACCGTCGCAGTCGGCTATCACGACGTTTCCGGTACCGACTGGTACGTCGTTATCGACGACGCGCTCCAGCCAGTTGTTACGGACAGCGACGCCGAGACGTTCGTGACCTTCCACGACGAAACTGCCTTCGTCCTGACCGACCACGATGCGCCGCGGAAACGCCTCCTCGCCTGTCCACTGTCACAGTTTCGGAGCGGTGACCTGGAGGTCGAGGAATGTGAAACGGTGCTTCCCGAACGCGACGCACTCCTGCAGTCGTTCGCCACGACGCCCGACCACATCGTTGCGCAGTATCTGACGGATGCGCACGCGCGACTCGCCGTCCACGACCACGACGGCGACCACGTTCGTGACCTTCCACTGCCCGACTACGCGTCGGTGTCACACCTGCGGAGCGACGGCGATGCCGAAGCGGTGTTCTATCAGGTCGAATCGTTCCACCACCCGCCGACGCTGGTTCGGGCGGACCCAGCCACGGGAGACCACCGCGAACTCGCAACGGTCGATGTCGAGACGCCCGAGGGGCTGGTCGTCGAACAGGCATTCGTCGAGTCCACCGACGGTGCCGAGGTACCCGTCTTCGTCTGCCATCGGGCGGATATCGAGCGGGACGGGGACAATCCGGCCGTGTTGTCGGGATACGGCGGATTCCGCTCCAACCGCCCCCCCAGTTTCGACCGGTTTCGAATCCCGTTTCTCGCCGATGGCGGGGTGTACGCACAGGTGTGCGCCCGCGGCGGACAGGAGTACGGCGAAGCGTGGCACGAAGACGGCATGCTGGCAGACAAACAGCACACCTTCGACGATTTCATCGCGGCCGGGGAATTCCTCTGTGCGGCCGACTATACCAATCCGGACCGATTGGCGGTCGTCGGTCGTTCCAACGGCGGCCTGTCGGTGGGTGCCGTCGTCACCCAACGTCCCGACCTCTGGACTGCGGCGCGGTGTTCGGTGCCGCTGCTCGATATGCTTCGGTTCCACCGATTCCTGCTCGGGGAGTCGTGGACGACCGAGTACGGCCATCCCGACGACTCCGACGCATTCGAGTACATCCGCGAGTACTCGCCGTATCACAACATCGAACGTGGCGTGGACCACCCGGCAGTTCTCTTTACGACCGCCGCCGAGGACACGCGCGTCCATCCCGCTCACGCCCGGAAGATGGCCGCCCGCATGCAACACGAGGCCGGTGGGGGGCCGTTCCTCCTGCAAACGAAGATCGACACGGGCCACGGGAGCGGCAAGACCACCTCGATGCTACTCGGAGAACAGATCGACGAATGGACGTTCCTCTACGACCATCTCGGAATGGGTGAGTGATACGGCCAGCCCTGTTGCAACCTTTCGACTCTGCAAAACCACGAGCGATACGTGTTGGTGCATTCCCAACAGAATGGTTCAGCCAGCAATCAGTAGGCCAGCGGGCAATCGGTTACTGATTCAGATCGCAGGTGGTGGAAATCTTGTCCGACATCTTTCGTTCGATTCGTGTTTGCGTTCGTGATGCGATCTCCACCTATTCGGACTCACCGCGAGTTCTCGCATGCACGAATCCGAACACACTGCCAGCACTCCACGCCGCCGGAATACACGCGTCCGGATGGCGGACGGCACCGGGGGAGACGTCTTCGTCGTCGAATCCGACCATGAGTTCGGGAAAACCGAGTCGTTCCGGGGAATCCGCCCGAACGACATTGTCGAGTGCCGACAGCCCTCTCGAAGCGAGCAGTTCCGCGGTGTCTCGATGACCGCGTTCCGCGAATCCCAACGCGGCGAGACTCGTATCGTGCGACCAGACACTGCCGCGATGATACGAGAGCGGGTCGTAAGCGTCGTGTGACGACGCGAAGGTTCGGAGCCCCGCCGAAGTCAACATATCGTCGTTGGTCAGTCGGTCTGCGACGCGAGCAACTCGTTCGTCGCTCCCCAAGCCGGCCCAGATAGCGTGTCCCTGATTCGAGGCGACACTTCGAATGACGTCGCGGTCGTCGAGTCCGAGTGCGTAACATCCTTGCTCGGGAAGCCAGAAGTCGTCCTCGAACGAGGCGGCGAGCGTTTCGGCGGCAAGTCGACAGTCATCAGCAAGTGCCTTGTCGCCGGCATCGGTTGCGAGTGGTTCGAATCGTCGGACCGCACGATAGACATAGCCCTGCACCTCGGCGAGCGCAATCGAACCCTGTGCCGGTGTCCCATCTGGGTGGGCGAGCGCTTCCGCACTATCCTTCCAACCGAGGTGTGCGAGGCCGAGCGGATGGTCGTGTGAATCATAGAAGAGGTAGCCATCGTCGTCCAGTTCATCGAGCGTCCACTCGATGGCCGCTTTTGCGTGTGGATAGAGCTCTCTCCGGAGCGTCTCGTTACCTGTCCGTTGTACAGTGTCGGCGAAAAGCGCGGCAAACAACGGCGTCGCATCGACCGTGCCATAGTAGGGTGACCGAACGCTCTTCCCGATGGCAGGAAGGTCGCCATGGCGCTTTTCATGCATGATTCGACCGGGGGCTTCGAGCGTCGAACTGTCGAACCGTTCTCCCTGCTCGGCCGCTAAAAAGCGCAGCGTTCGCTCCGCCACGGTCGAATCAAACGATAGGAGTTGATAGCTGACGATGAAAGAATCGCGGCCAAACGGTGCGAGAAATCGCGGCGCTCCTGCTGCGGGAACACCGCACGGGAGCATCAACGAGTCGAGGGTTCGTCGTGCCCGCTCGACAAGGGTCGCGTACTGTGGCTCCTCGATGTCGACATCGATGTTCGAAGTAGTTCGAGGGCCGGCAGGAAGTTCGATATCGACGGCGACGGCCTGAGTAGACGCGGGAGGTACGGTCACCTCGGTGGAGAGGGTGACGGTGTCCTCGGTGATGGTCGGTTCGAGGTCGGAATCCCCCGTAACCGTGACGCGACGTTCCGTCCCATCCGCGAGCGTGCCGACGAACGTGCAACCGGCTGATTGGGCCTCAACCCTCAGTGACCGGTCAAGACTGTCACGCGGCGAAAAGAACGCTCCGACCTCGAAGATGTGTTTAAAATCGGGTGACAGCGTAACCGAGACGGGAACTTTTCGCGTGGTCCGAGTGTTGTTCGTGAGTCGAGCGATTGCCCTAACACCAGTCTCCGTAATTGCCAGTCGTTTGATGAACGTCCATCGTCGTTGCTCGCCTCGTCCAGTGCCGAGAGACGGGCTTGCGAGTATCGTCGAGATGCCATTATCGCGGTGTTCGCGGCCGAGGACGACCCAGTCGTGACCGGCCGCAACGTCGAACGAGAGTTCGGAGAAATACCGATGGTCGGATTCGTCGATGCCGGTTTCGGGAACCGACCGTGAGACGTCGCCGTGCGAATCGACAATTATCTGGCGCCCAGCGTCGATAGCGAGTGCACACTCTTCGGGAAGCATTACTCCGCACCTCCGTCGTCCGGATAGCGAATCGACTCGATGATGATTCGGTCCGCTTCCAAATCTTCGAGGACAGCACCCCAGCCACCGATTCCGAACTCACCCTCGTCCGTCCGTAAGACGACGGTTGCTTGTCCTGCGAGTGAGGACAACGACGGTGTCTGGTTCCGTTCTGTATGGTCGCTGTTCGCGTAGAGGATGTCCATGATTTCGCCGGAGAGCGTCCGCGTCTGTTTTCGGCCGATTTCCCGACCCCGAGCGGTGGCGAGGATGGTTGCCCCGTCGGAAAGCAGTGGTGCGATGTCGCGGATGCACTGCCGAATGTTCACATACTCAGCCGGAAGCGAGTCGTCGTGACTCGTGAAGATGATGGGCCACGATTCCCACAATGCTGCCTGGAAATACCAGTGAAAGACGTATGCGAGCGTCTCGTCTTCGAACACCGCCCCGTACTGGACGGGCTGTCTGTGTGGGGCGAAACAGGCCATTTCACGGTCGGCGAGGATCAAAAAGGGTGCCGGTAGATAGCGATGCCGTGCTTCGGTGACGACGCCGCTCAGTTCCTCGTCCGTTGGGAGGTCGGTCGGGTGTTCGTGCGTCGTGTTGAACGAAACGGACACGAACACGTCGTTTTCGTAGGCTGCTTGGAGGGCTGGCGCGAGTTCGTAGTACTGCTCGGGGGTGACCGAGATGTGAACCTGATTCGTCGTGTCGCGTATCGCTTCCTTCGCGCGTTCGACGACGGTTTCGACTCGTTTGAGGACGCTGATACGATGGCTCCCGACGCCAGGTTGCTGCCATCGATTTCTGATTTCAGTTGCCGTGTCTGAGAGGGTCTCTGCACGCGATTGGAGTTCCTGAAACACTGCTGACGGTTCACTCGCCCGCACTCGAAGCGAGTCCTGTTTGTACGTCTCCACGTACCCTTCTTCTTCCAAATCGCGAAGCACGTCGTAAATCCGTGACCGGGGCACATCCGCCTGTTCGGCGAGGTTCGTCGCGGACGCGCTCCCGAGGTCCAGCAGCGCGACGTACGCGTCGATTTGATAGGATGACAGACCCGCCTCTCGAAGGCCGTTTCGGAGTTCGTCAGTGTCCATCTCTGTCTCTTGTTCCATCTTACCAACGTATCTCTATAACAGTGCTGTCCTGTCTACTCGCTGCATTTTCCACCTCGGAATTCATATTCACACCTGTATCAAATGACTGGGTAAGATTTATATATTGTTATTCTGCATGGTTTAGTAGGTCAGTTACCCAATGGCAGGCGATCACCTTCACGACGGCAAAACGCGGCGGACGATTCTGAAATCGCTGGGCGGTACGGCAGGCGCAGCGTCACTCGCTGGATGTCTCGGCGGCATCAGTGGTGGCGGCGGTGATGACGGCCCGACCGAACTCCGATTCTGGACGAGCAACGTCGAAAACGAGCGCAAAAAGGTCATCAAAGACCTCCTCACATCGTTCGAGTCCAATAGCGAGAGCAAAGTCACCATGAACGCGGTCAAGGAGGACGAACTCCCAACCCGAATCTCATCGGCACGCGCATCGGGAACGCTCCCGACCGTCGCCGAGTTCGGTCTCTCGCCGATGCAGAAACTCGGGAGCAACGACCTGCTCTCCACGAAGGCGGCCGATGAGGTCATCAACAGCATCGGCAAGGAGAACTTCTACAGCGGTGCGCTCAACTTGATGAAAGCACCCAACGGTGGCCACTACGCGGTCCCCATGTACGGATGGGTCGAAGGAATGTGGTACCGACAGAGCGTCTGGCAGGAAAACGGCCTGAAGAAGCCGACGACGTGGGATGCACTGTTGAACGCGGCGAAGACCCTCCACAAACCCGATAGCAACCAGTACGGTATCGTCATCGGCACGAAAAAGACGGCGTTCGCCCGCCAGTGTTTCACGCCGTTCGCTCGCTCGAACGGTGCGCGCGTCTTCGACAAGAACGGAAAGATCGTCTTCGACAGCAAGGCGATGGTCGAGGCGCTCGACTTCTACGGCAAACTCGCGCAGTACACGCCACCGGGCAAGGATACCTGGAAGACGGCGAACAACACGTATCTCAACGAACAGTCCCACCTCATCCAGTATTCGACGTTCATCATGGGTGACATCGTGGAGAAGAGCACCGACATGGTGAAAGACACCAACTTCGCTCCATACGTCGAAAACAAACGCAAGAGTTCGTTCGGACAGATCCTCGGCCTCAACCTCTTCCAGTCGGCGTCCGATGACGCACTGAAATCCGGCAAGAAACTCAGCGAGTACCTGCTGAAAGACGAGCAGTACGTCAAATGGCTCCACATGGCGCCGGGTGGGATGAATCCGGTTCTCAAGGACACGGCAAGCAGTGACAAGTACAAACAGAACGAGACGCTGAAAGCGTGGGATTCGACCGTCGAAGACGTTTCGGCTGCCTTCGAGAACATCGAACGGTTCGGCTACTTCGACGGCAAAGCGTTCCCGGAACTCGGCAACATCACGAACAAACTCCTCGTCGCGGAAGCGATTTCGCGCGTGACCGACGGCGAAGACGCGAAAACGGTTGCAACGGAACAAGCCGAGAAGATGCGGAAAGCCGTCGAGGAGTAACCGACTCGACACCATACTAACCGTGATACATACATCCTGTCTATGAGCTTGACAAATAAAGCGGGGCGGGCGCTGGACGGTGATTACACCATCGAGCAGAAGGAAGCCATCCTCGGCTACCTGCTCATCGCGCCAGCCCTCTTGCTGGTCGCGGGCGTTATCGTCTATCCCGTCCTGTACAACGTCTACCTGAGCTTCACCGAAGTGCCGTTGTCACCCACGGAATCACCTATCTGGGTCGGCCTGCAGCACTATGAGACGTTGCTGTCGAGCGGCGAATTCTGGGCGGCACTGAAGACGACCGTCATCTTCACGCTCTTCAGCGACCTGCTGGCGACGCTCGGTGGGCTGGGCGTCGCGATTCTGTTCAACCGGAAGTTCCGGGGTAGACGCCTCGTTCGCGGGCTCATGCTCCTGCCGTACGTCGCACCGCTCATCGCGGTCGCATACGTCTGGCAGTTGCTGCTCGACCCGCTGTACGGCGTGGTTCCATTCCTCCTGAGTGACGTTCTCGGTCTCTACAGCGGCAACCTCGACTTGCTCAACGATACGGGGAGTGCCTTGTGGGCGGTCATCGCGTTCGACGCGTGGCGGTACTTCCCCTTCGCGTTCCTCATGATCATCGCTCGACTGCAAGCGATTCCGAGCGATATGTACGAGGCCGCGAAAATCGACGGCGCGGGACGCATCGCGCAGTTCAAGGATATCACCTTGGCCGAGTTGAAGTACGTCCTCGCGACCGTCTTCTTGCTCAGGTGGATCTGGAACTTCAATAAGTTCGCGGACATCTGGCTCCTGACGCGGAAGGTGAACACGCTGTCGCTGTACGCGTACCAGACGGCGTTCGCCAACTACAAACAGGGGCAGGCAGCCGCCATTTCGATGGTGCTGTTCGTCGCGCTCATGGGATTCGTTCTCGTGTACGTGAGCTGGATTCTGGAGTGGTAACAATGGTACACACAATCCTCACCACGGTCACTGAAGGCTTCAAGAGTGCCTTCGGGCAGAGTCGTATCGAAACCAGCCTGTGGGAGCGCGTCGTGTTCTACGCGGCCGTCGGGCTCACGCTGGTCGTGTCGCTCGTCCCGTTCTACTGGATGGTCGTCACGAGTTTCATGCCGGAGAGCGCGATTTACTCGCTCCCGCCGTCGTTCATCCCGCAGGAACTGACGTTGAAACACTATCGGGCCGTCTTCAGCCCGGAGACGTTCCCGTTCGTCACGTACTTCAAAAACAGCTTCATTATCGCGACCGTCACCGGCGGGCTGTCCGTCATCGTCGCCACGTTCGGCGCGTACAGCTTCGCCCGACTGAAATATCCCGGCCGGGGGCTGTTCTCACGCGGGGTGTTGCTCGTGTACATGTTCTCGGGCATTCTGCTCGTGGTGCCGCTGTTCCAAATCGTCGTCTGGCTGGGATTGGTCGATAGCTTGGGCAGTCTCGTCATCACGTACCTCGTCCAGACGCTTCCGGTGTCGCTGTACATGCTCGGCAACTACTTCCGGAGCGTGCCGCCGGAAATCGAAGAGGCGGCGATGATGGACGGCTACTCGCGACTGGAAGTCATCTTCCGCATCACGTTGCCACTGTCCGCACCCGCCATCGTCGCGGTGTTCATCTACACGTTCATGATCGCGTGGAACGAGTACCTCTTCGCGAGCATCTTCCTGCAGAGTCAGGCGAACTTCACGCTCCCCATCGGTCTCGACGCGCTGTCGTCGGGCCTGCATCAGGTATGGGGCCAGATCATGGCCGCCTCCCTGCTGACGAGCATTCCCATCATCATCATGTTCGTCTATCTGGAGAAATACATGGTTGAAGGACTCACCTTCGGCTCGGTGGAGGGATAATCCGTGTCGTCAAACACACTCGATACGACGGATGACACGGCCATCGAGACCGAAAAGGCGGGTATCTCGCTGACCAACCTGCAAAAATCCTACGGCGACGTGCTGGCCGTGGACGGACTGTCGCTCGACATCGAACCGGGCGAGTTCCTCGTCCTGCTCGGGCCGTCCGGCTGTGGCAAATCCACGACGTTGCGGATGATTGCCGGATTGGAGACGCCGACGGGTGGCCGAATCGGTATCGGCGACGACGAGGTGACTCGGATGCTACCCCAGAAGCGCGGCCTCTCGATGGTGTTCCAGAGCTACGCGCTCTATCCACACAAGACGGTCGGCGAAAACCTCGAATTCCCGCTCAGGAAGATGGACCTCTCGGACGAGGAAGTCGAATCGAAAGTCGAGCGAACCGCACGACTGCTCGAAATTCAGGACTTGCTCGACAAGAAACCCGGCCAGCTGTCCGGCGGTCAGCGCCAACGCGTGGCTGTTGGTCGAACCATCATCCGCGAACCGCGGGCGTTCCTGATGGACGAACCACTTTCCAACCTCGACGCGCAGCTTCGCGTGAAGACGCGCTTCGAGATTCGCGAACTCCAGCAGGAACTCGGGACGACGACCGTCTACGTCACGCACGACCAGGAGGAGGCGATGAGCGTCGCCGACCGCATCGCCGTAATGAACGACGGCGAACTCCAGCAGGTCGGTACGCCCGAGGAGATTTACAAGGAGCCGACGAACGAGTTCGTCGCTGGTTTCATCGGCAACCCGCCGATGAACTTCTTCGACGCATCGACGGACGAACACGTTCAGCAACTGCTGGGTGGTGGCTCGTCGCCCGCCGATTCCCTGCTCCCATCCGAAACGGCGACACTCGGCGTTCGCCCCGAGGACGTTCACTTACACGAAACCACGACCGCGGACGTCGCGAACGTCTCGAGACCGAGCGACTCGGCATTGACCGACCCCATCACTTGCGACGTGACGGTCATCGAACCGCTCGGTAACGCATACGAACTGGAACTCACGCGCGACGGTGAGACGTTCATCGCCCGCGTTCGCGCGCTTCCTCAAACGGTCTCCGCTGGGGAGACGGTCGAAGTCGCGTTCGACGAAACGGAACTGCACGCCTTCGACGCCCGTGGGGAGGCGATTCGATGACACGCCGAGTCCACGACCCGTCGGCGTTCGCTCGAACGTCCGCGAACGGCGTTCTGAACGAAAAACACGCGTCTCTCGGTCGTCTGACCGACGACGCTGGAGGTGACTGACGTGGCGACACTCGAACTGAACGATCTTTCGAAAATCTACGACGACGCACAGGGCCGCGAAACCGCAGTCGATTCGCTCAACATCGACATTCGAGACGGCGAGTTCCTCGTCCTCGTCGGTCCCTCGGGCTGCGGCAAATCCACGACGTTACGGATGTTGGCCGGTCTCGAAACGGTGACCGACGGAACCATCACCATCGGCGACCGCGAGGTGCAATCGCTCGCACCGAGCGAGCGGTCGATCGCGATGGTGTTCCAGAGCTACGCGCTCTACACGCAGATGAACGCGCGCCAGAACATGGCCTACGGGCTGAAACACTCGACGGACTTGTCCAAGCAGGAGCGAGACGCGAAAGTGGACGACATTGCGGAACTGCTCGACATTACCGAATTGCTGGACGACAAGCCCGACGAGATGAGCGGTGGGCAGAAACAACGGGTCGCGCTCGGTCGAGCAATCGTTCGCGACCCCGACGTGTTCTTGCTGGACGAACCGCTCAGCAACCTCGACGCCAAACTCCGGGCGCGAATGCGGACCGAACTGCAGCAACTCCAGAAGGACCTCGGCGTGACGGCCGTGTACGTTACGCACGATCAAACCGAAGCGATGACCATGGCCGACCGAATCGCCGTGATGAACGACGGCGAACTCCAACAGGTCGCCCCGCCCGAAGTGGCGTACGACCACCCGGCAAACGAGTTCGTCGCGACCTTCCTCGGCAGTCCGTCGATGAACACGTTCGAGACGACGACGGACGTGACCGCCACCGAACTGCAGTTCCGGTACGATGGGACGGTACTGGCGTCCGTCCCGCGCGAAGCGGCCGAACTGATATCGGACGAACGGGTGACGCTCGGTCTTCGCCCGGAGGACGTTCGACTGTCCGACGACCCCGAAGACGGAACGTTCGCGGCGACGGTCACCGTCTCGGAGTACCAAGGCAACGATAACTTCGTCCACCTCTCGGTGGGGGACCGCGACCTCATGGCGCGCGTTCCGCCGGACACGTATCCGAACCCCGGTGAGACGGTCGGCGTGACCGTCTCACCACGGGACGTCTTCCTCTTCGATTCGGATACCGGAACGGCCCTGAAAACGCACGGAAGTCCCGACGACCCGACCGCACAGACACGACCACCAGTCTCAGAATGACCACTTTTTACTCATTATATGAGTTCAAACAACGTAGCTATGAACGACGATTCGACGATGACCGCCCTCGACGACCCGACGTTCCACCTCGACGTCCTCGACAGCCTCGTGTACCCCGCCGACTGTGACGGTGCGGTACCGCTCGCGAGCGACCCCGACGACCGCTATCCCTACGCCTATCCGCGTGACATCGCGTCGATTACGAAGGCGTGGCTCGGCGCGACCGAAGCGGACATTCGACCGAACGAGTGCCGACAGCACATCGTCGATTCCGCCCGATTCCTCCTCGCCGCACAGGACGAGGTCGGTCGATGGCGACAGCGATACGCGCTCGATGGGACCGACAGCGGCATCTATCGCCAAGAGGACAACGTCGGCCACGGGCTTCGCGTACTCGCCCACGCGGTGTTCGCACTCGACCAGACCGATTCGCTCGGCGACGCTGATGCCGAGTTCCGAGAAGATATCATCGACGCGACGGAGCGCGCCGTGACGCACGTCCGTGACGACCTCTTTGACCCCAACGCACACCTCGTGGAGAGTACGACGAGCATCCACGAGGGACGCATCGAGTCGGGCTACACGCTCTGGGTCAACTGCGTGTTCGTCGCCGCTCTCCGGCAGGTTGGACGGGCACTCTCGTTGCTCCCGGAGGGGACGGACGATATCGAAGCGTCCGTCGAATCGTTCCGGACACATCTCGAAGGTGGTGTCCGACGCGCGTTCACGAGTCCGGCGCAGGTTCCACGGCGATACTCGCCGACCGGCGACATAGATACGCGACCGGACGTGACGCTTTTCGCGCCGTACTACTTCGAGTTGGGCGACCTGTTCGGCGACCACCTTCACGAGGCTGCCGGACGGAGTGCGACCGCCCTCGAAGACCCGGAAATCGGCGGTGTCCAGCGATTTTTGGGATTCTACGGCGATTTCGAGGTTCACCAGCACGGCGGAAACGGACCGTGGATGCAGTACACGGCGTGGCACGCGCAATATCGGTTCGCAAACGGCGAATACGACCACGGAAACGAGATTCTGGCGACGATTGCTCAGTACGCAAACGAACGGGGCCACATTCCCGAACATCTGACGACCAAACGACGGTTCGAGGCGTTCATGGAGGAGGAGTGGAACACCGGCGTCGATTTCGAGAAGGAGTTCGACGAGGAGGTGTTGCGGGACGTCTCGTTCGACTTCGTCGCCGAGGAACTCGGCCACATGAAGGCGGCGTACCGCGATTTGGAAGCACAGACGAAAGACCGCGATGTCGTTCGGTTCGCGATGCCGCTGGCATGGTGTCACGCGGAGTATCTGACCGCGCTGCTCGTTCGTGATTCGGCGGGCGCGTAACCGGGAGGACACCGAATGACCACTCACGAGGACTGCGTATCGTTTGACCGACTACCAGCACAAAACAGACCACGATGACGACACCGAACTATCGCGACCCATGGGTTCTCCGACAGCAGATGCATCGCGTGTTGAATTTCTACTATCCCGACTGTATCGACATCCGATACGGCGGTTACATCGCCCAACTCGATGAGCGAGACGGGTTCGTGTACGACGGGCAGTCGAAACACCTCGTCGCGACTGCGAGAGCGGTTCACAACTTCAGTGTCGGCACTCTCATCGACGGGCCAGTGTGGTGTCGAACGGCGGCGGAACACGGGCTTTCGTTCCTCTCGAATCACCACTGGGACGATGAAAACGAGGGATACGATTGGCTACTCGAAGGTCGGGACACCGCGGACGCGACTCGGTTCTGCTACGGGCATGCGTTCGTCATTCTCGCCAGTGCGCGGGCACTCGAAGCGGGAATTCCGGGGGCGAGCGACGAACTTGAACGCGCGGCTGACGTTATCGACCAGCGATTCTGGGAACCGGAGCACGGACTGTGCGCCGACCGTGCGGATGGCCGATGGGACACTGTCACCCCGTATCGCGGCCAGAACGCGAACATGCACACCTGTGAGGCGTTCCTTGCGGCCTACGAAGCCACCGACGAGGAGCGATATTTGGATCGTGCGTACTCGATCGCCGAGGGACTCGCCAAGACGCTCGCAGCCGAGACCGGGGGGAAAATATGGGAACATTACGACGCGAACTGGAACCACGACATGGGGTACAACGAGGACGACCCGCGACACCAGTTCCGTCCGTGGGGGTATCAGCCGGGGCACCACCTGGAATGGGCGAAACTCCTCTCGATTCTGGCGAGATACCGTTCCGAACCGTGGCTGCTATCGACCGCACGAGACCTCTTCGACGTCGCCATCGAAGACGGGTGGGACGACGACCACGGCGGCTTTTACTACACCGTTGACGAAGATGGACGCCCGGTTGTCGCGGACAAGTACAGTTGGGCAGTCGCGGAGGCAATCGGGGCCGCGGCCCTACTCGGGCAAACGGACGAGCAGTATCTCGACTGGTACGACCGACTCTGGGAGTATGCGGCGCGGCACTTCATCAACCCGAACGACGGGAACTGGTACGAACGACTAACTCGCACACACGACCGCGATGGGCCGAATCGAGGCGTCGAAGTGGAACCCGGCTACCACCCGCTCACGAACGCGTACGTCGCATTGAGCGTCGTTCGGTAGCGCTGGCACGGCCTCCGTCCCGTTCATCGAGCGTGAAACGCGAACCTTGTTTCATCGTTTCTATAACTGACAAGTACCGGGAATGCAAGAAAGAAGCTATTTTTACAGTCGACTGAGACGTGACATGTGTGTCACGGTTCGCACCGCCCGCCGTTGGTCTCCTCGCCATCCTCCTCGTCGCGACGATACTGCCCGCACAGGTCGTGGCGCTGTCGTCTGCTGACGAACAGCCGAGTCTCTCATCCAGAACGCACGACGTGCAAACGACACCGTTTGCACGAAACAACTCCACGATACACCACGAGAATCCGGACAGCGTCGAGTCAGAGGGCGATCTCTCCGGACTCGAACGATGGTTGGCTGGGCGACTCTCGTCACGACTCGGTGGCAGTATGGTGCAACTCGAACAGGGCGAGTATCAAAAAGCGCGCTCGATGTTGGGGGACGACTACAACGACCTGCTGAGCAAATACGTCGAAGTCTCGGGGGAGACCGCGGGAACCCAAGACGACCGCACGGCGAAAACGCTCCAGAATGCACAGCGAAATCAGGAGACGTTCGTCTCGCGCGTCCAGCGATACCGTGACCTCCACGACCGCTACCAGCGAGCGAAACGGAACGGTAACGACAAGAAAGCGCGACGACTCGCACGACGACTCGAACGACTCGAAAACGAGATCAATCGGACGAGCGGGAACCTCACGTCGAACTACGAACAGCTTTCAGAGAACACCAACGTCAGCACGGACAACGAAATCGAGACGGTTCGAAACGTCACACGGAACGTCTCGGAACAGCAGGCGACGATACGGGACGCGGAGTTCGTTGCGACGAACCTAACGGCGACGATACAAAGCACGAACGTGTCGTTTCGCGACCCCGTCCGCGTCACCGGTCGGTTGACGGTCGAAAACGGCACCGGCGTCGCGAATCGGAGCGTCCACCTCGTCTTGGGTGGAAATCGCTCGAAACGGGTGCGGACGAGCGAGAACGGCACGTTCTCGCTCGTTGGCCGACCTGCCGTGGCCGCGCTCGGCAATCAGTCGTTCCGGGTCGAGTACCGATCGGTGAACGAATCGGTATTTCTCGGTTCGAACACGACCGTCTATGCGAACGTGAGTCAGGTCTCATCCGCTGTTACGATTTCGAATCACTCCGGCAATACCCGATATAACGACACGGTCTCTGTTTCGGGAGCGGTTCGTGCTGGGAACGTCACGGCGGCCGACGTACCGGTCGCCATCTTCGTCGGACAGACACGTGTCGGAACGACACGAACGGCAACCAACGGAACGTTCTCGTTCAATACGTCGCTCCCCGCGGGCGTCCCTGCCGGTGGCCGCGTCGTTCGTGTCGCGTTTCCGTTCGAAAATCGGGCACTCACCGCGGTGAACGCGAGCGCACCCATCACCGTCTCGTCGTCCGCGACGACGCTCACGCTTTCGGGGTCGTCCGATGGCCCTCGGAGCGTTGATCTCTCTGGGCAGTTGCGCACCGTGGACGGAACGCCGATTCCGAACCAGCGCGTGGTGATTCGGGCTAACGGGTCGCAGATTGCATCCACGACGACGGACGCGAACGGAACGTATCGCGTCTCGCTCGTCCTTCCGGCGACGCTCAGCGACAACGGAAACACGACGTTCGTGGCGGCGTTCGATGGGACGGGAAAGAACGTCGACTCGGCACGCGATTCGACAGCGCTCGCACTGTCGGTCGGCGACGACGGCCCGCTCGACAAAACCACGCTGGGATGGCTTGCGAGTTTCGGTCTGGCCGGTCTCATTACGCTCGGTGGATTCTTCCTCTGGCGGTCGGGATTCCTCGCGAACCTCCGTGTCGGCGACGATGGCGTGACGGAGACGAACGACGCAGTAACGGAGACAACCCGGTCGGAACCCGTTTCTTCGTCGTCAGCGACCCGGACGCTCCTCGAAACGTCCCGGTCGGCGCTCGAAGCTGGTGAGTTCGAAACCGCGGTCGAGATGGCGTACGCGGCGACTCGCGACCGCTTCGATGCGAACATAGCGACACCGACGGCCACCCACTGGGAGTTCTATAACGCGTGCCGGGACGCGAACCTTTCGGACGATGCACTCGCCGCGATTCGAAACGTGACCGAGCGATACGAAGAGACCGCCTTCGCCGCGAACCGGGCGACCCGCGAGACCGCGACGACGGTTATCGAGGCGGTCTCATCGCTGGTCGGTGACGAACAGGCGACGGAGTAGGTCGAACTGGGGTATCCGCCCCATTCAAAAGTGTCGCGTGAAATCTGTACCATGGGTGTGCCACTCGCCGCAATCGAATTTCTCGTACCCTCGGAGTATCGCGTCTACGCGCTCGATGCGTTTGGCCGAGCGACCATCGTGTGACCGAGTCGCGGTTCGTTCCATAGGCAACGGGACTGCGTTTCCGACAACTGCTATCACGACGCAGGCCGATGGCGTAGCTATGGGGGACGAACGAATTCCGATTACGGTGGTAACGGGCTGTCTCGGAGCCGGGAAAACGACGCTGATAAATCGCGTTCTCGACGACCCCGGAGACCGACGTGTCGCGGTCGTCGTCAACGACGTGGGCGATGTGAACGTCGATACCGAATTGATACGCGGTGCGGACGACGACATCGTCGACCTTTCGAACGGCTGTCTCTGCTGTCAGCTTCAGGACGACCTCCGTTCGACGCTCGTTCAATTGAACGACAGTCGTTCGTTCGACTGTCTTCTGATCGAAGCGTCGGGGGTGAGCGAACCGATTCCACTCGCTCGAACCCTCCTGGGGATGGACGACGAGCGTCCCGACCCGAGCGACGACTATCGATTGGACACGATGGTTTCGGTCGTCGATAGCGTCGGCTTTGCAAACGCGTTCGATACGGAAACCGGCCAGTTACGCGACGGACGACCCGCCGAACAGCGCCCGTTGACCGACGTGCTGGTCGAAACCGTCGAGTTTTGTGACCTTCTCTTGCTGAACAAGTGTGACGCCATCCCCGACGAATCGCTCGACGAGGTCGCAGCCCTCGTCAGGGAACTCCAGCCGACTGCCGAACTGATTCGGACGACGTATGCTGACGTTCCGGCGGACACGATCCTCGAAACCGGACGCTTCGATTTCGACGACGCACGGCGTTCTTCGGGATGGAAGCGTGCGTTGGCTGGCGGTGGTGGTGCTGAAGATAAACACGACAAGCACGACGATCACGGCCACGGTGAACACGCACACAATTCGACGGAATCGGTCGCCGACCGCATCGAAACCATGGTCTACGAGCGAGAACGCCCGTTCCATCCGAACCGGTTGAACGCGTGGCTGGACGAGTGGGACGGAACTATCGTCCGGACGAAAGGCGTCTGTTGGATCGCTGGCTGGGACGACCACGCGATGGGACTGAATCAGGCCGGACCGTCGGTTCGTTGCGGGTCGCTCGGCGAATGGAACCCGGACGAGCGGCGGACGCGACTCGTTCTCATCGGCACCGATATCGACGAATCTCGTGTCTCGGCCACACTCGACCGCTGTCTCGTCCAACCGGACGAGGAGGAAACGTCGTGGAACCCGGAGCATGGCCCGTTTCCACGACGGTAATTAGGCGAGTTGGTCGCGGAGGTCGTCCCAGGATTCGTGGAACCCGTACTCGTCGTCGCCGCGGGAACCGACCGCACGTTGGTACACGTCGTCGTACACGAGGAGTTGCGTCCAGCCCTCCTCACGAGCGGTACAATACTGACACATGGTTCACAGAAATGCGGTGAACGGCAATAATCCTTTGTGAGCTTGTTACAGCTCTGTGCCGCAGAAACTCCGAACGTCACTTCGGTTCCGGTCGAAGTGGTCACGGGAAACGAGTACGACTAGCCGGACGCCGAACCGGTCATCGTTGGCGTAACGAGCGTTAGAAGGCGTCCTGCCGTCAATCCCTGCGTGAGACTGCAAATGCCGGTCTCCACCAACACTATGGATTTTTATCTAACGCAACTATACTTGTTCTTCATGGTGTGGTTCCGATGAGTTTCTGGCTGGTGAATCGGACGAGGGCTATTTGACCACGCCCGCCGAGACTGTGGCAGACTCCATCGAATCACGCAATCACTGACCATGCACGAAACAGATGACGTTCCGACCGACCCGGACCAGGTTCGCAAACACACTCCCGGCGGCGGCGTGAAGCCGGGTGCTCATCCAATTGAGCCGAACGCCCCCGAGGAGTTCGGGCTTGTTCAGGTGTGGTGGGGCAACGGCAAGGGAAAAACGACGGCAGCTATGGGTATGGGTTTCCGTGCGGCCGGTCACGGCTATCGGGTGCATATGCTCCAGTTCATGAAGGGCGGCGCTGACAGCGTCGAGGCGGTTCGCGGTGAGTACAACGCCATCGAGGCGATGCCCGGGTTTTCCTACGAAAATCTCGGCCACTACGGCTGGCATGGGATGCGGGACGGCTCCGCGGAAGACTCACACCGAACCGAGGCTCGGGCCGGATACGACCGAGCCGAAGAACTCATCGAGGCTGCCGCAGATGCCGACCTGACCGAGGCGCTCTCGTTGGATGGCCCCCCGGAGGACGGCATGCATCTCCTCATCTTGGACGAAATTCTCTACGCGGTCGATCACGAACTGATCGACCCCGAGGAGGTCGTAGCCCTGGTCGAGGAGAAACCCGATCACCTCGAACTTGTCATGACCGGAAGCCACAGTAGACCGGAGTACCTCCTCGACCATGCCGACCTCGTTACTAATGTTAGAAAGGAGAAACATCCGATCGACGCAGGACAACGCGGTCGAAAAGGAACCGAGTTCTAATGGCCCGAACGCTGCTCGTCGCGGGGACAGCGAGTCACGTCGGGAAGAGCACTATCGTCTCCGGATTCTGTCGCGCACTTGCGGATCGAGGCGTCGATGTCGCACCGTTCAAGGCACAGAACATGTCCAACAACGCTCAGGTCGCGGTACGCCCTGACGGTGAGTGGGGTGAGATCGGCGTCTCGCAATACATCCAGGCACGAGCAGCTCGACTCCCGCCGACGACGGCGATGAACCCCGTTTTACTCAAACCCCGGGGGGATGGCGAGTCCCAGCTGATCATCGACGGCAAGGCGGTCGGTCACTTCAGTGCGGGCGATTACTACGACGAGCACTGGGCACGTGCCCGGAAGGCGGCCGCGAGGGCGTACGAGCGTCTCGCCAGCGAACACGACGTCATCATCGCGGAAGGGGCAGGCTCCATCGCGGAGATAAACCTCCACGACCGTGACCTCGCCAACCTCGAAACCATCCGGTTCGCTGACGCGGACGTGCTCGTCCTCGCCGATATCGAGCGCGGTGGCGCGTTTGCCGCCCTCTATGGCACCCTCGAACTGCTCCCCGACGATATCCGGGAGCGAGTGATCGGAAGCGCTCTGACGAAGTTCCGCGGCGACGCTTCGATACTCGAGGCAGGCATCGACGAAATCGAGACCCGGACGGGTGTTCCCGTCGTTGGGGTTCTTCCTCACGCCGACCCGGGACTGCCAGCCGAGGACAGCGTTTCGCTGCCGGCCGTGGGCGACCGTGCCGTCATCGGCAGTAACGATGGTGTGTCCGAGGACGAGTCGGTAACGGTCGCCGTCCCCCGACTTCCACGAATCTCGAACGCGACGGATCTCGAATCCTTGGCCCGTGAACCCAGCATCCGGGTCGTGTATGTTCCGCTCGATACGGATCTTCAACAAGCCGACGCGGTCGTGCTCCCGGGGACGAAAAATACCGTCGATGATCTCCTCGAACTCCGGGCGGCAGGGTTCGATTCAGCGCTCGATTCGTTCACCGGCCCCGTGATTGGTCTCTGTGGAGGATTCCAGATGCTCGGCGAGCGAATCGAGAACGCCGGAATCGAGAGTACTCACGCTGTCGATGTCGTCGATGGCTTTGGCCTTCTCCCGGTGACGACGGCGTTTTCACCCGAAAAACGGGTCGAACGAACCGTCCGCAACCTCGACGGTGTCGGCCCGCTCGCTGGGGCGACTGGAACCGTAACGGGCTACGAAATTCACATGGGTTCGACGCAACCCACAGAACCGGTCGAGAAACCGCTCGGTAAGGGAAGCGTTGCCACCGACCGAGTGCTCGGAACCTATCTTCACGGACTGTTCGAAAACGAAATCGCGAGGCAGGCCTTTCGTCGCACCATCTTTTCACATGCGGGGAAACAACCGCCAGCGGCAACGACGGATTCGCCCTCACCATACGAGAAAGCGAAGAGGCTCGTAGACGAGTATCTCAGCCATTCATCACTCGACGAATATTACGAACTGAGTGACTAGGGAACTCGCCGTACATCGAAGTCATCTTATAATAATTTACTTATATGTTGTCGTATCTCTGGCGTAACTGTAGACGAACGTGTTACTGTATCTGCGGCCGAGCGAGTTCTTCGGCGTATTGTACGTCCTCGGGTTTCTCGACCTGCGCGTAGAGCGGTTGTCGAACTGCGGGGTCGAAAATTCCGTTTTTGTCGAACAGTTCGCGCGCCTGCTCCGTGATGTAGTAGAATTTGTAAGGCCCTTCGTCGGGTCGCTGGCCTTCCGGAAACGCTACACTGCCGACGACGTTAGCGTCCTCTAGCGTTCGGAGATGCCCGAGAATCGTCGTGCGGTCGATATCCGGGCTCATGTACTGGAGTTCCTTCATGCTCGGCATTCCCTTTGGGTGCCCGACGATATCCGTGATGAGGTCTTTGCGCGTCTGTTGCGTGATAACGTCGAACACCTCGAACACGTCGAAATGATTCGAGTTGTCGTTCGGTTGGACGCCAGCACCGTGTGACATGATTCATGTGCTAGTACGGTGGCTCTCGTAATAACGATGTTGGTCACCACCAACATCATCGATTTGATGAGTGAGAGACGAACAATGCACACTTCCGAGGATACAATTAGGCGACCATCGTAGTGGATACAATGCCCGATATGTGGCCTGAACTGGGAAGCATCGTCGACGAGACGAAACGCTACTCGGCAAAAGATACGCTCTCTCGCGACCAGTACCGACGGATCACTCGCGCACTCGATAACGACCTCGAACGATTCCTCCTGAGTAATCGAACCTTTTTCGTCCTCGGCAGCTACGGGAATCGCGAACGGGAGCGACTGACTGCCGTGAAAAATCGGCTCAACCGGGACGGCTACGCGTTCCTCATGGACGATATGCCCGAAGCCTGGGAGTTCTGGACGACGAAATTCAAAGTGCTGGCCAATCGGGCGGACTACATCGTCGGCGTCTACGAACACGCGGACGGCGGCCACGAATGGGAGGCGGGCTATCTCGACCACGAGGAATACCGCGAAAAAATGCACGTACTCAAGCGCGAGTACGTCGATTTGGATGACCCGACCGAAGAACCGTTCGATGGCATGTTCGCGCATTTCGTTCAGCTGCTCAATCGACTCGGTCGTGTCGGTTTTTGGGACGGGAGGACAGACGCGGACGACGCCGAACTTACTGCCAATTTACTCGACGCGACCGACGCGCTCTGCGAGGAACTCAGCGAGCAGTGAGAGCGGAGCGCACTATGTACGGCTGATGTATCAAAACGGATATGAAGGCGTCGCCTCCACGTCCACTCACCCTCCATGCACAAAACGGAGTTCTTTCGCGCGATGACGCTGTGATTCGTTGCGATGATCTTCCTGCAAACGAGCACAGGCACCGGCGAGCCGATGCTTCTCGTTCCTAGCTTCATCGCCGCCGGTCTCACGTATCTCGTCCCCATCTATCTCGTCGTCGGCATCGTCAGGGAACTGCGTGGTGAATAAGTCGGTGCGCTGTTGGATGTACACTCTCATCAGCATTAAACCAGTTTCTTCCTCCTAAATTATAAGCGGAAGTGACTCTACCCCGGGATCCCCGAATCAATCTATGCGCAATTCGTGACTGAACGATAGAAGCTCTCTATTTAACTTGAAGCCGATCTACGCCGAAGCAGTCGATCTATGTTGGAAAGTAGTGGAGTATCCGCCGCCAATTTTCTCTTTTCTTACTCTCATCATTGCGTTTGCTCTGTACTTACGTCATCAACTCGGAGCGTGAATCCCCACGTGAACGTCTCATCATACCCGTTTTCGTCGCTGATGTTGTACGGGGTCTCAAATCTGTACTCCCCGGTCGGAATACACCCGCGAACGGTGGGATCATCAACAACAATCAGTTCCTCGTTAGATGATTCGCCCAGTTCGAGAGTTTCTGTCCCGGGGTATTCCTGTGACCATAGTAGCCGTCCCTTTGATTTGCCGTCTGACCCGATGCAGTCAGGCGCGTAATCGGCTGGCGGACTATCTGGGGCACGCAGAGAATACAGGAGGATGCCCGAATCACCTGCTCGTGAGCTTGCACCTTTGTAGTAGGCTGGCTCGAACTCCCTCGTCGCTTCACCTGTGTTTTTCGCTGTCGCTTTCAGATGAGCAGTTTGTGTTTTGGTGAGTTCCGCCTGAACGACGTCGATAGTTAACTCAACCGGATACCGTTCTGGAACCGAATCGGTCTGTTGTACGGAAACTCGTTTTGGGAATGGTGAGTTACCTGATGATGCGTTTCCAAGACAGCCAGCAGAGACTGAGAAGAGAGAGAAGAGGCCGAGTAGTGTGGTTCGGCGTTTCATGTGAGGAAATACATCTATTAGACAATAAGCTTCGTGTACAGTGAAATATCTCTTTTACACTTCTACACAACCTCATAGGCGGAAGTGGGGTGATGCGGGTCGCTGCCTTCCAAGAAAATAAAATCTAGTTCAACGGTGACAGTCGCTCGCTTCCAAACGTCTCTCACATTGCCTTTGGGAAACGCTCAAGAATAATGTGTTTAAGACGGTTGAGAGGACAAAAATTGGACTCCACTAGTTGACGGATCACCTACGTCAACGGAACCAGTGACGAGAGTATGAGCACCGTTGCCAGGCCCGTAATGGAGATGATCGTCGTCAGCATCGTCCACGTCTTCAACGTCTCCGCTTGCGTGAGCCCCCCGATCTCTTTGACGAGCCAGAAACCGGAGTCATTGTACCACGAACAGATGTTTCCGCCCGCTCCGATTGCCATCACCATGTATACCGGGCTGACCGATAACTGTCCGGTCAGCGGTGCCATGATCCCCGCAGCGGTAAGCATCGCAGCCGTCGCCGAACCCTGTGCGACGCGAACGATAGCGGCGATGAGCCACGCAGTCACGAGCAGGCCGATACCGATTCCCTGGAGATGATCCGCGATGTACGATCCGATTCCGGACGCGGCCAGGAGTGCCCCGAACGCGCCACCCATCGCGGTGATGGCGGCGATGTTTCCACCACTCTTCAGTGCCTCGGTGAGTTCCTCTTCCCAGAGCGACCGCGAGAGGTCGGACCAGCGGAGGTACGTGTACGCCGCCGCGATGGCGGCGATTGTCAGCGCGACGTTTTTGTCCCCGATGAAAGCGACCACCGGTTGCAAATCCGCGAGGATCGGATACGGATCCTTGAACGTATCGACTATCGTGTACGAAGCGACCAGCCCGATAGCGAGGAAAATCGGCATGGAAGATTCGAGAACGCCGGGAAGGTTCTTGTTATCCCGGTTTGCACGTTCTTCGAGTTCTTCCGTCGTCGTTCCCATCGCGTCCCGAAGTGGAATGGTGATTCGCTTGTTTATCCAGCGACCGTACACGAGCCCACCCATAATTGCCGAGGGGATGGCGACGACGATACCGATGAGAATGGTCAGACCGAGGTTGGCGATTCCGAGTTGATCGGAGACCGCCAACGGGCCCGGTGTCGGTGGGATGAACACGTGGGCTACCGATGCACCTGCACCGACGGCGATGAGGTATAGCGCGTAGTTCTTGCCCACGCGAGCACGCATCGAACGTGCAAGCGGTGCCAGGAGATAAAACACGCTGTCGAAGAACACCGGTATCGCGAGGATGGTACTGCTTCCCCACAGAGCGATGTCGGAGTTCCCTTTTCCGACGACCGATTGAAACGCCCGGACGATACGCTGTGCGGAGCCGCTTTCGAGCATCGACTTCCCGATAACCGATGCCATCAGAATCGGGATACCGATACCCGTCATCCCGTCCCCGAACGCCGCTGCCGTTTTCGTCGCCGCATCGCCGAACGTGAAGTCAGCGACAAACATCGCGTTGAGCAGTCCGACACCGAACGCGGAGATAGCTAGCCCGACGAACGCTGGGAGATCCCAGACGACTAACAGGAGGACGACCAAGATGAGCCCGATTACGAAAGTCAACAACGGACTCTGTGCGAATTCAATTGCCATGGCTTGCGGCTCCATGTCATTGACACCTATTGAAAACATTTTCCATTACATTGCGAAATTTAATAATGAACATTCACAAATGAATCCCATATATGGAAAACATTGTATTATCTTCTTGCTTCGAAAAACGAACGCTGGTTTTATTATTTTACGTTTTCCCACATTACACATGGAACGTGCACTCGCCGTCGTCGAGCCGACCGAAACGGCAAAGGAACTGTTATACGAAGCGGGTATCATCGCCGACGGGTTGGACGCTGACCTGGTATTGACTCACATCACCACCGAACAGGAGTACGGTGCTCGCCGGGACGCGATGGAATCGCTCATGAGTAGTTCGGCGAACTACACGGCAGGCGAGGCGGAGGAGGGTGCGACCCAGTTCGCCCGCGACATCGGTGACGAGGTGCTCTCGGAACTTGACGTCGCGTACCAAGTGACTGGATACCTCGGCAACAAGGCGGAGAAAATCCTCGATGCCGCTGAAGAGTACGACTGTGACCACGTCTTCATCACCGGACGCCAGCGATCGCCAACCGGAAAAGCCCTCTTCGGCGATGCCACGCAGAAAGTCATCCTCGACTTCGATCACCCCGTCACCGTCCTTACCGAATGACGCCCTATATTTCCTGATTATTACAACATTCTCGCATATTTTTCCTATATTGTTGTAGAAATAGCAACTAAAACCGGAAAAATAAAACCATCTCGCGGTAGCCACTAACCGTGACCAGTACATTGCACGACCAGACCGCCGTAGTAACGGGTTCGAGTAGCGGTATCGGTTTCGCAATCGCACGGGAGTTCGCATCACGCGGCGCGAACGTCGTCATCAACTCACGCTCAGAGGATCGAGCGGCGACGGCCGCGAACGAAATCACGGACGAAACCGGGAACGAATCCGTCATCCCCATCGAAGCCGACGTTACGGATCCTGACTCGCTCGGCGAGCTTGTCGACCAAACCGTCGAACGGTACGGTTCCCTCGACGTATGGGTGAACAACGCGGGTATCAACATCCGTGGCCCGGCGGAGGACATGTCGCTTTCCGACTGGCAACAAGTCATAGACGTCAACCTTACGGGCGCGTTCAGCGGCGCACAATTAGCCGGGCAGCGGATGATCGAACAGGGCACCGGCGGGAGCATCATCAATGTCTCCAGTATGATGGGCGAACAGGGCCAGACCGGACGAACTCCCTATAACACGTCGAAGGGTGGGGTCAACAACCTCACCCGCTGTTTGGCCGTCGAATGGGCCGAACACGACATCCAGGTCAACGCCATCTCACCAGGCTACATTCGGACTGACATGGTCGACGATGCACAGGATCAGATCGGCTTTGACGAACAGGATGTCATTGACCGAACCCCGCTCGGCCGGTTCGGAACCCCTGAGGAAGTCGCGAACTGCGCGGCGTTCCTCGCGGAGAGGGAGCATTTCATGACCGGCGAAATCCTCCATCCGGACGGGGGTTGGCTCTCGTTCGGTTGGGGTAGCAAATCCTAATCGCACCCGATTCCCGATTTAGAATATTCGCCAAGTCGGAGTAGAACGGGCGACGGCAGCGAAGTCAGCTTCTCGAATTCGCTTGGTCAAGCTGATTTACTTCCTGTGGGCAGTACATGGAGCAGTAAGACAGCTGGATTCTAGCCAATTCACTCTTCATAGGTAAGTAGGTCAGATTTACTGTTGTCTAAACTTATAGGTGGAATTGAACCGTCTCCGGTGCCTTTTCTCGATCTGTCACTCTTTTTGGTGAGTATCTCATACGCCAATTATACCATTGAACGGTACAACAGGGCAACTACGAATCATCGATTCGGACGGATGTTCGGCCGAAATCGACACAAACTGTTTGTGAGTGACATCTTCCCCGTCGTAAACGACGGGGCTTCCCACGCCCGATTACGCTGGTTTGGGAACTTACGTTTACAACCCGACGTGTTGAAGGGAGTGCCACGCCCCCGGTACTCCTATCCCGCAAAGGACTTGGAGTTACTTGGCTATTTTCTGTCGGTTTGGTATCCGTGGGCTTACTTTTTGATGCGGCAAACACCCAGTCAACTGCCAGTTGTCGGACTGTCAAACCCGATAGGGTACTATCGAATCGACAATCACAGAAACACAGTGTGGGCACTCAAACCTTCCGATTTCAGTGTTTGAAACCAAAAGACGGTGCTGTATCCCCGCCCGAAAGGGCGAGGTTTTAGCGCCTGCAATCTTCATAACTCCCGTACGAGTTGTCAATGGTCGATGCACGCGAATATCACGAGCGGACGAACCACTCCCCGGAGCGCATCCGCAGCGATTCCTTTTCGCTGAACCAAGCGAACAAGCCCCGCCCGTACAAGGTCTACGAGAACCTTCCGCGGCGTTCGCTACCGGAGGCGACACGCTCGCCCGACGAACCAGCGTTGGCGGCGATCGCTACTTCGAACGCCGCCCCGCGTGCTGGAAATGACCCATCCTCGCTCGATGCTCAGGCCATTCATACCCTGTGTCACTACGCGACGGGAATCACGAAGGAACTGGAGATTCAGGGCCGACGGATGCGGTTTCGCGCGGCCTCATGCACGGGTAAACTCTACCACATCGACCTCTACGCCGTCACGGGTGACATCGACGGACTCGACCCCGGCGTCTTTCACTTCGACCCCGATACTGGGTCGTTCGACGTACTCCGAGACGGCGATTATCGTGGTGTGCTCGCCCGCGCGACGGGCAACCAACAGGCGGTGTCGGATGCCCCGGTGACGTTCGTCGCCACTTCCGAGTGGTGGCGCAACGCGTGGAAATACCGTGAGCGAACCTACCGGCACGCGTTCTGGGACTCAGGCACCGTTCTCGCCAACCTGTTGGCAGTCGCCCACGGGAACGACCACCAGGCGATGGTTGTCACCGGATTCGCGGACGACCCTGTCGCTCGACTGCTCGGCATCGACCCCGCAGAGGAAGCCCCGCTCGAACTCGTTCCTGTCGGAAGCGGTGACCCGACTCCAGACCCCCTCCCCGTCGAGACTATCGACCCTGAGGAGGCACCGCTGTCACAGAATCCCGTCGAGTACTCGCTGGTGCCCGACGCGTGGCGACAGAGTAGGCTGGCGGACGGCGAGGAAGCGAAGGCGTGGCGCGAGCGGTTTCATGTCTCGTCCGAACGTGCCTTCGGTCGCCACGATTCGAGTGACGCTGAGATGGTCTCGCTCGATCCGGTCGATCGAGAGACGGCGTCGGGTCGCCCCGTGTGGTCTACTATCGAACGTCGCGGGTCGCTCCGAGAGTACAGCCACGATTCGATTAGTTCGCAGCAGTTCGCGACGATTCTCGACCGGGCGCTTCGTGGAATGCCCACTGACTGTTTCGCTGCCGAGACTATCGATGGACTGGTCGATTGTTACTGTCTCGTCCACGCTGTTGACGGCATTCCGAGTGGGGCCTATCAGTACCATCCGAACGCGAACGTTCTCGAACGGCTGGGTGAGACCGACCGTCGAACCGCGGGTCACCTCGCGCTCGACCAACCGGTGGTTGGCGACGCCGCAGCGAACGTGTATCTGATGGCGGATATCGATGCCATCGTCGAGGCGGTCGGAAATCGTGGGTATCGGGTGGCTCAACTGGAGGGTGGAATCGGATTGGGGCGGCTGTATCTTGCGACCTACGCACACCGTGCGCTCGGTGGTCGCGGGTTTACTTTCTACGATGACCTCGTGACCGAGTACTTCTCGCCGCGAGCGGCGAATCAAACGCCGATGACGCTGTTCGCGCTCGGCAAATCGGCTCGGTAGTGCGGCTGTCTATAGTGACATCCTCCCCGCGGTAAACGGCGGGGCTTCCTCGCTACCGAAGAGATGAAAAAAGACGGTCGAAACGATAGAAATCGGTCGCCGACTTACCGCTCATCCTCGATGCCGCCCTCGATATCGTTGTTCCTTAGCGTGAGGTTCTCCGCGGATTCGAGAATTTGCAGACCCGGTTTTCCACGTCGTGAACGCGCGGTGATATCCTCGATTAGCGTGCCGGTACCACTTTCAACGACGGCATGGCTCTCGGAGATGTACGTCCCGCCCCGAATCGTGCAATCCGCGGCGGTGTTGGTCAATGCGTGGCGTCCAGCGTCACCACCATGATCGACGGTGAGGTCGACGAAGAGACTGTTATCTCGGCTGTTGTGAATCGCGCTATACGTGCCATTCGTCGCTGCCTGCCCCGTGATGGTGGTGTCCCGGAGTTCCACTCGCCCGCCGTCTTCTTGGATTTTCACCGCCGAACCACCGTCTGTTTCGTGCGTAATCTCACATCCTTGGATGACGGTCGTGCCTGCACCCCTTCGAACATTCACGGCAGGGGTCGGGCCCTCGTTTCGCACCGTGACAGTGCTGTTAGTGAGGCGGCTTTGGTTTGAACTGTCGTCAACCCAAACGGGGGGACTGTCGGACACGTTCGACTGGATGTCGATGTTCGATGCGACGACGTTGTCGCCGTTTTCGAACCGGAGCCCCTGCTGCGAACGGCCGAACCCGTCCTGTTGGTCAACGACGATGGTTGCGTCCTTGACATAACTATCGGTACCACCGATGCGGACGTTCGCACCGAGGCTGTTTTCGAAACGACCGCCTTCGACCTGCACCGACCCTGAGCCGCTCGAGGCGTACAGTCCGTGGTCAGGGAACGAGCCGAGAACACAGTCTCGGAACGTCATCGTTCCTTCGTTCGTGTTACAGAGGATCCCGGTCGGCCCCCATTTTAGTTTATCTCCCGGTGCGTTCTCCGTGGCGACTGCGCCATCAGGTGCCGAGAACCGCTCGACGAGCCCGCTGCCATCGGACGAGGTAATCACGAATCGGCCAGGCCCCCACGCGCCGGTGTCGTGACGGCCGACAATCTCGATGTCGCGAACGATCAACCCGTCGTCTGCGGCCGCATCGATAACCCGCACTCCGGTGTTCTCGCGGCTCATATCGACCGTGAAATTCTCTACGCGGGGGTTCGTAACGGGGTCGTCTCCGACGCCGAGCCTGAACAGCTTGTAGTTCCAATCACCGCTATCGTCGAACTCGTCGAACGGTGCGGGAACGAGCGTCGCGTCATCTCCGACCATTCCGAAGTTGTTACAGCCGGTGACGCGAATCCGTTTGTCGATGTAATACTCGCCGCTCGGGAACTTCAGTAGCGTATCGCTTCCCGCTAATTCCTCGATGATCGGTGTGATCGTTTCGTTGCCGTTGGGATCTGCACCTTCGTCAGTAACGTCGATAACCGTCTCGTACTGATCTTCGAGGTCGGACGGGGCGGCGGCGCTCTTGCCGACCATCGCTGTCGAGCCTACAGCGATGCCGGCAAGCTTGAGATATGAACGACGACTCGTTTCGGTTTCGATTTGTTGACTTGGAGCCATCAGAAAAAACTCCTCAGCGGACGATTTTAGTATTTATGGCCTTCTATTCTATTTCAACTAAAGTCAGTGAAATGTTAGTCGTACAAAATTCCATCATTGACCAATCGCGTTCCCGCACTGAGAACGACACTCCCTCTCGCTGGTGCTTCATCGATGGAGGCACTCCACCGTAGCCGACGCAGCACGACCATCGTGTGTTAGCAGTGCTGTGTACATCTCGGTGGTGCCTGTCGTGAAGCATTTATACCGGGACGATAGAAAGCGACAGGAGGCGAAAAACCATTCTTCGTGTCGAATTCAAAACGACCCCGACGGGTGTGATGGAGAAGCTCGATGCTCACCTGAGTGACGTTCGAAGCATCGAGCTCGATAACGCTTTCTACGTCGAAGATGGCACCTGGATCGAGTCGCTTACCGTTTCATCGACTACGACCTTTGATTCGGACGACCTTATTAAGAACATCTCCGGTGTTTCACTCTATTACACGCGTGATGTCCCAACTGGACCGAATGGTGACACGGTCAAGCGGCTCACGATTCTCGCAAACGAGTCGTATCCGTTTATCCTCGGGCTGATTCTCCGTCGAGAGGCGATTCCGAATCGAATCGTCCTCCAAGATGGAACATTCGACGTGGTCGTCACTGTCCGGACGTGGGAACACTTCCGCTCGCTCGCCGATGACCTGCAGGATGCACTCGGTGGGTTCGACCTCAAAAGCATGAACGAAATCGATAATCCAGGCGAACCACTTGACAGTGGCCGACTGACAGAAGTACTCATCACGAAACTCGCCGACGAGCAACTCTCCGTTCTCGAAACGGCGTACAATATGGGATATTTCGAGGTTCCCCGAGAGATCTCGGCACAGGAACTCGCTGACGGATTGGATATCTCTCAGTCGACACTCAGCGAACGATTGCGAACTGCGGAACGCAACCTCTTGGAACTAATATACGGACCTCGTGAGTGACGTATCATTTGCGTTGTGAAATTCTCAGTCGATAGTCCAAAAAATACCATTTGAAGCATATTATCATCCTTAACACCTCCCTCCTACTTAAATGACGATAATCATCGACCCACTTCGGGAGTATCTTGAATATAATGATCTCTAATGATATTGTGTAGCATGGTATCACAAGACCATGAGGACACACGAGAGCGTATCGATGAACGAGAAATCAGCCGTCGCAACTACTTGGCAACGGCTATCGCTGGCACCGCCGGGTTGACCGCCCTTGCTGGCTGCAGCAATAGCAGTTCGGACTCCAACGGTGACAGCAAAGCGAAAGACAAGAAAGCGAAGGTGCCGGAAGGGGTGCCGAAAACGGTCGAGACGAAGTACTGGCACGACTGGTCGAATATCGACGCCGAGAAACCACCACTTCAGTACACTGCAATGGCTGGTGCCGCACTCGACCCGATTCCCGTCGAGTACTCCAGCGAGGACGACCCATGGATGCGAGAACACGCACTCATGTTCAAGCGGGCCGCTAAGGGTATCGGGGTCTCGGCCAAACTCAACGACCGGCCGCTAAACCAACTCTACGCACAGAGCTGGAATACCCCCGGACTCCAAGCGGTCATTTCAATGAGTACGCATGGGCCGGACCCTCAGCGTGGACTCGACCCGAACCCACTCCTAATGCGTCGGCACAAGGACAACCCGTCCAACTACGACAACTACTTCCATCCGAAACTGAACGAACTCCTCAGTAAACAGCGGGAGGTAACCGGAGACAACAAAAAACGCCAACAGCTCGTTTCCGAAGCACAGCGTATTTTCGCCGAAGACGTCGGCGCTATCATCGGTATCTTCCCCGATGTCATCACCGCCGTCAACCGGAAGAAGTGGAACGGGTACGTGAAGACTCCTGGCAACGGACCGACCGGCGACTCCTTCCAATGGTCCGAGGTCAATCTGCAACCCCAGACGGGTGAGAAGACGTACGTCAAGGGCGTCACTACCTCGATGAACTCGCTCAATCTCCCGTGGGCGGCCGGGGGCGCTGAAGAAAAACGCCTCAAATTCATCTACGATGGATTGTTCGATGCGACCCCGAACCTCGACGTCGTCCCTGCTCTCGCGACGAACGCGAAGTACACCGACGACACGACGGTCGAACTCGACCTTCGAAAGGGCGTCAAATGGCATGACGGCAAACCGTTCACGGCGGAGGACGTCAAGTTCACCGTCGATCTGTACAAAAAACATTCATCGACGAGTCAGGTGTCCTTCTATGAGCCGATCAAGAGCACCGAGGTTCTCGGCACGCACAAAGTACGGTTTAACCTCAAATATCCGGACGCCGCCTTCATGACTCAGCGTGTCGTCAGAAGTGTCATCATCCCGAAACACAAGTGGGAGTCTGTCGATAATCCGGCACAACACAACCCACAACAACCCATCGGAACGGGTCCGTTCACGTTCAAGAACTGGGACCAAGGCTCTCGTTTCGAAGTCGAGAAAAACGATGATCATTGGATGTTCAAGGACGGTTGGCGGAAGAAGCACCTCGGTGACCAAGCCGCGACTGGACCGGGTCTCGAGGGCGTTATCTGGGTCAACGTCGGTAACGTTGACTCGATGCTCGGCGCACTTCAACAAGGCAAAATCCACGCCATCGGTGGCACACTGTCGAACAGCCAAGCGGACCGCGCCGCTGGCACGGGTGGTATCGAGAAGGTCGTGAGTGAGAACTTCGCACCGCTCGATGCGAAGCTGATGTTCTCCTGTCCGCTCATCCGTGACAAGGAGTTCCGCGTCGCGTTCGCGAAGGCAGTCGATAAGAAAGGCTTCGTCAAGGACGTCTTGCAGGGCCGGGCGACGATTCCAACCGGCGAGAACCCGATTTCACCGCTCACGCCGTGGAACACCGATGATACGAAGGACTACGGGCACGACGTGGACGGAGCACGAACCATCCTGAAGAAGGCTGGCTACACGTGGGATTCGAACGACAACCTCCAGTTCCCGAACGGAAAGGCGTGGAAGGCGTTCGTCGAACGTGTTCAAAACGAAAACACACACAAACGCCGTGAGGAACTCGGACAGGCCGACTTCTCGTAACCTGCATAAATTCTTTCAAAAATGATACCAGATAAGCCCTTGGAAGGCATAACGGTCGTCGACGCGGCGAGTCTCTATGCCGGGCCGCTGACTGCGATGATACTCGGTGATTTCGGTGCCGAGGTTATCAAAGTCGAACACCCGGAATACGGGGACGCACTCCGTGAATTCGGCGACTCCGACGAAGAACTGTCGTGGAAGTGGGTGAACCGAAACAAGAAGAGTGTCCCACTCGACCTCCACACCGACGACGGACAGGACATCTTTACCGACCTCATCGGCGATGCAGACGTCCTCATCGAGAACTTCCGTCCAGGGACGCTCGAACGCTGGAACGTCGGATGGGAGACGCTCTCGGATGTCAACGATGACCTCGTGATGGTTCGCGTCACTGGATTCGGCCAGACGGGGCCGTATCGAAATCGTCCCGGATTCGGCACGCTAGTGGAAGCGATGAGCGGCTATGCTTATTCGACCGGCCAGGAAACCGGCCCACCGACGCTCCCGCCGACCGCGATGGCGGACTCGGTCTGTGCACTTCATTCGGCGTATGCGGTCTTGATGGCCATCTACTGGCGAGACGTTCACGGCGGTTCCGGTCAGTACATCGACTCCGCCATCCTCGAAACGATGTTCGGGGTTCTCGGCGACCAGGTCATCGAGCACGAACAGAAGGGTGTCGACCACAAGCGGTCAGGCAACCGGAGCAGCCGTACCGCCCCACGAAACACGTACCAGACGAAGGACGGACGATGGGTGGCGATTTCGGGAAGTTCGCCGAGCATCGCTGAGCGAATCTTGCGAATCGTTGGTGGTGAAGAGGTGGCCACCGATGAACGGTTCCAAACGATGGAAGGCCGCCTCGAACACGTCGAAGAGCTCGATTCGATTATCGGCGACTGGATGAGCGACCACACACGTGCGGAAGTCATCGACATCTTCGAAGAGCACGAAGCCGCAATCGGCCCGGTCAACAACATGGCCGATATCTTCGACGACGAGCATTTCGACGACCGCGATGCCATCATCTACGTCGAAGACGACGACAGGGACGAGGATATGGCGATGCGGGGTGTCTTCCCGAAACTGTCGGCAACACCGGGTTCGGTCGATCATCCCGGCCCGGAGATTGGCTCACACGCACTCGAAGTAATCACGGAACTCACCGACAGAACGCCTGAAGAGGTTCACCGACTCGCCACACGAGGCGTCACGAGTATCGGGGGTGAACAGGATGACTGAACATCTTCGACGGTCGTTCCTCTACACGCCGGCGGATGACCTCGAAATGATGGAGAAGGCAGTAGGACTCGATACTGCCGACGCAGTGATCTTCGACCTCGAAGACGCGATTCCGGACGATGCCGTCGCTGACGCCCGGGAGAATATCGAATCCGTTCTTCAAGGACGTTCCTTCGGTCGGACGGAAGCCTGTGTCCGAATCAACGGGCTACAGACACCACACTGGGAGTCTGACCTCCGTGCGGCGGTCGCCGCTGACATCGACACCGTAATCCTGCCGATGGTCGAGGAACCCGCACAGCTCGACCGAGCAACACAGGTCGCCGAGGCTGCCAACGGTGCGATACCGGAACTCATCGTTACTATCGAGACGCCGAAAGGCCTGTTCGCGGTCGACGAAATCGCCGCCCATGGCGGTTCATTGCCCCACGTTACCGGCTTATCGTACGGTTTCGGTGATTATACACGTGCAATCGGAGCGACCGGGAAACCGACCCGGATACACGATTTTCTCAGTGAACTCATCGTCAGTGCGGCAGCCGTCGGCGGTCTCGATCCGATTGCGACCGTGTATCAGGATTTCACCGACACGACAGGGCTTCGTGAACAGGCGAAGGAGTGTCGAGCGATCGGCTATATCGGACAGAAAGCGATCCATCCGTCCCAGCTTGAGATAATCAACGAAATGTACACGCCAACCCCAGCGGAAGTCGAGGAAGCGACACACTTCGTCGACACGTTCGACACTGCTGACCGTGATTCGCTCGTTGTCGACGGCGTCTTCCTTGACACTGCGATAGTCGACCAGTACAGAACCGTTCTCAGCCGACACGAGGAGGTGGCAGAATGAGCGACTTTCGGAAGTTCCTGATAAAACGATTCGCCATCGCCGCAGCGCTCACGCTCATCGCGGTTTCGATCATCTTCATCGTCCTGCGCATGCTGCCCGGAAGCCCCTTCGAGGCGCTCATCACTGCCGGGAATCTCAGCCAGGAACAGGTTGACGAGATCATGGGGATGTATGGATTGAACAAGCCGCTGTGGCAGCAGTACATAAGCTACCTCAAAAGTATCCTGACGTTCCAGTTCGGCTACTCCATCCTGCGGAGTCGCCCCGTCTGGGAGGTGCTCGAGCCAAAGCTGGTCAACACGCTCATACTCCTCATTCCGGCACTCGTTACGACGGCGATCCTGAGCTCCCTGCTCGGCATGTACGTCGGCTGGAATCGCGGCGGGAAACTGGAGAAGGTCAGTATCATCGTGACGACGTTCCTCCGCTCGACGCCGGTGTTCATTACGGCTATCCTCTTCGTGATACTCTTCTCGTACACCCTCGGCCTCGTTCCTGCGTTCGGGATGCGAGAAGTAACCGCGTCACCGTCGGGGTATCTCGATACGTATCTGTCGGCCGATTTCCTGCACCACTATATCCTCCCGTTCTCGGTCGCCGTGTTGTTCTACAGCGGTGATTTCATGTTGCTCGCTCGCAACGGCGTGGTCGAAAAGAAGGGTTCCGAGTTCCTCAAACTCCACCGAGCGAAAGGTCTCTCCGAGTTCGAGCAACTGGCTCGGGCCGGACGGAACTCGATGCTCCCCATCTTGACGTACTTCGCACTCCGACTCGGGATGATCTTCCAGGGTCTCATCCTCCTGGAAGTCGTCTTCGCATGGCCGGGTATCGGTCGTGCGCTCGTCCTCGCGATTCAACAGCAGGATTACCCGCTCGTGCAAGCAGCCGTGTTCATCATGGCGCTTGCGGTCATCATCGCAAATCTGCTCGCGGATGTCCTGTACGCGTACTTCGACCCGACGGTCTCCACGAGTGGAGGTGGTGCCGCATGAGCACCGATACGACGAACGGTGCCGTCATCTTCGAGCGCATCGACACATGGCGAACGGTTCTGAAGGAACAGTTCGACTTCATCCGACGGGATAACCTCGCGCTCGCCGGGGTTCTCATCGTCGCCACGTTCATCTTATTGGGTGTCTTCGGGCCGATGCTCGCCCCACATGACCCCATCGAACACGATATGAAAACGGAGGACGGGAGCATCATGCGGCTTTCATCGCCGAACGCGAAGGCACCGCTTGGAACGACAGCGTACGGGAAGGACATCCTCAGCCAATTCCTCGCTGGCGCTCGCCCGACGTTGATCGTCGGCCTGTTCGGCGGCTTGGGAACCGGAGCTATCGGATTTCTTGTCGGCCTCGTCAGTGGCTACTACGGTGGCGGGGTTGACGAAGTGTTGATGCGGTTGACTGACCTGACGTTCTCGCTCCCGTTTATGCCGATGGCCCTGCTGCTCTTGACGTTCGTCACGCCGAACATCTGGCTTATCACGCTCATCATCGCGGGCTTCCTGTGGAAGATGCCCGCTCGCGTCGTCCGCTCGGAGGTGCTCTCCGTTCGACAGCGAACCTTCGTGAAGTCGGCGCGGGCAAGCGGTGCCAGCAACCTACGGACGATGTTCTTCCACGTCGCGCCGAACGTCCTGCCGATCGGATTCCTCTACACGGCGTACGGTGTCGCATGGTCGATCGCTGCCCAAGCGAGTCTTGCGTTCCTTGGCTTCGGCGACCCCACGATGACGAGCTGGGGACGAATGCTTCGGATGGTGTTCGACTCAGGTAACATCCGTATCGCGTGGTGGTGGGTGTTCCCACCTGCGTTGGGTATCGCGGCGATAACGACCTCGGTGTTCCTCATCGGTCGCGCGTATGAGGAAGTCATCAATCCCGAAATTGAAATCGAATAATGACATTACTCGACGTTCAAGACCTCAAAGTCACGTACAGCACGGAAAACGACACCGTTCACGCAGTCAACGACGTTTCGTTCAGCATCGACGAGGGCGTTAACTACGGCCTCGCCGGTGAATCCGGGTCAGGGAAATCGACCGCAGCGGAGGCGATCCTTGGCCTCCTCCCCGACAACGGTCAGGTGGAAGCTGGCGAGATTCGGTTCAAAGGACGCGACTTGACGACGCTCTCACCGCGTGAACGACGCGATGTCCTGTGGGAGGAAATCGCGTACATCCCCCAGAGTGCGATGGACGCCCTCGATCCAGTGATGACGACCGGTGCCCAAATCCAGCAGGCGATACTGAAACACCGGAACGTCTCGAAATCAAAGGCGCGTGACCGGGTTAGAGAACTCTTCGACCTGGTTGGCCTCGACCCAAATCGCATCGACGACTATCCACACGAGTTCTCTGGTGGGATGCGACAACGGGTAACCATCGCGATGGCGCTTGCTCTCGAACCGGATCTCATCATCGCCGACGAGCCGACGACCGGTCTCGACGTCATCGTTCAGGACAAGATCATCGACAAAATCCTCGAGATTCAGGATCGAATCGATAGCTCGTTGTTACTTATCACGCACGAAATCGGGGTTATCGCGGAAACGTGCGACGACTTGTCGATCCTGTACGGTGGCAAGGTGATGGAACAGGGAAGCGTCGATAACGTGCTCATCAATCCGACGAACCCCTACACGATGGGACTGAAGAACTCGTTTCCGGAAATCGATGAGACCGATGACCCAGTCTCCATCCCTGGGTCACCACCGAACCTCAACCGAGAACCGTCGGCGTGTGTGTTCAAAGATCGCTGTCCGTTCGCGACGGACGAGTGTGACGAATCTCATCCAGCGTTCGTCGACCTCCCCAACCGGAACCATCGCTCGGCGTGTCATCGTGTCCAGGAAGCCGCCAAAATGCGGCGAGATGCGACGGTGCCGGAAACGTGGGGAATCAGCGACGAGGACGCCACCGAAACCGAAGTCGGGGAAACGATTCTCGAGACACACGACATCGAGCGGTGGTACTCACAGAGTCAGTCCTTCGTGAGTAAGTTCCGGGGTGAGGATCCGAACTACGTGCGCGCCGTCGATGGCGTTTCCCTGTCGGTTCGGCGTTCGGAGGTGCTCGGCATCGCCGGTGAAAGCGGGTGTGGGAAATCGACGCTCGGCGAGACGATAGCGCTGCTCGAAGAACCGACGGGCGGTGAAATCATCTTCGATGGGGAGTCACACGAGTATTACCAGGACGGGAATATGAAGGAATTTCGGCGGAAGGTACAGATCATCTTCCAAGACCCGTTCGACTCGCTTAACCCTCGACAGACCGTCCGGCAACTCGTCGGTGAACCATTGACGATTCACGACTACCGAACCGACGAGCGTGAGGTCGCCATCATCGAAACGCTCGAAAAGGTGGGACTCACTCCCCCCAAGAAATTCCTCGACCAGTATCCGCACGAACTGTCGGGCGGCCAACGACAGCGTGTCGCCATCGCACGAGCACTCGTCCTCGATCCGGACTTCCTCATCTGTGACGAACCCGCGTCGATGCTCGACGTGTCGTTGAAAGTGAATCTGCTCAATCTCCTCCGTGGACTTGCCGACACGGAAAATCTCGGCATCATCTACATCTCACACGACCTCGCGAGTCTGTTGCAGGTCTCGAACCGTCTGGCGATCATGTACCTCGGTCGCGTCATCGAAACCGGCGATGTCGATGACATTGCCAGCCAACCGAAACACCCCTACACCTATTCGCTTCTGTCCGCGACACCGGAAAAAGATCCCTCGGTCGACCGCGATAGGATTCATCTCGAAGGTGAACCACCGGATCCGGTGAACCTTCCGTCGGGCTGTACCTTCGCGCCACGATGTCCGAAAGCGAACGAGGAGTGCCGACGGGCCGAACCGGGGCTTGCTGAAGCGGCTGAAAATGAACACAAAGCGGCCTGCTACTTCCCGAAGGGGGATACCGACGGTATCACAAACGAGTACCAATCGGCTGAGCACGGAGAATCAAGTAGCGACTGATTCGTCTTCTGTTCTCCAAACAATACGAATTTGACGTGTCGAACGTTCGCTTGTGCCTAAGCAGTTACCTGCTCGGCGAGACTGTCGATATCTTCCAGGTCGTCCGGCACCAAGACCAACCGAAGTCGGGGACGGCCCACATCGATGGGAACTTTTTCCGTCTCGATCAACCCGCGGTCTTCGAGGCGCGTTTTCGTTCGCGAAAAGGTGGCTTTGCTTGCAACGCCAGTATCCTCACCCCACTTGCTGATATCGTAGAGGAGCACTTCGTTGTGTGCGCCGACCAACAGGGCAATCGAAACTTCGTCGAGTTCGTTGTCCTCCCCCGGAATCCGATCGACCGATTCGAAGATCATCATGAAATCGTCCTCGACGTCCTCGCCGAGTTCATCGACGAGCGTCTCCTGTACCCGTGAGAGCGGTGGCGTCCGCAAGCTGAACTCCTCGCCACTCTCCCAGTCGCTGTCGAACGTCGTCCGCGCGTTGGTGACTAGATCATCATCCGTCGAGCGAAGTCCCGTCAATTCATCATCCAGAGTTATCACCGTAATAATCTGGTCATCGCTGATGAGCAGGGAGCTTCGTGTAACCTCGGTCGTCGTGCGGAGTTCCAATTGTCCTTGGTCAACTAACTCCGCGATTTGACTCGCGAGGATGAAGTCATCGACGGCCGATTTCAACACGTCAGGTGTTGCGAGCACGCGGAGGCTGGGGAGTTCTTCTTCAAACCCTGCCGCGGACATCATTACCGTTCGAAACACGTCCGGTGCTGGATTCACGAAGAGTACAGAATCTGCATCTTCGAATAGTGGGTTGATAGTCTCGCTGAACTCTTCGTCGATAGCGTTTGCGTTTGCCGACATACAAACGTAGACGAGAAACGGTTCCTTTGTTCTACATGCATTAATAATCGTAGTGAGTGTGTGAAAATAGTAGATGGAACATCTTAACTTGGAGAACACCAGCTGAGAAAGTTACTGTGTTGGCATCTTTTGATATCGCTCGACGACAGTAATTTGCATGACTGGATTCGTGTGGTTACCATCCCGATAGTCCGGTTACCAAGCCATTTCGGCCGATGAACCGGGAACAGCTCGGCATGAACGAAAACAACAGGCCGACCATACTGACAACCAGATTATTATTGGTGAACCTACGCACGGTATGCGCCATATATAGGCACGGAGTATCGATCCGAAAACCCACACGTTCTACGCTTTCGAGTGGGGAAACTCGGAAATTTCGAAATGTCGCCACTGACAGACCAGCACACTCGGTGTGATTCGAAGACGGGCACCGTCGGCATTCGTACGCTGGGGCAATGAAACAAGGTAGGGACGCCGTAGCATCGGTACGAACCGAACCGCGAATGTGGTGAGTGAGTAGGACGTGGCAAATCATCTCAGACGCTTGACCGTAGTCACTGACTTCTCCCACGACTTCGGTTCGGACTGCTGTCGGCCACAAGAGTTTGAGGTGACAACCGCTAGTTACAGCAGATGAGAACCTGTTCGTGTCGTACTGAAACGCCGTGTGTCCGAGCGAACATACCTGTGAGACACCGAATTGCACGACGAATTGGGTGGGTGTGAATGAGTCACCGACCGACGCGACGGCAGTTTCTTCGCTCGGCGGGCTGTGCTGTTATCCCGTCGCTCGCATCAGCCATTGCATGCGGACACCGGGATGTACCGGCCACGACTGACGCTGACGTGACCGCTGTCGGACAACCTGCCGAGTTCTCCCAAACAACACGAAATCGGGCTACATCTCTCGGAAAGACGGTTCAGCGGTCGGTCGTCCGAATAACGACTGCCAGTGGCGGTGGTACCGGTTGGAGTATCGACGACGGCTACATTCTCACCAACTCGCATATCGTCCGGGAGACATCGACAGTGGATATAGAGACGTTCGATGAACGCACGGGAATCGCGACCCGGGTCGGATTTCATCGGGATCTCTTTCCCGATATCGCGCTGCTCGAAATCGATATCGACCCGCCACCGTCCCTCTCGATGCGGACGGATGCCCCCATCGCGACCGGGGAACCGGTGCTCGCAGTCGGACATCCGAAGTCGGTCGGCAACTGGGTGATTTCGCTTGGTCGGTACAACACGTACGATGCGCGTTCGAACTGGATTCGAGCCGAAATTCCGACCGGGGATGGAAACAGCGGGTCGCCGCTGCTGACGATGGATGGTAACGTGGCCGGTTGTATCAACGGAACCTCGCCGGAAACCCACCCTCCGGGGCGCGTCGATCGCCCGGAAACCGTGTACACCGCCTATCCAAAGGAGGTACCGGTCGCGACGGCAACGCCTGCGGAAACGATTGCGAAATGGTTGCGTGAGTGGCGGTGACCCGGAAAATGGCCACATTTTAACTGTATTCAGGCGCTGTATCCCCGCCGTAAACGACGGGGTTTTAGCGCCTGTATTCAAGATAATGACGATCGAACTTAGCTCTCGAGCGTCGCGTCGAGCGTGATTTCCGGCCCGGCAAGCGCTTTCGAGACCGGACAATTGTCCTTGGCGCGCTGGGCGAGTTCGTCGAACGTCCCCTGTTCGATGTCTGGAACTGACGCCTCCAACGTCAAGTCGATGCGCGGAATCTCGAACCCGCCACCGTCGGCTCGTTCGAGGTGCACGTCTGCCGATGTGTGAAGGCGCTCGGGCGTGTGTCCCTCCTCTTCGAGGAACGCCGTCAGTTGCATCGAGAAACAGCCCGAGTGAGCCGCCCCGATGAGCTCTTCGGGATTCGTACCGGGTTCGTCTTCGAAGCGCGTCGGGAACCGGAACGCTCCCTCTATTTGCCCGCTCTCGGTCTCAAAATCCCCGCTCCCGTCCTTTCCACCGTTCCATGTCGTTTCGGCTTGTCGTGTGGTCATTCCGTGCTGGGATACGGACGCGTGCCGTATGGAAATACCGGCCATCGGACGCTATTATTGTGCAGGGAAATCACAGGCCTTTTGACAAGTGAAAATGACTCAGTCCGATTCGTGGTGACTCCTCCCCGCCCTAAAGGGCGGGGTTTTAGCGCCTGTATTCAAGATAACGCGGAGCAGCTTCACCGTCTCGTCGCTCATGCTGTCGCCTCCTCCGACCGATCCTCGGTGGGATTATTTCGTGCCGCTATTCAAGGAGATGTTCACAATGCGGACAGATGTTGTGACGGGGGTGAACTGGCTGTTTACACATCGGGCAGTTGGTTTCGTAGTCGTTTTCGAGTGACGTAGTATCGTCTGCCATCTATCGTAGGCTTTGGCCACTTGATGGGTAACAGACGTTGGTTTCTAACGCAAGTACTTCAAAAACGACGGCCTGACGCTCCAATTCAGCGTGGGGTGACATCCTCCCCGTCGTAAACGACGGGGTTTCCCACGCCCGATTGCGCTGGTTTGGGAACGTACGTTTACAACCCGACCCGCCGATGGAAGTGCCACGCCCCCGGTACTCCGATCCCGTAAAGGACTTGGAGGTACTTGGTTATTTTCTGTCGGTTTGGTATCCGTGGGCTTACTTTTTGATGCGGCAAACACCCAGTCAACTGCCAGTTGTCGGACTGTCAAACCCGATAGGGTACTATCGAATCGACAGTCACAGAAACACAGTGTGGGAACGCAAACCTTCCGATTTCAGTGTTTGCAACCAAAGACGGCGCTGTATCCCCGCCCGAAAGGGCGAGGTTTTAGCGCCTGCAATCTTCATAAAATCATCAACTACCGTCACAGGGGCAATCTCGACCGTACACTACCATACTCGATGGCCATGTCGAATAGGGTTTCAACTGGACACACGTATTCAAACTTTGAAAAAAGTGCTATCTCCTTTGAATCACAATCACCCGTTCCAGGATATCCGAGAGCCATGTTAAATTCCACTTTCCAAATCGTTGCTGACCACCCAGCAACGATTCTCCCGTTGTTGTTTACGGTCTGGTTCGTGTACCGACTGGTAAAACGGAACCGAACGAAGGTGTTCCACACTGCAGCACGTGTCGCGGTCATCATGGTCGTTCCCGTTTTCGCCCTCTCGTTTCTCGCGGAGTTCACCGCCAATCCGTTCTTCGATGAACTGTCGGAACTCCTCATCCAGTTGGAGATGTCGCTGATCGATCTTCTCTTTCAGTTTATCGACGCGGTGTTCGCCGCCGAGCTGCGAGTAGTACTCTTGATTTTGGGCGGGTTGTGGGACAGTATTCAGGAATTGCTCTCCTCGGTTGTACCGGTGATGGAAGCATCCGAAATCCTCCTTACGCTATTCGGCTTCGAGTTTTTCGCTGGCGCCATCCTGATCTATTCACTGTACATCTCTTCGCGTGGGTCGAACCTTGATTTCTCGCTGAAAGGGATCGGCATCGTATTACTGGTGTCAGGACTGTTCGCGACACTCATCCAGCTCGATACATGGCAGGTGAGCAGGTCACTGCTGGTGTTGGCGTTCATCGCGGCGATACTGGGATTCACGCTTGGCGTGGCCACAGTAATTTTGCTCGTCCGGCCGAACTTCGGTGGGGAGTCAGTGGTCTCGGAGCTCCAGGAGACGACGGAATGGAGTGGTGAGGGAGATGAAGTTCATCGCGGGAGTCAAGTTATGAAGACGATGTCGCGATTGAGTCAGATTGTTTCAAGACGACGAGAGTGAGTGGTGACATCCTCCCCGTCGTAAACGACGGGGCTTCCCACGCCCGATTGCGCTGGTTTGGGAACGTACGTTTACGACCCGACCCGCCGATGGAAGTGCCACGCCCCCGTTACTCCTATCCCGTAAAGGACTTGGAGGTACTTGGTTATTTTCTGTCGGTTTGGTATCCGTGGGCTTACTTTTTGATGCGGCAACCACCCAGTCAACTGCCAGTTGTCGGACTGTCAAACCCGATAGGGTACTATCGAATCGACAATCACAGAAACACAGTGTGGGAACGCAAACCTTCTGATTTCAGTGTTTGCAACCAAAAGACGGTGCTGTATCCCCGCCCGAAAGGGCGAGGTTTTAGCGCCTGCAATCTTCATAATGTGAGATGTCGAGGTGACCGTCCACTGAGCGAACCTCACCCCCTGATCCAAATCGCCGTACTCGAATGAGCAACCCATGTCAAGCCGAATGCTGTCCTCGTATGAACTCGACATGGACGACAATGTCTTCACTGGTAGTTTTCGTTAGACGCCTATCGATACGCTGTGCGAGGTCAGGTGGAATTTGTTCGTTCGGACCGTGCGTCACGACAACAGTCACGTCGGCTGGATTTCCGAGAATGACGTCATCGATATCATAGTCGACGGTAGCTTGCACAAACTCCAGATCGCCGAACTGTCCGTTGGTGAACATCGCCTCGACCTCCGTGTTTGCGCCTGTCTCCACGGTTCCAACTTCGAACGACGCCCAGGTGACAGCACCGAGGACGACCGACAGCATGACGAGGCCGATAACGACAGTCGCAATTCGGATACGAACCGCCCGTCGTGCTTTCATTGCATGCGTCCCTTTCTCGGGTCGGTACCCCGCGAGCCACAATAAGATGAGCGCCGAGAGGTTGATCGCGAGCAGGTTCACCAGTACGAGGACGCCAGCAGTGAGAATGACACCGGGATGTCCCCACGCGATGCCGAGTCCTGCGGTGGCGGCAGGTGGGATGAGTGCCACTGCGATTGCAACCCCAACGAGTGACGACCCGGCACCCCGGATGATGCTCACGGCACCCGCGACGCCCGACCCGAGCGCCAGAAAGAGTGAGAGGAAGTTCGGTGAGGTTCGTTCGAGAACTTGCGGAATCGTTCGAATGTCAACCGGCGGTAAGAAGACGGTCTCTTTCAAGAGCCATCCGAGGAGGGCAGCCGTCGCGACTGCGGCAAGTAGGCCAGTTACCTGCAGTCGCACACCCCGCGATGTCATATCGGAATCGGCGAGAACAGCCCCGACGCTGGCTGAGATAGCCGGTCCCATGAGCGGCGCGATGACCATTGCCCCAATAATGGTTGCCGCCGAATCGAGAAGCAGACCAGTCGTCGCGATGAGGGTGCTCACTACGAGGAAAATGAAAAACGTCGACGATACAGGAGCGAGATCCTCGGCACGTGCACGGAGTTCATCACGCGAAATGCGGTGTCCTTGATACCGGTCTTTGAGCGACTGGATACGCTCGGAGACCACCGTCTCCGTCGGCATGACGATCGTGTAGGAGTTCTCCTTGATGCCTGCGGCATAGAGGTTATCGAGCACCGGCTCGACACCGGATTCGGGGACTGGAAAGGAGACCAGCGCTTCGAAATCACCACGACCTGTCTCTTCCCAGACGGCATAATCGATTCCCTCCTCATCGAGTGTTTCAAGCACATCTGCCCGGTCACCCCTCGGAATAAGCACCTGGACAAGACGCATACGTATGTTACGTGCGGTTAGTTATATATCATTATCTCTGGTTATATCCAGGGCCATCCTTCGGTTTGGATTTCTCTCGAAAAAGTGAAACAAGTCGATGGTTGTGAGTTTGCTATGGGTAAGGAAGTCAGTTTTCGAGGGTGTAAAACGCCTTCCCTTCCATGAGTCGACGTTGTGTTCGCGAAATCGTCACTGACTGAACAGTCCCCTCTTCGACAGTAGCTGAGACGGACATCGTTCCTCGTGGATGGCCAAGCACCACCTCGGTTCCTGCTGACCGAGCGACTTTATTGGGAATCGTCCCCGATAGCAGGGTTGCCGCTGCCGTACATGCAGCGCCGGTAACTGCATAGATCGGATGAAGGTATTGCATGCTCATGATCCGTGCTGTGATATCGATCTGATTTTCGGCGACCCTTCCACCTTCCGTGTCGTACGATTGTGGTTCGGAGACGAACGCCAGTTTTGGAAATCCAGGGGATTCCCGTGCTGCATCAGCAGGGTCATCGACGAACCCAAGCTCTGCACAGACGTGTGCTCGAATCCGTTCGATTCGTTCGAGCAGCTGCTGATCTGTGTCCACTCGATCCGGGTTCTCGGTTCCACTCAAGCCGAGATCGGACGCTCGTACGAACACAACCGGTGTCGTTACGTCAAGAACCGTTGCTTCGATATGTTCGACTGGTGTTTCGACCGTCACTGTGGGGGCCCCTAATGGAAAAAGAGAGCCCGTTTTCGATCCGCCCGGATCGAGAAAGGTAGTGTCTACTCGGGCACCAGTCCCGGGAACTCCCTCGATAGAGAATGAACCAGTCGGTACTGCTCGTGTATCGTCGACCGGGAACGATTGTTCGAGTACCGTCTCTGTGTTCGTGTTGTAGAGTGAAAGCGACACACGGTCATCATCATTGGGAACGACATCGATGAGATCTTCATCGTACGCAAACGGTCCGATTGCGGTCGTCATGTTGCCACAGTTCCCTCCATAGTCGATGAGCGGTTCCGTGACGCCAACCTGTCCGAAGGTATAGTCGATGTCCACGGCAGGCCGCGAGCTCGGGGAGACGATCATCAGTTTCGATGTCGTCGAAGTAGCACCACCGAGACCATCGACTTGTCGTGGTTCGTAACTCCCGAATAACGAGAGAATCGCCTCGTCGTGATGTTCCGATGGGAGCTCACCACTCGAGATAAGGATGCCTTTGCTCGTACCGCCTCGTACCAACGCACAGCGAATTGTCTCTTGATCCATTGTTTATGTCGTTCTAAATATGTTTTACTGCGGATTCACTGGTTAGTCGTCTGTTGATGCAATTGATCGAAGAGAGGCCGTACATATGGTCCAACGATCACAAGCAATATCATCGCAACGAGCACGATCCGGAGCGGGGTTGCCAGGAAAATGTCAAAATCCCCGCCACTCAATTGGAGTGATCGGTACAGATTTTCCTCGGCGATCGGCCCCAGAATGAGCCCCAGGAGAAACGCCACCAGCGAGTAGTCATAGGAATCCATGAGATAGCCGACAACGCCCATCACGAGGACGACGAAAACATCGATGTAGTTCGAATGAAGGGAGTACGTACCCAAAAGCGAGAGACAGACGATAATCGGAATGATAAGGTCGGTGTTTATCGTCGTGATGTAACCTGCCCACCGAACCACGAGAAGTCCGAAGACGATAATCACGAGACTGCAGATGACGAGCGTCGCAAAGATCGAATAGGTGAGCCCGATCTGTTCGTCGAACAGTGCAGGCCCAGGACGTAGTCCATGAAGCATGAGTGCACCGATGAGGACGGCGGTCGTCGTACTCCCCGGAATTCCGAACGTCAATGTTGGAATCAATGCCCCACTGACTGTCGCGTTGTTAGCGGACTCCGTCGCGATAACACCGTCTTCGGCACCGGTTCCGAACTTGTCTGGGTCGTTGCTCGAGCGCTTTGCCTCACCGTACGCGATGAACGTCGACACTGAACCACCGGATCCGGGAATCGCACCGACCAACAGCCCGATACCGGACGATTTGAGCAGCGTGATCGGTCGCGAAAGTACAGTTTTCACGCCCGATTTCACACTTCCGCTGACATCGACATCACCCTCACGAGAAATACTTCCATCCCGCAGACTGAGACGAAGCATTTCGGAGATGGCAAAAATGCCGATGAGTGCGGCAACGAAATCGACGCCGTCGTAGAGTCCGAGCAGACCGAAAGTGTACCGCTCTGTCACTGACATCGGTGCGACACCGATAGTGGCGATGAGTGCGCCAAACCCACCGGCCATCATGTCCTTGAGGAACGACCCGTCCGAGACCACGATAATGAGCGACAGCCCAAATATTGCGACGAGGAAGTACTCCGGTGTCCCGAACAGCAACACCAACGTGACCATTACCGGCATCAGCAGGATGATCACGATCGCGCCGAAGAGGTCGCCGAGTCCCGACGAAAGAGCTGAAATCGTTAACGCGTCGATTGCGCGCCCTTGCTTCGTCATCGGATATCCTTCGAGCGTTGTTGCCGCCGCCGAAGAATCTCCGGGGACGTTGAACAGAATGGATGAAATGCTTCCTCCATACATCACTCCGTTGTATATCGCCATGAGGAAGATGATGGCACTCGTACTCCGCATCTGCAGCGTAAACGGCATCGCGATGGCAACGGTAAGTGCCCCACCGACGCCTGGCAGAGCCCCACCAATAATGCCGATGAGTACGCCCAGCAGTATGAGCACGATATTCGGCCACGCAAAGACCACCCTCGCTGCATCGGCGAGAATTCCGATATCAGCCATCAGAATCCTCCGGTCATGAGATCCAGATTCATGATCGTCATGAATCCGTAGGCGACACCGGTCATGATTGCTGTCAGGATAATCGTCTTCCAGAGGGGTTGGTTGTTATACAGCAGATACAGGAAGACGAACGGCGGCGTCAACCAGAATAGTCCGACGAGGAATCCTCCGAGAACGTATCCCAGGATCAAGAGGCCGAGGACGACCATCGATTCTACAGATCTCTTGTCGTCGGATTCCGATTCGGATTGGCCACCAGAGAGAACGACCCGTTCACTCCGTTCTAGACCAATATCGAGATGAGTCACTGCCAGTTTCAGTGCTCCGGCAACGAGCATCGTCCCTGCCGCTAGACGGGGAAAGAGTCGCGCCGAAGCGGAAAACTCTCCAGCAGTGACGAACATGTATCCGGCGGTACCGATGAGTAACCAGAAAAACACGGGTTCGCCATCAACTGATCGAATGAACTCCGCGATTGGCGTTGCCGGATTCCGTTCGAACAGTCCTGTGTTTTCTTCGTTGCTCATGACTGTAGGTACTCATCTGCTGATTCCGCGGCGATCTTTCCGTAGACTGCTGCGTTCGTCTGTGCTGTACCGCCGGGATAGTTGTCGTAGAATAATCCGCCGGTGCTATTCCCTGCAGCATAGAGGCCTGGGATGGATTTGTCACGGGTATCGATCACCGCTCCGTCGGTCTCGATTTTCACACCGCCGAAGCTGAAGGTGATACCACCGGTCACTGCATATGCATAGTATGGTGGCTCATCGAGCGGAATGGCCCAGTTCGATTTGTTCAATGCAAGCCCATCCGTGCTGTTGCCATCGAGCGTCGTCGGCTCGAAATCACCGGGATCACATGAATCGTTGAACTCACGAATCGTTTCGGCGCCAGTTACCGGGTCGCCACAGTCGATGGTTTCGAGAACCCCTTCGAAGGTATCGGCGCGAACCGGGTCAGACGGACCGGTCGCCCGCACTAAGTCGTGAGTTTTTGAATCGAGAACGATGTATGCAACGTGATTCGGCTGTTCGAAAATGAGGCGACCGAACTTCGCGTACGTGTGCGCTCTGGCGTCTTCACCTTCGTCAACGAATCGTTCGCCGTGGTCGTTCAGGATGACGCCGTACTGATAGCCGTCGACACGATTCGCCCCGCCCTCCACGTCTGGGGATTCTGCGTCGATCAGTGCCATGTGGGCTCCACCCCACTGGCCGACGAGATTTGCACCCGCTGATTCTGCCATCGTCAGCGCCTCTCCCGTGTTATACCGACTCCCTCGAACGTTCATTTCATCGTACCCACGACCATAATAGCGGACGCGTTTCTCGTCGCTCGATCCGTAGTCACCCGCCGCCAGAATGACCGCGTTGCTGTCGAATGTAACCCGTCCATCAGGGGTTCGTGCATCGATCCCGTCGATTTCCCCAGTCGGTGCGCGACGAAGCGCTGCTGCTTCCGTCTCGAACCAGAAATCCGCACCAGCACTCTCGGCAGCCTCGGTAAGTGTTTCAACGTATTCCTCACCATCGAACCACGTTCGAGCAGCGGTGTAACCTACCGCAAGTGGTTCCATTCGCCAATCAACACCGGAGGCGGTCATCCACTCTACAGTTTCACCGGCCTTCTCAACGAGGACGTCAGTCATCTCCTCGTCGGCTTTCCCATTCGTTTGGTTCATGATGTCACGGCGGAAATCCGCCGCCGTGTAATCATCGACGGCGAATTCGTAGCCATATTGTTCGAGGTCGGTTCCAACTGATGGAACGCGGAAAGATTCACTAAACCGAGTATGACCGCCTTGTCGCTTCTTCGGTGCTTTTTCTAATACAGCAACCGAACGACCGAGCTCCGCTGCACGAAGTCCAGCAACCAATCCGGCAGTTCCACTCCCAACAACGACGACATCGTACTCCTGTATATCCATATATTCTCCTTTCATTGTCCAATATTATTTGCCAGAAATCTCATCGAGATTTACTTTCTTAGGAATCGTTTCAATAGATTCCGTGAGTGCTTTTTTCGCCATTTCGTGGTCGCCAAACTCGACGACATTTCCAGTCTTTTTCGACCACTTTTGTACCGAATCGCTCTGCAGGGCTGATTTTACGGCGTCTTCTATCGTATCTCGCTTTTTGGTATCAGTCCCCTTCGGCAGGAACATACACCGGGTTAGCTGACCGATATAATCGATACTTGGCAATCCGTCGTCCGACGGTGACGGGGCGTCCTTGAAGACGTTGCTCCCTTCGCTAGAAAGTATCGCGACAGGTTCTAAATCGCCGGATTCGACAGCACTCATCGCAGCAGTATCCGTCGTTGCCACGACAGGTACTTCACCGGAGATGGCGGCTTTGATAGCTGGTCCCCCACCATCATATCCGATATACTTCTCGTAGTTCAGATCATACTCTTTTTTCATCACGTTTGCTGCAGTATGAACAATCCCCCCACGAGCGAGGCCAGCAAACTTGGAAAGGTCTCCCTTCTTATATCGTTCTGTTAAGTCCTGTACTCCCTCGATCTCGAGACCCGGTCGTGCAAAAATGGCGTACGGAGTTCGAGCATACGTCGCAACAGGAACGAGGTTGGTAATGTCCCAACTTGGGTCGTGGACGAGGTACGAAATCGGCGTCGATGGTGGATTGAAGCCACCGAAAGTGTAGCCGTCGGGTTTCGATTTCAGTATCTCACCAGTCCCCTTCAGCGAGGCCGCTCCCGGAACGTTCTCTATCGCGATACCGACATCAAGTGCGTTGCCGATTTCGGGAACGATTTTTCGAGCATACGTGTCAGTGCCACCCCCTTGACTGAATGGGACGATGTAGTTCATGTCCTTACTCGGGAACTTCGAATTGCCACTGCTTCCCGAACACCCAGCGAGGAGGGTGCTGCTTGCTACCGCACCGGCCAGAAACGTTCGCCGTGAGAGGCGGGTCTTGTTACCAGTCATCAACACCCACCGCCAATTGAAACAAATATTTAAACCTTATTTCCCCTCACAGAGATGTCTTCGAGATTGCGATTCGAATATCGTAAAGGAGCTATTGATACTTTAGATCGAGTTCGATTTCGTTTGCGACTCCGAGAACGATATTGGGTATCTCTTCTTCGAACCACTCACCTGTAAGACGATGCGCGGGACCGGAGAAACTGATCGCTCCAATCGGTTCGTCTTCGGAGGGCCGTATAGGCGCACCGACTGCCCGAAGTCCCGTAATCGACTCCTGTTCGCTCTTCGCATAGCCAGCATCCCGAATCGATTGGAGTTCGTTCTCTAGCTCTCCGCGATTGGTGATCGTCTGTTGGGTATAGACAGGCAATCCCCACCGATCAAGGATTTGATGGACGCGTTTTTCCGGAAGGTAAGCAAGAATTGCTTTCCCTGCTGAACTAGCGTGCAGGTGGATTTTCTTACCGATGTGTGCGTCGACCTGAACTGCATTTTCACCGATAGATGTGTGAATATAGTAGCCACGACCGTTCTCTTCGACGATGAATTGAACGCGTTCACCCGTTTGTTCGGCTAAATCGTCCAGTTTGCGAATTATGAAGTCGTATTCACGCTTGCGTTTGCGGGCGTGCCCCCCTTTGTTCAGAAACTCAAGCCCAACGTGGTACTCCCCGTTCTCGTGTGTAAGATATCCGCGATTTTCGAGCGTCTTTACGTAGCCGTGAATCGTGCTCTGGGCGAGATCGAATTCCTGAGCGAGTTCCTGTGCGTTCGCACCGCCACGTTGTTGAATCGCGTCAACGATATCTATCGCAGTCTCGATTGTTTTTAACGAACGACTCGGGGAGGAACCAGCCACCATAGAGAAACGATATCAATGCCCAGTATTTACGTTTTGTGAATTCGTGGATATGGTTGCGAGATGGTCTATAAACCGGAAAATCGCGGATTAGGATTCAATTTGGGTCTAAATCTGATTCACGATATGTGAGAGTGGTTGGTTTAATTCGTGAAGAAAATAGGGGTTTCATTCCACACTTGATAACTATGTGGGCCAATATATGTATATATGGATAAATTTGTTTAATGCTGAAGGAGGTTCTACCGGAACTTGATCACAAATTTCGAACGATGATTGCGAGATTATTTCTATCTGAAAATAGAGAAACAAAACTCGCGCAGATAATAATGATACTATATTAGTTAATTTAAAAATAGAAATTTAGAAATATATTGCGCGCGGATCTCATTCGATCTAGAGAAGTCGATTAGCATAGATAGCACAGACCAGTGCCTCGAACCGTTCTCCTCTATCGTCTACGTTTACTTTCTCTCCGTTGACGTTCTGGCCTCCACACGGCTACAGATGAGGCGAGAACAGCGGTGTGCACCGATGGGTAACTGTTCTCGAATAGGTGTCGGTTGCGCGCTAGCGATTGAGAACTAGTGCTGAGCTTTGCTGGGCTATCACCCTGGTAAAACGATTGAAATCCCAATATCGAAAATCGGTTGCGAAACACGAGCCAAGGTATGGAAGGGTCAACGACTACTTGTTCCACAATACGTATTCGGCGTGGAACGAGAAGCGTCGCACTACTTTCACCCCCTCGTCTACATCACGTGGGCAGTACGCGCCGACTTCTCTCGAAGACATCACAACGGCGTTCCGGAAGTAATGACAATGCGTCTCTGGCGGAATAACGCACATTTGGATAGCAGTATGAGTCGGTAGTATTGTTGCATTGACTGCATTACTAAGCGCCGAGACAGCGTCAGGATGGTGCGGACACGAGGAGAAAACTATCATGAGCACGACGACCAAAGAAAACGAACAAACCTCCCAGCGTCTCAACGAAGAGGTCTGGGAAAACCACAACTTCGATGCGATCGACGAACTGGTCGCCGAAGACTATGTCTTGCATGACGCATCCATGCCGGAGCCCATGCGTGGCCGTGAAGTTTACCGGGAAATGGCTGAAATGGGTGCAGGTATCATAGACGGGCCGCTCATCACCGAGCAACTCATTTCCACCGACGATTATGTGATCGGACGCTGGTCACAGACGGGCGAACACGTCGGAGAGATGATGGGTATCGAGCCAACGCATGAAGAGGTAACCGTCACGGGAATCGATATTAACCGTTTCGAGGACGGAAAACTCGCCGAGACGTGGCAGGAAGTCAATATCCTTGGCATGCTCATGCAGATCGGTGCGCTTCCGGATGAGCTCGTCGATAAGATGGAAATGGACGACCAGCCGTAAGAATGTTCTCTGGCATTTATTATCCCTTTTGAACGGTCACTAGCGGAGCTATCTCTGATTTGCCAAACACTAGTCTGCCAATTATATGATTAGATAATGTTTTTCTACTCACACGACGTATTCTGACCGGTTCCAGTATTTGGGAGGGGAAGGGGAATTCATGGCTAGCAACAGTCTTTCACAACGGATTACAGAGGGTATCCAGTCGGATCTCCCGGTGACGGAGTGGTTGCCGGAGTACGACCGGTCATGGCTCCGAAGCGATATCGTGTCAGGACTCACGGTCTCGGCAGCAGTTATTCCCGGTGGGTTGGCGTACGCCTCGCTCGCTGGATTACCTCCTCAGACGGGGCTGTACGCCGCCCTGATGGGTGCCCTTACGTACGTGTTTTTTGCCTCGTCTCGGCAGGTAATCGTCGGCCCAACCTCACCGCTTGCTGTCTTACTCCTCACAGAGGTTGGGCCCATCGCAGCCGGGAGTGCGATGGGGTACATATCTCTCGTCACCACTACGACGATCATGGTTGGAATCATCTGCGTGTTCGCCTGGATATTCCGACTCGGCGACCTTGTGAACTTCATTTCCGGATCCGTGCTCACCGGCTTCGCGTCCGGTGCCGGTCTCTACATCATTTCCACGCAGCTCGGGAAAATTTTCGGCATCTCGGGCTCTTCGGGCACCTTCTTCCAGCGCGTCGGGTTTATCATCGCTCACCTGAACGAGGCACAGTCCACAACGGTTGCGGTCGGACTCGTTTCCATCGTCCTGTTATTGCTCGGAAAGCGATTCTTACCGCGCGCACCGACCGCGCTCCTTGTCGTCCTGCTCGCCATCGTCGTGTCGTCGATACTGAACCTCCAAGCACGAGGTGTTACGATCGTCGGCCAAATTCAGAGTGGTCTCCCCCCGGTCACGGTTCCACTCCTCCCATCGATCGGCGTCATCGAATCGCTCGTTCCGGTGGCCTTGGCCCTCTTTATCCTCTCGTACGTGCAAGGAATCGGGGCTGTTCAAACGTTCGCACGTCGAAACAACTACCGGGCAGATCCCGACCAAGAGCTCCTCGCGGATGGGGCTGCGAACGTCGGTGCCGGTCTGTTCGGTGGATTCGTCGTCGGTGGGAGCATGTCTCGGTCGGCGCTCAACGACTCGATGGATGGGAAATCGCAGATTGTCAGTGCGGTGATCGTCGGCGTTCTCGTCGTCGTCCTCCTGTTTCTGACCGGGTTGTTCACGTCGCTCCCGGATGCGACCTTAGGAGCGGTCGTCACCGTCGCTGTCCTTGGCATTATCGATGTTGATGGGATGCAACGACTCCGTTCCATCAGTCAGAACGAATTCATCATCGCATTGGCGGCGTTACTCGGTGTGCTCGCCCTGGGGATGCTCTGGGGCGTGTTCATCGGTGTCTTCCTCTCGCTCGCGATAGCTATTTCTCGGGCGAGCAACCCCAAGAAGGAGGTGCTTGCCAGGATTCCCGGAACCAACCACTTCGTCAACCGAGAACGACACCCGGAAGCGGTCGAGGAACCCGAGGTGCTCGTTTACCGTGTGGATGCCGGGATGTTTTATGCAAACACGAATGGTATTCAAGATGACCTCCTGGATCGGATCGAGACGCGCGAGACTCCGCTTGATCTCATCGTCTTCGACCTGTCTTCCTCACCGATGGTAGACCTCGCGTCGGTAGAGATGTTCGAAGACCTGCATCGTACCCTCACGCCGCGTGGAATCGACATTCATTTGGCAGGGGTAAACCAGCAGGTTCTCGAAATGTTTGAGGCCGCGTCCTTGGCCGAGACGCTCGGTGGGATTCACGAAGAGGAGACGGTGGCGTCGATCATCGACGAGTATCACGATGGCGCCGGAACGGCCTGAGGGTCATCGTTGCGTCGGATTCGAGCCATCATAGTCACGACGGACACCCTGAAAACGCTAGTGCAGTTTCGATCTATTTATCAGAATTTGTTGGGGTCTGTGATAGTCTCTGATTCCAGACTCATAATTTCGAGAATCTGAATGGGATTTTTAACGTACAGTTTTGGGCAATAATGTCTATATATGCCTACCCTAGTGAGTTAGTGAGGAACAATGGCACAGAAAGGAAATCGGATAATCGATCGCACGCCACTGCCTCGCGCTCAGCGAATCCTTGACAGAGAGGAATCACAAGTTCAGGCCGAGATCAACGCTTTCGAGGACTTCCACGACCGCCTCGGCGAGAATCCACCACAGCCGTATCGAGCGGATGGCGGAACACGTTCGAAGCTGCTCTCCTCTCAAACATCGCCCTCCGCATCACAGAAACCAGTTCAAACTGCCTACCGGGAGACGGTATTGGCAGTCGAACATTGGGAAGCGGAATACAGCGAGGAAACGGCACTCGAGAGTATCGCGGACGAGTTCGGACACAATGTCGCGGCTGGCATTGCTGGTGGGCCATCCACTTGTTCGTCACTGTTATGGAACCAACTGCTGAGTGAGACCGAGAACGCAATCGAAACTCGAACACGATCGAACCAACTCATTACGGCTGAACGGCAACAACTTGCGGAGTTAGAAGGGTCACTCGCCGATATTGGCGAAGAGTTAGCCGCTATCGAGCGAGCCAACCACTCTTTCGCAAACCGAAGTGACCGACTGAGCGAAATCCAAGAGCAACTCGACCAGCTGGCAGACGATCAGCAGTCGTATCTACGCCAGCGTCAGCGATCGAACAGTGACCTGTTTCTATCATACCTCTATGCGGATTTAGAGGCCGATTATCCCGGTCTAGCGGCAATTGCAAGAACGAAGGAGGTGCGAGATACGATCGAAGTTCGCCACTGGAGCGGTCAAATTTGAACCACGTGTTCAATATCGTCTAAGATGTCTAAGCTGAGAAAACCATCTTAGAGAACTATGCAATCTGACTCATATCTAGATACAATCGGGAAAGATATTAGGAAACGAATAGGTGTTGGAAAATATTTTCAAAGATACATTTCATCTCTGTAGCTCGTCGAAAAACAGAGCGATATTAACGAATCATTGAACAAACGAGAACAATTTCGGATTTCTCGCCATAATCGTAGGCGTTTTAAATAGGGAGGGTTGACTTTTCAATGGATCTTTGAGATACGATGAGTGATAGAATTCACAGCATAGATACCCTGCGAGCAGTCGCTATATTTTTCATTGTTATTGCACACGTTCAACCGTTTCGAGGCTTCGGAACGTACGGGAATTACGTCTACTTCGCGTTAGATACTATCGGTCAGTTCGACGTTCCGTTCTTTTTTGCTACGTCCGGATACTTCCTCGCGGAAACAGTGAATGTCGATACCGTCAAATCTACCGTGATTGGTTCCGTCCGAAAACTAGGTTCGATCTATGTGTTCGGGAGACTCCTCTCCGTGACGGCAGTAATCGCGCTCGCCTTACTCCAAGGCGTTCCTGTAGTGAATGCTCTCATCAATCGCGGCCTCGGTAACATCTCCGCGATTGATCTCCTATACTTTGGAAGTGCACTTGCTGTTCCACTATGGTTTCTGACGGCATTGATCTTCTCCCTCGTTTTCGTCGCTTGCTTCGTCAAGTTCGAAAAAACCCGCTATCTGTTGCCCGTCGCTGCGATTTTTCACATCGTTGGCCTCATCGGAACGAATTATCAAATGATCGTCGACGTACCGTTTCGAATGCGGGATGCCCTCTTCTTTGGCTTCTTCTACGTCGCTCTCGGCTACCAAATCAGCTCGATCGACTGGACACCAAAGGAGAACCGTCGTCACATCTATTTTGGCGCAGTCTGTGTTCTCGCAGGAGTCCAACTCGTAGAACAATACGCGATCGGCTACATCATTCGTGACCAGGTTCTCCGCCAAGAAATATACATGACGGAGTACACCGTTTCGACGATATTCTTCGTTCTTGCTCTCTTCGCATACGTGCTCTCGAACCCGCAGTGGGGGAAAAATACGATTCTCCCGAAAGTGGGGCGACACGCACTCGGGATTTATCTTCTTCACGTTCCATTGATTCGTCTCTTCCGGACGATGAACAGGGTTTGGCGTCCTGAGATCGGGGTTGACCTTACGTCGACGCTTCTATGGCAACTGGCCCTGACACCACTCGTATACGTTCTTTCGCTGGCGATCTATCTCCTCATGGCGAAAATGCACGTCATAGAACTCGGCGGAAGTCATACTCCGTGGCTGAACCGTCTTCGGTCACTTGGCCGGATTTCGGTACGAAGGAGAAGGCCAGATGAAAATTGACGCCGTACTGCTGCGGAATGGGCTTGCCATCCGACATCGGACTGTACTCCGTTTTTGACTAAGGCAGCCGAGGTTTCTGATAGATCACACCGGTGGAACCGTCACTCGATGCCTTCCTCGCGAGCATACGCGATGAGGGCGTCCGGGTGGAGCGGGCCGTCGTCGTCGTCGGGCGAAGCTTCGGCAACGCCATCGAATGTTCCGCTGCCGGGGACGTAGGTCGAGGTGGCAACTGTGTACTGTTCGTCGGCGACGAGCGGGCCGTCTTGCGTCGTGACTTCTTGCAGACCGTCCGTCTCCCAGTCGACAGTCAAGCCGTCGAAGTATGCCCAAACGGGGTTGTCGGGGTATTCGTCGGGTCGGATGGCGGAGTCCACCAGCGCCCAGAGTTGGGTGCCGTCGAGTTCAAGGGCTGTGATAGGGGCCTCGAAGGGGTAGAGGCCGCGAATTTCGGCGACGGTGACGTCGCCAGCCAGCGGTGGGCCGTCACGGATGCCGCCAGAGTCGACGACACCGACGTCGGCATCGACCGCCCAGCGGGTCGCAGCAACAACGAATCCGGCGACCGGGGAGGTGCCGTTGTAGCGGGCCTGCGGACTCCGTGGGACAGGCGTTTCCACGCGAGTAACGACGTCGTCGAGGCCGGTGCCTCGTCGGAGGTTGCGAACCTGGTCGCCGACCGCCGTATCGGGCGCCCAATCGGGGACGTGGCGGGGGGTCGCTTCTCGGCTGTCGAGGTCGACGGCGTTGACAATCCGGCCGTTGGCTCCTGGACGGACGATGCAGGTGCCGTTCACGTGGTCGATGCGCTCGGAATGTCCGGCACACACTACATCGGCCGCTGTCTCTCGGGCGAGGGTGGTCGCCGTCTCGTCGCCGACATGCGCGAGGAGGATTACGTATTCACAGTCCCGTTGAAGGTGGTCGATCACCCGTCGCGCCGCGTCCACGGGGGTAGTGGAACGAACGCCGTCCAGCCAGTCCCCGATAGCGTCCGGTGCAGTGACGCCGGTGATACCGATGTACCCGTCGTTGCATTCGATGACGACCGACTGTGGGACGTTGACATCGGGGAGCGTGACGTTCGCTGACACCCAAGGATGAGGCGACTCCTCGATGATGGCTCGGAGGGCGTCGGTGCCGAAGTCGAAATCGTGGTTTCCGAACGTCTCTGCGGCTGGTTTGGCGGCTTCGAAAAGCGGGAGTGCGTGGCGTCCCTGATGTTCGTTCGCGAGGGCACCAGGCGCGAGGACGTCGCCGGATCCGACGACGGCGTTGGTGGGCGTCTGGAGAGCGGTCGCGAGCCTTGCGACCCGCTCGGGGCGGTCGAATCGTTCTCGACGTCGGAGTAGTGGAGGAGCGTCGGTATGTTAATTCTTTGTCGTGACCATAGGGTCTTGAACGTTCGAGTTTGGTCGAGGTTCGGATATAGCAACCGACTACTCTCAGTGGTTTGCATAGTCTGGGGCGAATATTCTTCTCAGTTCTATTGGGAAAATATATGAACATCAGCCAAGAGAACACATTCTCGCTCATTTTCACGGGATTTTTGAAAAATATTCAAACGAGATTTTATTATATTGGAGAAAAATCATTGGGTATGTCACGGCAAGAGCCCGTTAGAGAGGAAGCCGCTTCGATTCATCACTGGTACGATCCGGATACAAATCCGATCAATATCGCCGAGGGTGAGGGTATCTCGGTTTGGGACGTGGATGGAACCGAATATTTCGACTTCTGCTCACAGCTGTATTGTACGAACCTTGGACACAGTAACGAAGCAGTGATCGAAGCAATGGACGAGCAGGCGCGCAAGATTCCATATGTGTCATCCGCAAAGCGCACGCCAGCTCGTGAAAGGCTCGCGAATAAGCTTGCCAAAGTCGCACCGGATAACCTTTCGCACACGTTCTTTTCCGTCTCCGGTAGTGAGGCCAACGAAATCGCAGTTCAACTCGCTCGTGAACGCCAAGATGCTCCAACGGTGCTCACCCGATGGCGGTCCTATCACGGCGGCACGTATGGGGCCGGTGCTCTCACTGGTGACCCGGAGACACGTTCGACGATCGAACGCCATGCAGCGACGTCCGGGGCGGCAAAATTCCTGCCACCGATCCCGAAGGCGTTCGATACTGACGACCCGGAGGAATTAGCGCGACGGGCTGGCGAGCATCTCGAGTTCGTGATTCGGAATGAAGGACCGGATTCGATCGCGGCGATTCTAATGGAACCGGTTGCCGGAACGAGTGGTGCCTTCCCCGCTCCTCCCGGATATTTCGACCATGTTCGAGATCTTTGCGATGAGTACGATATTCTACTGATTGCAGATGAGGTCATTACTGGATTTGGTCGCTGTGGGGACTGGTTCGGGATACAGACTGAGGACGTCAACCCCGATATGATCACGTTTGCAAAAGGAATCACGAGTGCATATGCCCCACTGGCTGGAGTCATCGTGACGCCCGAAATAGCCTCGTTCGTTCAGTCGAACGGTTTCGATATCGGACAAACCTTTGGCGGCCATCCCATCGGCTGTGCTGCTGGTTCTGCCGCACTTGATGTCTATTCGGATGGCGTAATCGAGAACGTAGCCGAGCAGGAAGCGACCTTTCGAACAGGATTACAGGAGCTGAAAGCGAATCACGATGTTGTCAGTGATATTCGCGGCCGCGGGTTCCTTTGGGGGGTCGAGTTTGCAGACCCGACGACCGGCGAATCATTCCACGACCCACGAGTGGACGACGACGAGAATCCGGTAGCGAGTGTGATTCGAGAATCGAGTGACCGAGGTGTTCTTTTCGGTGGTGGTCGTCCGGGATTCCAGATTATCATCTCACCACCGTTAATCGCGAACCAAGAAGCGATCGAGCGTGCGTTGGCAGTTCTCGATGATTCGATAACGACCGTCTTCGACAACTCTTAACCTCCAACTGATTTTACGCCTCCGGCCAGCGCTCGAGATACACCGCTTTGTCCGTGAAAAAGTGGATCATGTCCTCACCTTGTGCATGAAGATCTTTCTGGATCGACATCCCGAAGATAGTCGGTCGAAGAAAGTTTCCAGCGTCGGGCGTGTCCAGTTCACGCCCATCGAGAAGGGGATTTGCACCGTCTTCGATTCCTTCCTCGATTCGGGTGGAGGAACCAATCACCAGAACATTGCCACTGATCTCCATGAATTCGCATCGGTACAGTACGAATTCGTTTGTTCGGAATACTTCAATATGATTGAGGGTTTTCACCGACGACTTCGGAAATACGCGAAAATCGATAGGAATACGTGATTCGAACCGCTTTTGTTTTGGGTAGATGTTCCAGGCGTACTTTCGCGGCCTCTGCGACGGCCCCATCGCACCACGGTTACGACGATTCGTCGCCGTCGGAACCATTGCCGCAGGAGTACAACTAGTGCTGCTATGGACGTTTGTCGATAAGGCCGGGCTGAACTATCTGTTCGGTGCATTCGTCGCCATCGAGATCACGATCTCGTTTCAGTATGTTCTCAACAACGCTTGGACGTTTCGTGGGTCTCGAAACGATGGTCGTCGCGAGTTTTTCACCGGGCTCTTCAAAACAAACGTGGTTCGTGGAACTGCAATACCGATCCAACTCGGCATCCTTTTCGCCCTCGTCAACTGGGGTGATATGTTGTATCTGCTCGGGAATGCGGTTGCGATAGCGATCAGTGGACTCTATCGGTACGTCCTCGACTCGCGCTGGACGTGGGGGTGACATCCTCGCCCTTTCGGTCGGGGAGGATGTCAAGGAAACGACGAATCCGTAACGGTGTTTGTCAATGTGCCGATTCCTTCGTACGTGATTTCGACAGTCTCACCCGGTTCGATGCCCCCCGGATTCTCAGGACTACCGAACGCAATACAGTCGCCAGGTCGGAGGGTGAACCGCCGGGAGAGGTGTGCGATTATTTCGTACGGGTCAAACAGCATCAGCTCGGTATTCGAATCTTGCCGTTTCTCGCTGCCAACGTACGTTTCCATGTCGAGCTCGGTCGGGTCAACGTTCGTCTCGATCCATGGGCCGAGCGGCGCGGAACCATCGAACGCTTTTCGCGCAGTACGGCCAGCCTGGTCGAGGGCGTCGACATCGTTCATGATGGTGTATCCACGAACCACGTCCGGTACCGCTTCAGGCGTGAGATTTCGACAGCGCTCGTCGATGACAGCAACCAGTTCACCAGCATAGGTGAGATCATCAGTCCACGTTGGGTACGGGATCGATTGGCCGTCAGCGATGAGGCTCGTGGCGGGTTTGATGAAGAAGTCGGGCTCCTCCGGCTGCTCGTATTCCATTTGTTCGAGCGTCGTCGCGTAGTTGCGACCGACGCAGTAGAGAGCACTCGGTTCGCAGGGGGGAAGCAGTCGTCCATCGATACCGACTTCATAGACGCCGTCATCAGCGTAGAGCGTCCCATCGTCGTAACTGCCGACGACGGGGCCGTTTGGGGTGAGTAGTCGTGCAAGTCGCATACGCGTAACTGTCGCGGTCTAGCGCAAAAATCCGATGATACGGTTCGATAACTCCGTCTTGAGGTGGTCACGAAATTCCAAAAACCGCAGTTGTTCCCTGACCTGCAATCTCTGAATTTCTATTTGGGTTCATACTGTCCGTAGGTGGCGATGGCGGACAAGACGACCACTTCGAACCTTGCAAACAATGTGGCAACAAGAACCCGGTTCGTAACGCCTACAGTTGTAACTGCAGTACTCATTAGCACTACGATGACCGGAAAAAGAAACCAGTGGAGCGATCCGGTGAGAGGATCGAGTCTGATGACTGATCGTGGATCATTCTACTACTTGTGAACCGCCGTTTCACGATCGTTGGGCTGTTCGGGCTACTTGCTACCTTATGGGGATTCTCATTTCTCGCGATCTCCCTCGGTCTCGAATCACTTGAGCCAGTGCTCTTTGCTGCCTACCGCTATGACGTCGCAGCAGTTCTTCTCCTCGGATACGCACTCTTCAGTGATTCGGCGTGGCGTCCAACTGATATAACGAACGCCAGTGCCATCCTCGCTGGAGGATTATTCCTCGTTGGCGCAAACGCATTCCTCTTTATCGGCCAACAAACCGTGTCAAGCGGAGTCGCCGCCATCTTGCAGAGTCTTCTTCCGATCATGACATCGCTATGGGCATTGCGGTTACTGCCGGAGGAGCGGGTCTCCGCGGTTGGGACAATCGGTATTGTCCTAGGATTCGTCGGTGTCAGCCTAATCATCCGTCCGGATCCAGCCAACTTGCTTGGGAGTAATGTTACTGGTCGATTGTTGATTCTTATTCAAATTACAGGCGTCGCACTTGGAGGCGTTCTCATTCAACGGGTGGGGCCGACGCTCGATAAGGCCGCACTCTCCGGATGGTCGATGTTCACTGGCGGACTGTTTCTGCATGCTGTTAGCCTTAGTTTAGGCGAGACGTTTTCGTTCCCAACCACTGTCAAAAGCGGTGCTGCAGTCGCATATCTTGGAATCTTCGCCACCGCAATCGCCTTCTTGATTTATTTCACCCTTCTCGATGTTCGCGGTGCATTCGAAACATCACTGGTTTCCTACCTGGTTCCAATCGTCGCGACGATAGTCGGCGTCGTCGTGTTAGGCGAATCTATCACAACTCTCACAATCGCCGGATTCATGATCGTGTTTGCTGGCTTCATTCTCCTCAAGCGTCAAGCAATTGCCAACATTGTGAACGGCGCAACAGAGTACGAAGAGAATACTAGCGGACAACTCCGTGACTGAGAACAGAAGTTGAAATGGGATGAACCCACTTGCACTCGTTAGGCGGTCGTGGATTAGGAGTGTTTCTCCGTGGTCATTTATCTTCAACCTCCTGCATTCGTTCAGTGAAATCCCAACTGAACACACGCTCTGGGTCGATCTGGAGGGTTACCTCGTCTCGCTCATCGGACAGTAACCGCTCGGCGAACTCCGATCCGGTGTCTCCGACGTATCGATCGAGGAGTTCTCGAAGAACAGTTTTCTCTGGGTCTGATTCGATAGACGCGACTCCACTTCCACGAATCCCCTTGTATGGGGGTTTGTTGGTGGACACTTCAAACCCGACATTCGAATCGTGCTCCAAGAACCGGACGATATCCGCGTGTGCCGCTGTTGCACAATGGAATTTTCCGTCTCGAAACAGATACCAAAGCGAGACGATCCAGAGCCGGTCTGCAGGAGTGTGACAGGCAATTCGGAGCGGAACAGTTGTCCGGTCGAGATACTTGGAAACTGTCAATTCTGTCCATGCTCCACTGTACGTGGTCATGGAGCCTAGAACGGGATGATTTTACTTGAGGTCATCTCCTGACACGGTGTGTTCCGTCACTGCGTGAGCGAGAGATTTTTCTCAGGTTCGGACATGAGAAGTCCCAGTAGTCAGCGCTCTAGAAGTATCGTGAGGGTTTGTCCGTGCTGTCTTCAGTACATTCTTCTGTAGCAATCCGGTCGCTCTTCGGACGGAGTGAGGGACGTCACTGTTACGAAAACCCGACATGTGCAGCCCCAATCGTTAGGTCATCGATGGATAAAACGTACAGTCCATGACCGACGCCGAGCTCTCCGACCCCGCAATCGATGAGAAGTACGAGAACGGCACCGACGTTCTCGTTTCGCCAGACTGGCTTCACGAACATCTCGATCTGTTCCAGTCGGATGATTCTGACTACCGACTCGTCGAGGCAGATATCGAGTACGAGGAGTCCTACGCCGAAGCACACATCCCGGGTGCCGTCGGGTTTCGCTGGGGGTCTCACCTTCAGGATTCCATCGAACGCGATATCCTGAAGCGAGCGGAGTTCGAGGAAATCATGGGGAATGCAGGAATCACGGCAGATACGACGGTTGTCCTCTACGGTGACGAGGCCAACCAGTGGGCTGCGTACACCTATTGGCAGTTCAAATACTACGGCCACGACGATGTCCGGTTGCTCGATGGTGGTCGTCCCTACTGGTTCGACAACGAGTATCCGACGACCGATGAAGAGCCTTCGTTCAGCCAACGAGAGTATGAGTCGGCAGGCCCCCACGAGGAACTTCGCGCATACCTCGATCGCGTTGAGGAGGTTGCAGCGATCGAGGGCGAGTCCTCTACCGAGGGTCGCGCCGATATCGGCGCCGACCCCGAGATTCCGTTGATCGACGTGCGTTCGGAAGCCGAGTACCGCGGTGAGAAGATTGCTCCCGAGGGCAGCAAGGAAACAGCCCGCCGGGCGGGACACATTCCCGGTGCGACGAACGTCTCGTGGAAAGAAAATCTCGACGACGAGGGACGGTTCAAGGACGGCGACGAGTTGCGCTCGGTGTATGCTGAGCGGGGTATTCAGGGTACTTCCGAGGTGATATCGTACTGCCGTATCGGCGAGCGTTCCTCGATTACGTGGTTTGCCCTTCACGAACTGCTTGGGTGGGATGTCACGAACTACGACGGGTCATGGACGGAGTGGGGTAACCTCGTCCGCCAACCCGTTGCGGTGGACGTCGAAAAGCCGGCGTCGGCCAACACGAAAAAATAGCACGTCGATACTTTGCCACGGTCATACCGCGGCCAGTAGCGTCTGCAACGTTCCGGTCAGCTCAATTCTTTGGTTCAATAACGCCGTCTGCCACCCTGTCGAGTATTACGGAATTGTAGGCGAGAACGCCTCGCCCTTGCGGGCGGGGAGGATGACAATCGAAACCCCTTTCCTGTCTTTCGAATCCCACTAGCAGTAATTTCCATCGATTATTAGCCGAATCACCAAACTGTGTGAAACGCGCTCATGGCACAACGATTTATACTGTGTTTCCAGTAGTTCACGATGCATCGATGACTCAATCCGCAAAGAGACCACTGAGCTGTGATAACGCAGTCGCATTATCCGACGTAACACGGTCAGGAAACCTGATTTTTGGAAAAAATAGTGATCGGCCTGCGTTCGAGTGTCAGCCGGTTGTCTACGGAGATTCGAAGAGTCCGCCGTCGGATGCGACGTTGCAGCTCGCAAACTGCACCCTCTCACAGCCAGCAGATACGTATGCGACACTTGGAAGTGCTCCATACTGGTGCTGGGGCTATGAATTGGGGATCAACGAGCATCGCGTCGTCATCGGAAACGAAGCCGTCTTTACGAAGCCCTGGAAGGCGGCACTCGACGCTGCGGATCGCGGTGACCCTCCGGAAAAGGGGATTTTGGGGATGGAGTATGTACGTCTTGGCCTGGAGCGGGCGATGACGGCCGAGGGAGCAGTCGACGTCATCAGCAATCTCCTCGAAGAATACGGGCAGTTCGGTTCGGCAGTCGCGGGTGAGGGTCTTGCGGACGGCGCATACGACAACTCGTATCTCATCGCTGACCCGAATGAGGCATGGATTCTCGAAACGGCTGGCAAGCGATGGGCAGCAAAACGGATTTCGACTGGAGCGGACTCGATATCGAACGAACTGTCGATTCGACATTCTTGGACGAAAGGCTCGGACGATCTGATCGCGAACGCAATCTCACAGGATTGGTGGCCAGACGGACGTGAACCGTTCGATTTCGCCGACGCATACACCGACCATGAGACTGCTCTGCAAGTCTCTCGTATCCGGTATAAACGTTCGCAGCAGTTGCTGGATACTCTTACCGACGACGGTGAGTTCAATATCGAATCAATGCAACGAATTCTCAGGGATCATTATGAAGAGACATTTCTCGATGGGCCGAAATTCAACGCGACACTGCCGGATTTCCTGACGATCTGTATGCACGCATCCCCGGCAGAATTCACGTGGGGTGATAGCGTCACCTCGGCCGTTTTCGAGTTGCCACCAAACGATGATGGATTTGCGAAACTGTGGTGGACACCTGGGCCTCCCTGCATCGGTGTGTACGTCCCATTTTACGTCAAGAGTGGAACCGTCCCGTCAGTAGTTTCGAACGCTGGAACGGCAACCCGCCAGGTAGTTCATCCAACCACGGTCAGCGAAGATGCGGCCAAAGAAGGGTCGTACTGGTGGGAGTTCAAACGGCTACTGATGGCGATGAAGGGTGACGAGTATGGCCGGGACTTCGAGGCGAACCGCGAAATCGTCCGCAGTCGGTTTGACGAGTTAGAATCGAAGTTCCGCCATCGAGCTATCGAGAGGGAGGAGAAAGCTCGTGAATTCTATAACAATGGGCAACGTGACGCGGGAAGTGAAGTACTAGCATCATTCACTGAAGCCTGCGTCTCAGAAGTTCGTGATGAGATCGAGCAACTGCTCCAGATGCTCTGAGAAGGAAGACGTGCAGTACCGGAACTATTTGGAGACGGTGAACTCAACGACTTCATACTCACCACGGTAATACGCACGGCAGAGATCGTCCTCCGTCTCGTAGTCTCCTTTTGGGACGATTCTGGCGGGAACGGAGACGGTCAGCGGCGACTCGGTAAACGGGTACGGGTTCAGTTCGAACTCGCGGTCACCGACGGGCTGCACCGTCACCGATACTTCTTCACCGGGTTTCGCCGGGACGGACTCGATGGTCGTCTCGCCCGGATCTTCGCTGGTTCCGAAGATGAGCGAGAGAGTGTCCCATGCTTGCAGGAGTTCGAAATTACACCAGAGTCGGCTTTCCGTGCCCGCTGGCGGTTTTCCCTGCTCGTGGAGGGCGGTAAGTACCGACATATCTTCGTCCGACAGTCGTTCCTCCTCGGAACCGTTCGATTCGTGCAATTCGCTTGCGAGTTGCCTCTGTCGCCGCTCCTCGCGGTCTACGAATTCCTCGAATGCAGGCGGTGTGTCGGGCCACGACGCGGAGAGGCCGTAGCGTCGGCGGCGGAGCCCCGACCCATGCATCGACGCTACGAGACCTGCATACCGATTCATCTCGGCGACGGTGCTGATGCCGTCGTCGTAGAATGCGATCCACTCGGCTGCGGGGACGCTCACGAAATCCACGATGTCGCCGTCCAAGAGGTGCGGCGTTCGATCGTATTCCCACCATCCGTTGTCGTGATTGGCCGCCACGAGGGTCATCGCCGCAAACGGCGTCGGGCGCTCGAACGTGTTGTTTCCCCAGTGTTCGGCGAACTGTCCGGCCAACGCCGCGTGATCGGGTTGCGTAATGAACCGGTACTGGTCGTCACCTTCGGCGATAAGCATGGCACAGTAGTAGGTCGGAAATGGGTAAAAACGTGTGCCAACCAATGTCCCGACTACGCCGATTTCAAGACCGCCGCCGGTAGAATGGCGTACAAGAACGATGGCTATCGGATGGTGGTCGTTAGTACCGGCACGATAGCCCCTAACTTTGCTAGCTAGATTAAAACGTTCGTCTCATCGTATCGACGCCCTCTCGATGCTCAATTCAGCGTCTGCAGGTGGGCGAACGCTATTCTCGTGGCTCTCGACCCATCGTATGAAACTCGTCGTTGGGTCGCCAGTCAGCAAACAGTGCCATTCGGTTCGAGAAGTTGAAGAAGGCGGTCACGGCCCCGATGTCCCAGATCTCGTCGTCGCTGTAGCCAGCATCACGCAGTCGTTGCAAGTCGGCTTCGGACACCTCCGTCGGGTGCTCGGTGAGTTTCACCGCGACATCGAGCATCGCCATCCGTTTGTCACTCACATCGGCCTGTCGATAGTTCGCCACCAACTGGTCGGCCAGCGTGGGTTGTTTCGCGTAGATTCGTACGAGTGCACCATGGGCGACGTTGCAGTAGTAACAGTGATTCACCCCAGAGACAGCAACGATGATCATCTCGACTTCTTCCCGGTCGAGCGACGTATCGTCAACGAGCGCATCGTGAAATGCCATGAACGCACGGAAGTGCGAGGGTTTGTACGCGAGCGCTGCGAAGACGTTTGGCGTGAATCCTGCTCGCTCCGTCTCTTCGTCAATCCGCCCACGGAGGTCAGCAGGGATCTCATCGTAGTCAGGAACCGGGAATCGGCGCTGTGCGTCCGTGTTGAGGGTCTCGTCGGACATGACGCCGTATTCGTTGTGATAATACTTAACAGTGGGATGCGAATGGCTGGGGGCGATTGACCGGAGCAATCTCAGATGTAACTGTGCAGCATTTCCACGAATGTGCCTGCACTGCAACGCTACAAATACGTGATGCTGGCCCAATTATTAATTTCAGATAATAGATTAATATACCTGCCCCGAAAAACACACCCATGGCAGATATAGGCAGGCAGGATATGCAGTTCGAAGGGAGTCGCACAAAGAGCGTCAGCGAATCGGTGATTCGTGAGATGACGAGGGAAGCACTCGCAGCGGGTGCGATCAATCTCTCGCAGGGGATTCCGGACGAGGATGAGACACCGAAGGCGGTAAAAGAAGCAGCACAGCAGGCGATCACGTCGAACAGCCAGTACACGATTACGTGGGGACTACCGGAGCTGCGCCAACAAGTCAGTAGGAAATATCACGACTGGAAGGGCGTCGAGTATGATTCGGAGACGGAAGTGACGATTACGTGTGGAACCAGCGAGGCGGTAATGTCCGCATTGTTGGCTTTCTGCGGGGACGGAGACAAAGTCCTGTATTTCGAACCGACGTACGAGAGTTACATTCCCGCGATCAATTTCGCGGGTGCGGAAGGTGTTCCGCTCGATATTACGGAGGACTTGACGCTCGATGCGGACGAACTACAGGACGCTGCACGGGATGCGTCCGTCCTGATCTTAAACACGCCGCAAAATCCGACTGGGAAGGTATTCAGTCGGTCAGAGTTGGAAACCATCGCCGACGTTGCGGCGGACGAGAACTTGATCGTCGTCACCGACGAAATATACGAACACATCGTCTTCGAGGATGAGTATGTAAGCCCAGTCGAAGTCGGTGACCTCGCCGACCGGACGATCGTCTGTACCGGGCTCTCGAAGACGTACAGCGTCACTGGTTGGCGAGTTGGGGTTGCACTCGCACCGGAGCCGTTGTCCCGAGAACTCCGAAAGATTCACGACTATACGAGCATCTGTGCCCCGACGCCGCTTCAAGTTGCGGGTGTCGAAGCATACTCGCTTCCGGAGGAGTATTATTCCGAACTCAGTGACTCGTATCGTGAGCGACGAGAACTCCTTTACGACGGCCTCTGTGATGTCGGATTGAATCCTGTAAAACCCGACGGCGCGTATTATATGATGGCCCGGTACGATACCGACGAGGATGATGTCGAATTCGCGAAAAAACTCATCCAACGCGCAGGTGTCGCGACTGTCCCGGGAAGTAGCTTCTACACGGAAGGGTCGGCGGATTGGATTCGGTTTACCTTCTCCCGAAACGAGGAGACGTTGACGCAAGCGGTGAACCAACTCGCAGACCACCGCTGGTGGTAACCGGCGAAACTAGTCAAATACTGTATGGTTTCGTGGTGAAATCTTCTCCCCAGTGCGATGAACAACCGGTCGGAATTTTTACCCTTACCGGACAATATAAGTGAGTACTCTCACACCGTGTGTATATGATAGACAATCCCAAGATTGGAAGACGAACGTTCATAAAAGCGGCCGGTGTCGGAGCCGCAGGGAGTCTCTCGACGCTTTCGGGGTGTCTCGGTGGGAACAACGGTGGCTCGGGCAAAGCACCCATGGATATCGAATCCTGGCCACCACAGGATTTGGAGGACAAACTCGTCATGTGGAACTGGTACGACGACTGGGCCACCTACGCGAAAAAAGCCTTTAGCAAGGAGTTCGACGTCAACGTCACGAACAGTGGTTTCTCGAGTCCGGAACAATGGTACTCGAAATTACAGGGTGGGAACTCCGAAATAGACAATATTTCGGCGACGGCGAACTGGGTCGAACGTTCCATCGAGAACGATTTCCTCTATCCACTACCGGTCGAGAAGATGCCGTCGTGGAAAAACATCACCAAGCGTGTGAAAGACGTCGGGACGTACCAAAAAGGCGGGAAAACGTACGGCGTTCCCGAAAGTATCGTTCTCTATCCGCTGACCTACAACACGAATCACTTCAACAAGGCCCCGTCGTCATGGGACGTCCTGTGGGATGATGCGAACAAGGGCAAAATCACGATGTGGGACAACAGCACCGTCTCCTGCCAAATCGCCGCACTCTACACGGGTCAAAACCCGATCAACCCCGACGATTTCAAGGAGATAGAGGAGGTTCTCAAGCAGCAAAAGCCGCTTTTGAAAACCTACTGGGGGGACTATCAGCAGGGGATGAGCATGTTCGTCAACGAAGAGGTCGTTGCCGGTCCACTGACGATGGGGCGTACCTACTCCGCAAAATTCCACGAAAACGCGCCGGTGAACTACACTGCCCCGAAAGAGGGTGCGCTGTTCACCAGTGACTTGTTCGTGATTCCAAAGGGAGCACCGGATCCGATGGCAAGCCTCCAGTTCATCAACTGGGCATCCCAGAAAAAGCACGCGGCGAAGCTGTTTACCGAGATGGGGTATATGCCCGCCGTGAACATCGACAACCAACTGTCCAAAGAGCAGCGCGAGTTCACGAACTGGCCGGATAGCTGGAAGCTTGTGTTCCAGAAGCAGTTAAGCCAGAAAGTGCGGGACAAATATAGCGAAATTTGGACGGCAGTGAAATCGGCCTGATTACAATGTCACTACTCACAGTCGAAAATCTGACCAAAACGTTCGGCGACGTCACCGCGGTTCAGGACGTCTCGTTCGACGTTTCGGACGGAGAGTTCGTCTCGATTCTCGGCCCGAGTGGCTCCGGAAAATCGACGATACTGCGGATGATTGCCGGATTCGAAACGCCGACCGATGGGTCGATTCGACTCAGCGAGACCGAACTCGTCGGCGTGCCACCGTTCGAACGGGACATCAACATGGTGTTTCAGAATCTCGCCCTGTTCCCGCATCTGACCGTCGCGGAAAACATCGGCTACGGTCTCAAGCAGGCAGGGGTGAAGAAATCCGAACGTGCAGAGCGAACCGAAAAGATGCTCCAGATGGTTCACCTGGACGGATACGGTTCCCGTTCTCCCGACGAACTGAGCGGTGGCGAACAACAGCGTGTCGCCCTCGCCCGTGCACTCGTCAATGAACCGGAGTTGGTGCTGTTCGATGAGCCTCTCTCGTCGCTCGATAGGAAACTCCGTCAACACATGCAGACGGAACTCCAGCGGATTCAGTCCGAGACGGGAACGACCTTCCTCTACGTGACCCACGACCAGGAAGTCGCCCTGTCCGTTTCGGATCGACTCATCGTGCTGAACGATGGCGAAGTCGAACAGATAGGCTCAGCCGAAGAGCTATACGAAACGCCGGAATCGGCGTTCGTCGCGGATTTTATCGGCGATGTCAACCAGGTGTCGGCTACGGTGACGGAGACGACGGAAACCGAAATGACGGTCGAAGTCCAGTCAGAGCCAATCTCGTTCGCTCGCAACGGCGCGTCGTTCGTTTCGTCCGGTGACGAAGTACGTGTCTGTGTTCGGCCGCACAAAGTGACGGTATCGGATGGCGGTACCGAGGGTCACCTCCTCGAAACGAACGGGACGGTTCGAGAGCGAAGTTACCAAGGGAGCGACGTCATCTACGTCATCGAAACTCCCTGGGGACGGCTGACCGCGAACGTCCGTGGGCAAAAATTCGCTGTTGGTGACGATGTTGTCGTCGGTTGGAATGCCGATGACATGCACGTCTTCCCGGCCGAGCAAACACCATCACAGGAGGTTGCGTGATGGCAAATGCGACCCATTCGGAAGAATCATCAGAGGGAGAGAGTTCGATACAGAGCTTCCTCCAATATCTTCGAGAGCGCCCCCGTCTCCACAAAGCGCTTATCGTGGGTCCGCCGCTCACCATCCTCACTCTGTTTTTCGCACTGCCGCTTCTGTCGATGCTCATTATTTCGTTTCGGCAGGGCCAGATCGACGGTCCATTCACCCTTCAGAACTATACACAGTTCCTGACATCGGACGTTTACTTGACGGTCGTGTGGCGAAGCCTGCTTATTTCGTTGGAAGTGACGGCGATCGTGACCGTCATTGGATACACTCTCGCGTACAGTATCGTCCGCTTTACGCGTCATACGACGCTTCTACTCTTGCTCGTGATTCTCCCGTTCTGGACGAGTTACATCATTCGAATGTACGCGTGGATCAACATCCTTCAAAGCGGTGGCGTGCTCGACTCCGTTCTCCTGTTGACGAACGTGGTCGATAAACCAATCGGGTTACTGTATAGTCAGGAGGCAGTGCTGATCGGATTCGCATACGTCTGGCTACCCCTCGCCGTCTTACCGTTTTACGCATCGTTGACGAACATGGATCCCGCGCTCATCGATGCAGCGAAAGATCTCGGAGCAGGACCGCTCAAGGCGTTCTTCACGGTGACGCTTCCGACGACTGCAAACGGGGTTATTACCGGAATTCTCCTCGTCTTCATTCCGACTTTCGGCTCGTTCATCACCCCGCGACTGCTCGGCGGCACCAGCAACGTGATGATAGGAATGGTGATCGAAGAACAGTTCAAATCCGCGTTCAACTGGCCGTTCGGTGCAGCGATCGGATTGATCGTCACGATTCTAGTCGTCGCCCTGCTCATCCTCGGTGCACGTGCTGGCGGTAATCTCCTCGCACAGGGGGATGATACCCAATGAATCAGTTGAATCGCGTCCTTCGGCCCGTCGAACGAGTCGTGCACCGATACGGCTCGCATCTGGGACGCCTTGCGATGATTCTCGTCTTTTTGTTCCTCTGGCTTCCCATTGGCGTGCTCGTGTTCATGTCCTTCGCAAAAGGTGGTGTTCTGGCGTTCCCGCCGAAGGAACTCACACTTCAATGGTACGCTACGTTCTTGAACAACCAAGCCGCGATTAGTGCCATCGTGACGACGCTGAAGATAAGTATCGTCGCATCGCTCATTAGCGTCGTCCTCGCGACGCTGATCGCGTATGCTGTCGACCGATTTGCCTTCCCCGGAAAGGATGTCCTCCAGTTGCTTGCGACGCTTCCAATCGTCGTTCCACTCGTCGTCACCGGAATCGCGATGGTGCTCTTTTTCGGTGCAATCAACTTCCAACAGGGATACTGGTCGATCGTCATCGCACACGTCATCCGAACGATCCCGTTCGCGACGCTTGTCATCCTCCCGACGTTTTTGACCTTCGACCGACAGCTCGAGGAAGCGTCGAAAGACCTTGGCGCGAACGAACTCCAAACGTTTCGGCAGGTAACCCTGCCGAGCGTCCTCCCGGGTATCATCGCGGGCGGCTTGCTGGCGTTTACGCTCTCGTTCAACGAGTTCGTCTACACCTACTTCGTCAAGGATTCGGCCACCACGACGCTCCCGATCTACATCTGGAATCAAATCCGGTACAACGTGACGCCCGAAGTAAACGTCATTAGCGTCGTCTTCCTCCTGCTCGCCGTCTCGCTCGTTCTCGTTGCCGTCTCACTCACACGGGTGGACCTTCTCGCTCGGCGGTGAACGGCTCACCGCTTACATGATGTTTCTGTCCAGGTACTGAATGCCTAAACACACGTTTCGGACGACCTTTCCGCAACAACGAAATCGGGAGAAGTACACGATGTCGCTGTGAATCCGCATGACGTCGTGGTCTCACGGCCGAACCGCGAGGCAGTTCACGCGGTCGCGTTCGTGGATAGAAATTCTACGGTAGCGTCCGCGAGCACTTCCGTCGCTGTCAAGACCTCCGACCATTCGACGGTTTCGTTCGGGAAGTGAGCTTGTTTGATAGAGCCCGCTCCGAAAAGAACGGTCGGGATTCCGGCCGCGATGTAGTGGCGCGAATCGGCCCCGTACGTCGCCCCGCGCGGATCCGTGTCGTTCAATCCCCGGTTTCGCATCGCCGTTTGTAATGCGGTCACGACCGGTTCATCCGCGTCGATTTCCGCGGGTTCGAACTGAATCGCCCGGCGCTCGAATGTCGGCGGATGTGTCGAGAGCCAATCGCTCTCGGCCACGACTGTGTCGAGTTCGTCTCGGAATTCCGTCTCGACTTCTTCGTTCGTCTCACCGGGTGCGACGCCGATTCGAATCTCGCTCGATAGGTGCGCGGGAACACTCGATGCCCACGTCCCTGCATCAACGACCCCGAAGTTCACCGGCCACGAGATCGGGAACGACTCGTACAATGGGTGAGTGACGCGGTCGTTGCGGTTCGCTTCGAGTTCGCGGAACGCCGCTCGAATCCGCTCGAAGTGGGGGAGAACCGACTCGCCTTCCCAGCGAGTGGCCGCGTGAGCGGAGCGACCTTCGATTTCGAGGTTCATCATTACGCTTCCCTCGACGGCTGTCACGACGTCCAACTCCGTCGGTTCTGTGATAATTGCGGCGTCTCGCTCGAACCGATACGGATTTGAAAGTGCCGCCGCGACGGCGCCGATTCCACCTTCTTCCTCGCCGACAACGCTTTCGACGACGACGCGTCCATCGAGATCATTTTCGACGTCGTGGACGTATTTCGCGGCGAAAATACACGCTGCAAGGTTGCTTTTCATGTCCACCGCTCCACGGGCCGTCAGCGAATCACCATCCCAGGTGGGTTTGAATGGATCAGTTTCCCACGATGATTCCTCGACGGGGACGACGTCGATGTGGCCATTGAGGATAATCGTCGGACCTGCTGCGGGGTCACCGAATTCGAGTACACCGGCAACGCTCGGCCGCTCGTCCACATCGATCGCTTCTGCATTCGGAAACGTCGGACTCTCGGCTAACTGGTCTGCGTCTGCCGTCCAACTGTACACTTCGAACCCAAGGTCGCGGAGACGACCCGAGAGCCACTCTTGTGCTTCTTTTTCCCTCCCACTCGTCGTTTCGAACGTCAGTAACTGCTCTGTGAAATCTCGGAACTCGTCGCCGTATTTTTGGGTGAAATCCAACATCGGACAAACCATCGAAATCCACTTTGATATTTGTTACTGTGTGTCGCACATGGCTATCTGACCTCTCGTTGAACAAAGTCGATATCAAACGAGTTCCATTATGACCTTCGTTTCGATTTTCCGCAAGTGCTCACCAACCGTCCCCGCGGAGATATTCGCCCGATCTGCAAGGTCGTTGAGGGTCGCACGCCGCGGCATCTCGTAATAGCCCTCATTGATCGCTAGTTCCAACAGTTCTTGCTGGCGATCCGTCAGTAGCGACGCGAGTTGGCGCATATCTGGGTGATACTCGCCGATCCCTTCGAGCGTAATCGGAATTCCGTCAGGGATTTCCGCGATTGCCTCTCGGATCTTCTTGTCCTCTCCAAGCATGGTTATTCGAAGCCCACCCTGATCGGTGTATTCCATCGGCCAGTCCACGACGATCTCATACCGTCGGAATATACTGAGGAGGTCGGTCATGAGGGCATTTGCTCGAAAATGGAGGTAGACCAGCCCGTCCGATGCCGCAGACCGCTCGATCGATAGCACCTCCGGGTTCGCCTCGAGTGCTTTCGTGCCCTGTTCAAAGTCACCACGGAGTTGATACAGTCCGACGCCGGTTCCGTCATCCAAGAGGTTGATGTAGTGAATCGCTTCTCCATTCACTGCCGAATCGGTCGCGCACTCGCCGTTAGAACAGCGTTCATCGTCTATCTGCGGAATGACGAACGTAATATATCTCATACTAGCAATCCGTTCTCTATGCTCATAGTGCCCAGGACGGCTGTATTCGGCCGTTTCGTCTCGAAATGAGTTGATTGGGATACGTCTGCCGTGGGCGGTGGCCTATTAAAGCATGAGTTTGCTGTGTACACATTTAAACCTGCCTCAGATGTGAGGCGCTATTCGCATGCATCGGTGTGCCGTCCATACTGTCAACTCATGCCGAACAGAATCGCTGAAAGAGGCAACACGAGCCGAACGGAATCGAAACCACCAACCCTCGGTCAGCCGATCGTCGCCGCGCTCGCAAAGCGCCTTGACCTTGCTGACCATCGGCGGTATCTCGCACGTGACCTCGAAGGGGTGATACTGGATCTCGGTGCGGGAAGCGGTGCGATGGTTCCGTACTTCCAAACAGCAGCGCAGCGTGCGTCAGCACTCCATCTGCATGCAATCGAACCGGATTCCAACAGACGAAAACAGGCGAAGCGAACAGCCAGCACGTACGATCTGGACATCCACCTGCGATCAGGACGGGCTGAATCCCTGCCATATGCGGACGATACGTTTGACGTGGTCATCGCCTCCGCGGTGTTCTGTACGGTACAAGATCCTTTTCGAGCCCTCACCGAAGTCCATCGGGTCGTGAAACCGGATGGTGAATTCCGCTTTCTCGAACACGTTCGGTCGGACGGTCTGCGTGGCTACGTCCAGGACGCAGTGACCCCACTCTGGAAACGGGTCGACAACGGCTGCCATCTGAACCGTCGAACGGACGACTGGATCGCAGCAGGTTCCTTTGCTCTCGACGAGATCGAAACACTGAGTCTCGGTGTTAGCCCGTCCAGACCCTTCGTGCGCGGAACTGCCACGCCAGTGAGCCATACTATGTCTGAACCATGAACACGAACGCGACTGTGGTGACAATTCTCGGCGCCATCGTGGCGCTTCTCGGGATGGTATGGTTGGTTCAAGGCCTCGCAATCGTCCAGATCGATCCCATTCTGTGCGTCGCGGACTGCGAACCGATCACTGGACGGTCGGTGCAGTGGACGGTTATCGGCGTGATTACCCTGTTCGTGGGAATCGTCATTGCCGGAGCGGGGTTGAAGCGCGGTAATCGATGACAGTCAACCGCTCTGGGTTCACACCCCGAGACGTTCGTCGTGCTCCACCGATAGACCCCGTCTCACCGATTCGAACTGTGTCACTCCGGCTTCAACCCCGATTCTACGATACGAATCACAGTCTCGCCGTCCGGCAGGTTTGGCGCATCGACGAGTCGGACGATCCGCTTGTTCCCTTTCGATTTGCGGAGGTAGAGACGAACTGTGCTGGAGTGTCCGAGGATGTGCCCGCCGATGGGTTGCGTCGGATCGCCGAAGAACGAGTCGGGGTTGGACGAGACCTGATTTGTCACGACGATTGCCGCATTGTGTAGGTTCGCGAACCGCAGCAGGTCGTGGAGATGTTTGTTCAGCATCTGTTGTCGTTCAGCGAGCTTTCCGCGACCGATATATTCGGCCCGGAAGTGCGCGGTCAGCGAGTCCACGCAGACCAATCGAACAGGCCACTCGGTGTCGGCGTATTCGCCGGCGATTTCCCGTGCCTTTTCGGCGAGGAGAATCTGGTGTGCTGAATTAAACCCTTTCGCAACGTGAATTCGATCGAGAACGTGTTCGACCAGCTCGTTAAGCGCTGCTTCGTCGTCGGCGTCTCCCTCGATATCGCGGTCGATCATCGTGGCCACGATGACGTCGTCTGGTAATCCCCGGACGATGTCGTCGATACGATCCGGCCGGAACGTATCTTCGGTGTCGATGAAGATCGCACGGGCGTGGAATCCACCCTCACTCTTCGGAAGTTGCACGTTGACGCACAGTTGATGCGTAATCTGTGATTTGCCGGAAGCGAAAGCGCCGTAGAATTCCGTGACTGACCGCGTTTCGATACCGCCACCAAGCAGTTCATCAGCGTCGTCGATCAACAAGCGAAGCTTTCCGATCCGGTCTCGCTGTCGTCGCACCGCGATTCCGGTTTCAAAGTCGCCAATGTTGGCGGCCTCGCGTGCCGCTTGAATGATGCCAGCGGCGGTACGCTCCCCGATGTCAGCGGTGTTGGTGAGCTCGCCGGGACTCGCAACGGCGAGCGCTTGATAGGAAGTGAATCCGGCTTCGAAGAGTTTGTCTGCCGTTGCCGACCCAACTCCCGGTAACTGGTCAAGCTCGGCTGCCATACGTGACCAATGAACATGCATTCGCATAAACCCGCGTTAACAGGCCAGTGAAAGTGAACTATCGAGCGGAACGGATCGAACACGACTGTTGTGAATCGGCTGCACTATGCATGTTTCTTCGGTCGACCGAAATTGTGGTCGACCGCTACGCCGAATGGTACGACGCCGTGGTTATTCTACCTGGGGACTATCGAATTTGGAGTTTCACAACGCGTCAAAATCTACTTCCGAAGCAGCCGGTGCTATTCGTGCGATTCATACGGTACCGCGATGTTCGCAAGTGACTCTCCGGTTATGTTGGGGTCTGAGTGAAAGAGACCGGATTTGGATGCAATGATTCGACCGAGGTGAATGCGAGCAACCGTTTGTGGCCCCGTATCGACTGGCACCCCTTCCAAAATATCGAGGTGTCGCAAAACGTTCAAAATGCCTGTAATACCGGTTTCGACGGCGTAGTCGATTTCCTCGTTGGTGTGTGAATTGGTTGTGAAGAACCGTTCTCATTGGCTCGCGGAACAGCATTTCGTGGGGATTTTCATGTTCTTTGTTACTAATGCTCATCGTACTTTCTAGACCGATTCCGGCAATAAGACTTCTATCGGTGAGAGAATCGCAACGACGAATCGCAGTCGACATCGCGGACGCAATGATACTGACGTAGTTCGTGCGTAATTCTAACGATTGGAGAGGCGAAGCTGGGAGACTGATTTCTGATGAACAGTGATGATGACAGGCCGATCGGAACGAGACAGTCGGAAAACGAGTTAGAAAGAAAGTTCTTCCACATGCAGAGCGTACACACACCACATTAACAAACCAAACGAAACACGCGATGGCAGTTCGACAATCGGAAATATGTCGAATCGTGTCGGAAACACCCGCTGACCGGTTCGTCGAATGCCATCTCACTGAAAAGGGAGGCGACCGAGCGACGACGGAACGGGGGATACGAATGGCAGACACGACATTTACGGGGACACTTGAACAGAATCACGCGCAGGCAATCGAACAAGCCATGGACGGACTGGCCATCGATGCGTGGATAGATGGCCAATCCGTTTCGGCACGGAGCGGCGAACGTTTCGAAACGTTCGACCCCGCGGTCAAAGAACCGATAACGTCCGTCGCTCGATGTGAAGAGTCCGACATCGACAGAGCAGTGACGGCCGCACGTGCAGCCTTCGAACGGGAATGGCGAACCACCACGCCGCAGGACCGCGCGGCGATAATTCACGAGTGGATGGCGACGTTGCGTGACCACCTCGACGAACTCGCCTTGCTCGAAAGTCTCGATACCGGAAAACCGCTCGCGAACGCGCGAGAAGAAACCGAAGACGCGATTTCGTTCTTCGAGTACTACGTCTCGGTAGCGCAGGCACACGAAGGCGCAAACCTGCCGACCGGCGACCATGCGCACACCTACACACGTATCGAACCGTACGGGGTTGCCGGACTGATTCTTCCGTGGAACTTTCCGCTCCTGTTGACGGGGTGGAAAGTCGGTGCGGCACTCGCGGCTGGCAACACGGTCGTATGCAAACCGTCCGAGGAGGCACCGCTGTCGATTACTCGCATTGCACAGCTCTCAGCAGGAATTCTGCCTGACGGCGTGTTCAACGTCGTCAATGGCTATGGAGAGGAAGCCGGTGCGCCGCTCACAACCCATGCCGATGTGGATAAACTGTCCTTCACCGGGTCGGTTCCCGTCGGACAGTTGGTGATGAAAGCCGCAGCAGATAATGTCACGCCGGTCACGTTGGAGTTGGGTGGGAAGTCGCCGTTCATCGTCTTCCCGGATGCCGACATTGAGGCTGCCGCGGAGACGACCGCGATGGGCATCTACTACAACACTGGTCAGACATGTGACGCGTGCTCGCGGATTCTTGTCCACGAATCGGTTCACGACGAGTTCGTCGCAGCATTCGAGGACGCAGCCGCGGCGTACCAACCCGGCGACCCGCTCGTTGAAGGAACCGAGATGGGGCCGCTTTCGTTCCAAGCGCAACACGAAAAGGTCTCGAAATACGTCTCCCTCGGCACGGAAGAAGGCGCGCGAGTGATTGCTGGCGGTGAACCACCGTTGGACAACGAACTCGCCGACGGTTGGTTCTTCGAGCCGACGATATTCGACGGCGTGGATAACACTATGCGAATCGCACAGGACGAAATTTTCGGGCCGGTGCAGTGTATCATCACGTTTTCGGACTACGAGGAAGCAATCGAACTGGCGAACGACGTTGATTACGGGCTTGCCTCGGGCGTTGCGACCGGTGACATGTCGCTCGCACATCGAGCGGCCGCCGACATCCAAGCCGGAAGCGTCTGGATAAACGAGTACTTCGGCGGCGGCGCGGGCGCCCCCTTCGGCGGGTACAAGTACTCCGGATTCGGCCGGGAATGTGCGAAAGAGACGCTCGACGAATACACCCACACGAAGGCGGTCGGCCTGTCGTTGGACGAGACAGATCTCTGACTACACAGAATGGATGAAAATCACAGGGTTCTACACTTTCTTGCTCCTGGGGTGGCAGAGCGCGGCGCAACTCGGTCTACGCGGTGACGTTCGTCGGAGTCATCTGGATTGCAGTCCTCACCACCATTTGCGTGGTTGGAATCGAGCTCTCGGCGTGGACGCAGTTCCTCTTGCTGGGCATGGAAATCGTTACGCTCGCTGTCTTCGCTGCCGTCGCGCTCTTGGAGGTATACACCGGGTTCAGTAGCACTGGATCTATCACGCCGTCGTTGTCGTGGCTCAATCCGTTCGCCATTCAGGATTAGAGCGCCCTGAACTCCGGACTAATCCTCGCCATCTTCATCTACTGGGGTTAATGAGAAGAATGAGAACAGCGACCGAAGGCCAGGAGTGGCCGCGCTGGTCAGCACAGTCATATTACTCGCCATCTACGTCATCGTCGCTATCGCTGCACAAGCCTATGGTGGTGTGCCGTTTCTCGTCGCCAATTAGGAAGACGTGCTGAGTTCGCTGAGTACGCAGGTTCTCGGCTCGCCGTTCGATAAGATTCTCATCCTCTCAGTACTCATCTCCACGGCCGCCTCGACGCAGACTACCATCCTGCCGACGGCGCGAACGACTCTCTCGATGGCGCGTCAAGAGGCCATCCTCGTTGGACTCGGAAAGGTTCGTATTCGATTCCACTTGGCGAACGGAGGGGCACTCAGAATGTCTTGATCCAACACTTGGTGGGGCAGCTATCTATTCCAACGTCGAAGCAAGTGTGGATACAGGATTCTATCATTTCAATATAGTCTATAATGACACAACTCAACGGATGGTTATATGAAGTCACTCTCAACAAGACCGGATGATTTAGGTCGGATCTAATGAAGTGCTACATTCCTGGCACATGTTCGGTTGCCAACTCACTGTTTTAATGATCGCTTGTTCTTCCTGACACCGTGGACAGAATTCCTTCGCACTATTCATTCTGACCACTGCTTTGGATTCTAATATATTAAGTGATTTTGAGTCAATACGGTAATATATTTAATGGGAATGTTTATTTATTGCAAGTAACATTGTCAATCGCGGAATGTCCATTAAAATTTTTAGAAAATGCGTGAACATCTTTCTGTCCCCCGAAGGTGCTGGTGGAACGTTTGCGAATAGATGCCGAATGATTACCGGGTGTTGAATGTGGACATTCAAAGGTATTGTCCACTGGAAATCGAACTGACTATCAACAGTATTCAGAAAAAACAAGACAAAATTCACATCGAAAATGGCTGCAACAGTGTATGAGACGAGTGCCTTGGAGTGTGTTTTCCGGCAGTTCAAACGGATTCGAGGCGCAAGCCCACTTCAGTCGCGGGGAGATGACACAGAGCGAGCCAAGTCCACGGAGCACAATGTAGTCAATCTCTTCTTCCGTGTGTCGCATTTCAAAGTCGTTGGGTTCATCTTCGATGCTCACTTGGGCTCTCGACCCGGTCAGATTCTGGTAGGGGGGAGGGCCTGCTGTATCTGAACCGTTGTCCGTTTGCATCTCCGCGAGGAAGACGGGCAAAGTTCCGTACGCTTGCTCGAATCTGATGGAATACCAGCTGACGTTTACACTGGAAACACGGTGTGTTTTGAAAATTTTCCGTGAATGCGTCGCCCTCTGTCCTGAATTAATTGGGACGTAGCTGATAGCTTCGGTCTTGTGTCTGCCACCATCAGTAAACGCAGGTGAGTGAGCATGAGTATCTGTGACACTTGAGAGTTACCTGCGTTGTCGGGTTTTTGATTTTTGATTGTCCAATGCGTGGTAGTGTCCCCGACAAAATAGCCTATGACATCCAGTGACATGTGCTGAGGGGCTCTGTGATTAGCCTCATCGCATGAATGAGTGACAAAACGTGGAGAGTTAGTAGGTTCTTCCGTAACCACGTTTTTGTCGAGCGATGATCTCCTTTCTACATTACCCGACAATTTTCAACATGGGACGAACCACCATGGTAATTTTGGTAGTGGCAAGTGGTGGATCTCGGAATTAGGAAGGGGAGTGGATGGGATGTTTGTAATAGTGGACACACTATTACGAGCTTTGTCGGAGCTGGGGCGTGATAACTCGAAACACAATTTTCCGCCGGTTATGGAATTGTAGGCGAGAAATCCTCGCCCTTGAGGGAGGGGAGGATGTCAACGGATTCGACTCATAGTATTAAGCACTTCACTTCTTGTGCCAATTCTGCTATTATCGAGTCCAGTCTACTTGAGTGGCTCACGCCAGTCCCCGCTAATCCACGACCGTGCATCAGAAAACTGTCCTTCGAACATGAGAAGGGTGGTAATCAGCACGACAACAATTGGCACTAACGAGAATGTGACCGTCTTTAGAACGATTTTTTCAATTGGGCCATGATATCCGATGTTGTCATTCATGTAACTGATCCATGCTCGTACCTTGGTAAATGCTTTGTGTATGAATCGCACTTTCATCAGCCACATGATGGATATCGACTGATTTTCAGAAGGATTGTACATTCCCTTGAGCAAGACGACACAACGCTTGTAGCAGGGAATGGTCTGTCGAAGGTGATCGCCAGTGATTGGTTGACCTTCGTGAACACCTTCGACATTTTATCTTGTGCTGGGGGTAATTTAAATAAACTGGCTGCATGAGCAAGGTTCTGTGTATGGTGCATGACAATGCTATAAATTGCCCTAAATTCATCAATCGCCTTCGAACGAAAATGGTCCACTCGTCATCGGGCACACTGAGGAGTCAACCGACCTCTCGAGAGAGGCACTGCATTCATCGAACACACACGGACGGTTACGGAGATTATTGGAGATAGTCCCGTCCTTTAGGGCAGGGAGGATGTCAAACACTTCCTACTGAACATTCAGGCAAAGCATGACTGATTGTAGCCTCTTCGATTCAACTGTTTTGGCCTAAACACTTTCAAGGCTCCTTGTTGTTACAAGAGTATGACATTCCTTCCAGATTCTAGAGGGGATATTCCATGAATGAAAAGGTAGCACACCAAAGTGCTAAGAAGATCATCCGCCGATCACTCATCAGTGGCGTCGCTATTGCGATTCCTCTTATTGTCACATTTGTGATTATTGGATTTGTGCTCAACTTCATCTCGAATACTCTGAACCCAGTCGTGTTTATCGTGAAAAGCGTTCCCGGAGTCTCACCAGGAACAAATGAGTTGCTCGTGAAGGTCATCACGATCGGACTGCTCGGTGGAACCCTCTTTGTGCTGGGTTTCGTCGCCGAATACCGCTCCGGAAATGGTCGCTTTGGCACACAATTCAATCATTTCATGTCGTCGATTCCTGGTCTTGGCTCAGTCTACACAAGCTTCAATGAGATGAGCGAACTGCTTCTTGATTCGGATTCAGAGAGTTTCAAAGAAGTCAAGCTCGTAGAATATCCGGCGGATGGATCGTACGCCGTCGCATTCAAGACTGCGGAGACGGCCAATACAGTCAAACAGGCAACGGGCCATACCGAGATGGTTTCGTTGTTTTTACCGATGGCTCCGAATCCTGTCATGGGTGGGTTCGTTATCCATGTCGGAAAAGACCGTGTCGTCGATGTCGATATGACCGTTGAAGAAGGAATTCGATCGATCGTCACCAGTGGTGTCGCATTCGGGGAAAAACGGACACACGCTCTCTCGGCAGACCGACTGCAACAACTTAGCCAGAATGTCCCGGTAGACGCAACTAAACCGTCTCCAGCAATGCAAATGGATGAAACCAACCGCGTGGCGTCTTATGAAGCGGCAATGTCTCCAGAACACCTTGAGACACCGACTGATCTCGTCGAGCATTCCGATAGCACGAGAGACAATTACTCGTCACCGACCGGGCACTCGACAGATTAAGTGATTTTAGAAACGGGGTTGAGCGAGGACGGATCTAGGTGATGGCGCCAGATCCAATAGCCGAATTATTGTCTTGTCAGAGGCATCCTCGCTACACTGAACGACATGGTATCTCATGATAAATGCTTTGTGGCGGCGGTAGTAATTAACCAATTATCTGCGGGGGATACAATCCAAATTCCGTATCTATGATGAGTGGTGCACTGTTCGGATTCTACTTTCTTGGTACTGCACCTGTGCCGTCATATCACCGTCTCTCCCGATGAAAATGTGACGTTTGTGACTGGCGTTACACTCTATGGAGGTGGACAAGGTATCCAGCAGGGAGGGAGTCCAGTAATCACCGACGGTTTCGAAACCTAATTCGAATATTGACGACACTTGCACTCGTTCACGGCGGAGGAAGAAAGCGAATGACACGATTGCCTGCCAACAAGCAATACGCTTCTATCATCTTCTAACTGAAGGCTGAGTATGCAGTGAAACTCTGCAATGAGTGGGTTTTCTCTTCAGAGAACCACGAAACCAGTTCGCTAGTCGAATCCATTGCTCGATATGCTACGAAAGTCACCTCTGTAATCGACCTTTCGTGAGATTGTGAATCACGACCGCCGCAATAGCGGCAACAATCATTGGTTCGGCTTGGGTGCTCAGGTACAGCCCCGGTGTCGGGGGGTGATACTGTGTGAGCGGCCACAACATCGCATACGAGTGCCCGGATGGGTTTTGGAGGAGGCCATCGGCGAACAGGTGTGAGAGCGCACCGACGCTCAAGAGGGCAAAGGTTCGTCTTTGTTCGCGCGGTGCGACGACCGTCACACCGATGAGAATTGCGATGGTAGCACCACCAACGGTATGGAGTGCGTTCCAATCAAACGGAATCCCTAATAGCTGTTCGACAGTTCCACTGCTGATTACGAGCTTGATTTTCGTCAAATCGGGGATAAATGCGCCTGCCATCGCAACTGTCGCATAGGCGGGTGAAATCCAATCGTAGCGCCAGGACAGGAGGAGTGCAATCGAGTATGCGATGAAGGCATGAGCGAGGAGATCCGGCATTAGTCGTTCCTCCATTGGTGAATATGTGATTGGATGCGGTCGACTACATTCGGCTGGAGGGGTGTTGTGCGGCGTCTGAGCGTCCAATCGGTCAGATCGAAATGCCAGTATCGAATGATACGCCAAAGCATCCACAGACCAGCGAGGAATGATATCGAATACGTATACACGTGTCCGAATGGGGGAACTGCAAAGGCGTTGATAGCCTGAATCGTGTGGCCTGGAGCAGCTCGTCCATACACACGCAAATTGTCGCCTTTGTTTGCTTCGACTGTGAGGTCGGTGATGATCAACCGAATCTGCTCGTTGGCACCGTATTCAGCGCTGATCGTCATCGGTTCGGTATCGACGACCGTGCCCCCGACTGTGACTTTCGTCCCAAGATAGCGATCATAGTCTGTAGCAAGGTGTTCTTCGCTCGGATAGACACCTAGTCCGGGGGCTGGAGTGAGTGTTCCGTACCAGACGGCGAGTCCGAAGAGGAGGACTCCGAGGACGAAGAGGACACCAACGCGACGCCAAATCGATCTGGACATTCCCTAGTATTGGTATCGAAGGGCAGACACCTTGCCAGTTTCTGCTTGTAGCGATAGAATATTTGGTCAATCAGTTATAATTATACTCCGGGAGACTTTTATTGGGGAACTTCCCAGAAAGAAGTGAATGTCTCGTGATGTCGATCCGTGGTTACTCCTCCCCGACCCAGTTCGGCGTCTGCCCGCGGATCTCGTTTTTATCATCTGTTTCGTCATCGCGACGTGTGTTGTCGTGCTTGTGCCGGGACTCAACGACACGCCGATTCGTGCCGTTCTCGGCCTTCCGTTCGTCTTGTTTCCACCGGGCTATGCGTTCATTGCAGCGCTGTTCCCGGAAGCCGGTGGCTTCGAGGAGAGTGACCGGCAAGGAGACGCATCGGAAACCGATGGTCGCTTCTCGCGATTCAACGAAGGAATCGACGGCTTGGAACGGGTTGCACTCTCGTTCGGGACGAGCATCGCCATCGTCCCGCTTATCGGACTCGTTCTGAACTTCACGCCATGGGGAATCCGACTCGTTCCCGTCCTCCTGAGCATCAGCGGGTTTACGCTGCTCATGACGGTGATTGCAGCCGTTCGTCGGTGGAACCTCCCCGAAGATGAGCGGTTTTCAGTTCCGTACAAGCAGTGGAGTGGCGATGCGCGTTCCGAACTGTTCGAACCCGACACGCGGGCGGATGCCGCGTTGAACGTCGTCCTCGTGGTGAGTGTGGTGCTCGCTTCGGCGAGCGTTGGGTATGCTGTGTTAGTTCCCAACCAGGGCGAATCGTTCTCGGAGTTCTATCTGCTGACCGAGAACGACGACGGCGAGTTGGTAGCAGATGGTTATCCGACGAATTTCACCCAGGGAGAACGCAAACCAGTCATCGTCGGAATCGAGAACCACGAACACGAGCGGACGAACTACTCGGCGGTCGTATTACTCCAAAACGTTACAACGCGGAATAACTCGACGGTCGTCAACGACGAACAGCAATTACAACGATTCCAGACGACACTTGGGCAAAACGAGACGTGGCGGACGACGCACAACATTACAGCAACGATGACCGGCACTCGGCTGCGTCTCATATATCTCCTGTACAAAGGCGACGTGCCACGGAATCCGACGGCGGACAACGCGTATCGCGAACTCCATCTCTGGGTGAACGTCACTGCGAATGGATCGTCGCCAGCGCAGGTGACTGCGGCGCCGACGAGGTGACCAAGTGGGGTACCGTCGTGCGCTATTGACGCGATGGTCTCGCCGCGATAAGTTGGCCGTGGTGGTCATCGCCGTGACGGTCGGGTTTTTGACGGGCACAACGCTCGTCGTGACTGCTGTCAGTACCCAAACAACGACTATTGCAGAAGAATACAATACCGATGGTACTGCTGTCTATTACGAGTCAGTCACAACGGCACGGCAAAATGCGGGCGAAACATCACTCGTTGTCCCGATAGCTGAGGTCACCTTGCCGAATGGCGACACGCGATATGTCGCAGGCGTATCGAACCAAGGAGGCCAGGTGTTCAAAACGCGACCTGAGGGGTCGATTCCACGCCCGCCTGAATCCGGCGTAACCAGCGGGACGAGGTCGAAATCGGGATCGATCCGCCTCAGTGGTCAGAACACGCAACTGACCGTCGATGTTACGCCACGCCCGTCGAATCACCAGCTCGTTCCCTCGGAGTGGTTCGTCGCACAGCCTGACCTGGTGACGCGATTGGGGACATCTGGAGCGTTCGTCATCACGCCCCCGAGCGAGCAATCAGCAACCGGGATACCCGATCGAGGTGTCACACTGCGATCGGCACTGGCGTTTTTCCTCACGGGGACACGACAACTGCTGACGGTTTTGGCAGTGACTGCTATCGGTGGGGCGACTTTGGTTGGTGTGACGGTCTATAGCGTCACGAAGATGACCGTCCGCGATCGTCTGCAGGCGATTCGTGTGCTGCGCTCGACCGGCTGTCGTCCGCTCACAGTCTTGCAGTTGTTCGCATTGCGAGCTGGTATCTTGACCAGTGTCGGTATCGGCGTCGGGTACACGATCGGTGTGATTTTACCACATCTCGCAGTCAACGTTGCTGTCTTTGCTGGCCTCCCGACGTCGCTTACTGTCCATGTCTCGCATCTCGTATTGCGTGTGCTCCTTCCCGTCTACGGTGGAACGGTTCTTGTCGGCCTCGGTGCTGGTGTGGTTGCCGCATGGCCGACCGTCAGCGCGCCACCGTCTCGACTCAGTGGGTCGTTCGCGCGGAAGCGGCCATCACAGACTGAAAAAGTGGGCGTCCTTCGTCGCCTTCTCAGCTTGCGATTGCTTGATTGGCGTGCGCTCGGTCCGAGCACTGCAACGCTTACGGTGTTCGTCACGGTCGTTCTCCTCGTTACGTCGATCGGGGGCGTCATGACACCGCTCATGACTGCAGAGGGAACGACCATCACGGAGCCAGGGGCGAAACATCCCGTCGCGAGTAACGTCCCTGCGCAATACGCCGACGCGCTTCGTGCACAGGGGACTCCCGCAAGTGCAGAAATCCTCCTCTTTACGGTTCGCGATGGACGACCCGTCGTTGCCCGCGGTGCGAACTACTCTACCTTCGCAGCGGTTACAAATGCGACCATCGAGCGTGGTCGTCGGCCGAACGACTCGAGTGAAGCTGTCGTCGGCGTGGATCTCGCTCGAACGACCGATATCGAGATCAGCGACCAAATCACGCTGGGTGGGAGCACGAAATCTAGAATCGCTAGAGTCCGTGTTGTTGGCACGTACAGTGCACCAGGGTTGTATGATGACCAGCTTCTCGTTTCACTTCCCGTTGGTCGACATCTTACGGGAAAGTCCAACAACTCTGTACACATCATTCGCACGCCAAAACAGTTCGACCGAACCACATCAGCGAACGGTATCGAGATTATCGACGTTGCCGAACCGAGTCGCGTCACTGCCAACTCGAATGTCTCAGTCGAGGTATTCCTCCGAAATTTCGGATCTGAGACAAGAACTCGAGACGTTTCGGTGCAGTTCGGAAACGCTTCGAAGACTGTTTCCATGACGCTCGATCCGAATGCACAACGATCGGAGACCGTCCGTCTTCAGGTATCACAGCCAGGGAATGCGACGCTTCGAGTCGGCGAGCACACACAAGAGATCGTGGTCATGCCGGAGAATGCAATACAGGTTCGAGGGCTTCCGATAGAAGCACCACCGAACAGCGAGCCTCGCATCATCGTCTCGACGATGGATGGTGACCCAATTGCGAATGCGACCGTTCGCGTTACCAATACCACTGTTCGAACCGGGCAAAATGGGACAGTGCGACTTCCACTCGACTCGACGGGTTCGCACACTGTTCACGTTGCAGCAAGAAATCGAAGTCTCTCGAAGATGGTTCGAGTCACGCAGTCGGCGCGGCGAACGCTGATGGGGGGTGTTCAAATCCGTCCGACCAATCCGAGTCTCTTGTCTCAAACTGCGGCGCACGTTCGACTATACAATCCCTGGAATCAAACGCTCTCCCGGCATGTTCGACTTTCCGGTAGCGTCGGGAACGAGGGGCGGACAGTCTCGGTCGCCGCTGGAGAGACGACGACTACGATGTATAATATCGGGAGGCAAGCTCCCGGCTCGTACTCCGTCACTCTGATGTCGGATGGTCGTCGATTGGCAACGACATCGTATTCGGTCAGTGGTAATGACCGACTCGTCGCTGCGTACGCCAACAGCGGAAATAGTGGTGGTAAAACTGGCATCGCACGAGCACTGAACACCGCGTTCGGAAACTTGCAGGTGTTGTTGGCCGTCCTCGTCACGCTCGCGGGAACGATGACTGTGGGGAGTACGACGGCGGTGTTCGCACAGGCTGTGCACGCCCGACGACAGGCGGTTGGAGTGTATCGTGCCACGGGCGCATCACCGATGCGTGTACTTCGGTTGATCGTTGCAGATGCACTTACCGTCGGTCTCGTCGCGGTTGGAAGTGCGTTGATTCTTGGGTTCGTCGGGATGTCACTGCTCTCCGTGTTGGATTATCTGGTCGTGTACGGCGTTCGCATCACGCCGACTCTGTCGCCAACTGTGGTGCTCGGCAGTCTCGTCGGTGGTCTCACTATCATACTCTTGAGTGCGGTCTTCGTCGCTGGCTCTTTGATTGTTCGGCAGCCGACGACGTTAGTTAGAAATGATGCCGTCTCGAATAGAAGTCATACGATGATGCCTGACGGTGGTTCTGATGAGTGATCGGCGCTCGTTTGCGTTGGTCGGTCTCGCCGTCTTCCTTGTCGCGGTCGCGATGCGAACGATTCCACTGTATTGGAGCTACCTCCCGTTCAATCTCGATGGGTTTCAGTTCGCCGCACCTGCCAGATACGCATTGCAGCATGGTCATCTTCCGAGTTTTGCATCTTATTTCCAGCCGGACAAATACAGTTTCTCGGTGTTGCTTACTATTGTGAGCCAACTAACCGGAGTATCACCACTTCGAATTGCACAGCCATTAATCGCGGTCATCGGAGCAGTGCCGTGTCTAGTGGCTGTGTCGCTGGTGCGTCGTATCGGAACCCAGCGTGGCTGGCATGTTTCACAAGCACGACTCGCTGCTGCTGTTGCTGGGCTGGTCCTGGCCGTGGAGGGAATCTATCTTGGTCGGTCTGCTGCCGTCACGAGTGAAGGGGCCGGCATCGTCTTTGTGGCACTTCTGGCGGTGGTGTTTTATCGTGCGCTACGGACAGGCCGCTCTTCCTGGATGCTTCTGTCGTTCGTGTTCGTTTTCTTGCTCCCGTTGACGCACGTTCTTGCCACGATCGAAGGTGCATTGGTGGTTACGGCGTTGCTCGCGCTCTCCATGCGCCGATTCCAGACACGTGCACTTCGCTTCGGTGTGCTTCTCGTTGCTGTGTTTTGGGTCTATCTCGGCGGGTATTATTCGATTCTGGAGATGGGAGAAATGGGACGGGTGACGTCGGCACCTGGATTGTTCGTTGCGTGGTTGCTCGTGCTTGTGATGCTCAGTGTATGGGTTCCCACGGCGAGCCCGAGACTGCAACGTGGTCTCCCCTTTGGACTCTTATTTGTCGGGTGTACGATTTTCGCCGCGAATTTTTTTGTACCTGTGTTTCCCGGGACAGCCGCAACTCCCTCATTGGTGTTGCTATTGACGGCACCTGTTACGGTTATCGGTATATTTGCATCTTGGGGGACGCCTTTCATCACGAATCTCGACACGGATGGTGAGGTCGTGGTGGCATTGTTGTTCGGCCCCCTCGTGCTAATCGGATTTGCTCTCACTGGTGGCCTGACATTCGAGTATCAAGGTATTGTTGTAAGAGGGCAGATATTTGTGCATCTGGCTGCCGTAGTACTTGCTGCTCTTGCAGCTGTATCACTCGGGTATCGATCTGTGAGCGGGATTCGGTTCAGTGGGAACTTTCAATCCGTTCTTGTTCCTCTCTTGGTTCTCAGTGCCATCGTGAGTACTCCATTGGCGTTCCTTGGATTGCACGCGACCCCCGCTCAGCCGTTGACAACACCGGACGAGTTTGAGGCGACTACATTCGCGACAACGCACGCTTCAGAACGCTGGATCAGCGATGGCCATATCTCACGACTCGCATCGTACTACTACCCGACACGGACGAATGTAACATATCGTCCGGTGTATCAGTGGCTCTACGGCAATGAACGACCGCCGCAGTGTTTGACTCTCTCGCAGGAATCGTGGACGACAACCGGGGCGCAACTGTTCCCTGCCGCACCAGCACAAATTGACAATGAACGATACAACGGCTGGATTGCGTCACATCATGTTATTTATACAACTGGTGGCGCCGATCCGATCGTGATTTCTCGGCCAGAGGCCCCTGTATCGGGACTCTGCCAAGAATAACCGAAACGACATTTCGCTAACCATCTATTCACGTATTCTATTATTAAATATAATGATCTTAATTATGTCGAACAGAAAGCTTATACCTTATCGGTCAAATAACAATAATTGAGTTAGTATCAGCGTTAGGGATATTCGGACGGAAATATATCCAAGCTGATCTTGTAGCGGAAAACGATTCAGGGAGATCAAATGAGCTACTTGCAAACTAATGCAGAGTGATTTCAAAAATGTCACGTTATCCAAAACCAGCACGTGCAGCAGCAATCAAGTGTATCGAGTGCAACGCGCCCGTCACCAAGACGGTCGATGGGTCGTTCGCCTGCGTCGGATGTGGTGATTCTCCCATCACACCGAGTGAAACGACGCGTCGAGAACAAAAACCAGCACTAGCAGATGATTGAGACTACAGGGGGACGCTAATGGAGACACGAGAAATTCACGACGATGGCATAAAAACGGACGAACAGTATACAGAACACGATAGCGGCGATGGTGATGGCTTACTTCTTGGAGCAGACAGCGACGTCACTCCCACGCTGAGCGTTATTATGCCGACGCTCAATGAGGAAGGTGGCATCGGCGAGTGTATCGAGATGGTCAAGCGCGGGATCAGCAAAATCGGCGTGACGACCGAGATCATCATCAGCGACAGTTCGAGTGACCGTACCCCAGAGATTGCTCGTGAAATGGGTGCGATCGTCGTCACACCCGACGAACCGGGGTATGGATACGCCTATCGCTATGCGTTTGCACACGCTCGAGGCGATTACATCGCGATCGGTGATGCGGACACGACATACGACTTCGAAGACCTGCCTCGGTTGTTGGACAAGGTTAACGATGGTGAGGCAGACATGGTGATGGGCAGTCGACTAGAGGGTGACATCAGGCCCGGATCGATGCCAAAGCTGCACCAGTACATCGGCAATCCGATGCTGACGAAGTTCCTGAACGTCTTCTACGGGGCTGGGGTGAGTGACGCCCACAGTGGATTTCGTGTAATTGACCGTGATGCACTTGATGAGTTGGATTTGAAGACCAATGGCATGGAGTTCGCGAGTGAGATGATTATGGAGGCCGGGGCACAGGATATGACCATTGAGGAAGTGCCCATCACGTACCACGAACGCGAAGGTGAGGCAACCCTCGACAGTTTCGAGGATGGCTGGCGACACGTGAAGTTCATGCTCGTCAATGCTCCGGGGTATCTGTTTTCTTTACCAGCGATGGTATTGTCCGGTCTTGGATTAATTGTGATGACACTCGCCTACTTTGGGATTGCAGTTGGTGGGGTCAGTGTCGGCCTGCACTCGATGATTGCCGGTAGTTTGCTGGCGATCGGTGGCTTTCAAATCGGAAGTCTCGGTGTGTTCGCAACCGTTGCCGGAAATCCAATCAAGCAGTCACAGCAGCCCGTGATGGGATGGTTATTGAAGCGACTGCAGCTTGAGCACGCAGCGACGCTTGGGTTACTGGTGTTCGCTGGTGGTGCGACATACGCTACGTACCTCGTGATACAGTGGGTGAGTAGTGGCTTCGTTGAGTTGCCGTTGTTGATGGACGATATTGTAGCGTTCACGGCGATCGTCCTCGGTATACAGACGGTGTTCTCGTCGTTCTTTATGAGTACGATTGCGGAGTAGTACAACCGTCCGTTCGTTATTTATTCTATTTTTCTCGCGGTTCTGTGGTGCCATGACCGTCGTTTTCAAGAATTGAGCTGGTCAGTCAACTGTCTGACGTACATATTTCTGTCTTCCCTACAGTTGTCTTCTACATGAACTCTGCAGGCCTAGATATGCCGACGGTCACGATCGAACTTACCGACGAGGAACTCGAACAGATCGACGACATCGCGTTTGCTGATCATCGTGACAATCGCGACGCGGCGATACGCACCCTCCTTGACGAGTGGCTGAAAGATAAGGACGACTAGAGTCCGTCGCAGGTTTCGACCACGTAGTTCCAATCTATAGATCCCGGGCTGTGCATTCGCGAGACGTCTCTAGTCTCCACGTCGGTTGCTCCGCTGTCACATTGAGGCAGAGTATAATTATCCGATTGGCTGTCGAAGAACTACTTATGCTTGAACGACTTCTCGTGGCGTTCGGGTTGATCGAGATTTTCGCCCCGGACAAGCTCGTCGAACGGTCAGAATCGGTCGCGTTCGAGAACATGGGGGACTGCACGCTGAAGTCGTGGGCTCTGTCGGCTGTTCGTGTGGAGGGCGTCACGTTCGTCGTGCTTGGCCTTCGAGGGCGTTCGTCGACGTTTAGACGATGGCTCGGTCTGTTGGGTCTCCCCGCACTCTTGATGCCGAGACAGTATCTCGCGTTTAGTACGAACATCGCGTACGAGAACGCTGCCGAGTGTGAGTGGAAGCCGTGGGTCGTTCCGCTGACGCGTTTGCTAGGATTGGTGTACGTGCTAATCTCACTTCGGGAGGTCGGTAGTCGGTCGGAATGAGCGAAACGGTGATGCAGTAACCGACTCGGAAGTGTACCGTCTAATAGTGGGTGACTCAACGGCAAAGACTTGTTTTGCTACTCCAATGAGGCGAATAAAGTTCTATGAAGAGGGCTAGCTTCAGAGTGCGTTTCGATAGATGGGTGCGACTCGTGCAGTGATGTTATCCCAATCGAATTTCACGGCTTGTTCAGTTGGCGACTGCGCTGGACACTAATCAATTATTCTTTGGGTATACAGTCCCTCACATACGGGATTGTGAATGGGACATTTTCTTCAATGAGCAAAATCGGAATTTTGTCTTCAGGTTGAAGACCACCTACAATTGCTACAGTTATTAGGGATACAATCCCCAATATAGGTAAAACCAGTATCACAAACAAACTTGGCAATTGGATAATTCTTGATAAAATGGCTACTGGAGGAAGGACTAGTACTGGAAGGGAAATAAACGTCCTTATGGAATATTTTGAGAAAGGTGATACTCCAAACTTGGTACTCAAGACGACGTAGACAAACAAATTTAGCAGTAGAAATGAGAGCGCGGATGATATAGATGCTCCTAAATACCCAAACTCCGGAATTAGATATAAATTCAATAACATATTGACGACAAATGCTAGCGTATTTGCATACATTATATATTTTGTATATCCGAAGGCTGAGATCGTCTCCCTATTCCTGCCAGCAGCCGCACTACTAAAGAAACCTATAGAAAGAATTGATAATGATAGTGCTGCACCTGAATAACCCGAGCCCCAAAATAATTGAAGAATATCGTCCGAGAACAGCACAAAGACAGCGAAAGCAGGAAAAGTGATTATAAAAATCCATTTTGTTGTTAGTTCATAGATTGCTTCGGTCTCGTCTCGTTTACCTTTCGCATCGAGACGTGAAGCTAATGGAAGATAGAGAAAACCAAATGACGATAGTACTAGTTGGAGACCTGCTGCAATAGGATACGCTGCACTATAGAGTCCCACCTCAGTGGATGAACGGAAGTAGCCGATCATGATGGTATCTGTACGTGTTAGTAAGATTGACATCATCATCGAAACAGTGAGTGGAGCAGAAAAAATAACGAGTTCTCGAAAATGCCATTCAACTGATCCCTTGAGGGACATGAGTCGATTCAATAAGTAGATTGCGGCAATACTTGCCATCATTGCACCTCCGAAATAAGCAAAGGCAGGAGATATTATTCCTATACCAACAAAAAGTAAACTTCCTAAAAGTCCAATTCGTGAGAGTGGATAGAGTAAGTCCTGAGAATACGTTCTAAATATAGTATTTTCTTCCCCACGTATTGCGCTAACAGTGATCTTGAGTAGGGTTAGAAGAGGAATGGATAATACAAAGATTTTGAGAATAGGTGTGAACTCTGAACTCCCAAGAAGACGTGCTGATATCTTTTCTGCAAATAGCAATAGGCTCCCAGTAGTAGCGACTGAAAGTGCCCCCGCAAATGCCAAGCCGCTAGCCCAGACGCCTCTTTTTTTTGAAATCATTTCGAACCGAGACATATACCTAGGGATTCCTTGTGTTAGTCCAAACATCGATCCAGTGGAGGCGAGTGTTACAATAGCAATACACACGCTCACTACGCCGTAATCAGACGGACCGAGAGCACGTCCGATGATAACTCTTTCAATTAGTCCAGAGACCGAGCTCAGAATAGTACCAAAGAGAACGAGAGTTGCACTAGACAGTAGTGTTTCTATATCTTCAGCGTCGGGCATGGTTTATGCGTAACCGAGATCTTTCAGTTGTTTTTTCACATTGTCAGATACTTCAGATTCTTGGACATCTTGAACGTCTTTCTGGTCAAGTTGTGTTTTAAGAGTCTTAATTTTCTCTTTAGCGTCTTCTATACTCAGTTTCTCAGTCGTTTTGATTCCCTCTCTGTGTGTTTCATAGCCGTATTCTCCACTCTCTGTTACAATTCCGTCAAGTGATGGGTTGTGTTCTTCAAAGGTTTCTTCCGAAATACCTGCTCTCGCGAACTGCTCCCGATGCCAAGAAAGGAGACCCTTGTATTCAGTGAGAAGTTCTTTTCTATCAAAGGATTCTAAAATATTTCGGCCCCTTGATTTCACTTCAGCTCCACTGAGGTCACAAACTGTTTGGTGAACATCGAGTATATTGACAGCATCACTTATTTTCTCGTTCTCAATTTCATCTCCAGAGATAACAAGTGGAATGTGAGTGAGCTCAGGATATAGTCCGTAACTATGGTTCCACATTCCATACTCACCAAGCATTTCGCCGTGATCAGAGAGGGTTACTATATAGTCAAATTGCTTACTGAGTTCATTGAAGATATCTTTGTATATGGTTGAAAGATAAGAGCATGAGTCAAAATATGCTTGTCGTATCTCGTCCGCGTTGTTTACACTGTCTGAAAATGCATCTGCAGCAACCACATCAACAGGAACATCACAGTCAGTATATGATTTAGGTGGATTGTAGGGGGTATGAGCATCCATTAGGTTGATGCACAGAAATTGATCGCCATCATAATTGGTTTGTCGAACCCGTTCCCGTATATTTTTTGCACCTTTTTTTCTGGCACTAAAAGTGGCTTTAATTCCTGATATTATGGATTTAAATGTATTTTTTTCCGAATTAACACAATACTTAACAGCATCAAGATATCTTCTCGGCCCTTCAGTATCATTCTTTGCAAAATATTGCTGCCAATCAACAAGATTCTCACTTCCTGGACGTAGTTGGGAGGGTCCGAAGGATGCATCAAAACCACGATCCCAACCTGGCCACATATAGATATGTGGATTTGCTGAAATCAATGATGTCGAATATCCCGCTGATCTGAACGTCTCTGCAATGGTTTCTTCTTCACAGGTTAGCCACACAGAGGTTCCGTGAACACCAACCTCACTGGGGTACTTACCAGTATAAAGTGATGCATGAGCAGGGACAGTCCAATGAGATGTTGAGTATGCGTTTGAGTACCACTTTCCATCTAACCATTCAAAATTATCTTCAAATAAGTCATACCTAAGAGTATCTAATACGACAATGGCAACGCTGTTCATCCGTTAATATCTTGCCGATAGATTAATTTGTATTTGTCGGTTCAATGCATCAATCAGTACGTATTTGACTGTCCATTGTATACTCCCATGCAATGATTGAATCGTTCCATTCGACAATTTTATCGGTTGAAATGTATCAAAGGTCAGAGAACCCGGATCTCTCTGTGGTTATTCCTACGATTCCAGATAGCGAACATCATTCTGTTGTTATTGAATTGTCAAAACAGAAGTTCGAAGGTCAGTTTGAAATTATCGTCGTGAATGATGATACAATTGATGCGTGTGAAGCGCGAAATATTGGACTCAATGTTGCTAACGCAGACATCGTCGCTTTCACTGACGATGATTGTATTCCTAAAAATGATTGGATTAATAATATTTACGATATAATGGAAGATGATAGTATTATTTGTGCTGAAGGGAAGGTGACCGGTTCGCTCAACTATTCTGGCAAGAGAGGCTATCTAACCTCGAATCTTGCAGTTGACCGTTCAGAAGCACTCGCTGTTGGTGGATTCAGAAGTGAGTATTTCCGGTGGAGAGAAGACACGGAATTTGGATGGAGAATGGAACGAGATGGAGACGGTTCCTGCCTCTATTCAGAACGAATTGTCGTCCAACACCCAACGCGCCCGCGCGCCGAATATATCCACAAGAATGAAAAACTATTGCGGGAGGAATATCCAAATCGTTATAAAGAAATTCTCGGTGTATCGATCCGTAACCGAGTATTCCGGTTTACACAGCGAAGTGGATTGTTTGGATTATATAAGAAATTAACCTACCATGATAAATAAGACGAGTCGGTTAGATAGGTCGGTTTTATATGATTGGAGACTTGTCACATCTCTGTCGATTTTATTAGCTGTCATTCCGATTATTTCAATATCGATTTTCTCTCCTACCGACTACTATCGCGATGTGTTCTTTTATGCTGATGATTATATTATAAAAAAAATTATAGAAAACGGTCGGATTAGTGCACAGTTTAGCCAATTAAACCGGGTTGATCTTGTACTTAGAAACTGGGGTAAGATAAAGACACGCGAGAATCTTCCCATTCTCCCTATTTTTCTCTCAGAGTTATCTATTATTTCTGGTCTTCAAGCAAACATCTTTTATATCTTTTTCCCAGGTTATTTATTCATTTGGGGCTCTTATTTTATCCTTTTCAGGAAGATAGTCACTCAAGGAAAACTAGCATTTCTCCTCGCTGGGTTGGGGAGTATTGCTCCAAATATTCCAGTAAATTATACGATGAACGTCACTTCTGTTGCTAACGGAATTATAATTCTATCTACATTTCTTCTCTACCGAGCATTTGAAAATCGTGAAAAATCATCAAGACCAATACACGAACTTATTGTACTCTGCTTGTTTCTCTGTATACTGTTTTTTTGGTATCCTCCGAACTTTGGTCTTGTTTTAGGTCTTGTTGTAGTTCTACTATTTATCTCATTGATGATCAAAAATAGATTGTATGTTTCTCTTCTCCTTCCGATAGTAGTAGGCGGATTAATAGCTATGCAAATATTCGAAATTCCGCTCGGTAGCTATGTCTTCTATATCCGAACAAGCACTGTTAGATTACTCGAACTAAAATTATCTCTACCCACATCCGGTCAGAGTTCTCCTTTGCCAACCGCAATTTCACCTTCTTATTACAGTCTTATTCCTCTCGTTTTTATGATTCCACTTGGTGGATATGGCGGACTGCTTGCCTTAAAAAAGGCAGTACTAACACTTCGAGGACGCGACTCAGACTCAACAGCAGTTATTGCTGTTGCTTGGGGTATTGCAATTTTATTTGTAGCTTTACTGTATCTATCCTCAGGCCACTCGTTTCTTATTGGACGACCATTCCAGCTTTCGGTACCTGTCATTATGATCGGTGTTGCTTTTGCTATCGATAGAATTTCTTATAGATACAAGAGAGTAACGTTAATCTTAATTTTTGCTCTTGTAATAACGTTCTCCTCCAGTTTTCACCTCCAAGCGACGGATATCAGAAATGACATCCAGACATACGGTCCTGGTGCCGATGCGTCTGGTGAATGGATAAATACCTACGCTAGTGGCCTCCTACTTTCTGATGTAGGATCTGGTGCACCGAGTGTGGGCAGTGGGTATGTAAAAATCATACACCCAGACACATATCATGATTTACAAGCAGTGTTCTACGCTGAACGCTACGGACAGTATGAAAAATATATATCTTCAAATAATATTTCTGGTACTATTTTATCAGAGCGTATGTATCGTGATGGAATTTTTGCGCTTGGATTGCCACAACAGAGTATCAACCAATCAGCTCTCCAGAAGAGGATTAATCGATCTAATTCTGTATACTCAAATGGACATTATTGGTATTTAAACGAATAGGGGAGTCAACCAGAAAAGACAAGCCACCTAATTCCAGATAATTAGTGTGTCGCCACTACAACACTCGAATATGGAATAAATGATATTATGAAAATTGTACTAGCTTCTCACTATTTCCACCCTCATATTGGTGGAATTGAATCAGTTGTTGAGTCTCATGCAACACACCTTACAAAACGCGGTCATGATGTTACGGTTATCAGTAGCAATGTAAGTGCCGACTCTAAGTATTCACGACGCGATGGATACATGATATATAGGTACGATGCTTGGAACCCTGCAGAAAATTTTGGCATTCCCTATCCCATACCTAATCCTGTTAAAAAAAGACAAAAAATTAAACAGATTCTCAGTGATCCGGAGCTTGACGTCGTTCATGTTCATGGAATGAATTATATCACTACGGCTATGATTTTGCGGTATACTCCTTCTAATGTTCCAGTTGTAATGCATCAACATACACCCTTTGTGGAGTATTCGTTTCCTCTCCAATTAATAGAACTAACTAATGATAAAACAATTGGACGTTGGAACCTGCGTCAAGCTGATCTTGTGCTCTGTGTGAGCCAAGACATCGAAAAGTATGTGAATAAATTAGAGAAAAAAGCTGACACTAAAATCTTGAATAATGGAGTCAATACGGCACATTTCCATCCAAATCGTGCTGAGGGAGTGAATAAGTTCGATTGCGGCCCAGACACGCCAGTCTTTTTCACCCTCTCAAGGATGTCACAGAAAAAGGGGATGGATATTTTATTAAAGGCTGCTAAAAAGATAGATCAAGAAAATATTGACGCCCATTTCGCTGTGGCAGGGGATGGTCCGATGCGCGAGAAAATTGAACACACTGCCCAAAGAGTCGGTAATATGGATGTCCTTGGGAGAATATCCGACGAAGAACTTGCAGAGTATTACGCAGCTGCCGACGTTTTTCTGTTCACTTCAAAGAGTGGAGAAGCATTTCCTACCTTGACGATGATGGAAGCTTATGCGTCGGGAACCCCCGTAATTGCTTCCAAACTTTCTGAGAATACAATTGGAGTCGAAAACACGACAAATAGTATTTTGACTGACCCAGGTAATCCAAAGATGCTGAAAGAAGCAATTATAGAACTAGCCACGGCAAAAAACCGTCTCTCACAGATGAGTAATAACGCGCGAGAGAGTGCAGAACAGTATTTCTCAATAGAATCGAAAATTGATAAGCTTGAGACACACTACAAATCAGTCATCGCCAGTAGAGACCAATAAAAAGAGCTTTTCGAGTTGATTAACGGACTCTTCCCAAGAGTGAAGTTCAGCCCATGAACGGGCCTGTTCTGCAAACTCACTACGTCGTTCACTTTCTATTAGTATGTGCTTGATTTTCGATGCGAACAATTCTGGATCAGAACCTTTGGCCAGCAATCCTGTTTCTCCGTCCCGGATTGAGTCTCTAAGTCCGTTCACGTCCGATCCAACTGCCGGAGTGCCACAAGCGTTCGCCTCGAGGACGGCAATACCCCACCCTTCCACTCGGCTAGGTGCAATAAATATCCAGGCAGATTGTAGTAGGTCGAGTTTTTTCTCCTCAGTAACAAATCCATGGTAATTAGCCTCATCGAATTCTTCACAGTATTTTTCAATTATTTCTTGAACTGGACCATCTCTCCCTGCGACATCGAGATGAACAGGAGAACGCATCTTCTCTTGTATAGCTTGGTGTATCTCGGGAATTCGATCTACTCCTTTATATCTTTCAAGTCCACCAACATATACTATACGCGGTTTATTTGATTCAGTACCGGGTTTGTATTTCTTTAGGCTGAGTCCATTTCTAATCTCGTAAACCGTATTTGGATCGTGTCCTCGAGAGATCAATTCTTCCGTTGTACTTGGGCTCACACTCACTGTCGGGTTGTTACGTTCCTGGAAGACTCCAAACCATTGTGAGACAAAGCCTAGTATGTTTTGTGGAAATGGATGCGTGTCAAAAAACGAGTCAATGGCAATATGATGAAATATTGAGACGCGGGGATGACGAGTTAGCACTGGCCAGGGGAGAGGTGTGTTCACTGTATAAATTACGTCTGGAGAGATTCGATATAGGTGATAATAAAAATAGATAGATATTGTTATGTACGATATAACGACATCCCATGGGGCGGGAAATCGATCGTCAAATCCAATTCGTCGTATCGACACTGACTCGTCGTAGTCTGTCCGAGACTTGCCTTCATCGGAGCCAGTAAGAAGATGGACTTGGTGTCCTCTTTTTCCAAGACGTTTGAGGGTCTCTTCAAGATTGAGTTCGGATCCTCCTGCTTTTGAATGTTGCCAACTCCTTTTATTTAAAGCCAAGACACAAATTGACTCTGCATTGTTACTACTCTCCTCCATATTTAGTCGTTTGTTTGTAGACACTCTACCTCAAGTATGCCACTTTAACAATTATATTCTTTTGGAAGTTTTAGTGGAGTAAAGACGCGGGAAGATAAAAACAGAGAACCTATTAACCCTTTGAATCAAACGAGAGGTATATTGGTACTCAGTATGAGTAAGAACGTGGTTCTCGTCGTAATGGACACTGCCCGTGCTTCGGATACGCGATATATTCGAGAAGAACTTTCTGGATCGAGCTTGGAGAAACTCGCATCAGAAGGAACGGATTTCACACATGCGTATTCGAATGCTTCCTGGACTCTTCCCTCTCATACCTCATTATTCACTGGCACATATACCTCAAAACATGGGACTCATGCGGGACATAAATCGTACGATGGGCAGTTCGCTACTCTTGCTGAGGTCTTTTCAGAAAAGGGATATCAAACCGTCGGTATCACAAATAATGCTTGGGTAACTGATGAGTTTGGTTTATCGCGTGGTTTTGATCAATTCTACAAAGTTTGGCAGTACATCCAGACAGATACTGATTTAGGCGAAGTGAAACTCACATCCCATGGCACTGACCAGATGAAAAAAGGTATAGCAGCTTTTCTTAATGGGAACATTCTAGCAAATCTGGTGAATACTGTCTATGGCCAATTCTTCTATCGCCGTTCAGATTATGGCGCAAAGCGTACTAATTCCATTGTTCGAGAATGGATAAGCGAACGAGATGACGAAAATCCATTTTTCCTCTTTATTAATTATCTTGAGCCGCATCTTGACTATCAACCGCCAAAAGAATTGGCTGAGAAGTTCTTACCAAAGCATGCTTCATACGAAGATGCAATCGCTATTCCACAAAAACCGTGGGAGTATGTTTCTGGTAACCTAGAGATGTCTGACAATGACTTTGAACTCTTACAGGGGCTCTATCGAGCTGAGATAGCATACCTAGACCAGCAAATTGGTGAATTGAGGACAATTTTCGAAGATTATAATGAGTGGGAAGATACTATATTCGTCGTTGTCGGAGATCATGGCGAGAATATCGGAGATCACGGTTTGATGGATCATCAGTACTCTCTTCACGATACACTCCTTCATGTTCCGCTTATTATCCAAGGAGGCAGTTTCAATAGGGGTGGTAAGTCCGATAGTTTGGTTCAGACACTAGATCTGTTCCCATCACTCCTAGACGCCATCAATGCACGTATACCATCCTATTCACAGGGAGTTTCAATCCATCCAAACAGGGCAACACCAACTCGAAGGCATGTGTTTGCTGAGTATCTATGTCCTCAACCGGCAATCGACAGACTGAGTGAGAAGACTGATACTCCACGAAAGAACTTAGAGAGACTTGATAAGAAACTAAGAGCAGTTCGAACGAAAGAACACAAACTAGTTCGCGACTCTGATCACAATAATATCTCTGTTTCAGATCCGACAATTACTGGGAAACTTGATTCAGAACTTGATGCATGGCTAGAATCGTTTGATCAAGCATCAACGGATGAGTCTATTGAGATGAGTGAAAGCACTAAACAGAAACTTGAAGATTTAGGATATTTACAGTAGTCTACTCCTGACCATTTCCGTAAATAGGCACTGTCTAGATGTGTCCCACAGGAATTCCTCCGTTTAATGCTTGATGCGCAACTTGTAGCGTTTGCACTCTTAAAATCTATGTCTAAAGGCTAGATAACTGTTAACCTAACTTATATCGTAACGGTCGCTTGGCACTTTGAGCATATGAAACCACGTCGAAACGTGGTTTCAATGGGTGAAGTCAAACTGGCCACCCGATATAATTCGAGAAAGGATAGTTAGGTCGCGAAGACGTCTACGTGAGTCCATTTTCCTCGGAGAGCCGTTGTAAGAAAAATGGGACGAGATCAGCTCCATGGCATCTGAATAGCTTAATTCCTTGTAGTATGGTCGTCCCGATACTAAGCACCGCGTACGCGAAGTAACAAGTGTCATCTATCAGTCAGTGTTTTGATCGGCAGCGACACGGCAATTCAACTAGGTCTTGACATTGTTGGCTAGTTTCTCTTGTCATGCCTGGTTGCTTGATACTACCAATCTACATTGAACAAGATGATAATTTCTCCTATTTTTTAAAGTAATAATATGTCCTTATGGAGCCGATACGCGAACTCCCTGATGAGATCGCCGTTCTTCCCTACCAAGAATACTCATGAAACTCTGTCTCTAGTATTCTCTAGAATAGTTCTTAGAGTGATATTAATATATAGTTTTTGAATAATTATTGCAAATATACATTTATATGTATTAAAAATAATTATACACAAATTAAAATATTAATTATTATATAATTTTAGTTATGAAAGATAGAGCAGATTTCATTGATTCAACCACGATACTTACCGGAACTATTGAAAATTTGAAGTTATAGGTTGGGTAATAGGAGGAGCAGATTGACACCTTTCAGGACAGTCAGCGTACCCTATACACAGTTCAATGAACTCATCGAACGTTGCTTGTTCTCTAAGGACGGGATGTACACCTGTAGTCGGTTCCTTCTCTTCACGTCCGTTTTAATCCTTATGGATGCTTTGATAAATATCATACGGAGCCTTCGAAGACAGCGTACCCGATTGCTTCCGGGACGTGATCCGTCTCATTATCTGCGCTTCTTTCTTCCTCAACTTTGACATCGACGCCGGTACTCGTGAGATTTTGATAGCGCAGGTTTGCCGTGTCCCTACCGTTGAATGTTTGCTGAGCGGCAATAAACTGGGGCGCTTCGTACTCTTGTTGGAAGGTAATGCGAGACCATTGGTTGGTGAAGTTTTCACCTGCTTGTAGTACCTCGAATGGTGTGCCATTGAGCTCTCCCGTCGCTTGTTGGAGTGCAATGTAGCCGACCGTCTCGGTTACATGTGCCCCTCTTGCTTCCTCCTCTTGGAGTCGTACCTCAAACGAACCGTTTGAGACGTTTCTTAGTCGTGTAACAATGGGGTCAGCACCGTTGAACGTCTGCGCCTGCGTAAGGACTACTGGTGTTTCCATACCAAAGAAGGCCTCCAATGAAACGCTAATGAAATCTGTCTGGACGGATACGGTTCCGGCTTTCACCCGATAAGAAGTACCGTCGCCCAGTTGTATCTCGCGCTCACTCGGTTCCATGGAGAGTATATGGAACGTTTCCCCTTCGTGCAGTCCGTCCTGGTATGCCCATTCTTCGAGTTTATATTCGAAATTCCCGTTCGCTACATTTCGCAAGCGGACGTGAGACGGACTGCCACCGTTCAAAGAGTGTGGCTTCGCGATGGCGACATTATTCGGTTGCACGACTGCTTCGGCTTGTTTCCATTGATCTCTGGGTATTTGTCTGTCTGAAGTAATAGTACTCGTCATGAATATACTCTCAGCACCCGGATTGTACACCTCCCCATCGACGGTCCAGGTCGCTGGACCCTCCGCTTCCGTCGAGACGATACCGCCGGTCACGTAGAACGCGTACGCCTGTCCTGCTGGAACCGTGCCAGTGGCGACCTCCGCATTCGGTGGCCGCGTCGGCCCGTCGTCCGGTCCCCATTCAGTTGGTATCGTCGCTCCGTTGGTGCCCGCCGGAAGGGCATACTCGCCAGCGGTGATCTGATACGTCGTCGGCGCACTATTGCCCGTGTTATCAATGCGAACCAGTTGCGATGGCATCATCGGCACCTCACCAAGTGGTGGCGGACTCGGCAGTGGCGGCGTCGTATCTGGTGGAGTGGGATTCCCGTTCGTCGTCATCTGATTCTCGATGTACGTAGAGTTGGTTTGTGGACCACTACCCCCGATCACGCCGGAAACCGTCCCCCACGTGTCCGGCTCCTGTCCGATGTAGACGCCGTACTCCGAATTGTGGTCGTTGGTGATGTGGACGTCCTCGAGTTGGAGGTATTCGAGATTCGCAGGTGTGCCGTCGCTCATCCGCCCCTCATACGTGTAGATGGCGTCGTGATTCTTCGTCGAATTATAGCTGATACGAACGTTCTGAACGTCGATGCGCTGGCACGGCGTCGGTGCCGTGATTGCCCCGCCGCAACTGCTGTCCAGATAGCGGTGGTAAAAATCGCTGTCGGCGATGAGGAGCGTGCCGTCGTACGTGTTGATGCCCGCCGACGAATTCGCCGGGTCGGTGGCTTCCGCGTTCACGCCGCGTTGGAGCGACCCGCCCGACCACGTCTGCCGAGGGTGGCGGTCGTTTTTGATCGAGACGCAGTTACGAACATCGGTAAATCCCCCGAGTCGCATCCCATTCTGCGTGTTACGAACGAAGCAGTTCAGAATTTTGAGCCGCCCTTCGGGTTTTTTGGCATAAATCGTGTTCTCGCCCCAGCTTTCGAACCAACAGCGATTGAACGTCAACTCCCCCTTCGCGGATTCGACCAGTATCGCGCGCCGATTGCTCGCTTCATCTGGTTCGCATGACCCTTCATGGAAGTAGCAGTCCTGTAAGAGCCCGCGCGTGCCCTCCGCTGCCGACAACCGAAAGTAGGTTCGAGCGTCGCCCGAGGTGTTCGACCCGGCATTCGAGTCGGTGGCTGCTCTCACCTTCCCACGGGTGATGAGTCGTCTGAACTCCCAGTTACCCGCGCTGGAGTTCATTCGCACGAACGGCGGCACCGTTGTGTTCCGCATGTCGAGCTCGAAGCCGTCCAGCACGAACCCGTTCGAGGACACGTCGATCCACCGGATGCTGTCACCTGACTGACCGGGAACGAGTCGGGCACCGTCCGGTGCGATGAGTTCGAGGTCGTTCGTACCCGATTGCACAACGAGTTCGTTGAGTCTGTACGTCCCTGGTGGGAACACGATGGTCGTATCGCTTCCGACGAGGTCATCGAGAACAGGGTCGATGGCATCTGTTCCGGTGTCGTCCGCTCCTTCGTCGACGATGTTATAGGTCGGCATTTACGCATCCTCCATCGACGAATGTCGGAAGTCACCGTCGGCACTCAAGTATCTACAGATGTCCTCGAATGTTTGAAATTGCTTGCCATTTCGAGGTGTCTCATGTTTTTCCCAAACGGTAGTGTCATCTGCATGTGTTTGCTGAACAATGCTTTTACTCGAAACCATACCTCAATTATCACAATCAACAAGAATTGTTATGAGGTGTTTGAAGGTAAATATCAAATTTTCGCACCGGTCAATGACACCATAACAAAGTGAGTTCGCTTGGTTTATCGGCAAACTATTCGAGTAAATGTTTGAGTATCACAGCAGTAGTTGACTGCATTCTATGAACCTCAGCATGCCCCGATGGGGATCACAGATGATGAACAAATACTCCATTAAAACAAAATAAGTAATTATTTTACAAAACCAAATTCACATCTGATCTCAATTCTATTTTTTGGCTCTATTAGAAATGTGGCCTATGCTGCTAAACGGACGACGCTTGCACTTTTTCTCCAACCGGTCTTCCGCTTCTTCTTGATATTCCGGATATCCAACATCGATCCGCCATCCATCGAGATGAATCGCGTCGGTCGTTGAGACAGGCATCCGCGAAGCCGAGATGATAAAGTACGCCAACAACGCGTTTCTCACGACAAAAGACAGCCTCATCAACGAGCTCGGTAATATCTGCAAGGAGTACAGTGTCGATTCGTACGAAGTTGCCGACGCGATCGAACTTGATGACCGAATCGGAGAACGATTCCTACGAAGCGGTGTCGGCTGGGGTGGTAGTTGCTTCCCGAAAGATGTCGCGGCACTCATCGCAGCAGCACAGGCGAAAAACTACGAACCAGAATTGCTCCAGGCGGCAGTCGAAGTGAACGACAAACAGCCACAACGATTGCTCTCCCTCTTGGAGAATCAAATCGACATCACAGATGACCGAATTGCGGTTCTTGGTCTTGCGTTCAAGCCCGGGACAGACGACATCCGAAACTCACGTTCTGTCGAGGTCATCGAGGAATTGCAGGCAAACAATGCAGAAATCGTCGCCTATGATCCTGTGGCATCCGAAAATATGTGTGAACGATTCCCTAACATCGAATATACTTCGTCGTCGCCTAAAGCACTGGACGATGCTGATGGTGCAGTAATTGTGACCGATTGGGACGAATTTGCTGCGTTAGAAGACGAGTTCGACTCCATGGCCAATCCGGTCGTAGTGGACGGTCGACGGATTATCGACAATCGAGACGGGATCGTTTACGAAGGACTCACTTGGTAATCCGACTTATCTATACTGCCGACATACCCGCTCGATACCTTCTTCAAACCCAATCTCCGGTTCCCAGCCAGTTGCCTCATACATCGCTGTCGTATCGGCCATCGTGTCGTGGACGTAGACGTCGTCCGAGAGCGGGTTCTCGACGTATTCCGGTTCGATATTTGTTCCTAACTCGTCGTTTAGCATTTCCACGACCGTGTTGAAGTCGTAGCTCTCGCCCGTTCCCAGGTTGTAGATTCCCGTCAACTGGTGTTCTGCAGCGAGTTCCAATCCCCGCACGATGTCGTCCACGTGCGTAAAGTCCCGTGTTTGGGTGCCGTCGCCGTAGATCACGGGCGACTCGCCGTTGGCGATGTCGTCAGCGAACTGCGCGATGACATTGGCGAACTCACCTTTGTGTTTTTCAGCACCACCGTAGCCCTGATACACCGAAAAAAACCGCATGCCGGCCATGTGCATGTCATAATGGTTGGCGAAGTACTCAGCGTAGCGTTCACGTGCGAGCTTGGACGCCTCGTAGCCGGTGTTGACTGTCACGTCCATGTCTTCGGGCGACGGTTCGGTTCGGTTGCCGTAGATGGACGATGTGGAGGCGTACACGACAGTCTCACAGCCATCGTTTCGAGCTTGTTCAACGGTATTGACGAACCCTTCGACATTCACGCGGACGCCTTTTGTCGGATTCTCCTCGTGCATTTTGTACGACGACAGTGCAGCGAGGTGGAATACAACATCTACATCGGTCGGCAAGTCGTCTTCCAGTACACTTCGTTCGTAGAATTCAACGGCATCGTCGAGGTTATCGGGAGTCCCGAGATAGCCGTCATCAACTACGATGACGTCGTTCGACTGTGCAAGGTAGTTCGCGAGATTCGAGCCTATGAAACCAGCTCTCCCCGTCACGAGTATACGTTTGTTTTCTATGTTCCGATATTTAGAGCAGGCATACTAAAGTGATGTTATCATGTCACTGCTGGTGGGGCGGTTCAAGCGCGAAAGTTGCCGATCTGGTGTGTCCTTCAGATGCCACCCCATGGTTTTTTGGAACCGCTCGGTGCCTTTCCTGACCAGGTATGGGAACCGTCGAGCGAGGAACAACCCGATCTTCGCATACCAATCAGAAATTTGAATAGTACCTCGACACAGCGGAGGACGAGATTCCCACAGATGAGGACGCCTCGCCCATCTCATGGTTCAGAGTGTTCAGTGTGTTGAGGCGCGAGCGCACATTAAGCAGCCTACTGTTGAAGGGCTAACTCTACGAAGTTGACGAGGAACTGCGGCTGCTATCACGACCTTGATGAGAGCAGATGTCCCCCGTTTCCGATGGTAGCTCTGTTTTACATCCTAAGTAATTGATAAAAATTGCGCTGAACCTTTTAGCTGAATTTGCAGAATCTGTACCCACTGTACTAGGAAATTAGTTGGTACAATTCCTGTGACTCTATTTTACGAGCTCGTTCTTGAGATAGTACTGTGTTCGAGGGAACACAGACAGGTGACTTCTCCCCGCACTAACTGACGGGGTTGTAGCGCTTGCAACCAAATAATGCCTCAGGGAGCGACCGCTTAACCTCCGTGTATGGTAACGTCAAATGGATGTACTGTGGCTCCCGTTCACCCTCCGCCTGAAGATGGAGGGATGCGCTAGCAGTCGATAGCAAGCCTACGGGGACGCGGTGTACATCCCAATCGACCAGTTGCCATCGCCATACCCGTCCACGGCACAGAGCCAGCTGTCGCCAACATACCAGGGGTCAAATTGATGCATACGGTCTGCATTCCAGTCCTTCGAGAGTGATATCGGGAGGTAATTATCGGCTCGGTCGGCAAGTCCAAATTTTTCGGTCCAGGCAGTTCCCGTGACAACCGGTTTATCCATCGCAGGGGTGTCGACATAGGTTGATGGAGAAAGATCCGTGATCTGATAGGCCCAGACCTGGTTCCCGTATTCGACGGTGATGTCCTGCAGAAACACGAGAACATAGTCGTCACGGACAATCGGTCGTCCCGCCGGTCGTACTGCGGTTTTTCGACCGGTTACGACGGGATTCTCCGAATGTGGTGTCCAACTGTCCGATACTAGCTCATCGCTATAATATAGATACAACTCTCCCCGCAGTTGCCCGTCGGACTTGTTGTTACCGACGAGCAGCCACCATCGATCTTGCCACCGGAACAGTACGTGATCGTTTTCACCGTACGTCGGGGCGTTCATCTCGACGACTTTTTCCCAACCCGTAGGAAAATCCGTCGCGCGGTAGAGGTTGATAACGTCGTTTGGGTCGCGACCATCCTCGGGTGACATGTAGTATTCGCCGTCCCATTTGAAGACATACGGGAACGAGAGGTGGTATCCAGGATCGAGTACGATCTGGTTGTAGTCCCATTGCCGACCGTCCTGGCTGATTGCATGCCCAATCTTTCCATATTCATCAGCAACGAGAAGCTCGAAAAAGAGGTGGTACGATCCATCTTCGATGAACAGGAACGGATCGGCGACAAATTTTGCCTCGGTATCGCTGACGTCGCTCGGACGGAGAACTGGATTCTCAATATTCGGCGCTGGCGAGACGTCGAGTGGATCGCTGGGCGTTTCCATATATGGATACGTAGGGATATTCGATCCGCTGTGAACCGTTTCTGCCTGAAAATCAGATTCGGGCGGCGTCGATTTCGTCAATGCTGTGCATCCACTGAATGCTGCCATCGACGCCGCAGTCGTTTGCAAAATGCGTCTTCGTGATGTATTTATCGACCTCTCTTTCTCATTAGCGTTTACTGTATCCCTTGATTCCATAGCTACGGATAAATAATAAGATACAAATGAGACTTTGTTATGATGCTAGTGCTCGAAACAAGCTTGGCCTACTACGTGAAAATATATCATTAGTCACTTATTTTATCAATTATGTGAATATAATCTTCGAAGATGGTCAATAATTAAAGAAGTATAAGACGAATCTTTATCCAACTACTTTCACATCGGTCACGCAGAGCAGCGAAACTTGTGTTGCAGCGAGTGATATCACACCTAGCCACGCACGAGCAATGACATCTGTCTGGGCGTCGGTTTGGTGGTTGCTTGGCTCTGGCTCGCAATCACCTGCACAATACACGCCTGTGATAACCCACTCAGTGCCACCACCCGATTGGGAAGTATAGATCGTGATTTGGTGACCATCGTGGAGTTTCTGCTGACACTCTCCGTTCATACACTGAACGGTTCCTGGTTCCCCGAGCCGATGTCCGTCGAGTACCTGCGAAATCGGTGCCTCTGTGATGAATTCGCCTGGCATGAAGAGAAGTGCAGGGTTTATTGCCGGATACGAACAGGCGTGTCCGTTCGCATCCACTCGTTATCCGTGGTTCTCAATTCAAAGTCGTCACCGCTCACATGAGCGGTAACTTGGGTCTCCTCGAGCACTGAGTCATCACCATGCCAGAGGCGTTCGGCCTCACTTGGAGTGAGTCCTGTCGCGATGCACGCACACCGAAACGCTGTGTAACTCTCCGTATTGCTGGCGAGCTCGTTCAGCGCTGTCCGGGTCGTCCGTGATGGAGTGTTGCACATCGAATCACCGGCACCTGTAGCAGACGACGCCTTCACCGCTCGTGATGCCATCACACTCGGGGCAATTTGGTTCGTCGCTAAAATCCATTTCGCTCGGCAGTGTTGCGTTTTCGAATTGGTTACACTGCTTGCAGAGTCGCGACCGTGGTGTGGGACAGCCGCACATCTTGCACCCCATGGGTTAGTTGGCCTCCTGTTCGTCGGAATACTTTTTACTAGCGCATGTCGTAGTTTGCATTGGTCTTCTGCTCCATTTGGAAGACCGGTTCCCGGGTGTCATCACCACCCGGGACTATTCAATGTCCCTGTGGGAACCGCTCTTCCTCACCTATTGCTAATAAGCAATAGGTGTTAAAGATTCCTATTTCCCATTAGCAATGGGTTTTTGTTGAATCGGCTGAAAAGGCAGGCATGGGTCGAGAACGGAATGAGAAGGGTCAGTACACCGAACAAATCAGTCAAAAAGATGTCTTAGGGGCATTCGAAAAGGCTGAAGATGAGGTGTTATCTGCGCGAAATATAGCGGACTATCTCGATTGTACGCGGCAAGCCGCAGATAAAAAGCTTCGAGAATTGCTGGAAAATGGATCTGTAAAGCGGATTGAACTTGGAAAGCGAAGTGTTGCATGGCGACGTACTAAATAAGTGTGAGTACTGTCATAAGCCAATGTCAAACGGTTCTAAGACATCTCTGATTCTAATTTTTCAGCATCTAGCTCTCCGGAGAGATACTTCCTCCCTTTATCCGTAATTTCGTAATATGTCTCTGTTTCATCCGCAATTTTCACCAATCCATGCTTTTTCAATGGATCTAATGCGCGCAAGACTGTGCGTCTAGAAACATCTGTTTGCTCCTTATGTGAGAGGTTATAATAGATAACCCCCGATGGGAGTGCATAGCCAGTATCAGCAAGTAATTCAAGTACCGGGTCGGTTGCCTTATTCATCCATGATGCCCGGTTTCTCATGACATCCCGTCAATGCTCCTTATTATTACACCCGTCGATTCATAGAACGATTGTCACAATATTGGGCCATTATGGCACTCTACTGTGACAACTTTTATTGGAGATCAAAATCATGCAAAGAGTAACGACTGTGCGACGGGTTCGTCTATCCTAAAACTTGGATGGACGCGTGCTTCCACCACGCGCCCATCGTGCGGTCGTTAGGAACGAAACCGCATGACCCTCTACACGAAGGCGGGACTAAAATGTCCCGTCCAGCCACAGCAGCGTCTGCAAACCATTCAATTCGCTACAAGAGACCTCCAGCCACCAACAAAGACTGATTGCAGAAATCGGCTCCCCACCGTTCATCGACCCACTGACGAATATCATCGCTCCCCTGCAGGGGGTGAGACTCGATGAGCGAATCCCGCGATCCGACCACTGCCACACCACTCCCCGACTGCTCGGTCAAGACGCATAACCCAGAGACCACATGGCGAACCACCCACGTCAGTGACGGCCTGCTCGCGTTCTACGAACCGTGCCGGTTCTGCTTTCCTGATGGCAAAATCGATGTCGACACCGTCGTCCGTAGTGGCTGTCACGGCAACTCTCTCCATCGTCCTGCAACTGATTCAGCGGAGGAGACTGACCGATGAGCCAGTCGACCACTTCCATCGATACGCTCGTCGACCAGCTCACAGACCTCACTGAACGCGTCAAAACACTCGAACGCGAACTCGCCGCCAAAGACCAACGCATCGACAGTCTCGAATCTGCACTTGAAGCAGAACACGCACGAACGAACAACCTCGAAGAGCACGTCATCGAAGTAGAAACACAGACCGACCATCTTCAAACTGATTTAGAGCAAGAAAACGAGCGCAACCAACGCACACGCGCCTCCCTCTCACGGATTATCAACGACGTACGCGAGTATACCAGTGAAGACGGCAGTAGCGTGGACGCCAATTCCCCGAACATTGTCGCCGAAGCAGCCACTGTCGGTCAAGAACTACACGACACCATCCAACGCTCAACCGAGAATGGGAGCCTGCTCGATTTCACAACCAAACGTCCCGCAAACAGTAGCATCCATGAGAAATACCTCCACGTCCTCGGACGAGCAGAGGAGAAAGCCCGGGAAACTGGCACCCAAATCGTCTTCATGAATTACCGCGAGGTGGCCACACACTACGGCTGTGCGTACACGACTGACGGCTATCGTGTAATGGAAGAGATGGCAGATCGCGTTCCAGGTGTTGACTACGTCGATGGCCACCTCGCCAATCCGGACGTGGACGCCACGACCAAAATCGACAGAAAGAGCATTCGCGTCGAGTGGAACCATCCCGACCTCCGTGGGTGGGTTCGCGCCCACCGGGAGGGCTGATTACAATCTCGTAATACGGGGGGTTCGGCGAACCCCTCGCGTTCACCACTCCATCAACTATCAGGACGAAACTTCCACCGACGCCACCCGCTGTACGTAACGGTCGAGTACTGCTGAGTGCGGTCTTTTCTGCGGTCTATCTGCGTGAGAACGGGGGAGCGCAGTCGCGCTCCCTCCTTATTATGATGGTGTAATCGTCCACTTGGAGTGACGGTTGTGTTTGACGGTGTGAGAACACCTGCGGTGAGACAGGCGTCGTCATATCGTGTGCCAATGTACGAACGGAGTTTTTAGGGATAGAATCGTCGATGACTGATCCGAACAGTCATGGAAGTGTATCAGTACAGTTAATGAGGTCGTCTTCCGTCGCCCACTCACAGAGACGACCAGCAGTCGCAAGCATCTCAAAAATTGGCGTCTGCATCCCGCTATATGGGTGTTCAGGATCGACACTCGTCTCGAGGTCGTCTGCATCAAGCGTGTCGTATTCACGTTTGAAGACATGTGTTTTCATAAAGTACTCCTCAAGGGCGGTGAAGTAGCCCTGCTCGACGAGAAATCCCCCACGAGCATGCTCGGCGATACCGACGATGACATCCGTGTAATCCGCCAGGACGCGGAACTTCATGTAGGTGTTCGTCCATTCGCTCCGGATATCCACCATGAGGAATGCGTATGTGTTTGTTCGACGGTTGAGGCGATCCTTCACGAGCTGGAGACGGCGAATCTCAGGACGTCCGTAGCTTCCGAGAACGAAATACGCGTTCTCTGTTGTGAAGATCGGCGAAAGTTCGGCAACATTGTGTTTAAGCGCCTCGTATTCCTTTGGCGAAAGTGAATGGTCGTAGAGGTACTCGTCAGCCTTCTCGGTGAGTTCCTCAACGGAGACGTCAGATTCCTCGGCCATTATTTATAACGACTTAGCTCTCCGTCTTCAAGGTTGCTAACCGAATCGGTGACCGATACAGTCATAGACGATGTGGTTTTGAGCGAAACGCTTTTGCACGAAGTACTCATAGTCTCATGTAATGAGTGCTTCAGACCAATCACCAACCGATCTCGACCGTGAGCGTAAACGGCTGAACGTCGTTACGCAGGAAACACGGTTCTCCTTGATCCAAGATATTTTGGGCCATCCAGCACAGCTACCGACGCTGAAGGAACTCGACTACGTGAATCCAAGCAAGAGCCAGACGACAATCCGCCAGCACCTTCAGCACCTCAGTGACGTGGACATCGTCGAAGAGGTCGTGCTCTCGAGCGACCGACGGCAGAATGATCTCCCGTACAAATTCTACGGGCTCAGTGACGAGGGTCGGCAATTTCTTGCGGCGCATAAGCTACTGCGTGCGGAGGAGACGCTCCACACGATCTATTCGCAAGTTGAGAAGACAGACGCCATTCAGCGGTATGAGGACGCACCCCGACCCAAACGTTGATCTTTGGAGTGGTCTCAAGGGAATTCTGACGCACGGCTGATTGATATCCCTCTTGCACTTAATCGCGAGGATTCACATAGGGAGTTTGGTCTCTGTAGAAATTCTCAGAGAGTTACAGGTACGTCCGGTAGTGTGACCGAATGCAGACCCTCCCGAAGTCGCAGTTACTCCGGTTTGTTGAGCAAGCGCTTCACTTGGCCCGGCGAGCTGTTGCTCGTTACTCTTCGAAGTTCTCGAAACAGCGGTACATACTCTACCAGCACATCGTTTTACTCTGTCTCAAGGTGCGAAAGAATACGACGTACAGGATGCTGCTCGACGAACTTATCGAGATGCCCCGGATTCGGAGCGCCATTGAACTTGAGGAACTCCCTTCTCCCTCGACGTTGTGTAAGGCGTTCAATCGGCTCGGTATGACGGTTTGGCGCGTCCTGCTCAACCTCTCGGTCACACTCCTCCCGACTAACGATGTCGTCGGTATCGATGCCTCCGGCTTTGACCGAAGTCACGCCTCAAAGCACTACACAAAGCGAACGAAGCTGACGATTCAACAGTTAAAGTTACACTTCTGGTGGACACGAGATCGAATGCTATCCTTGATCTGCATGTGACAACGACCAGAAAACACGACGCACAGATCGCACCGTCGTTCATCAAGCGGAATACCGGGAATATGGCGATTCTCCTCAGCGATAAGGGATACGACGACCAGAAGGTTCGCGCATTAGCCCGTGACGCTGGTGTTCGTCCCCTCATCAAGCACCGAGAATTTTCGTCGCTCGATAAGGCGTGGAACGCTCGGCTGGACGCCGACCTCTACGGGCAACGTAGCCAGAACGAGACAGCGAACTCCCGTCTCAAGCGGAAATATGGCGCATTCGTCCGATCTCGACACTGCTGGAAGCAGTTCCGTGAACTCGTTGTCAACTGTCTCACTCACAACATCGACAAGACACTCTGAACAGTGGATATAGATAAACAGTAGAGGGAAACCGGTCGAATATCTCTGATTCTTGGCAGAAGAGCCGTGAACGACTCAAAGGATGTATTCAGCAAGCCGTCGCCGTTCATGTCACATTCTCCTCGATAAAACGGGTGAGTGTAGCACCGTGACCGAGCGTAGTTCATACACTGTGCGTTCACAAACAGATCCGCTATCGAACCCATCGCGAATTCAAGCCAAGGACCGATGGTATCTATTGCAGCACCGAGAGCGATACTCTCTGTTCGGCTTTCCGTCATTAGACGTGTTCTCCGTCGCCGGTCGCCGGCTGGCCGTCGAGCACCTCGATCGTACCACTGATCCCGTCAATTCGGATGCGTTGCCCAGTTCGAATCCGCTTCGTCGCTTCTGGTACGGAAACGACGGCGGGCAGACCGTACTCCCGGGCGACGAGTGCACCGTGACTGACGGCACCACCAACTTCCGAAACCAGTCCGGCAGCGTTCAGGAACAGCGGTGTCCACCCCGGATCAGTCGAGGGTGCGACGAGTATCTCGCCGGACTCCACCGTCGCAGTCGACGGGTCACGGATGACGCGAGCCACCCCTTCGACGACGCCCGACGAGACGCCAGTTCCTACCAGTGCCCCCTCGGGAACCATTTCGCGTTCCGTGTGGCTACGAATGGCTTCACCCTCACTCGTCAATACAGGTGGCGCGTCGAATTCGATGTGCCGTGCGTGTTCACGGCGGCGGGCGGCGATATCGACGTCGACGTGCGCTCCATCGAGCGCGTCGAACAGTTCGTCCCTGTGGAGATACCAGACGTCGCCCTGTTGATCGAGGTGTCCAGCAGCGACGAGCGCCTCCCCGGCGTCCAGCAGTGCCGTTCGCCACGCTGTGAACGCCCGGGCGGCTTCCTGCTTTGGATACTCACGGAGGTAGATCGTGTCGCGGTAGGTGCGGATGAGCCAGCGGACGTAGCGGCGGCGAAGCGGCCCGAGCAGCCCGTGATCGGCGCGCCCTTCGAGACGTGCGGCGGCCAATTCGGCTTCATCTTCGAGACGCCGAATGCGTTCACGGTGGTCACCCGATGCCTCGTCCGCCAGGTTTGCCCGGACGACGGCGAGGAGCATCGATGGGTCCTCACGCCAGCGCGGCCTGCTGAGGTCGATTTCGCCGGTTCCACGGTGCCCGAACTCGTCGAGGAAGGTCTCTAACGCCTTGAGGAAGCGCCCACCTCCTTCAACGTCCTTGAGGGCCGCGAGGGAGGCGCCGTCGCGGATGGCGGTGGCAACCGGTGGGTGTTCTCGGGCGACGTTGGCGAGGTCACCGAGGCCGAGGTTGATGCGAGTGACGACGTCGCGTTCGAACCCTCGTCCAATCGCGTTCACGTCCTCCGGGTGGTCAGGGAACTTCCGCTTGAGCCACCCATCGAGCGCGAACGCGAGGAACAGCGGGCTGATTCGCGGGTAGACCTCCCGAAGGATTCGTCCGATGTCGATGGCCTCGAACACGGCGCGAGCCCGGGCTTCGGTGGTCGGACCGGCGGTGACCCCTCCGAGGAACAATTCGCTTATGGAGGCCCAGGACTCGTCGGGAATGGTCCCACGACCGGCCAGCGCACCGAGGACATTCCGACCGATGCGCGGGACCGCGGGGCCGATCAGTCTGGCCAACCGCCAGGCTGTCACAACGTATCCCGGCAACGCACCGATCGTAACGCCTCGAGACTCGAACTCGTCGGGCTGTCGAGAGACGATATCTTCGAGACCGGCGGAAATGGGTTTGTTCACGGCGGCGATTCGTTCTATCAGCCAAGATTGCGTATCGGTGTCCCGCAGAAACAAGGTGACGTCGATGTAGACCCGACCCCCTGCCTCGACCGTCGGGTTGCCGAGGGATACGTCGAGACCCGCGGTGGAGAGCGCGTTTCCGGTGTAGGTCCGCCAGACGTCACGGACGAGCGGCGGCATCGCCTCCGGCATTGCCTGCATGTGGCCCATACTGACGTAGACGTGGAGACGGTCGTCGACCGGTGCTGGTGACGGACACGGGAACAACGACGTAATCGGACGAGACTGCAGGAGGACGAATTGCCCGTCTGCGAGCGCCCACTCTATATCTTGTGGTGCGCCGAGTAAGGATTCGGCTCGCTCGCCGAGCCCGACGAGGGTACGAAGTTGGTCGTCTGTGAGCACGCGCGACTCTCGCCGGTCCGGCGGCAGTTCGACTCGCCTGGTCCCGTCCTTCTCGGCGGTTCGCGTCTTCTCGGGTTCGACCGCTCGGGTTCCACCGTTACCGGTGCTGCCCCTGTGCAATTCGACGGCGACCGTCTTCGTACCGACCGTGTACTCCAGCACTTCGTCGGTACGTTCGTCCACGAGCGCGTGGTCTGGCGTAACCTCGCCAGCGACGATGCTCTCCCCGAGGCCGAAACTCGCGTCGACCGACGAGACGTGTCGGTTCCCGGTCACGGGGTCTGCGGTGAAGAGGACGCCCGCGGCCGCCGCGTCGACCATCGGCTGCACGACGACTGCCATCTCCGCGTCGGCGTGGGCGATACCGTTGCGCGCCCGATAGGCGACCGCCCGGTCAGTGAAGAGACTGGCCATACAGTCTCGAACCCGGTCGAGGATGTCCTCGCTCGCTACGCCGAGAAACGTCTCGTGCTGTCCGGCGAAAGACGCGCTCGGCAGATCCTCGGCCGTGGCGCTCGACCGGACGGCAAAGGAACCGGCACTCTCGAACGATGACACTGCATCGGCAACCGCCGCCTCGATGGACGCACCGAACTCCCGACTTTCGATCAGCGACCTGAGCTGAGCAGCGAGAGGGGCGAGTGCGTCGGTGTCGTCCGAATCGATCGCGTCGAGTTTACCGATCGTCTCCCGAATCTGCGATGAATCGGCGAGATTCCGGTATACAGCGGTGGTGGCGACGAATCCCCGTGGCACGGGGAGGCCTGCCCGTGCCATCACGGCCAAGTTTGCTCCTTTTCCACCGGCGACAGTAATATCGTCGGCTCCCGCTTGAGGAAACCACCTCACGGCGCCCCCATTCAACCGCTCTGCCATCGTTAGTACTGATTTGTTGATACGCGTCGAGCAGTCATAAAGATAAGCACATTTCCGCTCTGTCCGAGGGAAAAAGACGGGCGGCCACACTAACGCGATGTCGGCCCTATCAATGATACCGGAGGAATGAAAGGGTATAATCGGCGCCTATTACAGGATACTCGGGACTACGAGCGGACCAGTGGTAGGCAGAAGTGCGGTGTTAGGTTGTGTTGTTCGCCGCTGACCTGCGTCGGATTCTCGAGGCACTCGGGTAAGCAGCACGATACAAGACGCGAGGGTGGATATGACTGCTACATTCGCGCTGTGTATGCAGCACGCCCGCATAATTATTTATCTAAACTGTCAGTTTCTCTAACTATCAGTCCGCACACCTGCCTAACGGCTATTCTGGCAAGAAAGGTGTCGAGAAAATAGGATTTCAACAGAGCCGGAGTTTGAGATTTCGTATTTTCTCAGGGTGTACAGACGCTTTTGTGTGACTCTTCAATCGTGATTGCAGCTCCGTCGAGTATCGATACCAACGGTCACGATGTCGAAAAACGATCAATCCGACACCGACAATCATCGCCAAGAATTGCTCTTTGGGAAACTAGCAATACACGCGAATTGCGATGGGGAAAGATGACCTCTTAACATGAGTCGGTGATGCACACAGAATATCCAGTTCAGTATCGAGCATCGAGTGGATTCGACCGGTCAGTGAAATCGGAATTCTCGGTTCCCATCATTCGGTGGAGCAGTACGAAAGCACTCAAACGGAGACTGTCATTTTCTGGTTGGCTTTCCACGCACGACCTGTAGCTAAGACTAAAACGGTAGCGTATAACGTCTCAGCTGGGAGCGCGGTGCCTTACAGAAAGGCCGGTGCTAGAGACACCGACCGCGCTTCTTGAGGTGCAAGAAGCAATGGAGACTATCAAGTCCACAGTAGAAAGGAGTACCGACCCGGCCGCGACCCGAACTCGAAACGAGGTCGAGAATTTCGATATACTGTTAGTCGAATTCGCTGCGTTCAACGAGCGGTTTTCCAGCAAAATACGCACGCTCCAGTCCGCATACGACAGGAGGAAATACGAATGACGGGTCGCTCTCGTCGATCTGTACTCAAAACCGTGGGTGCACTGACCGGTGGGGTTCTCGGGGCGACAGCGATCACGACGACCACAGACCGCGTGCGTGCACGCCAATGGCTCAGTCGGCGTCAGCATCCACGCGTGCCGTTCTTTCGGTATGCCGGGAGTCTTCAGATGGATGCTGTCTGCTATTGGGCGAAAAGCGGGTGTACATACTGGAGTCTAGCATCGCTCGCCGATCCGGTTCCAGGTGATTTCATTCCGATTGCAGGTGGGTGTGCTGGTACCCATGCAGGATGCAAACTCCAAGACAATCTCCAGCGTCTCGCAGGGTGTGATACGGGGTGGGTACACATCTACACACTCCGGTGGTGGGCACGGAGTTTGTTCTGGATGTTTTCGAGTGCGATCGACACCTTGCTCCTGCCACAGGGGGTGTATGGGCCGTGTCAGTGACGAATCTCATCCCCAATACGATGTATTCCGACGTAGTGCTCCCGGCGGTGCTCGCTGGCGCATTCGTCTACGTCCGATTCACTCGTGCTTCCCAGTACACCTACTGGCACAAACGCGCAGTCGAACTCGGTGCCGTGGCGATGACCTTGTTCGTCGTTTCGGCAGTGCTGTCGAGTCTCATCATCTCGATGGTCGCAATTTGCGTGACGGTGGTACTGATCGGTGCAGTGGTACTGGGGTACGTCCGTCAAGGACAGAGTCGTTCGAATCACAACTGAACACTAACTAGACGCCACTCGTTGCTGTAATCGACCGTTCGGCGCAATACAGTGTATCGGTTCACGTATGGTCGTATGTGTGGAGGCAAGCAGTACCCATAGATGGCTTCTGTATCGTCATATTGCTGCCTCAAACCCCCGACAATGACTGCCTTCAAAATGGCCATACTCCGGGAATTCAATGGACAAGAGGGGGTGGAGACTGCCGTTTTCGAAATTTAAACTCGCCGCATTCGCGGGAAAGAGAGGGAAAATGGATAAACGCGAACCGACCGATAACAGTCGAGAGAACCGGCCTGGACGAAGAATTCAATGTGGGTATCGAACAACCAGCTTCGGGGAGGCGAACGAGGGAAACACGACCACACGCCGAAAATCAGGATTCGCCGGTACACCCCGACTTTTACCGGCGAAATCGGGTGTTTCGCCAATCACGAATTGAGGACAGAACCGATGCCGTAGAGAAACCAACTCCCGCTCTTGGCGCACTCTCCCCAGTGAATGTGGCACTTTCACGAGTTTTGAGAGGATACACCGACAACCGAATGTCCAACGGTATTGGCCATTTTAATAACTGTACAAATCCTCTCAGTCTATCGGTTGTGGTGTTCTCGACATTCAAGTATTCGCAGTGAGTTATTAACGACAAATCACTCGGCACGAGGTCTCTCGCCTGTGATGGAGGTTGCAAGTGCAGCCACTCATCGCCGAGCGCCCAAGCGATTTTCTGGTCTCAGTCTACACATCGTCACAACAAGCCTTCTCACGGGAGAACTCAGGGGTGTACACGACACGAGAATTCTCTAGCGTCGTTTTCGGCAATTCTCACCCACTCAACCCGCGGATTGCCGGGATGGAGACGGAATCCATCGCGGAACATCCACTGGGATGGACACTTCAACGTCGAAGAGCCTTCTCATCACCGAAAATACGACCAAATAGGAAGCGTTCCTTTGGAGAAATAATCGCCTCCAAAAAACCGGAGCCGCCACCACATGACGATAGATGTACCTCCAGAAGCCGACGTTCCATCACGCCTCCGCCAGCACGACCAGTGGGTCTGTTGGCGTGAACAGTCCCGTGGCGAGAAACCCACGAAGGTGCCGGTAAATCCCCGCACGGGCCAATATGCATCAACAAACAAGCCTGAGACGTGGACGACGTTCGAAGACGCCGCCGCGTATGCACGTGCCAATGCTGGCAACGGCCTCGGCTTCGTGTTTACATCGGACGACCCGCTCGTTGGCATCGATCTCGATAGCGCACGTGATCAGGAGACAGACTCGCCAACCGAGTGGGCAGCAACGATCATCGACCAGTTGGATTCCTATACTGAAATCAGCCCGTCCGGAACGGGCTATCACGTCCTCGTCGAAGGCACACTCCCACCGGGACGAAATCGTCGTAGGAATGTCGAACTGTACGAGACCGGCCGCTTTTTCACCGTGACCGGGGCACACGTCGAGAGCTTGCCGACGAGTATCCACGAGCGGACGGAAGCACTCACGACAGTGTACAAAGCCCACGTCGCGGCTGATGAGGACGATTCTGACACCGCCGAATCCGACTCGTCAGTTGCGGACGAAACTCAGGCATCGAATGCGTCCGCTGCAACCGATTCAAAAACGCTCTCTGACGACGAGGTGATCGAACGCGCACGGAAAGCAGCGAACAGCGCGAAATTCGAACGCCTCTGGCGTGGCGAGACGGCGGGTTACGACAGTCATTCGGAAGCGGATATGGCGCTCAGTTGCCTGTTCGCCTTCTGGACGGGTGGCGACACGGGACAGATGGATCGCCTGTTTCGACGGTCGGGGCTCCATCGCGAGAAATGGGATGCCGTCCACTACGGCGACGGGCGAACCTATGGCGAAACGACCATCGAACGAGCAACCAGTGTGACGTCGGATGTGTATTCACCGAGCGACGACGGTGACTCCATCAACACTGAAACGGAAACTGGCATCGGAGACAACACGGCGACTGAGATGGCTGAATCGACAGCAGCTGTCATGACGAACGAAAGTGGAACCCACCTGCACGAACGCGAACGCGCCCGCATCGAGACGATCACCAAACTTGAACAAACGCTTCGAGAACTGGAATCAGAGAACGAACGGCTTCGCGCCGAACGTGACGAAGAACGAGCGAAACGCCGAGCGCTCGAATCCGTGACCAGCACTGCCTCGCCGACGGTCGGCGGTTGGGTCAGCAGTCGGCTTCGGAATCTCATCCCCTGGAAGTCCCGCTAATATTCCAGATATTCGAGCAGCAGTTCGATCCGGTCATCGACGTGATAGCGAACGTGTTCCCGTTGCCGGTCGTACTCAATGAGTCCGAAATCGGCGAGCTTCGGTAGATGGTGGTGAACGAGTCCGATTTGTGCCTGCTCTGTCGATTCTACGTCGTCCAACTGGGCGTGGAGCTCGGCAGCCAAGTCGGCGAGTGTCGCGGAAGATCCATCGCCGCCAGAGAGATGGAGAAGGATGACGCGTCGGTGAGGATTCGCCAGAAGCTCGAACCCCGTCTCGACGGAGAGTTGTCCGTTCGCGACGTCATTAACTGTCATTGCTGGGTAGAGTAGATCAGCCGATAGAAGTATTATACCTTATCATTTAGGGCTGCCACCGGTTTGCTTCGCTTATTCGCTTCGTGGAGGGGGTCAGCCGACATCTGAGCTATCCATGAAAATCGCCATGAGGAGTTTGCGGTGGGCCGCTTGCAAATGCTGATGAAACGTTGGCGCAGAGATGTCCAGTGTCGCCGCTAACTCTTCACCCGTGCTCTTGCGGGGTGACTCGAAGTAGCCGCTATGGTAGGCCATCTGTACAACTTCGAGTTGGCGGTCTGTCAACTGTTGCTGGAGTTTCGTTCGGAACTCCGTCGGCGAGTCGATTGAGCGGTCGAACTCGTGTTTTGCGGCCAAATGTGCCCTTGGATACACCGCGTGAATGACATCGACAAATGGCCGTACCTCGGTCGTTGCAGGTGCCCGGATGGTGAGTGACCCGGTGCCGTCTGCGGCATACCCCGCGTGGATGTGTGCACCGAGTTCGATGAACCGTTGTGAGGCTGTTTTCCCTCCCTTGAAGAGAAATTCGAACCGACTGCTCTCCGCGTGCGTGCAGATACAGCGTGCCCGCTTGACTCTCGGCGACTGGTCAGCGTGGCCAACGACTTCCTCCGGTTGAATATCGTTCGCGGTCACGTAGTAGAGCAACCGTCCCGTCGAGGTCGGGACGACGGCATCGAGAACGAACGTACAATCGAGGTCGCCCGAGGCGATGGGGAAGTAGGCGTCGGTATCAGTAAGATCGAATTCGAGTTCGACCACGCGATCCGTAAAGAGAAGTTGTTGGGTTTTGATGGCATAGATCGCATACCCGAGCGTCGAACCCAGTTCGTCGAAGATCGCTCGTTCTCGGTCACTGAACAAGTCGGATTTCGATCCATAGACGACGAGCACACCATAGATCGTCTCACCATACACGAGGGGGACGCAGATCGCAGAACGGTATCCCTGCGACAGGGCTGCGTCCCGTACGGATGCTGGAAAGCCAGCATCGGTTCGAATGTCGTCAACGACTTGGGTGTCGCCAGTTTCGATCGCGCGTGCCGCTGCACCCTGTTCGGTGTCCGTTGGATCGGCCATGCGAATCGCGTCGAGGTACTCGTCCTCGACACCGGACGTCGTGCGGATGGTGATCCCCTCTGTCGCCGGTTCGAAATCCGTGATAATGGCCGCTTGATACAGTTCCGAGCTGGCGAGGTGCTCACACACGAACGATTCGATTTCGGCCTGTGTGGTCGCCTCGACCATCGATTTGTTCACTTGTCTGAGGACGGTGTTGATCTCAGAGATCGTCTGTAGAATGTCGTATTGCCGTGTGAGTGCTTCCTCACGATGTTTTTGTGCTGTGATGTCCTGGGCAACGCCGACGAATCGGTGAATCTCGCCATCGTCATCGTAGACGGGGAAACTGCGATCAGAGATCCAACGCACGGTTTCATCGGGCTGTACGATCCGATACTCCGTCGTGTAGTCGCTCTGGAGTGTTCCCCCCCTCGAATCCCGCATCATTTGCTCGAGCAGCTTTTCGACGTATGGACGGTCATCCGGATGAATGGCTTCGATGTACGTTCGTAGATCCTCGTAGAGTGATTCCCGTGTGCGCCCCCACACGTCTTCGTAGGCCGAATTCACGTACAGCACTTCCGAGAGGTCTGCGTCAGCCATCCAGAGAACGCTATCGATTCGTTCGGCGATCTGTCGGAATCGCGCCTCACTGTCACGGTGCTGTTGCTCCTGTGCTTTCCGTTCGGTTAGATTTCGAATGATTACTGTGAACACGCGCTGGTTCTCGTATGTCTGTTCCGTGAATGAGAATCGAAGCGGCAGTGTCTCTCCATCGGCGGTGTATCCCGTTCGTTCGAGCGTTGTTCGGTGGATCGACTCCGATGGTTCGTCCGTTCCGTGAACCGCCGCCTCGAAATCCTCGCAATATGCGTCCGCATATTCTGGGGGGAAGAACGTGCGCATGTGGGAGCCGATGAGCGCATCGACGTCATAGCCGAAGAGGTCCCCAACCGCTCGGTTCGCATATACGATCACGCCCGACGTATCGAGCGTGAAAATGGGTTGGCCTGCGTCCGCAACCACGGTGCGGAAGAATGTGGACCCGTCGTCCCCTTCAGTGAGTAGCGTATCATCGGCTACTGTCCCCGACGTAGCCGACTTTTCTGGGGAGGTCATCGTACGGTATAGGTGGTTCACGATGAATAATCGTTTTCCCTGCTGACGCCGTGCTGAACTTTCTCCTCCATGGCAACTACGACCTCCCCACCGGAGACGACGCGACCACCCTGTCCTGGTTGTCGTGACGGTCGACGAGCGCCAGCGGGGAATGAACCGGGCTGTTACACTCGAACGCACCGCGAAACGACGACCGGGTTGACTATCTCGGTATCTGTTCGCTCGTCTTCGAGGAGCGACGTGCGGATCGTTCGGTCCGTGCTTCCCCGTTTTTAACCGCTGTCGCTGACAGACAACTGAAACAACCGAACACTTGGTCGTCGTTATTCCCGAAGACGCGGGTGAAGTCCGGCGTAATGAACGAGCCACAGTTACGGCACCGGCGGTCACTGTACCCGACCTCCCGTTGTGGAACCTGGTTCGACCCGGTCATCGTGATTGCACGGTGGTATGGATTACCGGATTGGTAGCGCGCTCCGACGGCTCTGTGTACGCGCTCGAAGACGAGGAGTTTGCTCTCCGAGAAGCAGGCCAGTGTCTATCGGAGATTTCAATTAGTACAATGACAAGTCCATAATTATTCATAAATGTTAATGCGCAATGAGCCAATCGTATCATGGACTATGGTAGCAATCGACATTGATACTAAAGACGGACAAAAAGAAGCATTACGGCGGATGCTTACTATTCGGGCGTTTGACACAAAAGCGGGAGAGTTGTTTGGGGACGGAGAGCTTCCGGGATTCGTACACCTCTACATCGGCGAGGAAGCGGTGGGCGTCGGTGCGTGTTCGGCACTGGAGGAGGACGACTACATCACGAGTACTCACCGAGGGCACGGCCACTGCATCGCAAAGGGACTCGATTTGGACGAGATGATGGCCGAACTGTATGGCAAGGCGAACGGCTACTGTAACGGCAAAGGTGGCTCGATGCACATCGCGGACGTCGATGCGGGCATGTTAGGTGCGAACGGCATCGTCGGTGCCGGTCCGCCGCTCGCGACGGGTGCCGCCCTTACATCGGAAGTCAAAGGAGAGGACACCGTCGCATTGGCGTTTTTCGGCGACGGTGCCGTCGCGCAAGGACAGATTCACGAAGCCATCAACCTCGCCGCGACGTGGAACCTCCCGGCGATATTTTTGGTCGAGAATAACCAATTCGGTGAGGGGACGCCGGTCGAAAAACAACACAACCTACAGAACCTGAGCGAGACCGCGGAGGCGTACAACATCCCCGGCTTTACGGTCGACGGGATGGACGTTACCGCCGTCTACGAAGCGGTAAAGGAGGCCCGAAAGCGTGCCATCGAGCGCGACGGACCGACGTTTATCGAAGCGGACACCTACCGCTATCGCGGTCACTTCGAGGGCGACCAGCAACCGTACCGAACGGACGACGACATCGCACTCTGGAAGGAGAACGACGCCATCGAGACGTTCAGAGAACGCCTCATCGACGCCGGAACCATCACCGAATCGGAGTTCGAGGAGATGGAATCCGAAATCAGCGAGCAGGTGGAGAAAGCAGCGAAGAACGCCAAGGAAGCTGACTACCCCGACCCGAACGAGGCCTACGACGACATGTTCAACACCAACGTACCCGAGATAGACGACTTTGCACAGCGGATGCGGACCGACGGAGGTGAAGACCGATGAGTACCGAAAGCGTGCCGTCCTCGGGACCGTCGGACACGGAAGAGATGACGGTTCGAGAGGCCATTCGACTCGCGATGCGGGAGGAACTGAACCGTGACGAGGACGTTTTCATCATCGGCGAAGACGTCGGTGAGTTCGGCGGCGTCTTCGAAGTGACGAGCGGTCTCGTCGACGATTTCGGAGAGGATCGAGTTCGAGACACGCCGATAAGCGAAGCTGGATTCATGGGCGCGGCCGTCGGTGCCGCAGCGACGGGAACGCGGCCCGTCGTCGAAATCATGTTTGCGGACTTCCTCGGCGTTTGTTCGGAGCAAATAATCAACCAGATGGCGAAAAATCGGTACATGTTCGGCGGCAAGACCGAGATGCCGGTGACCGTCCGAACGACCGAAGGCGGTGGGATGGGTGCCGCGAGTCAACATTCCGGCACGCTCCACACGTGGTTTGCACACTTCCCGGGCATCATCGCCGTCGCCCCCGGAACACCGCGGGCCGCGAAGGGCCTGTTGAAGTCGGCCATCCGTTCCGACGACCCGGTGTTCGTCTTCGAGAACAAGGCGATGTACGAACAGACGGGCGAGGTTCCGCTCGATGAGGATTACACCATTCCACTTGGGACGGCGAATGTCGAGCGCGAGGGCGACGACGTGACGGTGGTCGCGACACAGCGAATGGTCGGCGAATCGCTCGACCTCGCGGACGACCTCGCGGGCGAGACGAGCGTCGAAGTCATCGACCTCCGGTCACTCTATCCGCTCGATACCGATACGCTCGTCGAGAGTGTCAACAAGACGGGGCGGCTCGTCATCGCCGACGAGAGTCCGCTCTCGTACGGTACCCACGCGGAGATTGCGACCCGCGTCATGGAGAACGCGTTCTTCAGCCTCGACGCGCCGGTTCAGCGCGTCGGTGTCGCGGACGTACACATCCCGTTCAGTCCGGCGTTGGAAGAGGAAGTCCTGCCGGACGCCGACGACGTGAAGGCGGCTATCGACCGCGTCGTATAAGTGTCCCCAACAGTCGGACTCATCGTCAACCCGGTCGCTGGCCGCGACATCCGGCGACTAACGGGCGGTGCAAGCGTCAGTAGCAACTACGCCAAGCGTCGGACGGCGACCTGCGTGCTCGAAGGACTGACGATGGCGAACAACACCGACGTCCTCGTCATGCCGGATAGCGCCGGCCTCGCTGACCGAATTGTGGACGACGCACCGGACGACCTCGAAGTCGACCTGCTTGACATGACGGTCACGGCGTCCGGTGAGGACGCCCGGAACGCTGCGGAACGGTTCTCGGACGAGGCCGATGCCGTGGTCGTACTCGGCGGTGACGGCACCAATCGTGACGTCGCTCATGGTATCGGTGACGTTCCAGTCGTGAGTATCTCGACCGGAACGAACAACGTGGTTCCCACTTCGGTCGATGGGACCATCGCCGGTACCGCCACAGGGCTCATCGCGACCGGCGGTATCTCGGCCGATGAGACGACGATTCGTCACGGAACCGTCGAAGCGATCGTCGACGATGGAACCGGCGAGCGCCGCATTCGAGGGCTCGCGACCCTCGGGATTCTGGACCAGCAGTTCGTCGGAACTCGAGCCATTCTCGACCCGGAAGACGTCATTGGCGGCGTCGTCTCACGAGCGTCACCGAACGAAATCGGTCTCTCCGGCATCGCTGGCGGCCGCACCGTACACCGTCCTGACGACCGCGGCGGTATCGGATTCCGAGTGGGGGAGCCGAGCGACCCAGCACAGGAGGTGTATGCGGTCACCGTTCCGGGCGTCCTCTCGAAGGTCCCTGTCGAAGAGTATCGCGTGCTCGACGACGGCGAGGCGTTCGAATTCGACGTTTCCACCGGTGTCATCAGCGCAGACGGTGAACGCGAACTCGAAGTTCGAGATGCAGCCGTCCAATTGCGCCCCGTCAGCGACGGTCCACGGCTCGTCCAAATCGATGCGGTGGTAGAACGGGCTGTGGATGCGGGACTCTTCCGGGTACCGTAACCCGGTTTCAGCGTTATTTTTCTCCCGCCGCAATCACGAGTGGCCACGGGTTTTCGACGTGCTCAACGAGCGTCCCGAGGAACCGCGCGGCATCCGCACCGTCGACGATACGGTGGTCGAAGGAGAGTGAGAACGAGATCCGCTTGCGGACGGTTACCTCGTCGTCTTCGGTCGGAACCACTTCGCGTTTGATGGTGTTGACGCCGAGGATGGCTATCTGTGGTGGATTGATCACCGGGTCGAACCGCTCGACGCCGAGGACACCGAGGTTCGAGACCGTTATCGTCCCGCCCGTGAGGTCGTCCATCGTGTACTCGCCGGAGAGCGCTCGCTCGGTCACCTCCCTGCGCGTTGCCGCGAGGTCGGAGAGCGAAAGCGAATCCACATCACGAATGACGGGCGCGATGAGTCCGGCGTCGATATCGACGGCGACACAGATGTTGTGTGCTTCATGTAACTGGTGGACGTCGTTCTCGAAGGTGGCATTGAACTCCGGGTGGGCGTCGAGCGTCGCCGACAGTGCCGTCAACAGGATATCCGTCACGGACACGTCGGGGACGAGTGCCTCGTCTGCGGCCGTCGCGGCGGTGAGGAGTTCTTCCGCATCGGCCGACCGATGTTCCGTGACGTGGACTGCTTCACGGTCGCTCTGTCCGAGACGCTCCGCGATAGTACGGCGCATCCCCGTCAGCGGTCGTTCTTCAGCCCGCGTTCCGGGTACTGTCTCGACTTCATCGGGCGACGGTTCCTCGGCAGCCATCCGAACGTCGGTTTCCGTGAGCCGGCCGTCCACCTCCGTTTCGACTGTTTCGACATCGACACCCAACTCGCGTGCCAGCCGTCGGGCGCTCGGCGTGGCAAACACCCGTTCCGTGGGAACCTCGGGTTCGGCAGCAGTCGATGTCTCGGTTGCTTCCCCGTCCGCCGATTCGTCGTCCATCGATTCCGCCGCGGTTTCTACATCGGCTTCGGTCACCGATCCTTGTGGACCGGTCCCGTCGACATCGGGGAGTGAGACGCCCAACTCCTCTGCACGCCGTTTCGCTCGTGGTGACGCTTTGACATCGTCCGTCGATGCGGCCGTTTCGTCCTCGGCCGCTGCCTCGACGTCGCTTTCGTCGATGGCGCCTTGCGGCCCAGTGCCGTCGATAGCCGTGAGGTCAACCCCGAGCTCCTCGGCCCGTCGCTTTGCTCGCGGTGTCGCCCTGACGTCGCTCGTCGATGCGGCCGATTGATCCGTGGCCGACTGTTGGGTATCTGCAGTACTCGCACCCGCACCGTCGGACGACACGGCGGACGGCGTTTCCGTAGATTCGCCCTCGATCTCCGCGACCAACTCATCGATATCGGCATCGGGCGCAGCAACGATCCCAAGCGGTGCCCCCGGTTCGGTCACGTCGCCCTCCTCGACGAAGGCACGTCTGAGGACGCCATCCTCCCGAGCGTCGATTTCGGCTGTCGTCTTCTCGGATTCGATTTCGGCAATGACGGCGCCTTCCTCCACTGTGTCTCCTTCGGAAACGGTCCAGAGGTTGAGTGTCCCGGTGTCCATTTCCAGCCCCAACTTGGGCATCTTGACAATGTATCCCATGGTATGGAATGTGAATGCCGGTTGTATTAAACCTCCGTCGTCGATTTGGCAATGGGAGTTTCGACTGACGGGTTCGAGATAGCCACGGGTTCGTTTGGGACACTCACCATCCTCATTCACGTGAAGACGACTCTCCGATTGAAACCGAGTTCGAAACCACCAACTCACCTCATTCAGGCGATTCTAACGCGAGCAACGAATCGCGGATGGTCTGTGGCAAACAGCGCGAAATTCGAACGCGTTCGGCGTGGTGACACGGCCGGGTACAACAGTCACTCGGAAACGGATATGACGCTCAGTTGTCTGCTCGCCTTTTGGACGGGTGCAGACGGGACAAATGGATCGACAGATTCGACGCTTGGGACTCCACTGCGAGAAATGGGACGCCGTTCACTCCGGCGATGGACGAACCTATGGCGAGATCACCATCGAACGAGCAGTCAGCGTGTCTTCAGACTTCCATTCACTACATGACGACGGCGTCGAGGGTAGTACTGAAACGGACAGCTGCACCGATGACAACCTGGCGACCACGATGCCCATGGCTGAATCGACAAAAGTCGTCACGACAGATGATGGCGCAGTCTCACTCCACGAACGCGAACGTGCCCGCATCGAGACGATCACCAAACTCGAACGGACACTTCGAGCACTGGAATCAGAAAATGAACGACTTCGGAATGGGCGTGACGACGAACGAGCGCTCGAAGCGGACGACCTATCCGAGTCCACACCTGGAATATTTGCTCGTCTCAAGCGAATTTTCGGCCACAAATCCCGATAGACGGGATAGATGGGTGGCAATTACCGAGTATCGATCATATAGCTGTGAGGATTACCGTGTTGGTGCCTGTGTCTTCATCTCCATACTGTTCTCGACCGAAACCTGCTCGCCGGTTTCAGCGGAGCGATAGATGGCATCCATCACACGTTGGGTGGTGAGAGCTTGCTCGACCGTATTGAAATCGGGCGCTTCGCCCGCTGCGACGGCATCGAGGAATCGCTTGTCGCTCCCGCGCCAGCCGGTGTCGTCTATCGATGCCTCGCTGATCGACGATTCGACGAGGTGATCAGCGCCCTGTTTGCTTGCCTCTAACATCGTTAGCTCCTCGCCGCCGAGATCGAGTCGTGCGCCTGCATCGCTCCCGCGAACGACGAACTCCTGTGTAGCAGTCTCGTTTGCCGCCCATGCGACTTCGAGTGAGATCGTTCGGTCATCAGCACAGCGAATTAACGCCGTTGCAGAGTCCTCGACGTCGAATACTGCTTCTTCGGTGGCGTCGTACCAGTCGTCCGGATCGACGTAATCGTCTCGATTCCCGAACTGACTACGGGTGACCGCGAAGACATCCTCGATCGGCGGGAAACCCATCAGATACAGTGCGAGATCGATGGCGTGAACGCCGATATCGACGACGACACCACCGCCCGATAGTTCCTCGTTGGTAAACCACGAGCCGACGCCTGGAATACCACGGGAGCGAATGTAGTTCGCTCGAACGTGCCTAACGTCTCCGAAGTGGTCGTCTTCTTGATACCCCAAGAACAGTTCCGCTGCGGTCGAGACACGGTTGTGGAAGTTCACCATACAAAAGCCATCGGCCTTCCGAGCGGCCGCAGCCATCCGTTCCGCGCTGTCGAGCGTATCAGCGAGCGGCTTTTCGCACAACACGTCGTATCCATGTTCTAGTGCGCCAACGACAGCCTGTTCATGGTAGGTGTTCGGCGTGGACACAGCGACTGCGTCGAGATCCTCCGCCTCGTACATCGCCTCGAACCCTTCATACGTGGTTGCGTTGTATGCCACTTCGAATTCGTCACGCGCCGTGGGATCGATATCGGTTCCCGCCACGACATTGTGGCCAAATTCCTCAGCATTCGTGGCATGGGTTTGACCCATGAATCCTAAGCCGACGACACCGAGGCGGACTGAATCTTTTTTCATCGAGTCAGGAACGAGTAGCTGGGGTAAAATGCGTAGTCATTACGGTGATATTCACCGCGGCCATCTGCCGATCGAGTAGGATCTGTTTTTTGACCAATCCGTCTTCTGTGCTGGTGGCTATAACTCGAGCAACGAATCTCGCACATACCGCAGCGTGTGAATCTGCGTACACCCAGGTGCATCCAGGCGGAACGCACTCGGCGGTGAACTTCGGCTGTAAGTCTTTTCAACGCGTGGCTTCCCAATCGGCGGTTCGTTCAACGCGTGGAGTACGTCGTGTGCGCTCTCACGATTTCTGACGATCCAGATCGCTTCTTCTGGGTCGAACGACGCCATCTTGTCGTAATCTTCGGGGACGGCCCTCCGAACGTCGTGATTCACGCGCTCGGCTTCGGCGACGACGCGAATCTCACCCGCTTCGTCGAGGCCTGCAACGTCCAGTCGATGTCCGTCGTCGAGTTCGTAGTACGGCACGACCGACGTGACTTCTGAGCCCGGATTCTCCGCGTACTCGCGGGTGAACAACTCCACACCTATCTGAACCATCATGCGATGAAGCGTGGACTCACCCAAATCACCAACGCCGTGGCCATAGCCAATCCCTTCCCGATAGGCGGCTTGAATCTCGTTTCGCCCGTCCGCCGTGAGCGTATAGAGCCGATGAGGGTGGTCACAATCGATGTTGAGCAGGCCGTCATCGACGAGCGTCTGTACGGCTTCGGATTCGATTCCCGTGTATGCCTGCAAGTGGAGCATGCTGTCCCAGCAGATGTCGTACTCCAGTGGGTCATACGCCCCCTGATGAGCGCTGTAAACTACTTGAAGGAAGCACAACTGGCGGTCAGAATAGTCGCTTTCCTCGCGTTCGGTGGGCGTGAGCGTCAAGTTGATCTCACAGATTGGCACATCATCGCGGTCGATCTGCGCGAGACTCGAACAGCACTCGATACCGCGTTTGAGTCCAGCAATCGTCGGTGGATGGCGGCTCTCACAGCCCGTGCAGACGAGGCCGTGAATCGCCGCGTCGTATCGGAGACACATCGGGAGGCGTTTCGTAAACGGGAGTGCGGAGGTGAGTGGGGCGTCGGCAGAGGCACCATCCTCTGCTGTCTGTTTGTCGGCGGTCGCCGTCTCCTGCGTCTGGTGGGCCGAGTCAGCCAGCATATCGATCCCGCTGTCGAGGCGCGTTCGATCCGCAGTCGCATCGACCAGTGCACCGAATGCGAGAGCGTCCGTTTCCGTGAGTGGGTCATCGCCTGCAGGGTGGCCCGGTGGAAGGGGTGCGGATTCGAGGACGAACGGCCGTGGTTCGGGGGCACCGAACGGTGCTGGCAGGCTCGTGACCCACTGTCCACGATGGAGCGCGCGTAATCGATTGCCGACTTCGCTCGGAGACATATCCCCCGTCGCCAGTCGGCGTTCCAAATCCCGATCGACCGCGACGTTTCCGGTGACGATGGTCGAGACGTTGTTCAGAATCTCCGCATACGCCTCGTTGTCTGCATTTCTGAGTTGTGCCGGAAACTGCATCGCGAGCGTGACCGACAGCCCAAAGCCGCGCGATAGTGCTAACAGTTCGGTCATTAAACCAGACGATGCGACCTGCGCTGCCTCTTCGATGTAGAGATTGACGAGTGCGGGATCTGCGGTATTCGTATGCTCCTGTTGCGTTGTTTGAAGGCGTTTCCGACGCTGAAGGGCCGTCCACAGGTTCGAGAGCAAGACGAGCGTGAGCGCTTGCTTGCTGGCTTCACGAAGCCCGCTCGTATCGAGGATGACGACCGCGTTCTCGTCCAGCACATCGAAGAAGTCGAAGCGTGGGTCTGATGGGTTTTCATCCGTTTCGTCGCTAAACCCGGCTCCTAACGTAGGAACGTGATCGAACAACCGGGCGAGTCGGTCGTCAACCGGAACTTTCTCGATGCGGTTCAACACTCCGTCCATGACCGCATCGAACGCGCGTTCGTCGGTGGTGGTGACGACACCGCCCAGCAGGTCGGAAAGCGTCTCATCAGTGACTGGTGGCACGTCACGGGTTTCCTTCATCTGTTTTGCCGCTCGGTGGAGATCGCTGTGCGAATAGGCGTCCGCGCCATGAACTGGGTCGAATAGCGCCTTGACGAGATACGTGATGATATCAGGTGATCGAACCGCACGCTCGAATCGCTCGCGACCCATGATGCCGATGAGGATTTCAATATAATGATCCGCAATGTTCTGCACGGCTGCCGAACGACCGATGCCCGCCGCGAGTTGTGGGCGAATATCGAAAAACGACAGTGCCGGGAGGACGGCCGCACAGTCGAAGAAATAGACGTTCTCTAACGTGCCGTATCGCTTGTAGTGCGCACGCAGATACTCGAGTGGCATCCCATCGCCTTTCCCCTCCACGAGAATCGACGGACCCGCCGTGGCCGCATGGTTGTCGAGCATTCCCGTGGTCAGGAGGACGGTTTTTCCGGATCCCGTCTTGCCGAAGATGGCAGCGTGTAAGGATTGCAACTCGGGCAGCAGGGAGATGCGTTGGTCGGTCGATCGGTTGTCCTGTGTCAGGAGCGTTCCAAGCGTGAATCCCGGTGCCTCGTAGGTCGAGAGGAGCGACTGTGATGGTGGGATGAGTGCCGCCCGCTCGCGTGGAGTGACTGAAAACGCTCGCTTAGCATTCCCGGTGAGGTGCGCCCCATCGAGGACGCAGAAACTCGGCACTTCGGTCGGGTCAGCGACGATGGAAGGACTGGTCGTCCCACCCCCCGGCAAACGAGTGCGAAGACCGGTTGGGTCGTCGTGAAACTCTGCCGTGAGGAGCTCGTCGAGCAAATCGAGTGCGCCTGCAGAGCGCTTCCCAGTGGCCGGATAGGTCTCGGCAGTGAGTCGATAGTCAGCCCCATCGATAGCCGTCAGCGTCGTCGCGAGTGCCTCGACGGCATGGGTCGCCTCGAACGGGTCGTCTTCGGCGACGGCGACTGCACGGACATTTACATCGAAGGAGTGGCGGGTGTCGCGTGCGTCGATACCGTCAAGGCGGCGCTGTGTCTCTTCTGGAAGGTGGTTTTCGGTGCGTGTGGTCGTATCTCGTTGTGTCTCGGTGGGGACGAATAGTTCTTCGACGAGTGAGCCGATAAGTGAGTCTCGCCCGGTGGTGAGCTTGTTACGCCAGAGGCCAGCTTCTGTCGTCCAGTCGGGTTTCGGTCGGAGAAGGATCTGAAAGACGACGGGAACGGTGGTCGTCGCGAGCGTTTCCGTGATAGCCGCGAGCGGTGGTCTGGCATTGTCGTCGTTCGTGAGTTCGCTGAACGGCGTCAGTGCAGTTTGCCAATCGTTTCGGCGGTCACCAGTGCCAGAAAATTCGATGGCTGCGACGTGTGGGTCAGACAATGATTCATCTAATTCTGTCGTCGAATCGGTCTCAGTCGGCAGTCCCAGTGTAGTCGCAAGCGAGACGGTATCGCGTTCGAGTTCGTAACTATCCGGAAAGACGGTTCGGAGTGTGTTTTCGAGGGCGGTTAGCGCACTATCATTGTCTTCCTGTGACTCCATTTCCGGTGGGAAGCCAACACTGTATTCGAGCGAGCCATCCGGTGTGGCGATGAGCAAACATTCGAGGATGCGTGGCGTCGGTTCAGAGCGAGAGAGGAGATTGGGTATGCCTGTTTGGTCGTCGCTATCGGTGAGGCTGTAGAGGCGACGGAACTGGTCTGAAAGTGTGTCGGTCGCAAGTGGGTCTGTCGTCGGGTGGATTCGGAAGACGGTGCGAGTGGCCGGGCTGATACTGGGTATGGTGGCCATGTACGTGAGTACCACAGGTGGGAACTCTCGACACATAGCTTCCTGTGTAATATCGGTGGAAATTGCGTTGATACAAGGATTTGGCGTGGATTCAGTGGCGAATGATGGCCGTGATACACCGCTTTTCTTTTCACCTGCTATGGATGCCCCATCGCCATTCGTCTTGCTCTGAATTACCTCATCGAGGAGGATCAAGCCTACCAAGCAGAGTACGGCGTCCCTGACCCGGATGCAGTGAATGGCCAATACCCTCGAAATCCCCCGCACGCTCGACGGCTGCGCCTTGCTGCGCTCTTCACTCCATTGCGGTGCATATGTCGTTTCGTCTAACGAGCGCCGGCTCCTTTCAATCCCTCCTACGTGGTTAGTCGGTCAGTTCCTACGTTATCTGATAAGCAGTGATTGCTTCGGATTGAGTTATCGGAGGTGAGTAAAATGTCAGTTGAATCATCTTGTTTACGAATGAAATACCCTCTCCGTCGTACGAACAGTGCCGTCACAACGTATCGAGTTTGGCAACGATTTGAGCGTACAAATTTGGCGCACAGTACCAGCCGTGTTCGATCATTTCATCGATAGTCGCCCGTGCTTCGTCGGTCGTTATTACACCGTGCTTCACAAGTGATAGTAAGAGATACGCCGTTCCACGAGTCGGAATGCCTTCCGTTTCTGCAACGTCACGCCCGTATTGTTCGTCCATTACGGCTGTTGCGTCGCGTCCGGCGGCAAGAACAAGAACGGCGATATCTGCCTCGCTCAGATTCGGGTTTCGTCGAAGGCGGTCGAACAGGGTCGTCTCTTCCACCGTCACGACATCGTACGTTCCAGCTTCGACCTGTTGTTCGATCCGTCTCGCGTCAGGATAGTCGTGGTCGAGTCCCTTCGTGACGACTTCGTCGTAGACTCGTTCAGGAATGAATCGGGGGGATTCGAGGGCAGTCAGATGTGAAAGCGCGTTCGCTTTGCCGAGATAAATCAAGGGTGTCGCATCAAAAATCCACATTAGAGATCCTCAAGGTCGCGTTCGAGGTGGTCGCCTGCAACCCACGTTATGTCACGTCTGTCCAACAACTGCGCGAAATCCCAGACATTCATCTCGGCGAGTTCGGCAGCCTTCGTGAACGTTACCTTGCCGGATTTGAGTTTATCGAGGGCGCGCTCGCGTCGCCAGTCCTCTAGCCCTTCGGAAAGCAACTTTCGGACGGCAGTGCTTCGGTCGAGTTTCTCGTCTTCGAGGTAGGCGTCTAATTCGGCTTCGAGGTCGTCCGGTACGCGTGTTGAAATCGTCCCCATGATGTTTATTATGTACTCATTGTATACATCCGTTTGGGTGTTTCTCAGAGATGACGTCTCGAAGCAATCTCACACGTGGACTGTGGCCTGTTCAACAGGGACTTTGGATCTGATTCATCTCTTTGGTTCGCCCGCTCGCAGTCCACTTCGGCTGAACCGTCGTTCGCACCCTCCCGGAACGCCAGCGGGTTAGTCGGTCGGTTCCTGCGCTCGCGTGGCGTGCTCGGAACACGCCAGACTAACTCCGCTGGCCACTCGGCCCGACCGGGACGGCGCGCGTGCTGGTTTGGTACTCCTTCTGTGACACGCGCTCGCTTCGCGCCCAGGGGACGCTCGCGAAGGCGCAAGCGAGCGCGCGTAGGAGAATTGTGCTGTTGGAGAACGTAGAGTTGTGACTCATGTAGGGGTGAGTGTCGGAAAAGACGCGGTAGGAGACGCGCCTTCAGGGTTGAAACCCATGAACACTAAACGCACTATCGGACAAGTAGTTTCGGTCGAAGAGCAGGCAATCGAACAGGACAAAGAAGTCGAGGTTGCGAAAACACCCGAACTACAGCCAACGGTCGAGTTGGAGATTCAGGGAACAGTCGATTATGCGAATGACCGGACGACTGCGGACGGACGATTGTTCGGCCAGACGCTGGAAGCAGAAGAGCGAATGGCAGCCCGTGAATGGGTAATCGAACGAACGCGGGAGCGATATGACAGAGGACAGGAGTCGGAGCGAGAATCGGAATGCCGGATGGTCGTGGCACAAGGAAGCGCCGAGCGGCTCTGTGGGTTCCGAGAGCGAGCAGCGAGTGTCGATCCGTGGTGTGACCCAGAGCGACCAGACCCCCGAGAGATACTCTCACAGGAAGAGTTGGCGGCGGTGAACCAGCAGTCGATGCGGTTAGCGGAGGAATTGGCGGGCTGGTCGCGGGCGGCGATCAGTCGGCGGTTGGCAGAACGAGTCGTGGATGGGGCAGGTGTGATGAGTGCGGTCGTGGGCGTGTACGAGGAGTTGCGAGCGGCACCTGGACAGGTGATTCCAATCGCAGATGTGCAGGACGTCGATCGGAAGGAAGTGAGCATCACAGGAACAGTCAAAACGCTGTGGCAGTCCTCACATCCGAAAATCCAACAAGTTGGTTTGCTCGACGGTGACATCCTCGCCCGCCCTAAAGGGCGGGGCTTCCTACAAGGGAAGCCTCATCGTCGGAGATTTCAGAACCATACTCCGAGAGAGTCGTCTGTCGGGGTTCCCGACTCGTCTCTCGGTGTCCTGTGGCACTGTCACAAGTGCTCCCATCCTGTGGTGTGTCATCGTCGGTCGGTTTCAACGACAGACTCTCACCCCACGGGTCTACGCGCCCGGCGATGTTCGCCGCCGCGTTAATATCTGCTTGATACTCCGTGACCCAACACTCACTGTTCGTACATCGGAACGTGGCTTGTCGGCCACGGTATCCGAGGTGTCCGCACGCGTGGCACGTTTGGGAGGTATACGCCGGATTCACGAACCGGATGGGGATTCCAGCGTCACGCGCTTTGTCTTCAATACGACCTGCAAGTCGGGCAAACGCCCACGAATGCAACCGGCGATTCATGAACTTGCCGTAATCCAACCGTTCGCGAATAAAGGACAAGTCTTCGAGAACGATAACCGGACTCTCGAATTGTCGAGCGTACTCAACAGCCTGTCGAGACGCCTTCTCGACAATATCCGTCAACGCGTTCTGGTAGTGGTCGAATCGCTCGTCAATCCGCCAGTCGGCGTTACGCTGTTGAAGACGACGAAGAGTCGTGAACATCTCCTTACGGAGGTGTCGAGCGCGACTACCGTCGAACAGCATCGGTTGAATAGGAGTATCGTCCTGACAGGCACAGCCCGCCAAGAGTTTGGATTCACCGATGTCGAAACCGACCGGTGTTGGGTCGTCTGGAACATCCGGCTCCGCGACTTCGTACTCAACGGTGACGTGAAGAACCCAGTTCGTTCGGTGCTCTTGCAGTCGGAACTCGCCGACCGTCACATCGTCGGTGAGCAAGTCGGCCCACAACTCCCGTTGAGCGGGATTGATACGGAGCGGAATCCAGAAAGCGTTGCCACGTCCGGCTTGCGGAACGCGCCAACAGAACTCGTGTGTTCTGTCTTCGGAGTAGTCGAGTTTCCATCCCCGGTTCGTGAACCGGACGGGATGGTCGTCTTTCAACTCGGAAGCGTTGTACGTATCCCGAAGTTTCGGGACATACGACTTGAGCGCGTCTTTGGCGTAGGACGTGAGCGTGTACGGTGTGACGATATCGTTGACCGCCGTTTGCGTATCTGCGCCACTCTCGAAAGAATCGAAAAGAGCGCGGCGGTACGTCGCCACGGTACGCTGAAGCCGGTGCTCTTTATGCGCCGTTGGTGGCGCGAGCGTGGCTTGGAGCGTTTTCGTGGCGGTTGCGGTCACACTTCACAGTACGAGTCAGTAATAGTTAAGTCTAACGAATCACTAAGTATGGATAGAGATGCCAAACCTCAACGTCGAAGTAAGCGACGAAGAATACGAACAGCTAAGCGAAGTGAAAGACGTGCACGGTCTCACGTGGCGTGGGTTGGTGATTCAAGGCGCGAAGGCCTTGGACACCGACGGACCACTCAAGTAGGACAGACAGCCGGGCGACACACATGCAAATGCCCAGCTAAACGAACGCGATTCCTCCCCGCCGCAAGCGACGGGGTTTCCTCGCTACCGCAAAGATGAGACGGGAGCAATCAAATTCACTGTGTGGCGAGCCTCACGAAAGACGATGGTTCGTGAGGGTGAAACCGTGGAGTTGCGGTCGGTCGCGAAAAATTGGTACGAGGGGCGCGTCTCAGTGGCTGTGACCGGGTGGTCGACCATCCATGTCCCCGAGCGCGGTCGGTGGTGGAACGCATAGTCGGCAGATACGGGCTTTCTTTTTTCGTAGATGCCGACCCGACCCAGGCCCCACCGCCCCACCCTCCGCTCCGTGCTCGCTTCGCTGCGCGCGCAGCCACGACCTTACCCTTTTAGTTCTCAATTCAAGTCAACGATGAATAAGATTGAAAGAAGGTAAGCGAAGACTACAACCGAGAACTTAGTTCACTGTGTTGATGTAGATTCCGTCGGCATCGCTCCAGTTGTTGTTTGCGATCCATCGCTGTGTACTAACGTACGAATCGTAGATGCCCCAGTAGAGATCGCCAGTGCTTGCGTACATATGAGTACAAAAAGAGGACTGATAATCAAATAATGATACTTCAAAGTACGATACTTTAGAGTACAGTTATACGAAGTACTATATTGGGCGGGATGCTAGTGACGAGTATGACCGCCTTCGTCAATCGCACTGAGGAACTCTCTCGGCTTCAGAGCCTCTACGAGGCAGACGAAGCTACGCTTGCAGTCATCTTTGGGCGACGACGACTCGGCAAAACCGAACTCGTCAAGCACTCGCTCCAAGACGACAATGACGCAATCGTCTACCAAGCGAAGCAGAAAACATCCGACCTCCAACTCCAGCAGTTCATCGAAACCGCATCAGAAACGTATCCCGGGCTCTCACGGATTCGTGAAGACTGGGATGCAATTCTCGGCTACCTCACTAAACAGGATGCGACCGTCGTCCTCGACGAATTTCCATACCTCGTCGAGCAGGATCAAAGCCTTCCCTCCGTTCTGCAGGCGATGTTCGACCACGAACTCGACGACTCGGCCGCGACCATCGTTCTCGTCGGGTCCTCAATCAGCATGATGGAGGAAGCGGCCCTCCTCGGGAACAGCCCACTCTATGGCCGTTCGTCGCTGAAGTTGGATATCAGAGAACTTCCGTTCGACGCTGCCATGGAATTTTTCCCCGAGAGCTACACGGCCGACCAACAGGTTCTCATGTGGGGTATCTTCGGTGGTGTCCCGTACTATCTCGAGGAAGTCGCTCCCGACGTAAGCCTCGGAGAGAACATTCACCACACGATCCTCTCACGTCACGGTTCGCTCCACAACGAACCCGACTATGTTCTCCGGATGGAACTCTCCAAACCCACCCGGTACTTTTCGATTTTAGAAGCCATCGCCGGCGGGAGCACGAGCCGTAACGAGATTGCTGGCACGACCGGCATCGACTACAATCAACTGTCGAAGTACCTCCAGCGACTGTCACGACTCCGATTGGTCGACCAGCACGTCCCGGTGACCGAACAGAAAGAACGGAGCAAGCGAAGTCGCTATCGAATCCGCGACTACTTTTTCCGCTTCTGGTTCCACTTCGTCTACGGCACCGGCGACCGATACGACGAACTCGGAGACGACGCCTACGAGGTTGTAATCGAACCAGAGCTTCCGGACTTCGTAAGTCAGGTCTTCGAAGATCTCTGCTGTTCAGCCGTTCGGACACTCTATCCGGAGTACACAATCACAAAGAGGGGGCAGTGGTGGTATGGTGAACACGAAATCGACGTCGTGGGCCTCACGAACGAAGAGACAGTAATCGCAGGCGAGTGCAAGTTCCAGCAATCGCCGCTTGGATACGACGCGTTCTCAAATCTTCTAAATCACGTCGAAGAACTGCGCTGGACACCAACCAGCGGCGGGGACCGAACGCATGAGTACGCGCTGTTTTCACGGGACGGATTCAAGCCATCCGTGGAAGAAGCTGCCGCAGAGCGCGACAATCTCCGACTGTTCACGGTCGGTGACGTCGTCAAGGCACTCAAACGGTAGCACTACGTCCGATACCGCTCGTCGCTGTTTTTTAGCCATCAGTGGGTAGAGGCTCGATGAGCTACACACAGCGGCCGAGTTGGGGTTTGAAAATGTACCATCTTCACTCGATGCTTCACATAGGCGCTCCCTCACAACCCACTCATATACCCAGTATAAAAACAACTGCACCAATAGTGACCGAGAATGTTACTACAGAAGTTCCCACGCGAGATCTTCCGGAGAATGTACCGGGAACGTACGTCCCGCATCATCTGAATCCGTACTATTCGCCAGAAGCTCTTCCAGTAGAGCCGAAGCTCGAGAATTCCGAATAAATCACTTGATAGAGGAGGCGAGAGGAAAGCCCGGTCGTTGTCACAGACAGTATGACCAGATTCGTATCGTTAGGCCATCTGACTGATTTATGGTCTGTGGAAACGTAGATACCGTCTAATGGCATCGATATTCCGAGAGCGGATGGCCGCGGAGATGGACGACGGGTTCGTAATCTACATCAACGGGATGCGGCTCAACAAGCTCCGGGCGCTCCCGCACTGGCTGCTGGCGAACTGGAAAGTCGCGAAGATGTTCAGGGAGCTGGAGGCGGATCCGGACAGCGGGTTCCTCGGGTACACACCGATCTTCCTCGGGCTCCGGAAGGGAGCTGCGATGCAGTACTGGCGGTCGCTCGAGGATCTCCAGCGATTCGCGACCGACTCGAACGGCTCTCACATCCCGGCTTGGAAGTGGTACAACGAGAAAGCCGACCCGGACGGAGGGCTCGGGTTCTGGGCGGAACTCTACGTCATCGATGGCGACTCCTTCGAGACGTTTTTTCGGAACGTCCCGCCCATCGGGATTGGGAAGTTCGCGAAGATGGTTCCGATGCGCGAACATGAGCGACGGCTCGGGCTCTCTCCTGACGGGAGCACTCGGAGAGCAACTTCTGCCGAAGAACCCGTCGAGAATTAGACTTCATGCCGTTCCGGTTCTACTGCCAGTATGAGGCTATCTGGTACACCTATTCGACAATCTTGTTGAAACCCATAGAATCCGACAGGAGCCGCGTACTGAGTACACGCTCTGTATCATCGTACGTCACTTTTGACAGATGTTGGGTAGTTCGTTGAACCGCTGCAAGATACAGGGCGCACATGATCTCGAAGGGCAGCGGGTTTGCGATATAAATAGGACGCCTCTAGGAGAAACGCGGGGTAATGCGTCCCCGTGCGCCGTGGATGGCTAGGTGCGAACGACTGTCGTTTAGCTCTCTAAGCGGAAGTGGAGGGCCCCCGGAGGTACCCATCGAAATTATGTGCGAGCGTTACTTGACGAAAACCCAGCCGTCAGTACTGTTCCTCTGCGGCGCAAGATCGACAATTGAAGCTTCGAACTCACTCCCCGATTACTGGTTCCAGAAAGCTTATTCCAGACGTGTCGAAGTCAGCAGGTATGGAAAAACCAGTCGATATGGCTCTCAGAACGGTGCTGGCAGTCGTTGGCTTGCTCTTCGTGTTAGCGATCCTGTTTGGGGGTGAGATAGACGAAGACGCCGGCGTGTTATTCGTTCCTGAACAGTAGGCTGGTCCACTATGGGTATAATCTGAACCGTTCGGCTTCAGGAGCGTCTGCACAGTCTGCATAGCGTATCCGTTTGTCTCTCCGCGGAGAACGTGCGAGATTGCGGTGCACACTGGTCTCAGCTGTGGTGTCCATATCATTGCACCTGGGAAGGCGATTTTCTGCCGCCTAAATCCATAAGAGGAAGTGGAACCCCCCCGGGGATACTAATCTAATCTATGCGCGATCGCTGCTTCGAAATCAGTAGCGGCCCGAGATGTGTGGTTCGATCCTCACACGGCAACCATTTGCTGTCGAATAGGTGAGTGTGGCTACGGAACACCAGGGACATGCTGCAGATCTTACAACGTATGAATTTGCATCGTCGAGAATTTCTTCATGCTTCAGTTCTTGCTGCGACCTCACTCCTCGCAGGCTGTTCAAATCTACTTTCAACTAACGATCCAAAAGCAAATGACGTAACTATAGTCACCAAGCGAAACGAGGTTGTGTTCTTTGACCTCGTTGTAGCGCTTCCGGACGGTGAAGGTGTCAGTTCCACCCGGCACAAGGTCGCCACAGGAAACAGTACGCTTGAAAACGTCGCGGACTTCGGAACGTATGACCTGTCAATAGCCGTCGATGGGATGCCCAATCGGAGTCGAACCTGGCATGCGATGGACTGCAACCATCTCACGATAAGGATACGGTCGGACAGTGTGAAATTCTCCGAGGGCAAGTGCTAATTCGGTCGACTTCACCACGGCGCTTTCTAGTTAATCAACTAGTGCGAGTACGGCCATTCCGACGAAGTATACGATTAGCATGCTCACTACGGTCGCGATGGAGCCGTAGAGTTCATTCTGCTCAAAAACCATGATTCCTTGGTGTGCTAGTTCGCCCTGGAGATAGCCACTCGCTCCACCCCCGACAAGGATCAGAATCACTGCCACAATTTGGGCCCGTTTCGGGTGATTCCATCCCGACCACGACCAACCCATCCGAGAACAAATCCTTTCGATTCTACTACCCATGCTAACGATCATTACGCTTTGTATTTAGAAGTATCTGTATTGTGAACTGAACAAACATGCAAGAAGCAATCTGATTTGTGAGGGTTTGGCTCGTTTCCAGATGACTGATTGGTTCTATAACCGAAGTAGAACGTGCGACGGCAGCGAGGTCAAGTCCTCTAATTCACCCGATTTAGGCGATTGACTGCCTGTGAGCAGTATAAGCAGAAGTGGGATTACTCCGATACCCTCGTCTTGCTTTGCGTGTGCCCGCTACTCGACATTGATTCCTGGAAGATCAACTGGTGGTGTGGATCAACGAACTTGCTAGTCCAACGATTAATTTACGTCCAACATTCCACACCGGAAACTGAGTCGAAAAATCCCGTTACCTCATGTGATTTTATAACGTCTCACTACAGCCATTAGATCGGGTTGTGGGCTCTTATACGCGTTCTTCGAACATTAATGGTTTGATTTATCCAAAAACAATTTAGAATCGGGAATACGACCGAGTATATAGCTTATAGTACCTGTGACAATGAATATTAGAAATATAATGGGGAGTGGTTCCAAAAAGACGAATATTCCTGGGAGTTCAACTGGACAGATTGTATTTTGAGTTAGTGATCCCTCAACTCCACCGACTAGGAACCTTGCTGAACAAGCGCTAAGATAAAATGGATATGTGGCACCGAATACAAGACTCCAAGCCACTATAATTCCGGAGTTGAAATATGAGAATAATACTCCAAGTATTATTGCCATTATTACAAGAATAATAAGCATGTTTTGTTGTGAAATACCGAGTAAAATATAGTCAGGAGGTATATTCTCTGCCATAATAATTGCAAGCATAAGAGAAAGACCTAATCCAATCAACGTAAGTTCCTTTGATCGACCGAGTAGCAATGTTCGAAGCGATGTGGTAATAGTTACCATATAAGTCAAGTCAACCTTCTCTAATAAATACTTTCTCACTATTCTGTTTTTACTATATGATAAAAAATTATATATACAATGAAAGTTATCTACATTATATGAATGGAAAGGATTCATTCAATCGGAGAAAAGTATTAAAAACGGCTGGAGCCAGTCTTGCTGCTACTCCAGCAATTGGTGTAGTCTATGGGGAAAAAGATATAGAGGTTGTCACTGCTGTTCGGGGGGACACTCCAGTAGAGAGTGAATTTGTTTCTCAAAAATGGATAGACCATGAAAATAAAGTTACAAGAAAATTAAACAAGTTTAGAAAAGAGCTTAAAAATGATCAGAGAGTAAAGGAAATCGAGTTAGGGGTGGCAAATGAATGGGTGGGAGGCAGGCCAGGTTCTCGAATTGAGATTGCTATTAAACCTGGTTCAGACGGACCAGATGTCCCTAAAGAAGAAGATCAGGTAGAAATAAAAAAGAAAACAGCAAAAACAAGAAGATTTGCGTTTAATAGCGGTTGTCAAAGTAATAGTAACTATTTCGCTGATCTACCTGGTGGTGTCCTTTTACAAAGTTCTGAAGGAAATGTCGATCGCTATGGGACATCAGCGTATCTATCGACTTGGAATGGTTCCCAATATATGCTTTCGGTAAGTCATCTTTGGGGACTGTGCGAAGACAATGATCAGGAGAGTGCTTACCACAAAGCAAAAAAGATAGGAACGGTTACTGCTGCACATATTGACCATGATTGGTCACTTGTTAATAAAACGACCAGCAATATTGATAGTCTAACTAGTGGCATTTTTGATCCTGCTGATAAGAATATTCATAATATTTCAGCTCGATTCACAACTTCTGGACTAAGAACTGCAATGCAAGATAATCGTACCGTTTTTAAAGTTGGTATCGAGACAGGCCGGACACGAGGAACTATCTTGAATGTTGAAGGGAACGGAGGAATAGACAGCTGTACATCATGGGATGGAAACGGGATGAAGACTGGATGTACTGTAGCAGATGGTGATTCAGGCGGCCCAATTTATGCAAAAGGGAAAAATAATTCGAATAATTTTGTCGTAGCAGGTATTGTCTCTGGTGGATTGGACTTTTTCATTCCTGGCGAAAGTTCAGCATGTAATAATAATGAACTGAGTCCGAATAGTACTGGGATGTCTGCCCATGGGTTAGCAACAGTACACGGCATAAAACCCGTCTTTTTTTGAGGTTGTGAAAACTCTATAAATTATCAAATTCAGCCATAATTATACTCTGTTCATATGATGTTTGTGTGCAATGTCAAAATAGACTACAAAAGTCCCATCACAATAATACGAAGCGTAGGGACGGATCCTGCGGAGCACCATTTCGATTGGGTTGGAAACTGCACTCATTCATCAAATATAATATATTTATATTTTCTATTTTTAATTTGAAAATAGGTCGCAGCTATTATTTTTTATTCGAGGTCGATTGTGTCCACACCCGCTTAGTGCAAAATGGGGCAGTGAGACAAATAGACCCCAATCAATCAAGCGGAGGTAGACTACCCCCAAGACCTTCCTGGATTCTGGGACTACAGAGGACGGTAAGTCTCGCGAACACCCCAGATAGGACCACCGAGTTAGTGTTTTATACTAGCTAGAACACCATTCTGATTCAGAACGACTGATAATTACGGATGACTAAACGGAGTAATGAATGGGCCTGTTTCTATTCATCATGAAGCTGCTCTTCTGCCTGAGTCTGTAAGCGGAAGTAAACCTACCCCGGGAGTGCCACTGTAATCGATGCACGAGATTTATTCCAACCTGTCTTAAGGTTTTGTTCGGGAGCGCGACTGTGTTGCTTGCAGTATAGGGCTGAGAGCAAATACAAACAAGTCTCTAAATCACACTTAGAATGATCGTCGGGTAGCATAGTTCAAAACAAATGCACGTGCGAGGTCTATTCGTTCGCGTCGGTGGTGTCGAGAGTGAGAGTCACACTGTTGAACGGTCGACAGCTACTGGATGGGGGGATATGAATCAGCTCCACTGAAGAAATAGTCGATGATCTCCTGGCTTTGGGCGATCCAGGCATGGATTGAAGGGATGACTGGGAGAGGTCATTGTTATAGAGTCATCCATAGGAAGATATAATCAAAGCTATAGAAAATATAAACGGCTACAGTATACTGATATCATCACTCAATTGCCCTTCCCGTGAAGGGCGAACCAGCCAGGATCGACTTCAAGAGGTTCGAGTCCTGAGCGTGAGATCTATCGGTTATCATACCCGCTCATTCCGTAGGAAATGTGGTCTCCCGTCGGGAGTTCTCTAACTCCCCTTCCTGTTCAACCGCTTGTGAGTCGATATATATAATTCACAGAAATGACTGATGACGATATGCTTCGAGTGATCCGTGCGTCCGAGTTTCCGGCAGTAACGGCTCGGTGGGTCGCAGATACGGTTGATATAGAACGACGGTCAGTACATCAACGGCTTGAGGAGCCTCATGAGCGAGGTGAGTTAGAACGTGAGAAATTGAGTCTACGATGAGTTTCTCTCGGATCATCGTAGGCAGGGATCGCACAGTCCGCTAATTCAGTTGGGTCTGCAGGCATCTGATGTTCTTTGGCAAGATGGGCCATCGCTTCGTATCCAACTTTGGGTCTATTTTCCCCTCTCGCAACAAAATCACAGTCACAGAGACAGTCTAACTTGAAACTCATCATAAGCAAACCAAAACATCAGTGACATATATACTCATATGTGGTCTAAAATAGACAGTAATACTCGTATTTACTTTTTAGGATTGATAAACTACCTGTGAAATATGTTTTTTGTCCCAGGAGAGTGCAGGCCACGTGAAACGAGGACAACAACGGGGGGAGCGGAGGAGTCTGGTGCGGCGGTGGCTTCAGCACTCAGGGTTGGCCGTCAGTGAATGTCCCCCGAAGATCGACTTGTGACTCACGCCTCTGCTCGCTCGGCAGTGGTCGGTGATCCTCTTCGGGCACCGATTCCCTCGTAGCGTCGATAAGTCGCTGGTGGGTGCTTCGAACCGGTTCCCCATCGGCAGGTATGAGTTGTTCGTAGTTCCCATCAGCGTCCATCCGCCAACGTTTACGGTTGTCCGAGAGCATGATGTCGAGAATCGTCTGCAGGTTCTCACGGAGGAGAGGATCCTCTACCGGCGCGACTGCTTCGATCCGTCGGTCCAGATTCCGGGTCATCCAGTCGGCCGACCCAATGTAATAGTCTGACTGCCCTCTATTGTGGAAGTAAAAGATACGGGAATGTTCAAGAAACCGGCCAACAACGCTGTAGACATCAATATTTTCGCTCACATCCTCAATTCCGGGTCGGAGTCGACAGATGCCACGAACCACGAGGTCGATGTCAACACCCGCCATCGATGCCTCGTATAGCTCTCTGACCATCTTGGGGTCTTCGAGCGCATTCATCTTCGCGATGATTCGTGCCTCCGACCCCTCACGAGCGTGTTCGGCCTCTCGTCTGATACGGCGGACAAACTCCTTGCGCATGTTTTCGGGGGTGACGAGTAATTTCCTCACCTCCGTGTTTCGTTCTGACCGACAGCGAGTTGCCAGAAACAGCCATCGAACGAGTCAGTCAGGCCGTGGTAGAGGATGTAGGTGTCGGAGTCATCGATAGCGACGGTATACGACCATGTCGAGCAAGAGGAAAATGTCTTAACCGGTACTGTGGGCCTGACACGATCTGACTGAAAAGAGAGGCCTGAAAGATCACGCTGCGGTCTTTAGGAAATACGTCGATACATATAATACACCGAGCGACAATCAATACATATGCCCATCGACATCGACACCTTCGAATCATCTCCCCCAGATCGCCTCCAAAAGAACGGAGAAACAAACGCTGAGCGTGTCATGCGCTTTCTCGCCGCGCATCCGGATCAAGCATTCACCCAGAGCGAAATCCGGGACGCGGCCGACGTCAAAGCCGGGAGCATCAGCGTCGTCCTGTCTCGGCTAGAAGATCGTGGCCTTGTGCGCCACAAAGGTAACTACTGGGCACTTGGAGAGGACGATGATGTCGCAGCCTACACCAGCATGCTCGAGAGTACACGGGCAGCGAACGAGCGCTTCGGTGAGGAGGATATGGATGAGTGGTTGGAGCACGCTGTCGATGACGAGGATGCTGAATGAGTTATCAACGAGGAGATGTCGTCTGGGGGCCAGATCCGTTCAAGTCCGGCGAGAATCCGCGGCCGTGGTTGATCCTGAATAACGGCACTCATCCGTTCGGTGATGAGCAGTATATGACTGTCACTCTGACGACGACGCCCCACGATGGAACCATGCCGATCAATGAGACTGACTGGGTCGAAGGTGGAATGCCACGGCAGAGCTACGCCTCTCCGTGGTCGGTTGCCTCACCGAAGCATGCCGCACTCGTCCGTCGCCAAGGCCGACTCGACGAATCGTTCGTCCAGGCCGTCATCGATGAGCTGGAGACATATCTCGAACCAGAAGCAGACACTCGATAGCGACCAACCACTGTAATGGCTGAGCGCAACGTTCGCAGGGATAGAGAGGTCAACGAGACATGGCTCGTATATCGACAGACCTGGAGCACAACCATACAAATGAGTCAGAAGTCACGCTCAATAACATTTTGCGCATGTATTCCTAGCGCACGTAGACGATGGAGACACGAGTTTTGTTCATCGCACCAACAAATCGTGTGGAATTGCTTCGTGAAGCTGAGACTCGTCGTAGACGCTTTTATCAACAGTACGAGGTGAGCCTCCCTGACCAGCATACACGCGAGAAAATCTTCAAAGTACGATTGCAACGCTCCCAATCGATCTTGATCAGCATGAGTGCGAGAGGCTCGCCGAGAATATGCCAATCTCAATAGCGCGAATATTGTCGAGGTTGTCGATGACGCCGCAATGTAGGCTGCTGAACGAGATGCGCAAGCAATCACGTACGAGGATCTCGCCAAGTCGTTTCCTGATTCGATGACTACTGGATAGGAAATCAAATGGCTTGAGAAGTGTATTTGTATTGAGTAGTGAGACAAATAAATCCCAACCAAATGTACTATCGCCTAAATCCAAAATGGGAAGTGTGACACCCCGGCATTTCCGACTCACCCTATGCGTATCGGGTCACGGTCGCTTGTCTTCAGGTGGCTCAAGGGCTACGCGATCGATATCCAGATCGTCGTAGATGTGATCGGACGCAAGTATCCCAAGTCGATTTGTCTCGACTGTCGCGGCATGGACGGCATCGAACGCGGTCGCACCCTCCTCGTCTTAATACTTCGCGGCTTTCAACGCGATTTGCTTTTCCTCCTCGGTGACCGTAACGATATCGAGTAAGTCAGCCATCGCCCGGGTGCGATTGAACTCGTAGCGGTCGCTCACAGCGAGAAAATCCGCCAACGCAACGAGCGATGTTTCGAGCGTCTCGTACTCCTCAACGGCAGTGACGGCACGTTCTTGTAACCAATCGTCGTCTTTTGCGAGCGCGAGCAGAAATTCAGTCCCGACGAACATCATTCTCCGCGTCTTCGACGGCTTGATCACGCGCCTCTTGTCGGAGTTCGTCAACGGATTTGCCCTCAAAGGCATCACCGACCGCTTCACGAAGACCTTCAAGTGGATCCTCGTCAACTGGGATGAGTTCGATTCGGTCTTAATACTCAACGACATGGAATTGTTCGCCATATCGTGCTCGGAGATCCTTCGAGAGGTATAATCGTCCTCGTTCGTCGGTTTTCGTGGTCATAGAGTAGTATAGGGTCTGGGATGATAAGAGATATTTCCCACTATCTTCTCTCTCGTGGGAATATGTGAGCTAGTAGATCCCCCCGGGATCCTCGTCTCGATCTATGCGGAGTTAGTGGCTGATACAGGTGGCAACGTTCCGTTCGCAGATCTACTGAACGGCGGGTCAGTGGTTTCGACGTGAACCAAGCGAGACCATCGTGGTGAACTCACCCTCTGTATCCAGCACGCCAATCCTGTCACACTCTGAGTGTTTCAACAGAGCCGGGGTAACGAACCTCGTCTACGTTCGATTCTCAGTACAATTACCGAGAACGGACGTGACCACTCAAACCTGTTTTTTCGCCCCCTGACGGGTGCGGGGCGCACTGGAGGTGCCTCGTGGAGAGACAATGTTCAGTGAAAACCACGTCTTGTCCCACCTGACGTACAGCAAGCGAGTCGCAAAGCGTGCCCAGTACGAAGCCCTTGAGTTCACAGTCGATGCCGGAGGTGTTCGCGTGCAGAACGCGAGTCACGCCAATCCAGCCGATCATGAATATCTCGTCACGATTCGTGATGGAATTCCCGACGCCTGTGAGTGCCCAGCAGACGAACACTTTGAGGGGGCGTGCAAGCATCGCGTCGCCGTCGCTATCCGCGTGCCAGTGTTACGAGCGGCAATTGACCAGCAAGTCGCCGCGGACGGGGGACGGGTAGACGACGGGAATTCTGCAACAACTGAAGAACGGATAACAGACGAAGACTGTGAGTGTGCAGGCCTTGATCCCTTACCGTGCTGGGAATGTGTTCGGAACGGTCGCAAGGAATTGCCGGAAACGTAGTCAAGTCGAACCAACACCGAAGTATGCAAAATAACTATACGCATTACGAACTACGATATTGTAAGGAACTCCAACGATGTCATACGAAGCAACGGTTACCAGTAAGGGCCAAATCACCATTCCAAAAGAAGTCAGAGAACGACTGCACCTCACGGAGGGTCAAAAAGTACTCTTCCGATTCGACGAGGACGGGGGCGTTCGAATGATTGGGGTACCCGACGATCCAATGGATCGGCTTGCGACTGCCCGGAAACGGGCCGCACCACTTGAATTAGACGCAGCAGAATTGCTGGAGCGTGAGCGCCGCGAGTGGAGCAAACACACATGATGTATCTCGATTCGTGGGTGTGGCTCGAATACGGACTCGAAGGGACGCTGTGGGAAGTTGCCGAGGAAATAATCCAAAACGCACAGAGTGGTGGCGGCATCGTCTCGACAATTGCGCTCACAGAAGTCGATTACATCCTCAACCGCGAGGTTGGGAGCGAGACAGCAGACCTCGTTACGAGCGCAATCGAGGATTTCGAGGAGATTCACGTCGTTCCTGTGACGAGTGAGATCGCCCTTTACGCCTCACGACTTCGGACAAAATACTACCAACGCCGGGAGCGCGAACTCTCCTATGCAGACGCCATTCACATCGCGACTGCCACCCTCACCGACTGTGAAATACTTCACACAGGAGATAGCGACTTCGAGGATCTTGATGAACTCGAAACAGTCGTTCATCGAAACGAGTAGTGGATATATGGCGATGCATGTGGTGTCTGCCAGTATCGCACAGGAGAACATCGACCCCACGTCGCCGTGAAAGACCAACAAGGTGCGACAGTTGCCCACACACTCGCCAACGAGTATGCGCATGCGACACTCCACGATCCGACTCAGGACGACACAGAACGTGCTGCCCGAGAAGTGGAAGCAGAAAGCGTCGCCTATCTCATCAGTAATGTTGTCGATAGAGATCACGTACTGGTGATCTGTAGCGCTCTCATAGATCTGATGAGAGAATTCGGTTTTAGATTAGTGGCTTCGAGTACCGACTCTACGGTGTCGTTGGTGATTCCGACAACCGACACCACGAGATGCACAGCACGATCGAACAGTGGATCGATGACCTCACCACCTTGACTGTCCAGTCGAAGTTCCACGACTATTCCAATCTGAACACGCTCTTGATTACTGACTACGTCAAAAATGAAGTTAGGAGACATTTCTAGTAGAGTTATATGCATGAGAACATTCACAAGGAAGTCATTAAAAAATCGTCTGAATGCACTGAAACTTGGCCTGGTCTGGGTAGAAACCAAGACCAAGCATAGCGTACTGGTGACGTACCAAACGTGATATGACACGTTCGAGTCGAGCGTTGCAGTGCTTGGCACCGAGTGAGCTGGTGCAACGCTCGCGGTTTTATCCAACAGCCGTAGACATATTGTTATGTGCCGCCTGAAGGCGAAGTTGAGAAGAAAAACAGCACAATCAGTAATTTTAACTGACGATCTAGTACAGAGATCATCTTTATCGATAACGAGTCCTTCTTACCCAATTGTGAAATAGGATAGTTGGAACTAAATGACTAATAATGTTATTAGAATAATCAATTATTGAGCAGTAGTCAGCGAATAACAAAGGATGATCGTTCGTCACTACTTAGTAGAGATATTTCAATGCCAAGTACAAGTATTTGGGACAAAAAAATGGAAAAAGCGGTTCTTATTGTGGGTTTTTTCTCGCTCGCAACTGCAACGATGATTGCACACTTCAATCCAGCACGGACATATGAGGTCTCTCTGTACGCAGCAACACCACTCGCATTCTGGGTCGGGACGGTTATTGCTACTTTCGCAGCAGTCGGAGTCGCAGTTCATGCGAACGATTCGCTTCGAAACCTTGCCGTAGTGCTTTCCGGGGTTACTATTCTCTCGGTAGTTGCCCTTCCCGTTATCCGGGGGTACTACTTCTTCGGGCGTGGAGATGCCCTTACACATCTGGGGTGGGCTCGTGAAATCGGAAGCGGCATGATGAATCCGGAAACCTTGCTGTATCCCGGAATCCATATTACTGCAGTAATACTCGGCAATGTCACCGGAGAGCCAATTCGCCAAACGTTGCTCTGGACAGTCCTCGCATTTGTACTCGTCTATCTGATCTTTCTTCCCCTCTGTGCACGGGCTATGGATCCTCAGAGACGAACGTTCGTGTTCAGCGCGTTAGCTGCCTGTCTGCTCCTACCGATCAATGGAGTAAGTCTCTTTGCTCAGCCCCATCCGGCGACACAAGCAGTTCTTTTCCTTCCCCTTCCACTCTACCTTGCTGTTAAATATATTACAAATGATGGAGAAAGTAGTATCCCCTTCGTCAAGACACCGTTCAGCATTTTACTAGCGCTTTCGTCGATCGCGATTTTACTTGTTCACCCACAACAGACGGCGAATGTCGTGCTCGTATATGCATCCGTCGTTGGTGTTCAATGGTTATATTATCATTTTCGACCCAAGCACGCCATTGTACAACGCCACCGATCGTTGCTAGGTCAAACGGGATTCTTGGTAATTTTGCTGCTAATCTGGATGCCAACACATCAGCGTGCAAGTGGATCTGCCGGTTACTTGGTTCGTCAACTCATCTTCGAATCGAATACTCCTGCAAGCGATATTTCGCAACAAGCAGGTGGACTTGTGCAAGTCGGTGGAAGCATTGAATCGATGTTTATGAAGCTGTTTCTGATCAGTGCTGTATTCTGTGCGATTGCTGGAGTGACCCTCCTTGTCGGGACGAGTGATCGACTCACTAGTGTAAGATCTAATATGTTTTCGAAATACGTGATAGTTGGATTGGTTCCCGTCTTCGGGCTCTTTGGCGCATATATGATCACGAGTACTGGGAAGTTTCACTTTCGCCAGCTCGGATTTATTATGGTACTCATGTCTCTCTTCGGTGCGATCGGCCTCTCCAACCTCGTCAGCAAACTCGAACATCACGCCCCAAATCCGACGTTAATCACGCCAGCGATCGGGATACTATTCATTGTAATGATCATAACCTCTGGTTCGACTCTGTTCCATTCTCCATACACGTTCCAATCTTCAGAACAGGTTACGAGAGGTGAAATGACCGGTTACGAAACGACCTTCGAGCATCGCGGTGAGCCGACATATATCGGCCTTCGATCACCCGGAAATCGAATTGCAGATGCTCTGTACGGTGTACGTGAAAACAATCCTCGTACGTATTTAGGAGAAAGTATCTATGCCGATACACCGGCAACCGGCAAAAATTTCAGCTCTCAATATTTACTAAATTATTATGACTCGAGTCATTATTTGCCGATCAGTGACAGAGGATATCAACGTGAGGTGCGTGTTTATAATGGAATTCGCTTCTCACGACGGGGTTTCCGAACATTAGACGCTCAGCCAGGAATCGGTCGAGTGCAGTCAGGAGGTGGTCTCAGGGTCTACGTGTTCAATGGTTCCGAGTGAGCCGTCTTTAAGTCATACTACAACCTTTCCGTTACAATAGCGAAACACGCCCTCGTCTGACCTAGTCTCCTCGGGCGGCGCGGGTCGAACGATAGGCCGGGTCATCCTCAGCGCAAGAATCGACTGAATTAGTATCATCTACAGAAGTGCGAAATCGCTCTGGGTGGAATCAAACGACGGTACCCGGAAGGGACGGCTAGTCGAACTAAGTATTCGGCCATTTTCCGCATTGTTGTGCTTATCGCGATTGATCTGTTTTTTTTGCAGATCCTGTCTCTCCATCTCACTCATGCGATAATGGTACGACGATGGTTCCTTTTTTCCCCCAATATATTCGTGATAGGTCGAATGGATATAGGATTGCTAGAGGTCGCTTTTGGGTCATGTGAAGAAAATTCTATGATAAAATTGCAGGCGAGAATACCACGCCCTTGAGGGTGTGGATGAATCGCCGTCTTTGGTTACTTTCACTGTACGGCATAGTCTTAGGTGCTCTCCCCGCGTATCTCTCGGTGTCAATTCGATGGTATCCCATCGGATTCTGACAGTCCGAAAACTGGCAGTTGACTCGGTGTTTGCCGCATCAAATACGTAAGCCCTCGGACACGCAGACCGACACAAAACACCCAAGTACCTCCGAGTCTCGTCCGGTCTTCGGACGGGATAGGAGTACCGGTACCGTGGCAGTGCCAGCACCTCGTCGGGGTGCGAACCCTAAACATCCCACCGAACCGCCCATTGGTGGGTGTGGGAGGCCCGCGTCTTCAGGCGCGGGAGGATGTCACTCAAGACGAAAAGGAGAACAAACAACGGGTCGTGACGGCTATTGACCCATCTTCGTTATTTCCCGATCTTCCGGACGAGTGCCGGTGGATTCGGTAGACGTGACCCGTACATGTTCGTTTAGTTCTTCCATGGGCATCACGGTGAGAGTACCGAGATCTCGTTGTTCCGCCAGTGATCGGAGGAACGTCCGAATCGGAGGCCACTGATCGTCGTTTGCCATGTCATGAAGATGACTCCAGAGGTGAATATACGAATCCTGTTCGATGGCTTTCTCCATCGCCCGTATCAAATATCGCTCGTGAAGCCGTTGGCGAACGGCCGTGGGAATAGCACGGAACATCGAGAGTGGTGGTTTTACTCCCGAAGCGAGCGTAGCAGCCGTCAGGGTACTGTAACCGCTACAATAGGTTTCGACGACTCCGTCGATCATTCGCGGTTCGATGGGCTCCTGTGGCTCGAAAACGAGTCGATTGAGTTTATGCAGTTTCGTCGGTGCCGGATCATTGCCTATTACACGAACGATTTCGATGTTGCTGTCTCGAAGCACTTCTTTAGCTGGTTGTGAATGACGTGGGGGAACTAACGAGACACTCGTTTCTCCGATTTCCTGCTGGACCTCGTTCGCTCGTCGAAGTTCCCATTCGAGAACGTGAGTGGGGATGTTTCCACAGAGAGCATGAGAATAAGTATGCGTGCAAATCTCGTGTTCGGTATCTGCTTCTTGAATCGCTTCGACTAAATCGGGCGCATAAAAGAGCGGATCGCGATTATTTGGAATGGAGTCGAACCAATCGTCGGTATGTGGAGTATCATACGATACTGGGGGCTCATGAAGCAAGTGGCCGACAACGTCGAACGTGATCGGAAGATCGAGTTCGTCGCAAAGATTGAGCAACCGGTGAAGTGTCTTCGTTTCCCACCGACGACCTCGACTCAACCGATCGAATCGTCCAAGATCATGGTATCCCCATCCGAGTTCAATCTCCAAGCTAAGCGTGATTACTCCAGTCATATGCTCACCCCGTGGACGTAGTCATCTTTTCCGGTATTTTCACACCGATTCGTAATGCAAAATACGGTCACCTCCGTTTTACTATCCATGGTTTATCACTCCCGTCGAATGCATCAGTAGAAGCGGACGTGACGTTGATATTTTGTTACTGGCGTGCTACCAGACGCTTCACTGCCGTATTAAATTCAGAATCTGTCTGACGTAATAGTAGGTTTGGCCTGCTCAATTCATGAGAGGAACTGCAGATACTGGTCAATCATGAAAAATCAAAAAGAACGTAGCAGTTGTAATAAGTTTTGAGATTAACATTGAAGTGAATCGGAAGATTATTAATTAGGGGATTAGCATTGAGCATTACATGGCACGCGATTGCAGTAGCTCGACAGACAAAACCGAAAAAAGTGAGAATCGGATTGCACGTCGCTCGTATTTGAAGCTGGCCGGCTCTACGGCCGTTTCCATGGCCGCTGTGCAAGCGATCGGTAGTGTTACAGCAGCGAAAGGATATGAAACGATCAAAATTCCCGAAGGTGGCCGTAAATTGTTCCAGATCGGTTCGGGAGAAACACTGGAGAACCTACTGATCGACTGCACGGCACCAAACGCCGATGCGCGTATCGTCGCCTCCGGCTCCGACTGGACGATCAGAAACATCGGGTTCAAAGGACAATTGGACCACAGCGGATCGGAAGGATATCCAAACCACATTGCAGCATCCGGAAACGGTCGCATTGAGAATGTTTTCGTCGGTAATGGCGTGGTTGGACCCACTCGAAAGGGGGGAATCGGTGTTAGTGCGAGCCATTCGGGGCATATCGATATCGTTCGCACACATATCGCTGGATGGTCCGATAACGGCGTCTACGCCGCAGGGATGGCCCGCCCCGAAAGTGGGGGACATGGGACGCTCACTTTCGACCGCTGTTACTGCCACGACAACAACATCTCAAGCTTGCGCATCGCCTCCGGCGGGACAAAAGTAAAGAATACCGTGATACACAATTCGAAGAGTACCCCGAAGGTATCCACCTGCGATTGTGTAAATGCCCGGGGCGTCTACGACGGATACGGTACGACAGAAGACGTGATAGAATTCGAGAACGTCCACATCGACTGTACGGATGAAAATACGGACGGTGGGGCGTCGGCATTGGTCGCAGCAAAAACGACGTATCACGTTCGTGATTCCCAAATAAAAGGACGACTGGATGGAAACATTGAAACGACCAACGTCGGGAACGATCCGAAAAAGACGCCTCCAAAAGGCGTTCCAATGACTGCGGAACAGGCCGCACAGGGTATCGGTGCAGAGGGAACGGAACCCAAAAAAGAGTCGGGCAAAAAAAAACAAAACTTAACCACTTCTGAGAAGACCCAATCACGGGACGAGAATTCGACAGTCACAAAGAGCAAGCGTTCAATGTCGAATAACAAACCTGTAAAGAAGGGACAAAATAAGAGCAAACTCGCCTCAGGCGGCAACGACAAAGCCTGTTTCACTTTCGGTGACGATGAAAGATACTGCTTTGATTTAGAACAACTTCATCGGATCCTGATGCAGTATCTGTAAGCAACCCGTATCGGTTGGAATGTTCGTTTTTAGCTGAGGAAATACCATTATCGGCTACAAAGGCAATATGGGTATTATCCTCGACAGAATATTCGGTCATCGCAGGTTACGAAATGCGGCCATATATAAATTGAAAAATATAAAATATTTACTACTATTAGGTGATGGTTACCATTGATCGCATAATAATTGCATACGGTTAGAATATACATTACAAAATGATTGCAGTACGAATAGTAAATCGATTCAAGAATGGATAGCTCTCGTCAGAAATCGCAATCAATAGAAACAACCTTGGAGGAAGTAGGAAGAAATAATCGAGATACTGATCATTTGCAGAGGAGAGAAGAAGAGCAACTACAGGTGCCTAACGTTGGGATGTACTATCCAACTGCAGGGTCATTTCACGCGAGTGGCATTGCGATGTACATTCAGCAGTTGATCAAATTTCACAATGGTAATTATTCCCCATTTTTATATACAGAAACCGGGGATATAGCTGACAAACTTCAACAGATTGATGCCGATATAATTCAATCGAATTCCGGGAGGTACAAAAAAATCGGTGGATTGGTGAAGAGATATCTCGACATTACCGATTCGATTCCCCCATCTATTTTGGATGAGAAACTACCACTGCTTCTCAAGGCCTTCCAAGACGGAATACTCCGAGACGCGGATGACGATCTTGATGTACTTCTAACCCATCATTATTTCGATAATATCGTTCTATCGAACCTACTCGAAATTCCCGTCGTACACGTATTTCACGGAGTACAAAGCGTGGGTATCGGAATGAAAGCGTGGAAAAAATTGTCCAAATCCAAGTATATCATTGCGAATTCGAGACACACCAAAGACATCGTTGAGAACGAACTGGAGCGTGAAGTTACAGGGATCGTTCATCCCGGTGTCGATATCGACCAATTCAATCCAAATATAGCGTCTTTCAACGATGCACTTTTCGATCGAGACGAGTTTGTCATACTATTTGCCGGTCGATTTGTCGAATCGAAGGGAATCTACGATCTTCTCGAAGCGATGGATAAGCTTCCTCCCAAATTCCACCTGTATATGATTGGACGCGGTGATCGACGTAAAATCGACGAGCATATTCAAGCGTTCGATCTCGAAGATTCGGTTACCATCGAAGATTCCGTCGCTCACAACACACTTCCGCAGTATTACACTGCTGCTGATGTCGTATGTAGTCCGACTCACTATGACAGTTTCTGTATGGTCAATGTCGAAGCGATGGCGTGTGGCACGCCCGTCGTGACGACTGATATCGCCGGAGTCTCTGAATATGCGATCGATCGAGAAACAGCTCTCCTTGCTCCTCCCAACGACCCAAATGAGCTTGCTGGAGCGTTGTTGGAGTTGGCCGAATCTCCCAAGCTATGGAAAAACCTTCGAGAGAACGGACGTTCGATGGTCGAACGCTATTCCTGGGGTAATTCATCCCAAGAGCTGCACCATGTCTGCCAGAAGATATTATAAAGATACTAGTTTTAATTGAATTTCACGCGCTTAGCCCCCTGCCTCAAGGAGCGAACAACGTGATCAAGCAGGGAAGAGACACAATCAGTATCGAACGGGGAGTCCTGTGTTCGACAGGCAAAGCGCGCAGGATGGGATAGTTCATGTTTGACTGTCGTCGACGACATTCAAGCACGTGTTGACTAGATCCGTCGCGGATCGTTCCCACGAGTAGCGTTTTGCTATCGCTCGGCCGTTCTCTGAGAGTCGAGTTCGTAGGTCGGGCATCGAGAGTACTTCCCCTATAGATTTTGCCAGTTCGTCGGGCTGTTTCGGTGGAACGACCATCGCAGTCTCACGATCGAAGGCATACTCGGTGATTCCAGGCAAGTCCGTCGTCACGACGGGCGTGCCACACGCCATGGCCTCCAGATTAACCATGCCGAAGCTCTCGTAGTGTGACGGGAGACAAACCACATCAGCGGCGGTGTAATACCCGGGCAATTCGTCGTGTGGGACGGATTCATCGATGGTTACCGCGGATTCGAGGCCATAGGTGTCGATTCGCTCCATGAGCGCACCTCGGTCACCTCGTCCGATGAGGTGGAGGTGGATATCTTCGGAGATCTGCGCGACAGCATCGATGAGGTCGAACACCCCTTTGCCCGGAATGAATCGCCCGACGAATAGTACCGTCCGTTCGTCGCGCTCGAACGCTGGTGTCACGGCCGGATTGAACAGTTCGCTATCAACACCAGGATACGCGATTCCGGTGGGTGTATGTCCCAGATTCTCGACTAATTCCTTTCTCGTCTGAATCGAATTCACTACGGAATAGCTTGTAGACAACAGTTCGTGTGCCTGCGTCCCGATGCCCGTTTGTTCTATCCCATGATAGATTCGAATCACGGGAACATCGACGAGGTTCGAGAGTATCATATCATCAACTAAGTCATGCGTGATGAGCACATCGACGTGTTCATTTATATGCTCGAGTAGCCCATTGCGAACCAATTTGACGGTCGGATGTAATTTCTCTTTGAGCTCATTCGAAAGATCAGAATAGGGCAAAGAAAGAGATCCGATGAACCGACTGAGCAGGCCGTTTTCACTGGACCCGCCAAACTCGATTACTTCCGCGTCCGTTTGCCGCATTTTCGGTGTCAACTCCCCGGCTTCGGTATACAGATATGCGGTTTGATTGGCACTGATCGCATCAATCATCTCCTGGGTGTACATTGCGATACCACCCGAGTCTCTTGTTCCAGCTTTTCGATGGTACATCCCGATGGCCAGTTGTGCTGCTTGCTCGTCTTGTCGTTGTACAACTCTCTCATCCTGGTACTTTTTCTGAGATTTTGGCCTTTCAATTACATGCTGACTGGATCGCAATTCACTACTCATGGGTGTGATTAACCGTTTGAATATGCTTAATTATGAGTCAACAGTAATGCTTCAATCAATGGCTGCCCATCGAATCGTTGTGAATAAAGACACCCAATAGTATGGTAAAGACCGTATACCTGGTTTATGAAGATTGCAGGCGCTAAAACCTCGCCCTTTCGGGCGGGGATACAGCGCCGTCTTTGGTTGCAAACACTGAAATCGGAAGGTTTGAGTGCCCACACTGTGTTTCTGTGATTGTCGATTCGATAGTACCCTATCGGGTTTGACAGTCCGACAACTGGCAGTTGACTGGGTGGTTGCCGCATCAAAAAGTAAGCCCACGGACGGCGGAACCGACAGAAAATAACCAAGTACCTCCGAGTCCTTTACGGGATAGGAGTAACGGGGGCGTGGCACTCCCTTCAGCACGTCGGGTTGTAAACGTAAGTTCCCAAACCAGCGCAATCGGGCGTGGGAAGCCCCGTCGTTTACGACGGGGAGGATGTCACCCACAATTAGCGAGCCTTCATATACAAACCCTCTCCCCTATTCTGCATAAATTCAAGATTAAACCAACAATTCCTCCACTAAATCTGTCTCCCATCCACCTAATTCACCTAACGATTAATAAAATCACAATCGTATTTTTGAATATGTGAGAAAATCCCAAATAGGGATTTAAGTCCCTTGCTTCAGTGGTCGTACTATCGCCCGCATGAGTGCCCTTGTCATGGAGTCGCGGTGAAATGTCGGGCTCCATCGACTGGCAAGGCTGATTCGGGCGTCGAGGAACCATGCAAGACAAACCCTCACCCACCCCTAATTCGAACCGCTGTACGACTGTCCATCGGACTCGGCTTGACCTCCAATGCTCTCGTGTTGCCAGCATCCTCCTCGTTGGTACTGTGTTCGCCATCGCTGCTGTGTCCCCGGCTTCGGCCCAACAAACCATCGGCTCAGATATTTGTGGAACACCACTCGCGGATACCGTCAACTTCGCAGCCCCGCTGTTCATCGGTATTCTGATGATCGCCTCTGCGATCCTCGCGTATGTTCTCCACAATGCCTCTGCCTTTCCAAAGAACCCACAGTCGGTTGAATCCATCAAGGGATGGCGCAATCGAGCGGCGTTCGCGACGGTGACGACACCGCTGTTCGCCGTCGTGATCGACCTGCTCATCCGGTCAACGGGCGTCGGAATAGCCGGCTGTGTGAACATCATCCCGTTCTTCTGAGAGGAATGGCGACGATGCGTCCACACCCGTTCACGATAGGAGTACTCGCGGTACTGCTCGTCAGCACCGTCATCGCTGGTAGCACGCTTGGACGAGCACAATCGACTCCTCCGCCGGAAAAACAAACCGAAACTCCAAATACGACTGCCGGAACGACGACCACCGGAACGCAAACGACAGTGGAATCCCCATCGAATGCTACCGCCGCATTCGACGGCACCTGCACTGGAATGGGTGTCGTCAGTAGTCGGATGTGTAACGGCGTTCTCGGCGCGCTCAAAGAGATCGCACACGAATTCCTGGAATTTGCGCGCGGAACGGCCGAGTGGTCGGTCGAATTCATCGTCAGTCGGCCCGTCCCGATGAAAGACGGTACGATGGAATTCGTCGAACGGCCGACGAACGCGCCGATGGATACCGTCTACGACCTGTGGTATTCACTCGGCCTTCCAGCAGGGGTAATCGTGTGGGCATTCTCGATGATACTCCTTCGTGCGAGCGTGTTCATGCCCTCAGGCACGGTGTCCGCACAGAGAGCACGGAGCCTCCGAATCAAGGGTTGGTTCCTGCTCTTTTTCATCCTCGGGTCGTGGATCTGGTGTGCCGTAATCCTGCACCTCACATCCGGACTAACCCTCGTCTTCGCCCCCTCGGGTGCCCAAATCGTCGCCAGTTTCGAGACGATTGTCGACAGCGCGCTCGCGGCAAGTCTCGGTGGCCTGTTGTTGTGGCTATCCTCAGGCGTTCTTTTTCTGTTCGTCGCGTTCGTCTTCGGCCTTTCGTGGCTTGCCGTGTACGTATTGATGCCCGCGATGCCCGTGTTTATCGCGCTCTCACTGCCTGCGGTGTGGCTCTTTCGACCGGTCGCATCGGTCGGTCAACGACTCCGTGGCTTGTTCGTCCCCTGTGCGTTCATTCCGTTTCCCGCGGCGGTCATCCTCGGCGTTGGCTATCCCGTCATCAACGCCGTGTCTGCCTCACTCGATAGTGGGATGTCGAGTACTGCTGGCGTTGATTCGTTCGCCTACATCATTCTCGTATTGGTGATGTGGTTCTGTGCCGCCGTTTCGCCGCTGTTTTTGTTCGTCGGTAGTCGTCGGATGCGTCCATTCGCCGCACTCACCGCAGGCGCGCTCGGGGCCGCCTCCGGGATGTCTATCGCATCTCGATCGGGGACGCTTCGAGACCAACTCCGGTCGAGGATTTCCACTGGAGCAGCTGGGTCGACAATGCCCCCGAACGCGGGCGTTGGAAAGCGAATCGATCCGATAGCCGGTTCGCCGTTTGCACGTCGATCCGGTAACGGTGGTGGTGGCTCACTCGGGCAGCCGACAATCGCCGGCGAACTCGAACCTGGAAGAGCAACGGATTCACTCGAACCGTTTTCGACTGATACGGGTGGGACGGGCACGACCGGACAAACCGGGCGTACGACGCAATCTAGTACGATTCACGACGAAGCGTACGATTCCATTCCATCCGATGTTTCGGTGACAAGCGTCACCGACCGCGGGGAACTAACGAACGAGCAGTACGATGTTGGCTATTTCGATAGCCGTGGGAAATTTCAGTCGGTCAGCCAAGGGCCATCGAATACGGGATGGCTTGTTGATGAAGGGGCGTACAATCGGTTCGCGAAACATAAGTCAAATGAAACGGTCTTGCTCTACAGTCATTCGGATTCAGAGGCTTACAATGTCCAAGGCATAGTAGAACAAGGGAAATATCGTTCTGCACGATACGAGCAAGAACACAGAAACAGCCTCCGTACGGTAGAAAGGACTCGAAATCCATGAAGGAGAGGAAAGTCTCTCCTAAGGGTATTCAAGATCAATCGACTCACACTGATGGAAATCGGATAGTCGATTTAATTGCCCTTCGTGATAATTTCAACTGCCAGGTATGTGGGGTCGTGACGAAACCGAGAGGGAGAATTGGTTACGTCATGTTTCCACTTGAGCGAAGACAAGAGGTCGAAGATCGCGTAGAGAATCATTTTACAGTCTGTCTGGATTGCTTTGAGTGGGAAGACTTCCAGACAATCTCTGAGGAAATCAGAAAGACAGCAAAACTCAAAAACGCTGAACGAGGATTTACACTCCTTTACACACGCGCACTCCTCAGAGAGTGTGCTGAACAAAGTCGACTGTTCATACATACCGGGCGATTTCTCTTCGTCCGGCGACTCATGGCGGTAATCATCGGCATCGCAGTAGCCCTTGGAAGCGGACTAATCCTCATCACGCTCGTTGGAACGCTCTTTCTTGGAATAAGTGTCGGCCAACAATGGTCGCATACGGCGTTCACTGCTGTGTACGAAACCAGCCGAGACCTCAGTACGAACCCACTCGTCCTGGCGACTGTTCTCGGCGTAGGATATTACGCCCACGTCACCGAGCGCGAGCGAGCGTACAAGCGACACGTCGAACGTCAGCATCGTCAGGGTGACCCAACGGAAACAATCACACACGAGCGACCACGCTGGCAGTTAGTCGCCGGATTCACAGGTATCGGCTGTATCGGGGCACTCGACTGGTTGGTCATTCACACCGGTCACTTCCCACGCGGGTCGGGGCTCGGAGCGTTCGTTATCTGGATGACTGGTGCAACAGGTATCGCGTATTTCCTTCGCAGAGCATTGCACGAAGACCGAGACGTTGCAGGCTTCGACGTGTGGTCACCACCGTGGGTGTTCACCACCCGGTATGCACTGAGTGTCGGACTCATCGGGAGTGTCCACTCACTCATCGCACCAACTGCCCCCATTCCCGAACCACATCTCTCGCTGCTGCTGTGGATTCCGCCCATCACGGGCGGGCTGTACGTGTTCCAACGAATCCTCAAACGACGAACCAGATGGCAACTCCCAACGACGAATTGGCTCCGCGCTCGTTTCGACTCACTCTCCGCTGACGGCCGAATCGACTCGGAAACCGAACCCGACGACAAAAACAAAAATCAATGACACGAGACACACCACAACGCCGAATCCTCGATACGTTCGGCGCTGCCGACGAAATCACCGGAATCGACATCGACTATAGCCTGGCGGATTTGAAGCTTTTCGTGCCTGCGTTCGCAGTCGCGCTCCTCTGGTTCGCCCTTCTCACGTCAGTTGGTGGCATCGTCGCGACTGCTATCGGCATCACAGGCGGAGTTTCCGCACTCGCGGGCACGGCCATCGTCGTGTTCATCGCACCGACACATATGACGCCACAGACGTGGCTGAAACAGATCCTCACATTCACCCGCCGACCGAAACTGTTGACGCTATTCGCAAGCACAGCGAACGAGCGAACGGAACCACTCACCCGCGTGAGTTCTTTTCGCCCGAAAACGGACTCGCTCGAACGGGTGGATAGTGCACTAGTCACTGGTGTCAGCATCGAACCTGCGAACCTCACGCTGGCGACGGACGCGGAATGGAATGCAGCGGCGAACGCGCTCGGCAACGCCCTCAACACGTTGGAGTTCGATTTTCAGATTCGATCAACGGCACGGCACGTCGACGCAGATGAACTCGTGTCCGGGTACACAGACCGATTAGACGACCCGGACGTTCGTGCAAATGAGACGCTCCGACGACTCATCGAGTGTTATCGCCAGCGGCTCCCCAGTGAATTTCAGGCTCGTGGAACGAGTGTGCGAAATTACCAGATACTGATTCCCGTTACCGTTCACGAAGTACAGCTTGCCGAACGTGGCGCGCTCGCCAAATTAGCAGAGGTTCCGTATTTCGGCGGTTTGTTCGCCTTCTTGGGTGCAGAGAGTACTCGCATGACTGCTGCCGAAATCAGAACGGCCCAGGGCCAACTCCTTGCAAAACGGCTTCGGGCCGTTCAAAACGCGATTCGCGGCATCGAAACGTGTCAGGCTGAACCGATAGCGGCGGACACACTCGCAGAGTGGGTCGAAGAGTTTTGGACGGGAACGAGAACGAAATACGGTACGGATGGAAGCCGACTCCGAACGACCCCCGTGGTTGCTGCCCGAACGACAGCCGCGAGAGAATCTGCACCGGAGACCGATACAGACTTGAATGCGGAATCAACGTCGGATCACCTTCAGGAACCAATTCAATAGGCCATGTCGCTACTCAATCACCTCCGCGATACGATTGCAGGAACCGCCGAAGAGTCAGACCAGACATACTCACTCAGCGATGGAACTGACCAGCACGCACGACTAGTCGCTCCGTCGAGCGTGCGTCTCACCGCAGAGGCCACGAACACGGGTGATCGATGGATGAAGACACTGGTCGTCATCGACTGGCCGGATACGGCTGACCCAGGCCTGTTAGAGACGATTACGACCCATCCAAGTGCTGACGTTGACCTCTCGATTCACGCGAGTCCGCGACCCATCGAGCGTGGAATTACTGAGTTCGAAGACGCCATTCGTGACCTGCAAACGGTTCGACTCGGCAAGGAGAAAAACGGCGATCCGTCCATCGGCATCACCGACCGACGCATCCACGAGCACGAAGAAATCCTTGCACAGCTCACCGATGGGTCACAGTCGGTATTCGACGTGTCCGTATACATCACTGTCCGTGGCGAGACCCACCCTACCGTAGAGCAGACGTGCCAGCGGATTACGACGGAACTCGCAAAGCGACAGTTGACGGTAAAATCGCTGGACTACATGCAGACTGACGGGCTGGTTAGCGGCAGTCCAATCGCGGACGATGCGGTCGGGAGCGCACTCCCGAGTGCTCGCACACCGATGCTTGGTGGCGCACTCGGTGCGGCATTCCCGTTTTCCACAAAGACGATTCTCGAAGAGACCGGTATCATCTATGGTTTTCACGCGACGACGAACGCACCGGTGGTCGTCGATCGGTGGCGTCGTCCGAACGGCTATAACGTCCTCGCCGCGGCAAAAGTCGGGTCTGGAAAGTCCGTGACTGCGAAACTCCTCAGCTTGCGCGAAATCGCGAACGACCCCGAGTCGATACTCATCATGATCGACCCGCTCGAAGACTTCCGCTCGCTTGCTGATGCCCTGGACGCAGATCGCATCGTTGTCGGTGGGACACGTCGCTTGAATCCGTTGGAGATCGAAGAGACGCCTGCGAACGTCCTCGAAGCAACGGACGACCTCGACCCCTACGCACAACGCCTGTCAAGTGTGATGGGCTTTTTCGAGACGTATTTCGCACACGTCGATACGAGCGGAAACGGTCTCGAAAAGAACGCCCGAGCCGTCCTCGGTCGGGCCGTCCAAGAGGCATACAAGTGGCGTGGTATCACTCGGAACCCGAGTACGCACGGCAACACGAGTCCGACTGTCAAAGATGTGTTTCACATCCTTGGTCAGATGGCTGAGGACGCGAGCTCGTTCCTCGAAGGCGATGGCGAGACTCCACCGACTCAAAAAGAACTGGAAAAGTGGGAAGATCGGGCCGCTGACCTCCGCATCGGAATGCGGCCGTTCGTGGGTGGTGGTGAATACGCGAATCTTGCAGGGCGCTCAGAGATCGACCTTCGGGATGCGAAGGTCACATATATCGACCTCCAACAGGGAGAGGCCGACAGAGAAGTCGCGCTGATGATGCAGTTGCTGTTCGACGCGGTCTACGAGCGCGCAAAGCAGACCACAAAGCGTGTGATACTCGCCATCGACGAAGCACACTATCTCCTCCAAAATGCAGGAACACTCGACTGGCTCGAACGTGCGTATCGTCACTCGCGGCATCACGACCTGAGTATCCATCTCGTCACTCAGGAGTTGAGCGACTTCTTCATCCACGAGAAAGCCGAAGTACTGGCAAAGGAATCGTCGATCAAAGTGCTTCAACGCCTTCCGGGACTTACCGAAACCCATCGAACGCAACTCGGGCTGAACGAACGAGAAGCAGATTTTCTTCGACAAGCAAAGCCCGGAACGCGAGAACGCGGGTACAGTCATGCGCTCGTTTGTCTCGAAGACGAAGGGCATTTCCCGGTGAAAGTGACTGGACTGCCCGAGGAGATGGGTATCGTGGATAGAAAAGACGAGAGTCGAACGAGCTGAATCAGCTTTGATGATGCCGTCAAAATCGATGACGGGATCGCAAACCACACAAAAATCACGTTCTCAGGTGCCCCCGAAAAAGGGTCTTCCCGAATGTATCCCTGTAACCTTTGTTTGGCTACCCAGCAAGTGTGTCACTGGTTGATTCGTGCTTGTTGCTGAGACGGGTTCAGCCGATCTTTATGCCGGTGTCGGCGAGTGCCGGTATACTCTATACGCGCGACTTGCGTGCCCCTATCGACCAAACCGGAGTATTTTGTTCGCCGATTTAGACAGACCGGGGCGGCCATCGGTGATCCACATCAGCACTGCAATCACTGTGAGTACCAGTCCCGTTACGGTGATACCGGTTGAAAGTACCGCCTCAAAGTGGGCGACGAAACTCGGCTCCGTGTCCGGAGCGACCGGCAGTACGGGCCAGAGCACGAAGGCGATGTCAGCGTACTCTCCAGTCATGACTGGACGGTAGATATCGCCGACGAGATGCGAAATGTAGCCTACGCCGAACGCCAACGCTCCTTCTCGACCGGTTCGTCGGCAGTAAATCGCGACCAGCGTGATACCGATCGTCGCGGTGAGCGTCGAATGAGCCAGCGACCGACCACTTGGGAGGATGTGAAACGTCCACGCGAGCGGTTTATCGACGATATCGGGAAGTTGTGTCGCGACTACGAGGATGCCGACCTCGCTTCCGCTCGGAGCGCGTCCACGAGCTACGTGGACGACGAGCGAGTACGCGAGATACCCGAACACCAAGTGCTCCCACGGCCACACGAATGACCGAGACGAGCTGTGCTATCTTAGTTCGGTTGGCCACTTCGATTGATCGGGTCGGTTCCTTACCGACGATTCTGCAAGGTTTTCGACCGCAATAATGGATTTCGACCTGTTTAGTATCACTTTCACATGAACGTCGAGTTCACCAGCGGCGAAGCCCTCTGGGGCTCTCATCCGATGAAGAAGTATCCCGACTCGCCGACTCATCTTCGATGCTCTCGGAGGCACACTTCTGCTGTGAGTACGTCTCGAACGACGACGGTTTTCACTCGTTGAAAACTGTATTATATTTATACATACTGGTGTGGGTTTGCCCCAGCGCTTTGTTCAACTAGTTTCTTAAAGGATGAATACTAGTATATACTTTAGAAATTTCTATGTTCCTGCATTCTGCGTAGTTTGTTGGCGATTTAGGGGTAATAAACAGAATTTCTAGTACGAAACATTTGCTACTGGAAATTCTATATATTAATATTAAATATAAATATGCACTCTATCCCGTTCCTCTTCAATTACATTCGTAGGGGCGTAATAGAGTGGTGAACGTAACCCTCGTTGAACCAATTAGCGTCCACCTGATGTACCTGGTTTTTTGGTTACGATGAACTAAGAAGAGAGAATCCTTGCAAACGGAGTGGGTAACCCATATAACTCAAATCAAATAAAACTAGCGAGCGGGCTTGAAACGCCTGAAATTGCGCTCTGATAGTAGACCTCCGTTACTGCTACGTGGTGTCGAGCAGCGCAGAATAGGATTACTTTATGAACAAGAAGGGTTCTGATGGGACACGTCTTCGGAACACACTGTGAGCTGGCTTTGAAGACACGATTACCGAACCATGATTGCCGACGGAGATGTATTTCAACACGCTGCACTGTTTTTGGGTCGTGTTGATTTTACCGATGACCGTAACCGTGACTAGTATCGAAATATCGGCTATTTCGCGTGGGAATACTCGTCACCCCCTGTGACAGAGCACGTTAGTCCCGTCAGTATGTACTACGCCTACGAAACGCAGTACTGAGCTACGATTGATCGTGAGCGAATCCCACGAAAATGGAAAATCGCCCTGCGAGATTGTGATAATCCGCGGTTTAGATAGAACGGTTTGCCTTCCTCTTCTGAAACAATGAATTACATATTTAGTATTGTAATGGCATTAGGTGCCAATTTAATGTCATTTATCGACCACTACAGCCATTGGGTTTCTCGTAACCAAGCTATCAGCGTTCGAAATCGGGAAAACTTCGGTATCAAATTCGATTAAATGACCGGATTGGCGGATATAGGGTTGAATCTGATATCGTTGTTTCCCTGCCGAACTGATGAACGCCAGCACGTCGGCAGTTTGGACGCCACTTCCACGTGAAAATCGAAGTCCTCCCGAGACAATCTACGGAACTAGACGCACGTGAGTCGCTATCGTTGGCTGAATTGCCTTTCAGTTAGCCATACCTTCCGAAAGTGACCCTTCACTACGCAAGACGATTCGGGCACAACTCGATGCGGGAGAGTCGAAGCGCTCGCCTACTGTGTCGTCGGCAATCGGAATAATCACCCAAGCGAGTGGAAATTCACGAGTACGATATTCGCGTGACGGCCCATGGATGTCCTCGACCGTGGCGTCACGAACGGTGAACCCTCGCTTGGGACAGGATCTACCATCGAAGCTAAAACCCGGAGCCAACCGTTCTCATGGTGATTGAGTAGTTAAACTACAATTGAGAGTGTTCGTTTGTTGTGGGGGAGGGCTCGCTATTCGTCCGTCGATTGCACAGTGACGAACGCGACCTGGAGTGTTATTTCGTCTCAAGCATTTTCCGCTGTCTCGGATGAACCGTTCCTGCAGCGCGGTATTTTCTCGGGGTTGACGGCCTGTCCGTAAATCTGTACCTCATCGATTGCACCGTTGAATGCGTGGCGGTTACCGTCTTCGTATCCGCTTCCCATCCTGAGTTGTCCATTCCAGTCGAGAGACCCATTGGAGATACGATCTCGTCCCACCTGACGACCATTCATGTATATCGTGCGGTGCCTTCCATCATACGTAGCGGTTACGTGCGTCCATTGGTTGGTAGGAACTTTCCCTGCAGCGAAATGATCCGCCTTGGTGCCTGGGACATGGAACGCGAGTTCCCCATTTTCTTCGAGGACGAGGAAGAACCCTCCTTTGGAGCTGAGAACGTGGCGATAGTCGTTTTTGGCGGTGGTATCTACCCTGTTCGGTCGAATCCACATCGAGACGGTGAATTGTTGCCGTGTCGTCACGTTTGCGTTCACGTAGGAGTTCCCTTTTCCGAAGGATAGAGCCTCACCACAGACACCATCCCTGGTTGCTGTCGTTCCGATAATACTGCCGCGATGACCACCCACCTTATCGAACGTCTCGCTGTTTTGAACCTCATCAAAGGGCCAATACGCGAGGCCATTGCGGTTGTGCCATCTGACGGTGCGACCAGCCGTTATAGCTTGTTGTGAAACGGTTTTCGTTGTGCCATCTACTGCATACTTACCAGGATATGGAACCGTTATATTGAACACGCCATAGGAATTCGCTTGCGCGCTTCGCCGATAGACGAACTGCCCTCCGTCGATACGAACTTGCTTCTCAACAGTTACTCTCTCGCCCGGTGACGCTGTGCCAACAACTCGTGCACCAGGAACGACCTTGAACACCTTTCGCGACCCATCGTCATTTGAATAGATCGCGCGGTAATGCTCAAGTCCCGCCACTCCGTCTCCCCGGCTACCCAGTCGCTTATGTAACCGCACATACATCGTTTGTTCGGGAACCGGGAAGGGATAATCTCTAGTCACGATGAATCCTGCTCGGTCTCGTGTTTCGAGTCCCTCGGCCCATCCTTCCGGATGCTCAGAGAAAATGAAATCACTGTAATGATCTTGCGCAAACCAGTACGTTTCCGATTCACCGCTCACGATGTAGTTGTAGAAGCGATTTTGACTCCATTCGCTGAAGACATAGGTATTCGGATATTCTAAATTCTGCTCGGCCGCATACTCGTCAATCCATGTCGCCGTCTCGTATGTGTTCTGACCGACGCCAAGTCCTTCGACATGCACTCCCGATAAAAAGACTCCAGTCGGGACGATGAGCAGGAAAATAAAGAAAACCACGGCGGCTTCCCGGATGCTCGGAAGGGGAATCGAACCAAACGGCTGTCGCCAGCTGAATGATGATTTGAACGCCTCCGGACGCTGGAGGCGTCCCTTCGTTACAAGGTGGACGACACCAAGTCCGGCAAACGGGACGACGAACAGCGCGAGTTGTTCGGCGAACCGGACTTGGATGAGCGCAAGGACAAAGAAGTACCACACGTAGAGACAGACTGCCATCCACCCTGTACGACGCTCTCGCCACGAGATCCAACTGGCCCAAACGACGAACGGAAGCGCCACGAAAATAACGAATCCGAACGCCCGAAATGGCTGGAAAACCATGTCAAACCCGCCCCCGGTTCCGAGTAGGGGATATGTTTCCCCGATTTTACTCCGGCCGGTTCGGTCGAAGTAGTTCAACAACGTTTCGATTGGGTTAGCAAACAATGTCCAAATATCATTTATTTGTGGGATGTTCATGAACGAACTCCCGATGATATCGAGAAACCCGATCAATACGGCAAGTAAAAGCAAAATGATTGCGGCGGTGAGCCCTACCGTTTGTATACCTCTCCGGTAGATACCCTCCGCAATTCCGAGTATGGTTACCATCGCAACAAACAACAGCATCGGCGTGAAGGTGCGGTAATCAGGAAGCCACCCGAGAGCGATGTGGGATACGTATGTCAACACCAGACCGAGGCCGAGGCCGACCACGAGTTGTCTATTTTCGACGAGTGGTGACCGCTCTGCCGATACATCGACAATGGCTTTCAGGAGGACGTAGAAGACGATCGGGAGGAGGAAGAGTGGGCCGCCCCGCCATGCGAGCACCTGTGCTGCGATACTGACACCGAGTGTAATTGTCGCTATGCGACGACGCCACATCCTTGGAAGTGAAAAAATCGACGTGCTCCTCGTTTGATCGTCCGTTAGCACGACGATCGAGAACACAGTCAACACGAGCCAAATGTTATCGAACGCATTGTGGTCCGCGAATCCCAACGCGGTTCTAGTGGCGTAAATCGGGGTAATAGCAAGTAGCGTTACTGCCGCGACCCCAACCCGTCGATCGTCGGTCAAACGAACGGTGAGCAAGTATACGAGAATAGCACATATAAGGGCCGCAATAATCGGATACCACGCTAAAATTACACCGATCATTTCCGGCGTTCCTCCGGCAAGGCTTGCGATACCCCACAACGTCACGAGCAAGAGTACATCGTGGTTTTCGACAGTTTCGGGCAAATGTGATAAGCTTCCTAGATCGAACGCTATCGGCCCTGTAGTCAGTCGCTCAACCCAGTAGCGATAGAAGTACGGATCGTTCGATGCCAGAATCACATCTCCATTTCTAAACACTAATGATTGAATGAATATAACACGGACGCCGACCATGAGCGCTAATGCACTTACGAGAGCGAACAATACGAGCACTCGTCCGCGAAGCTGGGGCGGAAGAACGGTATGATGGCTATTACTTGCCTCGCAAACCCGTTTAGATTCGATAACTCGGTGGACGGCCGAGCGGTCAGCGATTTTCAGTCCATCGTCGGATCGGACGACAATTCCGGCATTGACCAGTTCAGTAACTGCCTCGGAGTCAACGGATACATCTTCCATCGTCCAGCAATCACAGCGCTCATCCGTCGCCATGATCTCCCGAAGCGTTGATACTCGTTGAGGGTTCTTGACAAGGAAGCTCTCCACTTTCTCATCTAGCTCCGTCATTCTCACTATGGTAGCACTTATGATGGCTTAAATTCTGGGACACACTGAACGGATACGCCGATAGTCGGGTTGCAATCCACCGTTCCCGTCGATTCGGATTTGAAGACGGCGACATTCGGACGTATCACTCGTCCGTTGTCCCCGACCATTCACAGGAAATCAGATACTCAAAGCGCTCGTCGTCTACAGGAACTTGTTCAGTCGTCACAGGTGTGTCCAGCCCTTTCGCAATCCCGGTCGCGACGAACGATGCGATCGGATGGTCGAAGAGGTCCGCGGATCCATATGTGCTCCCGCGTATTCCGATCGTGATACGCATGTCATCCGGATTCACATCGACACTTGCGCTATCAGCCAGTTCGAACCCCTCAACCACCGCATCCGCTAGCTGTTCGGCCAATAACGTTGGATCGTTCGATACGCTGCCCCTCATGTGCAGTTCGTACTCGCGAAAGAGTGCCGCTCCAGTTGGATAGAACGAAAGCCCTCTGCTACGCTCGTCATCGGTCACGACGAACGATGAAGTCAGCTTTTCTCCGGGAGGCACGCTGTAGTTTCCGTGTTCGGGGATGAATAGACGAACATCGGTGAATTGTTCGCCCCCACTGATCCCCGTTGGGACGTACACTTGCGTATCCTGTAGGTCAAGATCCGTCACGATGGCCGAACTCGTCGCTGCAGTAGCGGCAAATACACGCTCACTAACCCCAGCCGAGAGCAACCGTTGAGGCTTCAGATAGTACGTCAGCACGCTTGCGAACAATCCGGTTCCAGCCAACGCAAAGAGAATGGAGCGTGCGTTAGGGAAAACGATAGCACCACCAGCGGCCAACAAGCCGAGTGCGGCCAATCCGAACGCAGACCGCCGATACTGTACCTGTTGTGCGCGCGTATACTCAGTGCGAAGACGCTGATTCTCTTCGGCGAGCATCTTGACCTGTACTGCGAGGTCGCTCGGTTGTTCACCTGTTGAATCGATGCCCGCTCGTTCGTCGAATCGCTCGTCACTCTCCATTTACGTCGCCTCCTGTTGGATGACAACGATATCGTATCGATGAATTCCATACACGAGCAACGCAACAGCTCCCGTGAGAACGAGCGCTACGAGCCAGGTATCGCCGCTCAAATAATAGCTGCCCCCGACGAGCAGACCGAGTGCCACGAAAAACCCCCCAAATAGGGTTACGAGTCGGCGGGGAGATTCGAATCGGAGCGCGGATTCTACCAGTAAACCAAGGAATCCCGCTTCGATAATGGCGACCTGAACCATATCGATTCCATTTGGATAGACTGCCCCTAACACGATGTGTGAAAACGCAAATGCAAACACCGGTGCTAATACATACCACGTAATGAGTATCGCAACACCTGCAACCAGTCCTACAAGACCGTGGAACGCTGTCAACGTGAGTCCGACGACCAAGGCACTACTCACACTGATAATGGCCTGAAGTCGGTTATCTACCATTTGTGTATTCATCATGTGTTCGTTCTCCCGTAGTCGTGCGTTTGTGCATTTCGTAACAGCCGTTCGAGTTCGTCACCCGGGCCGACCTCGAACGCCTGAACGTTGTTTATTCGCGCGATCTCCCGTCGAAACGACTCGAAATTCACGTATCGTTCGTAGGCATTTTTGACAGTGGCGACGCTGCTCTCTTCGAAAAGTACCGTCGGCGTGAGAAACACCAATACCGTGTTGTTTTGCTGCTGAGCGAGCTTGACCAACTCTCGTATCTCCTTCCGATTTGTATCGTCCGAAAGAATGACGGTGACTGTTGATCCGCGTAACTGTGCAAGTTCATCGCGAACCGCTTCGTAGAGCGCACCTATCTCGACCGAAGACGTGTTTGCTCGCGATTCATCGAAAAAAGGGCGAAGAAGCGTTTCAAACGCGGAGTTCCCCTTCTGGAGATGTTTCGCTACTTGATATGTGCGGTTCAGCGAGCGCCCGTCCACCCCGAGCGGTTCGGATGGCCGGGTTCGCGTATCGGAAGAAACGAGATCGTGCAATTCCGTACGGATCGTTGCATAATGATCCCTGTCAGCGCTCGGGCTAAGGTTCGCCGTCAAACCGTTCCCATCGACGGCATACAGCCCAAGTGGTTCGCCTTTTGAACGGGTGTAGTTGACGAACGAAAGCGCGACTTGACGTGCGTAATCCAGTTTCGTTTTGCCAGCCTGACCGGTCGACATCGATCCACTGTGATCGATCAGAACAACCGTTTGTGAATCCATCTCGGGTTCGAATTCGCGAACATGGGGGTGACCTAGCCGTGCCGTGGCGTTCCAGTCTATCTGCCGGAGTGAATCGCCGGGAGCGTATTCTCGTATTCTATCGGGAGTGATGCCCGTTCTTCGACTTCCTCCCTCGGAATTACCATCCATCCCTGCTACTCGCTCACCGCCAACTCCGACGTGTACATCCCCGGGGTATCCTGTATCGACCGTGATTGTTTGTGCCTCGCCAACCGAGGTCGTCGTCCGGAAGAGGTTCGCTTCATCGGTGAGTATGGTTTTTGGTGGTGGTAACTCGAATGCACCGCCGACGGACATCACCATGGAATATTTCGACGTGGAATCTCGTTCTCCGGTCGAGATTACGGCGTAGCCGTCCGTTCCGTTCGAGTACGTGGCGGTGATCGGTAGATTCGGTTCGAGCTCGATGTTCACAGGCGATGTGTCCGGCAATTGCACGCTGAGAGCAACGTTAATACCCTCCCCTCGGTTGACCGTTGAGCGATCGAGCGACTGCGTCACGGAAAGGGTTTCGACGGTTTCCGAAACGGTTCGGACGAACAAGTACTGTTGTGCGAGCAACCATGCTGAAATTCCGATTGCGCCGAAGAGTAAAACTGGCTGGGCAAGAACAACGGCTCCGACGGCGAGGAAAACGCCGACCCCAACGCTCGCCCAATAGCGACGCGTGAACTCCATTCATCCTTGAGAAGATAGCATCGTAGTTCAAACTATCGGACACAGGGGTCACGTAGGCCCTCCTTTCTCATGGTATAGCAAAAAGAAGTATTACCGTGCGAACAGTATTGTAGTGTGTCGTGACCGGTGGTTCCCGAACACTACGTTTCAGTGCAATCGTCATCGCAATCCTGCTAGCCACGTCTGGAATAGGGATCGCACTAGACGGCCCTGGGGCACCCAATTCCGGCAGAGTGGTTGGATTTATAGATTTCAAACCGCTCGTCGGAACGGGAATCGACTCGAGCGGGACGAATGACTCATCGACTCCGCACCAAGTCAATCCCAACAAAGTAAACAGCGAGGGTTCGTCGGACACTGCAAAGCGGTGGATCAACGGCCGACTTGCCGACCAGCTTCACGATAGCGTCGGTCAGGCCAATAAAGGGGATTACAAACGCGCGAAGAATCTCATTGGAAACGGCTCCAAATACGACAAATTATCGAAACGATACGGCAATGTTTCCGGGGAATCAGACCAAGGCGCCGACAGGCAACGATTCGTACGGCTTCAACGCAATCAAACGCAGCTAGTTACCAACGTTCAATCGTACCAGGAGACGTTGAAAAAATATCGGAAGGCAAAGCGCAACAAGAACGCCGCTCGTGCACGAACGCGTGCTCGGAAATTGGAACGATACTCGGAAAGGGTGAAACGAAACGGATCCGCTCTGAAACGGGACTACGAGAACGTCTCATCGAACAGTACCCAAATAGCCAACAGCAAACGCCGCGTCGATAATATAACGCAGAATATCACGAAACGACAAGCAAAGATCCGTGAGAGGGAGTTTATCAAGACACGATTCTCAAACCTGGAGGCGTCCGGGTCGGGGTCGTTCACGGATCCCATCAATATCACTGGCCGGCTACGAGCAGCGAACGGTTCCGTACTTCGGAATCGAAAGATACGATTGGAAATCAGGAACCAAACCATCAGGTCGAAGGTTGGTCAAGACGGCAGGTTTACGGCAACCTATCGTCCCACGCTCGTCAAGGCTGGAACCCATCGACGGACGATAGAGTATGCTCCGCGAAACGATTCGATCTACCTTGGAACCAGCGGGACGATCGATCTCACCGTTCGCCAATCTAAGCCGACAGTAAAAATCACGAAAACGCCGAACGCGGCGAAGTATCGGGAGAACATTACCGTGAAAGGCACAGTCAAAGGGGACAATGTCGGTGCGTCGGGGGTTCCAGTGCGGGTGATGGTCGGGAACACGTTCCTCGGCACAAAACGAACAAATACGGACGGAACGTTTGTCATCGATAGGAAGCTGCCAACAGGAGTTGGATCCGGAAAGCAGCAAGTGCGAGCGCAGGTCGCACTCGCAAACAAAGCCCTGACGAACGCGAGCGATGCGGTACCGATGAATGTCACGAAAACCCCGACCCATCTCTCGATAAACACCCAGCGAACCGAGGATCGACTTCGAGTGCAGGGGACACTGACGACGGCGGCTGGTGCTCAAGTGGCTAACCAGACCGTGAAAATCCGTATTGCTGGTCAAACCATCACGACCGCTGAGACGAATGCGAATGGACACTTTTCTGCGGTCGTGTCCCTCCCGAAAGACACGACTAATGGAAACAAATCCGTCACGGTCGCAGCGGTTTACTCAGGCGCGATGTCCAATTTGGGGTCGACGAAAACACGAACCAACCTCCAGCCCAACGGATCGAGTGATGACATGCCCGATTGGTGGCTTTGGGTCGGCAGTATCTGTCTGTTTGGCTTCGTTGCAGGAGGCGCGTACGTAGTCTGGTCGCGGAACTTCCTCGGACTCGGTTCGAATTCGACGGGAGAGATCAGTTTGGGTGACTCCCATATGCCGACAGGTGGGGACGACGAACCAGTGCCTACGACGGATCTGATCACGGTGGCACGCGAACAGTTGGCCGCGAATCGTTCCGATGCCGCCGTTCGAACTGCGTACGCAGCAGTACGGTATCACTTCGCGCGCGAGGGCGTGAACCAGTTGCGCCCAGGGAAAACACACTGGGAACTGTACCACGACTATCGAGCGAGTGACGCGGACGACGACACTACGGACAAACTACGCCAACTAGCGCACGCGTACGAAACCGCCGCGTTTGCGACCACCTCCATCTCTATCAACGATGCGCAAACGAGTGTGGATATCGCATCCTCGCTCGTGTCGGAGTCAAACACGGAATGAGAGGGCCGCTAGGCCAACATTTTTCACCGCTCTAATCGAAATGGTGAATCGATGCCTCCCGATAGTGACCTCTGGCTACTAATCCCCCGTCCGGTTCGCCGGTTTCCCGCCGACCTCACGGCAGTGGTGATTTCTACCGTACTGACTTTTGCGACACTGTCGATACCCGTTCTTTCAGGGTCTCCGCTACGCAACCTTCTCGGTATCGCCTTCGTGTTGTTCATCCCGGGATATGTCCTCATAGCAGCCTTCTTTCCGGAAAAACGTATCGAGGAGGTCAAAACACGGTCGGTCAACGACGAACGGGACACCATCCTTCCACGGCCGGGAGACTGTATTGATGGTGTGGAACGTGTCGTACTCTCTATTGGAACGAGCATCGTTATCGTCACGGTGACCGGACTCATGTTAAACTTCACACCGTGGGGTATTCGTGCCCGTCCGCTACTATTCTGTCTCGGTGGGTTGACCCTTTTCGCCACCTTCTCGGCAGCGCGTCGACGATGGGAACTCCCCGCGAACGAACGTTTTGTCGTCCCCTACAGGGACTGGGCGGCAACTGCGAGGACTGAACTATTCGAACACGACTCCCGAGCAGGATTGCTCCTCAACGTTTTTCTCGTTTTGAGCGTGCTCCTCGCTGTCGGAAGCGTCGCGTACGCCGTTACGGAACCTGACCAGAGTGGGTCGTTTACTGAATTCTATCTTCTCAACAAGAATGAGACCGGTACGTTGGTCGCAGACGACTATCCGACGAACTTCACGGAGGGTGAGAGCAAGTCGATGTACGTCGGTATCAACAATCACGAACAACGGCCAATGGACTACACCGTCGTTGTCCGGATGGAAAGAGTCGAGAACGACACGACGCAAGTCGCCGAGGCACAGGAGTTACATCGATTTCACGCATCTCTAGGGGCAAACGGAACGTGGCGAACCGAACACGACATCACGCCGCGGATGACTGGTAATCGGTTGCGACTGCACTACCTTCTGTTTAAGGGAGATGCACCGGCTACCCCGACCGAGAACAAAGCATATCGAGAACTCCATCTCTGGGTGAACGTTTCCGCTCGTGGCCGTTGACGGGAGTACGACCGATGAATTTGTACCCGGGAACGGTATTCGTATCGGTGCTACTAGCGTGAGCGGTACGCCATCTCAAAAGTGAAAGGAGCAGACGACAGTAAGACTTATCAGAATTGTTGTCGTCCACACACTATCTGAGGAGCCCAAACGGATACCGTGAGGGAGTCGGGATTGCCGAGACTAGGGCATCGAGCTTCCTCGCGGGAAACAGGAGGCCGTGGAAATCAGGGAGAATCCAGCAGTGTCCAGGAAGAACATACCGAACGAAGCACGGAGGGTGAAGGGTGATCCAGTAATTGGGTCTCCGGCGATCGCTACCGACGAGTCAGCGATAGACCACGATCGGAATATGCAGTGTCCGTCGCGACTCATTACGAACGGGGAACCATAGATGAACCAACAGACGGGCGGGTATTGAAGTTGCCACCAAAAATGTCCGAGTATTCAACGGCCGAACCTGGAATATCAGTCACATGCGTCTGGTGTGACGGACGCACCATCCATACAGCCGACGGTTACTTCATTTGCGTCGAATGTGGCCATTCACTCGTAACTCTCCATCCAAAATTGACTGATGGTGCGAATCATCCTAGTTTGGACGAATTCCGTCCGAGACAATCCTTGTTCGGCGATACGAATGGCGAGGGGAAACGAATCCCAGCTGTCGGGTTAATCGCGAGGGAGGACAACACCGGTGACGTGATCGCCACAACGCTTCGGGCGATGAATAGGGGTCACACGGTATTCGTCACACATGCAAGTCAGCCAACGATAGAGGGTGTGAAGTTGGCCGCTCAGATCGGTGCCATCATTATTGACCCACAACAGCCCGATCCTGACGACGATTCCTTGAGGCGGGAACTGCTTCTCACTGCGATGGCCCGCTCCCACCCCGGGCTAATATTTCAGTCCAACGCTAAAGTTCCGATCGACTACAACCAAACCACGGCAACGATAGAATCGACCGAAAAATGCTGCGTCGAAGCAAAACAACCCACGCAGGAACCATCGACAACGGTTCATGCAGTGATACCTGCCCACAACGAAGCAGGCACGATTGGGGATATCGTCTCGACAGCTGATATCCACGTGGATGAGGTGGTTGTCATCGATGATGGAAGCACCGATGAGACACCGGCAGTCGCACGTGACGCAGGAGCAGAAGTCATCACGCACGCGACTAATCGAGGCTACGGTGAAGCACTCGTGACCGCATTCAGCTGGGCAAAGAAGGCGAACGTCAACGAATTGGTGATCCTGGATGGTGACGGTCAACATGATCCCGAAGACATTCCGAAGTTGGTCGATGCGCGGAACCGTACTGGCGCAGATATTGTCATCGGGAGCCGATTCGGCGACGAAGTGGAAACGGATATCCCGATATATCGCTGGATCGGACTCAATATCGTGAGTACGCTTACCAACTTGAGCATGGGAGCAATGCGGCCGCGTTCTTTCTTGCAAGATACGCAAAGCGGTTTTCGGGTGTACGGTCGTTCGGCGATAGAATCGCTAGCCGGTGCAGATATCGCATCTCACATGGATGCTAGCACCGACATTCTTTACCATGCCCATCAGCAGGGATTTGAAATAGAAGAGGTCGGGACGACGATCGACTATGATGTGGAAAACGGAAGTAACCATCATCCGCTTGCACACGGCTTCGTCCTCATCAGGAACCTACTGAAGACTATCGAACGGGATCGCCCGGTCGCAACCTTGGGAATTCCTGGATTTCTGATTGCCCTGACCGGTCTTGGATTCGGATACTGGACGATAATAAACTACATTCAAACCGAAACCTTTCCACTCGGTATCGCAATGACGTCTACATTCCTTAGTCTCACAGGTATCCTGAGCTGCTTCACAGCGGTCATCCTCCATTCGTTAAATCATTATCTCGATTAACCATTAACCGTCAGTAAAATCGGTTCCCCGACCGCCGAAACTCACGGACATCCTCACGAGTGGGCATCGAATAGTACGACCCATTCGAAGGATCCGTCGACGTTGAATCAACGACGCCTTCTGAAATCTGTCGAAGCGACTCATGGAGCACCGTCGAACCGTGCTCGGCCACACGACGGTTGAGGGTGTGGAGCGTGTCATCGGGGTGAATCTCCAACTCTTCTTGAAGGATGACATCTCCGGTGTCGATATTTTCGTCCATATAATGGACGCTGATCCCTGTCTTGTCCTCATCGTTCAACAGCGACCAAAAACTCGGTGAAACCCCCCTGTAATCGGGGAGTAACGACGAATGCACGTTAATGACACATCGGTTCGGAACATCCAGCAGATCCGACTGAAACTTCTGCGTAGCGGCAACTGATACGATGACATCTGGAACCATCGACGCCGCATACTGCACGTATTCATCGCTATTGATGTCCCTTTCGTGACGATACGCGATTTCATTTCGCTTCGCGAGCGTCTCTGGGGAGTAGGCTCGGCCAGATCCCACTATGCGATTTATCCTGTCCAAAATCATGTGGGTTCCATAAAAGAGGGAGTGTTGAAAAAATCCGATCAGTCCAAATCGTTCTAGAAGTTCCGGAACGAACTCTACGAGGCTTTTCGTTCCAAGGGCCGGTGGAATGGTGGTGATGTTGACCACGTTAACGTCGTCTGCAACGACTATGTCGCGAAGGAACGTTGGAATATAGTAATACTCATCAACCGTTATGATAAGAACGTCGAGTTGGCGATCGTCCGAAGGATCACTGCCCACTCATGCTCACCTCCGTTTTCCGATATAGATCGGTCATCACTCCGAACTCGTATCCATCCCTTCGCAACTTTTTCATCAATCGTCGGAAGATATCGGAGCCCTCGTCGCGGCGGCGGCGATAGGCGAGACGATAGGGGCGTGGAAGATGGTCGAACGCTGGTGGCACCATCAGGTCGTGCATATGAAAATCGAATACGAGAACACTGGGCGGACGGTTATGAATCATCCACTCGTACGGACGTCCGAAAAGCTTCATGTACGAAAGAGCCACCGGTACCCGGAGCTGTTCGGAAAAGACAGTGAACGGCAATTCGACGATGCCGGTCTTTTCGTGCCTGAACGGAAACCGAGAGCGAGTACGATTGTTAAACCGACCTGGACGCCACGATGGGAAGAGACTCGCATCGAACACGACGTCGTACTCTGCGAGGAGAGCGTAGTCGGAGGTCTTCGCGGCACCATCGGGGAACCTGAATCCCAACGGCTCCGTTTCGAACCTGTCTCGAAGTCTCGTTACGCTCTCGGCGATCTCGAATTCGAGATCCGCAACGGAGCGTCTGGGGTGCGTATGCGAATGTGGATGGAACTCCACGTGCGTATTCGCACTCTCCAGTTTATCGATGACTTCGGGAGCGACATCCAATAGCTCCGTCTGTACAAAGCACGTCAACGGGAGATCAAATTCTTCGAGAAACTCGACTAGAGGTGAGATTCGACGGGCTGCATCGTATCTGTTCTTCGTAATTGCCGTGCCATAATCGCATTCCAAGTCCAAAGTCAAGAACACGGTCTCAGTGGCTGGCCATTCCTCTAACACCTCGTTCATTGTCGTTCCACTACCGATGAGTATCGCTGTATAGTTACTTAGATGTCAGGGTGCCAGATTTATTCTTGATGGATAATATTATTCCCCAAAGGGTTGCATTCTTCGTTTCGCTCGGTGTGGCAATCGAAAAACATGGACATATTTCCCGAATTGGCGACTTTCGGACGAGGAAGACGATATCCTCCCACGCTACCAAGTAAAACCCCGATATTACTGACGAGTGGGTTCCGCTTCTACTTCGATCGACTTGCCGTCCGAGAGTAACCGATAGTACCGATCGATGGAATGGTCTTTCGTGAACCTGTTTTCGAATGCAGTGCGTGCGTTCTCTCCTTGTTCAGTGATGAGGTTTGAGTCAGCCCGCCACTTCTTTACAGCGTTGACGACGCTGTTGACATCCCCTTGTGCTGCTTGTAATCCAGCATAATACGTATCGACAATTTTCGCCTCATCGTCGTTCGACTGTGCAATGACCAGGATTGGCCGTCCCGCGGCGAGCGCAGTATATAGTTTACTTGAGACGCAGATTCCCTCCATTCCTTCTTGAACCGTCACGATCGAGACATCGCCGGCAGTTAGTGAATATGGCAAATGTTCGAGGTCCTGATACGGGAGAAACATAACCGTATCACCTCGTAAGCCCTTCCGTTCGGCCAATTCGACGATGGCCTGTTTTTTATCGCCTTCACCGATGATAAGGACTGTAACGGCATCATTATCGAAGTGCTCGGCAGCGTTCACGATTGTCTCGAGGTCGTGATTCTCTCCGATATTCCCCGAGTAGAGGAGGACGAAATCGTCTTTGAGGTCGTGTTCTTCACAGAACCAGTTTTCGTCCTTCGATCGTGGCGTGATGAACTCTTCGTCCTCCCAATTATGGATTATCACCACCTTCGACTCGTCGAAGTCGTCTCCGGCCTTCCCGATGATACGATCGCGCATCGTCGGGCCGAGTGCAACTACGGTACGTGCGTCCTCGAACGCGAGGACAGTCAGATTGCTCCAAATCGTATCCACGAATCCGTTCTCACCGATGTAGTCCGTTTCGACGATGAGGTCGGGATACAGATCGTAGACGATAAACGTGTAGTCCCAACGTCGAATCTGACAAACGAGCCACATCGCGATCGGAAGGAACGGTGGATTCGAGACGAAGATGAATTCACGCTCATGCTCTGACCGGCTCACAAGTAAGGTGAAAAACATCCATATCGTAAAAACCGTCCAGTTGAACCCCCGCCGAATGGACGAGGACTGTCGTAGCTGTGGAGCACGAATTCGTTTAACCAGGACGTCTTCGTACCGATCTCGCCGCGGTTGTTTCTCGTTTTCCCCGCTGTGATAGTTTGGCTGCCCGGTGTATACTACTAGATCCAGCCCCCGTTCCTGAAGCCCCACGGCGAGATCCGTCAACAACTGTCCCGTCGACGCAGTTTCTGGATGAAAGTACTCCGTAACCAATACGAGTTTCTTCTTGGACTCGTTCATGTTGAAAGGTTCGAAATCAGCGTTCGTGAAGGAGCGTTTCGAGGTTCGCTTCGACGCGTTTCTTATCGTGGTTATTTACGTACCAATCCAGCGTTTCGTCGATACCCTGTTCTAACGAGAGCGCAGGTTCCCACCCCAGAAGCTCCTTTGCCCGTGTCGTATCGGCGGCACGGTGACGCACGCCAACGGGCTTGTCCGTTAGATACTCCAACTCGTCCGGTTCCCAATCGAGCTGATCGAAAATCACCTCTATAACTTCGTTGATGGAGATATACTCCCGTATGCCTGCGTTGACGGCAGTGCCGTCCGTAATATTCTCGGCAGCAAGGCGAAGCGAACGAGTGATATCCCGCACGAACGTGAAGTTACGAGTCTGGTTCCCATCGCCCCAAATGCGGAAGGGATCCTGCTCCGCATACGCTTTCGCCATGAGCGCGATGATAGCGTGCGTTTCGTTCTCCCGTGGCCCGTACGCGGTGAAGATGCGAACTGAAGCAGCATCGATTCCATACTGTTCATGATACGATCGTAACGATCGCTCGCCCATTAATTTCGCCCAGCCATAAACCTCGTCTGCGTATGCACCTCCTCGTTCGTCGAAGCTGATCATGTCCTCGCTGAGCCGCTGTTTCTCTTTCTGAATGTCGGTCGGATACGTACAGGCACTCGAGGCGAACGTGATGCGATCTACGCCGTTTTTCGACGCAGCTTCGAATACGATATTGTCGAGTGCCATGTTGGTGGCGCAGTTCGCTGGATACGACGAAATATATCCGCGCCCGCCGTGATCGGCCGCGAGATGGAAGACCGTGTCAATATCCGTCGTCGCATCGTTCGCAAATCCTTTGTGTTTCAGGTCGCCTTCGAATACGTCGATTTCTCCTTCGACATTCGAGAGGTTACCCATCTCCCCGCTCGAAAAGTCGTCTGCAACACGGACGTTTGCACCTTCTTCGACGAGTTCCTCGACGAGGTGACTGCCGATGAAGGATGCCCCACCGGTGACAAGGACGCGTTCGCCGTTCCAGTTCATCTTTCGTCACCTCCATCCGTGATAATCGCGGTTTCTTTTTGTCCAAGTTCCTCCGCTGCCCACCGATACACACGAGGAAGTCCTTCGTCGAGGGAAACGCTGGGCTTCCAATCGAGTTCTCGACGCATTTTCGACGTATCTGCCGCGTACTTATCGGTTCCTGTGGGTTTGGAGGTGTCGTGGTCGATTTCGATACGTTTTCCGCTTATATCGATGATTTTCCGGGCAAGTTCGTTCATCGAGACGACGTCCCTCGCGTTTCCGAGGTTGATCGGTTCACCACCCAACCCCTTTTCCATCGCTTGTATCATTCCGTCTACGAGATCGTCAACGTAGATGAACCCCCGTTCCTGTGTCCCATCCCCGAACAATTCGATGGTTCCGCCATCGGGTTCTTCTAGTACTTTCCGACAGAGTGATGGAATTACGTGGCTGGTAGCCGGGTCAAGGCTCTCCCGCGGGCCGTAACAGTTGAAAATACGGATACTCCCCGTCTCGAGATCCGTATCTTGTTGGTAGGCACGACAGGCAACCTCACCCAACAGCTTCGCCCATCCGTAAGTGCTGTGCGGATTCGCAGGAATCGCTTGATCTTCACTGAATCGGTTCAACTCATCGTGCTGTTGTCGGTAAATGCACGCCGACGAGGCGAATACGAAACGATCACTTCCGTTTTTTTCCGCTGCCTCGAGAAGATGCTGATTCATCAATACGCTTGGGGTTAGCCCCCCGACATTTTCGCGTTGGATGTAATGGATACCGCCAACGCTTGCAGCCAAGTGGAATATCTGATTGGTACCTTCCGTTGCTTCGACACAGCCTTTGTACGTCGTAAGATCCACGTTACGAAACTCGATCTCATCGAGAAGGTGGTCGATCCGGTTAAGTTCACCTCGCGAACAATCATCAGCGACGACGACATCCTCACCGAGTTCTACCAGGCGCTCGGTTAGATGTGAGCCGATGAAACCTGCCCCACCAGTAACTAGCACTGTCTGGCCGCCCCCATTCACTGCCATGCAGCGATATATGACATCCTGATATTAATAAATTGAGGCCTTTGAAACCAGCGGGATAGTGACATCGGATACTACTCGATTGAATTATTGTGAGTGAAGAACCCTAGCACCAACATGGGCTGAACACCACGACGAACTCATCACTGCTACAATCAACGGTATCCGAGATCCTCTAAACGTTGCTCAACGTCTTCATCAAGGCTGACCGGGGAGACACCCGTGACACCGTCGAGGTCTTCGATTCGAGCAGAGACAGCAGTTTTGACTAGATTTGCCCCTGAATCATTCCCCTCCGTGTTCATTCGTTTTCGTTCACCATCATGCATGGTGAAGAGGCGTCGTTCATCATGTATCTCGTCGACCTCGTACAACCAGTCGGCTGAACGCGCACCGACGACTACGTCGCCTTCAACTTGATGTTCGGCAAGGACGTACGAACGCGACTCGTCGAGGCCAGGACATCGACCCGTGTACGCTTTTGGAATCTCCAACCCAAGGGCGTCATGGATTAGCGGTGGTATATCGAGTAAGCTGACTAAATCTTCGGTCGCGTCACCGAGATACTCAGGACCGTTCAGTACGACGAGGGGAACGTGCAAGAGTTCGTCGTGCATCCTCTCCGGTTTCCCAAACTGCTCGAACTCGCCAAACATCTCACCGTGATCCGAGGTGACGATTACAAGCGTCTCATCGAGCACACCGGTTTGTCGCAATGTTTGAAGGATTCGTGCTAGCTGGTCGCTCACGTACTCGATAGCCGCATCGTACAACCGTTCGAGAATTCGTAGATCCTCGGACGATAACGAACCCGGTTCAGTCAGCAGTGTCGAATACATTTGGGAAACCTCCGTCTGGGATACATCAGCTACTTCGTATCGCTCACGATATTCGGAGGGTGGGTAGCACGGATGATGAACGTCCATATAGTGCGTCCAACAGAAAAATGGGGTAGAGAGTTGCTGTAACCATTCGACTGTGTCGTCCGTAATTACTTCTGCACGTACGTACGGCCGAGGTTTCCCTGCGACGATTTGGTACGCTGTCTTGATAGCGTCCGTGAGATGGAGCTTTTCGTCGATATTACGCAACATCGGATTATTGAGTTCGATACCACGAGGAAAGATCTTGGTTGCTATCCCCATCAGCACATTCTGATAGTCCTCAAATTGGTCGAAACCGAGTTCATAGTTGAAATAGCTCGAAAGAAATGGGTTACAATGATACCCAGCAGTGGCCAGACCGTTTTTTCCAAGTTCCCGGGCTAAACGCGGACGGTCGTCTCGTAACGGGCCGAGGCCCCCATATGAAAGAGGCATCGTTCCGGTGAGCATTGCAGGGAATGAGGGTGTTGTCCCGGGACCAGTTGTAAACGCCCAACGAAAGGAATCTCCTTCTCGCATCATTCCTTCGATCGCATTCGCGTCAACGGTTTCGTTTCCGAAACTGGGGAGATGGTCGGCGCGAAGCGAGTCGATCGTTACTAAGAGGACGTTATTGGGTGTCATAGAGGTTACGTTAGCCGCTCCACTTACCGCGTCAACCTCTTTATTATTTAAAATATCCCGATTTTTTCGATTGAGTTCCGATAATACTATTTCCTTAGTTGGGTCTCCGTCCCCTTCCCGATTCACGGCTCGATCAGGTGGAAGAAAGTATCCGAGAATACCGCTCGGCGGTCGTCTCTGCAATACTCCGCCACGAATAGTGTTGCATCGCTCGCTCGTATGCTGCTTTGCCCATTGCACGTCTTCGCTCGACATCCGATATAATTCGCTCAACCGCTTCTGCGAGCAAGGCAGGAGACTCCGGTTCGACGAGGACTCCTGTTTCTTCAGTTATTTGCTCGGGTATTCCACCGACAGTCGTCGAGATAACAGGAGTTGCTGCAGCCATCGCCTCTAGCGTTACCAAAGGAAACACGTCGGAGCGGGTGGGGAAAACGAACACGTCTGCCCGCCTGTATAGCTTGTTGAGAAGAGAGCCACTCACGTGCTCAAGATAGCGAATATTTGAGGTTTGCAAACGTTCAGCTAGCTTTGAATCCATAGGGCTACCGGCCAGTACGAATTCACACTCACAGGCCACCATTCGGTTTGCCGCAAGCAGATCCTGAACACCCTTTCCGGGGAGAACTTTTCCGACGAACAGAAGCATTGGATCCGATTTGGAAATCCCCAATGTAGATTCTAACTGCTCTCGTTCGTCTCTGGTTGGCGGATTGGGTTGAACACCGTTCGGAACGACGCTCACCGATTGGGCGGGGAATTTTCGGTTGAGAATGTCAGCATCGCTCGCCGAAAGTGCAAACAGGTGTGATGCACGACGAAGAACCGTCCGGTACGGCGAGAGAAACCCTGCTCGAAATGCCAGTTTTGCAACCCACGGCATGTTCATCGTCTTCGGGAGTTCCGGAATCTTACTGATACCGTGCGTCGTCACGCAGTACGGGAGGTCATTCATTTCACATTGGAGAGCAGCAGCGACCATTCCCGCAAGTGGAACAGCATTGTGAATGTGGGCGATATCGTACGAGTCAAGTGGATCTGGCGGGGTGAGTTGTGTCCAAATCAGCGAATTCGAATAGTTTTTCTCCGACTGAATCAGACGCTTAGCCAGGTCTCGAGGGAACGTTTGTGACGGGATCTGGTAGAACGGGTGTTGCAGTCGGAGTTCGGATGCTAACTCCGTGTCGTATCGTCCAGCCATTTTCACCGTGTCGACCGAGGCGAACTCAGCGAGATGGTCACCGAGTTGAAGACCAGCTCGAACGGCCCCCTCACGATCGTTCGGTGCTGCCACGATTACGTTAAGCACCCGCAAGTCCCCCTCGGAAGAGGACTCTGACTTGGCGATCATGGTATCGGTAACACTGTCGAGTCGAGGGCTCATAAGTCCGTTGTAGCCCGTGTTTTCGAGTGGCGGAAGCGGAACCACCCGACTACCCGCAAAAGAGTTTAGTAAATCTGTGTTGATGATGTTTTATGAAATTCCGGAGAGATGGGGCTCGAGCCGAAAGTTCCCCGTTTTCATTTATTGCCCCTGGAGCGAACACGGAACCTGAATACGTAGCCTTCATCCATCAATCGTAGTATGGCTTCAGACAATCCGGATTTCCCGATCGTTTCACGCTTGGCGTCACAGGGAGTGGAGATCTATATCGGGTACGCGTTTATTTTCGCTGCTACTATTGGGCTGATATTGGTCTCATCTTTTTTTGACCCCAGTACGGTCGTACAGGGTCTCTACGGTGTGATCGGTGCATATCTCGGAGGACTGGTGTTGTATCTCTACGATCGACCTATTCGTAGTTTTAGTGATAGCACAATCCACGTCACGACCCCATCTGCAAAGCAGTATCTGAAATTCAATCTGATCATCTGCTGTGTCTCGATCAGCGTCGCCGGGATATTAGAAACTCCCCTAATAGCGGTCTTACTCCTTATGCTGCTCGGATTTCCCCTTCTGATGATTCAAATCTTTGGCCCTATGAATCAAAAATTGTACTTGATTCAGCTGTGCAGCCTATCTGGATCCATCCCGATGATCAAATGGCTCACTAGCGGACTCTATTTTGGATACGGGGACATATTCATCCATTTACGCTTTGTAACAGAGCTCTTATCTTCCAACTACGTCCAGTTTATCCCGGATCTTATTTATCAATCATTTGGCGGCTTTCATAGCTTCATTGGGAGTTTACGTCTCATTTCTGGTCTCTCCGGTGCTGATTCACTCTATCTTAGCGGGGTGATTCTCTATTCAGTGTTTCCGCTAATCACGTATCTCTTTGCGATGTCGCTCTCATTGAACCAATTGCAAGCGATAGCAGTTGCTACGGTCATCCCATCGATTTACTTGTTCCCGTTTTTCGCGAGCTACTTCTTCCCACAGTCCCTCGCCATTCCATTGGTCATCATCGGTCTTTACCTCGTGATTAGACAATCGACTAGCAGTGGAATCCGATTTGGTCTCCTTGGAATCATGTTCATTCCCGCTCTGAGTTTCATCCATCACTTCACCTATTTCTTGCTGATACCGATCTTGGTTCTGCTCTTTCTATTGTATTGGTTCGTGCTCCGCATCTCGCCAGTGCAGACCGAGTCGGGATTCAGATTGAACTACCCCCTATTCGTCGCCGCGCTCGTCGTTATCGTCGTTCATTGGGTGATTTTGGCGAAAGGGATATACATTGGAGGTTTGATTTTCGCCCTCCTCGATATTGTGACTACTTTATTTGAAAGTTCCGGTGGGGGAGTACAAACCTTCACGCTCGGACAAATTTCGGCCAAGTCGGAATTCGCCACTGGACTTCACTGGTTGTTTAGTGTTTCCGGGATCTACTTTTCAGCACTCGTAGCAGTTTCCATCATCGCTCTTGGAGTCATAGCGAAGCACCGTCGCAAGTATCACCAACTATTTCCGGTTCTGATTGTCGGTTTGGCAGGTTCAGTGTTCATTTATAAGCTACCGATTCCGATCAAGTCCAGTGAACGGATCGGGTTCCTGTGGGCTATCTTCTTCGTCTTCATACTCGGTCTCGGTCTCTACCATGCCACGCAGCAAGAGCGGCACTCGATTGGTTCGATCTCACTCTGCCTCCTGCTTGTCGTGATGGGAATCACTGCCCCCTTGGTCGGTGGTCACGACTATTACAAAGTAAAACCGGGGTACGACCAACAGAGTACGTTATCGGAACAGCAGAGTAGCATGCTCGCGTCTTCAGGATACTTTTCACAGAACTACTCGTCAGGTGTTTCGACACTGTGGATGCCACGAAAAGCACTGCAGCGATTCGGGGTCGATCGTGTAGACCGGAGCGAAGTATCGGAGCGAGGGATTACTAACTCGAAAACCAATACATTTCTGTATCTAGAGTGGTGGCCGAAGTATCGGCTCAAAGCGATGGCCGTAAATCGATCCGTGTATAAAAACAACATTATTATGTCCGAACAATGGTTACAAAACGCGATCTCGTCGGAGAACAAGGTATATTCGAGCGGTAAAACCGGAATATTATGGGAAAACGAAACGATCACTGTCGATGAGAACTGATACCGAATCGTCCAGCTCAATGACCGAGAAATCTTCCGATTCGTATTCGCCGCTTCAGTCGGTTTCTCGCGGCGCATCGATATTCGCACTCGGAAAAGGAATCGATAATGGTCTCCGGTATTTTCTGACTCTCCTATTGACACATGGGCTAGCAACACCTATCTTGTTCAGCGTATACGCCTTCGCGACCACGATACTTGCTGTCATCAACGTATTTACGAACCTGGGAACCAACCAATCTATCCTAAAGTTCGTCCCCCAATACGAGGACAACTCGGGGAAGCGACGGCGGATGCTCGGACTTGCGTACCTTACTTCACTTGGGGCGGGCATCGGTGGCGGCGCACTGTTATACGTCGCCGCACCATGGATAACCCAATTCTCGACGTTTACGGCGAATGGGGTGGGACCGTACCTCACCGAAGGACTCCGAATTCTTGCGATAATGTTGCCGTTCAATACGCTAACCAACTGTGTCAAGAGTCTCTTTAAAAGTCTCGAACTCCCCGAATACCAGGTACTGATCGAAAATATCCTCATTCCCAGCCTTCGCGTTATTATGATTGGAATCGCGCTCCTCCTTGGATACCAACTCGTCGGCGCGATAACGGCGACGGTCGTTGGAATGCTTCTCGTTTTCGCCGCGGCCGTCTGGCTGGCTTATACGAAGGCGTCCCTATCGCCCTTGTTTTCTGCGACACGAACAGAGACGGTCGAGTTTTACAACTTCTCCCTTCCGCTAACGCTCAATCAAGCGGGCTATATCCTCTCGAACCGCGTCGACATTCTGATGGTTGGATTCTTGGTCGCTGCTGGTGACGCCGTCGGCATGTATAAAATTGCAACCGTGTTGGCCGGATTCCTCATCCTCCCGCTCAACGCGTTCAGCCAATTGTTCCCTCCCATCGCGTCGCGTCTCTACACCAACGGCGAGATCGACAACCTCGAATCTCTCTATCGGCGAGTGACTCGCTGGTCGTTCACGATGGCACTGTTTCCTGCGGTCGGGGCGATTGTGTTTTCTACTGAACTGTTGACGCTCTTCGGGGACAGCTACACGCAGGGACAACTCATCCTTCTATTGTTCGTCGTTGCCCAGCTCACCAATGCAAGCGTCGGACCGAGCGGCTACCTCCTCATGATGACCGACCATCAGTACATGACGCTCACCAATCAGTGGATTCTCGGCCTCTGCAATGTCGTCCTAAACTACTTCCTCATCATGGAGTTCGGGTTAATCGGGGCCGCGATCGCCAGCGTGACGGTCATCTCGTCGGTTAATGTATTGCGGGTCGCGGAAGTATGGTACTTCGAACGGCTGTTTCCCTATTCGCGGAAATATCTCAAGCCGATTTTCGCCGGTCTTGTTTCGGCACCCCTGATGTACGCAGTACGGGCAGTATTCCTCGAGTATCTGCCCCCCTCAGTGGGGAGAACGGTTGCTGCGCTTGTAGTGGGTACAATTGGTGGGGTTATCGGTCTCGTAGCGTTCGGAGCAGTGCTGTACTGGCTCGGAATCGAGCAAGAGGATCGGGATTTCTTCGCTAAACACATTCCAATCTGAATGCCTGATTGGTTTCAGTATCCAGTGTAGCCAAGATCGCTCAATCGATCCTTGATAACCTCTTCCTCCAATGTTTCATACTCGATCGGTGAATCGGATTTCACTATCCGACGTTCAGTCGCTTCGTTGACAACCCATGGTACCTGGATTAATTCACGCTTGTGCAGATTCCTCGGATGACCATATGCTCGTATCGGAATCGGAAAAGTGCGTTCACCAACGAGGTTGCCATGATCGGCGGTAATGACCGTTTTTCCGTTCAGTCCCTGAACCAGTTCGAATACGTGGGGGAGCACCACACTGAGATTTTCCGCATAGGCGTCGAGGATTTGTCGCCTGTCTACATTCATCCCATACAACAATGCGTTCCATGGATGTGGTTTGCCGCCCTGATCGGTCTCGATACCCATGTGCTCGACTTCTTTTCCTTTCTCCCCAATGAACGGAAAATGTGGCTGCATGAAGTGGGAGATTATTCGTTTGTCGGGATACTGGTCGAGCACCTCGAGCGTTCGTTGAACCATCGTCTCCGGCAACACCGTTCGGTGCTTTTCGTTCCAATCGTCGCTCAGGAGGTTGACGATGGCATGAAAGGTTTCGTCCGGCAGTTTGAACGCGTGTGGATTCGCCGTGACGTAAACCGTATCTTGGCATTCCCGTCCGACAAAGCTCTCTTGCATGAATTCCCAACTTTCGCTCCCTGGGGACAGTTTGCTCGTCACCCTGTCCCCGAAGTTCGCTTGCTGGATGTACATATCATACCGGCAAGCATCCAAGATAATGAGATTGTCCCAGTCTTCTTCCATCACATCCATACGTGGCTTACGATTCACCAGTTGGGAGCAGTAGGCGTTGAACTTGAGGGCGATGTCTTTCTGGAGGCGAACGATCTCTCTTCGGAGGAGTTTCGGCTCGCGTAGAACTCGTTTCACATCCTCAAGCGAATATTGCTGCCGACGGGTCATGAGTGACACAATAATAGTGAGCGAGATACTTATAGTTCCCATTCTATCATTTGACTCGGCAAAAGCGCGTCTCGACCCGTGCGATGACTACCAATAGAAATCCGATGGAAACCGGATTACGGCGTCTGATTTTGCGTTATGTAACTACACTTTTCCCTTGTTGATTCATTCACTCTGGCTATCAGAAATCGCCTCCTCAGCGGTAGGTTCATAGAGGGATGCTTCTGCATCAACGGAATCACTCGGGAGCGAAGTTTCCTCGAGAATCTCTTCGATGATATCGCCACTCGTTACGCCACTCAGATCCGCATCAGTACTCGGTTGGATCCGATGCGTAAGCACGGGTTCGGCGAGGTTTTTGACGTCATCCGGGATAACATACTCCCGTCCCCGAACCGCTGCTCCCGCCTTACAGGCATCGAGAAACGCAAGTGTTGCACGTGATGACCCGCCATATTCCACGTCCGAATGCTCACGGGTCGCTTCGATAATGTCGAGCATGTACTGCTTTACTGATTTATGAACGAAAACGTCGGAGACAACCTCGCGAGCTGAAAATACATCTTCGGCTGACACTACAGTGGATACGTCCTCGGTTCCGAGATCAGGTTGGCTATCGAATCGGTTTACCAACCTCAATTCGTCGTCCCGTTCGAGTATATCGACGGTTAGTTTCAGCTGAAATCGGTCGCGCTGGGCCTCTGGAAGTTCATACGTCCCCTTCATGTCGATTGGATTTTGAGTTGCAATCACGATGAATGGGTTCGAAAGCGACAACGTGTCACCTCGAATCGTCACCGCTTGTTCTTGCATTGCCTCCAACAGCGCGCTCTGTGTTTTTGGCGTTGCCCGGTTGATCTCGTCGGCGACGACTACATTAGAGAAGATCGGCCCTCGCTGGAGTTCGAATTCACCGGTTCCTTCCCGATATACATATGTCCCCGTAATATCGGCCGGGAGAAGGTCGGGCGTCATCTGTATCCGGTTATACTCAAGTCCTATTGCGCGTGCAAACAGATTGGCGATCATCGTCTTCGCGACTCCGGGAACCCCTTCTAAGAGGACGTGGCCGCGCGACAGCAGCGAAATCATGAGATGCTCAACAACAGCCTCGTTTCCGATCAATACACTGCTAAGCTCTTCGACGACGTCGCTATAGATGTCAGCAGGTTCACTCATATAAAGCACATACAATGTCGACCCTGATAATTCATCTGGGTCCTCACAGATTCCTCATTTCCGATGTTCATGAAGGGCTGTGACGACGCGTTCGATACGTTGGGAGTCCCACTCTGGGTGATGTCTTTCGATGTAGTCCATCAGCTCTTTCTCGCTGATTTTCGGGGCATTCTGCTCGGACGAATCCCGATACAAGTCACTGATCCACTGACGAGGCCGTCGCAGCCAGCCCGCAAATCCGAGGATTCCAATGATTCCAATCAGAATCTGCAGGGGTGGCGACGTTCTGAGCGTCATCACGGCACGTACCAGCGGTGGCAATCGTGCCGAGTGCGAGTAGTCCAACATCACGATTCGATGCCCTTCGAAACTGTTGTGAATGAACGCTCTGTTATCGGATTGGTCGATCATCGCATTGATGAACAGACTGGGATCGCCGATGACGATAACACGGCCTTTTCCGACTCGTTCCGTCGATGCGACCGGAGTGGCCGTGAGCGTCTCGTTTGTGTCGAGCTTTCGGTTTTGATTCGTATCGATGTGGGCGTAATTCGATGTGGTCGCAAGGACGGTCGAATCGTGCGGACGGACCGCCGTTCCGTAATTGAACGTAAGCGTATCGACTCCCTTCGTGATTCGATGATTCGAGGTGTTCCGTATGACTGGCATAGCAGGGGAGCGATAGTTATACTGGACGTCTCTAACAGGACGTCCATCGATGCGGGCGCTTGCACCGATCGATTCAAGTAGCTGATTAGAGTGCCCCCCAAAGTCCTCGGCAATGATTAGAGTGCCTCCGTTTCGAACGAATTTCTTGACCCGAGATCGTTCAGCGGGTTCATATGCGGTATTCGGTGAGATAACGACGGCGACAGTGTCGTTCGGATTCACATCGGCATAGCCTGCCGTGTCCCGAACTATTCTGCTTTCTGCACCGGAATCAGATGCTACTGAACGGAGTTCCGTTGCACCGTTCCATTTCATGCTATAGCTGCTGAATGCAGCCGACGAGGTGCTTATCGCGAAGAGAAGACCCCCAATAATGGCCACAGTAAGCACAAGCAAAAGCAACCGTGGATACCCGATGTCGGATAGCCTCTTCATGGAACTATCCCCGTCCCGAGTAGTGACAGTATCTTCCTGATGAGGAAATACCCTAATAATATGAGCCCCAGGATGACGAACCATTTCAGTCGTGTTCGCCACTTTGGTGTGACGTTAACAGGTGCCGTGAATTCAATCATGATGAGGAATCCAACAAAAGAACAAACGAAAAAAATCGGCAGTGAAAGTTCCCCGAACACGGACAAAACGAAAATTGCGGAGAGCATCCAAGCGACTTGACCGTAAACTAAGCGCTGTTGGCCTCCCGTTGTCATCCTATACAACGTTGTGGTCCAAGATATAGTATGTTGTGGTACATATCACATGCACATACCCACGATGATGAATCTTGATATTACGAAACTATCAATTATTTCTATGTGATGTACAGTTTCGGTGAATCTGGCCGATTCTGTTTGAGGAGCGGGTAGTTCAATGATAGGGAGCGGACTGCCGCTTTGGTATGAATGGACGGATACTCGTTGAGGAGAACCTCATCAGGCTAATACCATAGAACGATTCTTGGCCTATTGTATGGTTAGAATGGCGATTTGGTCGTGGCCATGAAGGTTTAACCAATTCGGATTGTATTGGTCTCACGCTATGGAGGGGGGGCCAACAGTTAGCGTCGTGATACCAACATATAATCGAGCGGACGTAATTGGGGGTGCGATCGATAGTGTTCTAAACCAGAATTTCAATGATTTCGAGCTACTGATCGTAGATGACGGCTCCACTGACCATACTCAAACGGTGGTAGACGACTACAGTGACCCGAGACTTCGTTATATCGTTCACCAACAAAATATGGGCGTGAGTGAAACTCGAAACTCCGGTATTATGGCAGCTGATGGTGATTACATCGCATTTCTCGACTCTGATGACCGCTGGAAACCTCGTAAACTACAACGACAGATTGCTGCGCTGGAACGGAAGTCCGAAGAGTGGATTGCAGCTTACTGTGGGTTCTCTTACAACAAGCAAAGTCCAATGCAGAGGCTAAAATACTATGTCTTTGATCACCTGTTCCATACCTCGAGTAAAAAAAGCGGTGGAGCGGATCTAATCAGGGAAATACTCATGCTAAACCTCCGGATTGGTCCCGGATCGACACTAATCGTTAAACGGAACGCCATTACTGAGGTAGATGGTTTCGATCACCAACTCGATATTCACGAAGATTGGGACTTGATCATTCGGCTTCTCCGATATGGAAAGCTGGAGTACGTGGAGGAAGATCTCGTGGTCATACACGAATCGAACGATCCGTCTCCGATCGATATGCGTGACGCTAAACAGCAATTTCTCTCGAAACATTCCGGAGCAATCGCCGAATTGGAAGATAAAAATCACGACGTGACAAACCTTCACCAGTTTCACCTAGGCGGATGTTACATAAGGGAAGGCGAATTCACTAATGGCCACCATTATATCGACCCTTCCATGATTCGCAAGCCAAAACATTTCCTTCAGTTAATATATTGGATGTTCATCGGGGTGAAAATGCGCTTCAGTGACTACATGGATTTCTGAGTGATCTAATGAACTCGGATACAGTTGAGTATCGATTATTTTTAAGCACAGATACTGTGAGTTGCAACCAGCATATTAAAAAGAATGTATGCCGTCTACGAACGTTGAACCGATCAAAGAGGGTTCTGTTCTGGATAGAACTTAGTGAACGAGTGAGCAGTTTGTGGCCTCCGATGCTTTGTAACACCAAGAATCGCGCACAGTTTCTTTGAACCCGTCCTTGCTCGAATGCTGGAATGATGTACGCACCGCGACTCAAGGCACGCGGGGTGCAGATTCACTCGACGAAAATTCCATTTTGAGAGCCATCCTCAGTTCTCGAAAATTCCGTCGTACTCGTTCACTTCAGGTGGTGTTCCAGCAAATTTATCGGGAAGATGACAATGTCTTAAACCCGCCATCAACTGCGCCGACGCGAGCCGCGGTTGACGAAACGCCGTCAGAATAAACGGCGATAAGAATTGTACATACGACACAATATTAACCGAAATAAAACCGTTCTCGGCGTCGCTGTGTTTAATCAACATGGCATCGATTCGACGGCTACGTTTCTCTCCGAATTGGCCGAGAATCACATATCTCGGACGCGATGATTTTCGGCGGCTACAGCCATCGATCTTCCCCCTTTCGAACTAAGATTGAATGGCTGGCTTGACTATACAGAGCGAAGCGTGGTCGAAAAGTTGTTTCTTACCCTCCAAATGTGTAGCGACCGTTCCAAATGTCGTGGGTGGACTGTCGGCCAAACGTAACTCTTTGTCTTGCTCAGAATATACACTACTATGGCCATTGCGAACCGCACCAATCGCTCAACTAACGAACACCTGCTGAGGTGGAGCTAAACTAGTCAATGCCCGGTAGAGATATAGTTTTTCTTAAAGAAACATCTTAGACAATATAGTAAATACACAGGAAATTACGCCCAAAAATCATATTTTACTTCCCGATGAACGGTCGATACCGATGGTATCTCAATTAGTGGATTTGATTAGACGAGGGCTAAAGAACCCTTCAGAAATCCCCCCGTTCTTAATACGACAAGGGTGGCCAGTGTGGCAATCTCTTGGCTTCCATATTATTCCAAATCATTACTATTACCCGGTTCCGGACACCGATGACCTTCGAGAGAAACAACCCTGGGACGATGATTATCCCACCGAAGGCATCGAGCTCCGTGAAGAAGAACAACTGAAACTTCTGGACGATTTCAAGCAGTATTTTTCGGAATGTTCCTTTTCGGGGACAGAGATGTTTCCTCACGCTGATGGAGCGGTTCTCTATGCCATGGTTCGAAAATTCAAACCTGACAAAATCATCGAGGTAGGGTCGGGTGTCTCAACAAGACTTTCATTGATTGCTTCCACACAAAACAAGAAACAAACGGGGGACACAACTGAAATAATAGCTATTGAACCGTATCCGGATGAGTCCCTTCGAGAACTGAATCGCACTCGCGAAAATCTCACACTGATCGAGACGAAAGCAGAGGAACTCGACGCTGAGAATTATTTGCAGCTCAAAGAGGGGGATTTTCTGTTTATTGACTCAAGTCATACTCTCAATATCGGTAATGACGTCGCTCACCTTTATTTAAGGATATTGCCGCAACTTCCGAAAGGGGTGTATGTTCATTGCCACGACATCTTCTTCCCGTCCGAATATCCGAAAGAGTGGATACTGGATTCCCATCGTTTTTGGACGGAGCAATATCTTCTACAGACGTTTTTGATGTTCAACGACTCCTTCGACGTCGTTTGGTCAGGTCATCATATGTACGATGAGTATCGCGATAAATTTGAAAAAGCGCTTCCGAAGGCAGAGAGGTGTGGGGGAAGCTTTTGGATCAAACGAGTTGATTGAGCACATCGTCCTTGGACATCCGGACGAGTCGTACTGGGTTGGATTCGAGTTTCGACTTTTTTCGGTTAGACCGACGATGATCGTCGAAGCGTACTCAGCTAGTAGTGGATTATCATCATGTTCGACGTTTGGATATTGCGCTCAAAGAGTGAATGGGATATCGTATAAAAAGAAAACAACTCACTGACTACTGAACCCTTGAAAATAGTCGCGGTGCGGGGTTTTATGGGGAGCCCTCGAAGACGGTGTATCCGATTGCCTCCCTGGCGAAGTGAGTCGATTCATTGTCGTAGCTTTGTTCTTCTTCGACCTTAACCTCTACCCCTGTCCCCGAGAGGTTTCGATAGCGCAGATGGACAGTATCCCCTCCATTGAATGTTTGAACATCACCAATGAACTGCGGTGATTCGTACTGTTGTTGGAACGTGATACGAGTCCACTGATTGGTGAAAGTGGTACTAGTTCGCTGCACCTCGAATGGTGTGCCGTCGAGCTCTCCCGTCGCTTGTTGGAGTGCAATGTAGCCGACCGTCTCGGTCACGTGTGCGCCTTTGGCCTCCTCCTCTTGGAGCCGCACCCCAAACGAACTGTTTGAGACGTTTCTCAGTCGTGTAACAACGGGGTCAGCACCGTTGAACGTCTGTGGCTGCGCCAGGACGACCGGTGTTCCCGAGGGGAAGAAACCGTCCAACGAAACGGTAACGAAGTCGTCTGTAGACCATGCATTCTGATTCGCTTGGATGGATACGTTTCCACCTTTCACCCGATACGAAGTGCCATCGCTTAGCTGAATCTCGCGCTCATTCGGCTCTGCGGCGAGTGAGTGGAATGTTTCGCTGGGGTGTGGTCCGTTGTAAGGCGGCCACAGATACTGCCATTCTTCGAGTTTATATTCGAAGTTGCCATCAGCGACGTTTCGGAGACGAACATGACATGGTTGGCCACCGTTGTGCGAGAGCGGTTTCGCGATAGCGATTCCATTCGGTTGCACGACCGAATTGGCTTGCTGCCACTGATTTTGGTTCTGTTGTCCACCGGAATTGATCGTATTTATTCTGAATATGTCCTCAGCGCCCGGGTCGTACGGTTCACCATCCACGGTCCACGTTGCTGGGCCTTCTGCCTCAGTCGAGACGATGCCGCCAGTCACGTAGAAGGCGTACGTCTGTCCTGCTGGAATCGTGCCAGTGGCAACCTCCGCATTCGGTGGCCGAGTTGGCTCTCCGTCCGGCCCCCATTCAGTCGGTATCGTCGCCCCATCGTTGCCCGCCGGGAGGACGTACTCGCCAGCGGTAATCTGGAACGTCGTCGGCGAGCTATTTCCATTGTTATCGATACGAACCAATTGTGACGGCTCCATCGGCACCTCGCCAAGTGGTGGCGGACTCGGCAGTGGCGGCGTCGTATCCGGTGGGGTGGGATTGCCGTTCGTGGTCATTCGATTCCCGACGAATGAGGAATTCGTCTGCGGGCCGCTCCCGCCGATGACGCCGGAAACCGTCCCCCACGTGTCCGGCTCCTGCCCGATGTAGACGCCGTACTCCGAGTTGTGATCGTTGGTGACGTGGACGTCCTCGAGTTGGAGGTATTCGAGGTTCGCGGGTGTGCCATCGTTCTGCGTTGCATTGTAGGTGTAGATTGCATCGTGGTTCTTCGTCGAATCGTAGCTGATACGGACGTTCTGAACGTCGATGCGCTGGCACGGCGTCGGTGCCGTGATTGCCCCGCCGCAACTGCTGTCCAGATAGCGGTGATAAAAATCGCTGTCGGCGATGAGGAGCGTGCCGTCGTACGTGTTGATGCCCGCCGACGAATTCGCCGGGTCGGTGGCTTCCGCGTTCACGCCGCGTTGGAGCGACCCGCCCGACCACGTCTGCCGAGGGTGGCGGTCGTTTTTGATCGAGACGCAGTTACGAACATCGGTAAATCCCCCGAGTCGCATCCCATTCTGCGTGTTACGAACGAAGCAGTTCAGAATTTTGAGCCGCCCTTCGGGTTTTTTGGCATAAATCGTGTTCTCGCCCCAGCTTTCGAACCAACAGCGGTTGAACGTGAGCGCCCCCTTCGCGGATTCGACTAGGATTGCCCGGCGATTGCTCGCTTCCGTCGGTGCACACGAACCCTCATGGAAGTAGCAGTCCTGTAAGAGCCCACGTGTGCCCTCCGCTGCCGACAACCGGAAGTAGGTTCGGGCGTCGCTCGAGGTGTTCGACCCGACATTCGAGTCGGTGGCTGCTCTCACCCGCCCACGGGTGATGAGTCGCCTGAGCTCCCAGTTACCCGCGCTGGAGTTCATTCGCACGAACGGCGGCACCGTTGTGTTCCGCATGTCGAGTTCGAAGCCGTCCAGCACGAATCCATTCGAGGACACGTCGATCCACCTGATGCTGTCACCTGACTGACCGGGAACGAGTCGAGCACCGTCCGGTGCGATGAGTTCTAAGTCGTTCGTACCCGATTGTACAACGAGCTCGTTGAGTTCGTACGTCCCTGGAGGAAACTCGATAGTCGTATCGCTCCCGACGAGGTCACCGAGTACGGGGTCGATGGCGTCCGCTCCGGTATCGTCCGCCCCTTCATCGACGATGTTGTAGGTCGGCATTCACAGACCCTCCCTCAACGAGCTACAGACGTCAGTGTAGCCACTCGAGCGGTGACGACTATCCACGGATGGTTGCCGTAGCGTACCACCGAGAGCTGTGTCATTTTTTTCTCGACCGTCAGTGTCAACTGCGTGCATTCGCTGAACAATGCTTTTACTCGAAACCATACGTTAATCATTCAACATCATAACCATTGTTATGAGGTGTCTGAAGATAGAATATCAAAATTGTTCTTTAGTCAATCATACCATAACGAGGCAAATATTACTGTTTTTACTAATGGATCATATGAAGAGAATGGCGGACACGTCTTGGTAGAGGACACCGGCGGTGAGACCGTCGTGGTCAGAACGTGTGCAAACGTACGAACGGAGTTTATTTGGTGTGCGATAGCACGCCATACAGTATGGGTACTGACTCACTCACACTCGCAGCAGCGCAAGTCGAACCGGTCTATCACGACAAAGAAGCAACCCTCGACAAGGCCTGTGAGTGGATCGAGCGGGCTGGAGATGAAGATGTGGACATCGTCGCCTTCCCGGAGACCTTCTTCCCCGGCTACCCCTACTGGCGGCGGGCGGTCTCCATTCCACGCTGGACGGAACTGATGGTCGATCTCCAAAAGAACAGCCTGTCAGTGGATGACGATGCACTCGATGTTCTCGGCGACGCCATCGACGATGCGAACGTGCACGTCGTCCTCGGGACGAACGAACTCGATGAGAGGCCGGGAAGTGAGACACTCTACAATTCGATGTTTTTCTTCGATCGCTCCGGCACACTGGTTCGACGCCATCGAAAGTTGATGCCGACACATGGCGAGCGAACCATCTGGGGTCGTGGCGACCCATCGAGTCTTTCCGTGCACGAGACCGACGTTGGAACGGTTGGCGGCCTCATCTGCTATGAGAATCACATGACGCTTTCGAAGGCCGCACTCTGTGCGATGGGCGAAGAGATTCACGTTGCTGCCTGGCCGGGATTTTGGACACAGGATGGCCATCCCGGTGACAAGACCCGCGCCGAATCGACCGCCGACACGGAGACGTGCGATATCTATCCCGCGGTTCGGGAATACGCGTTTGAGACGCAGTCGTTCGTCATCTCGAGTTCGATGTATATGGGTGACCTAGCACCGGAGAAATTCCAGGAGGGGGAACTGGGCTACGACCTCGCAGGCGGTGGGAGCATGCTCGTCAACCCCGCGGGAATCGTCAAAGCTGGGCCTACCCTCGACGAAGAAACGCTTCTCGTCGCCGAATTCGACCGTGACGAACGCCGAGCGACGAAGGCGTACTTCGACGCGATGGGTCATTATGCACGTTGGGATGCCGTCACTCTCGAAGTGAATGACACGGCACTGAATCCGATCCACCAACGCGACCACGCTGGCCAGAACGGCGTCCACGCCCACGGACAGTCGGACGGTCAACTCTCACCTGCGAAGGCCGAGGAAATTGCAGCGAAACATGATGTTTCGATTGAGGCCGTCGAGGCAGTTGCTGAGGCACTCGAAGAATAGCTCTTCATGAGTGAGATCCGAAAATGAATGTTCCAAAAATCCACAAAAACTCCATCTAGCGACTCTTACTCACGCTGGGGCTACATGGTCACACAAATCCCGGTGGCAGGAATGCAGACACGCCGGGTACGGTGGTCACGACGCCTCTGCAACAGACGAATTCCGAATGCGGTCACGAGTGCCAATGCAATCGCACCACCAGTCACGAGGGGATACGAGATGGCAATCAGCATGGCGAGGAACGCCAGATATATCGCTGCCCACCCGACCATCGTTTTTCGAAGGCTGTGCGTCGAGTCTGGGGTTTGTTGCCTGCCTGGCAACTGCGTTGGAAGTGCTCGCATTACAGTTAAACGATAGTCGGCTATCGACATATGCCTAAGCTGAATTACATTTCTGTAGGGGAAGTTACCGAAATCGATTTCAGCGGATTCGGCCTCGGTTTTCAGGCGTGCTCTCTGGCCTCCCAATACCGTTCGCCCACATCTATCTCAGCAATCGGGGACAGCGACACTCAAACAGGAGCACACCACTATTCCACGAAAAGCGTGCTGACGAGTATCGGTACGTACTGGCCGAATTCTTCCAGAATCTCGTTCGAGAAGATGATTCGACGACCTCTGCCTCCGGAAAATCCCTCCTTTTCGAAGCGTGCGATGGACGCGCTGAATGCCTGATTCTACCGAGACACCGATGGAAATTGTCGCCAAGGATAGCATCACGAAAAGGAATTCATATTCATCCAATCGTGAGATTAGGGGTCTCTCGCCGCCTGCTCTACCACTGATACACTCTATCGGGGATCGATGCAAGGAGAAAGCCAGCGGTTCCGACTGTACGCAATGCTCGAAGACTGCTGAGTGCGTTTGTCTGCGGAAGATCGGAGAGAGCGTTGCGACGCTCCCCGCTATTCGACGGTGTCATCGATGCCGATACAATATGTCCTTCCCGTGGTGGATGCCGTGATATATAACTCGTTTTTTCACATCTGGAAGTTTCAGACGCTGATGCTTGATTCAGATCATTGATCTGACTGGAGTAATCAGTGGTTACGGTCTAAAACCACTATTCAGACGCCTCATAACAAAGTCCAACCCCTGGTTCGGCTTTGTTGTTCATGGGAAAAAATGATAGCATTACTGGCATTGAACGAAGAGATTACCTCAAAGCAATCACACTCAGTGGCACTGGTCTGTTGGGGCTTTCCGGACAAACTGCAAACGCCACTGCACAGACAGACGGCGGAGAGGATACCGTGTGTAACACAGCACAAGCAAGCAGTACCGCCATGATTAGCGTCGATTCGTCGAGCGCGACCGACTGGACGATCAACGACCGAATCTTCGGAAAGTTCATCGAACACAACGGACGAGACGCCTATCCCGGTATTTATTCCGACCACGTGGCCAATGGCTCCTTCGAAGTCTGGAATACCCCGACCGCAGGTGATCGGACTGCTGTGCTGTACCCCGAAACGGCGACCTATGAGGGAATCGCCTATCCGTGGGAACCGGTTGAGACCGCCGGAAACATAGATTTCGTCCAGAATACCGGTGGAGGACACGGACGCGAAGCGGAACCCGATTTGGAGTTCGGCGATGGCGTCCCAGCCGACAAGCGGCCATCCCCGTCGGGCGTCACCCAACCGCGATACCAGCGCGTATTGCTTACACCGAATGGATCGTCAAATCCCCAGGGCGGCGTCAAACAACGAACAGCGTTGCCAGACGAGCGCACCCTCGAATACGTCGTCGAATTCTCGATTCGAGGACGGCAGATTTCCGCCTGTGATGTCCAGCTCGAGGCAGCTGATGGGAGTGTCCAAATTGCCGAATCGGTTCCCGTCACACGCAATTGGCAGCGTCGGTCGGTGACGCTGGAACTCAGTACGGAAAGCACGCAGCGGTATCGGGGGTCGCCGTTCGGCGAATACGAACTCTCCTTTGTAGTAGAGGGCCAAGGACGGGTCGATCTCGACTGGGTGATACTCCGGGCTGGCGACGCTATCAACGGGAAGTTCAATCCGACGACCGTGGAACTGCTCGACGAATTCAACGTGACGAGCCTGCGGTGGCCGGGCGGCAATTTTGCGAGCCAGTATCACTGGCAGGACGGCGTCGGCCCGCTGGAGGATAGACCGGTCGTTCCGAACGTGAATTGGGGTGGCCTCGAACGGAACTATCTTGGAACTAATGAGTTCCTCGAATTCTGTGACCTCACCGACATCGAACCGATACTCAACGTTGGATTCTGGTCAGAAATTCCACCGGAAGAGGCGGCCGACTGGGTCGAGTACGTCAACGGTGACCAATCGACCGAGATGGGCCAATTACGTGCCGAGCACGGCTATCCCGACCCGTGGAACGTGACTTCGTGGCAAGTCGGCAACGAGGTCTACGGTGACTACCAGGTCGGAAATGCTGATGTGTACGAATACGCCGACGAATTTCAAAACTACCAGAATGCGATGCAGGCGGCCGATTCGAGCATCGACGTCCACGCCGTCGGTATTGACCCGATGTATACGGATTTCCACGACGGTTCGTCCGAAACCCGGTTCGGAGAGCCACCGATATGGAACCGAGAGTTGTTCCGAATTGCCGGGCAGTCGGTGATGAGTATCGATATTCACCGCTATGTTCGGGGCATCATCAATCGGGCCAATCGTGAAGAGTGGTTGGAAACAAACAACACGGATCCGGTCGGATACAACGAGGTTCTCGTCAACTTTCCCAGTGAGTTCGATCAACTCATGCAGGAAGTCGTCGAGGAAGCCGCCCAACACGGAATCGACGGACTCGAAATCGACGTCGGCGAGTGGAACCTCCAACCGCAGGTCAGTCCCGGCTGGCCACGCGCGGACTATCCCACGATGGCCCATGCAGCTTTCACGGCCAGTATGTTCACCACGTTCATGCGCCGTGGCGATGCCATCTCGATGAGCCACATGCGGGATAACTCCCTGTTTTGGCGACCATACCCGATCGATTTCCGACCGGTTCCACCCGGCGATTATGCGGCACAGACCTTCGCAGAACCCTTCACGGACGGTACCACGGAGTGGAACCGTCTCTCGATAACCATCGACAGTCCAACCCGTACCATTCCCGAAACTGGCATCAGAATCCGCCGGATGGAAGACGTCCCATACGTGGACGCAACAGCCATTCGCGACGCTGGCAGTGGGTCGAACGCAATCGTGTACGTCACAAACCGCAACTTACGGGACACCTACACGACAGAGGTGAGTGTCGACGGCTGGTCGCCCTCGAGCGATCCGTCGTCCGCACAAGTTCCGGTCGTCCTTCAGACGCCAGCGAACGGTGACCCGTTTGCACGACAAACGAGTTGGACGACGACGAATGGGTTCGACCGCCAAACCCTCCAGCTAGAACCGAACGCGAACGGCAATATTGAGGTGACGTTACCACCAGCGTCCATCGCGAAGCTCGAATACACGCTTCCCGTTGATCCGTTCGATACCGAGACGATTACCCAAAATCAGCCGGATAGAGATACTTGGCACCAGTTCGATTCCGATGCGCAGGAGCCTCGAATCGTTATCGTGCAACCACTCTCGTATAACGGCGGGCAACCGGCGCACATCCGTCTGCGAAACGTCGCTGACGGCGATTTCGAGTACAAACTCGAAGAATGGGAGTATCTCGACGGCGCACACATCACGGAGACGTTCCACAGTCTTTCGGTGGAACCGACCGAACAGACGGTGCAATTAGACGATGACACGTCGTATCGACTGACCGCAGGAACCGTGGATGTGGATCACACCTTCGAATCCGTTGGGCTGGGGAATGTCTTCGGAACGGAAACACCGGTCGTCCTGTCCCAGTCCCAAACGTTCAACGGGGGTGACCCGATCGTCACCCGCATGCGAAATGTTTCGAGTGGGTCGTTCGATGTGCGAGTCCAAGAGGAGGAGGCCAAAGGCGCACACACGACTGAAACAGTCGGCTACATCGCGCTCCAGCAAGCAACGGGCATGCTCGACGGGCGACCGTTCGAAGTCGGGCGAACTGGAACGACGATCGATGATAGCTGGACGCGTCTCACGTTTGACCACCAATACGAGCAACCACAGTTCATCGCGAGTATGCAAACGTTCAACGGCAACAACACAGCGAACCTGCGCTATCGAAATCTCACGGGCACCGGCGTCGACATCAAGGTCGAAGAGGAGCAAAGCGCTGACGCAGAGACGGCTCACGTTGCAGAAGTGGTCGGATACGCCGTTTTCGAGGGTTCTGTGTGAGTTAAAGCTATTTCACAGACCACGACGCGTTGCTACGAGTACAACAGTGAGATTTCATGTTCAACGGTCAGATGGAAGGTAAGCGAGGACTGCCGCGTGCCCTGGGTAGTGCTTTCGCTTCGCCGGGATGCAGCCGATACGCTATCCCGAGATTTTCATGACACTTGGAACGGTTATCGGCCTGTATGGGATCCTGTATCTCGACGTCGCTCGTGCGCCGGAACAGGGCTGGCTCATCGCCGTAGTCGGCCTCGCCGGGAAACTGCTCGATCCTCTTGGGTTCGCTATCGTTCTCATCACGGGTGCCTGGCCACCGTCCACGTCGTCCTCATCCTCACGAACGACCTGCTCTGGTGGCTGCCGTTCGGCCTCTACCTCTACGACGCCTGGCCGGAGTTCAGGGATTCGACCGATCTGTCGGGTGGCCTAATCACGAGTTCCGACTGATGAAGCAGCCGATCTCAGTCGCGGAGAGAGACGTACGGTTGTCCTCCGCTAAACGTTCTAGAATACTCGAACTGATCTGAATCAAAACTGATGGTGCCGTCGAAATCGATGACGGCACCGCGAATCACTCGAAGAACCTCACCTCCTCCGATAGTCCTCGTACACCGCCGCACCGAGCGTGTCTTTGTGACCCTCGTTTGGCCCGCCAGCAAGGGTCAGTAGTCGGGCGTCGCGAAGGTAGCGTTCCACGTGGCGTTCAGTCGTATAACCGATACCGCCGTGAAGTTGCATCGCATCATTCGCAGTATCGACGGCGGCTTGCGTCGCCGCCACCTTCGCCATGCTGAACTCCCGGGCGGTCTCTTGCCCTCGGTCGGCCAAATCGGCCGCGCGGAGCGTGAGCAGTCGGGCCGTCTCGACTCGTGTCGCCATCTCGCCAACCATCCATGAAACGCCCTGGAAATCGGCAATCGAATGGTCATACTGTTCGCGCTGTTTCGTGTACGCGACCGTATCGTCGAGTGCCGCACGGGCAATGCCGACACCGCGAGCAGGGACGTTCACGCCGGTTTTGATTTCGCGCCGTTGGACGTACGCCTCACCCGCTTTTCCCACCATTCGGTCGTCCGGAACGCGCACGTCGGAGAGGGTTGCTTTCGGTGATTTCACCGACTTTGCCCCGAGCGTGTCCCAGTTGTTCGCCACCTCGAACTCGTCGGTGGGGACGAGAAACGCGCTGATGTTGTGTGGTGCCTCCTCGTCGGCCCCGGTTTTCGCGTACGTGAGCACGTAATCGGCGTGGAAGAAGTTGGTAATCCACTGTTTGTGGCCGTTCAATACCCACGCGTTGCCGTCCTGTTCGGCGGTCGTCTCCATCTCTAGCTTATTGCTCCCGGCGTTCGCTTCACTAAGTCCGAGTGCACCGACCGTGTCGTACGACGCCATCGTCGGGAGAAACCGGCCTCGTTGCTCGTCGGTTCCGAATCGCTCGATAACGGTTGCGACACCGAGATGGAGTGAAAGCGCGCTGGCGACCGGCATGAGCGCCGCCGACAGCTCCTCGACGAGGATTGCGAGTTCGACCAATCCCCGTCCCCTCCCGCCGTATTCTTTGGGGAGCGTGATGCCCGTGTATCCTCGCTCACCCAACTCGTCGAGAATCGCGCCGGGATACTCCTCGTTTTGATCCAGATCGATCGCCTGTGGCTTGATGGTCGTCTGTGCGTAGTTACGAACCTCGTCACGGAGGGTTTGCTGGGCGTCGGTGAGTTGAAATCGCATCTATTGTCTCTCTCACTATTGGTTAATCGCGCTACTAATACCTCGGTGCCTACCGAGATACCAGTCGTTACCTTCCGAAAAGACGTGTTGATACGGGCAGACGCGTGAACTGATTCGGAATTTCGGGCGAGTGCGTTATTCTTGCACGCCCCGGATATTCTCGCCTATGACGGACTCGGTGTCTGGACGTGTGAGAGGTACGCGGCGAGATCCGTCGTGGAAATCATCCCGATGACGCCCTCCGTCTCGTCCACCACCGGCATGTGATGGAACCCGTGTTTGATCATAGCGTCCGAGACATCGCGGATAGAGTCCTGAGCCGACGCGGTTATTACGTCGGTGGTCATGTAGGTTTTGACGGGCGTTTCGTCCTTCGGTTGCCGTTCGGCGACCACCTTGACGAAATCGGTGGTGGTCAGTATCCCAGCGAGCTGGTTGTCGCTACCAACGACGACGACCGAGCCAATATCGTTGGCGAGCATCTTCTGTGCTGCCGCTTCGACGAGCGTTTCTGGTGAAACGGTGTGAAGGGTCGTGGACATGAGTTGTCCAACGAAAACATCTTCCATGAACTATGATCACTTGGGACATGCATAAGAGTTGTCACCGTTTGGAGCCGATTCCTGTTGAGAAATCAACCCGAGAAACACCAGACCACTACACCCTCAGCGGTTCGGGATGAACGAAGTCACGGGCTCGATGTCGTACTCCCATAGCACGTCTTCGAGAATGTCAGCACGCGCGGTCACCTCGTCCGGGCGGTGGGAATCGGATCCGATGGTAAACGGAACGTCGTGCTCCCGGAGGATCTCTATAAACGTACGCCCGGGATGGAGTATTTCGTCGGACAGCGTGCGACCGACGTTGATCTCCGGAATCGTCCGCGAATCGGCGAACGCTTCTGCAACTCGATAATAGTGGGTTTCGGTGGCGTATCCCCGGAGGGGTGGCGTTCGCTCCAGTAAATCGGCGTGGGCTGCAATGTCGAACAACTCCGACTCGATGAGTGCGACGAGTTGGTCGAAGTATCGATCGACGACGGTTGTGCACTCGTCCGTCGATTTGTCCTCGAAGGCCGAGGCCACCTGCACGTTCGTTCCCATCACGTCGTGAACGCTACCGATGGTATAATCGAAATCGGCGGCCGAGAGAAACGCTCGAATCTCGGCTTCGTCGCGGCTATCGTAATCCATTTCGACGGCATCGTATATGGCTATCTCGGACTCCTCTCGAAGCTGGTCGATGGCACGCCGTCGGCGCTCATACGTCCGGTCGAGATTGAATCCTCGCGCGGCGCGAGCGTCCTTCGCCCCCGCCCGTGGCGAAACATTGCAGTGGTCTGTGAACCCGATCCCGTCCAACCCAGCACGCTCAGCCGCCCGAACCATCCGAAACAGGAACTTCCCATCCGAGTAGTTCGAGTGGGTGTGAAGGTCGTGCATCGAGTAGTCGGTCTCCGCTCGGCAACTTATCAATACCGCCCACGCGAAATCTGCCGTTCTTCTCGGCCGTCGTCCGAGTGCCAGAGGCGACCCGCCCATCATGCAATTGTCTCCTCTAAATGCAACTATCTTTAATCAGCGAGAGAATCCCGCCGTTTACGGCGGGCGAGGATGTCACAGTTGGTTCCTCCAGAGTATTCTTGCAGTAGGATTCGATATTCGAAGATGGCCAATACCGAGGAGGAAGGCATGTCGAAACTACTGCGTTTTCAGACGCCGTGGTTCCGGAACCGAAAAACATCGACATCGATCGGAAGCTCCTCGAAATCGTCGTCGGCACCGGCAATGAGCATCGCATCTCGGTCGTGGGCCAGCGCAACTGCGTTGGCGTCAGCAAGCGAGATGTGACTGTCGGCCTTCACCTCACCGGCGAACCGCCAATTAGTGCGCTCGATAGCCAATCCACGACGTTCGAGGGCGCGAATGTCACGATCAGCCGTGCGGAGCGAGGCGGCGGTCGGTGTATCGTCGTCAGTCCCCTCGAAGCGGGCCACGAGGTAGAACACCTCGCTGGCGTTCGCTTCGGTGAGGTAGCCTTCCGCGTCGGCCTCAACATCGACGAGCAAGTCGGCGACGACATTGTGTCCGGGTTCGCCGTAGAGGAACGCGATGATCGCTTCGGTATCGAAGACGTACGCGTCGTTCATGTGTCACTATCCGCGTCTTTGGACGGTCGAAGGCGCTCGGCACGCTTTTCATCCCTGCGTCGTTCTTCGTCCTTTTGCTTACGGATCTTCTCCAGTACTTCGCCGGGTTCGTGTTCGCTCGCGTGAATGCCGTGGAGTTCGTCAAACGAGGGAATGGGTTCAATGATGATTCGTTCGCCCTCTTCGTAGACGAACACTTCCCCGGGAGTCTCGATACCGAATTTCTCCCGAAGTGCCTTCGGAATCGTTGCTTGCCCCTTCTGAGACACGCGTACTACTTCTGGATCCCGAGTACTACTTGCCATGTTCAGTTATACTTATGTGGTCGAATACTACTAACACTATCGGTGAGTCGGATGACTACGTAATTAGGTTTGAGTTCTATAGCGATCCGGTTCTACTCTTGTGAATCAGAACCAAATGCTGGATATGAACTCTCTCGGGGTTAGAACAGCTACCGAGATTCACTCGGATTTCGAAGCACCTGAATAAACGTACTTCTTCGCATTTCCTGAGCCATTTCGTTCGTCGGTGATATCGGGAAGTTGCGAAAGCCATTCTCGAACGACACTTCCTCGGCGGGTCACACTCGATTCGGAGAGGCCGGTTGTCTCATCGGTTATGAACTGCTGGATTTCGTTTATCGTCAACTCGCCCGTGTCAACGATATGCTCGCAGATTCGTTCGACGAGCGGAACGCCGCGAATTGCTTGCTGGAGGAGGTTCTGTGCATCCGCAGATTCCGGGTGGACGGTGATGAACTCCGCACCGTGTGGCGTTAGGCCCCATCGTTGTGCTTCCGTCGGGTCTGTTGCAGGCTCTTTGCGTGCAAATCCAAGGATCGTAGCCGAGTTCGCATTGATGTACACGTGTCGATTCGAGAGGGAAATATCCGTGTTCGCTGCAACCCAGGATTGAATGATCGCTGCGGTTCCATCCGTGTGCTTCATCGCACGCAGAACCGCGCGAATTCGGTTGACGTTACTCGATAGTGGCACCTCGCTTGCTGGAATCGTCTCGTCCAATTTGCCAATATCTTGCCAGAACGTCGGATCGAGGTCGTACGTTCCATCGTGTACCGTCACGCCGATTTCGCTGTTTACCAACGTCCGAGTGAGCATTTCCCCGGAAATGAGTTGGATCGGGAGTCGGTGTGCCGTCTCGATCGCTGGCCGTGTGAACGAACTCGTTCTGATGAATGTTCCAAGGTTGTAGTTGTTTTCCATCAGTGAACCGGCCAATCGGTGGACGCGGTCGTTGCTCACTCAGTTGTCCAGTGCATACCGTTTCACTTGCACACCGAAGTCAGCCGCAAACCAATCGTTGCTGAGTCGCCCTTCGATATCGATTCCCCCGTCTTGCGATGCTGGTGTGACCGACAACGAGGTCGTTCGAAGGCTATGGTCGAGAATAACCTTACAGAGCACCTCGAACTCCATTGGCGAAAGGGAAAACAAGCGTTCGTGGATCGGGTCACGAACGGCTGTCGTATCCATTAGCGACTCTTTTCGGACGAAGATCTTAACGATTGCTGACTAAGCGTGCTACTTGCACTGATGCGCTAACATCTACGTTCTCCAGCGTCCTAGAATGGTTTTCCGGTGACTACTGATCGTCCGTGGGAAGACGAGCAGTGATGTCGATTCCCAACCGTCCCGTGTCCCGACTCGGGCGACTCGCTGACGGTTCACTCCGTCGGTCACTCAGATACTGCCGTGATTCCGGAACTCGTCATGATCGCACTGCGGACATTGGGTGGGTTCAGAAATAAACGTCGTCCCGCACCCTTCACATTCAAAAATATCACCGGTCGCTCGTACTTGTTCTTCCGCCGATTGAGTGGCCGTCTCCGAACCGAAGGCGTTCCGTAACCGATGAAGGAGTTCCATAGTCAGTTATGGAATACAACCACCTCACACATAGATTTTTGTTCTCAATAAATTATAAAACGATTGTTTCCATTCCTTGGATAAATATTCGTATATATCCCTGTGATTCGACATTGGATGACGGAGTATCTTGTTCTCACCGGGATAGCTCCGAGCATGGCGTTACGCTACGTATATCGCCGCATTCCATCGACGATCTATTTGCAATCGAGGGGTGGCAGTCGAACAGAGGCCCGAACCAACGATTCACGTTCAGAGGGCTCGCGTTGGGGCACCCTCCTGTTTCGCGGGTCGGGTGCCACTCCACTCGTACCCGGTCGTGGTGGAGTGAAGCGTGCCGTCTTTCTCCCATTGCTCGACGATCTGAGCGAGTCCTTCACGATACGTCGAGTACGTCGGTTCCCACTCGACGTCTCGACGGAACCGGTCAGCGTCGGTGGGGAACGGCTTCGTGAGAACGTTCACCTGTTCTTTACCGACGAAAAACCGCGCAATCCAACCCGGGATTCTGCTTGGCTCCGGTGCCTCCAGCCTGTTTGCGAACGCCGAGAAGAAGTCGGCGACGGTCACCGGCTCGTCGTCGACGACGTGATAGAGCCCGGTCGCGTCGGCATCGATCGCTTCGACCAACGCCTGCGCTGCGTCATCGGCGTGGAGCAGCGACAGTTCGGCGTCTCGCCGCCCGAATAGACCACCCCCGACGACCGGAAGGTCACCCGAGAGGAGCTGTTTTCCCATCTGGTGTGTGTGCCCGGCGTCCGGTGCGTAAAGGAAGCCCAATCGCAGGATGGTGGCGTCGAATCCCCGCTTGGACGCTGCATCCTGCACGATATCTTCGACGTCGGCCGCTGACTGCGTGGCGCGATCCGGGTAGCGGTCGGCCCGTTCGTCGAACACTGAACCGTCGGGTTGCCGGGCGACCCAGACGATACTCGGGAAGAGGAACCGCTCGACGCCATCGGCGGCGGCCACTAGGTTTCGCGTGCCCTCCACCCGGACCCGGTCGTTCAGCGCCCAGTCATCGTCCGTCGGCTTGTCTTTCACCGGAAGTGCGGTCTGAGTGGCTACGACCGCGTCCGCACCGGCCATCGCGGGGATGAGCGTGTCGGGGTCGAGTACGTCCCCGTATCGAGCCGTCCCGCCTCGTGTCTCGACGAGCGCGGCCCCATCATCGTCTCGGACGACCCCGATCACTTCGTGTCCTCTGTCGGTGAGCCGTTCGACCAGTCGGCGTCCGATGACGCCCGTGGCCCCTGCAATGAATACTCGCATGGCAGTTTCTAAATGGCTCCCCAGCGTCGTATCGTCGCTGCCGGAACCCTGCGGGGGGTTTATGCCATGGAGAACGAAGGGTTCACTGGATGAGACACGTACGGCTGACCGTCACGCCAGCCGACGGCGAACGCGACCTCCCCACGATGTACAGGTTGCTTTCGGGCGCACCATACCTCGACCGAGTGATCGGACTCCACTGGAACGTTTCGGGCGACTGTCTCGGGCTGATGGTTTACGTGGAGGGCGATGTCAAGGCATTTCAGGACGAGGTACGGGAGGTTCCGGAAGTGCTGGACTTCGATGTCGTCTCGGCCGGTGACGACGGCTTTTACGTCTACTTCCGGAACCGACTGAACGAGCTGTCACGCCAACTCTTCGGTACTTTCACGCGCGGCAGTTTGCTCGTCGTGCCACCGCTGGTCTACAATGGGGACGGCTCCGTAACGTTCTCGGTGGTCGGATCGCTCAACGAGGTACAAGCCTCGGTCGAGGACGTTCCACCCCCCTTCGAGCTGACGGTTGACGAAGTGAGCGGTATAGGGGCGACGCCGGGACTCGCTGAGACGTTACTCTCCCCACGCCAGCGCGAGGCCGTTGAGGTTGCGTTGGCGGTCGGCTATTATGATATCCCTCGCGGTGCTGATTACGAAGCGATCGCGGCGAGGATGGGATGTGCGCCCAGCACGGCCGCCGAACATCTCCGAAAAGCCGAGTCGAAGGTGCTCCGGGCAGCGTTCGCGGCCGAGTGGGATTCCAGCCACGGTTGAAGCCAAAAAATACCTTCTTTCAGCACCGTAAACGCACTTGTGGTGATGCTGCCATTTGGTGCGGTGCTCGACGAACGTCGTCACGGGGAACTGCAGTCTGGAGACCTCGTTCTGCCGGAACCCTTGATATGGTCGAAGGGACGATACCACCACAGTTCCGCTCCCGTCAAACGATTATGCGTCGGATGGTATGCAGTTCTTGTCAACGTCGCCTTCGAATATCGTTTTGAGTTATTAAATTCATGAAGTGAGTAACTAAACTACTACTTACGGTTACTCTGTTCGGAACCAATGACCAATGAGAAATCACCAGCGGTCGATTCGAACAGTTTCCCACTCCAGCAATCGCGGCGCACTCTCGTTCAAGTCCTCGGTTCGGTACTCGCTACCGGGGCGATTTCCGGGTCAGTTGCCGGTGGTAGCGACACCAACACTGGATACGCAGGTGCAGAGGACGAAGAACAATACAATGCCGTCGAATTGAAGGGTCTCTCGATCACTGACGACGAATTCCATCTCGAATGGTTGCAGTTCGCGCCAACTATCGATGGTGAGACGAAAGAGCTGTTCACCTTGGCGGGATTTGCGGCGACTATCGAGAACGATACAGTCACCGAGATGGGCGTCGATTCCGTCGAAATACACGACGATCTCGAACAAACCATCATCGAATTCATCGGCTCCCTTGCAAACGGAAACATGCCTGATGGATCCGATACTGCACCGAACGCAGTCTCTGCGTATCTCGACGGGATGGACACTCGTCACTTCGAGCATCTTCAGATGGTTTTAGAAAATGGAGATGTTGCGGAGACGCTCGAACGGAACCTTCAGAGCGGCGGAGTAGCCGAGGGTTACGGTGCGGGATTCATACTTATCCTGGTCTTGTTCATTCTGCTCGTCATCATCGGTGCGGGCTTCGGCATCGGAACCGGTCGCGCTTCCGAAGGAGGTTGTTGATAGCGAGACCTGGCCCCCAGCCTTGGATGACCGCTTTCCGACCGATTGCGAACTCGATGAAGCCGTAGGATAACCTACCGCCATCGCTTTCCGGCATTCGCGAACGAGATATTTCTCGGAACCTATCGAGATGGGTACCATCTGCGGCCTACAAACCTATGCGTGTACCGTCCGTCGAAGCTGGCGATGAGTTCTCCAGAGGATGGATTCGATGAGGCGTACGCCGGAACGCCGCCGTGGGATATCGGCCGGCCACAGTCGGCCGTTCAATCAGTATTCGAATCGCGGTCGTTCGAGGGATCGGTTCTCGATATCGGCTGTGGAACGGGCGAGAACTCGCTTTTTCTCGCCGATCACGGATTCTCGGTTCTTGGAATCGACGCGTCCCCGCGAGCCATCGAGAAAGCACGGACGAAGGCGCAAGCGAGTGACGTTGCGGGGAAAGTACGCTTCCGGGTTCACGATGCGTTAGCGCTTGCCGACCTCGATGAGCGGTTTGGCGTTGTCCTCGACTGTGGCTTGTTTCACGTCTTCGACGATGACGACCGACGTACCTACGTTTCGTCGCTACGTTCCGCCGTCTCACCGAACGGTCACGTCGTCATTCTCTGTTTCAGTGACCAGGAGCCGGGAGACTGGGGGCCGCGGCGAATCAGCGAACGTGAACTTCGAACGGCGTTTACAGACGGTTGGTCGGTGGAGACAATCGAGCCCGCTCGATTCGAAGTAAACGCAGACCAGGAGGGAATCGACCCGTCGAACGACGATAGCGTCGAAGCATGGCTCGCTGTCGTTCGACGCTCCGACGAATGAGTCGATGCAGTGAACGGTAGGACACACTCATCCCCCAACAAGAGAGTAACGGTCAGTATTTTTCATCCGCGGAATACCGATGTCAATAATCCACACACCATCGCTCATAGCAATGTTCAGGAAACAGGGGTGAGTACCCTGATTCGTCGTCCATAATCCCGTCTTCGACAAAAGACACAGAGATCATCCATCATAAGTGGACGGCGGAGATGAACCTTGCCTCATCTCCTCACCTCTCCCTATCCACTACGAGAACGACGACTCCGACTCGTGCGCTGAATCGGTCAGGCAAGTAACGTGACGGTGACTGACTTACCAACCAAATTATCTTTGTCTCCAACGTATGGATGGTGAGCAGCGATGCAACTGAGTGTCACCAAACTTCTCGTGGTCGGTATCGTCGTCGCCGTTGTCGTGGTGGGCGGCGGTTCTCTGGTCGCCGATATCTTCCTCCCCGAACGCTCCACGACCGCGAACGAAGCGTCCGTTCCGGCCGACGCAAAAATCATCAAGACGGGAAGATTTACCGGCGCGGACGCCGCCCACGACGTGTCCGGCACCGTTATTCTCTATGAGGACAGTGATGGACACTTCCTCCGTTTCCAAGGGTATCGGCAAACGCAGGGTCCTGACGTATACGTATATCTGACACCGGCCGAGAATCCCGAAACAAAAGCCGATATCGAGGCCGGAACGAAAGTACCCATTGACGGTGGGGCGGACGGTGGCGAGAGTACGAAAGAAGGAACGTTCACCCAGCGACTCCCCGCCGATTTCGACCCTGCGAAGTACAACGGCGTGAGTATCTGGTGTGACGATTTCAGCGTCCCGTTCGGCTCAGCGACGCTCTCGGATGCCTGAACGAAACGCGTTCAGTGAACGCTGAGTTCGTCGTCTTCTTGCACGTCGTCGCTAGCCCACCGAAGCGTAAAGGTGACACTCTCTTCGGCACCTGAATCCATCAGCGAGGAATCCGAATCGACCGCGACGCTAAACGAGAGCGTTTCGGGAGGATTCACGGTTGCACTGTCGTTCCCGACGAGGATTGTCACCTTCTCTTGATTGTTCGCGTCGGATTGATGCACCGAGGTGTCGTCCGTCGAGTCGGTCATGGAAGTCGTCTCGTTGGCTCCCTGCGTTCGACTACTCGCGTTGGTATGTTGCGTTCCATTCGAGTCAAGTTTGTCAGCGAACTCGCGGAGGTAAGTTGCGATATCTGACCGGCTTTTTTCGAACTCGGCTTCAAGTTCTGCCATACGATTCGTTCCCAAAGACACGGATTAGCTCCACTGGTTGCTGAAACAAGCTGTTTTTATGTCGAGTCGGAACCCCGACTGGAGTTTCCCAGTCGAGTTCGACATCAAAACTGACTCATTCCGGTTGGAGAAGCCGTGATTCCGTCCAACACTGACCGATTGGGTTAGACCATCTGGTTGGGTTCTTCGGTATAAATTCACTCTCCAATCGGACGTGCTTGTCGCTGGAATTCCGGCCGCCGATGCCTGAAAACTGTGTCCAGTTCCGCTCGCGCTTCGGGTGTGAATAAGTGTTCGTCTGTCGTCTACAGATACACCGTGAGATTGTGTTCATCACCGACGATATCGGGGAGGGGCACGATTTCTTAATCTCGATGCAGAATCACGACGAAACCGTTTACCATGGTCTTATTCGGTACTCAAGTTCATACGTACTGTCTACACACCCGTTCGAGACCCTCCTTGAACGAAATCTCTGGTTCCCACCCAGTTGCTTCATACATCGCGGTCGTATCGGCCATCGTATCGTGGACGTAGACGTCGTCTGGTATCGGATTCTCGACGTATTCCGGTTGAATATCCGTCCCTAACTCGTCGTTCAGCATCTCCACGACCGTGTTGAAGTCGTAGCTCTCGCCCGTACCGAGATTGTAGATTCCCGTCAACTGGTGTTCTGCAGCGAGTTCCAATCCCCGCACGATGTCGGAAACGTGCGTGAAATCCCGCGTTTGGGTGCCATCGCCGTAGATGACCGGTGCTTCTCCCTTATCGAGATCATCTGCGAACTGCGCGATGACGTTCGCAAATTCACCCTTGTGCTCTTCGGCCCCGCCATAGCCCTGATACACGGAGAAAAACCGCATGCCGGCCATATGCATATCGTAGTGGTTGGCGAAGTACTCGGCGTAGCGCTCACGCGCGAGCTTGGATGCTTCGTAGCCGGTGTTGACCGTCACGTCCATGTACTCCGGCGACGGTTCGGTTCGGTTTCCGTAGATGGACGATGTGGAGGCGTACACGACAGTCTCACAGCCATCGTCTCGGGCTTGTTCGACCGTATTGACGAACCCTTCGACGTTCACACGAGCACCCTTCGTTGGGTTTTCCTCGTGCATTTTGTATGACGAGAGGGCAGCAAGGTGGAAGACGACGTCAACGTCCGTCGGCAGGTCGTCGTCGAGAACACTTTTTTCGTGGAACTCGACAGCGTCGTCGAGGTTCTCGGGCGTTCCGAGGTAGCCGTCATCGACGACGACGACGTCGTTTTCCGTAGCGAGGTGGTTTGCGAGATTCGATCCGATGAACCCTGCACCGCCGGTAACGAGGACGCGTTTGTCAGTAAGTTGCATTTGTGGAGCGCTATTTTTAGTTGACTCAGAGGCGTTACTTATAACAAACGGATAGTGGAGTTGCGAGGGATATCATGACAGCCAATCTGCGATACTATCTTATGAATAATCAGACTACTCAACACAGATTTGAATATTGCTAGTTATTACATTTTAAGATTGACCTTACCAGTGAATATTAAACTCAATTTTCATTTGGACGCAATAATTAAGTAGAATCGAAAGATACTCTCCGGGAATGATTGACCGTGTTATTCGCCGTATTAAGAGGAGAAATATTCCAGATAGATACGCAATAGGTAGACAGATCAGTCGTATTTATTATCAAGCTAGAAACGATAGAGGATATAATGCAGAGGGAATCGACGTGTTTGCCGAAGACTGGGATAATCTCATTATCCTCGACGCCTGCCGTTACGATTCTTTTAAACCCCATGCAAGCGATTTGGATGGAACGTTAGAATCCAGGATTTCACGAGGAAGTATGACACGTGAGTGGGTTCGGGCAAATTTTTCTGACCGAAATTTACATGATGTCGTCTATGTCACTGCAAACGGAAATTATGCACATATACGCGATGAGATTAATTCGGAACTTCATGCGCACAAGGGGGTTTGGCAAAGCAAGTTTCGAGAAGGCGATGGAAATACGATCGCCCGGCCAGAAACGCTTACCGAAGTCGCTCTCGAAGCGAGCAAAAGATACCCGAATAAGCGACTACTTATCCACTATGTTCAGCCACATTACCCGTTTATCGGCCCATTTGGACGTGAACATTTCAATGCTACTGACGAATTGAACGAAATACCCAAAAAATATGGATTGCAAAACGGACTCGTTCAGCGAGCTTATGAAGAGAATCTAGAGTTAGTAGTTGAGGATGTTAGAACCTTACTTCCACAACTCAAGGGAAAAACTGTAATTTCAGCGGATCATGGTGAATTACTTGGTGAACGGGTATTTCCAACACCGATTCGAATCTACGGTCATCCTGACGGAGTATATATGGATGAGCTCGTCCATGTTCCGTGGTTCATCGTTCACAGTGACGATCGAAAAAAGATAGTCCCTGAACCACCCGAAAATATTGAGGAATATGATAAATCGGGGGTTGAGCAGCAGCTACAAGATCTAGGCTATGTAGTATAAACAGCTGTCTCGTGGTTGAATATGCCGGTGGAAACACAGTCCCGATACATCGGCATCTAAGTACGATAATCCGTTCTCATTCCGAGTCGTTCGCTCATGGATTCCTCGCTACGAACGTGCTACCGCTTGGTGTTCATAGACGTCATCGGAGAATTATTCATCATGATGGATTATTTTGCGACGCGTCGTGCCAGTTGTTTTGCTCCTGTGAGATTGATATCGAATCGGTTTTCAAACCCTTCCACAAGCGCCAGTTCTTCCTCCTCAATCCCTCCGAGGACAAGTATTAGCAGGACATAGATGGCACAGAAGAATGAAAATGCACCGATGAGCTTGACGAGCGTAATGTCCCCAAGAAGGATCCAGGAACCACCATACGCAAATCCAGCTGCTACTAAAGCAGCGATCGTTGTTCGAAACAACGATCGTCCAAATGGGTGGATTCCGATAGAGCGATACAGTTGTATGAGATAGAGACTGTTCATCAACAGATAACCAGCAGTAGTTGCGATTGCTGCTCCGAAGTACGAATATTTGGGGATCAGCACGAGATTAAGTACGACATTCACGAAAGCAACCGAGATATTGTCGATCATTATTAACTTCGTTTTCCCGATGGAAGTCAACGCGTTTCCAGCTGGACCGGCGACGGCGTGAGCGAGGAATCCGATTGAAAGAAGTGTGAGGGTAAATGCGCCTGGTGAGTACTCTGCACCGAATGTGTTACGTATCACGACATCCGGATACAGTACGACAACGAGAAATATCGGAACTGTCGCTAGGAAAACCCATTTAGAGACGATTTGATACATCCTCCTCATCTCGGTGAGATTACCGTTCGAGTGGAGCTTTGAGATTACCGGCATGAAAATAAAGCCAAAGGAGGTTAGAACCACGGTAAGCATCGACGCGATAGGGTACACCGAGTTGTAGATTCCGATCCCCCCCGTTCCGGATGAAAATATACCCAACATAAATATATCAATGTTTGATAATATCATGTTCATGGTGGCGGTAATCATAATCGGCGCCGAAAAAACAAGTAACTCTTTGTGCATTCCAACTGGCTTGATATCGGCCAGCAATGGCGTTCGACGATAAAGGTAGTATAGGCAGAACATCGCTGCAGTACAGTAGGAAAGTGCATACGACCACGCGATACCGACGGCTCCGAGCCCCAAGAGTATTGCTCCGACTATCATCCCAAAACGTGAGACAGGAACAGCGATATTCTGGAGATACACCTTCGGGAGCGAATCCTCCAAACCGCGCACGCTGCCGATTGTAAGCTTCACGAAAGCCATGAACGGAATGGCGAAGCCAAACGCACGGATGATTGGACTCAGGTTTGAATCGTTGAATACGGTACCTGCTATCGTGCTGGAGAAAAGAAAAATCAGACAACCGGCTATCAAGGCAAACGGAAGAACGATCTGAAAGCCGGATAGGAGCACACCACGTCTGCGTTCATCATCCTCGAACCGCGGGAGATAACGACCAATGCCTGTATCAGTCCCCGCAAGGGTGAGAACAGTTACCATTGTCATTAGTGTGATTCCGAGTGAAACCCCTCCATAATCGACCTTCCCAAACGTTCGAGCAATGAGGAGCTTCGAACCGAAATTGATGCCCAATTGGAGGATCATTCCAGCAAAGAGTATCGCTCCGGACGATGCGAGAGTTTGTGAAATCTTATTAATTTTTTCTGTCATAGTGTGGAGGATGGGCGGTTATATCTATGGATGGTGAGTTGTGTTGTTTTCTTTATTCTTCAACGATCCTCGATTCCATCGGAGACTTCGTTATCTTTTTCGCCGCTTCGAGTGGTAAAGTTGTTCTGATTCTATTTGTAACCTAGAGCCTCTAACCGTTCGTCGATCGTATCGTCAGTCACGTCTTGATGGTCTTGATCGGTAGGTGGTTCGCTAGTAATCGTTCTACGGGATTGGAATGGATATTCGAACCACGGGACTGTGACTAGCGACTCAGCAGTTGCAAATTTCGGGTGAGAATACCGATGTGGACTTGCTGAAAGAACTCGATACGCAGGTTCATTTAGTAGATTTCCATGATCGGAGGTAATGACGGTTTTCCCGTCTAATTGTTCGCAAAGATTCTTAATGATTGGAAGAATAATTTCCAGGTTCTCATCGTACGCACGTTCTAATGTAGTACGTGAAAGTTCCCCGTTTCTTACTTTGAACCAGACCCGTTGTCCGGTTTCATCATTCGATTCTTTTCCGAGAGCTCGCTGTCGAGCGTGGCTGTTCCCGCTCAGGGTACCGATCTCTTCTCGTGCAAACGGGCCGATGAAGGGATGGTGTGGCTGCATAAAGTGGGCAACGATTCTTTTATCCGGATATCGATCCGCCATTTCTAGTGTAGCTTCTTGGATACTCTCCGGAAGAACTGTACCATGTTCTTCATCCCAGTGTGTCTTCCAAGTCTCTTCTAGCGCATGGAAAGAATCCCCCGCATCCATGGACACAAACGGATTCCCCGTTATGTACACTGTATCGAGGAACGTTCGCCCTGTGAAGTTGTTAGTGATAAACTCACGTGTTGCGGATCCTGCTGAACGCCGCGAATGCAACTTCCCGGGGAAATCTACCAGGCGTTCGAACATGTCATACCGACAAGCATCTAAAATAAGGAGGTTATCCCAATCTTCAGCCATCACATCGCATCCGAATACCCTATTTTCTACTCGACCAATGTGTTGGCGAGCCTTATACAATAGTTTTTCAGGGTTATCGATTACTTTTTTTACTTTATTCATATTTTTCCAAGTATAGGTACGAAAGCGGAATTCAACTTCAGATAAACACAGGAGGAGTATAATACTTATGACGGTATGACGGCATATGGCATCTATTAGAGCGTTGAGTCCTCGTCAAGCACCGATCCTACGGGATTTGTTCTACATATTTTTCTCTTTCTGATACTCTCCAAAGATTGCGCCTCCTAATATCCAAAAGATGAACGTGATTTTCATATTGTATATTTGAGGATTCCAAAACCCGAACGCTGCGATACCGACCAGTCCAGCGAGAATGCCGGAGACTAGCAATGGGTCAGTCGAGTTCATATTTAGAAGCCGCCAACCGTAAAAACCGATACAGATTAATGAACCCATATACAGACTAAACCCTATCAACCCAGTTTCCGCCAATATCGCAAGATAGGTATTGTGAATGAGTCGAGGATGACTATATCCATCGGGGACGGAAAGTCCATAATCCTCTGCGATATGTACAAAATTGACACCACCGATTCCGAAGATAGGGTGATCGGCGAAGACATCAAGAGCCACACCGTACTGTTGGAATCGAGTTCCTAAGTTTGCAGTCGAAAAGAATGGGATTGACACCTTCTTTGTGGTGTTATTTGCAGATGTGACTAACTTCTTTTCCTTAGTCAATGCTGATTCACCACTTTTTGACGTCGTCTTCTCCCTAGTCGATGCTGTTTTATCGCTTTCTGACACATTCTGTGACGTTAAGTCAAGTGATTCACCACTAGCCACATCGTGAGCCGTCGAGTGAGATACAACTTCCACAGGTGATGAGTTAGAGCTCATCGTAGTAGAGAACGAGTCACCAGTCACGTGCGAGGGGACGAGAACAATTAACAAGAGGAGGAGAACCAGGCATATGCCTTTAGTTTTCGTTCCTTTCGGGAGTGAAATCGTCAACGTATCTTTAGAACGAAGGTAGAAAAGCAATGCACCATAACATAGTGAGGAAAGTATAACAGCACCTCGTACCGAATCTGCTGCGGAGAATCGAATTATTGCGACGAATAAGACGAGACTGAGGAGGAGAAGGTTGCGTCGTATACCATCTTCTCTAATCGCCAGACTCGCAACAATTGGTATGGCTGTTGCACAGAATATCGAGAGTGTGAACGACATACCTGTAAAGCCGGCAACAAATGGACCTATGCTAAAGCTACCCACCACTGGGAGTGTCATCCAAACGCGTTTGTACGCACCTCCCTCTCCGAGATAAGACAGACCAAAAGAACCCTGATGAAGTAGTTGGGCGACTCCGACAAATGCCTGACCGATAATGATGAGTAGAAAAATCGTCACGAGTTGTTTCATCGTGAGAATATCCTTCCGTATCGCCATTTCAACCAACCAGACGACAGCAACGATCTCCACTGCATATAGAACGAAAAATCCAGCCGGTATGAATTTCACGCGAATTCCAAAGATTACTGAAAGTACTGTGGCTACGACAAATCCACCGAGAAGATAGACTGGTACTCCCGGTGAATCGTAATACCAACCAGCTGCTACAGCGATTAAACAGAGAAATATGAGCGGAAAGTGGACTAACAGAATCCGTCCAACAATGGCGGTTGGATATTTATTTGCAGCTGGCAAAATTGGTATATCCGCATTAAACGTGGCTAGGACGATGAGTGAAATGAAGCCACCAAGTAGCCAGGCATCTTGAGATACCACCACGGCTGCAAACACTATGCCAACAATTCCGACTCCGACGAGCAGTGGAAGTGGGAGTGGTATACCGGAGGATTTAATGATAAAATGAAAAAGTGGCGCACCCAATAGGAGCCCAACAATAAGGGTGCAAGTAAGGAAAATTGTTTGAGACCAAGCATTGGAAATAGTCGTGCTGTTCCGAGATCCAAGTAAGCCCATATGGTTCTACAGGCAAAGCGAGTCTATAAATATATTCCAGGACAGGCGAATATGTCCAATAATAAATCATAGTATAAAACCGTGATGTAGATTATAATCGTATAAAAAAGATTAAATTAATCGTCCCAATAACTCAACGGAGAGATTATCAAGTTGGGATTAATGCTCAAATGTCTTATGGATATTCAATGGGAGACAAACAACAGAAATTACAATTTATTATCCATAGTGAGCATCTGATTTCGCCGGGTATTCTAATCACTAAATACTCCTAAGGTATCTTTACACTATTGTTCACCAATATAATCTCGTAACAGCGGCTCTCACGTCGAGTAGAGCTGAATAAGCAGTGAAGAAGGGCGTGGAAATATAAAGTTAAGCGTATCCCAGATCCTCTAATCGATCTTTGATTTCGTCCGGAACGTCGTTGTTCTTCTCCACGTCGCGGATGTCCAATTCTTCACACAGTCGTTGTATTTTCTCGCTGACATCTGGATCCTGATTCGTACCGGTGACTTGGACCCCTGATTGAGTTTCGTATCCGTAGTAATCTTGTGGAGCGACGTACCCGCTGAGATCATCGTTGTACCGCTCAACATCGTCTCCATATCCATTTTCCTCCAGCTTTTTCTCGCTCCAAGAGGTGAGTCCGTGATACTCGGTCAAAAACGACCCCTCGGAGAGATCCTCGAGGAGGTTCCGTCCACGTGATTCACCTTCGATACCGGCGAGCGTCTGAATCGTTCGATGAACGTCAAGGATACTCACTGCACCAGCGTCACTGCCGGAAAGGTCATCGCCCGAGATGACCAGTGGCACGTGCGTCAATTGCGGATAGATCCCGTATTCGTGACCCCACGAATCGTGTTCACCGAGAAGTTCGCCGTGGTCAGCCACGGTAATCACATAATCGAACTTGGAAGATAGAAGGTCGAAAATTTCCTTATAGATATCGGAAAGATAAGTGGCACAGTCGTCGTATGCTTGTTTCGTTTGACTAGCATCGACTTCATCAATGCTGATATCTCCGACAGAGCCAGTCAAATCGGGCTCTTCAACGGTTTGGTACTCAGACGGGACTCGATATGGTTCGTGTGCTTCCATGAGATTAAGGAAGAGAAACTCTCGGTCACCAAACTGCGTCTCCTCGAGCCATTCTAGCGCTTCTAACGAACCTCCATACTCGGTGGGATTTCCACCATAACGAAGGAGATTGATTCCAGTCACCAGAGAGGGGATCGTTGCGGAATCGTCCTGAATGCAGGCATACAATGCTTTCAGGTATTTCTTGGCACCTGTATCGTCCGCATTTCGATTATAATTTCGCCAATCGAACTGGTTATCGTCATTTAGATGCTCCATCTTTTCTGGAGCGTCGAACTGAGTAAATCCGCGATCGAAATCGAAGTGACCCGAAACGTTCGTGTTTGCGCTGAATGCGCGCGTTTCGTATCCCTGTTCCCGAAGTTGTTCAGCGATTGCAGGCTCGTCCGCGTCGAAATACATGTTCTTCGCATGGACGCCTACTTCGCTTGAATACAGGCCAGTAAATAGGGAAGCGTGAGCGGGGACGGTCCAATTAGCCGTTGAGTAGGCCCGTTCGAATCGTTTCCCAGGTAGCCAATCAAAATGTTTATCAAACGCATCTTTCCGAAGGGTATCGAGAACTACAAGTGCAATATTTGTCATTTTGGCCTCGTATTTCGATTGGATAATTCTAATCACTCATCCACTGTTTAGTTTTCCATCTTCTCTGGATATTTCTTTGCGAATTTCTTAGGTAGGATTAAAAACTATATGAGATCATAATCAATAATATAGTGCTGTAAATCGGCAATCCAATGCTACAATGCGACCAAATAGAATCCACGCATCCAGTATCGGAGACGGGGATAGTATTATTTTCTACTACATCGGATAAACATTATTAGATACGTAGTCACAAGTCTGATGATAATGCCCACGAAAACAGGGACTACTTACCGTAACAGGAGAGTACGTGATTTACATGACTACTATCGCAGTAATCCATCCGGATTTTTCCGTAAAAGGCGGTGCGGAAGCCGTTTGCATGAACGTGCTAGAAGCATTACAAGATCAGTATGACGTTACTCTGTTTACCACACAGACACCGGATTTCGAGAAATTGAATCCCTATTATAATGCAGACGTCGGTAACATAACTGTTCGAGTCCCCACGTCTAGTACGATATTGAATGAGGCGATAGGCTCTCGGTTAGGTCTTTTAAAATATGCGCTACTAAACCGTGCTATTCGGGAATCGCTGCATGCGTTTGACCTCGTGATTGGAACGTTTAATGAATTAGGAACGGATGGCAATCCGATCCTCTATTTCCACCACCCTGTTTACTCCCAACCGAAAGTTGCACTCGATGCGAGGGACCAAAGTGGCTCACGGGATGTTTATACAGAATTCTGCAGATACATCGCAGGTGCATCCACCGAACGGATCCGAAATTCGATGGCGCTTGCAAACTCCGATTGGATGGCCAATCTTGTAGAAGAGGAGTACAATATCCGACCGAAAACCGTCTATCCCCCGGTAGATACCGAGGAATTCGACCCCGCCCCGCACGACGAAAAGGAGAACGGCTTCGTTTCGATCGGTCGTTTCGCACCCGATAAGAACATCCTCCGAAACATCGAAATCATTGCTCGACTTCACGAACGTGGTCATGATGTTCATCTTCATTTGATCGGACCACCACATATGTCCGACTATCAACAACAAATAGAAGCGAGAGCAGAGAAACACGACTTCGTTCATATAGAGAACGAAGTTAGTCGTGAAGAGCTAGTCCAACTGGTGAATACACACCGATACGGACTACATGGGAAGAACAACGAGCATTTCGGAATGGTCGTTGCAGAAATGGTCGCTGGAGAAGCTCTTCCCTTTGTACCTAATAGCGGTGGTCAGCGTGAAATTGTCAATAATCAGTCTACTCTCCTCTATGACTCTGTTTCGGAAGCTGTAGAAAATATCGATACCGTTCTCTCAAATCCGGAATTTGAACGAAAGCTTCGAACAAACCTCCCGTCGATTACCGAGCAATTCGGTCGAGATCGTTTTCGAACGGAAATACGAACCGTGGTGGGAGGGGAACTCGACAGCCCATCCCCACGGACGATCAAGGTGGAGTAGTCCATATTATAGGAACTACTGAAATTTCGATTCAAAGGCGGAATCTATTATAGAACCACATTAGAAAAGGAAACCGATGAAGATCGGTCTCGACGCACGAACGCTTGTTGGAAATATCTCGGGAGTTGGCAATTATCTTGCGAACATCATCGAGTCGGGTGCTTTCGCAGGGCATACGCTATATGCATATTACGACGACCGCGCGAACGAATCCCCTGCATCGATCGAAATCCCGGAGAGCACCACACTGGTTTGGCGACCAATACGCTCTCCCGGGTTCGTTGACAACTTACTCGGGGCTGCTGCACCGACATGGTGGGTGAATATAACCTTGCTAAGGGCGCTAAAAGAAGACCGAGTAGGCTCTTTCTTCGGACCGAACTTCGTTCAGCCAATCATGTTCGATGGGCCGAGTACGATCATCGTCCACGATATGATTCATCGAACCTATCCAGATGCGCATCCTCGATTGTATCGTATTTACCTACGAGCATTCCTCGGTAGAGCAGTGGAAAAAGCAGATCGGATCATCACCGTTTCGAGTCACTCGGAGCAAGATCTCCAGAACTACCGTGATATCCACCCCGAAAAAATCTCGGTAGCACCAGGTGCAGCCAATGAACGCTATCGGCCGCGCGAGCTCTCGTCGAAAACAAGTGAACGACTACGAGAGAAATACGATTTACCCGACCAGTTTCTTCTCTACGTCGGGAATATCGAACCACGGAAAAATTTAGTGGCGGTTATCGAAGCGTTGTCCTTACTGAGCGAAGAGGAGCGGCCGCCGCTCGTAATAGTCGGTAAAGAGCAACTCGCAGACGAAGGGTTCAAAGAGGTATATCAACAGTGTCACTTCAAGGATCAGATCACATTTACCGGCTATGTTGCAGAAGAAGATCTCCCACTCCTGTATAATATGGCTCGCATTTTCGTGTTTCCATCGCTCTATGAAGGATTTGGTCTCCCCGTCTTAGAGGCAATACAATCAGGTACACCCGTTATTACATCGAGTACCTCCTCACTCCCGGAAGTAGTCGGTGATGCGGCAATCACGGTTGATCCCCAGGACGTATCCACTATCAGCCGAGAAATCAGTGACCTGTGGACAAACGAGCACGCACGAGATAAGTATCGAGAGCTCGGGTATGAACGAGCAACCAAATTCTCATGGCAACAGACGGCAGAAAAGATCGCAAAGACCTGGGATTCAATGTTCTGATTGAGATCACTATCGCCAACTCTTATCTTCCCGTCTTGAGAATTGCCGAACGATGATCGCTCTTCTGGTGACACTCGCTTTTATTGTCGGGTTGTCAATAATGCTATACACATATGTCGGGTATCCACTTGTCCTCATTGTGCTATCGAAATTCGTGCAACGGGATGAGGAGAACTACCCAGACTTCCGTCCATCGGTCACGATGATCGTCGCTGCACATAACGAAGAATCGATCATGCAGGAAAAGCTCGAGAATACACGAGCAATCGAGTACGACGGTCAATTCGATTGCATCATCGTTTCGGATTCGACCGATAAGACGGATACAATAGTCGAACAACACGCTGGGACTCGAACGCGACTCCTCTCGTTGGAGGAACGACGAGGAAAGAGTTACGCCCTTAATCAAGCAGTTGCCGAAGCAACCGGGGATGTACTCGTGTTTTCCGACGCAAATACGATGTACGACTCCGATGCGATAATCGAATTAGTCGCACCACTCGCCGACGATGCTGTGGGATTGACGACGGGCTCACTTCGATTGGTTGACGCCGAGGGGAAGAGTACCGAGAGTTCCTATTGGAAATATGAATTAGGCATCCGAAAACTCGAATCGAAATTGGGGACAACAGTGAGCGCCAATGGCGGCATGCTCGCGCTACGCCGGAATAATTTCGATCAGATCCCGGAGGCAGCCCTCACAGACGATTTTATTGTAGTACTACAACAGGCAATGAGCGGTCGTCGAATCGTGTTCGTCGATTCGGCGAAAGCCACCGAAGAAACAACTGGGAACCTGTGGCAGGAATACAGACGGCGGATCAGAATCGGGGCTGGAAATTATCAGTCTCTCGTTTGGTACCGGTCATTGCTCTCCCCTCGACACGGACTGATCGCGTTCGAATTTTTCTCACACAAAGTTTGCAGATGGTGTTTACCTGCAGTGTTACTTCTTGTTCTTCTGTCGAACGCAGTGCTTGCAACACTTATCCCGTCCTTCCTGGCGACGACGCTACTGGTCGGACAACTAGCGTGCTATGGAGCGGCTGTAGTTGGAATGGCGAGCCCGCGCGCTCGATCGTCGGCGCTGTTTGGAATACCGGCGTATTTCCTCAGTATGAACCTCGCTTTCGCTTCCGGATTCGTACGGTTCTTGTCGGGAACTTCCATCGATATCTGGACATCTACCAGAGACGTAAGTTGAAAATTCGTTCTCCAAGTTCAGTTGATGATGGATTGCAATCCTTCGTGTAACGAGATAGTCGGTTCGTAGCCAAGCTTTTCATTTGCCTTCGAGATCTCCGCTTCGCTTTCCTGGATGTCCCCTGGACGGGGATCCGTATGGACAATCTCTGACGATGACCCGGAGACGTCGAGAATCGTCTCGGCGAGTTCGTTTATCGTTACGCTCTCGCCGGTGCCGATGTTATACGCTTCACCGACATGGTCGGTCGTCGCTGCCAGGAGATTGGCTTTGACGACATCATCAACATGGACAAAATCGCGGGTCTGTTTCCCCTCGCCATCGACGGTAATCGGTTCGCCGTTCGTTGCTTGGCGGTTGAAGATACTGATGACGCCGCTATAATCACCGCTCGATTGGCGTGGTCCGTAGATATTGAAGTATCTGAGTGCGACCGTCTCCAACCCGTACAACTCCTCGTAGAGACGAGCGTAGTGATCGAGCGCGGATTTCTGCAAGCCGTATGGGGATGATGGGGAAAAGGGTTCGTCCTCGGAAATTGGGACTGCAGTTGGCTGACCGTAAATCGCACAACTTGACGCCAAGACGACGCGAGCACCGATATCACGTGCCCGCTCGAGCAGGGCGAGGGTCGCATCGATGTTCACTTCGTTTGCGCGCATTGGTTCCTCCACGGACTGTTGGACACTCACGACGCCCGCTTCGTGGAATATCAGGTCGACGTCGGCCGTTGCACGGGCTAATGTCTCGGAATCACAGATGTCCCCTTCGATTACCGTCGCATTTTTGTTCACGTTCGAGCGCTTCCCGGAAGAAAAGTTGTCGAGGATTCGAACGTCGTTATCGGAAACGAGCGCATCGACAAGGTGGCTTCCGACGAAACCCGCTCCGCCGGTGACGAGGACAGCTTGGTCGACTGGCGTTTCTACCATTGTCTTTCTTGTGGAGACCCCTTGATTAAATCTGTTTCTACTGGGGCGATAGTCTGATACGAGACATATACGTCCAAATTAGGAGCTGAAACATCAACCGTCTATTGCATCGTCCGACGGAAGAACGCTAGCACTAGAGATACAGTTGGACGATTACCCATAAAGAGAAGAATCGAGAAAGGACGATGATAGTCAAACTAGCGTTTTTCTTCGCCACGGATGAGATACCCGACGTCCCTTACCACTTGCCACAGTTGCCGAGTCACGATTTGAACGTCGAACCAGAATGACTGTCGGCGGACATACTCGATATCGTACCGTAGTTTCTTGGCCGGTTCGTGGCCGGTCGCGTCGCTGATTTGTGCGAGTCCGGTCAATCCGGGCTTGATGAACCAGCGCTTTCTCCACTCCACGACCCCAGTTTCGATGTCGGAATCAAGTTCCGGTCGCTCCGGACGCGGTCCGACGACGCTCATGTCCCCCACAAGGATGGACCACAGCTGTGGAATCTCGTCCAAATGGGTTCGCCTGAGAATCCGGCCAACACGCGTGACACGCGGGTCAACTTCACCCTTGTCCTCTTCGCTAACCTTGGCACCAGTTTCGGCTTCTGCATCGGTGACCATACTTCTGAATTTGTACACTTGAAATGTCCCACCAAACTCCGCTGTTCGTGCCTGGCTATAAAACACTGGCCCGGGACTGTCGAGTTTGATTGCCAGTGCTATGACTCCGAGTAGTGGTGCAAACACGAGGAGGCTGATGGATGCAAACAGCACGTCGAACGCCCGTTTGAATAGATAATCTTGCCAGTCCCATGGTTCGAGGGCAATTTCGACGAGTTTGTCATCTTCCGTCGCTTCCGCCTTGGTAAGAATGCTATCGATCTGACGGCTCGGGGCTTTCGCAGTCACACCATGCTGGTGACACGTATCCAGTGCGCCAAAGAACTCTGCTCGATCGGTGGTAGAAAAGGCTAAAATAGCGACATCAACACTGTTTTCGAGTAAGACGTTCTCTAATCGAGAAAGTCCTCCAAGGCGTTTGACACCTGGCAAGGGTTGTTCAGTACCACCGTCAGTAATGACCTTTTTTCGTTCCCAATCTTTGATTTCTTTACCGCTTACTGGTGAGACATAGCCTAAAACGGGAGTATTGATGACTTCGAGGACATCATTGATGTGTCGAATATCGTCCCCGACAATGATCGCTCGCTCATTCTTGATACTCGGCCGTCTACGAATAGTAACGAACAGTAGCGGAAGAAAAACCCCGAGCAATGCCGAAATAACTATGAGCGTCGATCGGGGGAGACGATATGAATAATCGAAGTAACCGATGGTTGCGAGTCCGAGCATCGCGATCAAAAGTTGTTTTTCTGTGACGAAGAGCGTGTCCAGAATCCGCCGAGGACGGGGTTTGAACATAGGGATGAGACTCCCTGTCACGAGAAGTACAGTGATGAACCCCGCGACAGCGATTTTCGTTGGCGGAAGGACATTCGCATGAAGTTGGCTGACTACTGGAATTGAGGTCGTAATAAATACCTGTACGGCAGTGTAGTTTGCGACCGCAACCGCAAGTACAACTAATAATACCGTTCCAGCAATACTTGTGAAGCGGTAACGGGATGTGGAGGACATTGAAAAATTAAAGTTAGCACAAGACTATAAAGCTGATCCTTTAAAGGAATATATAATTATCTTTGTATAATGAACCAGCGACAGTCTATATAGAAATTTATCTGATCATTACTTTGTGTATAACTGTATTTTGGTTCAATAGTATCTATTTTATATAAATCAAATAGGGAATATAAGCAAGTCTCGTTTACGAACAGGTAGGGACATCATTACAATACTGTTAGCAATACATCGTTCAGATATGCGGACGTACGAAAGGTCACTACAATCAATGGTTCAATCGGTGCTGCTCGCCAAATGAACGCGAAATTCTCAACACACTCTCAGAACAACACGAACTCGTTTTGGCGAGGATATCTGATTGGTGGTATACTATCTGCTGCCCTCTGGTTTGGAATCGCTTTCTCAGTGCTACATCTCCTCTAATTGGAACCTAATTCCTGGTTTCACACCGAGAGAAAGTGATTCCAAATCTCCGACCAATAGTGTGAGCTTGCGAATATCGATATTTTTATGAAATTGAAAATGGCCCTAAATACCATATTATTTATTAATAAAGCATATATAATCCGAATAACATAGACAAAATACGATCGGAGGTATCATAACAAATGACAATCGACGATGTGATGATTGCAATTGGTATTCTGCTGGCTTCCTTTGGAATCGGATACGCATTCATCGGATTTTAACAACAATCGTTGAAAGTACTTCTTACCGATACTTCATCAAATCGATTTTCGCCTGGTTACATTCCTTGGAAGCCTTCCTACACCTGGAATTCGAGTAAGAAAATACCTCCCAGAATTGCTAGCACACCAATACCAACACAGACAGCCCAGAAGGACACACGTTCGACGACTCGCAACAACATGTCGATAGTGAGATAGCCGATGATAGCACTAGACGCGAGTGCAGCGACGGCAGCTGTGGGTGCGACGACGGGAAGGCCACCTGTTTCGAGAACGACTAACACTCCCGCACCCGCCGCGGCCGGAATGCTAAGCAGAAACGAGAGACGAAACGCGTCCGAACCGCTATATCCACGGAACAGAAGTGTTCCCGCAGTCGTTCCCGACCGCGAAACTCCTGGGAGAATAGCCAATCCTTGCATCGCGCCGACGAGAAGTGCATCTACCAACGTTGGTGTTTCACGGTTTCCTAATTCAAATCGGTCAGCGGTTCGGAGGAGTATTCCCGTACCGATCAGCAATACGCCGATAAGCGCGACAAAGCCCCCTCCCGCTAGTTCAGAAACCACAGCATCGAGAGTCTTGTACGCGAGGAGTCCGACAGCTCCGGACGCGAGAGTTGCGACGGTCAGAAACGAAAGCTCTGCCTGACGAGTCTGAAACGCCGAACTGGGGCGCCAATCCGGAAGCGATTCGAGGACGCCTTTAAGTTCACCTCGATAATACACCGCAGCGGCGACAGCAGTTCCTGCGTGTAAAAAGAGAGAGAAGCGCAGTGCTGCATCTGGTTGACTCCCCATTGCACGAAGAAATAGAGTGATATTTCCCTCGCTGGAGATCGGAAGCCACTCGAAGATCCCTTGTAAGATACCCGCGACGATGGCGACAAGGAGGGACTTTTCGGCCATAAAATGGGAATACTAGCCAAGGAAGAAAGGTAATTCGGTTTTAGATTGAGTTGGAAAAACAATAAGAACACGATGATTTGCATCCGGCCGAAAGCTATCCACTTCATCTTCTATAATTGCATATTTTTGAACAAAATGAAACCGAATCAGATGGTGTACTAGTGACCCTGTGTGCAGATTAGGTGAACGTATATCTATTTATTGACTGTATATCTGAATCCGACAGTAAATGGGTAGCCGAGACAATGCAGTTCGTAACCATCAAAACCTTCAGCCCGAAACTATCCGAATTTACCGGCTTCTGGATCGCCTTTCTCGTTTCGACACTAACTTTACTCGTTCTGTGGTCTACGATCTTCATTCTATTCTGAGCGCGCTGTGTATGAGACTGAGTTTATGATACTTCCGAGCGCTTTTAGACCACGGCAATGTGGCGTTTCAGCGGATGGCCCTCGTAATGACGGGTAAAATGGGGTTTTCCATCGAGGCGAACGCTCGAGAGATTCACTTACGATAGCCGCAGATGAGGTAGCCGAAAACCAAGGAAGAGAGTATCGATCCAACAGCGATATTGAACAGCGAATAAACTTCAAACATTTGATTGATCGAGAACGCGAGGGCGAATCCGAGCATCGGGACATCGACGGTGTTTTTTCGAACGATCCCTTCAAAGATGCTTCCCAGCACTATCGTTATGTACGCCAATCCACCGACGATACCGGTATGGAGAAAAATCTCCACATACGAGTTGTGTGGTGAGTATCCTCGCAAATTCGGATTTGGAACATTCGGCGCGATCGCCTCGTGGGTATTGATAACGCCATACCCGAGCGGAGATGGGGCCTCTAGAATTGTTCGGAATCCCCCCGTCCAGAGGGCAAATCGACCGTGAGTATCTATCGGAATTATCGTCAAAAAGATTCCAACGAAGAACAGTATTGTGAGTGCTCCGAGGGATATGACGGTGTACGGAATGCTTTGACGATCAAATACGACGTATCCGATATACACGGTCGACCCCAGAGCGAACGCGAGCCAGGCCGCCCGAGAGTGTGTCAAGTACAGGCCGAGGCCGTTCACCAGAAACAGCATCGCTGCAACCGGTATCAACAGTAATTGCCTTCGGCGAGAGTATTCTCCTGTTAATACAAGCGCCCCAAATGCACCTGCGAACGCGAGAACACCGACGGTGTTCGGATTCGATAAAATCGATTGCAAAAAGTGAACTTTCGTCCCGAGCAGCGGCAGTGCGAACTTCGCGTTAAAGAGCTTGATTTGCAGCCAGGAGAGCTCGTATTCCCCGATTATGTATGCCGGCAATCCGATCGTGACGACAAACGCTGATACGAGGGAGACGCCCCAAAGAAAGACATTCCGTGAGATGTACCTGGGTATGAAAAAGAGATTCAGTCCCATTATCAATGCCACGTAAACGACGAACGACGCTCTCGTTGAGCCGGCGCTCATTTCGTTGACGTGGTAGAAATATATCCCGAGTAGCGTCACGTATGAACTGATGTACACCATTCTACTTCGGAGAAATTGCAAGAAGTTGTGACTGGTTAGTGGATACAGAGTGTATAATAGGAAGATCAAAGCGACGTGTATGGTGCGTCCTTCCTCTGGTACAGGTATGTATTTGTTGTGCTGTCGGAGAAGAATAAAGGTTAGCAGTATCAGTGCCGCAAATTGTGCGACATGCAGCCACAGATTCCAATCTTCATCGTAATAACTGCGCATGAACAGTAGCAAAGGAGATACGTAGAGAAAAAGCAAGACGAGATGAAACGACCCGTACTGTTCGGGAGAGTTTGGTGAGCGGAGGAGAACATCTACAAGGAGAAGTGGTATCAGAAGTAGCTGGATAAGGGCTAGCGGCCTGAAGTTTTCTGTGAACGGATTCAGTGATAGTGATGTAGAAGCTTTTTGTTTGTCTTGTAAACTCATTTTTTCCTCTATAGTTAGAAGCACCATGGTACTAAGGGATAAAAAGAGTAATTCTTTATTCTATTTCACTTCCGACAGTGAGTTAATTGGTAAGAGGAGATGATATCGGCCATAGTCGTCTCAGTTCTTTTTATTTGGTTGAATTTGGATGAAAACAATTAAAGGCCGTTTTGAACAGTTCAATTCGTAGAGTTTCGAAACCACAATGATGATTTCTGACCGAGGCGATTCACCGATGCTCTCGGGATGTACGTCACTACCATTCATCGAGAATCCGATCGACATTACGATTATCAATCGGGATCCGAAGTCACATCGACTCACCGTCGAAGAGACGAGTTCCTGATCGAGATTTTCGACAATGGCCCGACCGTCAGATTCCTTCGGAGTACGTGTGGCACCGATAGCTGGAAACTCTAATCTATCAGCTAATTCGCACCACAATCGCCAGCCTATCTAATTCTCAAATATGCATTCCTTCGTGCTTGTATCAATCGTGTCGACAGCTTGGCGTTCTCAGCCAATTCTAAGCGCCCGCAAACACACTCGCGCAGAGTCTGAGTGAATTGATCCGTTACTCGACGTATCTACCTCGGATGGTTGGATGATCCGGACTGTCGAATTGTAAAATCATAGACTCTGATACAATTCGCGTCTAAGTCCTTTCACCTGGTGCAACTTCTCACAAGACCCGCATCCACCCGTGAGAAGTAATACAGTATTATTCATGCTATATTCTTTAGTTGGTGACTGTCGTACCCGCGACGATGTTCGCACACGTCTATCAGTATCAGCACGAACAGGTCGAAGACGGTAACCGGACGGCCGGAGAGTCACAGACCGAAGATTCCATCAATAAGGATGCGGAGGAGTATTTCGGCAAAAGCATGAGCGAGTTCGACGCCGAAATCTGGGAGACGGTCGAACACGACGGCGACCCGATTCAACGTCGATCCATCACTATTGATGCGGTCATAGGAATCTCCGTTCCGGAGGAACCTACCGATGAGGACGACCCTGCCCTTCCCGGCCAGTCGATTCAGATCCGAACGAGCGGCGATGAGACGGTCATCCCGCAGGCGGAAATTGTCGAAGTGCAGGATGCGAACCCTGACGAGACCTGATTTCAGCGGGACGTTCTACTGGCTGGTTGAACACTCCCCTCGTCGCGTCTTCGCTTTCGATGAGTAGTGTTGGCGGTCGGATGACGACGTTTCACGGTTTGCCCTCTCGAAGCGAGATGGCGAGTCCATCTCAACTGTCGAGATTCGAACCGATAGCAGAAAGCATTTACCAACACTCGGTTTTGGGTGACATCCTCCCCGCGGTACACGGCGGGGCTTCCCACGCCCGATTACGTTGGTTTGGGAACGTACGTTTACGACCCGACCCGACCCGCCGATGGAAGTGCCACGCCCCCGGTACTCCTATCCTGTATAGGACTCGGAATTACTTGGTTGTTTTCTGTCGGTTGGGTGTCCGAAGGCTTACTTGTTTGGTACGGCAAACACCAAATCAACTGCCAGTTTACGAACAGTCAAATCCGATGGAGTACCATCGAATCGACAATCACAGAACCGTATTGTTGGCACGCAAACCTTCCGATTTCAGTGTTTGCAACCAAAGACGGCGCTGTATCCCCGCCCGAAAGGACGAGGTTTTTGCGCCTGCAATCTTTGATAAACTACCTCAGGTAGGGGTACATGAGGAACATTCTTTCGGGCGCAATCTCGTAGTGGCATCACGGTCTGATTCTGGGTTGAATCCACTCAGGATGGGTATTGCCGGTCGTTCCCTGTGGTTTCGATGTCCGGATCGAAATCGTACACTGTCGACTCGCGATGGATGGCTCCATTGCTCGCTCCACTGTGGTCGTTCAAATATTGCATTTTATCACACGGGTGGATTCATCACAGCATATCGGTCTCTCTCAGCCGTTGAGGACACAGCAGAGACGCTTTTGAACCGAGGTATGGACGAGCACAAACGGTGTGAGCCATTATCTATGTCGGAGTCGAACGGACGACTATGTCCCACGTCACCGATCTCTTCATTGCAGCAGCCGGTTCCGAACCAATGCAGTCGGTCACGGAGGTGCAGGCGGTCGCCAACAGGGGATTCCGGAACGACCGGTATTTCAACGGGACGGGTTACTATTCACCGTACGATGTCTGTCAGGTGACGTTGATTGGCGGAGAAGCAATCGACGAAATCAATCGGGAGTTCGAACTCGATCTGACGGCCGGTGAACATCGGCGAAATATCGTGACGGATGGAATCGATGTTCACGAGTTACTGAACCATCGATTCAGGATCGGCGATACGCTGCTTGTAGGCACACGACCACGCCCACCCTGTGCGCATGTCGAACAGCTCAACGAACAGGATGGTGTTGCCCGAGCGCTCAAACACGGTCGAGGCGGTATCTGTGCGGACGTGGTCGAGTCCGGGCAAATCAGCGTCGGCGATTCGATCACCGACATCGAGTCGATCGATAAAACTGCCAGTATCATCGATCGGCTGCGATCGAAAACTCGGTGATAGGACTTCTTTTGCTTTTATTTGGCGTTCTCGGGCGTCACGCGCGTGTACCACCATGCCCAGAGAATGAGAACACCTTGAAACGGGAGGCGCGCCCACAGCGCAATCCGAGCGATGCCGCGGGCTTGACCGGGAACCGATTCAGGTATCATCTCATTGGTTGCCATGTAGACGTTCGCCGGGAAAACGGCGAGCAACAGTGCGATTAGCCCCCACGCGGATCGACGACGTGTCCGCCGGAGTAACACGCCGATACCGAGGACGATCTCCACGATTCCGGAGAGATAGACGAGCATCAGTGGTCTAGGGAGTTGGGGTGGGATGATTCGAGCGTATACCTTCGGGGCGACGAAATGCAGTACCCCCGCGACGATGTAGACGAAACTCATCACATAGAGGAGCGGTCGTTTTAGCCGAGCCAAAGGAGCGTCGATATGGTCGCTCATACTCGTGTTAGGAAGCGGTCAATGAAAACGGTATTCCATTTCCGGTTCAGGGCTGGTTCACCGCCACTATATTATCGTTCATGAAACAGAGCGTCTAGTTGAATACAGCGGCTGAAGTGGCCATTCTCTGCCGCTCGAAGAAGGATCGGATATCCTTGATAGCAAGCTTTCGTCATCTCTCGTGACGATTCGAAGCGAACAAGCAGTGGAATCGTCCGACTCCCCCGTTTGACTAACATCAATCTACCATCCGAGATATGTTTCAGATGTCGGTACTCCGTTCGTAACCGTCCGCGAGAGCATCGGCTTCGTCGGGCAAGAATGCGAATACCACCCTATAAAATCGAAATTAATCTAAATAAAACTATCTATAGTATTGTATGATATAAAACTTTCTCAGGCGCGACGTTTTTTCCTGAAACGACCGTAGTTGGTCGACGTATCTCCTTACCAGTTGCCCCTTTTCTTCATATGACTGCCGACGAACGCGATTGCTATGGAACGGAGAATTCGACTATTAATCTCGGTATGGGCGCTCATATCGTTCGATTTCTATCGAGATACGACTTGAGCACGTGGAGGGGAAATGACATCAAAACGCGACGAATGTGTAGAAAAATGGATACCTAATTCCGTTCTTCGTGGACGACGAATCGGTACGAAATAGCGATTTATATTGTGTGATCTATTCATTACTGAATCACTCAAAAACTGCATCGAAAATCTGCGAGTGCGTACTCTCGACGACCACATTACTCGACGACAGATGGTGACTATCGACGCTCGACGAACCGATGACTCGTTCGAACCGGTAACGAATGTAAAACATCTCCAGCGTCCACAGAGGAAATTATATTACCTCACCCCCGGAAGGTGGTCAAAGAAGGTAAATGACTGACGAGTCGAACACCCCGGTTCGGACGACCACACGGTCGTTCGACATCATCGAAACCCTCTGTGAACTCGACGGGGCCCGTCTCACGGAGATTTCCGCCCATCTCGATCTGCCCGACAGCACGGTTCACAACCATCTCCGAACCCTCGTCCAGCGGGGCTACGTCGTCAGGGACGACAACACCTACCGCGTCAGCTTCCGATTCCTCGAAATCGGCGAATACGTTCGCTCTCGGCGGAAGATTTGTGAGGTGGCTGAACCCGAAATCGACAAACTGGCCGCCGAAACTGACGAGTCGGCGAGCCTCCTCGTCGAGGAGGACGGACGGGGGGTGTACGTGTACGATGCACAGGCGGATACCTCCATTCCCCTCGATATGCATCCCGGAAAACACGTCGCTCTCCACGCGACCGCCCTCGGCAAGGCCATTCTCGCGTACCTGCCAGAAAGTCGGGTCGAGGAGATCCTCGAACAGCGGGGGCTTCCCGCTCGAACGTCGAACACGATAACCGACCGCGAGGAACTTGTGACGGAACTGGCGACGATTCGTGAGAGGGGGTTCGCCGTCGACAGCGAGGAGCGCGTGCGCGGCGTCCGCTGTGTCGCAGTTGCCATCAAAAACAAGAACGGCCAGGTTATCGGGGCGATCAGTGTCTCCGGGCCGTCAAGTCGCATTCGTGCCGACCCGGACGAGCAACTGTTGCAGGAACTTCTGCGGGCGAAAAATATCGTCGAGCTGAAGTTGGCACACGCGTAAAGCGTTCCCGACGAGACGGCGTTCGCGAGTGACCGGGGAATCGCACCGCCGTGCGATTTGCGTAGCCCGTGCGGGTCAATGGAGTCGGTCGTGCATCGTCCCGATGAGCGTGTTGCTGGGGTCTTGAGATAGTTCCCAGCACATCGCCCCGCCGAATCCGTTGCTCTTCACGAAGTCCACTTTGTTCGCGATGGAATCGATGTTGTCGTAGGAGACGAACGTGTCCTCCGCCGCGGAGTACAGCCACGGTACTTTCGCGTCGGGATGCCAGTGGTACTCATAGTCCGATTGGGGTTTGAGGTTCTGCTGGATGTCGTCGTAGGTCACTGAGGACGCGGAGTCGAACGAGTTGAACAGGCCGTGGTCGCTTGGGTGTTCGTTCTGTACGTTCTCGAAGGTGCGCCCGTAGAACGGGAGCCCGAAGTGTAGTTTCTCCTTCGCTATCGGTTGACTAGCCCAGTACCGCATCGCGTGGTCGGCGGTGAACGTCGGCTTCGCGTTCGGCGCGTCCGGTACGGGATAGAGCGGCGCGTTGAAGTGGGTGCGCTCGTCCCACGTCCCGTGGAGGTCGTAGTTCATCACGTTGAGGAAGTCCACGTCGTCGCTGAACGCACCCACTTCCTGCGAGTCGATAACCGACGGGTTGGCCGACGCCGCCATGCTCAGTTCGTATCGTTGGTCGTCCGCTCGCTCCGCGTCGTCGAGTTGTCGCCGGATTTCACTCAGGAGGAGCACCAAATTGTGTGGGTCGCTCTCTCGAATTGTCCCGTCCGGGTATTCCCAGTCGATGTCGATGCCGTCGAAATTGTACGTCCGTACGAGCTCGATGGCGGTTCGGGCGAACCGCTCCCGCCGCTCTGCGGTGAGGGCAGCATCGGAGAACCGACCGGAGTACCATCCAGCCTGGATGGAGAACATGAACGACGTGTCCGATTGCTCGTTACCGCACGGAACTTCTCGAGCAGTTCGGGGGAGGCGTCGCCGGTGACCGCGAGCTTGACTTCCCCGTTCGACGTTGGTTCGAGGAAGGCGTAGTTCAGGTGTGTAATCTTGTCGTACGGTACGTCACGGGGCCCGTACTCGGTTGCCCACGAGGGGTAGTACCCGACGACGTGCTTGTCGGAGGAAAGGCTGCCGCTACGCTCCTTCCGATGCGCTCCGGTGACACCGCTGACGATCGATAGCGTCGCCAGTGATCCGGTACTCTTTATGAATTTACGTCTCGTTCCGCTTACTTCTTGCTTTGACATCAGATTATCCAATAGAAGTATTGATTAATATATATTGATACAGTGTGGCATCACAGGAATACGAACTGCGGCTGCACCACCTCCATTCGGTGCAGTGGAGATGTGGTCTCCCTCACCCTCCGCGAACGGAGATTCTTTCGGTCGACCCAGGTCGACCCAAATACATATACGGCCGACGCGAGCAATCCCTTCTATGCTTCCAACAGGACGCTCCTCGTCCGTCGCGTGGGCGACGAAGACTCGACGCGAAATTCGTGAAACCGGAACCGACGACGGTTCGCTCGTCGTCATCCCGGTCGGCAGCATCGAACAACACGGCCATCACCTCCCCGTCGCCACCGACACGCTACTAGCCGACGCCGTCTCCCACCTCGGTGCCGAGCGCGCCAACGACGTCCCGCTGCTCGTGACGCCGCCAATCTGGTCGGGCTTCTCGCCACACCATACTTCCCTCGGCGGTACGATGACGCTCGAACTGGAGAACCTCCTCGCGCTACTAGAGAACGTTGCCGACACCGCGCTCGAAAACGGATTCGACGGTGTCTGCTTCGTCAACGGCCACGGGGGCAACGCTTCCGTCATCGACAACGTCGTTAGCACGGTCGGCAAGTCACATCCCGACGTGGAAGTGACCGGCCTGACGTACTTCCAACTCGCGGGGCCGTTCATCGACGATATTCGAGAGAGCGATGTGGGGGGTATGGCCCACGGCGGCGAGTTCGAAACGTCGCTTATGCTCCACCTCCACCCAGATCTCGTGACGATGGCGGACGCCGACGCCGAATACCTGGACGAACCGTACGAGCGTGGAACGCAGGACCTGCTCGTCGGCGGCACGCTCTCTTCGTATCGAGAATTCGAAGAGTATTCGGCGTCGGGGGCCATCGGCGACCCGTCGCTGGCGAGCGCGGCAAAAGGCGAGGAATTGTTCGACCGACTAGGCGACGAACTCGCCGACGTGCTACGCTCCGTATCCGAACAGGCACGGTAGGACGGTAGCGGCGGACGTCCCCGGTTCGAACGTACGAATCACCGGTTCCGACTCACTGATTGTCGCCGGACGTCGGGTCGGGTATCGTGACCGGGAGCCGACCCGTCGATGACCGGATACCGACGAGCACGTCGGCCGCGGCGGCGAGCGACGGGGGCGTTCCGTCGTACGTCGTCAGGTACGTCTCGACGCCGGGGAACGCGGCGAGGTCATAGGGGTTGCTGGTCGCGACGACGATGACGTCCGTGCCGCCCGCGACGAGGTTACGAACCGTGGCCGCCTGCTCCGGATTCGAAGCGGCATTGGACGTGCGAACGACCGTCGGACAGCCGGCCGCCGCGGATTCGGACGCCAGCGTTTCACCGGTGATGACCGACGCGTCCACCGTAACGCCTGCCACCGAGAGCGCCGCCGCGAACGCGCCGCCGTCGTCGCGAACCTCCTCGGCGAGCGAGCCGCGGCCGCCGTCGAACTCGTAGACTGTGATAGGTTCGTCGGAGAGTGGAAGATTGCCAGCGTCGTCGCGGACGAGCGTGACCCCGCGCTCGGCGACGGTGCGTGCGATGGCACGGCAGTCCTCGGCAGCGTCGTCCCACTGCGCGACCTCGACCGTTCCCGCGTCGTACATCCGCTTCGCCCGGAGAATTCGCCGCACTGACCGGTCGATACGGGATTCCGAAATGCGCCCTGACTCGACAGCATCGACGACGGCATCGATGGCCGCGCGCTGTTTCGTCGGGGTGTGGGAGACACAGATCTGATCGCAGCCCGCTTCGACCGCCTGCACACATCCCTCGACCGTTCCGACGCCGTCTGCGATGGCGTCCATTTCCATGCAGTCGGTGAAGACGAGTCCCTCGAACCCCAACTCCTCGCGGAGCAGTCCGGTGACGACTCGCGGAGCGATCGTCGCCGGACGCTCGTCATCGGCGACGGTCGGGAACGCGACATGCGTCGTCATGATCGCGTCGATACCGGCGTCGATAGCGCGGCGGAAGGGGCGGAGTTCGACGCGATCGAGGCGGTCACGGTCGTGGTCGAGGATCGGCAGGTCGCGGTGGGAATCGACCGCGGTGTCGCCGTGTCCCGGGAAGTGCTTCCCACAGGCAACGACGCCCGCGGACTGTAGCCCGTCGGCGAACGCCGTGCCGAGTTCGGCAACCCGCCCGGGGTTCTCACCAAACGACCTGACGCCGATGACGGGGTTGTCGGGGTTGTTGTTCACGTCGAGAACCGGCGCGAGGTTCACGTCGATGCCCAGCGACCGTAGTTCGCCGCCGACGGCTTCGCCAGCCTGCGTAGCGAGTTCAGGGTCGTCGGCCGCGCCGAACGCCATCGCGCTCGGCTGTTCGGTTCCCCACGAGAGTCGCGCAACCCGACCACCCTCCTGGTCGACGCTCACGAGGAGCGGCGGTCCGTCATCCGGGACGAACGCCTGTAGCGTCCGCGAGAGCTCCTGCAATTGATTCGGGGATTCGACATTTCTGCTGAAGTAGATGACGCCGCCGAGTCGCCGTTCGGCGACCAACTCCTCGATTTCGGCGGTCGGCGTGGTTCCATCGAAGCCCGCGATGAACAACTGGCCGACTTTTGCGTCAAGCGACAGCGACGAGATGGTCGATTCCACGTCGGTAGATGGTGTGTGTGTGGCCATCTGTGATCAGTATCGGAGATACTCCTCTCGCACGTCAGCGAACTCGGCGAGGTCGTCCTCCCAGTGCCCAGCGATATCCGCTGCGATGTCTCGGGGTTCGCTCGCGGCGTCCGCGGTAGTGATCGTTTCGCGGAGATAGCTACCGCCCGCGAGTTTGTCGACGAAATAGCCGTCGTCGTACTCGACCCACTCGCATCGGTCGTACGTCGTGAACGCCGACGCGAGAACCGTGAGACCGACCGTTACGGGATTGACGGCATCGCGGTCGAGGACGTGAACCTGTACGCCGGTCACGTTCTCGCGCTCGTGCTTCGAGAACGTGGGGGAGAAGTACGCCGGGCGGAACGCGACGCCGTCCAAGTTTTGGGCCGACAACTCCGCTGCCCATTCGTCGGCGTCCACCCACGGCGCGCCGACGAGTTCGAACGGCTTCGTCGTCCCGCGCCCCTCCGAGAGGTTTGTCCCTTCGAAGAAACACATCCCGGGATACAGCGTCGCCGTCCCCGGCGTCGGCATGTTCGGCGAGGGGTACACCCATGGCAGGTCAGTGTCGGAGAACCAACTCGAGCGCGACCAGTCGCGCATCTCAACCACTTCCAGCGTTGCGCCGATGTTGAACTCCTCGTTGAAATACGTCGCGAGCTCACCGACGGTCAACCCGTGTACGATCGGGAGTTCGTACGCGCCGACGAACGACGAGACCGACTCGTCGATACGGTTGCCCGTGACGGGGAGCGGCGCGATGGGATTCGGGCGGTCAAGGACGACCATGCGTTTTCCGGCGTCGGCCGCACCTTCGAGCGCGTACGCGAGGGTGTAGATGATCGTGTAGAACCGGCAGCCGACGTCCTGCATGTCGTAAACGAGGGTGTCTACGTCCGCAACCATCTCCGACCGGAGCTGGCGCTGTTCCCCGTAGAGGCTCTTGACCGGGAGGCCTGTTCGTTCGTCGATGCTGTCGTCGACTTTCACACCTGCCTGCGCGTCGCCTCTAATGCCGTGTTCGGGACCGAACAGCTTTCGAAGGTCGAATGCGTCGCGCTCGTCGAGCAGGTCGATGGTCGTGTTGAGGTCGCTGTCAGTCCCCGAGGGATTCGTGATGAGTCCGAGTCGGTCGTTGCCGACTGCGTCGGTTCGCTCGTCAAGCAACCGTTCTACGCCCAGTTGAACCATATTTCGGTCATTGCATCGTCGCCTTAAAAATCATTGTGTACCCGTCTCATCCTTCGAGCGACGACCGTGATGTGACCACTCCGCCGGTGAGTGCCGACACACGTCCAACCGCGGACTGTAAACGCATCGAAACAGCCCCGAACTCGGGTAGCGTCGTCAGTTCGACTCGGCGGCGTCACTACCCAAGACGGGGGACGGCGGCGTCGAACCACTCAAAGTGGGCATCGCTCATGAGCGCGTGGTTGTACACGTGCACTTCGTCCGCGAGGTTTGCGACACCGTCGACTATCGTTCGCCACTCGGTTTCGGTTCCGACCACGTCGGGGTTGAGCGTGACGCCAGCGTCGACCGGAACGTCGACCGTCTCCCGATACTGCCGGACTCGACGGCGGGCGAGTTCGCGGTCGTCCGTGTAACACAGCGCGATGATGCGGTCAAGGTAGGGACGAATCCGGTCGAGGACGACGCCCGCAGGCCACCCCTCGTTCGGGTCGCGGCCGAGGCCGTCCGACGCGGAGTAGGTGAGGGCGACCTCGCCACTGGCGGTCGCGATGCGCTCCATGAGGGATTCGATGACCGACGCCCGAAAGTCGAAGAGGTCGTCGAGGACGGGATGTTCCGCGACGAGACGTTCGAGCGACCGCACCTGCGGTGTCGGCTCGCTCAATATACCCTCCACGACCGTCTGGACGACCGAACGAGCCCGGTCGAAATCGACGGGGTGATCCGCTGCTCGCTCCCGGCACGCCGAACAGAAGCATTGTGAGACGAGTATTTCCTCCGGCGTTCCCCGGATAACGTGGTTTTTCGCGTGGCCGAACGTCGCGCCGTGACCGTGAAAGGCGCTCGGGAACCCGAGCGATTCGAGGTTGATGGCCCCGACATCGTAGTCCGCGAGCGAGCGCACGACCGCTTCGAAGTAGGTGCGAACCTCCTCGTGCGACGGACAGAACGCGTGTTCGTGCGCGTCGCCGAACGCGCTCTGGACGCGGAACGCCGGGTTGTCCGCGCCGAGCTTCGAGTTGTGAAAGCAGACCAGCCACGCGTTCACGTCGATGCCGCTCCCCCGGAACAGTTCGACGACGTCACCGAACGGATCCGCACGCCCGTCCAACTCGTTCACCGGCGGGTCGATCGGCGTGTCGGCGAACGCTCCGTTGTCGGGGTCGAAGTAGCAACCCCCTTCGTACGATTCGAACAGACCATCATCCGAACGCGGGTCGAGCGTTCGGATAGAGTGATAGTGTGCGGCGACGGTGACGCTCGTGACTCCCAACTCGGCGAATTCTCGTCGCGTCTCGGCTGGGTCTTGCGAGAGCAGTCGCCACGGATAGCTCCAGACTGCGACCATATCACCCAAGGTACGGGGCTCGTAATAAAGATTACCGGTCGAAGCAATAATCCGACCAAAGTCGTCGTGACGCGTCACCGTTGCATTCAGGGTTTCGTCGCCCAACGCCGCCGAATCCGTCGGTTGAGATTACCATCGCGCGAACGCACGGCGAGCGTGGTACCCATCGCAGTTCAAACGGGTAGAACGACGACGAGAATTAGCAACCAGTGGAGCTGCTACCGCGTCGTTCGTCATTCTCGCGTGAAAAATATCGGCCGGAGCGACGGTGCTCGTACGGCGATCAGTACGAGTTGACGAGGTCGATGTAGTATCCCCAGTCCCAGTTCGCACCGGGGTCGGTGTGGGTGCTTCCTGGAACCTGGGAGTGGGCGATGATGCCGCCGTTGGCCGGATTCGCCGCGTCGTATGGGACGCTCCCCGGATGCTGTTTGGGAACGCCGTACTGGTCACAGAGCCAACTGGCAAGCTTCGCAGACGCGCGATACTGGGCGTCTTCGTAGGTCTCGCTGACCTAACCGCCGTGTTCGATGCCGACGGAGTACGTGTTGTAGTTCGATCCACCGGCGTGCCACGCGATATTCATGTCGGAGACGCTCTGGTACTCGTAGCCACTCTCCGAGATGGTGTAGCGGGCACTGACGTCAGCATCGGGATTCTGGAACCAGTTGACCGTGCTGCTGGCCGACCCCTGGACGGTGTGGATGACGATCCAGTCTATCTTCCCCGCGCCGCGGTTCGCGCCCGTGTAGTTGCTCGAATGGGCTGGCTCCCAGTCGACCGTTGGCTTCGCCGCCGCCGAACCGCTCGTTAGTGCAGTACCACCGAGGCCAACCACGCCAACCGTGGCGGCGCGTTTCAGTACGTCTCGCCGAGTCGAAGTTGCTTTATTATTCTCTTCCATCGCATTCTACAATTAATAGAAAAAATTTAATTTATTTTCTAAACCTAGATATTAGAGTATGACACGTCGTTTTCCTTGATCCCGTCTTCCACCGTCGCATCCGTAACCGGCGACAATTCCGGAGAGTCGAACCGGAACTCGAGAGTCGAACCAGGCATTTCCAGTCGCGCCGACCGTTACCTGGTCGTATCAACCCGGTTTCGTTCACATTTCGCAAATGAATGTTTTCGCCTAGTCGAAACGGGATAGAAACGGTCGCTACCGGCGCTCTGTGAGTACTTCAGGAAATATGACTGGACAGACAAACATTACAGAAATAGAATTGTAATCGGTGTGCATACGGGCTGCTCATCACGTCTTGTCTTGGTCTATCACAATTGGTGGTGGCACACAAGGGGAACCACCGGTTTCGGTCTGGTCGAAAGGGGTTTGGTGACGAGCTACGCGGTCAATTCATCGACGAACCACGTTTGGCCGTCGCTCGGGGGGTGTACGTCGATTCGTCGGAGTCGAAACGGTGGCGAAGAGAATCAGCGATGGGGCGTCACCGTCGTCACGTCGGCAGACGACGAATTACCATTACAACGGGCGAATGCGCCGGTTACGTCAGGTAGATTGTCCGGGGGGTCCTTCATTGCCGTCGCGACGAGCAGTGCAAAAGCGACGACTTCCTTCGTGTCGGTCGAAATCCCTCACGCGCCGCCTCGGTCGTGGGCGGGCGAGTCGTCGATGTCGTACATCATCGTCTCCAGCTGTTGGTCGAGACCGGCCGTGAGACCACCGTCGATGGTGAGTTCAGTACCGGAGATGAACGACGCCGCGTCGGAGGCGAGGAAGGCGACGGCGGCAGCCACATCCTCCGGGCAACCGAACCGACCGACGGGATACTGGTTGAGCCACTCCTCGCGAACCGGCCCCTCGTTGGTCAGCTTCTCGCTCGACGCGTCAGTGATGATGCTGCCCGGACAGACGGCATTCGAGCGGATACCGTGTCGGCCATACTGTGTAGCAATGAGTCGAGACAGCGCGAGGATGCCATTTTTCGCGGCGGAGTAGGCGGCGAGTCCGATGCCGGTTCGCGCGTTGACCGAGGAGACGTGAACCATCGCTCCGCCGCCGGATTCGATCATCGCCGGGAGCGCTTCTCGGGCACAGAGGAACTGACCCTTGAGGTTCACGTCGATGATTCGGTTCCACGTCTCCTCGCTCACTCGGTGGGGGTTCCCGTCGTCGAACGAGCCACCTGCATTGTTCACCAGCACGTCCACACTGCCGTATGCGTCCATCGTCGCCTCGACCATCGCCGAGACGTCGTTCGCGTCGCTCACGTCGACGCGAACGAATTCGGCGGTGCCGCCGTCGTCCTCGATGGCCCCGACCGTCTCCGTGCCGCCGTCGTCGTCCACGTCGGCCACCATGATGGTCGCGTTCGCTGCGGCGAGGCGTTCGGCGACGGCGCGGCCGATGCCGTTGCTCGCTCCAGTGACGATGGCGACCTCGTCCGTTCGATCATAGTTACTCTCAAACATATCCTCGCTGTTTCTGCTGAGAAGGCAACTACTTTGCGCTCTGACCGGATCAGCCATGTTCCACTCACATCTAATCAGATGTGTTACCAAAATATTTTTATACTAATTATATAAATTTTGAAAATAGTATGGTTAACGCTAACCACGGTTCCGACGGCGACGCCGATAGCAACGGCTTAACCCGGCGACAATGGCTTGCACTCGGAGGAAGCGCGGCGATGGCTGGACTGGCTGGCTGTCAAGGTGACAACCCGAACGACGAGGACGTCACCATGAGTTCGAATCCGGGAACCAACGACGGGAGTGGCCCAAACGGCTCGCCCGTGACGACGACGCTCAACATGCGTGCGCCGGTCAGCTGGGTCGCCGAAACCGACTAGTTGCTCCTAATCGATCCGGTGCCGTTCGACTTTCGTATCGTCTACCTCGATACCCAATCCCGGCCCGTCCGGGACTGTCAACGCGCCGTCCTCGACCTCGAACGGATCTTCTATAATGTAGTCGTCCCAGCCATAGTAGACGCTGTCCGGCGGCAGATTGATGCCGGGTGTACTCGCGACGGTGTGGAGCATAGCCGCCGTCTTGACGCCGAGGTCGAATCCACAGTGGTGGGACACCGAAACGCCTGCGTTGGCGGCCATGGCGACTTGTTCGCGGACGCGAAGGATGCCACCGGCGGGGACGAGATCCACGACTGCCACGTCGATGGCGTCGGCCTGGAGGAGGTAGCGGAGGTTTCGCGGGAAATACGTATCCTCGTTGACCGCTATCGGTGTCCGCACGCGGTTCCGCAGCGAGGCGTACGTGCCGTAGGTGTCGATGCGCACCGGTTGCTCGAGGTACTGAAGCAGGACGCCCGCTTCTTCGAGGCGGGTAGCGACCCGAACCGCATCCTCGAACGCCCACCCCTGATTGGGGTCGAGACGGAACTCCAACTCGCCGTCTACCTCGTCGTGCATTGCTCGGATTCGCGCGACGTCTTCGCGCCAGTCAGGGCCGGCCTTCGTCTTCAACGTGGTGAACCCGTGTTCGACGGCTCGTCTGGCGTAGGGACGGGACTCCTCGGGCCCGAGGATACCGAGGCAGGTTGCGATCGGTACACTGTCACGGGTCTTGCCCCCGAGAAGCCGGTGGACGGGCTGGCCGACCGTCTTGCCGAACGCGTCCCAGAGCGCTGTTTCGACGGCACCGAGGAATGGCCGCACTTTCACGTACGGGAAGTAGAACGAATCGACGAAGTCGCGTATCTCGCCGACCTCACGGCCGACGAGTTCGGGGGCGATGACGTCGTCTATCACTGCCTTCGTCACCGCGGCGGATTTCATGCCCACGAGCATTTCGCCCCACCCGGTTACGCCGTCGTCGGTGTCGACTCTGACGAGCATGCGTTCGACGGACTCGACTTCGTCGTGGTTGCTCACGTATGGTGCCAGACCGAGGTCGGCTTCGAGTGGCTTGACGGCCATCTCTACCGGGATGGCATCGACGTTCGTAATCGACATACTTGCTTCTCGAAGTCTACCGATAAAATAATTCCTCTCGGATCAGCGACGGACACGTGACAACGCGAGCGCCGCGTTCTGTCGTTCGTAGTATTTATGCGTCTACCGACAGTTCTGACGAACGATGCCAACCGAGACAGTTCGCGTTCTCGTCATCGGTGCTCACCCCGATGACTGCGACCTCAAAGCAGGCGGCGTCGCCTGCAAGTACGCTGACCACGGTCACGAAGTGCTGTTCGTCTCGATGACGAACGGCGAGGCGGGCCACCACGAACTCGCGGGACGAAAGCTGGTCGAGCGCCGCCGCGCGGAGGCCGAGGCGTCGGCAGCCGTCGCTGACGTCACATTCGACGGATTCGACGTTCCCGACGGTCGGCTTCAACCGTCACTCGAAAACCGCGACCGGCTCATCCGACGACTTCGGACGTTCCGACCCGACCTCGTCCTCACCCACCGGCCGAACGATTACCACCCGGATCACCGGTATACCGCCCAAATCGTGCGCGACGCCGCTTATCTGGTCACGGTGCCGAACGTCTGCCCGACGACCGCCGCGCTCGACGAAAACCCCGTTTTTGCGTACCTGAGCGATACGTTCGACCGACCCTATCCCTTCTCACCGGATGTAGTGGTGGACATCGACGACGCCGCCGAACGCAAGTTCGAGATGCTCGACTGCCACAAGTCCCAGATGTACGAGTGGCTGCCGTACGTCGAAGGGATGCTTGACGACGTGCCCGACGACCCCGATATGCGATTCGAGTGGCTCCGAGACTGTGGCTTACCGCACGTCGAAGCAATCGAAGCCGTGTCGGATCGCTTCCGGGACGCCCTGGTCGAGCGATGCGGCGACGCGGGAGCGGCGGTTCGCTACGCGGAAGCGTTCGAGGTGAGCGAGTACGGCCGACCGCTCACCGACGAGGCGGCCGAGCGATTGTTTCCGTTTTGACTGGATCGGCCACCGGAGCCGGTAATCCCCATATTCATACCGTGAGCGTCCGATTCGACGGACGATGACGTCCGTTCTCCTTGCTGGCGAGTCGTGGGTGACGGTACAGTTCGAATTGACCTCCCCCCGCGCCTAAAGACGCGGGAATCCCACCATGGGATTTCAGGCCGTCCGAGACGACCCTCAGGTTTCAAGACGCATACGTTCCACGCGTCACTTGCTGGGTGTCAGCATCGACGTGGCTGTCTTGCGGAGCGGTCAAGCGCTCCCCATCCTCGGCCGAGTCATCGCCGTCCGTGTGTTCTCTTGAACGGCTCTCTCTGCCGAGGTAGCGGTCTGCAATATTGAGCGCGGCGTTGACGTCTGCTTGGTACTCTCCGACCCAACACTCGTCGGTCGTACACTTGAACATCGCCTGACGTGGGCGGTAGCCAACCTCGTAACATACGTGGCACTCCTTCGACGTATTTCGAGGATTCACCGTCTCGACACGAATCCCTTTCTCGGCGGCCTTGTAGCAGAGTTGGGAGTGGATCTTCGCAAAGCTCCACCCGTGCAACCGCCGATTCATGAACGCACCGTAGTCCATGCTCTCTCGAATGTACGTTAAGTTTTCAAGAACCAGGACGGGATTCTCGAATTGATCGGCATAATTGACAGCCTCCGACGTGACTGTGTGGATGATATCGTCGATCTGTCGCCAGAGTGTGTCGCCGTAAGACTCCGCGATGCGTTCGCTTCCGCGTTGCTGAAGACGGCGGGTCGCCGTGAAATACGTCTCTCGAAGTTGTCGAACCGCCTTGCCTTCGTCGTTCCAAAGGTTGGGTGCAGTCGGGGAACCGCGCTCGTCACGGTGACACACCGTTACCAAAGAGGCTTCCCCGATATCTACCCCAATCGGCGTTTCGTTTGCCGAACTGAATTCTGATTGTTCTTCGATTTCCCGCGTCGCAGTGATGTGGAAGTACCACTCGCCGTCACGGTCAAACAATCGACACTCGCCCATCGACGCGTCGCCTGCGTACAACGCTTCAAGCCAGTCCTGCTGTTTGGGATTCGGTTGTGCGGGCAACCAGAGGTGGTAGTCGTCATGGTGCGGAATTTTGATGTACCACTCGATGGTGTTCTGCGGTCTGTGGTCGAGTTTCGGACCTTCGTTCGTGAACCGGACAGGGTGATCGTCTTTCAGCTCCTTGGCGTCGTAGCTACCGCCACAGAGTTGTGGAACGTATTTTTTGAGGGCGTTTTTCGCGTAACCACTCAGATCGTAGTTGACCACCACGTCGTTTGTCGCCGACTGTGTGGTACAATTCGCGTCGAACGCGGCTTTGAGTGCCTGTTGGTACGCATGTTTCGTCTCACAGAGTTTGCGCTGCTTGTGAGTATTCGGGTTCACAAGTTTGAGCTCCAGCGTCTCTGTGAGTTCGGTCATGTTATTCGTCTTGTTCTGTCGGTTCTGAAGTGCGGACGACTTTCACATCCGCCCCACGCCACCGCTTTGGAACGGTAACGTGGGCGCTATTCCCAAAGGGTTTGACTTCCCCATCAAGGACTTCCTCGCCCTCGATCTCAAAGCGATTCACCATACAATGGATATCTATTGAATATACTTGGTATTATCGGTTGGAAATCCAGCCGTGTACGGTACCGAAGAATGGACGAACTATGCCTATCGCTCGACCTCCGCCTGAAGACGGAGGTATGCGCTTGTATTGATATCAACGCCTGTGCAGACTGTGCTCCCTGCGTTCGCTCGTCATTCGGGACGGGTGGATGCAAAGCACGTCATCGAAGCAGGAAGCCCCGCGGCTTGACCGCGGGGTACGTCCACGTCCGTCGTCGCGTGTTCTGGGTCCTGTACGCCGAAGTAGCTCGTACCGGCTTCGATGCCGGGCATTTCCGTGACGTGATATCGATGCTCATCCGAAACGTATGAACGTACCGGTGACCGCGACTGGACGGACGTCGAATCTATTTTGGTTCCGGGCTACGCGGGAGTTCATATGCAACCAGAGCAGACCATCTACGAGGAATTAGGCGTCCCACATGTAATCAACGCGACCGGGACGAAGACTCGAATCGGCGGGAGCCGAATCCGACCGCAGGCCGTCGATGCGATGTCCCGTGCGTCGGAGGCATTCGTCCGTCTCTCAGATCTACAGGCCAGAGCCAGCGAACTGATAACGGACGTGACTGGCGCGGACGCGGGCTACGTTGCGTCCGGCGCGTCGAGTGCGCTCGCGCTCGGCGCGGCCGCCTGCATCGCGGGCGACGATCTCGGGGCGATGGCGCGCCTCCCCGACACCGACGGCGTCGCCGACAAAATCGTCATGCCGCGAACCCACCGAACGGGCTACGACCACGCGCTCCGAGCGGTCGGGGCGACTATCGTGGACGTGGGAACCAACGACAAGCACCTCGGCACCGGCTCGCGAAACGTCGAACCGTGGGAGATCGAAGCCGCTATCGGCGAGGACACCGCGGCGGTCGCCTATGTAGAGAAATCCTATACAAACCCGCCGCTCGACGTCGTGTGCGACATCGCTCACGACCACGGCGTTCCGGTCGTCGTGGACGCCGCAGCCGAACTTCCTCCGGTGAGCAACCTCGCTGCGTTCGTGGAAATGGGTGCAGACCTCGTTGCGTTCAGCGGGGGCAAAGCCATCCGTGGCCCGCAGACGACCGGCATCCTCGCCGGACGCGAGGATCTCGTCGCGTCGGCCGCCGCCCAGCATCTCGACATGCACGCCGCAGAACAGGTGTGGGAACCCCCGCGCGAACTCGTGAACCCCGACCGACTCGGCGGCGTCCCACGACAGGGAATTGGCCGCGCGATGAAAGTCGGCAAGGAGGAACTCGCCGGTCTGATTCGCGCGCTCGAACTGTTCGTCGAGGAAGACCACGAGGCGCTCGCCGCGGAGTGGCTCGAACGTGCCGAAGCCATCGCCGCCGACCTCGACGCAGTCGCTGGATTTGAAACGTCTATCACGGCCGACGACAAGGTTGCCGTTGCCCCGGAAGTCGTCGTCTCGGTGGACGCAGACCTCGCTGGCGTCTCGGCGACCGACGTCGTCGGGGGACTTCGCCGCGAGGAACCCCGCGTGTTCGTCGGCGCGGACGCGCTTCCGGCGGGCGAATTCACCGTCAACCCGATGTGTCTCACCGACGACGAGGCCGACTATGCCGTCGAGCGCATCGTCGCGCAGGCAGAAGGGTGACGCGAGTAGGCAGGCATCATCGGACGTTCGAACCGGAGCGTCGATAGCTGCAGTGTTTGTCAGCATTATTGCGGGGGCACTCGAATTGGGCGAACGCTCCGAGTACGAACGGGAGTTCTACTTGAAGGCGATTCTGAAAATGGCCGTACGAGCCGATACGCCGTAGCGACCTCGGTGCGTAGTTGGCGCGTTTCCAGCGAACCCCGCGACCCGGCGAGCGACGCTACAGCGAGTCGAACTCGACGACGGTCTTGATACCGTCGTCGCCGGTCACGAACGCCCGCTCGGCCTCGTCCGGGGCGTAGACGTCCGTGATGAGCTCGTCGGTGAACCAGTCGGGGAACGAAGACAGGGTTTCTCTGGCCGCCTCGTACTGACGGACGTTCGAGTTGACGCTACCCAGCAGCGCCTTGTTTTGCAACACCATCTCCCGGTGGATGCGGCCGCCGTCTAGCTCGACGGTGCCGTCCGAGGGGATGCCAAGGAGCGCCCCGACGCCGTTCGGTGCGAGCGCGAGGACGGTCTCGAAGGCGTGCGGCGCGTGACCGGTCGCCTCGTAGACGAAGTCCATCGGCTCGTGAGTCTCCGAAACCGCCGTGAGGGGAGTCTCCCGAGAATCTACGTAGGTCGCGCCGAGGCGTTCGATGATGTCGATGGTCGGATCGGGACGGTCGCGCCGTCCCAGGCAGTAGCAACGCTTGAAGTCGTCGCTCCCAATGAGCATCGAAAGGGTCAGTAGACCCAGTGGTCCGTTGCCAAGCACGAGCGCCGACTCGGGGTCCAATCAGAACGCCGACCGGCTAGCGTAGGCGTGCTGGATGGCTTTTTCGGTGTTGCTGATCGGTTCGACGAGGAACCCGTGGGTTGCGAAGTCGTCGGGGACGCCGACGAGGAACCGCTCGTGGCTGGTGAAGTAGTCGGCCATGTATCCGTGCGCGCCGACGATTCCGCGTTCGAGATACGCACCGTCGGGAGCCATGTCGGGCTCGCCGCGCTCGAAGAACGCGTTTTCCGCTCCCGATGGCCGTCGAACCGTCGGGACGACGAGGTCGCCAGCCTCGAATCGCGTCCCGTTCGATTCTTCGACGATTCCTACCGCTTCGTGACCGAGGATTTGGTGGTTCGAATCGTCGGGAAATCCACCGTGGTTCCCGCCGACGACTTCGTGATCGGTGCCATCGATGCCGACTCGAAGCGTTCGAACCAATGCTTCATCGGACGCTGGGGTCGGTTTCGGCACGTCGATGACCCGTGGTTTCGACTCGCCACGTCGAACCGCGACAGCTCTCATCGCCCCGTCACTCCTCCGTCCCTCGGACGCTAGCGACGACTTCTATCTCGACGCCGATATCGATGGGTAGGTCTTCGACCTGCACTGCACTTCGGGCGGGATACGGCGACGATACGTAGTCGGCGTACACCTCGTTGATTGCGTCGTAATCATCTATGTCTTGGACGAAGACGGTCGCTTTCACTACGTCGTCGAGCGAGCGGCCCGCGGCTGCCAGAACCGCATCGACGTTTTCGAGTGTTCGTGCAGTTTGTTCTTCGATGGTGTCGCCAACGATTTCGCCGGATTTGGGGTCGACCGGACCTTGCCCTGAGACGTAGATGCGGTTCCCGTCGCGGATACCTTGCGAGAACGGGCCGATACTTGGCGGTGCGGCGTCGGTGCTAATCTCTTTCATTGGTTTCCTCCGATCGAGTGTAGCGAGTCAGCATCGTCGTTCGCTCACTTTCAACTCGGAGGGTGAACGACGGACGATTCGCTGCAGCGGCTACGTGTGGTGTGCGTACTGTCATCAGGCGTGTAATCAGCCCACGGTATTATAAAACCAACCCTCCCCCCGCCGAAACTGGGTGTCGTCAAACCGATCAACGCGGCAACTGACGGCTTCTTACGCCCCTCATCGGACTCCGGACGGGGGTCAATACTCTCATGAGAATTTTGTTCTCTCTGACGGTTTTCAACACACCCTGACTCTCCAAAGCCGGCCGTATTTTCAACTCATAGAATTTCGGAGGATGGTACTGCTGTGTGTTTTTCTAAGTCGTAATAATTGTACGTCGATAGGGACAACTGCTATCTCGCGTGCAATATAGTATTTGGATGCAACAGTTCTCTTTCTTTGAGATCCTAAGCAACTCGCTCCATACTATAAATATCAAATATTTATTTATTTTAATTTAATTACGGATAAATTAGTTATTTAGATCAATTTGCTCAACCCTGATTAACCAGACACGACTTCAAACCATTGAAAATCATCTAACCTCGTTGATCTCGTCCGATTTCAATTGTTTATCTTGTTTGATATTCACCATACATAAAATTTTTACATGTCAAAAATTCTAATATCTAATTTATCAAATTTTTCCCATTTCACTCGAATCAGATGGATAGTTGTCAAGTCCGGATTCCATTCCCGCATGGATGAATCGCGTGAGAATGTGACCGATGCTGGTACCAGCCGTCCAGAGCGCGACTTCATCGAACGGTTCGGGGTGATCGTCCTCGGTGGGTACCGATAGTAGTACGGTTGCGTCGTCAACAAGGAGCGTTCGCCCGGTGAACCCACCATGATGTGTCTCAGGTACCACGATTACATTAACCGGGGTATTCTCGAAGTGTTCCTGTACTGCCCGATCGCGGGTAACAATCATCACCAGAACCCCCGAAGTGGCCCGGTTAGAAAGCACGCCGATGATGTCGTCAGTCAGTAACTCGCCGGTTGCACCGACCAACACTGCTTGTTCGTTGGCGCTCGCGATGAGGTCGATCATCCGCTCACGAATCGGTTGGTGGCCTCGCAACGTCGAAACCGTTTCTTCATCGGCATACGAGGCTTGTTCATTCTCGATAGCTTCGAGATTTTCGAATGCCCGTTCCTGCTCGTGTTCGATACGGGCGGATAGTTGCTCACGGGCCGCTGAAAGACTCACTGACCGGAATGCCTTCGGTGAGGACTCGACGACCTCAAGCAGACCACGGTTGGCGAGGTCATCGGCCGCGCCATACACCTGTGATCGGGGGACGTTTGACACTTCACTCACGTCTTGTGCTGTCCCGGTACCCAGTTGCTGGAGGGCGACGAACACCTGGGACTCGTAGCTTGACAATCCGAGTTTCTGCAATGCCCTGACGGCTTCATGTGCGCCCATCTCCAGTTTCTTCCTCGGCTCGCAGACTGTAAGTGGTTTTCTGTCTATCATCGCACTGCTTCAATAGGGGGTGTAGTTGTTGTACGATTCTACAAACAGTTAAGTCATCACCCTCATTGGTCACCAGTACATGACTTCCGGACTCGCACAACGATACGCGAACCTATTGATTCGGTATAGTCGTCCTGTCCTCCTCGTGTTGCTCCTGCTAACCGTCCTGATTGGAAGTGGTGCAGGCAATATCGAATCGGGACTGACAATCGCGAGTTTCGGTAGCGATTCGACGGAAGCACAGAAACTCGATTACGTCCAGCAGAACTTTTCGACCGGTCAGGAAAACACCACTGCGATGCAGGTTGTCGTTCGGGGTGACAACGTTCTTTCAAAAGAGTCGCTACTCGAGACACTGCGATTACAACGTACACTCCGCGAGAACGAGACGGTAAACGCCACGCTCGCGGACGGGCAGGCGACTGTCGGCATCGCAAATCAGATAGCTATCGCCGCCATCCAACAGGAATCCCAAAACAACGCTCGACCATCCGAAAATACGACCGGAAATGCGAGTGCCACCGATATTCGAAGTGGGGCCACTGGTTCTCCACAACGCTTGCCCACGCTCGACGAGCAGATCAAACAGATGGAGTCGATGACGACTGCTGAAGTCGAGTCAGTGACTGAAAGAGTGCTTGACCCTTCGCGTGCCCGGTCGGGAACGGTAAACCCCTATACGTTACTGTCGACGGATTACGACGCAGGCAGTACAACGGCGACGGCGCGCGTGCTGTTTGTCTTCCAGCACGTCGAAGCAGCTGGTGATACCCTTCCTCAGGATGTGGTTCAGGGTCAGCTCGCTACTCGTGAGATTGCTCAGCAGGAGGTGAGCGACGACACGTTCGTGTTCGGTGCTGGCATTGTCGATGAAGAGTCCGGACAGGCAACTGGTGAAAGCTTCGCTATCATTTCTCCGATCGCACTTGCGTTCATTCTCCTCGTGCTCATCATTGCATATCGTGATATCTTCGATATCGTACTTGCACTCGTCGGCGTCGTGCTCGTACTCGTTTGGATGGGCGGATTCATGGGGTGGGCCGGTATTGGCGTCACACAGATAATCATTGCCGTACCGTTCTTGCTCATCGGACTTTCCATCGACTATGCACTGCACGTCGTAATGCGCTACCGAGAAGCCAGAAAAGAGGATATCGAGCGAACACCCCGAGAAGGAATGCGTGTCAGTCTTGCTGGCGTAACGGTCGCACTCGCAGCAACAACGTTCACCACGGCCGTCGGCTTCCTCTCAAACACTGTCAGTCCGATCACTTCCATTGCGGAGTTCGGCCTCGTAAGCGCTGCCGGCATCGTCGCTGCGTTCATCGTGTTCGCTGCACTCCTCCCCACAATCAAGATTGAACTTGAATCATTGCTTGAGCGAGTAGGACGTAACCGTCGCAAGCGTGCGTTCGGAACCAGCGGTGTCGCCAACAGGATTGTCGGCGCTGGAACGACAATCGCGCGTCGTATTCCAGTTGCTATCGTCGTTGTGGCATTGCTCTTGAGTGCTGGTGGTGGTTACGCTGCGACGGACATCGACACATCCCTCAATCAAGTGGATTTCCTGCCACGTGATTCGCCCCAGTGGATGGATTCGCTTCCGGAGCCATTCGCTCCGAGCGACTATTCGCTCCGGGAAAACGTTATCTTCCTCAACGAAAATTTTGTGCAGTCACGTGATCGGTCAACGGCCGAGATACTGATTGAAGGTCCAGTGACGAATCCACGGGCGCTGGATCGACTTGCTGCCGCACACGAGCAAGTGAGTAGCAGCAAGACGGCCGTTTCGTTGGCGAATGGTGAACCGAGCGTGGAGAGTCCACTCTCGGTCATCAATCAGACGGCTGCGACCAACGAAACCGTCGCTGCTACCGTCGAACGCAACGACGCAGACGGTGACGGAATTCCCGACCAGAATCTGAAGACAGTATACGATGCAGTGTACGACGCCGAACCGGATCGAGCGATGGCCGTCTTCCATCGAACTAACGGCGAGTATCGGGCGCTCCGAATGAGCGTCGGCATCAAAGGCGGTGCCGATACAGGCGTCATCACGAGCGAAATGCGGACGATCGCTGCGACCATCGAGCGAAATACGCCTCTGGAATCAACTGCAACCGGTCAACCAATCATCACGGAACTCGTCCAGAAAAATCTGCTGACAACGCTCGTCGAGACGTTCCTCATCACTCTCGGCGTCATTCTCGTGTTCCTTACCGGCATCTTTTATCGACGGTACGGTACCCTCTCACTCGGAGCTGTGACGATGCTTCCTGTCGTCTTCGCACTATCGTGGATTCTGGGGACGATGTATCTTCTTTCGATACCGTTCAACAGCGAAACTGCGATTATCGCGAGTATCGCCATCGGTATCGGTGTTGACTATGCGATCCATATTAGCGAACGGTTCATCGAAGAACGCCAGCGGACAAACGACGCATTTGCGGCGCTTGACTCGACCGTCGCTGGAACCGGAGGCGCACTGCTTGCGAGTGCTGTCAGTACCGCTGGCGGGTTCGCTGTCCTCCTGTTCGCGCTTGTCCCATCGCTTCAACGATTCGGACTGGTTACCAGTACTGCTATCGTTTATGCGTTCGTCGCAAGTGTCGTAGTTCTCCCCAGCCTCCTCGTCCTCTGGGATCGTCACCTGTCGGATGACACGTCCACTACCGAGGAAGCTGTGAGATCTACCACAGACTGACACCAAACAATCTGTCAGTGAGCTTTTCGGGAGTCATTCCCTGAGTGCATTTCGAAGGAAAGACCCATCGATGGAACCGTCTCGCATATTCTCTTTGCTGCCTTGCTGAAATATTGGTCCGATTTATAGGTTTGCAGGCGCTAAAACCCCGTTCTTGCGGGCAGGGATACAGCGCAATCTTCATCTATTCAAACTCCATTTTCGAAATTTTTAGACGCCCTAAGTGCATATTTATTGGCGTCGATTCGATGGTACCCTATCGGATTCTGACAGTCCGAAAACTGGCAGTTGACTCGGTGTTTGCCGCATCAAAAAGTAAGCCCACGGACGGCGGAACCGACATAAAATAATCACGTAACTCCAAGTCTCGTCTGTATCCCGGACGCGATAGGAGTACCGGTACCGTGGCAGTGCCAGCACCTCGTCGGGGTGCGAACCCTAAACATCCCACCGAACCGCCCCTTGGTGGGTGTAGGAGGCCCGCGTCTTTCGGCGTGGGAGGATGTCACCTAGCATGAATGGGCGCTATTACTTATTCCCTAATAATAAATTTATTATCGAAATGAAGGATAAAATCTGGGGTGCGGACAGACGAACGTTTCTCGGAGCAACAGGTCTGATCGGTGTCGGGGCAGCATTTGGCGACACCGCCACAGCAACCCAAACCGACGATGAATCCGACGAATCGAATTCCGAACTGACGACTATCGAGACCCTACTTGCGAAAGCGGATGAAAAATTCCCCGGCGGAATCGTCTCGGTATACGCGAAAGAGCTCGGAACAGACGGTGACGTACTGGCGAGTCATGAAGCTGACAAAGTCGTCAAACCTGCCTCGAACGCAAAGCTCCTTTCGGCTGCACTCGCACTCGAACATCTCGGATCGGACGCGCGTACCGAAACGACTGTTTTCGGGGATGGTTCTACGGCTGGCACACAACTTCACGGTGATATTGTACTTCGCGGAACCGGCGACGTCCTGGCGAAATCGCAGCTCGAAACGTTGGCGAAGCAGGTCTCCGAACAGGGAATAAAGACTGTCCATGGTGATGTCGTCGCCGACATCACCGAATTTGAGACGTCCGGCTACGGCCCGGTATTCTCGGTTCGCGGTCCTGGGTATCCGGAAGGATGGACGTGGGAGGATCCACAATACTCGTATGGTGCACCGAGTTCAACGCTCGCCCTTAACTGGAATAAGGTAGCTCTCACCGCTGAGCGTTCCAACGGGGCTATCAATCTCACAGTCGAACCACGCTCGAAATTTGTATCCGTCGAGTCATACCTTTCGAAAGCGCCTGCAGAAGCAGACGGTTACTTCTACACCTACCTCGACCGAGTTACGAACACCATCTACGCGATCGGCGAACTCCCACCGGGCTACAAGGAGACCGAATTAGCCCCGGTGATGCGTCCGGATGAGCACTGTGCCGCGGTGTTCGTAGACGCTCTCGAACGGGAAGGTATCACCGTCAAAGGTGGTGTAGCGCTGCGGACGGAACGCAAAGAGACGACACCGGCGTTCGAACTCGGTCTCGAATCAGAACCACTACACGAGGTGCTCGACCCGATGCTAACGTACTCGAACAATGTCGATGCCGACCAGTTGGCGCTCAGGACGGCACACCGTGCACTCGGTGAGGGGTCGTTCGATGCGTGGACGGACTTGGCCGACGGGTACTTCGCCAGTTTGGGAGCCGACGCCACCGTCTTTCGAGACGGATCTGGACTCTCACAATTCAACCTCGTTTCCGCACGCAATGTCGTCTCCCTGCTGGAATGGGCACAAAAGAAGCCATGGTCCGACACGTTCTTCGAGTCACTGCCAACACCCGGTGAAGGCACGCTCACGTACCGGTTGGAAGACGTAAACGTCCCCGTCCAAGCAAAAACCGGGACAGTTCGTGGGACGCGTGCACTCTCCGGTGCTATCCGCCGCTCAACGAAACCGGATATTTTGTTTTCGATTCTCATGTCGAACGTAACGGTCGGACTCGGGGACGCACGCGATTATCAAGACTATTTAGTCGCTGCGCTCGCGAAAAGCTGATAGATGGCTTCATAGTCGTCTGTTTTCCACGACTCCGGATACGTGATTACACCACGAGGTCTCACGTAGCACCTCCCAACCATGTTTTTAGACGTGACGAGATGGGCAAGGCGCTTGTCGGGCTGCTGTGGGTGTCATATCGGATGCAGCCCGACACAGAGTTAAAACCGGACGGGAGTATAGATACTGTGTATTTTGTCCAAAAGGTTCGAGGTTGATTGTTCATGGTGATCCCACTTAGTCAGTATTATCAAATTTCATTTTATCACTATATTACTACAGGAAGGGTAGCAAGATGACTCACCGAAAGAAACGAACGGGGGTGGAATCGAACCACCGGGGCCACTTCGTGGCCGCCATCGACGACACGAGTCGGAGCGTCGATGGTGCTTCTACCAACAAGCAACCCGTTCTCACGTCTCGGAGTTTCCCCACCGGAACGCATTATGGCCGCGCTGGGAATGACGGCACAGCCACACTGCGAGAGTAGGACGCCAGAGACGGCGTGTGTTGGACTCGAACGTCGCGGGGTCAGGGCAACAGCGGACTCCCATCGCCGTCCGCATTCCATTCAATGGCCGCGATGAATATTGTTATGCGGTGCCTACTGTTAGAAACCGGACGAAAACAGGAGGTGCAATTTGCCGGATGGAGTAGCGTCAGATAATCCATTCAAAACGACAGTTCTTTGGTCATGGTTGTCACCTAATATATACTTGGGTCTTTATTTTCACGCAACATTTTGTTCGATGAGCTCGTTATCGCTCTCAAATCGACGACTTGACAACGGGTCGATATTGACGAGGGAGGGTCTGTCATCGATACAAAGTTCGGCGACCAATTTCCCAGTCGCGGGCGCATGTTGGAAACCATGACCTGAAAAACCCGCAGCAGTGATGAATCCCGGGATGGTCTCTTCAATGATGGGATGGTGATCCGGCGTTACAGCGTACAGTCCCGCCCATCCTCTCCTGATACGCGAGTCGCCGTCAAAGTACGCTGTATAGTTCGCTGCGTGTTCGACGGCTGTGGCCGCCCATTCAAGGGACATTGAGTCTGAATACGTCTCTGGATCGACATCAGCATCCTCGTCACTGAAATGACCGCCGACGATCGCTGCTCCATCTCGTTCCGGGCGAAAGTACGACCCTGTATCGAGGTCAATGGTTAATGGATGATCTTCCGGAAGTGGCTGTGTCGGATCGACGATCGCTATCTGTCTCCGTCGCGGGTATATTGGTAGATCGATTCCCGCCATCGCGGCGAGGTTCCCCGCCCATGCACCAGCGGTGTTAACGACGTAATCCGCATCAACTTTCCCAACATCCGTTTCAACACCCGTGACGTTCGAACCATCGGTAATAATATTGCGAACCGCAGTTTTCGTCTGAATATCGACACCGAGTTCCCTCGCTTTTTCGGCATACCCCTGCACAGCAAGGTTCGGGTCGGCATATCCATCCGTAGCGTTGTAGGTCGCGGCGAGAAAACGGTTTGAACGAAGTCCAGGACAATAATCTACTGCCTCCGATGGTGAGAGATACTTTGTCTCAACACCGAGATCATTCTGCATCGTTACGTTCTCACGGAATTTTTGTGCTGTCTTTTCATCACGTGCGAGAAAGAGATAGCCGGATTTGCGATGCGCGATGTCAACTCCAAATTCCTCGTCGAAAGTATTCCACACCTCTTGACTTGCTAGTGACAGCCGAACATTGGTTTCAGTTGAGAATTGCATTCTGATACCGCCCGCAGAGCGCGCAGTGCTTTCCATCCCGAGCGAACCTTTTTCACAAAGAGTTACGTTTGCGCCTGCTCGTGCAAGGTAGTATGCCGAGGATAGACCGATAATTCCGCCTCCGACTACGACAACGTCCATATTGTCTTACATTGTATCTCGAAACGAGATAAGTCTACTGTGAACAACTAGCAGAGTGAATTCTTACAAGTCAGTCAAAGCATGCGCCGTATGAAATATGTCTTAATTTTCTCACTAAACGATAGTCAGCCACCGAGGAACTGTCGCCGAACCTCTTCGTCGTCGAGTAGTTCGTTTCCAGAGCCCTCGTAACGGTTCTCACCCTGCGCAAGCACGTATCCACGGTCACAACGCCGAAGAGCTTTCTTTGCGTTCTGTTCAACCATCAGGATAGCTGTTCCGGCGTCGTTGACCGCGTCAATGCGGTCGAACATCTCAGTAACCAGATCCGGCGCGAGGCCAGCCGAGGGTTCGTCCAATAACAGGAGGTCTGGATCTAGCATCAGTGCACAGCCCATTGCAAGCATCTGTTGCTGACCACCGGACATGGACCCAGCCTTCTGGTCGAGGCGTTGGGATAGGATTGGAAAACGATCGAAGATGGCCTGTCGCCTCTCGTCGGGCATATCATCGAGAATGTATGCTCCGAGTCGGAGATTCTCCGTGACAGTCAGTGAGGGAAAGATGTTCTCGTTCTGGGGAACGTAGCTCAGTCCTTTGTGAATGACTGACTCTGGAGGAAGGTTTGTAATATCAGCGCCGTCAAAGGTAATGGATCCCCCTTGGCGGTCGGCGAGGCCAAAGATTGCCTTCATTGCAGTAGATTTACCGGCACCGTTTGGACCGACGATAGTAACATACTCGCCTTGTTCGACATGAAGGTCGATGTCAGAGAGTACCTGGAGGTCACCATAGCCGGCATCGAGTTGTGAGACTTCGAGCAATGTCACACTACAACCTCCGCCTTTGAGCTGGCCTCAACAGGTATCTGTGACCGCCAGTCGGTGATCTCTAGTTGAAGTCGAGTTTCGGTGCAGTCGTGGGGGTATTGTGCATACATAATTACTCTCCGAGATACGCTTCGATAACACGCTCGTCCGACAGAACTTCGTCGGGAATGCCCTCAACGAGGAGGCGTCCCTGTTCGAGAACGACCAGATGATCGACCAATTCGGTTAAGGTCTCGAGTTCGTGTTCGATGAGGATGATTGTCATACCATCGTCGTTGAGAGCGCGGATACGATCGGCGATTTCACGAGTCAACGTAGGGTTGACCCCTGCGAATGGTTCATCCAGCAGGAGAAGATCCGGTTCGAGCATTAAAACTCGAGCCAATTCCAGTAATTTTCGTTGACCACCTGAAAGGTTGCTGCTATACTCATCGGCGAGGTGGTCGAGTTCAAACGCTTCAATCAGTTCGTCAGCCCGATCACGAACCATGTTTTCTTGTTTCTTCATCCCATCCGTGTGCAATAATGCAGGAATCGTATGTTCGCCGGATTGGTCGGGTGCTGCGAGCCGTACATTGTCGCGAACCGTCATCGTTTCCAGTTCCCGTGTGTGCTGGAAGGTACGAACCATTCCTGTCTGAGCCAGTTTTTCGGGGGAGTCACCAGTAACATCGTTGCCGTCGAATGTAACCTGACCATCGTCGGGGAGGACAACGCCACTAACACAGTTGAAAAACGTCGACTTTCCCGCGCCATTTGGCCCCATTACACCGACAAGTTCCCCCCGATCGACTGAAAGTGAGAGGTGATCAAGCGCGCGAAGACCACCAAATTCCTTGACTAGGTTCTCAACCTCAAGTAAGCTCATGAATCGACCCCCAGCTCTTTCGCATCTCCCCAAATACCGGCTGGCCGATAGCGGATGACCAGTATCAATATGATTCCAATGAGGATGAGTCGGATAGATGCAAACGCATCAGCCGACACTGGAGCAATATCAAGTGCAAACCGCGACATCAATCGAAGGCCCATGATAATCGCGAGACCTGCCAAGACCGCACGGTTATTACCAGCTCCTCCTAGCAACATTCCAATCCAGACGGTTACCGTGACCTGAATGGTAAAGAACCCTGGAGCAACCGCACCGTTATAAAGCGCAAATAGGCCACCAGCAAGGCCAGCAAGTGCGGCACCGTAGACAAACGCTTGCATCTTATAGGTGAACGTCGGCTTCCCAACCGACCGTGTGACTAACTCATCTGCGCGGATCGCTCGCAACACCCGGCCATACGGCGCGTCGGTCAACCGTGTAATAATCGCAAATATCACCATGGTAAAACCACCAAATAGCAGTATGGTTGCGAGCAGTGTGGTATCACTACCACTGGCAACATCTTTCACTGGCTGTGGCACGCCCAGAATGCCGACGTTCCCTCCGAATATGTTTCGGAAGTTGACAAACAACGTGTGGAATATCTCGGCAGTGGCAAGGGTAGCGATAGCCAGAAAGTCATCACGCAGGCGAAGAGACGTAGCACCAACGATAGCACCGAGCAGTGCCGCGACGACTATCCCAACTACCAGTGCCAAGGGCCACGGGTAACCTAAGCCGATACCGGCGAAGGTATCCTGGGCCGACAGCATCGCTACCGAGTATGCACCGACAGCGAAAAAGACCACGTGACCGAAGTTGACGAGACCGGTGTGGCCGTATTGGAGATTTAGTCCCAGAACCAATATGCCATACATCGTGAACAGAATCCCGACTTCGAAAAAGACAAAAAATCCGTCAGGGAGCGTCGTACGCAGGGGTGTGAGCGCGAATATCGATGCCAGCAGAATACAGACACCACCCAATAAAAACGCCCGTCCTGAGTCATCCCGTGGGAGTCGATCGATGAGGCTCACGCTTCCCGCACCTCTTGGCCGGCAATACCGCTCGGTTTGATGAGCAAGACGACGATGAGGAGGAGGAATGCTACGGCTGACGAGATGCCGGTCATTCCCGAGGGAAGAAACGCCACCGACAGCGCCAACACGATGCCGATGATGTACGACCCTGCAATGGCACCGTATGGACTTCCGGCACCACCAAGGATGGCGGCGGCCAATATTTGGAGGATATGGTTGAACCCTGTCCCAGCGCTGACATTCGTTTGGATACCGATAAGCACACCTGCTAGTCCCGCGAGTACTCCAGCTAGTATCCAGACACTATCCCGAATCATCTGTGTGTCGATACCGCGGATGCGAGCCAAATTCTCATCGTCACCCATTGCACGCATCGCGATTCCTATGTCGGTACGGGTCAACAACGTGTGAAGCGTGAGGAAGACGATAATTGCGCTTCCGATAACCACGAGCTGTTGGGAAGTAACGAAAAGATCACCGAGGAGATCTACCGATCCGATCGAGAAATCCGGCAGGTTCTCGAACCGGAATGTTGTCACTTGGGTGTCAAAATAGCGACCACTTCGGCCTGCAGTCAGACGGATAGCATTCCGCAATACTAGTCCCAATCCAATAGAAGTTAGCAACATCGGCACAGGGCCAGTGTTGTTGATAGGAGTGAAGAATACTCGAGCGAGGATGAGACTGGCAAGACCGCCAGCACCCATCGCGATAAGCACTGCGATTGGCAACGGGAGTGGAAGCGAGCTAGCGGTAACGACACCGACAAACGCTCCGATAGTAAGGTATTCGCCGTATGCGAAGTTTATCATGTTTACAATACCGTATATCAGGGTAAAACCGATTGCTGCGATGGCGATATACGAACCGGTTACAAGCCCAAAGATGATATTTTGTGCGAGTCCCATGCTCAGTACTCGTCTTCGCTGACGAACTTGCGAAGTTCTTTCGCTGGGATGACTTCTTGCTGGGTGAACTTGCCATTCATTGCGGCGTTGATATTCACCGATCCAAATACATTTCCGAACTTGGTGAAAGTCATAGATGTTGCAGCACCACGGTAAACAATCTCCTTGTCATTCCCTAACGCTTTCTTCCCTTCAGCAAATGTGCTGACTTCAGTGCCGTTCCCTCGAGTGACCGGTCCGAGATTTTTCTCAATGGCCTCCGCACTCGCCTCACCAGCACGTTCAGTGGCTAGTGCAGTCACCTGAATTGCGTCCCAGGCCGGGGCTGTCCACGCGTTGATTTCAGCGTTACCGTCGGCTTTTTTGTAGGCGCTTTGGAAGGTATCGTAGCTCGGGCCGGACTGGCCAGGACTAGCTGCCCATGCCCCATTGAGATCACTTCCAACCTGTTTAGCAAGGTCATTCTGTGAAAGTGGATCTGAGAGGATAGGCTGTTTACCGTAGCCGCCGTCTGCCCAGTCAGACAATAGCGTAATCGCATCTTCCAGAGGAATGCTTACTGCAAATGCACTAAAGTTGCTTCCGAATAGGCGGTCGAGTGCAGACTGGTAGCTCGACCCCCCTTGGCTGACTTCGACCTGCTTTGTGACGGTTCCTCCACCGTTTTCATATGCAGTCTTAAATCCGTCAGCCCAGCTTCGTGCCCCCTCTGAGTTACCGTTTATAATTCCGATCTTGTCATGGTTTTGCTCAAGCGCGCGTTTTGCAGCGCCAGCGGTGTGAACAGTGTCGCTTATCACAGTTCGCCAGACCCAGCCGTCATCATCGATATTCTTCGGCGTTCCTTTGTCACCACCGCGAGTGTCAAGGAAGTTCGAACCCGGCCAGGGAGTCACAATCGGTGTCTGTTGTTCTTGCAGAAAGTTAAAGAGCGGATTGATTTCACTAGAAAACAGTCCAAGCAATGCTACCGCGTCGTCGTTTTCAACGAGTTGGGTGACTACTGATCTGGCTTCCTGTGGGTTGACAGCCGTATCACGTCGAACTACCTTCAGTTTTGAATCTAACGGTCCTCCAGCGTCGTTAATGCCCTGAAGTGCGACATCAGTCGCTTGGGAAACACCAGGTTGGAGAAAGTCCCACTGACCAGTCTGCGCTGCAGGTTGGCCGAAGACGATTTCCCCCGATCCACCACTTCCTCCAAATCCAATACAGCCCGCTGTAGCAGTAAGTCCGCCAGCGCCAGCGAGTTTAAGAAACGACCTGCGCTTCACCCGGTCCGTGGCATTTGATATCATCACACCAGGGTGGTCAAACCTGAGACATATAACTTTACCTCTTGTGGTTGGTCGAGTAGTTCCTTTTACCAATATTTTTATCACTATAATATTTATATCAAAAGAATTAATGTAGTATCACATGCGACACTTTCAATCAGAGAGGGAGTGGCTGAGATACTATGGACTGTGACAGAGAGTGAACGCAACGAGCAAACGCGACACGCAGGGGAAGCCAGCGACGTCGATATTTGTAGCGTGATTCGTGAGTCCGACTTTCTAGCAGTGACCGCCCGATAGGATGTTGATACGGTTGTAATGGAATGGCGGCCAGTTCATTATCGCCTCAAATAAACGTCCATGGGAGAAACTGTCGCGTGAACCGTCATAGATTCCGGATTTTGGGTTGGTGTTCGTTTGTACCCGAATCTCTTGCCCAAAACATCTATTCGAGTGGTTTGAGATATAGGCATCTGATGGCCGAAAAAACACTTCATGAGGAGAAAATTTCACGAGAAGAAGTAGCCGATCGGTTGCAAGCAATTGCCCACGAACTTCGAGAAAATGGGGACGCAGATATCGATGTTGGCAACAAGACGGTGACGCTCTCACCACCGGACGCTGTCGCCTATGAAATCAGCACTCGTGAATCGTCGTCTGTGCTCCGTGGGAATCGCGAATCAGTGACGATTAAATTGGATTGGAAACCTGAATAGTAGGGCTGTCGTGTATCGTCGTCAGGGTTTTATATAAAATAAAATTTATAAAGAGATGGAATTAAAATCCCCGGCCTTCAGGACGGGGAGGATTCAAGGATTCTTTAGTTCAATATAATATCACAGTCCCAGTTGGTTCGAACTCCCCGCTCCGAACCACTTTGTGCTACTGGAAACTAAAATGTTTAACAACGCATTTGCATGATCGTCTTGACGTCGCATAGTCGTAAACGGATGGGTTTTCTGCTGTCCGAATATGGTGTGGTTTTCGATGTCCGTGACAATAAATATCAAAAAATTTTCCCACGACTCGAGTGTTCAAATATTGGGGCTATTAATTAAATAACAAATCAGCGGAATCAATCACCGTTACTCGCGCTTCTTGACCTGATTACTCGCTATATGCTCTAATATATGATGGTTTGATTGTTGGTTAAAACAGGGTAAAGAATTAGTGGTTCTCGACCAAATACCGGGACAATGTCAGAGGCACGAGATCAGTTAGAACAGAAGCTGAACAATAGACTCGCGGCTCAAAGTACAACCCAGCAAAACCGGGAAATCATCGGCCTCCTGTGTACCACTATTCAGACCCTCGGGGAGGAAATAGATGAATTGGAGGAGCAACTGGCCGAAGTACAGGAAAACGTAGAACAGGAGCAAAAGAAGCGAAAATGGTACACAGAGCGATGAGACACGAACGACCGTAGCCTGCGGGGTTGCGGACGGTTCAAGCGACGGCCGTCGTTGCACAGGAGAGAATGCCGAATACGGGCTGCAATCGAACCCGATCACCGCGGATACGGTTCGGATCGTGGGTATCTCGAGGGCAGTAATCCGGCCATCCAGTCCGGATACTCCTTTCGTTCGGTTCCCTCGAACGAGGAGTCACCGGACATCGCTGTAATCGCCCGAGCGTCATCCAAACTCCAGACGGCACCATCCTCATGAAAGAGTCCGTTTACCATCCCTTGGTGACGGAAGTGTAACTCGGAGGCCGGTCGGAGCATCAGCGACCAAAAGAAGTTGCCGATATTTGTGGTCTGGAGTAGTCGAGCCAGCGATGAATAGTCCGGAAACCGTGCTTCGCCGTCGAGATCAGCAAAGAACCCCTCTCCCGGCCGAATTCGTTGCCACTCGGACAGCCACACGGGGGCTTCGTATTTCGATTGGATATGTTTCGCCTGTCGAAGTGCTCGGCGGAAATGGGACGGGGATTGCGCAAAGTTGTAGTGAAATTGCAAAACGTCCATCCCCCACTCCAGATAGTCGGTATTGTTCGTGAGACTCGTGGATCCGATTGTCAGCGGAATCGAACCACGGTGGAGGGTAAATAGCTCCGACATTGCTTTGACAAAGCGTTTGCGTTCAGGTCTCCACCCCGGTTCGTTCGAGAGTTCGATCGCAAGCAATCGGGAGTCGTCACTGTATCGTCTCATAAACCACAGTATAAAATCGCGAGGGTTGTCCCAGAGGGATGGATTCCGCATCGTCCGGGTCGATGGGGAATACGTTTGCACGCCGGCATGTAAATCGGAGCCGAGCAGGTTATCGAGCGTCGGTTCCTCGCCGATACTGTCGAACAGACCGAGGAGAACACGAAGCCCATGGGCATCCGCAGTCTCCAGAAAGTGCTCTAGTTTTTCGCCGTGTGCCTCGCGGTCTTCAAGCCAATACTCGTAGCTAAGCCACGTTCGAATCGAATTCAAGTTCAGGCGAGCTGCGTAGCCGAGGTCACGTTCGATGACATCGGGGTCATACTCCCGCCACATCTGAAAACGGTTGAACGCACGCGTCGGGACGTAGACTGCACCGCGGACATCGACAGGAGCGGTGTTTGAATCCTGAGACCGAAGTTGCGATGCCCCGGCAGATCGCAGTCGCGGAGATGCTTGTTTCGAATCGCCCTCTTTTGACGCATGATGAACCGCACTCACAGCGGAACCGGCGGTGTACGTCGTTGCACTTAGTTCGAGAAACCGGCGGCGACTAAGCCAATCATCCATTCCTAGTGGAGCGATAGTGGAGTCGAATTATAAAAACTGTTGCCAAGAAAAATACAGGAATGGGTGTTTCCTCGGCGCTCAGTCCGTATCGAGAGTTCGAACGATGAGTACGCCGTCGTTCTCGTGTACAATGCGATATCGATCGCTTCGTTCGAGCGACAGATGCATCTCGTCGGGTTGGTCAGCAGTCTGTCCGCGAACCGTATATCGACCTTTCGGGATATAGAGATAGTCCGGTTGTCCGGGTTGTGACCGGAGATTGTTCGTCAAACATCGGGCAGTGTGACACTCGGAGAGAGTAATATAGGACTCCTTCTGGCGCTGATACGCGTCCGGTGACTTCCACTCGACGCCCCACGGACCGACAAGAATCGTCCGTTCTGAAAAATACGGAAACCACTCCGCGGCATCGCCGAGAACCACGAACTCCGTATCGGTTGCCGTTTCCGAACGTACCCATTCCATCGCTTCTGTATCCTCGTGATCGATGAACGCTGGCATCGACGATTGGCTCCCTACCGAGTGCCCTCCGACGAACAGGATACCGAGGCACGCAAGCAATCCGAGTACGAGTGCCGGAACTGCAACGTGTGATGTGACCGTCCGATTTGACTTCCGAAGTCGGGTGTGAAGCGTCGGCACGATATCAGTCAGTCCGACGGTGATGATCATAACACCAGGAATGAACGCGAATCGTATCTCGTCCATCAAGAAAACCGAGATCCCGAACCAGAAAGGGAGGAAATACTGCCGTCTGGTACCGAAGTAATAGAGTCCAAAACAGAGGAGTGTATACCACAAAATAACGGCGGGAAAGCTGACGAAGGGATCAGTAAGTCGTTCGAAAAACATTATTACGCCCGCACCCAATCCACCATGAGTTCCAGCCGCCGATGTAAAAGCAGAAACGCCGTGGGATGTCGCAACCTGTGCAATCCAGGGCCCTGCGATCATCAATCCACTTCCAGCGACGATACTACCGCTGAAAAATCCCCTAAGCGACCGGTTTTCAACGAGGAAAAAGAGGAGATAGCTCACACCGAAAAAGAGCGAATATGTCGGGTGAAGTAATAGAATCATGCCGAAAAGAACTGACGCAGCAACCAGGGTGGATCGTTTTCCATGGCGGAATAATCGAATGCCAACATACAGCCCCGTGAGGAGAACGAAGAACGCAGGTGCACGAACGATTCCGCCAGCCGAGAGATGCCATTGAAGCAACATGGGAGTGACGGTGGCGATAAGGGCCGCGATACCCGCTCGCCGTGGCGATGGAAGACATTCGCGAGCAAGAAGATAGTACGGAATGAAAGCGATGGACGTTATACCGGCTGGAATCACACGCGTAACTTCGAGTGGCTGGACACCGGCATCGAGGAGGAGCGCGGTAGCGTAGAACGCGAGCGGGGGATATGCAAAAGGAATGCCGCCATGTGTATACCCAGCCACCTGTTTTGGAAGTGCATAGTTTTGGCTCATGATGGTCTCGGCTGTCTTAAGAAAGAGACCAGCACCGTACGCAGGATATGGATGGGTGAGGAGATAGATACTGCTCACGAAAAGGGACGTCGCGAAAATGAAGATGATTCTTCGGTATCCGCTGAAAAGGGTGGACAAGAAACCCTCATAGAGTCTGTTGAAGACAGTCTCCAATCGTTCCTGATATTTGTCAGTATCCGCTCTTGTGTTACTCATTATGAATGCTCGTCAGTTATTTATATAGGATATCCTAATTGTAATAGGGATTATGGCCAATATGGTGACCGATCTACCGAAGTGTGCGTTCGAACGAACGAGATGAACTACGTCAATAGGATTGGTGCCTTCAGGGAAGTCCATAACATAGAAGATGGTGCCACGATTATTGAAAATTTGACCCACCAAACCGATCATCAAGATGCAAATTGATTTACTTAATTCTGACTACAAATACGAGAATATAAATGAATGGTTATTGGAGTATCTCTGGCTTACGCCCGCTCTTTTCATCTCTATTCTGGCATACAGTAGCTATCTCGCCACACATCAGTTTCCGGCCTTCGGCGGTGGACTCTTCCTCTCTATCTCAGAACAGATAGCGAATAACGGATATCAATTCCCTCGCGTCGTGCCCCAATACACGGCGAACGGAGTTCCGTTCGCGTATCCACCGCTGGTTTTTTACAGCCTTTCGGCTCTCCATGGTATCCTGGGTGTCGATTTGTTCACGCTCTCCCGCTATCTCCCGGGAGTCATCACTATCGCAAGTTTAGTGCCGTTTTATTTACTTTCCAAACTGTTGCTACAGACGCCAAAGCGAGCCGGGTTGGCGAGTTTCGTTCTCGCAGTGACGCCAGCGTTCGTTCGATGGCACTTCTCCGCAGGCGGTATCGTTCGAGCACCAGCGTTCTTTTTTTCGCTCGCCGGACTGTACACGGCCTTACGTCTCTTCAAAACCGGTTCCCGTCGCTGGATCGTTCCGACGATCGTCTGGTTCACGCTGACCGCACTCACTCACCCGGAGTATACCGTGTTTCTTACCATCGGTATCGTCGTGTTTACCGTTACGTACGCTCCGACGGTTCGAGGATTCACGGACGCGGCCCTCGTCGGTATCTGTGGCGTTATTCTGACTGTCCCCTGGTGGGGCAGGATCATCTCCATCTATAGTCTCGATAACCTCGTTTCGGCATCGAGTACGCACGGTGGTATCGGAGGGGGTCTCGGTGTCGTCGTAGACGCCGTGTTTACCCAGCAGCAACTGTCAGCGGGAATTTCCCCATCTCCGAATCTATTCGGTGTGGTTCTTCTTTCCCTGTGGTATGCGATTCCGGCCGCTGGGGTCGTATATTTACTCGCAGATCGTCGGCTCTTTCTTCCGTCCTGGCTTCTCCTCGTTGGTGGGACGACCGGTGAGACCCGATTCATCGCTGTGGTCGGATCGCTGGTGACGGCCGTATTTATTCTCGATGGTGCCGTACCATGGATTGCACAGCGGATAGAACCGGTTTTATCTCGACAACACACACTTACTGCGATTCTCCTGGTGCTTTCACTCCTTGGGGCAAACGTCACGACTCTGTATGTCTCCGGGTCGGTGAACGAGTACGAGGGGAGCAATTCGATGCCTTCGTTCATCGATGAAGAGGATTACGCCGCGATGCAGTGGGTGCAACGGAACATCGAGCCATCTGCCGAGTTCATGGTCATTGGCGATGCCGCAGAATGGTTTCCGTATCTGGCGAATCGGACAAACGTCGTCGGTCCGTGGGGCGTCGAATGGGAGCGGAGTTCGGTCGCATACCAGTGGCAACACACGGCATATCAGCGGATATCCACAGTCACAAATGTCGATGATTTGGATAAAAATATCGCGCTTACCGAAACGAATCCGGACTACATCTACGTGCCGAAAGGCGCGTACACGGTGTATGGGCGCAAGTACAAGCAGCAGCGAGCATTCATTACGGAACTGAATCGATCCAACGAGTATCAACAGGTATACCAAAATCGGGGCGTCGTTATCTACGAACGCAAGCCGGACATCCCCGCTTCGAACAATGGATAGAACATCGTTTTTGCTCAATCGAACATTGTTAGAATCTTCTGTGTCGTCTGCTCGACATCCCAGGTCGAAGTGAAATCCTGCATCGCGTTGGTCAGATTAGCCCGCGATGCGGGTGGAACTGCCAGTCCGTGTGCTATCGACGGGAGTCGGCTATTTGTATCTCGAAATCGCTTCATTTGGCGACGATAAAAGGGGCCATATCCCGCTTCCGGCACATCCGTCCTCGGCGGAATCGAACCTCGATTCTGCGTAAATCGCTGTTGGGCTTCGACCGAACTAACGTACTGCAGGAATTTGGGAAGTGCCGTCGTAGCGGAACTGTTCTTCGGAAACGGAAATGAATCCATACTCAGCAGGTACTGATCGTTTGTCCCGGGAAACGCAACACAGTTCCAGTCGGTTTCGAACTCAAAGTCGTCGTTTCGAAATGCCGCCGCCGCCCAATCACCTTGGTGGAAGAAAGCAACGTTCCCGTTTTGAAACCGTTTTGCTGCTTCGCGCCAGTTGGACGAAACGATACCGTCGGGGGACTGTTCATGATATTCATCGACAATGCGGAGCGACTCCCTCACCGCTCGCTCGTTCGACTGCATTTTCTCGTTGACGATAGATTGGTGCGTCTCTACACCAAATTCGCCCAGCAACACCGATTCCCATAGTTCCAGTGTTGGCCAGACGTTTTTCGTCGCGTGGACGACCCCTCTATGATCCGTCGACTCTTCGATTATTTGCGCGGAGTTCACCAGCGCACGCGGCGTCTGAATGGTTCGTGGATCGATACCCACCTCGTCCATGATTTCGACATTGTAGAAAAGATTGTTCAGATTGCTAACACTCAATGGGACGGCGACGAACGATCCGTCGATTTTGGAAAGCCGTTTCGATACCGGTGAAAACGCGTTCCAATCCATCTCTTCGAAATCGATTCCGTTTTGGAGACGTTGGAGAACCCCCGCATCTACATACGTTCGCAGGTTTTGCCCCGACCAGGATTGCCACGAGTCGGGAGGATTGTCGTCGATGATCCGCTTTTTTACCGTTGTCTGTAGATCGCCGCCGCCCCGACCTGCAACCCCCTGTTCGTCGACTTCTACATCGGAATGGAGTTCCTGAAACCCTTCGAAGAGTGACGTAATCGCATCTTTTTCACCGGCATTAGTCCAGGAATGCTGGATTTCGAGCGAGGAGGGTTCGTCTTGCGTTTTTTCTTCGGTCGTTGTTTTTTCGACGTCGTTCCGATCAGATGAGCAACCGGCAAGACTAGTGATTCCCACTACGCTCGCTACAGCCGATTTGAGACAGACCCGACGCGTATACATAGAGGCTATTGATTAGATAAGCGGGTGCGTATGTATTAAACTTCCATATCTGCCGGTTGGGGTTGTATCCGATTTCGTGACTCCTCCCCAAATTGTGAGGCAATATCCTTACCGTTTCCGTACATATCTGTCCATCAACGGATGTCGTGCTGAGCGATCGGTACAGGTGCTAACGGAGGCCGCTGATGCGAATGAACGGATGATGGAAAACAAGGTTCGGTTTCGAGCTGTACTCACGCCGTGAACTCAATTCAATTTCACGGAGATTTTAACGTACTGTGAATGGTCTGTATTCCCTTTTCTCGGCGTTATCGGTGCTTCTGATTCCTAGTTAGTAATACTGAACAGTGTTACTAGATAGTCTGTATAGTCAGTTTTCCTAGTAAATGGCGTGGGAGAATACGATGTTGCCTCTCAGAATCGGCCGAATGCTAGTTTTGGGAAGCCAGAAGGGTTGAACCACTGTGACGGAGGTCTCATCAACTCTGTGGGTCACAACACAACTTTTCTGAGAAGAGAAATGAACTGTGCCATTGCGAGCGTACCTCCCTCAATGACCATTGAGATTGACCTTCGTATCGACGCCGAGGAATTCGCTTTCGGACAAGTCTTTCAGACGATGTCCGGCCTGCGCATCGAATTTGATCGCATCGTCCCGATGGGACGTGAAGATGAGTTCCTTCCGTTCGTGTGGGTTGCGGCCACTGAAACGGCACCGAACCCGGAAGAAATCGAAAGTGCATTCGCTGAAAGTCAAGACATCACGGAATTCAATCTGTTGACTACCGTCGAAGAAAAACGATTAAATCGGCTTCACTGGGAGCCAGCAGGCACGAGCTTACTTGAGGGTGTACGCCAGACAAAGGGAACGATCGTCGGGGGATATGGTGAGCACGGGGAATGGATAGTACGCCTCCGGTTCGGCACGCAGGCCGACCTCTCTCGATTCGACGAGTACTGCCAGACGCACGAGATCCAGTTTACCCTCGATAAATTACGGGACATCTATCCGCCTGACGTGACTCGGCTTGGGCTCACCCCTGAGCAATTGGAAGCGATCCGTGCTGCATACAATCAGGGATATTACGAAATTCCTCGCCGATCCTCGCAGCAAGATGTCAGTCGATTGCTCGGAATTAGTCACCAAGCCGCATCTGAACGGCTCCGCCGAGCAAACAAGAAAATCATCGAACAGTCGTTAGCCCCTTTTCTACACGATGAGACGGAGGAAACGGAATAGATCCATGAACGTGGTTGGGTTCTGATTTTTGACACAGGTAAGCAGACACCAATACGACTCCCGTTCTGTCGTGAAGATAGGCTAATCCGAATTGCTCCAATCTTGTCATACGGCCGCGTGATTTTACCTGAAGCAGGCGCTAAGGCCCCTTCCTCAAGGAGCGACCGAAGGGAGCGAGTAGGGAGGGGATACAGCGCCGTCATCATCTGTTCATACACTGTTCTGTTGCAGTCCCACAGGCCCACGCAATCGAAGCATCCAATACGCACTCCATGCAATACATGCATACAGTGAAACGGAAGACAATCAACATCCGCGAAGACCAAGACGAGTGGATTCAGGACAATCACCTGAATCTCTCGTCATTCATCCGCGAGAAATTGGACGAACTTATTGAAGAACGTTCATAGATGAACTACAACTACAGGTACCGTCTCAGGCCGTCAGACGCACTCCAAGAGCGGTTAGCGGAGACTGTCGATACCTGTAGACAGGTCTACAACCACTTCCTCCACCGGCTGAATCGGAACGACGACACCTCCGCGTACTCCGAACAGAAGCGGCTTCCCGACCTCAAGAAGTGGTGGAGTGACCTGAAACAAGTCCACTCGAAGGTGCTACAAAAGGTCGTGCAACGCCTATACGACAACCTCTCGACGCTTCGCGGTCGAAAACAGAACGGCCACCGAGTCGGGACGCTCAAGTGGAAGGGAGACGGCGAGTACCGTTCGTTCACCTACAGTCAATCCGGCTTCGAACTCAAGAACACGAGTGGTCGGACGAAACTGTGGCTCTCGAAAATCGGTGAAATCCCGCTCACCTTCCACCAAGACCTCCCCGACGACGCCGACATCAAGACCGTCACGGTCAAGCAGGAACCGACCGGCAAATGGTACGCTATCCTCGACGTCGAAACCCCAGACGACCCGCCGGGGAAGCCGGAAGTGCCTAGCAAGTGCGTCGGTATCGACGTTGGTATACTCAGGTACGCCCACGACACCGACGGGATCGCCGTGGGGTCGCTCGACCTCTCGGACGAACGCGAGCGACTGGAACGCGCCCAACGCGACCTCTCGCGGAAGGAACACGGGTCGAACAACTGGGAGGAACAGCGCCGTATCGTGGCCGAACGCCACGCCGACCTCAAGCACAAGCGCCGGGATTTTCTCCACAAGTTGTCGAACCACTATGCCCGAGAATACGACCTCGTGGCCGTAGAGGACCTGGACGCCGCCGGGTTAGTTGAACTGCCGGGCAACTCTCGAAACCGCGCTGGCGCGGCGTGGGGAACGTTCCTCTGTATGCTTAAGTACAAGTGCGAGCGCGAAGGAACGCACTTCGTCGCGGTCGAACCAGCAGGAACGACCAAGGAGTGCGCGGCGTGTGGCGTCGAAACAGACAAACCGCTGTGGGTCCGTGAACATTCCTGTCCGTCGTGCGGGTTCACCGCTGACCGAGACTGGAACGCGGCATGGAACATTCTTTCTCGCGGTATCAAGCGGTTAGGAGAGGGACGCTCCGAATCAACGCCTGTGGAGACTGCGCTCCCTACGGGAACCACTACGGTTCCTGCAAAGCGCGTCGTCGAAGCAGGAAGCCCCACCCTCAAGCGCGAGCCGTCAGGCGAGCGGTAGGGTGCGGTAGTTCACGCTTTCTTCGGGAACCGCTTGGTTGCGAGCAGTTTGGCATTTCAGTCCTCGAATGCGAGGCAGGGTGGACTGGAAAAGAACACGCACACGTTGACCGCGAACATGAGGAAGTATACCTCCTTATCGACGGGAGTGCAACGGTGAAGAGGTACCAATGGAGAGTGGTGATGCACTTCGGCTTCCACCGGAAGCCACGCGCCAAATTCGAAACGGCGATACTGAGTCACTGTTCGTCCTTGCTGGCGCGCCATGAAACACTCGGATCACCGACAACCGAGCTAGTTCGAAGCCCCACCACTGGTCATCGCGGTACTGCGATATGGTACGTAAATTTGATTGTATTCCTTTAATCTGACTACCCCACATAGACAGAAGAGCTTTAAGCAAAATTGTTGTTGTATAGTGGCTATGGGGGAAGAATCAGGAACATATGTCCGGAAATCTTGTGCCTATATTACGCGACGTGGCCGCGAACTGCTCGTCTTCGAAAGTCCGGAACACGACGGATTGCAGGTGCCAAAAGGAACCATCGAACCCGATGAAGACCCCCGCACGGCGGTAGTGCGGGAAATCGCGGAGGAAAGCGGTCTCGGCGAAGTCGGGACGCCGACTCACCTAACGACTGATGTATGGACGCGCCGAAAGTCGCCGCTAAAGCGGTATATCCGGCATTTTTTCCACACGACCGTTCGCGAGCCACGCGACCACTGGACTCATATCGTCACTGGAAACGGTGATGAAACCGGTCTTGAGTTCGAATACTCGTGGATTGAACTGCCGTCGTCCAGCGAGTTTGCATTGGCATTGGACGACTACGTCCATCTCCTCGGGTAATCAGAACCACCCTTTGGAATTCTTTCGGAGACTAATCCACGTCAGCATCAGACACTATACCAAGAATTCACATGATTTGGATATGATGGTATCCCAAAAGTACTAATGATGATCCCACCATCATATTACCGTCAGACAACCAATCTTCACTCGTTCTGACGTCGAACGAACCACCGTACATCATGCACTATGTCTGGATTCAATCAGAGCACTACTCACGCGGAGCACGAATCGATTTACAGAGAATATTTATTAGAGGTTCGAATCGTCGCTGTAGAACACTCCGATGGAGGACAGACTCAGTACCGGTTCGAAGCACCAAGTCACACCGAGGTTCTGTTCGAAAGTCAGGAGATGGCGGAATTGTATGCCGACGTCTATTTTGACGTGAACGGTTTTGAGGAGGCGGGAACGGGTGAGCGTGGTGTTCCCCCCGAGATAATTCAGGCTGGCCGTGATACACTAGCGGCGTACTTCCTCACTCAACCATATTCGGATATCAACTGGGTCGCTTCGTTCTACGGTAAAAAGCCGTCTGAAATAGAACGATACGTCGCTTCGGTTCGAAAACGTGCCCAGGAGATTCGCGAGGGTGCAAAAGAAAGAGGAATGGAATAAGAGTTGCTCGGATTTTCCACGAGACTCCGTTCATAATTGTCTGTCAGAGAGTCCGGCGTCAATTGTATCGTTCGACGGATTCGAGCACGTTTCGTCTCGACAGGTGTGAAATTGCAATCTCGTTCGAGTCACACCAAAAAAGAGTCGCTCATTCGACGTTGTGAGAGCTTTCTTCTCTAGGTATCTGATTCACCCTCATCCGACTCGTCGTCTCCGCCATTTCCGTGTCGGCGACCAGAGTCCTCACTTGGATCGTAAACGTACATGCAATCGTTGCTGTACGAGCGCCCGAACTTGTCCGCATCTTCACAGCAGAGAACGCGACCGTCGTCCATCACATAGATATTATCGACGTTGATGAGGGCATCATCCGCGATGGCGGCTGGGTCGCTCGCATCCGGGCCCACGATGACGGATTCGAGCGTCGAAACGTTGTAATCGTCTTCAAGAGTGCCCCGGTAAACGACTCCACCATCGACGCGCCCTAATTGGATGTCTCCCTGGTCGTTGGCCATGTCGTCGTTGAGTTCGGAGATGGCAAAGTAAATGTCGTCGCCCGGACCGGCATCATCGTGGCTGTCGACTCCTTCAGCCTTGTTGAACTCGATGGTCGCGCCAATCTCCTTGGCGGCTGCACGAGTTTCGAGGAATGGCACCTTTCGGAGTTCTTCGTCGACGCCCCCCGGTCCATCACGCTTGTACTGCGTTGCCCACTCCAGGATCTCTTGGTTCGAGATATAGTTCCGGTTACCGTTCTCAATTACCTCTCTGTCGGCCTCTTCGAGTGCCGTTGGCAGGTCATCTTCCCAATCGGTGGTAGCGTGAGTTTCCAGATAGTCCGCTTGGGTGATGTCGTCGTAGGCACTGATCCAAGCTTCAATTTCGCGGTTGGTGGCGTGACCCAATTCCATCCACTCGAGTTTGAGATCGACGTCGGCGGGTGGATTCTTCTTTGCAGCTTCTTCGTTGACTACTTTCGGAGCATAGAGGGTTCCTGCGATATCCATCGGATCTTCGTAGCTTGGGATCTCCTCGTCGGCAACGAACTTGTAAATGCCCTTGCTATCGCCGTCGGAGCACCCATAGACTGTTCGCAGGTCATTTTGGATGTCCGGTGCTTCCCATGCTGCGCGACCCATCACGTAGTACTTCACCGGCTGTGGTGTCTCCGCAGCGGGTTCGCGTACGTCAACGAAGTATCCGTACCGGTATGGATTCGGATAGCGGTCGGAAATCGGTGTCAGTGTATTCTGGTCGTCACAGGATTGATCGACTGGATCCGCACCGAGGTAGTAGGCAAGGAATTCGAGACCCGTCAAGGCCCAGTAGCCCTGGATGCTCCAGGATTCATCACCATAATACTGTTCGATGGCTTCCTGGATTCCGTTTGGATTCGGTCGATTCCAAAACTGACCTGCACCGATGAGACCTTTGCCGGTTCCCTGTTCTACGATATCTCCTACTGTTGCCGTGAGAGAAACGCGTGGATGAGCATAGTTTTCCTCCCCAGATACCATCGTGTTCCAGGGCGTGAGGTCGCCATAGCAATTGATTCTCGTCCCGCCGAGATCACGCAACGGCTCGGTGTTAGCGATGTTGATTGCGTTCTCCAAGTCGGCAGTCCACTCGCCGTTCGCTTCCTGAGCGAGCGGGATCCGCGAAATATTGCCCGGGCTGTTTTCCCAATTCGTGAACAGATATCCTTCTGTCCCTTCATCGTTTGTCGCGACGAACTGGTTACAGTCGGGATTGTACGCAGCGTCCCCATACTGGGTACCTGCGAACGATTCCAAGGTGATGTCCATTCCGTCTGGTGTTTGAGTAACGCCAAGTCGTTCGGTACCGCCGTTGATCAGGTCACCCCCTTGGGCAAGGAACTCGTAGTCACCGTTCGCACCTCGGACTGTGCCTTTTTCTTCGTTAGTTTGCGGCGTTGAGAGTTCCGAAAAGTCGTCATTGCTCCCATCCATAGTGAATTGGAATCCCTTAAAATATCCAATTCCTGACTCGTTGTACGGTGCAGGGTTATCCCGACTGGGATGTTGCAGGCTGTAGAGAGGAGTTCCGTCCCCAAAGACGAATGGGCCAGTAACTTCCGCACCGAATGCGGTCGATGAAAATCGCTTGAGTTCTCCTTTCACGGAGGGTGCTCGTGGCGTGTTTTTGTCTTTGTCTGCAGGAGGCGTGGTGCTCGCAACTCCGGAAACACTCGATCCGAGTGCTGCAGCTACTGACGTTGACATCAACTTCCGTCTGGTAAACTCAACCATGTATTATGGAACACTATTTTTAAGTAACATAAAATTTAGTGAGGAATATATTCTATAAATTAATTTATGTATCTGGTCGATTGAGGTGCGTTTGCCATCATGACATGGTGAGTGTCCTGGAATAACGAAAACAGGGATCAGTAAACAGGGGTTGGCTCAGTCGTCGCGACCGACTCAGATGGAACTGGTCGAACGCAGGTAGCCGAGTTCCGGTGCGACCTCCCAACGTTTGTCGAAGAAACCGGCGGCGCGACAGGCGTTCCACGACTGGTAGCGAATCGAGTCGTCGAAGACGGCGTTCGAGGACGGACGGCCGAACAGGACGAGGTTGTACTCGGCAATCAGCGACCGATCGACGGCGGTGTCCGGAATCACGGTGGCGGGTACCCGAGCGCGTTCCACGAGGCGCTGTGAGCGAACGTTCGCGAGATTGCGGTTGACGGCGGTTTCGGCGTTGCTTCCCCGAGTTCCGTAGACGAGCCGGTAGGGGTCGTGACGGATTTCCTTCAGCGGGCCGTACTGGTCTGGCATTTTTCGGAGACCACCCTGTCGCCATCGTCCACCTCGGAACGCGGATGGGCCGTCCTCGAGGTTCACGATGATACGTTTTTGATCACCTTTTCCGGGGAGCTTCACCGTCTCACCGTTCACCGTCGCGGTTGGTCTCCCACGAACCCGAACGTTTGCTTCAGTGAACGCTCGCGGGTCGATTGAAAGGACGGCGACGTTCTCGGTGTCGATACGGAGTCCGTCGCTCGAAATCTCGGCGTCCACCCGCGTCGGGGCGTGAACCGTCTCCTGTTCGTGTACCACGACCCAGTACTTCCGATGTTCTATCCGAAGGTTCGTCGTGAACAGATGGACGTGAGCGGGGTAGGGGTTCCGCGTGGTCGAGCGAAGGAATGTCCGGAGGTCGGGGTGGTTCACCGAGTCGTTCCCTTCGCCGATGCCCGGGTCCCACCAGTGGGGTTGACCGGGCACTTCGAGATACGCCACGTCCACGTCGGTAGGATCGGGATTCGAGTACCGCTCGCCGACGTCACCATTCACCGAGAGACCGCGATTCGCCAGCGCTCGGAGGTACGTTCGTGGATGAAGCGACGGGACGGACGTGTCTTTGCCGCCGTGAAGTGCGAATATCGGGAGCGTGCCGTCCACGGCGTTCTCGGTCTTCGGGAGCGCGAGGTTCTTCTGAAGGCTGCTCTCGGCGACCGCTTTGAGTCGGGGGAAGGTGTGAAGTCTGTCGTGGTCGAACCTCCCTCTGCGGCGGTGGTAGGTTCGACCGCCGCCAGTGCGGCGGCCCCGGCAACCGATTGGGTGAAGGCACGCCGAGTGAGTTCCGACCCCGTTACGTCCAACTTTGAATAATTGTTATTATTTGACATAATAATTTAATTCTATCGAACTATAAAAATGCTAAAATTAAATTAATTGCATGAACTGATTCGTAGGTTTATCCACCGTAGCAAATTTCGTCGCCGAAACGCCCTGTCGATCGCTACTTGAGCTCGCAACGACTACTGCTGTACTCCCAAATCAAAAGTTGTTAGCGACCGTTTACCGTCCCTTATCGGACGGTTTCGGTGGTTTCACGGGTTGGTTCGCGCCGTCCCTTCACCCAGCCGCCGATAGCGCCGGCGATGGCACCGGGAATCGCCTGTGCGATTAGCACGAACAGACCAAGCGCGAATCCCGTGAGCGCCGGGATGACACCGGCGAAGAGGGTTCCTGCGACACCCAACACGATGAGTAAGACGAGCCCACCGAGGACTGTGGCAAGTCCACCGTGGACAGCACCACGTCCGGCTCCGACTACCATGTAGCCGGCCACGAATCCACCGACGAGGCCGGGGAACGCTTGTGCCAACCCGGACATTTCCATCGGTGGGACGATCCATGCCACGAGTAGTCCGAGGACGAACGCGGTCAGGAATCCGGTTATTACTGCTCTCCAGTTGATCTCCATGGTCGTATGTAAGTAGGCGCCCAAACATGATAAATATGCTATAATAAATCCGCCTCATTGGAGTATTTACATTTCCATCCCCTGTGTTCACTCAGACATACAATTGGGCAGAAATAGTGACGATTGTTGGAATGAAATGAAAATTTTGGACGAATATTCGCTCACCCGACGCTACTTTCGCGGCGAACTGATCACGATGTTTTGTTCTCTTCAGTGGAAGGGAGTACCCGAAACAGTTGAACGCCGGTCGCACTACAGAATATTGCGTTTATCGGGGTTTTCGCCGGAGCGGTGACATTCACTGCGTCTGTTGCGCTTCGTTCGGAAAGGTGGACGATTCCGCATCAATAAGGGTCATGCAGTTTCACACCCGTGATTGTGATGATGTTTTTGCGCCCGACCTGTGTTTTCGTGATTACGTTTTCCGCCTCCAGCTCGGACAGTACTCGACTCACTTTCGACTTCGACCACCCGGTTGATTCGATTATTTCTTCTTGATACATCTTTTTGCCATTCGAAACGAGAAATTGGAGGATTCGAACGTCATCCGTAACGTATTCCGGTGCTTTCAGTCGATTAGAGTTCCCCCGTGATGACTTACTCCGTTCTTCCGTGGCATCCTTCTCGTGTTCGATACGTTGTTCGGGTTCAGTGTCTTTCGTTCGTGAAAGTACGAAGCCGAATCCGCGGTTCACCAGATGAATCACTGACATGGCAAGAAAGCGGATTCTAAACGGGGTTCATTTGCGCTCAACGAGTTGAATATCGGTCGCGTCGTCGAACTCGAAGCCGATTTCGGAGGGTCTGTGGGGTGGAGGGCTGGAACCAATTCAGTTTCAAACTCCATTTGTTAGTATCACCTGTGTGTAGTACGAATACTAAACACGGGTTGTAAATCTTTTTATCAAGTATTTTTAATGAAAAATAGCTATCTCGTCGGGAAGAAATAATCACTACTTGACTGTCGCCAATCTTGCAATATTCATAGATACCACAGCAGGAAACCCGCGACTTTAGGCGCGGGAGGAATGCGTTCGCTATCTGTACAACCGCTGTCTGTTACTTGCGACGGTTTCACCACATAATCGCAAGCATTAGTAGTGTTAGTAACGATTATCATGATAGTGCATAGAGTCCAAAACGGCCTCTTTGTACGGGCCTCCGTAGGCAGGCCCCGAACCACGAAACAATGACGGGAAGGATTGGGACACAAACCCCTCACGCGATACAACCCTCCGGGGTTGAATCGACAGACCCCAAGGACATGTGGAATTAAATCCGAGTGATCGCCGCCGATGGATCGGGATAAGCGGCCGACACAAGACAAGCCGACCCAGGTTAGGGGCGTAGCAGATCCTGCGTCCGTGTCGGAAGATTCTCGCCGGTGGTTCGCCCGTCTTGGGCGAGAGGAACGCGGAAGGACTGCGTTCCAAGGGCGTTGATTGGAGCCACTTCGTTGCCGAGGGTGTGTCTGAAACCTTATTGTGGGGGAATGCCACGTCCTTTAGGGCGTGGTAGCTTACTCGTCACCCCTTTGATCTTCGTCAAACCAAGCGGAGAATTCCAAGATGAAATCAATCTCCAATTCTACCAAGAGGAGAGCGATAAGCAAGCCGACGAGCAAAATCTGAACTGACTTGTCGAACACACCGAGGACTAAATTTTGCATCCCAAACGCAATCCACAACAGGATTTGAATACCGATGTACGGAATTCCGATCGCGTATAACAGTCGGCGAGAGAACGTCGTGAATAGCAATCCGACAGCACCGATAAATCCCAACCCAGCGAGCAGGAATGGAGCGAAGCCCGTCTCCCAATACAGATATAGATGGACGATACCTGTGATAATCGCCAATACTCCCCCGATTCGTTCAAACGTGTTGATCGACTCGACATCGATCTGTAGGCCGACAGTGTTCTTTTTGAGTTCTGCTGTGACCCCCATTGTTCCCCACGCTTAACCGTTGGCTCTCCAAAAACAAAACTCTGATTTCCCAACGCAACTGCCCAACTCCGAAAAGAAACGCCTCGAACGCTAGTTCTCGGCGTTAAGCGCCGCCTCGAGTGACATGAAGAAGCCGAAATATCCGGCGACGCCAGTGGCCAGCGACAGATGATATGCCCACGTTGGCCCCTGAAGTAGGTCAAAGAGGGCAGTTACGACTGCGACCCAAATGATGGCGAACGCGAGGTCGATGACCATACCGTCCCGGTGCTCGCGGACGTGGTCGAACAGGGTACCGACGAGCGGCACGTTACTCCCCCTCCCGGTCATCCGTTTCGTCGAACCGACCAGCACGACATCGGTCGATTTGATCGGTGCCGAGGCGTACCTCCATGGCGTCGGTATCGACGACGTGGGGTGTGTGTACGGTGTCACTGAACTGTTCCGTAATATCGAGCGGCGATTCGACCGCTAGCTCCTCGGGTTTGCTCCCGTCCGTGGGAATGAGGGTGCGTTCGTACATCGGTTAGTCGTCCGCCGGGTAGTTCCCGCCCTTTGCATCGACGATGTCTTCCGCACTCTGCTGTTGCCCCATCGGTTCGGGGCTGTGACACTGCCGGACAATCCTTTTGATTCGCTCCGGCGGTTCATCAGTCACCAACGAGACACCAATGGTGACGGCGAACACAATGGGCGTCCCGGCGAGTGCAGCCCCGACTGCGGGGAAGATTTCGGCGTATGCGGGCACGAGTGGACCGGACTCGGTTGCGAGGATGAGTTCGTTGAATACGGCGCCCGTCCAGATGACGAGTCCGGTCGTCATCCCGGCGAGGGCACCCTGTCGGTTCGCGTTCTCCCACCAGAGCCCGAGGAAGAACATCGGGAACAGGACGAGACCGGCCAGCGAGAAGGCGAGCGCGACGAGTTCGCCGACCAACGCCGGTGGGTCGAGCGCAGTGACCGTCACGATGGCACCGAGGACGATGATGGTGGCGCGACCGACGAGGAGCTGCTGGCGCTGGGTCGCGTCGGGATTAATGATGTTCGTGTAGATGTCGTGGGCGGCCGCGGACGAGGCGGCGATGAACAGCCCGGCAGTCGTCGCGATTGCGGCGGCGATACCACCCGCCGCGATGAGGCCGACAAACCACGTCGGGAGGTTTGCGAGTTGCGAGGCCAGGACAACGATGACGTCACCCTCCGCACCGCTCATCCCGTTAGCCCCGTAGACGGGACCGACGTTGTTTGCGTAGAGATCCGTTCCGAACGCCGCGAAGGCAGGGGCGCTCAGGTACAGCAGGCAGATGAAGAACAGCCCCCAAACGGTCGACCAGCGGGCGGTTCGTTCGCTTTCGACCGTGTAGAACCGCACCAGCACGTGTGGCAGTCCACAGGTACCAACGATGAGCGAAAACGCCGTCGCAATCCACAGGTAGTAGCCACTCCCGCTGAACGGTTCGGTGAACTCCGAGTTGAGCGAGCCCAGCAACGCGCCGTACTCGATTTGCGGGAGGAACGTCGAATAGCCTTGCGTGTAGCCGACGACGTAGAGGCCAGCCAGAAACGCCACGATGAGGATGACGTACTGGACGGCCATGTTCTTCGTCGCGCCGAGCATCCCCGATAGCGCGAGATAGCCGACGGTGATTCCCATCATGAGGATGACCATGGTCGCGTAGTCGCCACCGAACACGTAGATGCCGACCAGTCCCATTCCGCGAGCCTGTCCGACCGAGTAGACGAACCCAATGAGAATCGTCGTCAGCGCGCCGATAGCACGCGCCGTGTCGGAGTTGAATCGGTCACCGACGAAGTCGGGCGCGGTGTACTTTCCGAACCGTCGCATCTGTGCGGCCATGAAGATGAGCAGGACGAAGTAGCCGGTCGACCACCCGACCACGAAAGCGAGGCCGTAGTAGCCCGACAGCGCGATGAGCGCGGCCATTCCGAGGTACGACGCGGCTGACATCCAGTTGGCACCGATAGCCATCCCGTTTTCAACGTTTCCGATGGAGCGCCCGGCGACCCACAGGTCTTCCGTATCGGCCACACGGAACGCGTAGCCGATGCCCAAGAACAACAGCAACATGCCCGAAACCATGGCTGCCGGGACGATCTTGAACGAGGCGTTAAGCGCGTCGGGAAGGAGTTTCAGCGGTGTCAACATCATTGCTCGACACCACCATCGGATGCCACCGTCTCAGTATTGGACGTGGGTTTGTTGGTGGTGTGGTCGATGCCGTACTTGCTGTCCAGCTGGTCACGCTTGCGTGCGTAAATGAACGAGAGGATGAGTGCACCGCTGGGTGCCCCCATCGCGGTCAAAAGGTAATGTAGCGGGAACCCGAGGACGGTGATGCTCGTCATCACGTCGGGCGCGAGAAACGTCGCCGTTACCGGCCCGAAGACAATGATGGCCCACGCGACGAACATCGTCCAGACGATTTTGAGATGGTCGCGCATGAACGGGGTCGATGGTTTGAAAATATTGATCTGTGCGTCAAGATAGTTGACATTTCTCCGACCGGTTTGGACACCGCCGTCCGTCTCGACGTCGGGGGTCGTCGCGTTATCGTGAGTACTGTTATCTGACATTGTTGATTGTGTCGTGATTGTCTTTCATCGTCGGTCAGTTTCGAACGGCGTTCAGTCGTCTCCGACCGTCGCTTCGATATCCCGTACAACATCCGGGTTGCGCAGGGTCGATGTATCGCCCAACTCCTCGCCGTTGGCGATATCCTCCAGCAATCGACGCATGATTTTGCCCGAGCGGGTTTTCGGCAGTTCGGGCGTGAAAACAATTTCTTCGGGGCGTGCAATCGGGCCGATGGCGTCCTCGACGCCCTCTACGATGCGCGAGCGAAGTTCTTCGCCGCCGTCGAATTCCTCTTCCGTGATGACGTAGGCGTAGACGGCCTCGCCTTTGAGTTCGTGGTTTCCACCGACAACGGCGGCTTCCGCGACGCCCTCCACGCCGACGATGGCCGATTCGATTTCCATCGTGCCGAGGCGGTGACCGGAGACGTTGATAACGTCGTCAACGCGCCCGAGAACCGTGATGTAACCGTCCTCGTCTATTTTCGCACCGTCTTCGGGGAAGTACACCCAGTCGTCGGGGTCGTCACTCTCCGTGTCCGAGTATTCGGCCCAATATTCGGAAATGAAGCGATCGTCGTTGTTGTACAGCGTTCTGAGCATCCCGGGCCACGGCTTGTTGACGGTTAGATATCCGGCCTTTCCGGGTTCGACTTCGTTGCCGCGCGTATCGACGACGCGAATATCGATGCCGGGAAGCGGTGGCCCCGCACTCCCGGGTTTTGCGTCCTTCACGCCGGGAAGGGTGGTGAGCATCATCCCGCCGGTTTCGGTCTGCCACCACGTATCCACTATCGGACAATTTTCGTTCCCGATGTGCGTGTAATACCATTTCCACGCCCGCGGATTGATGGGTTCGCCGACCGTGCCGAGCAGTCGGAGCGACGAGAGGTCATGTCTTTTTGGGTATTGGCTTCCCCACTTCATGAACGCCCGAATCGCCGTCGGTGCCGTGTACAGTTGGTCTACCTCGTACTCCTCGACGATTTCCCAAAGTCGGTCTCTGGTGGGATGATCCGGCGTCCCTTCGTACATCACGCTCGTCGTTCCGAGCGCGAGGGGTCCGTAGACGATGTACGAGTGGCCGGTAATCCAGCCGATGTCGGCCGAACACCAGTAGGTGTCCTCTGGCTTGATGTCCAGAACCGCTTGTGACGTCCACGATGCCCACGAGAGAAAGCCGCCCGTGGTGTGTTTTACGCCCTTCGGTTCTCCAGTCGTTCCCGACGTGTACATCAAAAAGAGCATGTCCTCGGCGTCGCGCTGGACGGGTTCCACCTTTGTGCCCGCCTGCTCGGCGACGAGGTCATCGTAGTCGAATTCTCCGCTCGCCATCGGATGGTCGTACTCGTCGCCGAGTCGGTCTACGACCACCGTCCGTACGTCGTGGTCTACGCCGCCGAGTCCTTCGTCGGTCTTCGCTTTGTGTTCGAGGGCGTCACCGCGCCGATAGTAGCCATCGCAGGTGACGAGGTACTCCGAATCCGCCGCGTTCATCCGGGTCGCAAGCGCGTCGGCGGAGAACCCGGCGAACACGACGCTGTGCGGTGCACCGATTCGCGCACAAGCCAGCATGGCAATCGGGAGTTCCGGCACCATCGGCATGTACAGCGTGACGATATCGTCCTCGCCGACGCCGAGGTCACGGAGCGCTGCCGCGAACTCGTTCACCTCGCGATGAAGGTCATTGTAAGTGTACGTTCGGTTGTCCTCGTCGGCCGGTTCGCCGACCCATTCGATAGCCGCTTCGTCACCTCGGTCTTCGAGATGACGGTCAAGGCAGTTCGCCGAAGCGTTCAACGACCCGCCCGTGAACCATTCGAAAAACGGCGGGTTCGAGTCGTCGAGAATCGTCTCGTACTCAGTCTCCCAATCGAGTAGATCAGCCGCTCGTTTCCAACAGTCCGGCCAGTTGCCCTCGAACTCGTCGTAGATGGCGTCATCTACGATGTTCGCTTGCTCAACGAACGACTCCGGGGGTTCGAATCGCTCCCGGTTTTCGAGACGTGCCTCGAGTTCAACGTTGTTAACTTCGGTCATGAACCAAGTTCACAAGACCCATCAGGGTATATAAGTGGTGAATCTAACTATCCAAACGGACGTATTTTACGCTCTAGAGCATCTAAACAGGACGTTTAGGAATTAATCGAACTTTTCAGGCCGTTCAACCGAGCTAATCTCACACACGAATTTAAGCAATTAGTGTCGTCGGGTGTCCGCCGATCGATGGTCGATGTCGTCGAACACGGTATCGAACACCTTCTGTTGGGCCTTCCGGAGATGGTTGTGGAGCGTCGGCGAGGAAACGTCCATCGAGGCAGCGAGTTCCTCCGCTGTACTCCCGCGTGGCCATTCGAAGTATCCAGCGAGGTACGCGGCCCGGAGCGCCGTCCACTGGCGGTCCGTGAGATGATCATGTACCGTTTGCTGGACGCTGACCGCACTTTGTGCAGGTTCGGAAACCTTGCGCTTCGAGTAGAGATCCGTCTCCGGAAACGATGTCTCGACGCTCTCGACGACGTGGCGGACATCGACGTGTTGTGAAAACACGCCCGAGACGTCGAGGACACCCGCCTCGACCGAGAGGTCACGGACAGTCCCGCCGCGTTCGACGAGCACCGTGGCGAGCGAGTCGCCCGAAACGACGAACTCGAAGAGGGCGTCATCTTCGTAGTCACGAACGAGACGAGCGTCGGTGACGGCGTCCGTGGCGGTCACACCTTCGAGAACATCGCCGACGGAGGCCCCGCTGGCCCGAACGAAGTAGAGCAACGAATGGTTCGCTATCGGAACCACGCCTTCCAGGGTGAATCGACAGTCGAGGTTGTTCGAGACGGACACGAGAAACACACCGGTATCCGTACTCCGTAACGAGAGCATTACACCGGTGTCCGCCAAGAGGAGGCGTTTGCGCGTAATCGACGTAATGGTTCTGCCAACTCGTCGACCGATATCCGCGAGTACAGTTCGGTCAGTTGCTCGAATCGAATCGTCGGCAACGCAGAGCAACCCGTGAACGGTTTCGCTCGAACGGAGCGGAGCCACGGCAAATGCACACCGAGACAACGGCCCATCGACGGACACACTTTCGAGAACCGTCACGTTGTTTCCGTCCGCTGACGCGTCAATCCCGTCGAGAACGACGCCGGGAACCGTAGCATCGGCTTGCATGGGGATGGCGCTCTCCCGTGGTGAGCCATCCATATCGCAAATCCAGACGGCGCGATAGACCTCGGTGAGATGGTCACAGACAATAGTTTCTACGTCTTCGACCGTGGATGCCTCTGCGAGTGTCGCTCCCAACTCCCCGATGCACCTGAGAAGCTCGGAACTATGCGAATCCACGTGGTCGGTGTCGTGTTCAGCACCGCGAACGTCAGGACTCGATTGCTGGCTCGTGAAGGCGTCGATGATTGTAGTCGTGGTTGGCGTGTCGAGATACGGAGAGAGGCTTTCGAGGCTCTTCCATCCGCCGACGACCTGCACTACGTGCGGGTCGATTCCCTCCTCGACGAGGCACCGCCACGCGAAATGCTTGCGGAGGTCGCGGCAGGTGATATCTTGGAGACCATCGACGCGGTCAGACACGTCGCTAACCAGCATCTGAACGCGACGGGACGACACGGGGATAAACGGGTCACAGCGAGAGACGTCGTTCGCAGCGCCGAACTTTCGAAGGTCGTGTGCGACTTCGGGTAGGACGTACGCTTCCCGGGTTTCGCCGTTCCCCTCTGGAACGGTGAGAAGGAAGGAGCGACCGCCGGCGCGGTCGCCTTCTCGGAGGTCGGCGGGACGTATTCGAGTCAGTTCCGAGGCACGAAGTCCAACACGGCCCGCCAGCGTCACCACGAGGTCTTCACGGTAGGTTTCGGTTCCGCGGCGGAGATGTTCGAACTCCGGTGTCGTCAGATATTCCGTGTTTCTCTCGCCACGCATCCTGTTTCGTATTTTCTCAACAAACCGAATAAAACTTCGGTAAGCATGGCCTGCATACGAGCACTTTCCACGAGATGTCGGGAGATGAAATCCAAATCATCGGTAATACTCGTTTCGGATATTCATCGAAATACGAAATCTACTCGTCGAGGAGCGATTCGAGTTCGCCAACGACCTCCGGATTCCGGAGTGCGCTCGTATCGCCGAGATCCTCGCCGTTCGTGATGGCTTTCAGGTATCGTCGAACGACCTTGCCCGACCGCGTCTTCGGCAGGGAAGGTGTGAACGTGACGGTCTCGGGGACTGCGATAGGCCCGATGGCTGACTCGACCGCGCTTCGGACGCGCTTGCGAAGTGCCTCGTCGCCCGCAACGTTCGACTCGGGACTGACGAACGCATGGACTTTCGAACCCGTTACCGTGTCCGTTCCGCCGACAACGGCGGCCTCGGACACCCCGTCGGCACCCACGATGGCCGATTCGATTTCCGCGGTGCTCAAGCGGCGACCCGAGACGTTGAGCACGTCGTCGGCCCGCCCGAGAAGGTGAAAATAGCCGTCGGCGTCACGAATGGCGTTGTCACCGGTATCGTACTGCCACTCGCCGTCCACGGTTCCGGTTCGACGGGCACCCCAGTCCGTTTCCGTACACAGCGACCGGGCCATTCCCGGCCACGGTTGCGTGAGGACTAATCGTCCGGATTCCCCGATCGCGACCCGTTTCCCCATTTCGTCCACGACCGCCGCTTCGATACCGGGCAGTTCCCGACCGACAGCGCCGGGTCGCATCCGGTCGGCACCGGGGAGCGTCGAAAGGACAACACCACCCGTTTCGGTCTGCCACCACGTATCCACGATCGGACACTCGCCGCCACCGACGTGCTCACGGTACCAGTGCCACGCCGTTTCGTCGATGGGTTCGCCGACCGTGCCGAGCAGTCGGAGCGACGAGAGGTCGTGTTGTGCCGGATATTTGCTCCCCCATTTCATGAACGACCGGACGGATGTCGGTGCGGTGTAGAAGACATCGACTTCGTTGCGTTCGATGACTTCCCAGAGTCGGTTCTTCTCGGGATGGTCCGGCGTCCCTTCGTACAGGATGGTTGTCGCACCGCAAGCGAGTGGACCGTAGACGGCATAGGAGTGGCCAGTAATCCAGCCGACGTCGGCCGAGCACCAGTGTGTGTCCTCCGGATCGAGGTCGAACACCGCGCGACTTGTCCAGGTTACGTGTGCGAGATAGCCACCGGTGGTGTGTCCGACGAGCGTCGGCTTGCCCGTCGTTCCGGACGTGTAAATGAGAAAGAGCAAGTCGTCGGAACCGCGCTCCACGGGGGCGACCTCGGCCCCTGCGTGGTCACGAACGAGTTTCTCATATGAATGGTGGTCGCCGACTGAATCGCCATCGGCGAGCCGGTTGACGACGATCTGTTCGACTTCCTGTCCGACGGAGAGACAGGCATTGTCGGCTTTGCCCTTGAGGTAGAGTGCGGTGCCACGACGGTAGTAGCCGTCACAAGTGATCAAGTACTCCGAGTCCGCGCCGGTCAACCGGGTTGCAAGCGCGTCGGCGGAGAATCCGGCGAAAACGACGCTATGGGGTGCACCGATTCTCGCACAGGCTAACATTGCGATGGGAAGTTCCGGCACCATCGGCATGTACAGCGTCACGACATCGTCCTCGCCGACCCCGAGGTCGCGGAGCGCTGCCGCGAAGGAATTCACTTCGTCGAGGAGTTGTCGGTACGTGTACGTTCGGGATTCGCCCAATTTTCCCTCCCACGTCACGGCCGCCTCGTCGCCACGACCATCCCGGACATGGCGGTCGAGACAGTTGTACGAGGCATTCAGCCGACCGCCGGGGAACCAGCGCGTGACGCCGTCGTCGTCGAGCACCGCATCGAACGGACGATTCCAGTCCAGTAAATCGGCGGCACACTCCCAGCACGCTGGCCAGTCCATCTCTCGGAGTGCGTCACCATCGGCGGCGGTAACGTTAGCCCCGTTGACGAACGATATGGGCGGCGTCTCCCACTCACGCTCGTCGGTCGTCTCGTCGCGACTGCCGTTGACCATTCGGTTCGACGTTTGCGTAAATAGACAAAAACGTTTGCCTGCTCGAGTAGCCGAGCGAGCAAATACTCGATGGCCACTCCGCTCTCATCGAGATGGTCACGTTCGCAGCAAGAACCTGCAGTTAGCCAAACCGTTATCCTTCACAGTCCCCGACACCGAATATGAATCTCTCTGTCGTCGATCTCTCGCCGGTTCCCGACGACGGCACCGCGACCGACGCCTACGCGAATACCGTCGAAACCGCACAACAGGCCGAACGACTCGGTTACTCGCGATTCTGGGTGGCAGAACATCATGGGATGGCGGACACGCTGGCGGGAACGACACCCGAGGTGCTCCTCGGTCACCTCGCGGCCGAAACCGACTCGATTCGGGTTGGCTCGGGAGCAGTGTTGCTCAACCACTACAGCCCGTTCAAGGTCGCCGAACAGTTCGGCGCACTGGACGCGCTCGCCCCCGGCCGTATCGATGCTGGACTCGGCCGGGCGAACGGTTCACCGGCTGCCGACCAAGCCCTCGGAACGGAACGCCACGTTCAAAATCCCGACGAGGATCATTCTGAGAAAATCACAGCCGTCGTCAACCACCTCTACGACGACTACCCCGATGAGCACACCTACAGCGACCTGCAAATTCCACGCTCGAATGCGGAGCCACCGGTTCCGTGGGTACTCGGGTCGAGTCCGTCGAGTGCGGCTATCGCAGGGGAACTCGGGTTGCGGTACTGTTTCGCGGCGTTCATTCGACCCCAGTTCGCCACCCACTCGTTCGAGGAGTATCGCGAGCACTTCCGGCCGTCATGGCTGGCAGGGAGCAGCGACGAGCCAGCGGGAATGGTCGCGGTGAACGCAGTCTGTGCCGAATCCGACGAGGAAGCGGCGCGACTTCGAGCGGTAGCTGAGGCGTCGTACAAGCGAATGCGACGCGGCGTCGTCGGTACGACGCCGTCCATCGAGGAAGCCATCGGCGAACTCGGCGGTGTTCCCGAGCCAACGCCTGCCACGCTCGATTCTGACGAGTGGCCACGGGCGATTTCCGGGAGTCCGGAAACACTCGCCAGCATCTTGGAGCAACTCACCGACCGAGTCGGCGTCGACGAGGTCATGATTCAGCACGTCGTCGCCGACCACGACGACGCGCTTCGTTCCCACGAACTACTGGCCGACGGCGTTGGACTCACGTCTCGCTGACGAGTGTCCGTGTCTGCTGAATCAAACGGTTACGCGACTGATGCCTATTAACTGGACTTAGGCGCTAAGTCCCCTTCCTCAAGGAGCAACGCAGGGAGTGAAGCGACTGAGTAGCGCAGTAGGGAGGGGATACAGCGCCGCACAGTTCTCAACCACCTACGACACCCAGCCCACGGGCCCACTACTACATTTATGTCTAGCCATGATCTATACATCGATGATGGATAGGTTTGAAATCGAAGGCAAAGAAGTCCTTGATGGGACTGCAAAACCGTCGGGAAATAGCGCCCACGTCATTGTTCCCAAACGCTGGCGCGGAGCCGACGTGAAAGTCGTCCGTGTTTCCGAACCCAATTCAGACGAGTAGACCATGCAGTACAACTACAAGTATCGGCTCGGCCCACCAGAAGTCCTCCGCGAGGAACTCCGTCACCACGTCGATACTTGTAGGCAACTGTACAACCACGTTCTCTACCTGCTCAACGAGTCAGACGACATTCCCGCCCGCTACGAGGTACAGGGCAAACTTCCCGACCTCAAAACGTGGTGGGATGATCTCGGAGACATTCACTCGAAAGTCCTCCAGATGGTCGTCAAGCGCGTCTACGACAACCTCTCCACGCTCAAAGCATAGAAGGAGAACGGACACGCCGTGGGGATGCTCAAGTGGAAACGTCCCCGAGACTATCGGTCGCTCACCTACAACCAGTCCGGCTTCAAACTCAAGAATACGAGTGGTCGGCCTGTTCTGTGGTTGAGCAAAGTTGGTGAGATTCCGATTTTCCTCCACCGAGAAATCCCCGAGAACGCGAGTCTCAAACAGGTCACGGTCAAACAGGAACCAACGGGCGAGTGGTTCGCCACGTTCGGCATCGGCATGGACAAAGACACTCCCGAGACACCTAAGACGCCGGAGCAGGTCGTTGGCATCGACGTGGGGCTTCTCAAGTACGCTCACGACACCGATGGATATGCCATCGAGAGTCCTGACTTCAGTGAGGAACGTGAGAGAATCGAACGCGCCCAACGTGCCCTCTCGCAGAAAGAACACAGCTCCAAAAATTGGGAGAAACAGCGGACTGTCGTGGCTCGACGGCACGCTGACCTAAAGAGAAAGCGGCGAGACTTCCTCCACAAACTCTCGAACTACTACGCCCGCGAGTACGACCTTGTGGCAGTCGAAGACCTCGGTGCGAAAGGGTTGGTCGAACTGCCGGGTAACTCGCGGAACCGAGCAGGCGCGGCATGAGGGACGTTTCTCAGAATGCTCGAATACAAGTGCAAGCGAGAAGGGACACACTTCGTCGCGGTTGACCCGAAGGACACGACGAAGGAATGCGCGTCCTGCGGTGTCAAGACGGAGAAACCGTTGTGGGTTCGTGAACACTCGTGCCCGGCGTGTGGGTTTGAGGCTGAAAGGGATGCGAATGCGGCGTGGAACATTCTCTCTCGCGGTCTTGAAGAAGTAGGAGTGGTTCACTCCGAATCAATGCCTGTGGAGACTGCGCTCCCTGTGGAGACGTCCGTATCTGCAAAGCGCGTCGTGGAAACAGGAAGCCTCACCCTCAAGGAGCGAACGGTGTCAGCCGTGAGCGAGTAGGGTGGGGTAGTTCACCTGCGATTGATCACGTCTTGGTCTGACCGTTGACGGGTAGTGTTCACCGAGTCCGCTGGTGAATTTGTGTGAAATACCACTGAGAATCGTACTGAGCGAGCAATGCGAATTCGCCGTCGCTCATACGGAGTTGGTCAAGGAGGTCGGCGTACGGCTCCGAGTATGGTTTGCATTCGGAATATCCATCTTCGATTGCTCGGGTGACGATCTCTCGTTGCCGACTCGTGAGGCTGTCGAGTACGACACCACGTTCGTCGCGGACGTGCTCAAAAAATCCCGACGACGACTCAGCGACGCGTTCAGTCATCACGGTCGTACTCGTAATCTGGACTGTTCGTTCTTCCTCGAATTTGAACCGCAGCACTGTGCCTTCCCACTCGACGTACTGAACGCCGGTGTTCGGTACGAACATCGATTGCTCGCGCACCGCATCGTGTTCATACGCGAAAACCACCGAGAACGAGGTAAAATGTGGAGCGTGAAGTTTTTCCTTGTTTCCGATCGCGCTATGTATCGACTCGCGATCTTGGGCAGGTAAATCGGGAAAGAAACGGACGGTATCGTCATTCGAGAGGGTCGAGTCATCGATTCCAATTTTGACCGCGTATTCGTACCCGGTTGTCTTCGTCCGGTCGTGTTCAGTAGTCGTGACCCGATAGTAGCGTGGTTCCGAACCCGCGGCGACGTACTCCGTCCGTAATTCCGGGGAATAGTAGCCGCGTGAGGTGGCTTTTCCAGTATCGAACGCGTCCGAAACCACAGTATCGGTGGCGTACGGAGCGCCGTTAACAACTGAACTGAACTCGTTCGAAACGTGGGCGTTAGTAACTTTTTGTAGAGAAACGTCCATGTCCTCTGTACACGAGTTTGTTGGAGACGATGGTGTGAGACAGCCAGCGACAGCAGCAATACCCGAAACGCCAACCATGTGAAGCGCTTGCCGTCTGGAACTGTCGAATGGAAGGCGTTTCATACGAAAATGACATTTTCCCGAATAATAAACATAATGAATTACGGAAAGAACGCCAGTTCATCCCCGCGGAGCGGATTCACAAACGACTTCCTCGTCCTGTTCGGGCGGAGCGGGCAACCCTCGCAGTCTCCGAATTTCGGATTTGAGGTTTCGCCGTTCGACGAGGGCGAAGCCGATGACGATGATTAGGAAGCCGGAAACGGTTCGAAGGGGAATCACCTCGCCGAGAACGATGGCGCCCACGCCCGTCGCCACAAGCGGAACCGTATAGCTGATCAGGTTCGCTCGAACCGGTCCAGCGCGGTCGATGAGGCCGTAATAGGCGGGGAAGGCGAGTGCCGTCGCAGGCACCCCGACCCAAAAGACGGCGATGAACGTTCGAATCGTCGGCGTGGCGTCTCCCGGTGATTCGCCCACCAACATGCTTAGACAGTGTACCAATCCAGCAGCCAGCACGAGTGCCCACGCCGTCATGCCCAAGCCAGGAATCGAGCGGTCGGTTCGGCTCAAAAGAACGCTTCCGAACGCTGCCGCGACCGCAGCGCCGCCGACGAGAGTGACACCGAGGACGGTGGACTCGCCGCTGGTGGATACCGAATTCAAACCGACGATGACAGCTACCCCGACCAATCCGAGCAGGATACCAACCATTCCGATGGGGTCGAACCGTTCCTCGGGCAACAACACCAGTGCGAACAGGGGTGCCACGACCGGGACGAGACTGAATACGACAGCGGCAGTCCCCGTCGTGATGTATTGCTGTCCTGTAAAGAGGAGGGCGGCATTCAGCCCTGATAAAAAGAACCCGGCGATGGCGACGGCCATCAGGTCGCTTCGAGTGCGTGGCCGCCAGTAGCCACCGCGCCAATAGACGTATGAGAGAAGGATGGCTGCCCCGATGTCGTAACGCAACGCGGCGAACAGTATCGGTGGAATATCGACTAAACCGGCTTTGATACCGACGAAGGCGGTGCCGAAAGTCAACGAAGTGATTATAAATAACAGCAGTGTTCGGCGGCCAGGGTTCGCGTCAGTTTCGATTGAACTCCCACTTGCCGCACTCATACTCTTCGTACGGTCGGTGAGCGCTTAACAATGCTGAGGAGGTCACCGCGCGTCCAAATCAGAACAAGAACTCGACTGACACTACTCCTGTGCATTTATTAGAGCCGATGAAGGAGGTCGTTCGATTGGATCGGTCACGGTTCGTCGAGTGCTGTCACTCGTTTCGTTGGTGAAGTCACGGATCCGTGGATGTGTTTCACCGGAAACCACGCACTACTCACGGTCGATGCGTTCGACGATACCACGTTTGCCATCGACCCGTATTCGTTCACCCGTTCGAATCGTCGTCGTCGCATCAGGGACGGATGCGACTGCCGGAATGCCGTACTCGCGGGCGACCAACGCCCCGTGTGTCATTCGACCGCCAACCTCCATCACGAGTCCGGCAGCGTTCAGAAAGAGGGGCGTCCATCCGGGATCCGTCGAGGGTGCGACGAGAATTTCGCCCGTCTCTATCGTCGCTTTGGCCGGGTCACGGACGACGCGTGCGTGTCCCTCTACGACGCCCGCGGAAACCGGCGTCCCGGACAGTGCACCCTCCGGTCGGTCATCGTCACTTTGCGAGGGTTGTTCGCCCTCACTCGTAAGTAGCGGTGGGGCGACCATCGCTGCATATCGTTCGTGGGCTTGCCGCCGCGTTGTCACATCGACGGCCATCTCATCGCCCGACAGCAGGGCAAGCAGTTCAGGCTTGCGGAGATACCAAACATCGTCCGGCTGGTCGAGTACGTTCTCGGCAGCGAGCCATTCACCGGCCTCCGACAGGACATCGTGAATGGTCGCGAACAGGTGGGAGACGCCCTGTTTGGGGTACTCACGGAGCTGGATACCGCCGCGGTAGGTTCGAATCAAGCGTCGAACGACCGTCTGCCGAATCGATCCGAACAGTCCGTGGTCGGCGCGTGATTCGAGTCGAGCGGCAGCCGTTTCGGCGCGTCGCTGAAGTTCGGAGAGGTGGGTACGATGCCCGCCAGCACTTCCGTGTTCGACGTTGCTCCGTATTGTTCGCAGAAGCGAGGTAGGGTTCGTGTGCCACCGCGGACGGCTCAGATCGATCTCGCCCGTCGCTCGGTGCCCGAACTCGTCGAGAAACGCCTCGAACGCGGTCACGAACTCCTCACCACCGGGTTCGTCCTCGATCGATGCCATCGATGCACCATCCGCGAGTCCGTCGATAACAGCCGGATGTTCGCGAGCGATATCGGCGAGTTCACCCAATTGCTGGTTCATCTGGGTTACGACCTCGAATTCGAAGCCCTTGCCGATCGCGTCGATCTCGTAAGCCATGTCGGGGAACCATCGTCGGAGGAGTTTGCCGGCCACGATGGCCGCAGGGAGCGAGGTCATTCGCGGAAGCACGTCGCTCAGCACCAGCAGGATGTCGAACTCGTTAAACGCGCGGCGGACGCGTTCCGCACGGGAGTCGGGTCGCCGGATGCTCGCTGCGAGGTTTCGACCCCACGTTTCGACCCAGGCTCTATCTGCGCCGAGATTCGGCGGGCCGAGGACGAACGACCGAACGAATCGCAGCGTCGCCCGTGGTGCGGCCGAGCGAAGCAGCGGGAATCCCCGTCGAACCGTTCGGGCGAGCGCCAACAGACCGTCTCGTCGGCTACGTGGCGAGATATCGGCACGCCGTCGCTCTAAAAGCGCCACGAGACCGTCCGCTGCGGGTTCGCTGAGCGCGGAAACCGCGTGGAGGATCAGTCGACGAACTGGGGCGATACGTACCATCGGCGTCAAATCGATGTAGATACGGTCGGCGGCTTCGGTCGCAATTCGGATCCCAGCATCGGCGGGAAGTACTCTTGCTGCACCGTTGTTCAGAAATCCGCGCCAGAAATCGACCACCAACGGCGGTAACGCCTCCGCCATCGCCTGCTGATGACCGAAGCTCAGATAGACGTGCAACGATTCGTCCGTCGGCGGTGGTGACGGCACCGGGAAGAGCGTGGTGATCGGCCGAGATTGCAGGGCGATGAACTTGCCATCTACTAGCGCCCACTCGATATCTTGCGGACTATCGAACTCCTCCGCAACGGCGTTTCCTACCCGGACGAGTGCTCGTAGTTGCGAGTCGGAGAGCGCACGTGCAGTTCGTTTTTCCGACGAGATACTGACTCGTTCAGTGCCGCCGCTCTTCGCTCCACCTGCGCGGATAGCGAGTGACTTTTCGCCGATGTCGTAGGAGAGTATCTCGCCCGACAATCGGTCGATACGGGCGTTATCGGCGGCCACCTCTCCAACGACGATGGATTCGCCGAGTCCGTAGTTCGCATCGACGGACGCGACGCGTCGGTTTCCGGTGAGCGGATCCGCCGTGAACAGTACGCCAGCAACGTCCGGAGAAACCATTTCCTGGACGACGACCGCGAGCGCCACGTCGTGTGAAATATCGTTTCGAAGCCGGTAGGAGACGGCCCGATCGGTGAACAAACTCGCCATGCACGCCCGAACGTTCGTGAGAACGTCGTCCGGCGAAACGCCCAGGAACGTCTCATGTTGCCCTGCAAACGAGGCGCTTGGGAGGTCTTCCGCGGTTGCGGATGACCGAACCGCATACGCCACCGCGTCGATGTCGTTTAGCGCGTCCTCGACGGCGTCGCGCACGGCATCCGGAAACGATTGGGCTTCGATCCGTGCCCGAACCGTGGCGCTGTTGTCACTGATCTGTTCCATATCCGTCGGGTCGAGCCCGTCCAATTCGTGGATTGCCGCTCGAACGGTCGGCGTATCGATAAGCGTCCGATAGGCAGCAGTCGTCACGCAGAATCCCGCAGGAACCGTGAATCCCACCTCGACGAGGCGGGCAAGGTTCGCGCCTTTGCCACCGACCAGGTCATGACTCAGTGAGTCAGCATCCCCCAATATCGTCACGAGTGGGCGCTCGTCAGAATCCGATTGCATCCTCCGTTTCGTCATCGTTCGTCTCCCATGCTCCTTCGTGTGCCTAGCGGATGACGTTTCTGACAGTTCGATTCGTCACTCTTCCCAAATCCGAAATGGACATCGACGCTCCCGAGTGAATTGGAAAGAGGTCAGACGACCGAGAGTGTTTCCGTCAGGTCCCCGACGGAGAGCCAGTACTCGCCTGTATCGACGACCAACTCCCCGCGAGCGAACACGTCGCCGAGCACGGTCGCGAGCGGCAGAATCGACGACCGAATATCGACACGAGCGGTTTCGCCCGCTTCGAGCGCGACGCGCTCAAAGCCGACGACGACTTTCCGTGGGTAGAGCACTTGTCCGTGGTCACGGCCGCCGTACACCGGAATAACCGTTTCGCCCGCTCTGTCGCCGGTGTTACGCACCTCGACGGATACGGTTATGTCGTCCGTCACGGCGCGCTGTGCTAGTTTTGTGGGGTGGACGGCGAGGTCGGTGTATTCGAAGTAAACGAATCCAAACGTTCTCACTCACGTTACATCTAGTCAATGACGGAAACCGATGACGTCCGGAGAATTACGGCTGAACTCACGGTCATTACGTTCAATGTCCTCGAAGACGTGAGATTCTCCATGGTTGAGAAGTATCGCTTCGACTTATTGCCGAACACGAAACTCTGTTACAGATACCTACAAGCAGGCCTTGGTATCATTCTCCTCACGTTTATTACGCTGCTCGCTGTCGTCCTGTTCCCGACAATCGACGAAACGTCGCCTGCTATCGGCGTCCTCATCATGCCATCCCTGTTCGTCGGGCTCGGCCTGATTTTGTTCGGAATCGGAACCCATCTCCACATCATACACCTCAACATCGTACGTCAGCTAAGCGACGATGAACTCCGGGAATGATTCGCGAACCGCCGCTCGATAACTGGATAGCACCACGTTCCGGCGATGCAGGAATACGCTAAACGAACTCCACTACGACGTCATGTGTGGAACCAGGCTTTCGACTGGTTGCGATGGTGGCAATTGAGATCCGTCGTGACTGAACTCCCATGCATTTACCGATGAGTGACGGTTCCATTGGTTCTAAAAAATCTACAAATAGCTAATAGCTCTGCGAGAGAGCCCTTTGTGGGGGGAAATCAAATGAGGGAATACTGGCCTTCGCCACCAGCGACATCACAGTTTGTCCGGGCCGGACGGCGACAGTTTTTAGGCATGATGGGGGGCAGCCTCCTGGAAATCCCCGCACGAACCAAACCGACAACCCACAGTCTTCAATCGTTGGAAACACTTCGAGAACAGCGGCTAGAGCCAGTCGCACCGCTCCAGCGTGGTGTCACTCGTCCCTGGATCGGCCCCGCGTTCTGGGGTAACCGCCTCCAGGATTGGCGACTTCACGACGGCCGAATTGAATGTGTCTGTGACGATTCGAATCGCGAACTCCGAACGGTGGGCATCCTCACCCGACACCTCGTCGCGGGAACCGTACCGGGCCATATCTCCGTCCGAACGGGAATCGCGGGCAACGCAAACCGTGATGGCTTTTGCGGCCTGCTGCTCGGCGTCGGAAACCAGTCACTGGATTACCGCGCCGCGGCACTGGCACAACGCGGGTCGGGTACCGACGGCGGGTTCCTCTGTACGTTCGAACGGGACGGGGGCGTACGATTTCGTGAGCACACCGACGAAAGGCGGCCGCTTCGGTTTGCGGAACTACCGTCGAGGAAAACGTATCCGCAGGGAGGCCCCCGCAGACAGGATGCCGATCAACGGTACCAGCTCAATGTCGATATTCTTCCCGAGCGGGACGACCGTTTTACGGTTCACGTTTCAGTACGAGAGCATCCAAGCGGCGTCCGAATCGCGAGCGCGACACGCCGAAACGTTCCCGGTTCGAATCTATCGGGCGGCATCTCGCTCGTCTCCTCACCACCCACCAACCAGCCCGGAGCACGCTGGTGGTTCGATACCATCCGAACGGGTGGGGCAAAGATCGCAGAATATCCGGAACGAACGTTCGGACCGATCGCCGGCACGCTCTACTCAGTGAACGAAACTGAACTCCGTCTCACGGCACAACTCATGCCGGTCGGCGAGACCGAGTCCCGAGCCGTCCAGTTTCAGTACAGACCGGCAGACGGGAACCATCCGTGGCGCATCGGCGATACAACTGCCCTCAAACAGGGATACACGGCACCGTTCCGACTCGACGAGTGGGATTCGACTCGCAGTTGGGAGTATCGAATCGTGTACGACCCGCACCTAGAAATGCGGACTGACCGACAGGTGAGAGAGCAGTCCTATCAGCAGTCCGAATCGCGAGCCATCTACAGGGGACGAATCGCTGCGGACCCCGGTGAAAACACGTCAGAACTCACAATTGGCCTCTTCAGCTGTGTCGCCCCCACCGCTCGATGGCTCGAAGCGGGTTCCAGCAAGCTCGACCTCCCGCGAGGACGGAAACTGGGGAGATACACGCACGAAAACATCTACTTTCCCTACACCGACCTCATTGAGAACTCGCTGGCGCACGACCCAGACATTCTGGCGTTCGTCGGCGACCAAATCTACCAGAGCAATCCGACAAAGAAAGTCGATTCGGAAGTGCCGATGCTCGACTACCTCTACAAATGGTATCTCTGGCTGTGGGCGTTCAACGACCTGACGCGGGATAGACCAGCAATCGTTTTGACGGACGACCACGACGTGTACCAGTCGAACCTCTGGGGAGAACGTGGAAGGGCCGCACCGTCGAACAGAATCCGGCTGGGTGGATACGCCCGCGCAGCAGGATTCATCGAACTCGTCCAACAGACACAGTGCAGTCACAATCCGGATCCGTACGATATCGCCCTCGTCCGACGGGATATCTCGACCTACTACACGGCGTTTCGCTACGGCGGTGTCGATTTCGCAGTCATTGAGGATCGAAAGTTCAAAACGAGTCCACACGATCGACAGCTTCCGAATGACGAGCGATTGTTGGGAAGGCGCCAAACCAGATTTCTGCGACGGTGGGCCAACGACGAGAACGCGAGTGCGGCGCGTATCTGTTTTATGCAGACGACGCTCGCAAGCCTCCATACGACGCCCTCGGGACGGCCCGAACAAGATTACGACACGAGTGCATACCCGAAGCAAGAACGTGATGCAGTCGTGGGGCTGTTGCAGGACGCGGGAGCGCTCTCGCTCTGTGGCGATCAGCATTTGGCGACGCTGGCTCGGCACGGCATCGAGACGAATACCGACGGTATCGTGCAGTTCGCCGCGCCGGCCTGTGCCACGCTCTATCAGCGATGGTTCGAACCGAACACCGACCTTCCGAACGGCACTGGCACGCCGCACACGGGCGATTTCACGGACGCGTTTGGCAACAGAATCCGGATGCTCGCGGTCGCCAATCCTAAACTATCCTTCGAGGAGTTCACCCGTCGAAAGACCGGAACGAGCAATCATATCGGCGACCGACGGCTGAAACGGGAAGGATACGGCATCGTTCGCGTCAACCACGAAACGGACGAATTCGTCATTGAATGCTGGCCGTACGACGAGACGCCGACAACGCACAATCCTCGGCAGTTCCCCGGATGGCCGTACCGTCTTCGCTTCGACAGCGTTCGGGGAGAAGACTCGTGAACCGCCTCGGGGTCAAGCCCCGAGGCACTCGCCTTGCTTATCTGTAGACTCGAACTGGTTGCGATGGAGTTAGTTGCTTCTCCCCCGGTCAGACGGCAATCAGGCGATGGAAACCACCGCCGTCCACTCCGATAGCGAGGACGTACATCTCGCCGTCGCCGTCGCGGCCGAACGACAGGACGAGACCCAACTTGGTCGTATCTTCGTCAACCACGTCTAGCAGTTCCGTCGGCCAAAGCCCACCGTCATCGGAACGCGTCGCGGCGAACAACCGGCCGGCCGCCTGATAGTCACCAAAAATATACGTTCCATTCAGTGCCGGAAGCGTAGCCCCGCGATACACGCAGCCACCGATAACCGAGACACCGCTGACGCCCGCACCGGAATGCGGATACTCGATAATCGGATCGATGAGTCGTTCGCCGCTCCGAGCGCCCGCTGGTACCCTGTTCGAACAACCGTCTTCGAGGCAGTGTGTACCTTCCTTGATCTTCCAGCCGTAATTGCCACCGTTTTCGACCAGATCCACCTCCTCGTACTGCGTCTCGCCGACATCTCCGACGAAGAAGTCGGGGCCATCGAAGGACATTCGCCACGGATTTCGGAACCCCCATGCGTAATGTTCATCAAGGCCATCGGTGCCCACCAACGGGTTGTCTTCGGGAATCGCATACTGCTTCCCGTCCTCTCGACCATCGACATCGATGCGGAGGATACTCCCGAGCAAGTTCTCCGACACGTCTTGGCCGGTACTTTGAACGCCGATACCGCCACCACCACCGCCGCCGTCCCCGACCGCCACGTACAGATATCCGTCCGGCCCGAATCGAATCGCACCCCCGTTGTGATTGCTCTCCGGTTCGGGAATCTCCAAAACGGTTCGTTCGGAGTCACGCACTGCCCGCCTGCCATCTGGGGATACCGTGAAAGAAGCGAGGACGAACGTGTGACTGTAATCGGGTGGCGTTCCCGTCCGGCGGGGTGCGCTGTATCGGACGAACATCCGACGGTTTGCTGCGAAGTCAGGGTGCAGTGCGATACCGAGAAGTCCCTTTTCGCCCTCGAACTCAATGGCGTCGCGCAAATCGAGGAACAACTCGTCGCGGCGGCCGCTCGATTCGTGAACGTAGATTCGACCGTCCTGGTCGGCGATATACCGCCGGTCGGCATCCGGGGCGAACGCGACATCTACCGGTACCTGCATCCCGCTGGCGAGCGTTTCGAGACCGATTGCAGGTGCATTTCCGCTGGCCGCATCCGCCCCGACAGCGCGACCAGTATCTGCCGGACGGCCATCCGTCGCTGTCGCGACCGATCCGATACGTCCAATGGTTCCCCCTGTGACGCCGCCAAATATGACTTTGAGAACCCCCCGTCGTCGCATGGCTGTAATAAGTGTCCAGACCCCAAAAGAAGAGCGGCCGACGGAAGGTTAGCCATCGGTACGGCGTAACGATTCTCGACCCGTTACCCAAGTGAAAATCTCGATGTAATGCTGGCCGCTCCCACGACGAAAACCGTTAGGCGTGGAGCCAGGCAGTCGGATGATTGTTTCGGAGATGGTCGTGATACCATTTTATCGCCTTTGGGTACGTCGAACTGATCATTTGCGAACCACAGTGTCTGCAACGGGCAGCAGGCATACGGTAGCCTCGAAGATGGGGGTCATAAGGGTTCGCTTCTCGGTAAACTGCGAGCGACAAGTTGGCGGAGGGAAATCGTACCCGTTCACCGAGGGATGCGGGTACCATCGAACGTTGCCCGTTACTCGTCGATCTCGATCTCTACGACATCCTCACCCGCATCGACTTCCGCTTCGTTTTCGATGAAAAATTGGGTGATCGTCCCCGACTGTTTCACCGTAATATCGTGGAAATTCTTCATTACACCGACGAGACCGACGACATCTCCCGCTTCAACGCTGTCTCCCTCCTCGGCGAACAGTTCTTCATCCGGGTCTGGGCGACGATAAAAGACGCCGGGCATCGGTGATTGGATAGTGATTTTTTCAGCCATGGTGTGCGCTCCGTTGTCGTGCCAGTGTTGATACTCCGGAATCGCTTGTATATGCTTTGTCCAGCAGCATGTCACGAACGTGTTTCATGTGTCAGTATTTTACTTGTTGACCGCGGCGTGTATCGCTTCGAGTCGGTCGGAGAGCGCTTCCCGGGCAGCTAGCGCCTCGTCGATGCTAACTGCTTCGAAGGAAAACGATTGGTGTGTTCGGTGCTGGGCGAGACGGTTTCGGTCGGGGCTGATAACGGTTCCAATCGTCGCATAGCCACCGCCCGTCACCGCATCTCGCATCAGAACGATCGGTTGCTCCGGAACCTGAATCGAGCCGATGGGATAGCCGAGGTCGACGACGTTCGACGGGTCAGTTCCCGCTCCGAACGGTTGTTCCCGTTCGATGAACTCGAGGTCGATTCCGTCGACACGGTAGCCGACTCGGTCTGCTTCCGGCGTCACAGTCCACTCCGTGTCCAAGAACTCCGCTTTGCTCTCGTCAGTAAGGCGGTATTCACACAGCCCCATCACGACGCGAATCGGCTCCATATCGCTGTACGTCGGCCGGTGTTCGTCGGGCACTCGTCGGTCGCTTCGTACCGAATCATCGTCCACGTGACCAATGGGGAGCGTATCCCCGTTTTGGAGCGGTCTTCCCTCGTGTCCACCAATTCCGATGAGCGGATAGGTCGAGCGACTCTCCATCATGAGCGGCACGTCGATTCCACCGGCGACGGCGAGATAGCTCCGAGCGCCTTCAGCCGAGAAATCGAACGAAAGGACATCACCGGCGTTAATTTGGTGTGACTCCCACGTAGCAATCGGTTCGTCGTCCACCGTCGCATCCATGTCAGCGCCGGCGATCGCAATGGTGGCGTCCGCTTCGAATTTGAGATCCGGCCCCTGATACGTGATTTCCAGCGTCGCATCGGATTCGTCGTTACCGACGAGATAGTTCGCGACCTTGTGGGAGAACAGATCCATCGCACCGGATGGCGGCATCCCGATGTGGTAGTGGCCAAACCGTCCGAGATCCTGAACCGTCGTCGAAATTCCCGGTTCTATCACTTTGATCATTCGTATAGCACCTCCACGAGTTCCTCGTTGTACGTTTCCGGATCCTCGAAGAACGATTCCGGCGAGAACGTGAACTCCTCGTATCGATATTCGAACGTTCCGTCCTCGATTCTCGTTCGAATACGGTCATACTCGCCGCGGTCGATTTTTCTAAACTTCATCACATCACCTGGTTGCGGGAACACCATGGACTCCGTGAAGTCGGGGAGATCCTGCGCTACATCCAACACTTCGACCGGAGTCCGGCCGAACAGCTGGTAGCCCCCAGCGCCCTGAACCGGATAAATGGCCGTGAACGCTCCGCCATAGCCGATGGCCCGACTTGGCGTGTCGGTTCTGGGCTGGACGTATTTTGGAACCTCTATCTGTTCATCACGGGGTACCATCTGGAACGTCCACGGGAGGCCCGGCACGAAACCAATCATGGTCACCATTTGCGGAGCCCCGGCGTGGGCGTCGGTGAACGCCTCCACGCTTTCGTATCCGTTGATGCGCGCCGAATATTCCAAGTCAGTCGCGCTCGGGTCTTGGTGGTTGTCGCGAAAGCGCATCATCGTTTCGTGCGTCCATGGATCGTCGTAGAGAACGGGAACGTCGATGATGCGGGTCTCCCACTCGTATTCGGAGAGGTGTATCTCCCGGTCAAGTTCCTTCAGTTTCGCGATGAGCGTGTCCGGTTCGATGACGTCCGGGTCGAAATGGAGAAGGTAGGATGCATTCGCCGGACACACCTCGATAAGTCCGGACAGATCCATCTCTCGAATCTGCTGGGTGATCGCCATCGCCTTGAAATTGGCGTCGAAGCTCATCTCCTGGTCTAACTCGACGAAAACGTGGTCGTCGCCGCCGTACTCGTATCGTGGAGACGGCAACTCTATTCGTTGGATTTGCGTTCCACCCATGGTATAAACAAACACACCGCATCCGACGACGTATAATTATCGACAGGCGATACCGTGGATTCCGATTCGAGCGAAACTTTCACCGGTTTCAGACGATACGAACGGACGAGGTTCGGTATTATATGACATGAGAACCATTCACGCATACGATGTTCGATCGAGTTTTGATTGCGAACCGGGGTGAAATCGCCGTTCGCGTTATTCAGGCCTGCAGGGAACTTGGTATCGAGGCAGTGGCCGTCTACAGCGACGCGGATGAAACCGCGCGTCACGTGCGCCTCGCAGACGAGGCGTACCACATCGGTCCATCGGTTGCCCGTGAGAGCTATCTTGATCAAGCGTCACTGCTCGACGCCGCTGAAAAAGCGAACGCTGATGCCATCCATCCGGGATACGGATTCCTCGCCGAGAGCAAATCGTTCGCATCGGCGGTCGAAGACAGCGATTTCGTCTGGGTGGGTCCGCCGAGCGATGTCATGGAGCGGTTCGGCGAAAAAACGAAGGCTCGAAAAATAATGCAACGGGCCGACGTTCCCATCGTTCCCGGTACCACGGAACCGGTCTCCGACGCCGACGAGATACGACGATTTGCCGACGAACACGGGTACCCGATTGCGATCAAAGCCGACGGCGGCGGTGGCGGTCGTGGACTCAAAGTCGTTCGTGCAGACGATGAAATCGAAGAACAGTTCACGAACGCCAAGCGAGAGGGGGAGGCCTACTTCGACAACTCGAACGTGTACGTCGAGCGCTTTTTGCAGAATCCACGACACATCGAGGTACAGATTCTATGTGACCAACACGGCAACGTCCGAGACCTTGGCGAACGCGACTGTAGCATCCAACGGCGACAACAGAAGCTCATCGAAGAGACGCCGAGTCCAGCGCTGACCGAGATGGAGCGAGAGGAAATTCGGCGCGCCGCACGACGGGGGGCTGCCGAAGCGGAGTACGTCAACGCCGGAACGGTGGAGTTTCTCTACGAGGACGGCAAATTCTATTTCCTTGAAGTAAACGCTCGGATTCAGGTCGAACATCCGGTGTCGGAGGTCGTTACCGGTCTCGACCTCGTCCAGTGGCAGCTCAGAATCGCAGCAGGGGAACCGCTCACGTTCGACCAAGCCGATATCCACACCCGCGGAGCCGCGATGGAATTCCGTATCAACGCCGAAGACCCGGCAAACGAATTCGCACCGATGCCGGGAACGGTCGAGCGATATCGACTCCCACGTGGAATGGGAACCCGCGTCGACGACGGAATCGACGAGGGCGACAGAATTAGCCCGTACTACGATTCGCTCATCGCCAAGTTCATCGTCTCCGCGGAGGAGAGAACCCAACTCCTCCGTCGAGCGAAGCGAGTGCTTCAGGAGGCCGAAATCGAGGGCGTCCCCTCCACCATACCGTTCCATCTGGCAATGCTTGACGATGCCGCCTTCCGCGGTGGCGAGTACTCCACGAAGTACATCGACGAGGAGTTCACCGTGCCGTCCGAGGACGCGGAGTGAGAGATGGGCCGGGTGCCGTGTCAGAGATTCAAATCGGGGATTCGATTGCTGAAACGGTTCGGCGGTCGAACCGATGACCCCCCATTAGGCGATGTCGTTCAGTGACGCGAGTTGGATATCGTGTTCGTCTACCTGTTCGTGGATGGTTTCGAGGAGTTCGACGGCGTTTGGCCCGTCGCCGTGAATACAGATGCTCCGAGCGGGAACCTCGATTTCCGTCCCGTCTTCCGCGACCACGGTTCCGTCGAGCGCGATATCGAGAAATCGCTCCGCGACGAGATTCGGGTCTTTCGGTTCCATCTGCTGTTCGACGATGAGGCTTCGGTCCGGACGATACGTGAGATCGACGTATCCCTCGAACACGGATCGAAGTTCGTCGAACTCCTGGGCGACCTCGTAGATGTTCATGTCCGTTGCGAGGTAGATGAGTTCCTCATCTACGTCGAGAAGCCCCTCCAAGACCGCCCGAGCGTGGTCGTCACTCTCGGAAAGCATCGAGTACATCGCGCCGTGCGGTTTGACGTGTTGTACCGTCGTTCCGTGCTGGTCGGCGAACGCTTGCAGCGCACCCAACTGGTAGGTAACGTAGTCGCGGACTTCTTCGGGGCTCGCGTCCATCGTTCGACGCCCGAACCCCATCTTGTCCGGAAGACCGGGATGGACGCCGATTCCGACGCCGTGTTCGGCAGCGAGGGCGACGGTTTCGTTCATCACGTGCGGGTCGCCCGCGTGATATCCTCCCGCGATGTTGGCCGAGGTGATGTATGGCATGACCTCGTCGTCCCGCCCCATCCTCCAGTTGCCGAAGCTTTCCCCCATATCGCAGTTGACGTCGATTGTTACCATACCGAATACGTGGCCTGAGAAAGACAAATAGCTTCGGCCGCCTGCGGTGGCGTTCGGTACTTTCGTCGGCCGAGCATTCGGAATGACACGATACCACCATCGAGGATGACCGAACACCACCGATAACGTATTTCACCTCCCTTTCCATAGTTTGTGTATGGGTAACAGTCCACAAATCGACGAGCTTCATTTTAGCGACGCACCCGATGTCGACCGCATACCGGGGCCGCGGTCGCAGGAACTTCTCGACAAACAGCGAGAAATCGACAGCGCTGCCGTCGCGTATCCGAAAAGCGTTCCAATCGCCATCGAAGCAGCGAAGGGTGCGACGATACGGGACGTAGACGGGAACACGTTTCTCGACTTCTTCGCCGGTATCGGTGTTCTCAACGTCGGCCACTCGAATCCGTACGTGCTCGATGCGGTACAGGAACAAACGGAAAAACTCGTCCACACAATCGACTTTCCGACCGAAGCACGGCTCGAACTCATCGAAAAACTGAACGAAATCGCACCCGGCAGCCTTCCGGACAACAATCGAGTGGTCTTCGGCGGGCCGACCGGAAGCGATGCTATCGAAGCGACGCTCAAGATAGCGAAATACAACACCGGAAACACTGGCCTCATCGCGTTTCGAGGTTCATATCACGGGGCGACCTCCGGCGCACTCAGTCTCGGTGGAGGACGAAAGTACAAACAGGCGTACGAACCACTGCTACCCGACGTGTACCACGTTCCGTATCCGTATCCCTTCAGACAGGGGCTTTCGGACGAGGAGGCGTGCGAACGGGTGCTGTCCGATGTCCGTGAACTCGTCGAAGATCCGTACAGCGGTATTGCCGACCCCGCTGGCATCTGGGTCGAGCCGATTCAGGGAGAAGGCGGCGTGGTAACGCCTCCGGAGGGGTTCCTCCGTGGATTGAAGGAGATAACGACGGAGAATGAAATTCCACTCATCGTCGACGAAATCCAAACCGGGTTCGGACGAACCGGGCAGTGGTTTGCGTCGGAATGGGAAGACGTGACGCCCGACATCATGCCGATGGCGAAGGCCATCGGGGGCATCGGCCTGCCGCTTTCCGCCACCATGTACCACGAAGACCTCGATACGTGGGAGGCGGGCGGCCACGTCGGAACCTACCGCGGCAACGTCCCGGCGATGCGCGCAGGAGTTCGCGCAATCGAATATATTCAAGACCACGATTTGCTGGCTCACGCACGCGAGATGGGAGCGACCATTCAAGAGCGCTTCCGGGAGGTTGCGGACGAAACGCCGCTAATCGGAGATATCAGGGGTGAAGGACTGTTCATCGGCGTCGAGTTTGTCGATGAAGCGGGGGAACCGAACAAACCGCTGGTGAAGGCGATTCAGCAATACTGCTACGAGCGGGGCGTTCTCGTGTGGACTGCCGGGCGGAACGGAAACGTTCTCCGAATCATCCCGCCGCTCGTCATCACCGAACGACAGGTCGAAACGGGCATGGATATCGTCATCGACGGAGTCGAAACCCACACCTGAGCACTGCTGACCGCGTCGGTAGGGGAGACAACGACGCCGTTCGAAACGAACGGTGGGCTATTCGTCCGATTCGAGCGCTGGCGTCGTGGCCGGAACGACGCGGGGGTCTGCTATCCGTTCGTAGGCGTGCGCCAGTTTCAACACCGTCGCTTCGTCGTACGGTTTACCGATGAGTTCGACGCCAACGGGAAGACCGTCGTCGGTCATCCCCGCGGGTATCGACATCGCACAGCACCCGGCCTGTGAAGTGATGACCGTGTTCGTCGGAAACGTGAGCGTATCGAGCGCACCGGATTTCACTTCGTCCGCTTTCGGTGGTACCACCTGAACGTCCGGACAGAGGAGTGCGTCGAGTCGATGTTCGGCGAACGCAGTGAGCAGGATTCGCTGGAAGGTATCCTGAAGCACGATCTTCCGCCAATACCCCGGGTCATCCGTCGGATCCGCGGGCCCCTCCGCTATCCCTTCGAGAAGATCGAGGAGTTCGTGATAGAGTTCCTGTTCGTAGAGTTCGTCGATCGATTCGACCGGCGCGTTCTCCCGGCTAGCGAGGAATTCGTCGATATCTCGTTTCGATTGAACGAGATACAAGGACGTTTCCGCAACGTAGTGGTCGATGTCAGCGACCGTTACCGGATCCACGAGTTCCGCACCAGCATCGCTCATCAGTTCGAGTGCACCCTCGACGAGGCGGTTGACCGGTTCGGCGTCCGGCTCGGAATCGTCGCCAAATCTGTCGCGGAGAATGCCGATTCGCGCACCATCCAGGCCGTCATCAGTGAGTTGGTCGACGTACGTCCCGTCGAGGTGCGTCAGTTCGTTCGTTACCGTGTATGGGTCGGTCGAATCGTATCCAGCGATCACATCGAGCAGTGTCGCGGTATCTGTGACTGTTCTGGTCATCGGCCCGGCCGTGTCCTGTGACAGGACGAGCGGTGACATGCCCGTTCTGCTGATGAGCCCCGGTGTGACACGGAGTCCGAAGAGGTTGGTGAACGACGCTGGCAGACGGATCGAACCACCGGTGTCTTCGCCGATACCGACTGTCGCGAAATTGGCGGCGACCGCGGCACCGGTTCCGCTGCTCGACCCGCCCGGGTCACGGTCGAGCGCATACGGATTTTTGGTTCGGCCAAGAACCGACGAGAATGCGAACCATGAGGTCGCCCAATCGGGGAGGTTCGTTTTCGCAAGCACGATTGCACCGGCGTCATCGAGCCGATCGATAATCGTCGCGTTGTGATCGGGGACGTAGTCCTCGAACGCAGTCGATCCGAACGTTGTGGTGATTCCTTTCGTTTCGATTTGATCCTTGACGACTATCGGGATACCGTGAAGCGGGCCAACGAAGTTCCCCGATTCCTGCAACTCTTGATCGAGTTCCGCGGCTCTTTCTTCGGCATTCGGATTGACCGTGATGATAGACCGAATTGTCGGTCCGTTCCGGTCGTACGCTTCGATTCGGTCGAGATAGCGGTCGACGAGTTCGCGACTATCGAGCGTTCCCGCCCCGTAGGCTTGGTGAATCTCGTCGATAGTCGTCTCTAGTATGTCGAATGATGGTGTTGACATCGATACGCCCCCTACCGACAGATTCCGTCGCAGAGAGCATAATGCTACCGCGAGTGCGGTATGTCGAGTCAGTAACGGGGTGATGTCAGCGATGAGACTCGGTTGCACCGACGAAGGGTGACGGGAGAGTTCAATACGGTATCAGCCGAATCGATTGACGACCGTTAACTTATGCACGAGCGAGTCGTCCCTCTCGTATGAAAATCCTCGTCCCGATCGACGGGTCGGAGTCCAGTATGGGGGCCGTTCGATTTGCAGCTGGATTCGCACGCCGCTACGATGCGACGCTTGAAGTGGTTCACTTCCGAAACGAACGGTCCGATACTGCCGAAAAGATCCTCACGATGGCTCGGGAGGTACTTTCTGACGAAGGTGCCGATGCCGACTGCCGGATTGAACTCGATCCCGACCTCCAATTTCGGCCAGGAAACCGCGTTGGAAAACGCATTCTTCGACTCGTTGCGGAAAACGAGTACGACCACGTTATAATGGGACATCACGGCACTGGTGCAGTCGATGAAGCCATCATCGGAAGTGCGACCAGACGGGTCTCGAAAGCGGGCAGTGTTTCGCTCACGATTATTCCCTGATGACCGTAGATGTGAACCCGATCGGGGCTCGACCGTGAGGTGGTCGGCTCGGTTCGTCCGTCGAACTGTCTGAGTTCTCATCAAAACTATTTCTTGTAATCTGTTGCAGAGAAAAGTCGTCGAAAATAACCATTCGAGCAGTTAGTAAAATGCCAGTCTCTCACAGTTTTCTGAATTTCAGGCCGGTAAGACCCCTTCCTCAACGAACGACCGAAGGGAGTGAGTAGGGAGGGGATACGCCCGCCGTCTTTGGTCACTTTCACTGTACGCCATAGCCTTACTCCCTTCGCGTTCGAACGGTGTAGTACGATACTCACTCCAATGCGTTCGGTGTTTGAATGCAAGAACACGCATGCGCCGAACGTGGCAGTCGAGTGTCCATCCGGTAGGAGCGGGACACTCCAAACCACCCGTAAAGGGAAGTCGCCTGCGGAGTCTGGAACCACTGTGGAAACGGTTTCTGCACGTTCCGACACAGAAACAGGAAGCTCCGTCCTCAACAAGTGAGGGGCGGGTAGCCCCAACGCGGTAGGGCGGAGTAGTTCACGCAGTGTTCTATTTCCTGAGATCGGCTACAGTAATCGTCCGGTCAGAATGAATTGTAACGCGAAAGCCAACGTATTCGAAGCTCACTTCTGGTGAGGAATGTTGATAAAGGTCATCAAGTGCGTCAGGGTCGATGGCTTCGTAGAGAGGGGTCGCAGGTTTCGTACCCTTCGCCTCGGCCACCGCCGACACCACAGCATTCGTGATTGACTCGGTATTTTCGGGTGTCGTTTGTATTGATGGTTCTGGATACGAAGCTGACGAGTTGTGCATATGCTCTGATGATGGATGTTATGCTAATAATTGTTCGGGGAGTAATGGTAACGTACCCCACGATTACGGTCGAATTGGACAGATGCCGGCAGACCCAAGAGTGGTTGTCGAGAGTACCCTGAAGTCATGTCCAGTTACTCGATGACGCCACCGAGTAACTCGATTTGAAATCTCGTCTCGACGTCCCTGACTATAGCGACGTTTCGAGGAGATTAGAGACGAGCCAGTTTTCGGCCTGCCGCAACCGATACTGGAGCGTCGACCGCGATACGTCGAGGTTCGTCGCCATCGTTCGAATGGTGGTTTCGCGCGGCGTCTGGTAGTACCCTCGTTCGAGGGCTGCTTCGAGGGCCGCTCGCTGTTCGGCAGGCAAGTCTGCGATGCTGACCGCGGCGTCACCCCAGCGGACGGGTTCCGTGAGTTGTTCGAAACGCAGCGTCCGACCCGTTCCCAGTTCGCTCTTCACGCGGTCGTAGAAAGAACTGATCTCGCGGCCATCCGGGACGAGCAGTCGCCATTCGTACCGGTATTCGCGGCGCTGGGCTTCAAAGAGCAGTCCATCTCCGAGTTCGTCCATCGCCAGATACGGAATCGACCGACAGAAGCCGAGTTCGTCCATGTACGAATAGAGCGTTCGCGTTGCGGTTCCGGAGTGCATTACCTCGTGGTTCCAGACCGTTTCACAACTCGCTGGTTCACACAGGCAGTCGTTACAGTACTGCGGGTCGAGTAATGGGTCTCGGAGTTCCTCGAAGAACGCTGCCGGCCCGGAGAGTTTGTCGACCCGCCACATCCCGTTCGGCGAGACGGCGATCGAGAGCGAGTCGGCAACCGCCGCTGGATGCTCGATGAAAGTATCCATGATTCGATCGAAGCCGACCTCGTAATCGATCGTGAACACGAACTCTTGCACGCGGAGGGATTTGGACATGTCCAACATAATCGTTTCTACAAGACGCCGTCGCTGAACACGTACAATGGTACGACACGACGAACGTCACGAATCAGGTACGCAAGCCCAGTCTGCGCTCGGGGCTATCGGAAACACGCCGCTTATCGAACTAACGAGCGCCCGTCCCGACGGGGGCGCTCGCGTCTTCGCCAAGTGGGAAGGTGCGAACCCCACCGGGAGCATGAAAGATCGGATGGCACTGGCGGCTATCGAAAACGCCGAACAGGACGGCGACCTCGAACCCGGCCAACGGGTGGTCGAACTCACCGGTGGTTCCACCGGCGCCAGCCTGGCGTTCGTCTGCACGGTGAAGGAGCACCCAATATCTCTGGTTTCCGCCGATTGTTTCGCCGAGGAGAAAATCCGAACGATGCGTGCGCTCGGTGCCGACGTGGCGGTCATGGAGACACCCGAAGGGAAAATCTACCCAGGCATCATCGATGATATGGAGATACTGGTCGAGGAGATCATCGAGGAAACTGGGGCTTATTATCACGACCAGTTCAACAACCCTCATCTCCCGGAAGGGTACGTTGGCCTCGGCGAGGAAATCCTAGCCGACTGCCCCGAGGTGACGGATTTCGTCATGGGCGTCGGCACCGGTGCCTGTTCGATGGGAACCGCACGTGTTCTCCGTGACGGAACCTCCGACGTGGCCGTCACGCTGGTCGAACCCGACGAATCCGCGGTCTTGTCACGGGGAGAATCGGGGGCACACAACGTCGAAGGCATGGCCGTCGGGTTCGAGCCACCGCATCTGGAGAGTCGCCTGTACGATGACGTCGTCGCCATTCCCGAGGCCGAGGGGCGACGAATTGCTCGACACGCTGCCGCCGAGGAAGGACTCTTTGCAGGGACGAGCACGGGACTGAACATCGCAGCAGCCACCCTGGTTGCAGCGAACCGGCCGGCCGATGCCGCCGTGGTGACGATCGCTGTCGATACGGGACTCAAATATCTTCAGGGCGACCTCTACCGAGAAGGGAGATGATAGTAGCATCCTCCGGTGATACCTGAAGAAATCCCCACGCGGCTGAAACGGAAACCCCCACCCTCGATCGCGAAGCGAAGTTACTGAGGCGTGAACAGACGACTTAGAGCTGAACTACGAGACCGTCGCCATCCCGTTCGTACGTCGTCTCGAACGGGTCGGAGCGTTCGCGCATCGTCTCTCGGAGCCAAGCCGCTTCGTCGTCGGTGGCGGGACGGACGCCGTCGTCGATGTGGAACGGAACGAGCCGTATCTCCTCGAACTCTCCGCCGGTGAGCGTGATTTCGAAGAGAAAACTCTTGTCGTTGCCCAAGTCGTCCTTGATTCCGAAATCGTCGACGAGATCGCCGGTGTCATGGAGAATGACGCCGTCGCCGTACTGTTCGACAGCCTGGACGACGTGTGCGCTGTGGCCGTGAACGAGATCCGCACCCTGATCGACGAGCCAGTGGCCGAATTCGACGAGCCGATTGCTGGGGCGCTCGATCCAGTTTTCCCCCCAGTGAAGCGAGACGACGAGCAGATCCGGGTTCGTCGATTTCGCGCGCTCGATCGCGTTCCCGACGAGTCGTTGCGTTCTCAGGTTATCGTGGTCGGTTTGGGCCCAGGCAATCCCGGGTCGGTCGTCGGTCGCGGCGTACACTTCGTACTCGTCCGAGAACGAAACGACGGCGACATCGAGGTCACCGACGGAAAACGTAGCCGGTTCCCATGCCGCCGTCGGGGTCTTACCAGTGCCCGCGTTTGCGATACCGGCCTTATCGAGCACGTCTATCGTATCGGTCAGGGCGACCGCTCCGAAATCCATCGAGTGGTTGTTCGACAGCGTTGTGAATCGGATATTGCCAGCGCTGAGTGCAGGAACAGCCCAGTCAGGGTCACCTCGGAAGTAGTATGCTCGGTCGGGGAACCGTTCACCGCGCTTCGAGAGACTGCACTCCAGGTTACAGAAGACGCCGTCGAGGGATTTGAGTCGGGATTGGAAATCACCCCAGATGGTTGCCGGGTCGACGTCTTCTTTGCCGTAAATCCCGTTGAGACCTCGGCCGACCATCGTATCACCGGCGAACCCGACCGTCGTTTCGTGGTTCTCACCGTCGTCGCCCTCGTCAGTCTCGGGGGGTGTATCGGACGTACCTCCCTCGTCGGATGAGGCTGAATCGGTGAGGGCTCCGATGCAGCCGCCAACTGGCATGACCCCGACGGCCGCGAGGAATGCCCGTCGTTTTCCATCCATTGAGTTGATGATTATTCACCAATGATACAAATAAATAATGTATTAGGAAAGGTGCCACTCCTCATTATCACATTCACCGCATCCGATTCGGAATCCCCTGCCCCATGAGGCGAAACGCTGTCCTGAACGGACGGGACTCATCGGTCTCGAATCGTCTTTTCAGCGAACGTTAGTGCTACCGCTCCGCGATACGCTGCCTGACTCAGATTGGTATCCGGCTTGGTGAGTTAATCCGTGATGCGCAAGTCGTCCTCGACTTCATACAGATAACCACGGAGCAACAGTGTTTCAAGCAGATCGTCGGCAAGCAGCTGTTCCATATCGTGGGTGCGTAGAACCTGCGTTGCGTGTTCGTAGGTGAACGACTCATCCGACTCGAAATGATCACGGAGATGTGTGAGAGCCTCCTCTGCTATCGGCGAGAGCGATGTTGAGTCAGGTTTCCGTGGCGACATCGTAGACGGGTGTGCCTTAGACGCTTAGTGAGTTAAAAATTCGGCATCAGGGAAAGATTCGTAGAATTACTCACCGTCTCGAGTGCCTACCTGATTCACTCGGGTATCGGACAGTGGTTCCTGTACCGCCGAATCGTACCAATCAGGCTCTCAATGCGACTGTTGATGACTGGGTACAGGCTGGTCAGAATTATATCGGTCAAGGATTAAAAATTGCCGACCCAGCGGCAAATCGGAAGAATCGGAAATAGCCCACTTCCGTTTATTATGTCGGGGAGAATAGACACCGGTACCGATGATTCACGATGCTCGCGTGCTACAGCCACAGTTCGTTCCGGAGGAAGTCGAGCATCGCAACGCGGAAATCAACACGCTCTCGAACACGCTCAAACCCATCATGGACGGGCAGAGCGGTGAAACGTCACTGCTCCTCGGGCCGTCCGGTGCGGGCAAGACGTGTATTGCGAAGTTCACCGTCGAACGACTGCGCGAAAACGTCCTCGACATCGATACTCAGTACGTCAACTGTTGGCAGGACTACACCCGGTTTCAGGTGCTCTATTGCATCCTCGAAGGAATCGGTCAGACTGTCAACATTCATCGCCGGTCGACGCCGAAAGACGAACTGCTCGACCGTCTCCAAGGGTACGATGGGTCACAGTTCGTCGTCATCCTCGACGAAGTCGACCAACTCGAAGACAAGAGCGTCCTCTACGACCTGTATCGGATGCCGACCATCTCGATGGTGCTCATCACGAATCACGAAGAAGAACTGTTTTCGCACCTCGACAGTCGATTAGCCAGTCGACTCCGAACGTGTGTTCGGGTTCCGTTCGAGAAATACCACCTCGACGAACTCGTCGCGATTCTCCACGCTCGCGCTCGATGGGGACTTTCGGAAAACGCAATCGGAAACGAACAGTTGGAACTGATCGCCGATGCCGCCGCCGGCGATGCACGGGTCGCCATCGGCATTCTCAGGAACGCAGCACGCCGCGCCGATCAAACCGGCGCGGAACGGATAACGACCGACATCGTGGACGAAGCAGTCCCCGATGGTCGTCAGGAAGTGCGCCAAAAAACCATCGACCAGCTCAACCCACATCAGCGCGCCCTCTACGAGATTTTGGAAGAAGAAGGCGAACTCAATCCGGGCGAGTTGTATGAACAGTACGAGAAGCGAGTTGACGAGCCGAAAACGAATCGAACGGTTCGAAATCACCTCTCGAAGATGGAACATTATCGGCTGGTCGTCGCCGAGGGAAAGAACCGCGCGCGCACCTACCGACTCCGCTGATTTCGACTTTCGGAAACACCGGAAACGACCCTGTCTTGCCTATGTGTATTAGGAGAACTATGTTTACTCTTGACATCCTCCCCGCGCTGAAGCGCGAGGATTCTTTCGTAGGGCGTCGGAACCGCACCGAGTTCCCCGAAGCCAACTTCCTCCCACGGTGGGAGTACCGGGTTTGTGCGCTCCACGTCGGGCCGCAAATGCGGCGTGGTATGCTTGAATATCCGCTTGTGGCGCTCGTCATGTCCGGTCGCACCGTGCGACCGTTCGAACATGGCGATTCACCCCCTCTTTCGAAGGATGTGACACGGGCCGTGCCATCGACCGTACTCCGCCACGACCGGCGTGGCGAAGTGCAACCGCGAACGGGGCATGTTTTGATGTGCTGTCGCCCCCTCGTTTGCGCGGTCGTTGCCGACCGTCTCCAGTGACGGGTAGGGATAGTGTGAGGACGGCGAACGCGTCCGAACCACGTACTCCCCACCGGTTTGCCGGTGGTGGGCGTGGAACCGTCCGTATCAGCGGGAAGCGACCCCGTGTCTTCCAATTGAGAGTTTACGCGATTGGCTTGAACTACGGTTCGACGCCGGGCTACCTGTAGATTGCGGTTGTAGCCTCGTTGTCGCGCGTATCCCCGCCTAAAGGGCGAGGCTTTGCGCTTGAAATTCCGTAAGACAGATCGCGACGTACCACTACAATCGTGTAACTCTGCCCTGCATCACTTCGACGTGAACTCACCAAAGTCCGACTGGCCGTGGGTCAGCGGTTCGATTACCGACGGATCGTCGTTCATCGGGTTGTTGACTTGCGTCGAAATTTCGTACGCAGCGAGGTCGTCCTCTGGATACGGCTGACACAACGTTTTGCGCTCGTCCGAATCGGCCGAGAGCCACCGTTTTTCCTCACCACTCGGGAGTACGACGGGCATTCGGTCGTGGATCGACTCCATCATCTCGTTTGGTTCGGTCGTCAGGATGGTCACGCAGGGAATCGAGTGCTCGTCGTTTTCCCAGACGCTCCACAATCCGGCCATCGTGAACGCCGGAGCATCTTCTCGATAAACACGATACGGCTGTTTCGACCCACCGTTCCGTTTTTGCCATTCGTAGAACCCCGAAGACAGAACCAGACACGGTCGAGATTCCCACGAATCCTGGAAAACACGCTTCTCGTCCGCAGTTTCGGAACGAGCGTTGATGATGCCTTCCTCGGGTTCGTCGGCCCAGAACGGAATCAATCCCCAGTGGTACTGGTCGATTTCGCCGGCAGCCTCGTTCGTAATGACTTCTAACGGGTCGCTCGGCGCGATGTTGTACCGCGGCGTGTATCCGCCATCCGTGACGATTTTCGCGTCAAAGTGGTCTTCAAGGGCTTGTTGGTCGGCGAAAAGGGCATTCCGTCCACACATACTTCCTGTACGCGCTACAGACGCTTCAACGTATGGCGGCGGTGTTCCACGAACCGATGAATGTGGGTCGCTGGGGAGGCAGAGCGCCGAATGAGATTTCAACACGGGCGATAGCGACGGATGCCACTGGACAGGGAGTCTCGAAATAGCGTGGTGAATGTTTCAGTCGGAGTTGCTTTGGATAGACACTTGACATCCTCCCCGCCCTGAAGGGCGAGGATTCCCACAACGTTGTCGCTGGTTCGTTGGAGTTTAAGGTTTACACACCGACGAGGTGCTGGCTATGCCAAGTAGCCGTTACTCCTATCTCGTCCGTATTCCGGACGGGATTCAGGGGTACTTGGTTATTTAGCGTCGGTACCCAACCTCTCCCGAAAGGGTACTTCGAGTCTCGGCTGAGAGGTCCGAATTTGTCCGATTGTCCCGGTATGGGCGCAAACAGGCCGCGTCGGATAGACATAGAAACGACGGGAAAGCACCTAAGACATTACTGTGCAGTGAAGTGAACAAAGACGGCGATTCATCCCCCCTTCAAGGGCGAGGCTTTCTCGCCTGCAATTCCGTAACCAAGTGATTGGATTGTCAATGAAAAGAGTTATATCCTGACAGTTATGTGGTATCTACGATGAAAGCGGTAATTCTCGCTGCTGGTGCGGGTTCCAGACTCAGACCTCTCACTAATCGTCGCCCAAAGCCAATGCTCCCGGTCGGGAACAAGCCACTGCTCGAATCTGTCGTCGAGGCGGTTTCCACTGCGGGGGTTACCGAAATCGTTCTCGTCGTGGGTTATCATCGCGAACGGATTCAGAACTATTTCGGCGATGGTAACCACTGGAACGTGGATATTACCTATGCTGTTCAAGAGAAACAGTTGGGGACTGGCGATGCGCTGTTGCAGGCAGAACCGTACATCGGATCGGACTGCATCGTACTGAACGGAGACCGATATGTCGAGCCACGGGTTGTCGAGGATCTGATCGACGAACGTCGTCAAACGGGGGAATCCTGTCTCGCAGTGACGCGCGTCGAGATGCCAAATCGGTTTGGTGTCGTCGAACTGGACGGCCAGACGGTTACTGACATTATCGAGAAGCCGAACCCCGGTATCACATCGTCAGAACAGATCAACGCTGGGGTGTACGCGTTTGGCCCCGAAATCTTTGCAGCGATTCGCCAGACCGAGAGTCGCGGCGAGCGAGCACTGACGACAACGCTACGGACACAATCAGCCATTCATCCACTTCGGGCGGTTCCGTACACCGGTCTCTGGGGAGATATCTCCTATCCGTGGGATCTGCTCTGGCTCAACAACTACGTTATCGACCAGCAACGCTCGACCCACGAATCGGAGCCCCCCCAGTCGGCACGTGTTGCACCGAGTGCTGTGGTTCACGATGGTGTCGAGATAGACGAAGATGTGGCGGTGCAACCTGGTGCGGCCGTATTCCGAGGGACATCGCTCGGCGAGAACGCCACCGTCGGGGCGAACGCTGTCGTCGAGGATGCCGTGGTCTTCCCGGATGCAACGATTGAACCCGGTGCAGTCGTCCGAAATTGTGTCGTCGGTGCGAATGCCACTATCGGTGCGAATACCACCATCGAAGGTGGTTCGACCGATATCACACTTGGCGACGAAGTTCACCGAGATGTGACGTTCGGTGGAGTTGTCGGCGATAACGCTCACCTAAAGGGTAGTGTCACAATAACGCCAGGAACCATCGTCGGCGAGGGTGTAACTGCGGACAGTGGATCGATTCTCAGCGGTCGGATAGCGGACAACGCGTTTGTTCAGCGAGGATAAGTATGTGTGGAATAACTGGATATGTCGGTCGGAAAGACTGCTCAACGATAGTCGCACAGAGTTTGAAGAACTTGGAATACCGCGGTTACGACTCTGCGGGCATCGCGTTGCTCGATGATACGCTACGTGTCCACAAACAGAGCGGCCAGATCGACGATTTGCTAATACCGTCGGCACCGGACGCTACCTGCGGTATCGGGCATACCCGTTGGAGTACACATGGTGCGCCTACGGACGAAAATGCCCATCCCCACACCGACTGCACCGAACGGATATCGGTCGTGCACAACGGCATCATTGACAACTACGAGACGTTCAAACGGAAGCTTAGCGATGATCACGAGTTCACGAGCGAGACGGATTCAGAGGTAATCGCCCATCTTATCGAGAATGCACTCGAAAAGGGCGCCGACCTCCGTGACGCCGTCGAACACGTCGTCGGAATGCTCGATGGTAGTTTTGCAATCGCGGTCACTGCCGTCGGGCACGATGGAATCGTCGCCGCTCGTCAAGACAGTCCACTCGTTATCGGTCACGACGAGGAGTCATCCTTCCTCGCGAGCGATGTCACAGCGTTCGTCGAGCACACGCGAACGGTTACGTTCCTCGAGGATGGCGATATCGCCCACCTTACTGGTGACGATGTGACCATTTGGAACGGCGGGGATGTCGTCGAACGCGACCGCCAAACCGTCGATTGGGGCGCGGATGCTGCGGAGAAAGGTGGCTATGAACACTACATGCGCAAGGAGATTCACGAACAGCCACACGCAGTCCGACAGGCGCTCTCCGGCCGTGTCGATGAACTCGCTGGGTCGGTCGACCTCGACCTATCCTTGTCACAGGAATACTGCAACTCCCTCGATGAGATCCAAATTATCGCCTGTGGAACGTCGTACTATGCTGGTCTGTACGCTGCGGAACTGCTGGAAGCGCACGCGGATGTACGCGTTTCGGTGCATATCGCAAGCGAGTACGAGTTCCGCGCTGGACGGGATCCATGGCGAACGCTCGTAGTTGCAGTCACACAGAGCGGTGAAACCGCCGACACGTTACGTGCACTGAGGAAAGCCGCAGGCGCAGGTGCTCGAACGCTCGCAGTGACGAACACGGTCGGATCGACGATGGCCCGCGAAGCGGACGATACGGTCTACATTCGGTCTGGTCCGGAGATCGGTGTTGCTGCGACCAAGACGTTCGCCTCGCAGGTGATGACGCTCACGCTGCTGACTGTCTATCTCGGTCGACAACGGAACGCACTCTCCTCGAACGAGGCATCAACCATTCTGAAGGAGTTGTCTGCGGTTCCGGGTGCCATCCAGCAGGTGCTCGATGCCGAATCCACTGTACGTCACACGGCGGAGGCGTTCGCCGACAGTGAAGCGTTTTTCTTCATCGGCCGCCGACTCGGCCATCCGGTTGCGTTGGAGGGTGCACTGAAACTCAAAGAAATCTCCTACGACCACGCAGAGGGCTTCTCGAGTGGCGAACTCAAACACGGCCCCCTCGCACTCGTCACTGAGGACACGCCAGTGATTGCTATCTTGACGGAAGGAACGAATGCAGACGAAACATTACACAACGTGAAAGAGGTCGAATCGCGCGGTGCACCGGTCATCGGTGTGACATCCGAGTCTGACCCGAACGCAGTGTTCGATACGGCGCTCGAAGTGCCGTCGGTTGGGGTGATGGAGCCGGTCGTAGCGAACGTCTACCTCCAACTGTTTGCCTATCACGTCGCGAATGCGAAGGGGCGTTCCATCGACAAACCACGCAACCTCGCGAAGAGCGTCACCGTCGAATAGCCATTCCGATCACTGGAGCGCTCGTTCGTTAGGATAGTTCGACACGGTGAGAGTGCTGGTCAACAGCATCGTCCCACTCGGTCATCTCGTTTACGTCTCCCCTGAGTGGTTCTTCGACAAGTGTTCGAAATGCCCCACGCCCTGCGAGAGTCCGGAGGTGCGACACGTATTCTCGCCACTCGGCAGCGCAATCCGAATGGAGATGCCACGTGTATGAGAAAGACCGTGGGTCGGGCGAGCTGATTATCACACTATTTGCTTGTTTTTCTATATTACCGGAACACCACGGGCACGTTTCCAAGCTGGAGTCCTCCATGTCATCGACTTTCTCAACACTCATTATACTATTAAACCATATATGAAATGGTTCAACTCTGGCCTTCAGTATACCTTCCTTTAGGTATCGTCGCTGGAAGATGCGTTCGATGCCCATCTGAAATCAGTATTACTCATCAATATTATTGCCCAGTATTATAAAGTAGTAATACTATCCATTGAGAGGTAGTAAACGGATAGTTAATTCTTTCACAAAATGGTGCAAACAAAGATGAGTTCGCTACGGTAGCTCTTTCGTCATACACGTTGCTGTTTCCGGGCAGAGACGTCGGAATTCACTGGTCTGTTGGATCGCGGATGGAGCATCATCTCGTTGGAGTTCGTGAAAGCCGAGATCTTCGAAAAACGTCTCAGCGGTCGTCGTGAGCAGATAGAGTTGGGTCACATCACGCGCAACTGCCCGTTCGAACAACTGTTGGCACAGCAGCGAACCGTATCCGTTTCCTCGGTTCGCGGGGTCGACCGCAATCGACCGGAGAAGAGCGACCGAACCGTGGCATTCGAGTCCGCCCACACCGACTCGTTCAGAATCGACGGTGAAAAGGTAGAGACAATCCCGCTTTTCGATTATATCGTCCGTCGGCAAGCCCGATTCGTCGAGGAGATTCCTGACGTAGTCGAGTTGCTGTTCGGTTGCCGGTATCAGTCGTGCAGTTTCGTCCGTATCCATGTTCATCTGATGATTCGAGGGGTGTTCGGTCATTGCGGTGGCTTCCGTCCTTCGATTGTCGCCGAAACCACATACTCACTCACGTCACGACTGTCGTCCCACTCCCGAATGAACCGGTCGCTATCTTCTTTCGGTTCGATGTGTACGTCCACGAACCCGGCGTCAGCGAGCATCGATCGAAGCGATTCGATCGTCGCGGCACCGGCGATACAACCGGTAAGCGAGTCGATATCGTTCCGGGCGGCTTCGGGGAGCGGTGCGGTCATCACGACGTCGGAGATCGCGAGACGGCCGCCCGTACCGAGAACGCGATACGCTTCACGAAAGACCTGTGGCTTGTCCGGTGAGAGGTTGATGACGCAGTTCGAAATAACGACATCAACGCTGTCGTCCGCTACCGGGAGGTGTTCGATTTCGCCAAGTCGGAACTCGATGCTGTCACCACCGTTTTTTTCGACGTTGCCTCGTGCCCGTTCGACCATTTCCGGCGTCATATCGACACCGATGACGTGGCCCTCCGACCCGACTTCGTCGGCGGCGAGGAAACAATCGAACCCACCGCCAGCGCCGAGATCGAGAACCGTCTCTCCGGGTTCGAGTGCCGCAAGCGCATTCGGATTCCCACAGCCGAGACCGAGGTTGGCACCGTCAGCGACGGCGTCGATATCGTCGGCTGTGTAACCGAGCTGCTCCGCTCGGTCGTCGCGTTCGGTATCGGTACTGGCGAGCGAATCGCCACAGCAACTGGATTCTTCGGTCGCGATGGTCGCGTACCGCTCTCGAACCGCTCGTCGTTGTGTCTCTGCGTCTACCGTCGTTGCATCGTTGGTTTCGGGGTCGGTCGTGTTACTCATGGGTTGTCTGTCGAATCGCATCGAGTGCGTTCAGTAGTGTTTCAGCCTGTGGTGTCGCTTCGTAGTATCGCCATCGCCCCTCCTTGCGTCGCGTGACAAGCCCGTCGGTGTGCAGTCGAGAGAGTGCATGGCTGACGGCACTTTGGCTCACGCCGAGTGCGGGTGCGAGTTCACAAACGCAGACGCCGTCGCTGCTCGCGGCGATACGCCGAAGGGCTTCGTACCGGGTGTCGGTCGCCGCTGCCGAGAGAAGCCTGACATCGTCTCGCAACTCGTCCGCTGAAAGTGGCTGTTCCGTGGTGCAACAATCGGCTTCGTCCGGCGGTTGAGAGTCGGTCATTGTGTGTGTCGATGGTTCGCCTTTCATCTGAACACATATTCATGTGAACGTCCGCTCATATATTGGTTCCGGTGAGGACACAGGTACGAGAGATCGGAACCGAATTACGACAGTCAGAACTCCTCACCGTGTTTCAACTGGAAGAATCGAGGAGTCTTCGATTACTTGTTAGAGCGATTTCGTTCCGTCGAGTGCGACGAGAAGGGCAGTTGCTCGTCCGGTTATCCGATACTTTCGCCACTTTCCATCCTTTCGCCTCGCGACGAGTCCTGCATTCGTGAGGTCTGAGAGTGCGTGACTGATTGCACTCTCGCTCACGTCAAGGAGCGGTGCGAATTCACAGACACAGAGTTCACCGTCAGCTGCATGTAGTAGCCGAACGATTTTGTAGCGGGTCTCGTTCGCAAGAGCAGAGAGTACTTGGACATCAGTTTCGAGCGTCGTCTCGTCGGTCTGTGTCTCGAGAACGTCGAGTTCACCGATGCGTTGTTCCACGTCTTCAGCACAACAATCACCCAACTCATCGGTGAGATAGCGCCGAAGTCGGTCGTTGGTTGCCATTACGAAACAGTTGAGCGAACACTTCAATAAGAATTCTGGAGTACACGACGTTCCACGAAGCGGCCGGTTTACACCGTCTTTTCGTACGACAATACTCGTGTTGGAGGGTGCTGTCGCCCCGACGCTTCTCGGGAGTAGGGTGGTTCGAAATCTTAATAGAAGAGTTGTTCAACTATTCATCCATGGTTGAAACCCTTCGTTTCAGCACGGACGAGGTCGTAGATTCCTGCACTGTCGGTATCAACGGGTCGGTCGATAGAGTTCGTTCGTCGATGAAGAGAACTCCATCGAGACTCCGCCGGAGTGTCGATGGGAAAGGAGGAATCCGCGAATGAACCGCGGTACTTCTTCAGAGACAATTCGGGTTGCATTCGTGTGCGTCCAGAACGCTGGTCGGAGCCAGATATCGACCGCGTTTGCCGAACGCGAACGTGAGCGACGCGGGCTGGAACACCGCGTAGAAATCACGACAGGTGGAACGCATCCTGCTGACCAGATTCACGAAATCGTCGTCGAAACCATGACCGAAGTAGGGTTCGATCTCTCGGGCCGGACGCCACAAGCCATCGAACCCGAAGAACTCGAGTCGTGTGATTACGTCGCCACGATGGGATGTTCGACGCTCGAACTCGACACGTCGGCAAGTGTCGACATTCGAGATTGGGTACTGACGGATCCCGACGGGAAGGATCCGGAACGCGTCCGTGAAATCCGAGACGAAATCGAACGTCGGGTGAACGCGCTGTTCGATGAAATCGAGGGAGAGTGAGCGAGGATGCGTTCGATGTGGTCGGGGTGTGCGACCATTACGAACGTCCGCCCGGCGATATCGGTGGCGACGATATCACCGTATTCCTCGGCCCATCGTTCGTATGTCGAGAACGGATCTCGCACGAACGAGAGTGTACTGCCGACGACTAGGAATCTGCTCGGACCGGGGGCAACGTACTCATCATCTGGTTGAACACTGTCCCAGTAAATCAATTTGATGGCAGTAACGTGGAGGCAATACACCAACAAACTGCATTTTTCCACGGACGACCGTTCAACGAACCGGTTTGGGAAGCCATCGAAATCCGAAATCCACCGAGAACGATCGGCTCGAATCGGATACTCCCTTGTACTACCGTTTCCGAAAAGGTGCGAAAGACCCCTCACAATTCAAATAGGCGGCCTCCATACCGAAACCCAGTGGCAGTTTCGTTCGACCTCTTCGGAACGCTCGTCGAAGTGACCCCACCTGACGACCCTGCTGGAGCCGTTGCAAACGCGCTCGAAGGAAGGGGCGTCATCGTCCCCTCGAACTGGGACGAGGTTTACACCACGTCCCATATCGAAACCCCGACGGGGAGGGAACTCTCGCTCGTCGATCACGTCACGGCGGGACTGAATCGTCGTGGCGACGGGCCATCGAAAAGGGTCATCCGAGCGGCGCTTCTCGACGCGTTTACTACCGCCGTTCGTACCCGGGCGGGGGCTCAAACTACCGTCGAGGACGTCGCGGAGCACGAACCGGTCGGAATCCTCTCGAACTGTAGTGTTCCGGGGCTCGTACCGGAGATACTGGCTCGTTCGGCGTTCGAGCCGGACACCTTCGATGCGGTCGTCAGCAGCGTCGAATGCGGATGGCGCAAACCGGACGAACGCGCGTTTCGCGAAATCACGAATCGGCTCGATGCGCCGCTCTCCGAACTCATCCATGTCGGCGATACCCCGGAAACGGACGGCGGAGCGACCGACGCAGGAGCCACGGCGATTCTCCTCGCTTCGGTTCCCCTGAGCGACGTGCCGTCGAAGCTGGAGGAATCAAAATGACCGTGTACGGCCTTCTTGCTGTCGCGGTCGCGTTCCTCCTGGAATGGCGATTCGCGGAACCGCCGACCGAATTGCATCCGGTTGTCTGGTTCGGGAGCGCGGTCGGCGCGGCTGGCCGCGAATGGTCTGCTCCCCGCGAGACAGGCGTGCTCATCGCGTTGGGATTGCCCGTGATAGCGGCAGTCCTCGTCGGCATCGCCGTCCAAATAGCGCTCATGATTCATCCCCTCGTCGCGAGTATTCTCGCCGGTGTCGTACTGTTTACCACGACGAGCATGCGGATGCTCCTCGAAACCGCGTCCGAGGTGACCGAACTGACGGAGACGAATATCGGGGCGGCCCGACAGGAAGTTCGAGCGCTCGCGGGACGTGACGCGTCGGCTCTCTCACCGGAACAGATTCGGAGCGCGGTCGCCGAAAGCCTCTCCGAAAACTTGGCCGACGGTCTCGTCGCATCCCTGCTCGCCTTCGCGGTCTGTGCGCCCGTTTCGCTCCCGTTGGCCGCTGCCGCCGCGGCGTGGGTCAAGGCGGTCAACACGCTTGACTCCATGCTTGGCTACCGTTCGAAGCCCGTCGGCTGGGCGAGCGCACGACTGGACGACGCCGTGATGTGGATTCCGGCCCGACTCAGCGCCGTACTCATCGCGCTCGCCGGTGTCGCAACTGACGCGCTTTCGGACGCTCGCTCGTGGGCGCGCGAACCGCCATCGCCGAACTCGGGGTGGCCGATGGCGACTCTCGCCGCGGTGCTCGACACTCGCTTCGAGAAACAGGGAGTCTACGTGCTCAATCCGAGCGCGTCGCTGCCGACCGCCGCCGACGTAGGGAGCGGCGTCCGCGTTGTTCGGCGAGCGAGCCTCCTCGCGTATGTCGGGGCGGGGGTGGTCTCGTGGTTTTGACGGCGGTTCGCGGCGCGCTCGGGTTCCTGAGTCGGCTCCCGGTTGGACACGACGAAGGGGCGTGGGACGCGTTCCGGCGAACCTCGGCGGCGTTCCCGCTGGCCGGATACGTCATCGGCGCGCTCCTCGCCGTTCCCCTCCTGCTCCCGCTTACCGCACCGGTTGCAGCTGCGCTGTTTCTCGCGACCGTGTACGGCGTCACGGGCATCAATCACGTCGATGGACTGGCCGACCTCGGCGACGCGGCCGCGGTGCACGGCACGGAAAAGCGCCGAACCGTGCTGAAAGATACGGCGGTCGGCGTCGGTTCCCTCCTCGCTGTCGCGCTCGTCATTGCCGGACTCGCGCTCGCTGCGTTGGCGGTAGTTGCGCTCCCGCTCGAAATCATCGTCGCCCTCGTAGTCGTCGCGGAGGTCAGCGCGAAACTCGGGATGGCGGGACTGGCGGCTTTCGGAACACCCGCACACGACGGGCTAGGTTCACAACTCATCGACCAGACGCCCCGCAGGTTCGCCGGTGCAATCGTCGTCTCGCTTCCGGCAGTGGCGCTCTCGTGGCCATCACCGGTCGGCATCGGAGCGATGAGCGCCGGTCTGCTCACCACCGCGGTCGTCGGCCGGTGGGCGCAGTCCTGGCTCGGCGGCATCAGCGGCGACGTGTTCGGGGCCGCCAACGAACTCTCCCGACTCGTCGCGCTACACGTGGGGGTGGTCATGTGGACGCACTTCTGATGTGCGGCGGCAAGGGAACGCGTCTCGACGCAGCCGTCGAGAAGCCGATGGTCGAAATCGGCGGTGTTCCGATGGGTGAGCGCGTCAGTACTGCTGTGGCCGACAGCCGAATCGACGATATTTACGCCGTCGTCTCCCCGCACACGCCCGAGACGCGTCGTCATCTCGACTCGCTTTCGATACCGATCATCGACGCACCGGGCACGGGCTACGTGGAAGACCTCTCCTACGCGCTCGAACGCGTCGAACTCCCCGTACTCACCGTCGTGTCCGACCTTCCGCTTCTCGATGGTTCGTGTCTCGACAAAATTTGTGCCGCACACGACGGCGGTTCGCGTACGGTCTGTGTCCCCGCCGCCCTCAAGCGGCAGTTGGGCGTGAGCACCGACATGACGTTCGACCAGGGGGAAAGAGAACTCGCCCCGACCGGAATCAACGTCGTGGGCGATGGCGACGCCGAAACCACCCACATTACTTACGATGCCCGTCTCGCTCTCAATGTGAACCGAGAGACCGACATTGCCGTGGCGGAGGCGTTCGTATGAGGTTCGTCCTCGCCGCGGGAACGACGCGAACGGCCGAAATCGACGGAATCAGCGCTGCCGGTGCAGCCCCCGACCTGATGGCGCACACGCCGAGCGCGGACGCCGAAATCGTCGAATACGGCCGACCGATTCGGGCACCCATCGTTCCGGTCAGCCCGAGCGGTTGTCCGACACCCGCCGTCGTCACGCGGGCCGTCCGCGAACGGCTGGAGTTCGAACTGACGGTTATCGACGCCGGGTTGGCACGACCGACCGGTGCGCCGACCGTTTCCGTCGGCGCACAGCACGGGAACGACATTCGGGAGGGGAAACCGGTTCCCGACGCGAACGACGTGTACAAGGCCGGGTGCGAGTTCGGCGCGGCGCTCCCCGACGATTCGATCATGATCGGGGAGACGATTCCCGGCGGGACGACGACTGCACTCGGCGTTCTCACGGCGCTCGGCGAAGAAATCGGCGTCTCGTCGTCGCTTCCTGAGAATCCGCTCGGCCTCAAACGCCGAGTCGTCGAGGAGGCGTTGGCCACGAGCGAACTCGATAGTGGCGATACGACCGGAGAACCGATTCTCGCAGTGACGAGCGCGGGCGACCCCGTCCTCGCCACCGTGGCGGGAGTAACCGCCGGTGCCCTAGAATCCGGAACGAACGTGACCCTCGCGGGCGGGACGCAGATGCTCGCGGCAGCAGCGCTCGTTCGCCACGCCGGAATCGACGCTCCGCTCGGACTGGCGACCACATCGTTCGTCGCCGACGACAAAACGGTTGCAATCGACCGCGCGTGCAGCGCCCTCGAACTCGAACTCGAAATCACCGACCCCGGATTCGACGAGGCCGACCACGTCTCGATGCGGCGGTACGTCGAGGGTGAAGGAAAAGAAGGCGTCGGAATGGGTGGTGCACTTGCTCTCGCACGACGGGAAGGTATCGGAATGAAACCGGTGCGGGAGAGCATTATCGAGGTGTACGACCGACTCGACGGTGACGCCCATGAACCCTGACGCCGTCGATGGTGTCGAACGCGTCCCGCACGGGAGTTCCGACGACCCAAACCTGCTCGATTTCAGCGCCAACATCAACCCGCGGACTCCGTCCGGCGTTGAAGCGGTGTACCGCGATGCGTTGACGCAGTCCGGAACGTATCCGCCGGACGACTATCCCGACTATCGTCGTGCGGCGGCGGACTACGTCGGTTGCACACCCGAGCAGGTGATTCCGACCCCGGGTGGCCTCGCGGCGATTCGGCTGACACTTCAAACCACGGTTTCGGCGGGCGATTCGGTTCTCGTTCCGTACCCCAGTTTCGGCGAGTACGACCGCGAGGTTCGTTTGCAGGGTGCGACCCCGGAGGCAGTCCCGCACGACCGCGTTTTCGAGACGAATCCAGCAGAACACGCGCTCGTCATCGTCTGCAATCCGAACAATCCCACGGGTGACGCGTACGACGCCCGCAAACTGCGTCGCTACGCGAAACGGTGTCGAGAGGCCGGAACAGCGCTGCTCGTTGACGAGGCGTTTCTCGGATTTACCGACCAGGAGTCGATAGCGGGCCACCCGGGTGTCGTCGTCGCTCGCTCGCTGACGAAACTGTTCGGATTACCCGGCCTGCGCGCCGGATTCGCGGCTGCGACCGGAACCGAACTGGAACTCCTCGAAATCGCCCGCCGGGCATGGGCACTTGGCACTCCCGCCGCCACCGTCGGGACGCACAGCATGGGTTGCGCCGAGTTCATCGCGGAAACCCGTGGGCGCGTTCGAAACGAACGCACCAGAATGCGAAACGCCCTCGCCGACCGGTTCGATGTTCATCCTTCGGACGCGCCGTTCCTGCTGCTGGATGTCGGCGAACGTGACCCTACCGAAATCGTCCGAGCCGCCCGTGACCGTGGTGTCGCCCTTCGCGACGCCACGACGTTCCGCGGCCTCGACTACCACGTTCGGGTGGCGGTACGGTTGCCCTACGAAAACGACCGACTGCTACAGGTTCTTGCCGATGTTTGAGACGACGGTTCGGGACGACGTGCTGCAAGTCGCTCGTCCCCGAACCCGGTGGCTCAGCAGCGGTTGGAACGGTGGACTGCTCGACGCGAGTGCCGCTTACAACATCTCGGTTCCGGAGGGGTTCGAGCGAACGGACCTCGATACCTACATCGACGAACGCCGGACGGATGCCGGATTCGACCGTTCCGGTCCGAACCTCCTCACCGGGCTAAACCTTCGCCATGCTCGCGGGGCACGGTGCGGTTCGGTCGAAGCGATAGCCACCGCCGGCATTTCGAACCCGGCGGCCCTTCCGATGCACACCGACGAGACCGCTTCACTCGGCGACGTGACCGCCAAACGGACGGATTCGGGAACCGTGAACGTCATGCTTGGAACGACACACGCCCTCGACGACGGAAGCCTCGCGACGCTGCTGTCGGTTGCCGTCGAGGCGAAGGCTGCGACGCTGCTCGCCGAGACTGGATTTCCCGGCACGACGACGGACGCTGTCATCGCCGCGTGCGACCCGAACGGGGAGGCGACAACGTTCGCCGGGAGCGGAACGCCGGTCGGAGCGGCGGCGAGGGCGTGCGTCCGCGACGCCGTCCGAGCGAGCCTTCGGTCTCGCTACGCATACGAAGCGATTCCGTCCTCCATCGAGGATGCAAAATACGGCGTCACGACGGAGATGCGGGCCGAGACGTTCGAGCTTTGGGGTCAGCGTCCGTGAATGGAAACCAACAGCTCGGGAGATTCACGTCATGGGCTGTTCGACGAACTCCTTGACGATTCGTCCCTCGGCCCGATGGAGTATGCCACTCGCGGCCGATTTGTTGATGTCGAACGACTCTGCGAGTTCGGTGAGTGTGCAGCCACGGGGGCTGTCGTAATACCCCTGTTCGACCGCTTCGGAAACCAACTCCAATTGACGTTCCGTAAGCAGTTCGACCGGCTCGGGTGATTGGGTTACCGAGAGGACTTGATACGGGATTTTCGACGCCGTCAGCTCACCTGTGAACGCTGACAACCGCTCGTGGGAGGCGGTCAATTCGGTGTGTAACCACCCGTTCCGCATGAGCGCTGGAAACCGGGGAAGGTTTCCTGACGCACGAAGCGCGTCGTACAACGCTGGTTTCGGAATCACGTACTGGGTGACATCCTCACCCGCCCTCAAGAGCGGGGCTTCCTACAAGGGAAGCCTCATCGTCGGAGGTTTCGGAACCATACTCCGAGAGAGTCGTCTGTTGGGGTTGCCGACTCGTCTCCCGGTATCCCAAGGCACTGTCACACGTGCTCCCATCCTGTGGTGTGTCATCGTCCGTCAGTTTCAACGACAGACTCTCACCCCACGGGTCTACGCGCCCGGCGATGTTCGCCGCCGCGTTAATATCTGCTTGATACTCCGTCACCCAACAGTCGTCGTTCGTACACCGGAACGTGGCTTGTTTGCCACGATATCCGAGGTGGCCGCAGGTGTGACATATCTGACTCGTGTGCGCTGGATTCACGAATCGGACGGGAATACCCGCGTCACGGGCTTTGTCCTCGATACGTCCGGCAAGTCGGGCGAACGCCCATGCGTGAAGACGCCGATTCATGTACTTGCCGTAATCCAACCGCTCGCGAATAAACGACAAGTCTTCGAGCACGATAACCGGGTTCCCGAACTGTCGGGCGTACTCAACTGCCTGTCGAGACGCCTTTTCGACAATATCAGTGAGCGCGTTCTGGTAGTGGTCAAATCGCTCGTCAATCCGCCAGTCGGCGTCACGTTCTTGAAGACGGCGAAGCGTGGTGAACATCTCCTTACGGAGATGTCGAGCCCGCCCGCCGTCGAACAGCATCGGTTGAATAGGAGTATCGTCCTGACAGGCACAGCCCGCCAGGAGCTTGGATTCACCGATGTCGAAACCGACCGGAGTTGGGTCGTCTGGTACGTCTAGTTCCGCGACCGCGTACTCAACGGTAACGTGAAGCACCCAGTTCGTTCGGTGCTCTTGCAGTCGGAACTCACCGACCGTCACGTCGTCGTTGAACAAGTCCGTCCACAATTCCCGCTGATCGGGGTTGATGCGAAGCGGAATCCAGAAGGCGTTGCCACGTCCGGCTTGGGGAACGCGCCAACAGAACTCGTGTGTGCGTTCTTCGGAATGGTCGAGTTTCCATCCCCGGTTCGTGAACCGGACGGGATGGTCGTCTTTCAACTCGGAAGCGTTGTACGTATCCCGAAGTTTCGGGACGAACGACTTGAGCGCGTCTTTGGCGTAGGACGTGAGCGTGTACGGTGTGACGATATCGTTGACCGCTGTTTGCGTATCCGCGCCACTCTTGAACGCTTCGGAGAGGGCGCGCCGGTACGTCGCCACGGTACGCTGAAGCCTTTGCTCTTTATGCGCCGTGAGTGGCGCGAGGCTGGCTTGGAGCGTTTTCGTGGCGGTGGGGTCGGCGGTCATCAGACAGTACAAGGTACGACCGCAACCCACATAAACTCCACGAATGGTACACTAATGTATGGGTATAGAAATCAGATTCGAAGTAGACGAAGAACAGCACGACCGACTGAAAGCAATCAAAGACAAGCGAGGATACACTTGGAAAGGCCTCATGCTCGAAGGAGTCGAATCACTCGACACCAACGATACGACCGAGTAGGACAGACAACCGGGCGACACGCGTGCAACTGCCCAGCTAACCGAACGCGATTCCTCCCCGCCGCAAGCGACGAGGTTTCCTCGCTACCGCATAGATGAGAGTACGGAAACTCACCGTCAGTCCTCGATTGCTTCTTTCTCTCGCGTGAACGGTCGAGCCATCGAATAGCAAGACGGCGTGCGGTCACCGACCGCGTTCCAACAATGTTGCGGCAGCTGCGACGAGTTCGCCGTTACCGTCGGCCGGACGACTATCAGGGAGGACGGGTGTGTCCTCCAGACCCGTCCGGATACCGTGACCACGGGCCACAGCGCGTCGATTGACCGCCCAGGAGGCGATTCCGTCGCCGTGATGTACCTGTTTGAGTTGGATACCGCCGTCAACGAGCGCCTGTTCGATGGCCTCGGCGTGGCCGAGCGCATCATCAGGCTCCGAGTCCAGCGGTTCGACCATCACCCGAACGCAATGCGGCGCAATCCCTGACTCGACGAAGGTGTGCGCGTCATCAAGCGACAGCAACCCGGCTTCGATTCCGATGTCGCGTTCGATAAGAAGCTCACAGAGGTCGAAAATCCCCGCTTCACCCATGTTGGCCGTCACGAGTTCTGGAAGCTCCGTCCAGGCCGCGACAAGTGCCGTTCGCTCCTTCGGGTCGGGTTCGATGCTCGCTGCCGTGCTGAGAGATATCGGAATCCCCGGGCATGCGGCGCGGACTGCACGTAGCGCTCTGGCACACGGCCCCGCTTCCAGGGTTTCGCGGTCGTTCTCGTCGTAAGAATGCAGATGCAGCGATTCAGCGCCAGCATCGACCGCCGCACACGCTTCCGCAGCGAGCTCTTCCGGCGTTCGGGGCGTCGCAGGATGCACACGATTGCCGTTGAGCGCCGCCTGCAACGAGATTTCGTTATTTGATATCATTTCTCAGTTGGCGATCTGAATTCTCCGATTTCGAACATGCCCTCAACGATTCGCTCCATACTCCGTGGTCATTCCAACAATGCATGCACCTTGGTGACCACGTTCCAGTTGCGCCGCGTCGCGGGCACACCAACCAGTTTTCCGACGTCCGTGAAACGGCCGCTTTTCAGCTTGTCTCTGTGGATTCGGCTGTAAACTTCACGACCGTGTGCGGCAAACGCTTCGGCATCGTTTTCGGCGGACAGCATTGCCTGAATCTGGTCGTCGTCCAGTCCCTCGCGCAGAAATGTGACGTACCGAGTCGTGTTTTCGTCCGTCGGTTCGTCGAACGGCTGTCGTTCCACGATATTGTCGAACTCGGCACGTGTCCTGACCATGACGGAGATATCGTAGCCGAACCGGTCGCGGATCGTGTCCGCAAGTTCACTCTCGAGAACGGAACCATCCCTCTCCGATGTTTCGAACACGACGTTCCCGCTTTGGATGTAGGTTTGGACGTTTTCGAGTCCGAACGATTCGCACAGCTCTCGCAGCTCCGCCATCTTCATTCGGTTGTGCGCTCCGACGTTGATTCCACGCAACAAGGCGATATAGGTCGTCACTGTTATCTCTCCGTGCCGGTATCGGTTGTGTCGGGTGTCTGTTGGTGCAGTGCTAGCTTCCAAGACGCATCGTCATCGACGTACACACTGGTTGCCAGCGTGTTGTATGGCTGTTCGTCCCCCTCTCGTACGGCCGTTCCGTGGTACGTCAGCATCGCTACCGTATCGGTGAGAACGGTGATGAGACTGTCTTCGATGCGCACATCGGCCCATCGCTGACTCCCGGCGACCGATGCGATGGTCTCCCACTTCGCGAGCACGCCAACCGGTTCGGGGAATACCATCACCGCCTCGTCAGTGAGATACTCCTCATAGAACGCGCTGTCTCCGTACCAGAACCGTTCCTCCAGGTTCAACAGCGTTTCTTCTAGATTCTCGGTTCCCATGAGTTCCCTACGCTGCCCGCACGTAATACTGTCATTCGAAAATTTCACACTCATTCGCAGTCGGATTTTCGACCCGACCAATTCACCTCTCCCTTTGTCGAACACCCACCGACCCATCACGAATCACCTGACGCGAACGAACGGCTTTCGTCTTTACATGGCATGATGGCATGGGGAATTCGGTGGCCTGGTCGCCCCTGGACAACGCTCCAACCCTCGGGCGATGACCTCCACGCGACCGTTACACGGGGGTCACTGTGCCGGAAGTCTTCGGCAGTACTCCCATGTTCATGCCACCCGTAGCTAGTACCGAGCAATGAAGCGATACGTTTCTTCGACGGTGGTTGGTGCTACCGCTGTGCCCGCCGGACAGAGTCCGACACGTGAACAGAATTCCCCGAAATGATACAATCAAGCGTGCTCTCTGGGGAACTCGTCGTCCTGTTGGTTACCGTGTCGGCGGCCCTCGCCGGGCTGATGGCCGGGTTCTTTTTCGCGTTTTCGGTGAGCGTGGTACTGGCGCTCGAAACGCTTTCGGCGTCCGCATACACGACAGTGATGCAGGAGATCAACGAGCGGGTTCTCAACGTGGTGTTCGGCATCGTGTTTTTCGGCGCCGTTGTTGTTCCGGTTGGGAGCGCGGTCGTCGTGGTGTTCCAGGGGGACTGGACAACACAATTTGGCCAGTTGTTTCTCGCAGGCGTCGGCGTATACCTCCTCGGAACCTTCGGGGTGACGATGAGAATCCATATTCCGATGAACGAGACCATCGCGACCTGGTCACCATCGTCGCCGCCGGACGAATGGGCAACCGTTCGTAGCCGCTGGGCACGGTGGAACCATATTCGAACGATAGCAGCGTTCGTTTCGTTCGCGCTGTATCTCTCGGCAATCGCATCGCTCGGGATGTGAATCGGTCGTTGTTGGAGCACTCCGTATTTGGGTTTTCTCCGATTCAGCCACTGTTCACCACTTCCGATTTCGCTCCTGAAAAGGCGTTCAATCGTGGTTAGAAGGCGGCTCCATCCGACTTATCTTCGCACGTCCGACACCACCGAGACCTCACATCAGGGATAAGAGTGGTCGAAGTGGGCCGCGATGAGCTCCAGAAGTCGGGTTACCTCGGGGATCGTGTTGGTGAACCGGGAATAAATGTGATTAGAATGTCTATTTTGCGAACAGTCAACTGCTGATTGCTAGCAGTACGTCCGATCACCTTCGACAAAAATACAGGACGAGTGCTTCAAGGTCGGGCCCAAATTCTGTTCATGACCGACCCGCTAATTGCGGTCGTGGGTAGTTCGACTGATCGTACTACTGATCGTCGAGCGGCGTTACTTGAACAGTATCCATACCCGTAACGGTTACTCGACAGCCACTGTATTCGAACGCTACTTTCACTTGCTCTCTCGAAGCGTCGTTCGTGCGTGTGTCGAACAGCGCAGCGAGCGCATCCGGATTTATCGTATCGTAAAGCGGGTCGAGCGCCGTTGGTGCAACGTCCTTCTGGGCGGCGACCTGCTCAACGATGATAATCGAAAGCGAGTAATCTACACTATCGCTCGAAAGTGGTGGGTGGTGTGGCGGTGAGTCGGTGAAGCGTGTCATGTGATTAATTGTGGCGACGTTTGAGCGTAGTCGTAGAATCGACATCCAAATAAACAATATGGAGGGTTATCTGTTATATCACGCAAGAATTGTAAACCTCATTGGTTCGAAGAACCGGAAATCCTCCCACAGAAACAGAGCGACAACGATTTGTCTTCGGGTTAAGCAATCGCAAGCAGCAGCGTTGGAACGTATTTCGTCCGTATCAAAACGTGCAACGATTAGTGTTGGAAACATTACAAAATTGATATGGTGAATACTATTGCATGAAAGGTAATGGTTGGCAAAAATGTATATTTAGGGGCGTCAGTAACGGCCTTCGTGGGCATCGTCGCCGGTATCGTAAGCGGGAGTAGCGCACTCGCACCGTGGGGAATTCCCGGCGGAATTGTCGCCGGTTGGACAGCCGAGACTATGTCTGATGGGCTCTATGACGGCGGGTTAGCTGGACTGTTAGGTGGAATTGCCGCAGTAATTTCTCTCTCGTTACTCGGCGTCCTGAACATCGCTTTGGCTACCGGAAACGTGAACGCCGCCAGCGCCGTCGGAGCGTACATCTCGGTCGTCGTGGGCATCCTGATCATCCCGCTGTTCGCAGTCGAGGGGCTTTGTATCGGGCCGATTACGACGTATATCAGAACTCGCGCGATTTCGAATCGATAGCAGTTCTTTCGACGGTTTCGCTAGGTTTGGTGTCGTTTGACAGTGCGGTTGCTTCCAAGGAGAGGGTGGGAAACCGCACTCACCGACCAATTGTCACATCCACTTACCGGCACCTCGTCGTGTAGCGACGGACTCGGAGATGACCACAGATTCTGCTTTCCGCAGTGGATGACATGGAAAGGCCTTGTGCTTCGCGGAGCGAAGGGGTTGGATTCCGGCGGGCCATTGCTCAACGAGTAGTCAAGTGACGCGCTTCCTCCCGCGCCTAAAATCGCGGGTATCCGCGCTGTGGTATCTATGAGACCGAGTGTCTCCGTTCGCTATCGACGAAATATTCCCTACAAATAGGCGGTACCAAGCACACTTTCTTATAATCTCGGAACGTTGCTGTGGATAGATGGAGATTCCTGACGAATTATGCTGCGTTTTCAGCGCGCGGGTCGAAGGCCACGACGACACATATAGCCTCACGATTCCCAAACGGGAACTGACGGACGGAGACGTACAGCGCGGTGAAACGCTCCAAGTAGCGCTGCTCGGTTCCGAATCCTCAACGACGGACGAGCCAAACCCAGCACCGGCACACAATCATGAACGGTCAGCAGCGCCGGTCGAAGTTGGAGATGAAAGAACGGTTGAAATCGAAGGGATCGGTGAACAGGGCGACGGAATCGCTCGTGTTGGCCGTGGCTACGTCATTATCGTCCCCGATACGGAGAAGCGAGAGCGTGTAACCATCGAAATCACCAACGTCACAACGAGCGTCGCCTTCGCTGAGGTCGTGGAACGAAAGTCGTATTACGAGTGACATCCTCCCCGTCGTAAACGACGGGGTTTCCCACGCCCGATTGCGCTGGTTTGGGAACGTACGTTTACAACCCGACGTGTTGAAGGGAGTGCCACGCCCCCGGTACTCCGATCCCGCAAAGGACTTGGAGGTACTTGGTTATTTTCTGTCGGTTTGGTATCCGTGGGCTTACTTTTTGATGCGGCAACCACCCAGTCAACTGCCAGTTGTCGGACTGTCAAACCCGATGGGATACCATCGAATCGACAATCACAGAAACACAGTGTGGGAACGCAAACCTTCCGATTTCAGTGTTTGCAACCAAAGACGGCGCTGTATCCCCGCCCGAAAGGACGAGGTTTTAGCGCCTGCAATCTTCATAAACCCACCACTGAACCGCATTTTCACAGAAGTGGAAATACTGTGGGTTACGCGAAAACAGCCCAGCGTACTGCTCAACCAGCGTACTGCTCAATTTCCGGTTTCGGGTGGCCTGTTCCGATACGGACAAAAGAGCGCTTCTTCCAGCATCATCTCGTTCGAATCAGGGACGAGTGTAAGTGCAAGTAGCGACCACAGCGTTATCTCCATCAGTCCCGTCTAGTTCACCGTGGCAGACACGAAAAAGGGTCGGGACAAGCAAGCACGTGACGCGGAGAACAGCCAGCGCGAGTGGGAGGTCGAACAGGCGCTTGAGCGGAGCAACGAAACCGAGCCAGCACCTGACGAACCGGACGTAACGGAGGCCCAAGACGAAGACTCGGAAAATTCGGCCTCACCTCCCGCGTGCCATCGTCGCGACTGCAACGAGCCAGCAGCGTTCGTCGTCCTCGAACGGTATCAAGAAGAAACCGGTCACGGTGCCGTCGATGCGGAGGCGTTTTTGTGCCGAAAACATACCGCCGAAGAGAGTCCGACGAACCTCGACGGCGTCTATGCGGAGTACGTGTTCCGTGTCGAACCGTTGTCGGAGATGGATACGAACGCAGAGTGAGCGATTTCGGCGACTCGCGCACCGAGCATGCGGTCAGCTTGGTGAGGGAAACGTAGCATCCTCGACCCACTTGTCGAAATTACATAATAGCACAAATGTGCATTTCTCCCCTAGTATTCAGAGCTAAATCGGCACACATTTGTAATATTAGTGCGGTCATAGTGGTGTATGACTGTCACTATCGTTGGGTCGCAACTCGGCGACGAAGGCAAAGGTGGCGCCGTCGATCTATACGGTGAACCCGCAGACGTCGTCGTTCGGTATCAGGGCGGCGACAACGCCGGACACACCGTCGTTTTCGACGACGAAGAGTACAAGCTCTCGCTGCTTCCGTCGGGCGTCGTTCGAGGAAAAGTAGGCGTCATCGGTAACGGATGCGTCGTCAACCCCGAGACGTTGTTCGACGAGCTCGATGCGCTCCGCGAACGCGGACTGGAACCCACCGTCCGCATCGCAGAGCGCGCACACGTCATCTTCCCCTATCATCAGATTCTCGACGGCATCGAAGAGGACGACAAAGACGACCCCATCGGGACAACGGGACGAGGTATCGGGCCGACGTACGAGGACAAAGCCGCCCGGTGTGGAATTCGCGTCGGAGACCTACTCGACCCGGACGCACTGCGTGACCGACTTACGTACGTCGTCCCGAAAAAGCGGACGACTGTCGAGGAGTTCTACGAGACGAAAACGGACGACGCATTCGACGTTGACCATCTCTTCGAAACCTATCGTGCGTACGGTGATCGACTCGCCGAGGAAGGGATGACCGTCGATTGTGGTTCCTATCTCGGAGAGCGAATCGAGGACGGAGATGAGGTGATGCTCGAAGGAGCACAGGGAACGATAATCGACGTAGACCACGGAACGTATCCTTACGTCACGTCCTCGAATCCGACGGCGGGTGCCGCCTGTACGGGAAGCGGACTCGGACCGGGAGTTATCGGAGCGGGCGAAATAATCGGCGTCGTAAAAGCCTACACCACGCGTGTCGGGAACGGCGGAATGCCGACGGAAATAGCCGGTGTCGAAGGGCAGACACCCGGTTACGAGGGTGGAGCGAACACGAGTGAAGAAGACGAGAAACTCGCGACATACATCCGTGATGAGGGTGGCGAGTACGGGACGGTTACCGGTCGGCCGCGTCGAGTCGGATGGCTTGACATGCCGATGCTTCGGCACGCCGCACGCGTGAGCAGCTTTACGGGCATCGTGGTGGGCCACATCGACGTACTGTCGGGGCTCGATGAGGTACGCGTAGGACATAGCTATCAGTTGGACGGTCGCGAGATGGAAACGGTTCCGCCGACAACTAGCGGATGGGAGCGGTGTTCAGTGAACTTCCGGCAGTTCGACGGCTGGCCCGACGTCGATTGGAGCGTGGTTGCCCGTGACGGCTACGAGGCGATCCCAGAGAACGCTCGAACCTACCTCGAATACATCCAAGCGGAACTCGATACGTCCATCTACGCCGTCGGTGTCGGCCCGGCGCGCGAGGACACCGTAATCGTGGAAGATCCGTACAAGTGACATAGTTAGTTATCCTCGTCCTTTCTACATCCCGCCGTACCAGTTTCTGATCTGAACATTCTCTTCCAATCGTTTTCAATAAATAGCATTTTCTACCCACATTTGCGGGGGAAAACCGAAATGCAGCGACAATTCGTAGCGCTTGGACTTGTTATTCTGCTTATAGCGAGCGGAACGGGAGTGGTACTTGCGCAGCCAGTGCATAAAGGACCGCCATGCGAAACGAAGCCCGGAATCTGTATCTTTGACCCAGTGACTGGAAACTGGACATGTACGCCTCCAGTAACGGAGCTCAGTCCACCTGGAAATGGTAACCCGCCTCCACAAGCGGATCGTGCATGTGGAAATAAATAGCTTTGAAGTAAGCGAGTAGAGACAATAATCGGTTATCTCTTCTCGCTATCAGCGTTCCTGTTATAGGATTGCAGGCGAGAATACCACGCCCTTGAGGGCGTGGATGAATCGCCGTCTTTGGTTACTTTCACTGTACGGCATAGTCTTAGGTGCTCTCCCCGCGTATCTCTCGGTGTCGAATCGATAGTACCCTATCGGGTTTGACAGTCCGACAACTGGCAGTTGACTGGGTGTTTGCCGCATCAAAAAGTAAGCCCTCGGACGGCGGACCGACACAAAACAACCAAGTAACTCCGAGTCCCGTCCGTTCCCCGGACGGGATAGGAGTACCGGCTACGTGGCATAGCCAGCACCTCGTCGGGGTGCGAACCGTAAACATCCCAACGAACCGCCCATTGGTGGGTGTGGGAGGCCCGCGTCTTCAGGCGCGGGAGGATGTCACTTTCGCTAATCTAGTTTGTAAATAGTTCTGTGAGGATATATACAACCGCTTTGTAGATATTTTGATAAAATGCTCTGGCACGGAGGTGTGACAACTGAAATGTATGATTCGAGAACGTGCAATTCATTAGCTCTTCAACCTACTATTGGCAGCCCCATTCATTGTCGTTCAGTCGACTGTATTATTTTCGAACATTACCACAAAGCATTTACCACACTCCGAAAAGGGATACATGTGGCGCGGTCGCCTCTGACAAGCCCTAAGCGGGTTCCCATGGATCTGGCGCCATCACTTTAGATCCACCCCACCCCGCCACATCCTCCCCCCTGCTCGAACGGAAGCCATGCCATCCGAGCAGGGAACTACTATTCATTACCACCAGTAACTCCGCCGATCAGAGCGTCTCGATATCTTGGACTGGTCGGGAGTGAAATTGTGTCCGTTTCAATCGACCGTTCGGCGTCTAGGAAACACGTCCATAGCGTGGCGCACCTCGGTTTAGCAGATACGTGTCTATCATTTCGATTGCTGACCCTATACGAACGAGCGTTGCTCGACTGTCGTTTACGCCGGTATCTCACAAGTGTTGCATATACTACCTCGAATCGTAGGCGAAAGCCTCCTCATCGAAACGGAAATCATCCGTGAGTTCGGTGGTTTGAGCGAAAAGTGGCGTTCGAGCAATTGCGACGGCCCAAAACGGAATCTCCGCTCGCTTCGTCTGATTGCAGGGGTTATCTGAATTGCAGGCGCTAAAACCCCGTCGTTTACGGCGGGGATACAGCGTTCACAAGAGCTTCGCTCTTGTGTGCGAACGAGACGCGAAGCGTCTCGTCAACGCCGGCATCGTTGTGCTTACACGTGAGACTGCCGTCTC
>NZ_JBLZNK010000005.1:0-529241 GCF_051194195.1 Haladaptatus marinus
TGCGCCCCGTAGGGCCTGGATTCTTGTCTCAGAATCCATCTCCGGGCTCTTGCTCTCACAACCCGTACCGATTATCGGCACGGTGGGCCGTTACCCCACCGTCTACCTAATCGGCCGCAATCACATCCTATAGCGCCGGAGCGTTTCCAGCTCCCGGTGTTCAAACCTGGGAGCATTATCCAGTATTAGCCTCAGTTTCCCGAGGTTATGCTGGTCTATAGGGTAGTTTGATCACGTGTTACTGAGCTTTCCGCTACGAATCTAAATTCGTGCAACTAGCATGGCTAAATCGAACTCCAATAGCAATGGCCTCTGGCAGGATCAACCAGAATGCCGCTGGACGAATGTCCAGCATGTTAGGCGGAGACACTCTCAGAAGAGAGTGTATCACATATATCACGTCGTTCGAGACACCACATCGGAAAACCGACAAGGTGTCACCGAACTACCAAGGCTGACATCAGATTCCATCGTGTACGGCTGACCGCAGGGGTGGAATCCTCATTTCCTTCGGACTTGATCGAAGGAGGAGAAGGGTATTAAACCCTTCGAACCTTCGCTGCCCGAGATTGCGGGACGAGTTGAACGCCCCGCAGATCGCATTGTATCTTTCTTCGCGTTTATATCCGAGCACCCTTTCATACTTAAGGGCGTCGGATCCCGCTTGCCTTCAGCGAATGATCGCCGAAGGCACGTCCACATCCATTTTGAGTGCCCCGTATTACTTAAAGGCACCGAATTGAGTGTGTTCCGTTCGTCCCAAACCGAGGGACGCCGTCTACATCACATCCGAGTGCCCCTATACACTTAAGGGCATTGAATTGGATTTCTTTCGTCCGATCCGGGTTTCAGCCCTATAAAGGACGTAGGATTCGGACAACCACTCGGCGGAAGACCACCGGGCGGCGTTCGCATTTGTACGAATGGCAGGGTTACATTTAAGCCCGTCGAATGAGATGTTCTTTGGGACGCCTCGACACGTCACACGGTAATCGCGCAATAACAAGTATAAGGTGGTCAGTAATGAGCGCATACGCGTGCGAAAGTACACTCAATAATATATCGTTTCTGTGCAATTCCGATTTTCGGGTTTCAATCCGGTGCACTGCAAAGACCCCATTTCAGCGGAGTACGGCAACAACGGGCATCAAGATACGAAGGTGAACGATAGTGTCTCGAACAAATCGAAGTTCCGGGGAAATATTTCATCGCCTGCTTTCGCGGGTCGTCGAAAATGCTGAGAATCAGATTCGGATAGGATGACGACCGCGGACAATGTCTCGGGCGCGTGACCAATCGAGGCGTCGAGCGTAAGTCATTACAGTATCACTTCGTAACCTGATTCGAGCCCGAACCAATATATAGGTTCGCCGATAAAGCCGTAACCAGAGTATCCGAATGTCATCAACATCAGCAGACACCGAGAAAGGCGTCTGTTCTGTCGTAGAATCGTTCGAGCAAATCGGGTCACAGTGGCGACTCGTCGTCCTCCACGACCTACAGGAGGGTGAAAAACGATTCAACGAACTCAAACGCTCTACGGGCGCGAGTTCTCGGACGCTTTCGCGTGTATTGGACGACCTCGGCGATATGGGGTTCGTCAGTCGGAGAGCTGAAGCCGATGCACCGATTGCGACCTACTACAGTTTGAGCGAAAAAGGGCATTCCCTCAGTCCGGTTTTCGAGGAAATCGGAACCTGGGCCGAGGAGTGGCTCTAGTTCTGCGAACCGACAGCCATCGTGGCCACGTTGTGATTTCTCACTTCATCGTGTCGTACATCTGCCTGCTCTGACCAGCGGCATCGAAGTTCGGAATCGAGACGGATGGTAGGTGAATCGCTCGTCTGTTCGGTGGTACACGGGAAGGAACGTCCTCCCAGTTTGCCTCCCCTATCTGGATGTACGCCTGATTGCGCGCTTTCTCCGCTTGGTCGGTCGTTCGGGGTTGTCCTGTATCGTCTGCCACGCCTGCGTCGCTTGATTCGCCGCCTGCGTATCCGACCAGTTCGTGTGTCCAAGCGAAGAAAAACTATACGACCGGCACTGTCGCACGGTGAGAGTGATTCTCATTCCGCAAACGACAACTATTCGGCCCATCCGTCCCGAGATTCGACCATGACAACCGGCGTCGTCGTGCTCAATTTCGGAGAACCGGCGGAACCGACGCGAGACAACGTTCTCGACTATCTGAAGCGCATCTTCATGAACAACGCCGATTTGGAAGGCGACACCACCGAGGAAGAAGCGCGCCAACGCTCGCGACAACTCGCCGAACGACGCGTGTCGAGCCTCATCGAAGAATACGAGGAAATCGGTGGCTCCCCGCTCGACCCGCAGGCGAAAGCGCAGGCCGACGCACTGCAAGCCGAACTCGACGAACGAAATCTCGACGCGAAAACCTACGTCGGAATGCAGTTCACCGAACCGTTCATCGCCGACGCGGTGGCACAGGCACACGAAGACGGCGTGGACGAACTCATCGGCCTTCCCATCTACCCACTCTGTGGTGCATCCACGACAGTTGCCTCTCTCGAAGAACTGACCGACTCGGTCGCAGGACTGAACTGGGACGTTCCGGTTCACGAGGTCACTGGGTGGCACAAACACCCGACCTACAACCGGATTCGTGCAAGCAACATCCAACGGTATGCCGACGAACAAGGACTGAACCTCGCCGACGACGACACCGAACTGGTCTTTTCGGCGCACGGAACCCCGACCCATTATCTGGAGGAAGGCAGTCGCTACGACATCTACGTCGATGAATTCTGCGACGTGATGGCCAGCGAACTCGGCGTCGAATCCTACTCGCTCGGCTTTCAAAACCACGGCAACCGAAAGATTCCGTGGACGGAACCCGAAGTCGAAGACGTGGTGACGGAAATCGACGCCGAGCACGTCGTCGTGGAGCCGATCAGCTTCATGCACGAACAGAGCGAGACGCTCTCCGAATTGGACGACGAGCTCCGAGAAGAGGCCGAGGAAGTCGGTCTCGACTTCTACCGGGTTCCGGTTCCTCACGACGACGACCGGTTTTCCGGCGTCCTGTCCGACCTCGTAGAGCCGTTCGTGGCCGATTTCGACCCGTCCTACTACCAGTTCCGCCAGTGCCAGTGTAAGGATACGCCAGGCACGATGTGCCTGAACGCCCCGTTCCAACGATGACGGTCGGCATCGTCGGCGCGGGTATCACGGGACTCACACTCGCCCACCATCTCGAAATAACCGACACCGAGTACGTCGTCTTCGAGGCCGACTCGGAACCGGGTGGCGTCATTCGAAGCAGACAAGTCGATGGCCATCTGCTGGAGTGGGGTCCACAGCGTCTCCGACGGACGGAACCGGTGGACAAGCTCATCATCGACCTCGGACTGGCGGACGAGGTCATCGAGGCTGGTGAGACGAAACTGTTCGTCTACGCGAACGGGAAACTCCGCCGAGCACCCTTCTCCATCGAGGAGTTCGGTCAAACTGACCTGCTGTCGTGGCGCGGCAAACTCGACGTGTTGAAAGAACCGCAGACCGACCCGGCAGACCCCGAGGAAACCGCCGCGGAACTGTTCACCCGAAAGTTCGGCGAGGAAGCCTACCGAAACCTCATCGGCCCGCTGTTCGGGGGGATTTACGGCTCGGAACCGGAACGGATGCCCGTCAAGCACGCGCTCTCCGGCGTCTTGCTGATGGAGCAAAAGTACGGCAATCTGCTCACACCAGTGCTCAAGCGGGCGATGTCTGGAGGAACGTCTGCACCAGCGATTTCGTTCGACGAGGGCGTCCAGCGACTGCCCGAAGCCCTCTATGACGCGCATTCGGAGAACGTTCATCTCGACACCGCAGTCACCGAAATCCGAGAGTCGGACGACGGTTATCTGCTCGAAACCGAGAACGAGTCCGTCAAAGTCGACGAAGTCGTTCTCACCACCGCCGCAGAGATGAGTGCCTACCTCCTCGAAAATCTCACCGATTCGGCGGACGCGCTCGATCGCCTCAACTACAACCCGCTCGCGCTCGTTCACCTCCACGCGGACTGCAACCGGGACGGATTCGGCTATCAGGTGCGCCACGACGAAGGACTCGACACCCTCGGCGTCTCGTGGAACGCGAGCATGTTCGGGCGGGATGGTGTGTATACCGTCTTCCTTGGCGGGATGAAAAATCCCCAACTGGTCGAAGAAAGCGAGGAAACGCTCGGCGAAATCGCCCGAACCGAGTTCAACGACGTGATGGACGCGGATGCGGACGTGTTGAGCGTGGTTAGCCTCGACCGCGGATTCCCGGCCTATGACACCTCGTGGGATGCACTTTCCGAGTTCGAAGCACCCGATGGAATCCACCTTGCAACGAACTACACCGCCAGAATGGGCGTTCCGAGTCGGATTCGAGAAGCGAAAGGCTTGGCAACGGCGTTGGCCGAGTCGTACGCGACACGGCCATAACGGAAAACCAGTCGTAGCCCGAAGACGGAGAATTCGGCGAGAAATCGACCGCTAGCGGTCGATTTCTTTCGCCGCCTCGACGAACGCTTTCGCGTTCTCGACGGGCGTGTTTCGGTCGATACCGTGTCCGAGGTTCAGGATGTGTCCCGAATCGCCCGCATTCTCGATGACATCGTGGGTTTTCTCACGGATGAACTCCGGATTTCCGAGCAGGTAGGAGGGGTCGAGATTGCCCTGTACCGGCGTGTCGCCCAACGTTTCCCGAGCGTCGGCCATGTCCACCGTCCAGTCGAGTCCGACCACGTCGGCACCGGATTCCCGAAGGAGGTCGAGTTTGCCGCCGGGGTGGCGCGCGAAGACGATGGAGGGCACGTCGATGGCGTCGAAGATGCGCTTGTGGAGCGGCAGGACGAACTCGCGGTAGTCGTCGGGCGTCAAGACGCCCGCCCACGTGTCGAAAACCTGCACGACATCCGCACCGTGTTCGACTTGATATTCGACGTACTCACAGACCACGTCGGTGAACGCTTCCAACAGGTCGCGGAACGCGTCGGGGTGGTTCGCTCGGAACCGCCGAATCGGTTTTCGAGAAGCCGATTCGTCGCCGACGACGTAGGATGCGAGGGTGTATGGCCCGCCCGCGAACCCGATGATACTGGTTCGGTCGCCAACACTGTTCTGAAGACGGGTGAGCAATTTCCCGACATAGTCGATCTCGGTGGCCACGTCGTTGGATTCCATCGGCACGTCGTCCGGACTCATGACGGGGTTCGAGACGACGGGGCCGACACCGCTCTCGATGTGGTAGTCGAAGCCGAGGGGTTCGAGGACGGTGAGAATATCGGAGAACATGACCAGTCCGTCCGGTTGGAACAACTCCCACGGAAGGAGCGTAATTCGCTCCGCGACTTCCGGCGTCTTGATGGCCTCCTTGAAGGAGTACTGTTCGCGAATATCGCGGTATTCGGGGATGTACCGGCCAGCCTGTCGCATCAACCAGACCGGCGGGCGCTCGGTGCGTTCGCCACGTGCCGCACGAACCAACAGGTCGCTCATGGCCGAGAATTGACCGGATGGCGTCTAAGCGTTTCGACTCTGCGACACCATTGACGAAGGATAGTCAGACGGTGGCGCACTCAGGCTGAAGCGTCGTAGCCGGCATCTTCTACGACGGTGACGAGGGCGTCGGTGTCGGCGTCGCCCTCGACGGTGGCAGTTCCCACCTCGTGGTCGGCGCTCGCCGTGGAAACGCCGGAAAGGTCTTCGAGGGCGTCGACGACGCTCCGTTCGCAGTGACCGCAGTTCATGCCGTCTACCTGAATCGTGGTTACCATACACAGCCCTCGTATTGCATTACTTTTTTCAGTTTCGGAAGAACCGGAATCGGCAGGAAACGCGAGAATCGATTTACCCAACGATAATTCACTTACTAAACAAACGGAATTTGTATTGGCGGCCGATGATACACAGGTCAATCCGGAAACGAAGCGATATATCGAAAACTGTTTTTATTCTACCACACCAATGGGAGTGTAATGCGACAACTCGACGATACCGACCGGGAGATAATTCGGTTACTCGTAGAGGATGCCCGCCGCCCGTACAACGAAATCGCCGAAACGGTCGATCTGTCGCCGCCGACAGTGTCCGACCGCGTCGAGCGACTGCAGGAAATAGGAATCATCCGACGGTTCACGGCGGAATTAGATCACGACATCCTCACCGACGGTTTGTCCTTGCTGGTCACCGTCAACGCCAAACCGGGCCGCGTCACCGACATCCGGGAATCGCTCGCATCGTTCGACGGCATCGAACACGTCTTCGTCACCGCCGACGCCCACATCGTGTGTAAAGCAACTCTGCGTGAGCAAGCGGTGGAAACGCTGCTCTCGGACGCGATCGGCGAAGATGCGGTTCGCGAGTACGACGTGCAACTGCTCATCGATGACGAATGGAATCCGCAACCGGGAACAATCGACTTCGCACCGGACTGTGTGGAATGCGGAAACACCGTCACCGAGGAGGGAGAATCAACCCGAATCGATGGCGAACTCTACCACTTCTGTTGCTCGTCGTGTAAGTCGCAGTTCTCCACCCGATACGAACGCCTGCAAGAGGGTGTGAAACTTGATGGCTAACCTACATTAATTCGTTTCAGCGAACCGTTTTGGTGCCGTGTGACAATGCATCACTCATGGCAACGAACCAATCGTTCGTCCGCGTCGGCGACGCGGACGAACTCAGGGACGAAGGCCGACTGTTGGTGAACCGAAACGGTCGGTCGTTGGCACTGTTCTACCACGAAGGGGAGTTCCGCGCGGTGGACAATCGCTGTCCACACATGGGATTTCCGCTAACCGAAGGCAGCGTCGAAGACGGCATCCTAACCTGCCACTGGCACCACGCTCGGTTCGAACTCTCCTGTGGGGACACGTTCGACCCGTGGGCCGACGACGTGCAGGCGTTTCCAATCGAGGAACGCGACGGAGATATCTACGTGAACCTTACGCCGAAGCGGGACAGCCCTCCCGAACAGCACTGGAAGGAGCGACTCGAAACGGGTCTAGAAGAGAACCTCCGCCTCGTGGTGGCCAAATCGGTCATCGGTCTGTCGAACGAAGACGTTTCGGCGTCCGAACCGCTCCGAATCGGGGCCGAGTTCGGCACTCGCTACCGCGACCAGGGATGGAGTTCCGGCCTGACGATTCATTCCTGCATGGCGAACGTCCTTCCCGACCTACGGGACGACGACCGACCGCGCGCTCTCTACACCGGTCTTCGGCACGTCGCCTCCGACTGTCAGGGCGAGTCGCCGCGCTTCGACCAGCCATCGTTCGAGACGGAGGAAGTGTCGGCAGACCGACTTCGGAGATGGTTCCGCGACTGCGTGGAGGTGCGCGATGACGACGGCGCGGAGCGCTGTCTACAAACTGCGATTGCGACCCTCGAACCCGAAACAGTCGCGGAAATCCTCTACGCCGCGGCGACCGACCACCTCTATCTCGACGCCGGACACAGCTTCGACTTCATCAACAAATCGCTCGAACTGTTAGACCACATCGGCTGGGAGCACGCCGAAAACGTCCTGCCGAGCGTCATTCCGCGACTGACCACCGCCCAGCGAAGCGAGGAACTCTCCTCGTGGACACAGCCGATAGACCTCGCCGAACTGCTGTTCGACTGCTTCGACCAACTCCCCGAACTGGTCGAGGCAGGGGGAAGCGGAGGTGAATGGAACGAACCCGACGACTTCACTGACACGCTGCTCTCCGACGACCCCCACGCTATCCTCGACGCGCTGAAAGCCGCGATTCAGGAGGGAGCAACCTGCGAAGAACTGGCAAACAGCGTTTCGTTCGCGTCGATGATGCGAATCGCCCAGTTCGGGACGGCGAACGAGTTCAACGACTGGAACACCGTCCACCACACGTTCACGTACAACAACGCCGTCCAGCAAGCAGCGAAGCGCGCGAGCTCAACGGCGCTCTATCGTGGCGTCCTCACGGGTGCGATGAGCGTCTACCTCGACCGATTCCTGAACACCCCGCCAACCCCCATGCCAAGTATCGACTCCACGGACGCCGACCCCGACGACCTCCGCGAGGAACTGCTGGAAACGTTCGACGAGGAAGGCAACGTCAACGCCGCCGGAGCCATCGTCGCGGAGTATTTCGCGGCAGATGGCGACCCGGAAAACCTGAAAGAAACGCTCGGACGAGCCCTCCTGCGGGAGGACGCCGGCTTCCACACGCTCCAGAATTTGGAGGCGTCCTTCGCGCAGTTTGACCTGCGCGAGGATGCGGACGAGAAAGAACTGGCACTCATTTCGCTCGCCCGCTACATGGGTGCGCACTTCCCGACGCGCCGGGAAGCAGAGCAGACCTATGTCATCGCAGATAGGTTGAACCGGGGCGAGAAGATTTACGAGGCGAACTGAGGGAGATCGGTTCGAGCGAGCGAGTTTTCGTTCGACATCCTGTGTCGGGGTTCGCCATTTCAATTCCACGGCGACGAGAGTCCCTATCCGGAACTCATTTTACAGTCCTACTCGTCGGTTGCAACAGCCAATACAATTTGAATTGTATTATTCCAAGTTGATTGGGTAACCTTTATGGCGGCACAGTCTGACACCACATATTGCGGTTAGAACACGGATACCCCATCATATGGGGTTACATACCGGAGGACCACGTAGTGACAACTATGAACTGCCCGGATTGTGGGAACGAGCGGACGCGAGTCATCGACACCGAAACGAGCGCCGACGGAATGTCGGTGCGGCGACGGCGCGAGTGCCAACGCTGTTCGTTCCGGTTCACCTCCTACGAACGTCCGGAGTGGGATTCCCTCCAAATCAAGAAACGTGACGGGAGCATCGAGTCGTTCAGTCCCGAGAAGCTTCGCGCGGGTATCGAACGCGCCGTCGAGAAGCGCCATGTGACCGAGGAAGACGTGACGAATCTCGTCGAGACGGTCGAGTCCGAACTACAGTCTCGCGAGACCCGCATCGTCTCGTCTAGTCTGGTCGGCGACCTCGTCTCCGAGCGATTACGCGAGCTAGACCAAGTCGCATACATCCGGTTCGTCTCGGTGTACAAGGCCTTCTCCGAACCCGAGGAGTTTCTCCGCGAACTCGACGCCGTTCTCGATTCCGAACTCGATGCGTCCGATTCGACAGACGAACCCGATAATCCATGAGCCAACAATCTACTGCGACGACCGAAACCGTCCGATCCATCCTCGACCGAGCACGCACCGGCTACGAAACGACCCTCCCCGAAGACGAGCGCGACGACCTTCGCACCGAAATCGAGCGGACGCTCTACGACGGAGCGTCCACAGATGAAGTGTACCGAGCCGTTCTTCAGGCCCTCACCGCGCGAGTCGAACGCGAACCCGCATTCAAAGGTATCGCCGCCGCGGTCTTCCGACAACGTTACTACCGCGAAATCATGGGCGACGACCTGAAGGGCTACGAACTCGACCGCGAGTATCGTGCAACCTACGTCGCCAATCTCGAACGCGCGGTCGAAATCAACCTCCTCGATGACCGACTCACCGAGCGGTTCGACCTCGAAGGACTTGCGGAGTATCTCGAACCGAATCGCGACGAGAAGTTCGAATACATGGCAATCGAGACGCTCTACCAGCGGTATTTCCTCAAGACGGAGGAGAACGGCGAGCATCTCGAACTGCCACAGGCGTTTTGGATGCGGGTCGCCATGGGGTTGGCAATCGAGGAGGACGACCCACAGCAACGGGCGAAGGAGTTCTACGACGTTCTCTCGAAGTTGGAGTTCACGCCCTCGACGCCGACGCTGTTCCACAGCGGTTCGACGCATCCACAGCTCTCATCCTGTTACCTGACGACGGTACAGGACGATTTGGAGCACATTTTCGATTCCTACAAACATCACGCGATGCTGTCGAAATGGAGCGGCGGCCTCGGCAACGACTGGACCAACCTCCGAGCAGGTGGCGCGCTCATCGAATCGACCGGCGTCGAATCGACCGGCGTCGTGCCATTCCTCCGCATCAGCAACGACGTGACGGCGGCCATCAACCGCTCCGGAAAACGGCGCGGCGCATCCTGTGGCTATCTCGCCTGCTGGCACATGGATTTCCCCGCCTTCATCGACCTGAAACGCAACACGGGCGACGAGCGTCGGCGCACGCCGGACATGAACACGGCCGCGTGGATTCCGGATTTGTTCATGAAGCGGGTCGAAAACGAAGAAGAGTGGACGCTGTTCAGTCCCGACGAAGTGCCCGACCTCCACGACCTGTCGGGCGAGGCGTTCGAGAAGCGGTATCTGGAGTACGAGCGACAGGCCGAGAACGGCGAGTTCCGGCAGTATGAACGGGTTAGTGCCCAGGAACTCTGGCGGAAGATGCTCACCCGACTGTTCGAGACGGGCCATCCGTGGATAACGTTCAAAGACCCGTGTAACGTTCGCTCGCCCCAAGACCACGTCGGGACGGTTCACTCCTCGAATCTCTGTACCGAGATTACGCTGAACACGAGCGAGGACGAACACGCCGTCTGCAATCTCGGGAGCGTGAACTTCGCCACGCATGTGTCAGATGGAGAACTCGACCGTGACCATCTCGCCGAAACCATCGAGACCGCGATGCGGATGCTGGACAACGTGGTTGACCTCTGTTTCTATCCGACCGAGCAGGCCGAACATTCGAACATGCAACACCGACCGGTCGGACTCGGCACGATGGGCTTCCACGACGCGCTGATGGAACTGGACGTACCGATGAACTCGGAGGATGCAGTCGAAAAAGCCAATCACTGGCAAGAGTTCGTCTCCTATCACGCGATTTTCAACTCCTCGAAGCTCGCCGAAGAGCGCGGGTCGTATCCCTCCTACGGGGGGTCGAAGTGGGACCGTGGACTGCTCCCTCAGGACACCGTTGACCTGCTCGAATCGGAACGCGGGCAGTCGATTCCAACCGACCGCGAGGAGACCCTCGACTGGTACGTCGTCCGCGAACACGTCGAAGAACACGGAATGAGAAACTCGAACACGATGGCAATCGCGCCGACTGCGACGGTTTCGACCATCAACGGGACGGCGCCGTCCATCGAGCCGTTGTACTCGAACCTCTACGTGAAATCGAACATGTCGGGTGATTTCACCATCGTCAACGACCAACTCGTCGCGGATTTGCAGAAAGAAGACCTCTGGGACGAGGAAATGATCGACCGAATCAAATACCACGATGGTTCCATTCAAGAAATCGACGTCATTCCGGACGACCTCCAGGAGTTGTATCGCGGTGCGTTTGAAATCGACCCGCGACACCAACTCCGACTGACTGCCCATCGCCAGACGTGGATAGACCAATCGGTTTCGCACAACGTGTTTTTCCCGTCCACGGACGGCACACTCCTCGACGACATCTATCGAACCGCGTGGCAGTTGGGGCTGAAAACGACCTACTACCTCCGAACGCTCGGCGCGTCGCAGATAGAGAAATCGACACTAGACATGGCCGAGTACGGCAAGAGCCAGCATCGGGACGGTTCCGGGTCTAATACCGCCGAAACCGATGGTGGACAGACCGAAAACGAACTCTGTACCGTTTCCGACCCGACCTGCGACGCCTGCCAGTAACGAGAAAACCAACGACTTTGCACACAATCCATGCCGATCATCAACAACGACGCGGAACACGATCCGAACAAGATACTGCCGATCGACTACGACTGGGCGCGCGAATACTACGAAGCGGGCGTCAACAACAACTGGGTGCCACAGGAAATCCCGATGCAGGACGATATCTCCCAGTGGAACGGTAACGCACTCTCGGATGCCGAGCGCCAACTCATCGAGTGGAATCTCGGCTTCTTTTCGACCGCCGAATCGCTCACCGCGAACAACATCGTCCTCGCGCTGTACGAATACGTGACCGCCCCAGAATGTCGCCAGTATCTCCTGCGACAGGCCTACGAGGAGGCGATTCATACGGATACGTTCATCTACTGTTGTGATTCGCTCGGCTTCGAACCAGACTACCTCTACGGGATGTACGAGCGAGTCCCCTCCATCGAGGAAAAAGACGAGTTCGTGGTTGACCTCACTCGTGCAATCAATCGGCCCGGTTTCACCATCGAGACTGACGAAGACGTTCGCGAGTTCGTCCGCGACCTCGTCGGCTTCTACGTCATCATGGAGGGAATCTTCTTCTACGCCGGGTTCGCCATGATGCTCGGCCTGAAACGCCAGAACAAGATGGTCGGCATCGGCCAGCAGTTTGAGTACATCATGCGCGACGAATCGCTTCACCTCGGGTTCGGCATCGACCTCATCAACGAGATTCGGGCGGAGAATCCCGGCATCTGGACCGAGGCGTTCGGTGATGAAGTCACCGACCTCATCACCGAGGCTGTCGAGTTGGAGAAAATTTACGCCTACGAGGCGTGTCCGGACGAAATCCTCGGAATGAGCGCCGAGCAGTTCGCCGAGTACGTCGAACACATCGCCGACCGGAGATTGGAGCAGTTGAATCTCGCTAAACGGTACGGAACCGAGAACCCGTTCTCGTGGATGTCGGAACAGACCGACCTGAACAAGGAAAAGAACTTCTTCGAAACGCAGGTCACTGAGTACCAAAGCGGCGGGTCGCTGGACTGGTCGTAGGCGGACAGGTCGAGAACCCACACCGATTTTTTAGGCAACTCCAACGATTCCCTGCGTTTGCGACGACGCCGGAGGGCGTCATCGCGGAGGGTTTCCTGTTCGTCAGTCGGACAGCAAACGTCCGCAACCGATGCCGGACGCTCGTTCTCGTCCAGCGCGACCATCGTGAAAAACGAGGTCGCGGTGTCCTGTTTTTCGTTCTCGCTCGGACGTTCTGCTCCGACGTTCACCAACACCTCCATGCTCGTCCGCCCGGTTTCGAAGACGTAGCCTTCGACGGTCACGATGTCACCGAGGTCGATAGGGCCGAGGAAATCGACGTGATCCATCGACGCGGTGACGACCTGCCGCCTGGAAAATCGGCGGGACGCAATGGCGGCACAGATGTCAATCCAGTGAAGAACCGACCCACCGAGCGCTCGTCCGAGGTTGTTCGCGTCGTTCGGCATCAGGATTTCACTCATCACGGTGTGCGAGTCCAAAAGTGGCGCTGTTTCGGGCATCAGACCGTTCTACACGACGTGGACAGATAAAACAAGTGAATTTGTAATAATGAAATTTTATTTGTTTCCGTAACCGTTCGACTTATCCTTGAAACGGTCGTCTACCGGACAGGACAATGTGGGGGAACAGGACGATTCTCGCGGGCGCACCGCTCGGCATCTGGTTGGTATTTGCGCCGTTCGTCGTCTACGAGGCGATGCTCGCGCCGAACTTCTGGAACGATATCGTCGTCGGAATCACGGTGTTGCTTCTCGTCCTTTACGGAGCGATCTGCACGTGGCGCAATCGAAAAGTCAGCATCGCGGCGGGCGGACTCCTCGGTCTGCTCGGACTGTGGCAAGTGACGAGACCGTTCGTCGTTCCGACCGCTGGCCCGCTTCCGCTCTGGGGTGACGCAGTCGTCGGCGTTCTGCTGTCAGCACTCGGCGGGCGAGTCATGCGGGAGGCACGAAACTATTCGGTTTCGGAACAAGCGCAGACGGCACGACGATAGTCAGCGAGAGCGGTTCCGCGAAGCGTTTTCCGTTTCGAGCGCCGTCCGATACCACGACGGCCGCGAGACGGTTGTGTTGCCGACGTTCGAAACCTGCACCGACTCCGTGACTCGAGCGGACTCCCCGCGACTCGTTCCAGTCGCTTCGAACCGATACCGGTGAATCAGCCCCCACGTGTCCACGACGAAAACGAGCGAGGCGTTCTCGACCGACTCGAACGAATACTGTGAAAATCCGTCGGAATTCGTGAGTTCGGACGCGGTAACGCGGTAGAGTGGCGGTTCGGAGCTGTTGTCGATTTGCTCGATATTCGTGACGTTGAATGCCAACAGCAGTGAGTAGAGACGGTCGTGGTTTTTCCGCGGTTGGAAATCCGCTCCGTTTCGCGACGACCTCGAATCGGATTCCGCCACCTGCTCGTACCACGTGCCGTCGTCCGTCACCGTCTTCATAGATACCACAGCGCGGATACCCGCGACTTTAGGCGCGGGAGGAAGCGCGTACGCTTGACTACTGTACTACCGTTTTCTGCCGGGCTGACTCCCGGTCGTATATTAACCATTATAAGCATGTTCGTTGTACATAATGTATGGAGGCTCGGCGAACTGTTCAAGTCAAGCTATCTGTGAGCGAAAGCGACGCCGACCTTCTTCACGAGACGATTCAACAGTTCCGATGGGCCGCTAACTACGTTGTTCTGAACGCTCGAAACGACGACGGCTACGTCGAAACGAGCAAAGGCAAACTCAACAGCCGAACCTACGACGACGTTCGCTCTGAAACTAACCTTCACGCGAACCTTGTTCAAGCGGCTCGAAGCCGTGCGGCTGACGCGTTGAAATCCGTCGTGGCAAAGTGGAAACGCGGAAAGAACGCGAGTCTCCCGTACTTCTCCTCGCCGTTCCTCGAATACGACAAACGGAGCGCGACGTTCCACGATGACCACGCGTCCCTTTCGACTGTGGATGGTCGAATCACCGCCGAATACGTGTTGCCCGACGACGAACGCGAGACTCCACATTCGGAGTACCTCTTTTCCGACGACTACGAGACGACCGGTGCGACGCTTCACTACCGCGAAACCACGGACGAGTTCTACTTTCACGTCAGAACAAAGGCTGACGTGGACGCTCCCGAACCACGCGAGAACGGAACGGTTCTCGGCGTGGATCTCGGGGTCGAAAACATCGCCGTCACTTCGACTGGCGTGTTTTGGTCGGCAGCCGAACTAAACCACTGGCATCGCGAATACGAAAAGCGACGTACATCGCTCCAACAGTGTGGGTCGCGTAGTGCTCATGAGAACATGCAAGCGGTCGGTCTGAAAGAGACAGGCCGATTCGACCAGCTTTTGCACCGCGTATCGAACGAGTTGGTCGAAGAAGCCGACGCACACGGATGTTCGCATATCGCCTTTGAGAACCTCACGGATATCCGTAATCGGATACCCGGCGCGAAACGGCTTCACGCATGGGCGTTCGGCCGCCTCTACGACTACACGGCGTACAAAGCCGAAGAACGCGGGATTTCAGTTCAGCAGGTGAATCCTGCGAATACCTCGCGTCGATGTTCGTCGTGTGGGTTCACTCACGAGGACAACCGTTCGTCGCAGGATACGTTTGAGTGTTTGAAGTGTGGCTATTTGAACCATGCAGACTACAACGCGGCGAAGAACATCGGCTACAGACTCCTTGGCAAGCAAACCGCTGGCGAAGGAGGCGCACCCATAGGCGTGCGCTTGAACACCGGGATGATGAACGCGAACGGCGTCACTGCCGTACCAACGTTGGGTAGAGCGGGAGTCCATGGTGAATGCTACGGCCTTTAGGCCGTGGCAGCTTACTGATTCGTCTGCGTTCACGAATCCTTCGTGTATAGGAATCTTCTCGCAAAATCCGAGTGTGGGTATCGATGAGTGTCAGTCGATTCGTCAGGCCGTTCGCCGAGAGACCGGGGGCGAGTTCGCCCGAAAGCGTCGTTGTTTCGGGAGCGGGGTTCGGGCTGTCGATTCCGGAAAACTAACTGCATCCGGCGGTAGCGACGGAAAGGCAGAGAACGAGTGCGAGGAGGGCACGGCGCATCGTTCAAAAAATATCGTTCTTTTGATTTAAAATATGTGGCAAAGTAGAACGAACGACGGCGGAGAAAGGATTTCGGGAATGGGGAATTGAAAAAAGAGTTTGAATCGTATTCCACCTAAACATCCAAGGTTTCACCGGTTCGGCTCACTCGTTTCTAAAGGGCAACGGGGATGAAGAAGCGGTTCGTGTGAGAACATAAGGAGCAACTCGTGACGCAAAAAACGCAGCTCGACATCCACAGAATGAGTTGTACGAACTGCTCAGGGACGGTCACTGAGACACTCGAATCGCTCGACGGCGTGCGGGAGGCGAACGTCAACTTTGCCACCGATGAGGGAACTGTCGAGTACGACCCCGAAGAGGTCTCACTGGCAACCATCTACGCAGCCATCGAGGACGCGGGATACGACCCGGTTCGCGTGACGACGACAGTAGGCATCTCGGATATGTCCTGTGCGAACTGCTCGGATGCGGTCGAAACCGCACTGGAATCGGTTCCCGGCGTCATCAGAGCCGACGCCAACTTCGCCACCGACGAGGCCAGCGTCGAATACAACCCCGCCGGAGTGAGCATCGACGAGTTCTACGACGCCATCGAGAACGCGGGATACAGCCCCGTTCGAGAGGATTTACGAACGGGGAGATCCGACGGTGAAAGCGGACGCGAAAGTACGGGAGACGAGCGCCAAGACGCCCGTGACGCCGAGATTCGAAAGCAGTTCCGACTGACGCTGTTCGGAGCACTGCTCGCGCTTCCACTCCTCGCGTTCATGTTTGAGCATCTCTTTTTCCCGGAACTGCTCGGCGAGACGTCGTTCGGCGTCGATATTTGACTCGTCCAGTTCCTGCTGGCGACGCCAGTCCAGATTCTACTCGGCAAGCAGTTCTACAAGAACGCCTACACAGCCCTCGTAAAGAATGGAACGGGGAACATGGACGTGCTCATCGCACTGGGGTCAACCACGGCGTACGTGTACAGCGTGGCCGTCATGTTCTCGCTCATCCCCGGCGGGACGTACTTCGACAGCGCGGTGCTCATCCTCGTGTTCATCACGATGGGCAACTGGCTCGAAGCCAGGTCGAAAGGCAGGGCCAGCGATGCTCTCCGCGAACTGCTCGAACTGGAAGCAGATACCGCGACGGTCATCAAAGGGGGAACGGAGCGCGAAGTTCCATTGGGTGAAGTGGACGTCGGTGACCGACTCCGCGTCCGCCCCGGGGAAAAGATTCCGACCGACGGCGTGGTCGTGGACGGCGAAAGCGCAGTTGACGAATCGATGGTGACCGGCGAATCGGTTCCGGTCGAAAAGGGGGAGGGCGACGAGGTCATCGGCGCGACCATTAACGAAAACGGGGTTCTCACGGTTCGTGCAACCAAGGTCGGCGGGGAAACCGCCCTTCAGCAAATCGTGCAGATGGTGAAGGAGGCACAGGCCCGGCAACCCGAAATCCAGAACCTCGCGGACAGAATCAGCGCGTATTTCGTTCCGGCAGTCATCGCCAACGCGCTGTTCTGGGGCGTCGTCTGGTATCTCTTCCCCGAAGCGCTCGCCGGATTCGTGAACGCCCTGCCGATCTGGAGTCCGGTTGCGGGCGGGCCCGAAGCCGTCGGCGGAAGCGTCTCGGGGTTCGAGTTCGCCATCGTCGTCTTCGCCAGCGCGGTGCTCATCGCCTGCCCCTGCGCGTTGGGGCTTGCGACCCCAACCGCGACGATGGTCGGCTACTGCAATCGGCGCGCGAACGGGCGTCCTATTCAAAGGTGGCGACGTGTTGGAGCGCGTGAAAGATACCGATGCGGTCGTCTTCGACAAGACCGGCACCCTCACCGAGGGCGAGATGCGCCTCACCGACGTTGTTGCGCTCGAACCAACGACTGACGGAGGAGCGGCGACCGACGGTGGAACTGACGCAGTCACGGCCGAAGGCAAACCCGAACTCACCGAGGAGTTCGTTCTTTCTGCAGCGGCGAGCGCGGAATACGGAAGCGAACACCCGCTCGCACAAGCGATCGTCGAGGGAGCAAAAGAACGAGGTATGGACGTCGAGGAGCCTAGTTCGTTCGAAAACGTCCCGGGTCACGGAATTCGTGCGGAGACGAGTCACGGCGACGTTGTCGTCGGCAATCGAAAACTTATGCGTGATGAGGACATCGACCCGAGTCCCGCGACGGACGTGCTGGAGCGCTTCGAGCGCGACGGAAAGACGGCCATGCTCGTCGCGGTGGATGGGCACCTCGTCGGCGTCGTGGCGGACGCCGACGAGGTGAAAGCGAGCGCAACGGAAGCCGTGAGCGCCCTTCGAGCGCGTGGACTAGACGTTCTCATGCTGACGGGCGACAACGAGCGAACCGCCCGCGCAGTCGCCGAACAGGTCGGTATCGAGCCGAAGAACGTCCGCGCCGAAGTCCTACCGGACAAAAAAGCCGCAGTAATTGAGGATGTGCAATCGGAGGGGGGGGGGCGAGCGATGATGGTTGGTGACGGGGTGAACGACGCGCCAGCACTCGCCGCGGCATCCGTCGGAACAGCCATCGGGAGCGGAACCGACGTGGCTATCGAGGCCGCCGACGTGACGCTGATGCGGGACGATCCACGCGACGTGGTGAAGGCCATCCGTATCTCGGAAGGGACGCTTTCGAAAATCAAGCAGAACCTCTTCTGGGCACTGGGGTAAAACACGGCGATGATTCCGCTGGCCTCGCTCGGACTTCTGCAACCGGCACTCGCGGCGGCGGCGATGGCCTTCTCCAGCGTGAGCGTGCTGGGCAACAGCCTGCTGTTCCGACGATACGTTCCCGACCACGATTACGAACTCCTCAGTGTCCGCCCTAAACAGCGGAAATGACGGAGGCATCTCGCCGCATCGTCAGCCGATTTTCGATGATTCTCGGCCGATGAAAACGGTCGCAGTAGTCGAACCAATTATGTATCGAGCCACGGAAATCGAAATCGAATGGTGCGGGACTTGGCAGATGACGCGCCCGAGTTACAAGAGATACTCGACGCTCTAGATGACCCCGCCTGCCGACGAATCATCATGGAACTGAACGACCCGCAGACGGCGCGCGAACTTGCCGACGAAACCGACATTCCACTCTCGACACTTTACCGAAAGCTCGATATGCTGAGTGATGCATCACTTGTCACGGAATTGACCGAAATCCGCGAAGACGGCCATCACACATCCAGATACCAACTCGCGGTCGAATCGGTGAACATCTCGTTGACGGACGACCGGGAGTTCGACGTATCGATAGAGCGCCCGCCGGAAACGACCGACGAGCGCCTCGAACGATTGTGGTCGGAGGTACGAAAGGAAACATGAACGTTGCACCCATCGTCATCGCGCTCAAGACACTCACACTCGCCCTCGGAGGGGTGATAACGTATTTTGCGTACAAAGCATACCGACGAACCGGTTCGAGAGCACTTCGCTCGCTGGCGGTCGGATTCGGTATCGTCACCCTCGGGGCGTTCCTTGCGGGTATCGCGGATCAGGCGTTCCAAACCGACCGCCAACTCGTTCTCGTCATCGAAAGCGCACTGACGGCCATCGGGTTCGCCGCTATCGCATACTCGTTGTATGCCGAGTGAAGGCTTATCCGTCTTCGGAAAGAGTTGCAATCGATGGATACACTCCGCGGAGCGGACGAACATCCTGCGGAGCGACTCGACGAAACCGTCAGAACCGCCCTCGAACTGGTCACGAGTGACGTGCTCGGCGATGCTGAAAACGACCCGCGGCGAGCGTTCGATGTCGCGCTCGTGGGCGTATTTCGCGCTCTCGTCGCCGGGTTCTCGGCGAGTCGAGGACGGGACGAACCGCCGTTTGCTCACGGAGAACCCCTCATCGAACAGCGGAAACTGTTCGAATCACTGTCGCCGACGCGACTCGATTCCGTCCTCGACGAAATCGAGTACGACCGGTTATCGACGCGTCATCTCGGCGGCGTCTACGAACGATTGCTCGACTGCGAACCGACCGTTACCGATGGCGAGGTACGCCTCACGGAAGAGGCGACACAACGGGCATCGGTCGGTGCGTACTACACGCCCGAAACCGTGGTCGAATATGCCGTCTCGCAGGCAGTCGGAGAAAATCCCGACGCCACCGTGCTCGACCCGGCGATGGGAAGCGGCCATTTCGTGACCTGTGCAATCGATACACTGGCGGAACTGCGTGGCGACGAATACGAAACCGCGCGGAGAACGGTGGCTGAGAACCGCGTGTTCGGCGTCGATGTAGACCCACTCGCCGTGGAGCTCGCCCGGTCAGCAGTGTGGTTCGAAACCGGCGTGTGGGCCGAGGACAACCTCCGAGTCGGCGATTCACTGGCCACCGATACCGACTGGCCCGGAACCGGGCGGTTCAATGCGGTGGTTGGCAACCCGCCCTACGTCCGGAGCCGACACATTCCGACCGAAACCAAAGCCGACCTCAAATCGAGGTACGAGACCGTAACGGGCGCATTCGACCTGTACGTCCCGTTCGTAGAGCGGATGACTGCCCTGGGCGACCGAGTGTCGTGTGTCGTCCCGAACAAGTGGACGACGGCACGATACGGACGAACGCTCCGTGACCACCTCCTCGACCGGCATCGACTGGTCGAACTGCTTGACGTGTCGGCGGTGTCGGTGTTCGCCGACGCGAGCGTCTACCCCCTCGTCGTCACCGTCGAGGCGGAATCCGGACCGACAGAGACGATTCGAGTGCGGCAGGCCGACACCCTCACAAAACTCGATGACAGAGGCGACGAAGCGCCCGGTACCCTCCTCTCGCGGGCGTTCGTGGACGAGCTCGGTGACCGAGTCATCCCGGTCGGAATCGATCCGGCGTTCGTGCCGATTGCGGAACGACTCCGGCGCGAAAACGACGAACTCGGGGCGCACGTCACACAGACCGAGGGAATCCACACCGGAAACGTTCGGGATAAACTCGTCGTGGACGACCCCGGTCCGAACTGCGAACCGCTCGTCAATGGCGGCAACGTCTCGCGATACGGACTGAACTGGGACGGGAAATGGATTCGATTCGACCCGTCGCTCATCGGCGACGGCGAGTACGGAAGTCTACGCGACCGGGACGTGTTCGAAGACGAAAAACTGCTGCTTCGAGATATCAGCGAGCGCCCCGTCGCGACGTACGATGACGAGGGGTTTTACGCGCTGAACACGCTCTACAGCGTTCGTTCACGTTCCGACCTGCCGCTCCGATATCTCCTCACGGTCATCAACTCGACTGCGGCAACCTGCTGGTTTCAACAGGTGTACGGCGGCACCCACGTCAGCGGCGGATATCTCCGCTTTAAACCGATGTTTGCGACCCAACTGCCAGTTCCGAACGGAAACGACGATCGCGTCGCGCTCGTCGCGCTCGCAAATCGAATGCGTGACCTCGGGCGTGAACGGGACGATATCGAAATTCGGCTGCCGGTCGGAGATGGCCCCCGATTGGGTGAACTGGTGCGAACTACCTCGGCCGACTCAATGTTGGCCGAAACGACCGAAACGCGGGACGGGCTTCGACTCGGAGCCGTGTCGGTAGCTGAAAAGGAGAGCGGGCAAACCGACGGCGAACTCGTCGTTTCCGCGACGACGAGATACCGACCCGACCACGATTCGGAAACCGATTCGTGGGGGTTCACGGAAACCGACCCTATCCCGGCGCTGGTGTTCGAGGGGAACAAAGAGTGGTGCGATTTGATTCGATGGTTTGTTCCGCGTGCGGTGAACCGCAACGGATTCACCGACCGGGCGACGAAAACCATCGCCCTGACCGACCGACTGGAGTCGCTTCGCCTGCCGGAACCCGACGACGCCCACGAGTTTATCGATGCGAATCGCCGGATGGAGGAGTTAGAGGGGAAAATCGCGCGGACGGACGCCGCCATCGACCGACTGGTGTATCGGGCGTATGGGCTTTCTATGGACGAAATCGAGACGATAGAACGATTGGCGAAGCGATAACGAGTTCTGCGAAAAGGACACGGAGGGGTCGGTGAGCACAAAGTGAGGGTATGAAATCAAGGTGTCGCGGTGACAGTATCCGGGACTCCTGTGAGACGAGGTAGCCACGTCTTCGGTATCGCCGAATATCCGAAACGCCGTCGGAAAGCATCTACAAATAATATTCTTAGATTTTTCATAAGTTATAGGAAGCCTTTATGAGTGAAACGTTCGTATGTCAACGCATGTTGCAGGTCGGGGTGGCCGGTGTGACGACTGACATGCTCGTAGTGTTCGCTATCGTCGGCCTCGCGCTTGTTCTCTTCGCAACCGAACTCCTTCCTGTCGATGTCACCGCAATTCTGGTGATGGTTACACTCATCGTCCTCGAACCCTGGACGGGCATCGACCCGGCGACCGGAATTTCGGGGTTCTCGAACGAGGCGACCATCACCGTGCTGGCGATGCTCATCCTGAGTTCGGGCGTGAGTCAAACTGGGGTCGTACAACTGCTCGGAAACAAGTTGGCGACATTCGCGGGCACCGATCTCAGAAAACAGTTGTTCGCTACGATCGGCGTGGCCGGGCCAGCCTCCGGGTTCGTCAACAACACCCCGGTCGTGGCGATTTTGGTTCCCGTCATCACCGACCTCGCCCACGAGGGAAACACCTCGCCCTCGAAACTGCTGATTCCGCTCTCCTATGCCTCCATGCTCGGCGGGATGCTCACCCTCATCGGCACCTCGACGAACATCCTCGCCAGCAACGTTGCGGGGCGGTTGGCGGAAACGACTGCTGACCCGAGACTTCACGCCTTCTCGATGTTCGAGTTCACGGGACTCGGCGCCATCGTCCTCGTCACCGGGAGTCTTTACCTGCTGTTCATCGGCCATCGACTCCTGCCGGAACGCGTTCCGCCGGAAGAAGATTACATCGAGGAGTACGAAATAGAGGATTACTTGACCGAGGTGGAGGTCAACGAGGGGTCACCGCTCGTCGGACAGACCGTCAGAGAAGCCATCGACACGGCGATTTTCGACGTGGACATCATCCAAATCGTCCGCGACGACGAGACGTTCATCGAGCCTATCGGTCAGAAGACGGTGCGGTCGGGCGACATTCTCAAAGTCCGAACCGACCGCTCGACGCTCCAGTCGCTCGTGACGCTGGACGACCTGACGCTCGTCGGAACGCCAACGGACGACTCTATCGACCCCGGCGAGAAACAGACGCTGGTCGAAGTCGTCATTCCGTCCGGTTCCGAACTCGTGGGCGAGACGCTTTCGAGTTCGACGTTCCGCGAACGGTACAACGCGACCGTCCTCGCGTTCCGGAGTCGCGGCGAACTCATCCGCGAACGACTCGACCGCGTGACGATTCGAGTTGGCGACACCCTGCTCATGCAGGCGTCGGTGGACAGCATCGACCGTCTCGCCGCAAATCGGGATTTCATCGTCGCGCACGAAGTGGCCGACCCGGATTACCGAACCGACAAGATTCCGGCGGCGCTCGCCATCATCGCTGGCGTCGTCCTCCTCGCCGCAATCGGCATTTTCCCCATCCTCGTGACGGCACTCGCGGGCGTCGTGGCGATGGTCGCAACCGGCGTGCTACGACCGACCGAATTGTACGATTCGGTGGAGTGGAACGTCATCTTCCTGCTGGCGGGCGTCATTCCGCTCGGTGTCGCACTCGAAGCGTCCGGCGGGGCCGAACTGCTTGGCGGTCTCGTCGCCGCCAGCGCGGATTTCCTCCCAGTCATCGCCGTCCTCTGGGTGTTTTACATCGCCACCGGCCTCATCACCGAGGTCATCAGCAACAACGCCAGCGTCGTTCTGATGATTCCCGTCGCAATCGAGGCAGCGCTCCGCATCGACGCGAACCCCTTCGCGTTCGTCCTCGCCGTGACGTTCGCCGCCTCGACGTCGTTCCTCGGGCCGGTCGGCTACCAGACGAATCTCTTCGTCTACGGTCCGGGCGGATACAAGTTTACGGACTATTTCCGAATCGGCGCACCACTCCAACTGCTTCTGTCGGTCGTGACGGTCGGTGGAATCGCCGCTTTTTGGGGACTCGCCTGAATCGAGACCGATTTCTGTCGGCAACCGTACACCCCAATCCGTAATGAAATAATTCGCATAAGTTATTAACCGTCGGACGGCGTATGTTACTCATCGCTCGGTGACGTATCGTTCGGCGACGTTCGATTCCTGTTGCGTAGCGATCTGTTGCGATAGCGAATCGCACTTGTCACCGACCGGGGGTGGGGTGGGGTATGAAAATCGGAGTCGAAGCAGAATACTGGGTTGTGGATGAATCGGGCGGGTTAGCGACCGAAACGGACGAACTGTTCGACGTAAGTGAATACGTCGTCCCGGAGTTCGTCACGCCGTTGTTAGAGGTGCAGACGCCACCCGTTTCGAGTCCCGAGGAACTGCGTCTGGAATTCGGGTCGATTCTCAGAGCCGTCGCTGAGGCGGCCGAGGACAGAGGGCTGTCGCTCGTTCCGCTCGGAACACCGCTCACCCGTGAATCGTTCGAAATCACGTCGGAGCGCGGACGGTTGTTGGAGAGCATGTACGGCGACGACATGGAATACGCGATGAACTGTGCAGGGACGCACGTCCACTTCGACAAAGGAAACGTCGTTCGACAGATGAACCTGCTCACCGCGCTCGACCCTGCACTTGCACTCGTCTGCTCATCGCCGTACATCAACGGAAACAGGTTGGCGTGTTCTTCCCGCGCCGCGGTGTATCGCTACGAATCACACGAAACGTTCGCTCGCTACCGCGACCTGTGGGAGTACGTCGAGAGCGAAGCCCAGTGGGAAGAACGCATCGACGAAGGGTATCATGTCTTGCAACTACTCGCACGGGAACGTGGCATCGACACCGAAACATTCGGTCGCTACTTCCACCGTGAAAATACTGTGTTGACCCCGGTTCGACTCCGCCATCAATCGCCAACGGTCGAATGGCGCGCGCCGGACACCGCGCTTCCGAGCCAAATCCTGCGCCTCGTGAGCGAAGTTTCGAGTCTGTTGCAACAGACGGAGTACAAGGAGGTAGTTATCGGGGAGCCCGGCGTCCGAACGAACGAAATCGGGATTCCGCCGTTTTCCGAACTGCGCGAACTCAGCGAGCAAGCGATCAACGAAGGAACCGGGTCGCTTCGCGTCCAGGATTATCTGACCACCATGGGCTTCGACGTGACGCGCTACCATCCGATTTCGGAGCGCATCGAAAACGGATGGACGCTTCCCCAGGATGAAGCACGTCGAATCAGGCTCGAGTACGCCGAACTACTGAAAGAGGATGTAGACGGATTGATGAGCGCATAAAAACGCTCAACCAGCTCCCGACCGAAAGCCGCTGACCACGTCGAGCCACGAAACGAAGACGAACGCACTGATGAGTGCGGTCGTCGTCCCACCGAACAGGGTCGCCATTCGTTCGGTGATGTGTTCGCGCTCGTTCACTTCGATTCTGTACACTCGGTCGTTGGCGATGATAAACGAGTTTCGTAGTTGGTCCGGCGTTCCTCGTCTATCTCGTACGACCCCCGGAGTTTCGCACGTCCGAAGGCGAGCCGTGCGTCACTCGATAGATCTCCATACGTTACCGACGACGAGCGCACGCCCGGTTCGTTTTCGCTCACTTGCTCGGTGGTAAGCGTGTACGTCGTGGAACTTTGCGGCGGCTGGAGGAGTGCGTAGCCGGAGAGGACGAGTCCGGCAACGAGCAGGAGCGTCGCGAGCAGTTGAATGACGAGTCCATCGAACCGCATCTGATGTTCGTCTTCGTGCGGTGTGGCGACTTAAAGGATTTTCATCTGTCCAGCGCAGAAAGAAATGGACACCAAAACTGCATTCGGGAGCAAAAATAGGATGGTTGTTCGCCGATCACCGACGGGATGGCAGTACGTCCTCTACGGGATAGAGGTCTTCACGAATGCCGGATCCATCACAGTCCTCGTTCGGGCATCGATACCGCCAGCCGTCGTCGGTCGCCGTGTCCGCGTCGAAGCGCTCCCCACACTCGCGGCAGAACAGTCGGTCGATGTCAGTTGCGCGCTCCCGACTTGCAAGTTCAGGCTGCATACTCATACCTTCACAGTCCTCAATGAAAGAACCTACGTTTTTTCGCTACTGACCCGGGTGACACGGGTGACACCGGGTTACCCACGAGTTAGCGAGCGGTTTAGTGGGTGGCGCTCGTCGCACCGTACATGGAAAAGCAGACCCTGACCAGCCTGTGTGACCTGCCACCGAGCGCGAAACTGGTGTTCAAAGTGTTAGAGTACAGCGGTGCACACACACAGAAAGAAATCGTTCAGCGGTCGCGGTTGTCGGCGCGAACGGTCAGGAGTGCATTGGAGAACTTGGCAGATGTCGGAGCAGTCACGGAAGAAGTGTACATTCCTGATGCCCGCCAACGACTCTATCGGTTGGATGACTCCCGCGACTGGGAGCAGGTGAACTGTCTGGAAGAAGCACCAGTGTGATGTAGCCGACGTTCGACCTGGAACCGGTTTACCCACGTCTCTCAACCGAATACAGCCAACTCGGTCGTTCGCCGGTCAGCAGGTACAAGCCAGTGCCCAACAGCGCGAGCGGAGCGACGGCCATGAGAATCCAGCCAGTGACTCCGGCATCGGCAGTCACCGCACCCGCAATGAGCATGAATGCGATGGCGGGGGTCGCAAGCAAGAGGAAACCGATGACGATTGCTTGAGGGAGACCAACGTCAGCAAGCGAGCTCATATCGAAAATGACCATCATGCCGACATGTTTTTTACTTAGATACTTGGCGAGAGAGCGTCGAGGTACGAGGCCGAAACTTCTTACCGCGAAAAATCGACGACTTCGATTCCCGACGTGTCGAAGTTGCTCATCGCCTCCAACCTGTCCGGAACTTCGGCAAGCCCCACCGTCTTGGTCACCAGTTTTCCGGGCGAAAGCACATCCCGTTCGAGCATCCTGAGCAGTTCGCCGTACCGCGAGGGTGGCATGCCGCGCGACCCGAGGAAGGTGATTTCGCGCATCGTCATCGCGTCCGTGGGGAGCGAAACTTCGCCTCGCTCCTCGTCCGTCGTCAGCCCGAGTTGGACGTGCTGGCCGCGCTGACGAAGACAGTCGATGGAGTTGCGACAGGTTTCCGCGATTCCGAGGGCGTCGATGGAGATATGCGCCCCGCCGAAACGGTCGTGAACCTCGGTCGGAACATCCACCGATTCGGCGCGTATCGTCTCGTCCGCACCCAGTTCCCGCGCCGTTTCGAGTTTGTCGTCGTCCAAATCGACCGCGACGACGTTCGCGCCGAGGGCGTCGGCGACGTGAACCGCCGAGAGACCGACCCCACCACAGCCGTGCACCGCGACCCAGTCGCCGGGCGTCAGGTCGACGCGATGGGCGAGGGCGTGGTAGGCCGTCACGAACCGACAGCCGAGTCCGGCCATCTCGACCGAGGAGACGTTTTCGGGCAATCGAACCGCGTTGTAGTCGGCGTAGGGGACGTGTACCTGTTCGGCGAACGCGCCGGGTGCGTTCGCCTCGAAGCCGAGCGAAATGCCGTTTTCACAGACGTTACCGTGTCCGTTCTGGCAGTACTCGCAGTGCCCCTGTCCGAGGTTGAACGGAACCGCGATTCGGTCGCCCTGCTCGATTTCGGCCACCTGCTCGCCGACCGAGACGACCGTTCCCGCCGGTTCGTGGCCGAGAATCTGTCCGATAGGGACTTGATCGTCGGCCCATTCGCCATGGCCCTGCCACGCGTGCCAATCGCTTCGACAGATTCCGCAGGCCTCGGTTTCGATGACGACGCCGTGGGATTCTATGTCGGGTTCCGGTACGTCTTCGATGGAGAGCGGTTCGCCGTACGCGTTCAAAACTGCGGCACGCATGTGTGGGCGTGAGTTCGTGTGGCACGGGATTAAATCGGCGGGGAGCGGCAAGTCGTGATGAACAAAATAATCCACATCAGTTCGGGTAGAAGAAATATAAACGTCGAACGCCAATCGCCGCGTAGATGTTCGAGTGGTTGACGCAGGAAGTGCTCTCTTTCGTCCGGGCGTACGGATATTTCGCCCTGTTCGTCTTCATCATCCTCGAAACCGCTTGGATAATCCATTTCGTTCCGAGCGAGATCATCATCCCCGCGACGGCAGCCTTTCTCGTGCACGACCCGTTTTCGTTCGTGCTGTTCGTCGGCATCATGACGGTCGGGGCCGTCATCGGCAGTCTGCTCGGCTATTACCTCTTCGGCGTCAACGGTGAGGAGCTCATCCGCCGATACGGGCATCTCATCCACGTTCCGGAGGAAGAAATCGAGCGAAGCCAGACGTGGTTTCACCGATGGGGCGAAGGCCTCATCTTCTGGGGCCGAGTCGTTCCCGTACTTCGGACGCCCATCTCCATCCCCGCCGGGTTCGCGCAGATGAACCTCGGCAAATTCACGCTGTACTCCACCGGCGGCTGGTTCATCTACAACACAGCCCTCGTCTGGCTGATTTACGGCCCCGAGGACGAAATCTCCCCGCTCGGTGCGGCCGTCGCGTGGGTCAGCGATGCGACGGCGAGATACGGCACCGAAGCAGTCGTCGGGGTTGGCGTGGTGCTGACAGCACTCTGTGGAATCGCGTGGTGGCAATTTACGCAAAATTCGTCGCCGACACCGGAGTAATCGTGACGATTTTTTGGAAGGTTCGCCCGCAGGTGCGGCATAACTGTTTTTGTAGCTGAGAGTGAAGGATGTCTAGTACGGGGGAATGGGGAGATGCCAGACAAACCACACCAGAACCTAGCGATTATCGGCCACGTAGACCACGGAAAATCGACATTAGTCGGACGACTCCTCTTCGAGACGGGAAGCGTCCCGGAGCACGTCATCGAACAGCACAAGAAAGAAGCGGAGGAGAAGGGCAAGGGCGGCTTCGAGTTCGCCTACGTGATGGACAACCTCGCCGAAGAACGCGAACGCGGGGTTACCATCGATATCGCCCACCAGGAGTTCGACACCGACGAATACTACTTCACCATCGTGGATACGCCGGGGCACCGCGACTTCGTGAAGAACATGATTACCGGCGCGAGTCAAGCCGACAACGCGGTACTCGTCGTCGGCGCGGACGACGGCGTTCAGCCACAAACGCAGGAACACGTCTTCCTCGCGCGAACGCTCGGCATCGGCGAACTCATCGTTGCCGTGAACAAGATGGACGCGGTCGATTACGACGAAGACCGCTACCGCGAGGTCGTCGCGGAAGTGAAAGACCTGCTGAATCAGGTTCGATTCAACACCGACGACGCCGAGTTCATTCCGATTTCGGCGCTGGAAGGGGACAACGTCGTCGAACACAGCGACAACACGCCATGGTACGACGGACGGGTCATCCTCGAAGCACTGAACAACCTACCGGAACCGGAACCGCCGACCGACGCGCCGCTCCGCCTGCCGATTCAGGACGTGTACACAATTTCCGGAATCGGGACGGTTCCAGTTGGCCGCGTCGAGACGGGAACCCTGAACACGGGAACGTCCGTATCGTTCCAACCGAGCGACGTGAGCGGGGAAGTGAAAACCATCGAGATGCACCACGAGGAGGTTCCGGAGGCCAGACCCGGCGACAACGTCGGGTTCAACGTCCGCGGCGTCGGCAAGAACGACATCCGAAGGGGTGACGTTGCTGGCCCGGCGGACGACCCGCCGAAGGTCGCCGAGACGTTCAAGGCCCAAATCGTCGTGATGCAACACCCCTCGGTTATCACCTCGGGGTACACGCCAGTCTTCCACGCCCACACGGCACAGGTCGCCTGTACAATCGAATCCATCGACCAGAAAATCAACCCCGCAAGCGGGGAGGTCGAAGAGGAGAATCCCGACTACATCCAGAGCGGTGACGCCGCCGTCGTCACGGTCAGGCCGCAGAAACCGCTCTCCATCGAACCGTCGTCGGAGATTCCCGAACTGGGAAGCTTCGCGGTGCGAGACATGGGCCAGACGATTGCGGCGGGGCGAGTGCTGGAAGTGAACGAGAAGTAACGGCCGTCGAAAAGATCGTTTTACCGTTTTTCGATCCACGAGCGCGAAGCGAAGAAGTCGGAGATTATTCCTCAATAGCCCCGATACCGCTCCCCAAATCCAGTCCGATTGGGGCGAAACCACGGCTGTCACGTCCGGTCATCCGACCGAGATACAGCGCGGAATTGATGAGACCGATGTGGCTGAACGCCTGCGGAAAGTTGCCGACTTGAATCCCCTCATATTCGTCGATTTCCTCGGCCAGCAGTCCGAGCGGACTCACGTATTCGAGGATGTTCAGATACAGTTCTCGTGCCTCCTCAGTCCGGCCCGAGAGCGCGAGCGCATCGACCAACCAGAACGAACAGAGGGCGAACGCCCCTTCGTCGCCGGGGAGTCCGTCGTCGCCGTTGTACCGATAGACCAACCCGTCATCAGTCGTCAACCCCTCCTTGACCGCGTCGATGGTGTTCTGAACGCGTTCGTCGTCGAACGGGAGGAATCCGACGACGGGAATGAGGAGCGCAGTCGCGTCGAGAGAATCGGTGTCACCGAACGCTTGGACGAACGTCTCGCGTTCGTCGTTGTAGCCGTCCTCCAGAATCCGGTTTCTGATTTCGTCCCGCACGTCCCGCCACCGGTCGAACGGAGCGTCGAAATCCTTGTTTTCGGCAATAGCGATACCGCGGTCGATTGCGACCCAGCACAGCAGTTTCGAGAACACGAAGTGGCGCGGGTCGCCGCGCACCTCCCAGATTCCTTCGTCTTTGTTCGTCCACACGTCACAGACGTAGTTGACGATTGCTCGAACCGATTCCCAGTCGTCTTCGGTCAGATATTCGTCTCGGGTCGTCGTTTCGTACACGGCGAGGACGAGCTCGCCGTAGATGTCCAACTGCCGTTGATTGATCGCGTCGTTACCGATGCGAACCGGTGAGGAGTTTCGGTAGCCCGAGAGATGGTCAAGTGTGGCTTCATCGAGGTCGGGGTCGCCGTGGAGACTGTACAACGGTTGCACGTCCTCGGGGCTGTCGATTCGACAGAGGTCGAGGAACCAGTCGAAGTACCTCTCGGCCTCGGCGACGTGATGGAGATTGGAAAGCGCCTGAATCGTAAACGCCGCGTCTCGAATCCAGTTGTATCGGTAATCCCAGTTGCGAATCCCGCCGATATCTTCCGGAAGCGAGGTGGTTGGCGCTGCGGCGATTGCCCCCGTTTCGTGGTGCGTCAGGAGTTTGAGAACCAGTCCGGAACGCACCACGATATCGTGCCACGATCCGCCGAAGACACACTCTGATTCGTCACAGGTGTGTGCCCATTCCCGCCAGTAGGAAATCGTCTCATCGAGACGACCTCCTGCTATCTCGGCATCGATCGGTTCGGTGTCGCCGTACCGAAGGACGAACCATTCGGTCTCTCCCTCCTCCAGCGTCAGCGTGGTAGTTGCCGCACCGTCGGACAGTTCGAACGAACAGTCGCTGGCGAGAAAGATGGACAGGTCGTCGCCGTCGGCGAGAACGCCGTGACGCCGACGGTCAAGACGTGGCAATACCCGTGCGTAATCGAATCGCGGTTGGAACATGACGTTCACATCGACGGTTCTGCGCTCTCCGGTCACCTTCCGAAAAAGTGTCTGCTTCGGCACTCGTTCGCTCTCGTCTTCGACCACCGGCATGAAGTCGGTAACGCTGAAATCGCCCATCGCGGTTCGAAATTCGGTTCTGAGCACGTTCGTCCGGTCTAAATACCGCTGAGTGGCTTCGTAGGCCGCGTCCGGTTGAATGCTGAAACGACCGCCCTCCTCGTCCAATAGCCGTGCGAACACGCTCGGCGATTCGAGATGCGGCAGTGGACACCAGTCAACCGACCCATCCGTGCTCACGAGCGCACAGGTTTCGAGATTGCCGACGAGGCCGTACGATTCGAGCGGAGCGTAGTTCACCATTGATTCCCCCGATTCCGATACGGGCTATTTTCTCATCAAACACGAGGTAGTCGCGAGGTAGTGGAGTAACCGAGACGTAACCCGACGACACGAACCGAGACACGAGTCGATGTTACCGTGAGACGAACCGTGGACGACGAAAAACCGCACCGTCTTTAACCGCAACAGTCCTACGAAATTCCGTGCAGAACGTCACGGACAGAATCAGCAACCCGTTCGGAATGCGCCCGCCCTGCCAGTACGAATGTGTCCCCGGCGGTTCCCCCGCGGTGTTCGGATACGGCGACGCCAACGCGGACTTTCACGTCATCGGCGACTATCCGGGAGCACACGGCGGATGTGAGACGGGCATCCCGTTTACGGGAAGTGAGGCCGGCGAGAAACTTCAATCGGTGCTGAACGACGTTGGCTTGCTCGAAGACGCCTACAGCGACGAACCGGGCATCAGAAACCTGTTCATGAGCTACCTCCACATGTGCTGTCTGCCGGGTGAGCGGGCACCGACCCCGGCGGAGTACGCCGATATGGAGCGCTTTTTCGACGCCGAACTCAGAGCTATCGCGGCACACATCCTGCTTCCCGTCGGCGAGAAGCCCACCGAACACGTTTTTTGGGAATTTACCGCACAGGCCAGAAAGCACGGGTTCGATGGCGGAACACCCGACATGGCCGCGCTCCACGCGGAGGAAGTCAAGGGTCGAGGCTTCCTCGTCGTCCCAGTACGTGACCCGCGCGAATGGGGGCCACGCGATGGCGAGCGACTCGCAGCGCGCCTGAACTCGATTCTCACCTCGGACTACCAACAGACCGTAGATTTAGGTCGGTTCCTGCCGGACGACGACCCTTACGAGGTTCGGTAACGATCGATATTACGGCCGACACGGTTCCGACGACGAGTTCGACCGCGAGCAGTGCGACCGGGAGGATGAGCAAGGCGACGAGGAGTCCGATAACAGCACCCACAGCGAACCCGGCGCGTTTCACTCCCGATTCGGGGAGTCGAATGTTCATGCGAAATCGACGCGCTCGAAGGAGGTAAAGCCCCGAGAGCGTTCGCACTGGTTTCGGAGATTACCCGGACGATGAATCGAGCGCGTCGAGTCGCGAGGCACCGTTCCACAGAAGTCAGTGCAAAAACGGCCCCGTCCATTCGTCCATGCAGTCGTCGCTACAGAAATGAAGCGTCACGCGTTCGATGTCGTTGGCGGTCGCGCCGTATTTGACGATGACGGTCGGATGATGGTCTGCGATATCGACGAGTGTGCCACAGTTGGCGCAGGGTGGAAACTCCTCGTCGGAGTGGCCAGTGGTGGGCATGGTGGAAGCACACTCCCGTCGTCAGTAAATGTACTGCCTACTCCGGAAGTTCTCGGCTGTTAGCTCGGAGCTCCGAAGGACTGGATTCGACGTTGACGGTGTTTTCGACGACCACGCGCACGTCCTGTGCGAGAACCGAGAGCGCCATAGCGCGAATGTACACTTCGTAATCGGCGTGGGTGTCGCTCGTATCCTCGGCGACGACATCGTTCACGACATCGATTTCCGGTTCCCGTTCAGACACTTCACAGATACGAAGCGAGACATCACGGTTCCAGAAGTCGAAAACACACCCACCGAGCGATCGATACAGGGCGGAGCGCATGCTCATTCCGGAACCCATTCCCTCGTGTACCTCAGCCGCGAGTTGCCGGACGGCGTGCCGGTAAGCGTCCCTGTCAAAGCTCGGCATACTATGAGAAATGTATCATTGCTGATTACAAGAATCCCGATGTCTCTCCCGACCGAAATATAGGGTTCTCGTGTCGATAGTACCGCACAGCCACTGATAAAGTAGACCTTTATCAGAAACGACGACCCAACACCTTTTTAAAATAACGCCGAGATATTGAACTACATGGCACGCGAGCAACGAAACGACCGATTACCGGGACAATTGAGAAACCCGGGACGAACTAAGGAAGACAATCCCGGCTTGAATGGCACGAACAGAAGGGAAAGTATCACATACCGGGACAAACGATGAGCGTGAGTAGTGACTCACCGCCAGTAGACGAATTCGAGGCCGCCACGGAAGACCAACGTAAACCACTGGCACGCGATAAAATTTTCCACATCCTTCAGACGCAACGTCGTCGGGATGCGCTCCGGTACCTGAAAAATACCGACGGCCCTATCGAGATGCGCGACCTCGCCGAGCAGGTGGCCGCCTGGGAGAACGATACGACGATACAGGCGCTTTCGTCCAACGAACGCCAGCGTGTGTACATTGCACTCTATCAATCACATCTCCCGAAACTCGACAACGAGGGAATCATCGAGTACAACAAAAGTCGCGGAATCGTCGAGCGGGGCCCACTCGCCGACCAGTTCGATCCCTACCTCGACGTTCCCGGCGACGAGAACGAAGCCGAGAACTCCATAGTAGACGCTCCGACAGACACCGAAATCCCATGGATCAGTTACTACCGACGCCTTACTCTCGTCGGCGGTGCACTGGTCACGGCAGCGTGGGTCGGTGTTCCACCGCTTTCGTTCGTTCCGGATTTCGTCTGGGGAGTCCTCCTTGTTTCGGCATTCGCGGCACTCTCGCTGGCACAAATTTTCACGGCCGACACGTAGCGCCGCGCCCTTTATTATCCCCACATCTTAATGGGGAATATCCTCTACAAACATATGGAATAAATAAACAAATAGCATTACATCTCAAAAATAGCTGGAGTTGTGAATAGGATTCGACTCGGAAACACCGAATTTGAGCGGGACAACGCGGTCTACGTGCTTGGCACTGGGCCGGCGAACCAGTGACGCTCATCGATACGAGCGTCCGAATGCCCAATACGCTCGAATCGCTCCGGTCGGGACTGGCGGACATGGGGGTAGCGCTTGCCGACGTGGAGCGAATTCTCGTTACTCACTGGCACCCCGACCATGCCGGATTAGCTGGAACGGTGCAGGAAGCGAATGATGCAACGGTTTACGTCCACAAAGGAGATGCCTCACTCGTCGCCCAGCGCGACACGGCGTGGGACGAGTTCGAAGCGCGCCAACGGACGCTGCTCAGCGAGTGGGGACTTCCAATCCCGGTTCAAAAAGCGGTGTTGGCGACGGCAAAGAAGGCAGGATAACTCGATGGCCCGACGCCGACGGTCGAGTCGATTTCGGCGGGCGACCGCCTCGATTGTGGGATATCGCTCGAAGCAGTTCACCTTCCCGGACACACAGCGGGTCTCGTCGGATTCGCCTTCGACGGCGAGTCGGGACGTGAACTCTTCTGCAGCGACGCCCTGCTCGCCGACATCACGCCGAACATCGGCGGTGCCGACGTTCGAATCGAAAAACCCGCTTTCGGCGTATCTCGACACGTTGACCCACATCATCGAAGCGAACTACGACCGCGCGTGGCCCGGTCACGGCGACGTGATAGAAACCCCCGCCGAGCGCGCGATGGAAATCCGACATCACCATCGAGACCGTACAGAACAAGTGCTCGACGTGTTAGCCGACTACGGTTCCGTCAATGCGTGGACGATGGCTGGCCATCTGTTCGGTCAACTCGACGGCATCCACGTCCTCCACGGCCCCGGCGAATCCTACGCCCATCTCGAACATCTCGCAAAAGCGGGTGCTGTCGGTCGGGTCGAGAACGAGTACGAACTGGTTGAGCGCCCGGATTTGAATGCACTGTTCTGCGAGCGCGCGACGGTGAGTCCGTGAAAAATCAACCGACGACCCAAGTTCGGGTCGTCAGCCTTCCATTCCGCCGAACGATAGCCCGCTCTCGATGTAGCGCTGGACGAACAGATACACCAGCATGACGGGCGTCGCGAAGGTCAGCGCGAAGGCCGAGAAGCGCGCCCACGGCGTCGAATACTTCCCGACGAGGCTGTACAGTCCCACCGGAAGCGTGTACTTGTCCGCGCTGAGCAGGAGTTGTGCGACGATGAACTCCGTCCAACCGGCGAGAAAGCTGAACACCAGTACGGTCGCCAACCCAGCCTTCGACAGCGGAAGGATGATTTCCCAGACGATACGCCAGGAGGACGCACCGTCCATCATCGCCGCCTCCTCGTAGGAGGTCGGAATGTTGTCCATATAGGTCTTCAGTAGCCACGTGTTGAACGGCACCGCCGTCGCCGCATAGTACGCCGATAGCGCGAGTTTGCTGTTGTCCAGTCCGACCTGGACGAACGTGGCATAAAGCGCGATGAGCGCGGCAACGCCCAGTCCGCTCCCGACCTGCGTGAACAGGACGTAGCCGTACAGGATTTTCGACCGGAAGATGAACTTCCGACGCGACAGTGCGTACGCCGCCGGGACGACGATACACATCGTCAAGATTACTGTCGGAATGGCGACCGTGAGGCTGTTCCAGAGGAATCGGGGGAAATTCGAACAGCCGCCGTATTTGGCACAGTCCACGGTGGTCGAGATGCCCGGCGTGTTCAGCGCGATTTCGTAGCCAAGCAAACTGATACCGACTTCGAGACTCGGTATCTCCATCCCCCCGAGAACCCAGAGGTAGGCGTCCGGGGACGGGTTCTTCGGCCAGAGTCGAATCCCGCTGGACGAATACAACGAACCGCCGCTGCCCGAGAGCGAGGCGAGGAAAATCCAGTAAATTGGGAACAGTAGTGCTCCGATCATCACCAACGCCAGCGACGTAGCGAGGATTTTCGCGGCGACTCGGCGCGGCGGAACGTCGCCGTTTTTCAGGCCGACAACGGTGTACCGAACCGTCTCTCCCGCACGAATCGGGGCATCGAGAACGTGTTTGATGTCCTCGGCCAGTTTGCCCGAAATTCCGTCGGCGCTCATTCGTTCACCCCATCCGCGAGGCGGCCACGCTTCACGTTCAAGAACATGAATGCGGCGATGACGACGAGCGACAGCGACATGATGGCGGCACCCATGCCGTACTTGTCGAAGCGGAACGCTTCACGGTAGCCGTAGACGATGAGCAGTTCGTTCTGGCGGAGCGGTCCGCCCTTGTTCATCACAAACGGGATGAGGAACTGTTGGAACGATGCCGCCGCCGTCAAGATGGACGCGAAGAGTACGGGACGCTTGATAGATGGCAGTGTTACGTGCAGAAACCGGTTGAAGAATCCCGCGCCGTCAACCATCGCCGCGTCGTGGAGTTCCTCGGGCACATCCTGAAGCGCACTCACGATGATGATGACCATGAACGGATAGGCCAGCCACATCTCCGTGATATTGTAGGCGAGAAAGGCCGTCCAGCGTTGGTCGAGCCAGAGCACTGGTTGAAGCTGCAACAGCGTGAGCAGTTGATTCGCCAATCCGTACTGAGCGTTGCTGAAGATGCCCCGCCAGACAGTGATGGTGAAGATGGACGGCAGACCCATCGGGATGATGATGAACGAGCGCATGTATCGCCGACCGACCACGTGTTCGTTGGTCAGCACGAGCGCGATGGCGATGCTCAGCCCGATTTTGAGCATCACGCTCGTAACCACGAACAGCCACGAGATTCCCATCGAGTTCCAGAAACTCGCGTTTATCGGCAGTGTCGTGCGATATCCGAACAGGTCGAGCGTAAAGTGTGGCGTGCCGAACAGCACCTGTGCGTAGTTTTCGAATCCGATGAACGAGTACGACCCGTTGAACAGCGTCAGGTTCGTCGCGTCGGTAAACGAGAGGAATACCGAGTACGCGATGGGATAGAACATGAACGCCGAGAACAGAAACAGCCCCGGCAGTACGAGGAGCAGGGGAAGGTCGTCCCGGTCGAACACCGGATTTTCTAGCGCTTGCGCGCCGCGTGAAACCGTCGAGCGAATACTCATTGGGTAGTGTTACTGCCAGTTACTTTTGATCGTCTTCTCGGCCTGTTTGAACGCCGGTTTGGCGTCTTGGTCACCTTTGACGACCTTCTTGAAGGCACTTTTCAACGGATCCCAGACGCTGCTCATGTGTTTGTGCGTCGGAATCGGTTCGCCCATCTTGACGGATTTGGAGTACGCCTTGGTCGCGGCGGGTAGTTCGTCACTTCCTGCGAGGTCTTTGTGAACCGGGATGAAGCCGTGTTCTTCTGCGAGCGTCGAAAGGATATCCGTGTTCGTCGTGTGCCACTCGGCGAACTTCCGGCCGGCCGTGGCGTTCTTGCCACCCTGGTTCATCTTCTTGGAGAAGTACCAAATCTTGACCGTCGTGTACGGTTTCGGCGTTCCGCCCTTCGGTTTCGGAAGCGGCGCGACGCCGACATCAACGCCTGAGTCTCGGACGCTGCCGAGGAACCACGGCCCGTTGATGGCAAATGGTGCGTTGCCCTCGTTGAACACCGCGGCTTGTGGGTCGTATGCGTGGTCTTTCGGGATGTATTTCGCCAGTTCGTCGCGGACGAACCGGAACCCTTTGAGCGTCTTCTCGTTCGTCAGGCCGAGTTTGTCGTTTCCTTCATCGTAGTAGAACCCGCCGAAGGCCTGTGCGTAGCCGCTGATGAAGTATGGGTCGATGGGGAACGAGAGGCCGTATTTGCCGTTCGATGGGTCGTGATGTTCGTCCATGATGGACTGCATCTCTTCGACCATCTCAGGTGGTTTGTCCACCAACTCCTTGTTGTAAACCAGGCCGACCGTCTCCGCGGCCCATGGAAGGCCGAGAACTTCACCGTTGAATTGCACTGCCTCCGCCGCAGCTTTCGTGAACGTCGAGTCGATATCGACGCTCAGGTTCTCCTTCTGGTCGGAAAGGAGTCCTGCGGGCTGATATTCTCCGATCCAGTCGTGTGCCCACTGGAACAGGTGTGGACCTTTGCCCGCTGGTATCGCGTTTTCCAGTTTCTTCTCCAGTTCCGAAATCTCGGAGAGTTTCACCGAATGGTTCGTCTCGCTGCCAAACGTCTCGACGTTTGTCACCAGATTCTTTTTCGGTCCTTTCGAGCGGCCGTGCCAGAGTTGTGCAGTTCCGGCGGCAGTTTTGCCATCACCGGAACCGTCGTCTGACGTGTTCTTGTCCGAGCTATCGTCACTTACGCTGATACAGCCAGCCAATGTTGCACCAGCCAAAGCACCGCCAGTTTGAATGATTCGTCGCCGTGGATACGACATGAGGTTATCTGTTATGAAATATGACTTCACGTATTTAACCGTTAGGGATTTTCGTGTCCTTTTGGCTGTGACAAATTCACAATGATCTCCCCTCGTTCGATTTTCGAATTTTAAAAGTAGTATGAAAAATCGCATCACAAATTTAGTACGATGGGAAAGAACTTTATCGTGGTACGACACCACACGAAGTAATGGCAAGCCTTCGACTGGAGAACCTCCGAAAGGAGTTCGACCGTGGTCAAATCGTCGCGGTCGACGACCTGAACCTCGATATCGCCGACGGCGAGTTCGTTACGCTCGTCGGCCCGTCGGGATGCGGAAAGACGACCACCCTACGCATGATTGCTGGACTCGAACGCGCCACATCCGGCGGCATCCATATCGGCGACGATGACGTGACCGACGTTCACGCCAAAGACCGCGACGTGGCAATGGTGTTCCAGAACTACGCGCTCTACCCGCACAAAACCGTCGAGGAGAATATGTCGTTCGGGTTGCAAATGAGTACCAACCTCTCGAAGGATGAGCGCCACGGGCGCGTTTACGAAGCCGCGGAGATGATGGGAATCGAGGATCTGCTCGACGACAAACCCGACGAACTCTCCGGTGGGCAAAAACAGCGTGTCGCCCTCGGCCGCGCAATCGTCCGCGAACCGGACATTTTCCTGTTCGACGAACCGCTCTCGAACCTCGATGCGAAACTCCGAACCACGATGCGCACCGAAATCCAGCGCATCCAGCAGGAACTCGGGATTACCGCGGTGTACGTCACGCACGACCAGGAGGAGGCGATGACGATGGGCGACCGCATCGTCATCCTCCGGGACGGTGAACTCCAGCAGATGGGTGCACCGACCACAGTCTACGAAAACCCCACAAACAGTTTCGTCGGCGGGTTCGTCGGATCGCCCAGCATGAACTTCATCGACGTTCGCGCGACGAACGACTCGGGTGAAATCGTCCTCACTAACGCCGACGGCGACTTCTCATGTCGCCTTTCGTCCGCTTTCACCGGGCGAATCGAAACCGTGAACGGCGAGTTCACAGTTGGCGTCCGTCCGGAAGACGTGTTCCCCGCGACTGGCGACGAGCGAAACGTCCTCGAAACGACGGTCGAAGTCGTGGAACCCATCGGAAGCGACAACTATCTCTATCTCGACCTCGCCGATGATTTTATCGCCCGCGTCGATTCCGACGTGGAACCCTCCCCCGGCGACACGATTCAGGTCACGTTCGCGGAGGACGACGTTCACGTCTTCGACAGCGAAACCGGGAAGATTATCGGCGAAAAATCGGAAACCGCGACGGCGTCAGTGTAACAGTTTCTTCGGTCGAACGCCGTTTCAGTCCAGGCTCGTTTGCACTTCTTCTGGTTCCAACACGCCTTGTTTGTCCAGCGACGCAACCGTCGCCAGACGAATTGCATGCGGCCACCCGAGCGGTGTCGCGCTATCCGCGTCACCCACGTCGAAGAACTGTTCGGGCAGATAGCCGGAGTCGGTGCAGAGCGGGCCATCGGGGAGGAGGAGCAAAAGAAGTTCGCGCGAGCGTCGCGCGAACTCGTCGGCGCGCGACGACTCGCGCGCCGACAGCAGGGTTGCAAGTTCGGACGCGGCATGTGCGCCCCACGCGGTCGAAACCGTCCAGATTTTCGGCTCGCGCTGGTCGCGTTTACGCCAATCGTCCTCGTCGAATCGCGCGAGGCCGCGGATGTCGCTTTCCTCGGGGTCGCGCCAGAGCCCATCCAGAACTGCCTCGGTGTGCGACACGAGGCGGTCGACCTGTTCGGAATCGAGGTCGGCAACTTCGGCGTATGCGTGATGGGCACCGGCGAGCGCGAGGGAACTCGAATCGAGGCGAGCGTCGAGTTCGTCGTCCTCGTCCAGTCGAAGAGCGTAGAAGTCGCCCGTCCAAAGGTTTTCGAGTCCGGAGAGCACTGTCTCGGCCTGTGATTTCGCGTGCTCTCTCAGTTCCGCGTCGATCGGCGCACTCGTGAGCGCTGCGTATGCTTCGAGGTACGTCGCGGCGGTGTGAGCGAACCGTCCGGTCATGTTCTCCCATGCGTTCTGGCAGTGAACCGGGAGACCATCCGATTCCAAGGTGTCGTCCAGTCCGTCGAGTGCGACGGAGAGCGCTTCCCGAACCATTGATTCGAGTTCCGAATCCACGTCGCCGTCGCGGAGATATCTCGTCAGAAACGCGATGACGCTTCCCGTCTGGTCGGCCTGATAATCCGCACCTTCGCCAGCTTCGATGCGGGCGTTGGCCCAACCGGGAGCGAGAGTGCCATCGCGAGGCCAGACGCGGTGGGGCCACGTTCCGTCCTCACACTGCGTTTCGCAGTAGAACCGGGCACTTCGCGCGTGCCAGTCCGCGAGCGAAAGGTCGAAATGATCGTCGGAAGCGAGCAGGAAGCGCGAGATTTCAGCGTCGTCGCGGAACCACGTGTAGCCGTATCCGCCGGAGTAAGCGTAGAACGGGTCGAAATCGGGACCGGCGATTCGTGCTCCGGTTTCCGCTGAGAGGAGCGAGAGGACGCGCAGGTCGGCGGTGACCGCTTTCGCTTCCGGCGTATCGGGACGGTTTACGGTTTGTTCGGTAGCAGCGGTTCGGATTTCGTCGGTCGAATCGTATGTTTCGAGAAGTTCGCGAATTCGGACGAGGGCATCCTCGCGCGGCGTTTCGTCGTGGTCTGCGAGGAACGAAACGAGCGTGACGGTTCCGTCCAACGCGGCCGGAACGACGAGTTCGCCGCTGAGCCTGCTCTCTTCGTACCGTCCGGCCTCGTTGGTCTGTGGAACCGTCGTCGGTTCGTCGGAGACGAGGGAGGCGAAATCCGTCGGCACCTGTCCGTGGATTTCTTCCGGTTCGGGGGCGATTGCGAGGTAGTCGTGTTCGTCGGCATGGAACATCTCGATTACGTCGCCGTGTCGAAGCTGTCCGATTCGGTCGTCACGGCCATCGGGTGCAAAACCGAGATAGGCGACGAGTTCGGCCGAAAAGTCGTCCTCGGTAGTGAAATGGGTGATATGAGCGTCCGAAAGCGTCACGTCGTACTGTGTCACCGACCAGTCGTCGGCCTCGTGTTCGGTGACGATGAGCGCGGAATCCCCGTCGTATCGCTGTGTCGAGTCGGCACCGTCGAACCAGATCGTCTCGCCATCGCGTCGAATCCCGAATCGAGAGCGGTCAATTCCGTACCGGCCGGAAAGCGGATTGGAGTAGTCGCGAAGCGACCCGTCCGGGGCGACGTGTACGAGTCTGGCGTCAAGGCCGGAGAACCGGCCCGCAGGCGTCCGGCGCTCACCTGGGAAGCGTGTCGCGCTCCCGCGATGGCGTTTGAAGTCCGAAAGTGTATCGCGGAGTGTCATCGGGTTGGAAGACGGGGAGCCACGATAAAAAGGCTTGGTGAAATAGTCGTTCACAAATTAACGAAAATCCAAACGTTGTTACCCCCTGCCTGTGGTGTGGTGAGTATGCACGAATCGGCCCCACCGCGATTCACGACCGTCGGCGAGGCGGTCGAACTCGCACCGCGCGACCCCATCCCGGATGGGGAATACGAATGGCTTCTCGAATCTCACCCGGACGGGAGTTTGGCGACAGTCGGCGATTCTCCGGTTGTCCACTTCGAACCCGACGAACCCGGCGTCTACCACCTTCGACTTGCGAAAGCGGACGGAGAACAGCGCCGATTCGTTCGTGCGTTCCCTGACGAACGACGGACTGCGCGCTTCGAGCTTCCGGTCAGCGACCTCTCGATTCCGCAGGAGGAACTCGAATCTATCTGTATCGCAGGACCGTTCAACGAACACATTACCGGTGCAGACCGGCCGACCTACGAGGATGGAACCTACGTCTTCGAAACTCGACTCCCACCGGGCGATCATCCGTACGGATTCCTGATGAACGACGACCTTATGGAGCAAGTGCAGGGAACGTTGACGGTTCCGGGGCCGGGTCGCCCGCGAGTTCACCTCGATGGAATGTTGACGGACGACGAAGTCGTGATTTCGGCGGCGGTGAGTTCGGCGCCGAACAGTGAGTTCGAGGACGACGAACTCGACGTAGAGTTTTACGTGGAGATGGACGATCGAGACAGAGTCAAGGTCGTCCGTAACCAACGACGCCTTCGAATTCCTCGAAAAAAACTCGGGAACGACATTCGTGTTCACGCGGTCGCAGTCGGCGAACGCCACAGCGTCGCCGACTGCGTAGAAATCGACGAGCGAAACGGGAAAGAGAAAGTTCGGAGGCACAACGACGCGCCGGAGTGGGCCGAATCGCCCACCGTCTACGAGATATTCGTCCGGTCGTTCGCGGGCGAAACGGTCGATTCGACGTTCGAGGAGTTGGAACGGCGGGTTCCCTACCTCGAATCGCTGAACGTGGACTGTGTCTGGTTGACGCCGATTTTGGAAAGTCCGACCGATCACGGCTATCACACGACGAACTACTTCGAAACCGCGAGCGACCTCGGCACGCGCGAAGAGTTCGCGTCCTTCGTCGCACGCTGTCATGAGGCCGATATTCGGGTTATCTTCGACCTCGTCATCAACCACTCCTCGCGCGACCACCCAGCGTTCCAGATGAGTGCGGCAGGCGTGCCGGAGTATCGGGACTGGTACGTCTGGGAAACAAACGAGAAGACGGGGAAAACGGAAGCCCAGCGCTACTTCAACTGGGAGCAGATTCCGAACTTCAATTTCGACTCCCTCGCGGTGCGGCGGTTCCTTCTCGACGTAGTCGAGGAGTGGGCCGGGATGGTCGATGGCTTCCGATGCGATGTAGCGTGGGGCGTCCCCCACGAGTTCTGGAAGGAAGTCGCAAGTCGGGTACCGGACGATTTCCTTCTGCTCGACGAGACGATTCCACGCGACCCCGACTACCACGAAGGCGAGTTCACGATACACTACGACACGACGTTGTACGGAACGCTTCGCGAAATCGGACAGGGCGAAATGCCCGCCACGGCACTCTTCGACGCGCTGGAGGACGGAAACCGCGTGGGTTTCCCCGACAGCGCAGTACATCTCCGCTACGTCGAAAATCACGATGAGTCACGTTATCTGGATGACTGTGGATTGGACGCACTGAAAGCCGCAACCGCCGCGACGTTCACGCTTCCGGGTGCACCGATGATTTACTACGGCCAAGAACGCGGCATGACCGAATATCGCGGGACGATGCGGTGGGAACACGGCGACGACGAATTGACCGCGTTCCACCGCCAACTGAGTCGATTGCGTGACGAGCTTCCCGTCCTTCGAACGGGGTCAGTCGAGAAAATCCAGTGGGAATGCGACGACGGAAATGAAAACGAATGCGACGACGGCGTCGTCGGGTTCTCGCGCAAGTCGTCCGACTCGCGCGTCGTCGTCGTCTTGAATTTCGGCGAATCAGCACGGGAGGTGACCCTCGACACGGAGATCGAGGACACCGACCTCGTGACAGGCGGCCGGATTCCGACCGTTGGGGATGGTGAGACGAAACTCGTGGTCGAAAGCGTCGTCGTCGCCCACGTCACCGAGTAACGTTTATACTTTCGTGGTGAACGACCGGACAACGAATGGACGACCGTACGCTCTCCGACCTGCTCCGGCAGTTCGGTCTTTCGGAGAAGGAAGTCGATACGTATCTCGCGATTTTGGAACAGGGCGAGGCGAAAGCCAGCACCATCGCGGACGATGCTGGCGTCTCGAAACGCTACGTCTACAGCACGAGCGAGAAGTTGGCAGACCGCGGCTTTGTCGAAGTCAACGACCACGTCGTCCCGACGATGATTCGCGCGAACCCGCCGGAACAGGTCATCGGGACGCTCGCGGATAGGGTCGAAACCATGCGTCCCGCATTGGACGACCGCTACTCCGCGACGACCAGCGACCCCGACCAGTTCGAGGTCATCAAATCCCGCGTCACCGTCATCAAGCGAATCGAGAATCGACTGGCGGACGCGAACGAAGAGATCACGCTCTCGATTCCTTACGAACACCTTCCCGAGGTGGCAAACGAACTCGGAGCAGCGGTCGAACGGGGCGTTCTCGTCCTGCTCGTCGTCAGTGGCATCCACCCGAACGACATCGATGAATCGGAGTTCGACGGCCTCGCAAGCGCCGCGCGTACGTGGCGCGAACCGATGCCGACGACGCTCACGGTCGATCAACGATTCGGCCTCGTCGCGCCGACCGAGATGATCGTCCGCTCGAACAGCAACAAGCAGGCGATTACGTTCGCACAAGAACAACTCGTTCCCGTTCTCGTCGGGTCGTTTCTCGGCAACTACTGGCCGATGGCGAACGAAGTGTACGCGACCGCTCCCGCGGAGTTGCCCCAAACCTTTCACGACTTCCGCAACGCGGTGTTGCAAGCCACGCTCCATCGCCGAGCAGGCCACCCGATTCGCGCCCGGGTTCGTGCCCGGCCGGTCGGTGGGGAAAACGGGCCGGTGACCGTCGAAGGAAGAGTCGTCGACATTCGGCAAGGACTCGTCGAACCGGCGTCGAACGCCTTCCCCGTCGAAACCGCACTCGTGCTCGAAACTGCGGACGGAAACGTGAGCATCGGCGGTTCCGGGTCGTTTATCGAGGATTTCGAAGCCGACGACGTGACGCTCGAACTGGAAGATTAACCGTCTTTAGACGTGTTTTTCGAGCAGTTTACGGTTTCGCTCGTTCGCCTTCCATCCGGCGTCGAACAGCGACCCGAGAATCGGCACGGAACCACCGAAGGTGTCGATGAGGACGTTCACGAGCATCCGAGCAAGGGTTTGCCGAGGAACCCCCATAAGAACACCTTCGAAGACTATGTAAAGCGAAATCACCGCGGACGCCACGTCGCCGCCGACCGGCAGCAGACCCAGAATCGGGTCGAGGCCGAATCGGAAGTTCGTACCGGGGACGCAAATCGCCTCATCCAGCAGATTGCTCACTGTTCGTACTCGCTGGATGGAACTACGTTTGTTCTGGGGCACGTCGTCAGGGATGGTCGCATACTCTACCATGATAATAGCTTAGGCATTTGAGTCGGTTATGCACTCTGCTTGCCTATTCGGCTACTATTCACGGCCGGAGACGGTCGTATCGCTCACGTTCAGCGAACCAGTTGGCCGATTCGTTTAGGGACGTCACCGATGAGGACGAAACTATGCGCGAAGTCGAGATTACGTCGATTCACCGGATGACGCCACAGGTAAAGCAGTTCGTACTCGTCGCCGACCACGAGTTCGATTTCCAACCCGGCCAGCACACACACCTCCACTTCGAACAGGATGGGGATGAGGTGGTTCGGCCCTATACCGCGACGACGCGACCCGGAACGAATAGCATCGTGTTGGCGATAAAGCGGTACGACGACGGTACCGCGTCGGTGTACATGCACGACCGGGAACCGGGGGATACCATCGAAATCGAGGATTTGGACGGGAACCTCTATCTCCGAAACACCGACTCGGACGTAGCGTTCGTCTCGACAGGCACCGGAATCACGCCGATGATAGCGATGGTGAAACAGTACCTTCGCGAGGGAGAGGGGAAGGTAACCTTCCTCTACGGCGAGAAATCACAGGAAAACATCATGTTCCGCGAAACGCTCGACCAGTTCGAATCGGCACACGAGAACCTGACCGTGGCCTATTCCCTTTCCGAAGAGGAGTGGGCGGGAAGGACGGGACACGTCCAAGAACACATCGAGGAAGTCGTTTCATCCACGATGGAAACCGATTTCTACGTCTGTGGCGTGCCGGGAATGGTCGTGGAGACGAAGGAGAAGCTCGCGAGCATCGGCGTTCCAGAGGAGCAGGTGTACAGCGAGGGTTGGGAGGACGACGAGGTATCGGAGGAGTAGCTTCGGGAGAATTGCTTTTAGCTTCGTCTCACGAATTCCTGCCTTTCAAACTGCTCTTGGGAGGTTCTCAGGCAGATATGTACGAAGGGATTTGGCGACAGGCGTACACTCGGGTTGCTCCGTAAAGAACAGACGGGCGAAAAGATTCGCTCTCATAGGTTTATGCGTTGCCTGGCGCACATCCTGTTCAGAACTCCCAGTAGGGGTTCCACGCAACTTCCCAGAGATGGCCATCCGGATCGGCGAAATAACCGGAGTAGCCACCCCAATTGGTTTCCTGCGCCGTTTTTACAAGTTCGCCGCCCGCCGAAACCGCTTCGCCGAGCACGTCGTCGACCACTTCTTTCGAATCGACGTTGTGCGCGAGCGTGATTCCGTCGAACTCGCCGACCCCGGACGAGACGGTCGCGTCTTCGGCAAGCAGTTCACGAGGGTAGAGTGCCAGTTTCATGCCGGACATTTCGAAAAAGGCGATGAATTCGTCTTCGTCTCGCTCATCCATCGGAAGCGAGAGGCCGTCCCGATAGAACTGAATGGAGTCAGTGAGGTCGGCGACGCCGAGCGTGACGATGCTAATTCGAGGTTCCATATGGCAACTTCGGGGGCAGGTCGAATAAACAGCAGTGGTGAGATGGAACTGGGAAACGCGACCGCTGACGCGGTTCCGAAACAATGAATCGACTCTCGGGAGAGGTATGTCGCATGAGCCAGATACGGGTCACGGTGTGGAACGAGTTTCGGCACGAGCGAGAAGGAGGAGAGGCAGAAGAGTGTTACCCAGAGGGCATCCACACGGTGCTTGCAGAATTGTTCGAATCGGAAGGATTCGACGTGGAAACGGCCACGCTGGACGAACCCGAACACGGACTGAGCGAGGACGTAATCGAAGAAACGGATGTGCTTACGTGGTGGGGACACGCTGCCCACGACGAAGTCGCGGACGAGGTCGTAGAGCGAGTGCGTCAGCACGTCCTCGACGGAATGGGTCTCATCGTGCTCCACTCCGGACATTTCTCGAAAATCTTCAAACGCCTCATGGGAACGACCTGCGACCTCAAATGGCGAAACGAGGGCGAGCGGGAACGACTCTGGACGGTGGAACCGAGCCATCCGATTGCGAAGGGAGTTGACGAGCAAATCGTCGTGCCGACAGCGGAAATGTACGGCGAGCGATTCGACGTACCCGCACCCGACGAACTCGTCTTTATGAGTTGGTTCGAGGGTGGTGAGGTGTTCCGAAGCGGCTGTTGCTACCGCCGTGGTTCGGGCCGGGTTTTCTACTTCCAGCCAGGCCACGAAACGTATCCTATCTATCAACAACCTGAAATACGGCAGGTTTTGGGGAACGCCGTCGAATGGGCGGTTTCCGACGACAATCAGCGGACGGAGTACGGTGAGGTTGCGATACCACCCGAGGAGTGCGAATGAAAAGATTTGAATACTGATGCGATATTTATATGAAAGGCAATAAATCGCCGCGAAAATTGAACTCGGGTGACACTATCGGGTGAAGGGAGGACGTAGGACAAAGTTATTTATTGGTCACATACAAGACCAGTAGTGTAGAATGGAACGTCGCCCTGTTCGGGTGCTCCACGTCCAGGACAACGAGTTCTTCGGAAAGGTCGCGTCTGATGTCCTTCACGAGGAACTTGACTATGTGGAAGTTCACACTGAAAACGCCCCACGCGACGCCCTCGCCCGTCTGAAAGAGGAGCAATCCGTTCTTATCGAAGGACGGGAGACCGCGCTCCAACATGGAAGTGGTCTTGGGCTGTGGCTGACGAATTGGGTCGTTGGAAAGTTCGGTGGCGAACTTACGTTTGGCACCAATCAGCCACGAGGAAGCGTTGTGACGATTCGACTTCAACAGGCGGAACCACCTAGTAGTTGATTATTGGCAGATATTATTGGTAGGAAATTACTAGTAGAAATGATAGTCAGCAATAATTAATAAATATAATTAGTAGAGAATAGTTAGCGGAAAGCTGAATTTTCGAAGACTAATCTGGAACACGTGTTGGGCGTATAGAGTGTGTTGGGCGTATTGGGCGTTTTTGATGCGTCCGTATGGAACTTTAATACGATCGTGTAGATCTTTTTAACTGCCATCAACCGATTTCAACAATAAGTATATAATGATGAAGCAAAATGTTAGGAATGAGATGAGTACGGAACGAACGGGATTCATTGACCGCTTCAAACAGCCGGAATACATCGGAGAAAATCGGTGTATACCCTGTACGATTGTAAACGTCACAATTGCCATCGTCGTAAGTACGGCCTTGACATTTGCGGCGATACCACTCGGTATTGCGTTCTTCGCGTTTAGTATGTCGGCGATCTACCTCCGTGGGTATCTCGTTCCCGGAACGCCGACGCTCACGAAGACGTACTTCCCCGATTGGTCACTCCGGGTGTTCGATAAGAGCGAAATGTCAACGCCAACGCGGACACCCAAAGAATCGGATCGCGACCCCGAAGCGGTGCTTACCGAAGCAAACGTTATCGAACCCTGTGAGGAAATCGACGACCTTTGTCTCGACGATGGTTTCCGAGGGGCCTGGCACGATAGCATGGAACGTGTCCTGGAAGACGGTGCTGAAAAGAACGATTTGAGCCGCATTCTCGATGCCGACGAGGACGAATTGGAGTTCGAAGAACACGAGAGCGCCTTCCTCGCTCGAATCGACGGTCGCCGACTCGGTCAGTGGGAGTCTCACGCCGCACTGGTCGCCGACCTCGCCGCAGCACGCGAACTTAGCGACCGCTACGACCAGTGGGATGAACTCTCCGTGGACAATCAAAGCCGTATTCTGAGTGGCCTCCGTATCTTCCTTGAAACGTGCCCGGAATGTGGCGGTACTATTACCGCAGAACAGGAAACGGTCGAATCGTGCTGTCGCTCGATGGAAGTCGTCGCCGCAACCTGTGAAGGGTGTGACGCCCGTATTCTGGAAGTCGAGCAGAACTAGTTCGCGAAACGATTCACTAAGCTACTCAACTAATAGCCAAGGCTTCAGACAGTAGCTGAAGCACGGACAGTAGACGAAGTGGGATTGGACAGCGGTGCCATCGTTCGTACAGCAACGGTTTAACCGAACGACCACGCGATAACTGGACGACTACGCAATAGCTGGTGAAACTACGCTATAGCCGGACAACCACGCTATAGGTGTACGATGACACTATCCTTGAATAACAACACTGTCTCACCGAAAACGACAGTGTCCTCGTTCTATCCGGACAGTACGTTTCATCCGGACACTAACACCGTTGTTTCCGCTGTTCGCAGGTTATGGAGGTTCGCTCAACGAGATTCGAGAACCATTCGAAATCGGGTCGTGCGACCAATATATTATCAGAAATCGTCGGTCAACGTGAATAGACAGCTTTTCAGGGATAATTTTCGTACACCAGTGTTTCCGCTGTTTTCCGTCTCAGTCGAGATAGAGCGATTCGCAACATTTCGGGGCACAAGCACCCAGAGAGAGGACTACTAAAACGGAAGATGGATTCCATACTGATCGAAACGCGTCTGGCGAGAGTCGAATCCAGCGGCAAATCTCATCAGTTTGTTCTTTCTCGTACCACCTGATTCAAGCCACCAAATGAGTATATCAGGGTAGCCAAAGCCGCTACTAACGTTCTCGGGAAGGAATCATTTGCCATCCACGTATCAAGATGTTTCGAACGGCACCACCCCACGATTTCCGCTGTCCCCACGAGTGGAGTTGTTTCGTATCAACTCCATGGTTTCCGCTGTCGCACAAAAGAAGATGGGATACTACCCAAATAACACCCACCCCGTAATTTCCGTTGTTTAGGTGGCCTGAGACGGTGGTCGAACCGCCAGGTAGCACTGAATCGACGTTGCTGAATCGCACGCCCGAAACAGTGTGAGAGTCAAAGAGAATGCACGTAGAAAAGTATGAGAGGCGAAGAGCGTCAGGGTCAAAATATCTTGGATGGACTGGTATGACCGTCGGCTCGCCTATCGAAATGAGAGTGAGTGTAATTCCTCGGAACGGTTGGTGTGAATACCGCGATCGACATGATTGGTGTATGAGTGTGATTGGTGTATGAGTTGGAGTGACACGGACACCCACCCCATCATTTCCGCTGTTTTGGCTGGAAGGAGGGTGGCGGGTTGATGATACCGAGGACGATGGTGATGAACAACAGCGTATAGCGGTAGAGAAACGGATGACGACATCAAAATAACAAACTCTTATCTAGTTCCACTAAGTTCAATCCACGCCTTCTTTACCCAATGCGGGTATTGTTTAACTTTATTACTTATAAATCTATCGCTTTATTATAGGTCTTTCATAACCCACCCCACCCTTCCCCCAACTAAACACAGGAAATAGTGGGGTGGGTGTGTCTTTATAAACAGTAACGTGTTATCCCACCAATCTTGATCCTCGACCGGGCAAAATAAGCCAATAGTAACGGCTCTAACCCGTCTTTTTACTATTTTCATTTCATCGTTAACCCCCACTGTTTCCGTTGCTCTTTCATTCCTCTATCAAGAGTGACGGTGTTTGCAAGACGACGGAAACGGAGGAATAGTATACAAACGACAAAGATGAAGAAATAGTGCAGGTAGAAAAGGGTGGAAAAACAGACTCCGTTCGCGGACTGCGTAAGACAGACTACGTGACAGACTGTGCGGGATGAGGTGAGACAAATTATGTGAGATGATCTCATGATATAGCTCACTGATTCTAAGCGGTGAAAACGAACGTTGACATCGGAAACGACGCTCCCCGTCGAATTGGTACGATACTTATAGACGGAGGGACAGAAGAAACAGCGGACGCCTCAGTTTTATATACTCTTCCGTGAAACCGTACGATAATGTCATCGTTCAGCTTCGACCGGGATAACTCTCTCTACAAGAACCGGGACGCACTATTGGAGGAGTACACGCCCAACAATCTCGTTGGACGGGACGACGAACTCGAAGAGTATCACGCTGCTCTCCAACCCATCATCAACGGTGAAGCCCCGTCGAACATCTTTCTCTACGGAAAGAGCGGCGTCGGAAAGACCGCCGCAACGCGATTCCTGCTCAACCAACTTCAAGAAGACGCCGCGCGATACGACGACATCTCGCTTTCGGTCATCGAAATCAACTGTGATGGTCTCAATTCGAGTTACCAGGTCGCGGTTCGGCTCGTCAATACGCTGCGCGACCCTGCGGATCAGATCAGTAATACCGGCTACCCCCAAGCGCAGGTTTACAGCTTTCTCTGGGATGAACTCGACAAACTCGGCGGAACCATCATCATCGTGCTGGACGAGGTCGATCACATCAACGACAACTCCATTCTCTACCAGATTCCACGCGCCCGAAGCAACGGCTACCTGGAACACGCCAAAATCGGTCTCATCGGCATCAGCAACGACCTTTCGTTTCGCGACTCCCTCTCGGCAAAAGTTCGCTCATCGCTCTGTGAAAAGGAAGTTTCGTTCCCGCCGTACAACGCGAGCGAACTCCAGAAAGTGCTCCATCAGCGCGACCAAGTCGCGTTTCACGATAGCGCCCTCGCGGACGACGTGATTCCGCTCTGTGCGGCCTACGGTGCGCAGGACGCTGGTGACGCTCGACAAGCGCTCGATTTGCTCCTCGAAGCAGGTGACCTCGCCCGGAAAGACGCCGCAGAACAGGTCGTCGACCAACACGTACAGGAAGCACGACGTAAACTCGAACGAGACCGAATCATGGAGGGTGTTGCCGACCTTACCCAGCACGCTCGTCTCATCCTGTACGCACTCACGTCGCTCGAAGCGGAAGGAAACACGCCCGCTCGGTCGCGGGATATCCGTCCTCGCTACGAACAGTTGTGCAATCACATCGGAACCGAGGCACTCACCAGCCGACGGATGCGCGACCACCTTGCCGATCTCGCCATGCTCGGGGTCATTTCCTCGACGGAGAAAAACGAGGGTATGTCCGGCGGCAAGTACCGTGAACACGCACTCAAACAGGACTTGCAACTCGTTGTCAGCGCGCTCAAAGAAACCATCGACCTCGCTGGCGTTCACGAAAGCATTCGACCGTATTATCAGTCGCTTCTTGACGACCGAGACACCTGATCGTTACCCAATCCCCTCCCGTTCTCCAAAAATAGCAACCGAAATCACCACGAACGACTGGTAAGCACCAACATTTCCGCTGTTCTCTCACACGTCTTCTCACTCTCTTATTCTCTTCTACCTTTTTCTTTTCTACCCTTTTCCCAACTTCTCTATTCTGCTTTTCTCTCCCCATTCATCTTGCTATGTTTGGGGCCCCACTTTACCTCTCATTTCCGCTCATCTCCCGTCTTGAACTCTCTATTCACAGGTATCTCCACTCTACCCCACTATTTCCGTTGTTTCTACGATTCACATCGTTCGAATTAACACCAGAATTTCCGTTGTTTTCTCGACGCCGTCTGCCGATTTGGGACTCCGATCATCATCCGTTGATGTAATTCTCGATGAAAAACCCGATCTGAACAGTCCCGGAACTGGCGTAACACCGCTATTTCCGCTGAAATCCTACTGCCATCATAACAACACCCTACATTCCACTGATATTCCGCCGTAATTCTGCCATTTCCCACTGATAACAATATACCGCGCTATTTCCCTTCCTCTTCCGAACATGACCATCCGCAGCTATCCGCGGATAGATGCTCCGCGGAGGCGGCGATTAATACACGAATTCCGGCATTTCACGGTCGACTCCCAGCATTTCACAGCCAACTCCCATCATTCCACCGTTATACTCACATCACCGTGACCGGTGGTTCTGGGGCGTTCACCGAGTGTTACGATTTCGGTTACTGGCTGTCGTCTCCGAATCAGTTCAACCTCGACTTGCTCCCCAGGATGGGTTTCGGTGATGAGGTATCGCATTAACTCCTCGTGGGAACGGATGGGTTGACCATCGACACCGACGATAACGTCGCCACCAACTGGGATTTCACGCCCGCGAAGGGTTCGAACGGCTTCGCATCCGAGGAGTGCACCGCTCGCAGGCCCGAGTCGGACATCCACGACGAGGATTCCGTCGGTTTCTCCGAGTTCGTTAGCCTCGGCGACGACCGGTGAAACGTCTATCGTCGAGATTTTGAGAAACGGATGGCGATACTGCCCTTCGGCGACGAGATCGGGAACGACCCGTGAAACGATAGCGGCCGAGATAGCGAATCCGATACCATCCCCCTGTCGCGCTCGATTGACTCCGACGACTTCGCCGTCGAGCGTCAGTAGCGGACCGCCGCTGTTACCGGGGTTGATGGCGGCGTCGGTCTGCACTGTGTCGGGAATGACGAATCCGTTTCCGGTGGGAAGCGAGCGATTTGTTCCGCTAACGATGCCTGCCGTGATGGTTCCATCCAGGCCCATCGGATTGCCGAGTGCGGCGACCTGTTGGCCCGGTTTTGGTTCGCCCGTCGTAACTGGAAGTGGTTTTGCATACTCCGGCAGGTCAGCCACCTGTACGACCGCGAGGTCGGTATTGCTGTCCCGCCCGACGATGTGTCCAGTTCGCCAGTCGCCGTTGCTAAATCTGAGTTCCACTTCGTCGGCACTCCCCACGACGTGCTGGTTCGTGACGATATTCCCCTCGCCGTCGTAGACGAACCCCGATCCAGTTCCAGTTCTCGCACCTTTCGCCACGTTCTGCGGTGTGACGTAAATCGAGACCACCGACGGTATCGTATCCCTGTACAGCTGTTCGTATGTTTTCTGCTCGTTCATACTCCAGTCCGACGACGAAACCGAGTCCCGCCTGCCGGATTCACCCAAGGTTAGGGTCGAACACGTTTAAGCATGTCACTCATTCACATTCCACATCCATTCGTATCATACCCACTCACTCGTTGCATATCCACCCATTGTATATCCACCCACCCACCCACTGTCCATTCCTTCACTCACTGCACATTCACTCCCTCATTCCGTGTTCTCCACTCGAACCCTGACGTGCTTGTAGGTCGGAATCTTCGACGTCGGATCGAGTTCATCGCCGGTCAGGCGGTTGACCAACCGTTCGGCGAAGTGGAACGTGAGAAACACCACTCCAGGCCGAATCGACGGCGTTACCGCCGATTTGGCCTCTATTCGTCCGTTGTTGCTCGTCACGACGACTTTATCTCCGTCCTCGACACCCCGTTCCGTCGCATCGTCCGGATGGATTTGCAGGGCGTCAGTGCTTCGGAGATGCGTTAGCACATCCGACCGGCGAGTGACGACGCCGCTGTTGAAATGCTCGATAACGCGTCCAGTTGTCAACACCAACGAGTCGCTGTCGTTGTTGCTATGCTCTGCTGTTGGATCGATGTGTTCGACTGAAACGAGCGGAGCGCGCCGCTCGCCGTTCGAAAATCGGTTTCGGTGAAGGACGCCGACGCCTTCGGTTTCGCCTTTCGGGAGCGGCCATCGCTGGCTTCCGTCTCCGATTCCCGAATAACTCATTCCCGAATACTGCGGCGTCACTTGCGTTAATTCCGAAAAAACCGCCTCCGGACCGTCATACTCGAAGGACGTGTCCGACAATCGAACATCCGAATCGATATCTAACAACCGGCGACCTATCTCACAGAGAATTTCGAGGTCAGTGCGCGCGTTTCCGGGCGGGTCACTGCTCGGACGCATTTGTTGAACCTGTCGGTCGGTGTTCGTGACGGTTCCGGCCTTCTCAGCCCATGAACTGGCCGGCAATATCACGTCCGCGTGTGCCGTGGTTTCGGTCGGGAAAATTTCTTGCACGACGAGACAGTCGAGCGAATCAAGTTCCCGCACAGTGCGGTTCACGTTCGGTTCCGTCGCCCCGATATTTTCGCCGAATACGAACGCACCGCGAATCCCGTCACCGAACTCGTGCGTCATCTCGACTTCCGTGAGTCCCGGTATTGCTGGCGGTTCGACGCCCCAAACGTCTGCAATCGCTTTTCGGGCGTCGGAATCTGTCACCGGTCGATACCCCGGTAGTACGTCCGGCAAGGCACCCACGTCGCTCGCGCCCTGCACGTTGTTCTTTCCACGGAGTGGGTTGACGCCAGTACCGCACCTGCCGACGTTTCCCGTCACGAGCGCGATGTTGAGAAGTGTGTGAACGTTGGCCGTTCCGTATCGGTGTTGACTCATTCCCATGCCGGTAAACGCCGCCGCACGGGTGGCGTTCGCGTAGATTCGCGCAACTTCTCGGAGATCGTCCGGCGCTATTCCAGCGGTTTCTGCGCATTCATCCACATCGACGCCGGAGATGAACTTCCGAAACGCCGAAACGTTGGAAACGCGCTCTCGCAGAAATTCATCGTCTTCCAACCCCTCTTCGAAAATCACGGCGCACATCCCGTTCAGAAGCGGGATGTCGTAGCCCGGTTTGACGGGAAGGTGGAAGTCCGCAATCTCTGTCGTCCGGTTTTCCCGCGGGTCGATGTGAATTAGAGTCGTTCCGTCATTCACCGCCGGTGCGAGATACGAACTGAAAATAATCGGGTGTTGTTCCGCCGGATTTGCACCCCAGACGAGAAAACAGTCCGCGTCGCCGAGATCGTCCAGCGTGTTCGTCATCGCGCCCGCACCGAACCGCGACTGCATCGCTGCAACCGTCGAGGAGTGACAAAGTCGGGCGCAGTTATCGACGTTGTTCGTTCCAAGCATGCGAGCCAACTTCTGAAAAACGTAGTTTTCCTCGTTCGTACAGCCCGAGGAAGCGAAAAATCCCAGCGCATCCGATCCGTGTTCGTCGACAATACGACCGAACTCCTGTTCGATTCGGAGGAATGCTTCGTCCCACGAGACGGGGACGAGGTCGCCACCGATCCGAATCTGTGGCTCCGTCAGTCGGTCGGCGTGATTCAGCACGTCGTAGGCCGCCACTCCTTTCGGGCAGAGTTCCCCGCGTCTATTCACCGACGCTTTCCATCCGTGTCCCTTTCCGGAGTCCCCCCGAAGAACACCACAGCCGACGCCACAGAACGGACAGATACTCTTTGTGTTTTCTCCCATACACCCCTTGTGCAACCGGTGGTTGCTAAGATGTACCGGGCTATTCCGCTCGTCTGACGGGCGAGGATTTTCCCTCAGTCCCACGTCACCCACGCGAGAAACCCGATTGCCAGGGTTTCCAGCACGTGGAGAAGCAACATCGCTTTCCAAGCGATATCCGGTACTTTCGTACTGAACCACGCCGACAGCGTCGGGTCGATCAGGTAGTAGTACAGCGCGAATCCGTTCTCGAAGAACAGCAACGTTGCGAACACGAGCATTCCGAGGGTGTGTTTCGACCGAAGTTGCACGTAGTTCCGGATCCAAACGCTCCCGAGAAGCGCGAGGAGAACCATATTGAGACCCGTAGCGATGCGGGCCGTGTCGATCCAGATACTCATCGATTCGTTCCCCCGTGGAGGCTATCGGGAGCGCTTTGCTCGTGTGTAGGTTCTGTCATGGTCAGTCGAGTTCGGTCATGATATCTTCGATGATGCCCCAGTGGTCGTGGGCCATATCGGTCAGCAAGTACACCGCGCCGTAATCGTTGCCGCTTGCTTTCACGACGTTGTTGTCGGTGAGCACGTCGAGATGGTGGCGTATGGTGTCGTAGTTGAGGTCTACCTCCTCTGCAAGCTGGTTGGCGTTACGGGGACGGTCATCGAGCGCGCGAAGCATTCGCACGCGATTGACGCCGCCTCGCGTCCCGGCCAGCACGTACCAGAGGACTGCCTCCATTGGCCAGTACCATTCGAATCGAGCTACCTAAGCCCATCGACACGAATTTTAGTGGTGACGGTTTTTGCTTGCATTCAGTTTTTGACGATGAATTGACTGGCTATCTTTTTGACTTCGTCCATCGTTTTCGGCTCATCAACGGCCTTGGGGAACGGGGAGGAGGCGTTGATTTCGTTGAGGAACGAGGCGTGTTCGGCTTCGACGCTGTGGATGCCGATTGCGGCCGAAAACACATCGTCGTTGGAAACGATCGGCGCGGCACCCTTATATGCGGCGACACCAGTGTTTTCCAAGGCTTTCGCCACGCCGAGGAATTCGGTCGGCGTCTCGTAGCCGAAGTCGTACTCGGCCTCTTCGACGGGTTTTCCGCCGAGTTGTTTGACCGTCTTCGTCAGTGCTTCGACGTGTACAGCCTCGTGTTCGCCGACTTTCTTGAGGTATCCCGGCACTTTCATTTTCACGTGGTCGCTGAACTTCGTTAGCGCGTCGGCGTGCATGAGTTGGTCGTTGCTGAATTTCTTCAGACCGTCGCGGTAGAAGGCGTTCTCCAGGTTTCGAGCGTCAGCGCGTAATTCAGGACGTTCACGTCGCTCGTGTCGTCGTTGGCTTTGCGGTCTTGTTTCGGAAGAGAATCACCCGTCTCGTAGACGCTTGCATCGACTTCCGACGTGATGAAGTCGCCAGCGATTTTCAGCACCTCGTCCATCGATTTGGCCTCGCTCACCGGTCTGCTGGCGGGTGTGCTGGAAAATCCCGTCGTTTATCCCGGCAATCCGCTGTGCCATCTAGTGGAAATCCGTGAAGAGGTTCGACGGTCTATCGAGATGGAACGAAGGCATGACTCGCCAAAATGATGAGTGCAATGAACCGATAGCCTTCGTTCCCAAATTATATAGCGAAATACAGTATATGGTTGTCCGACTGTGATCCACAGTCAAACAGGAACCGACCGGAAAGTGGTACGCCATCCTCGGCGTCGAAACCCCTGACGACCCACCTGCGAAACCGGAGAATCCCGAGAGATGCGTCGGCATCGACGTGGGGATTCTCAAGTACGCCCACGACACCGACGGCACCGCCGTTGAATTGCTCGACCTGTCCGACGAACGCGAGCGGTTGGAACGCGCTCAGCGCAATCTCTCGCTGAAGCAACACGGCTCTGCGAATTGGGATACAGCGTCGGGTCGTGGCCGAGCGTCACGCCGAGTTGAAGAACAAGCGTCGTGACTTCCTCCACAAGTTGTCGAACTACTACGCCCGCGAGTACGACCTCGTGGCTGTGGAGGACTTGGACGCGAAGAGCTTGATCGAACTACCGAGCAACTCACGGAACCGAGCGGGGGCGGCGTGGGGAACGTTCCTCCGAATGCTCGAATACAAATGCAAGCGAGAGGGTACGCACTTCGTGGCGGTTAACCCGAGAGGAACGACCAGAGAGTGTGCGTCCTGCGGCGTCTCGACAGACAAGCCGTTGTGGGTCCGTGAACACTCCTGTCCGGCGTGTGGTTTCGAGGCGGACAGGGACGTGAACGCGGCGTGGAACATTCTTTCTCGCGGTCTAAAGAAGCGGTTAGGAGCGGGACGCTCCGAATCAACGCCTGTGGAGACTGCGCTCCCTGTGGAGACGTCCGTATCTGCAAAGCGCGTCATCGAAGCAGGAAGCCCCACCCTCAAGCGCGAGGGCGTCAGCCCGAGCGGTAGGGCGGGGTAGTTCACCGACTCGCTACGAGAATGAACGTTTCGGGACGCTCGGCTTCGAACTCGATTTGGAACCCTGTGTCCGAAACTAGTTCGTGCGCTGTTTCGAGGTCGTATCGTTCCTCGACCGGTGGCCCACTCTCCCCCTGGCCGTTTGCAGACCAATCGGCGATGACGAACCGACCGCCAGGTCGGAGGATGCGGGCAATTTCGGTGAGCGCCTCACCGCTTGCGAATTCGTGATACGTCATGGTCGAAAACGCGGCATCGAGTTCACCGTCCGAAAACGGTATGTCGGAGATATTTGCCGTGACGAGCGAGACGTTTTCCGGCACACCCTTCTCTCGGTAGTGGTCATGCATCGCATCCTGCACATCTACGGCGAATACTTTTCGCACGAAGGGTGCGATATTGTCGGTGTAGAACCCGGTACCGCTCCCGAGGTCTGCGACGATGCTTCCTGTGGTCACATCGAGATGGCCAACTAACTCCTCACGGGAGACGTAACGATATCGCTCTGCGTCTTCCAGTTTGTCGGCTTTCTCGGGGTCGAACGTGTGAAAACCCATTTCCTATTCGGTTCAACGAAGAGGAGAATATTGAATGTTGCTCAGGCGAACTGTTCGACGGAACTCGTGAATCTCGTCTTGTTGTGCGAGTCGGTTGGTGGTGGTCGCTACCGCTCCTTGTGCTACCGAGTCGGCTTCAATCGCTACAAGTATGTGAGGTCGAGAGCTGTTCTCTTCTGTCTCCCTTTCCAATACTGTCTTCCAAAACGTTACTCCGGTTTGATTGGATGGCTAACTACCCAGGAATCTTACCAGATAGAAACCTAAAAATATGTATAGATAGCTTTCTGGATATCCACAGGACGGAAGTACTCTACCGACGGCCGTACCCCCACTCCTCCATCACACGCTGAACATCGTCCGTGTTTTCCAGTCCTGCGCGAATGAGTGCTTCACGCACGTCCAATGCCATCACTTTGTCGCCATCGAATGTTTGGCTCAGTTCTCGTTCGAGTTCGCTGATTTCCCCTGCCGTCTCGCCCTGTACGTACACCGGTACCGCCTCGCGGTCAGCTTTAACCGTTCGCCGAGCGAAAATAAACGGGAGTGTTTGCTCCCCTGTTCCGGAGTCAGTTCCAGACTGCTGATCGGTAGCTGAGGATTCGGCATTTGTGCTCTTGGTGGCCGTGCTTGTTGTCGTCGCGTCCGTGGAGTAATCGTCACCATAATCGTCGTCGGTCGCGCCGTATCGGTCGTCTTTAGTCATGCTTCGACCTCCACATCGACGGTTCCCTGTTCGATGATTCGTGCGAGATGTTCGAAGTTCGAAAGTAGATCTTGTTCGTATTCCCGGAGGTCACGAGTTTCGTCGCTCTCAGCGAACTCGAACACGTTCATCTGCTGTTTCCACGCCTCCTTCAACACGTCCCGCTTTCGGACGCCGAAGGGCGTCACCGGTTTCCCGCCGGTTTCCAACTCGTCTCGGGTGTCACGGTAGATGTTGGAGTCGCCCACTTCGTTCGGTACGACGGCGAGTATTCCGAGTGTGAAGTTATCGTCGAACTTTCGGAATCCCCGTTCCATGCTATCGAGTGTATCTTCCAACCCTTCGATGGAGATGCTTCCCTTTCGCGTCAGTTCGATTGGAATCACGACGTTTCGTGCTGCGACGAGCGCATTATCGACGAGAACGTTGAGCGTCGCCGGTGGATCGATGATGAAGTAGTCGTACTCGCCTGCGACCGATTTCAGCGCTGACCGGAGCTGGAACTCCCGAAGTGACGTGTTCCGGGCGGCCATCTCGCTCTCGATATTTGCAAGGCTTTCATGTGACGGCACGAGGTCGAAATCGGCAGTCTCCACGATGAGCGAACGAACGTCTTTGGTATCATCTAAGAGAACGTGACCGAGGTGGTCGCGGTCACCCGTCTTCAACTCTTGGTAGCCGACATGGTCGGTCAAACTCCCCAGTTGGGGGTCTAAATCGATCACGAGAACTCGTTCGCCTCGCCGTCCCAGCGCGGCGGCAACGTTAGTCGCCATGGTGGTCTTTCCGACCCCGCCGGATTCGCTCCACAGTGTGATGGCCCGTTTCATACAGTCGGCTGTTATACGCTTACCCCTCATAAATTCTCGTCAGACAATTGCGTTAAACTATACAAACAGCTATCTAGATGGCTATCTAACTGGATACCTGTCTGGTTATCTATCCAGATAACCACTATACTGCGGCCGATTTGACTCGAACGATCTGATTTATGTGACTCGACTGCTCTCGATAAAGACGGGTATTTGTGTGGATACCTCTCCAGAAATACTTGTATAGTTCTCCACGCGGCTACTGATAGTTGATTTCCCTATCAGATAGCTATCTGGATATCTCTACAGACATCTTATCGGAAAGGTGGACAAATACTCGCTACAGGCCGACTTCCTCGCCACTCCCATGCTCGCTCGCACGTTCGAGAACGTGCTCGCTCGCGGCGGCATCCAACACGGCGGTTCCGACGCTTTCGACCACGACGATTTCCGAATCGGATTCGCGCTCGACGCGATCGCGGAACACTGCGGATAGCGGAACGATGTCGTCTTCTGAAAGATCGGTCGCTCGGAGGTCACCTATTTCTATCACTTCGTCCGGAACGTCCGCAAATATGTGTCCGGCACGCTCGAACGTCGTTCGGTCGAGTTCGCGCATCTCGGCGGCATAGGCACCGATGGCGACGACGAGTGTCCCCGCGTCGAGGGCGTCGCCCGAAAAAACAGGTTCGGTTGCAGTCGTTGCGGTCACGACGACGTTCGCACCTGAGACGGCATCGTCAGCTGACTCGACTGCGTTCGTCGGAATGTCGAGTTCCGATTCGAGTTTGTCGGAAGTGTCGTATCTGGATTCGCTCGGGGAGTACACTCGAATCGATTCGAGGTTGGTCGCTGCGGCGATACAGCGCGCTTGCCACTGTGCCTGTGTTCCGGCACCGATGAGTGCAAGTCTGACCGGCGTGGGTGCGAGTTCCTTGGTTGCGAGGCCGCCGATACAGCCAGTTCTTGCGTTGGTGATTCTCGTTCCAGCGAGGAAAGCGGCGGGGAGCCCCGTTTCGGCTTCCGTGAGCGCGATTTGCGCGTTGATGGTCGGTAGACCTCGCTCGGCGTTTCCCTCATGGACGCCGACCAGTTTCGTTGCGTAGTAGGTCGCGCCGTGGATATACGCGGGCATGACGAGACCGGTTCCGAGTGCGCCATCCGCGAGTCCGGTTCCGACTGGGAAGTGCGGGCGTTCGGGGCGTTCGACCTCCCCCCGTCCCTGTTTTACGAACGCGTTGCGGACGATGGGGAGGAGGGATTCAATGTCCAGAACGGAGGCCACAGCTGCGTCGGAGAGGATTCGAACCATGGCGGTCGTTCGTTCTGCGGTACCTTATTTGCAGGTGGTGGAACCATAACACGGACATTCGTACTTCGACCTATGCGTGTCGTCGTCATCGGTGGTGGTATCGTCGGCTGTTCGTGTGCGTACTATTCGCTGACCGAGGTGCCGAAGTTGTGGTATGTAAACGCTCGAATATCGGTGTCGGGAGCACTGAACGCTCCTCGTGCGGCATCTGAGCACAGTTTTCGACCAAAGTCAACGTCGCCCTCTTGCGGGCGAGCAGGCGAGTCTGGGAGCGGTTCGAAGACGGACGGTCGAGGAACGGAACGTGGCCTAAGCCGAAAATCGGCTCTAGATTTGCTGGCGGACGTACAACTATATGGTTCGCGTGTGATGTGTCACCGATGACGCAGACGTTCGAACTGGACGACTTCTACGATTTGACTCTCGCGTCCGATATCGCGCTTTCGCCGGACGGCGACCGACTCGCCTTCGTGGCGAGCGAGTTCGACCGTGACGAAGACGAACGACGAACATCCTTGTTCGTCGTTCCGACGGACGGGAGCGACGACCCATATCGACTCTCCCGCACCTCCGATGCCGGGTCGCCGAACTGGTCGCCGGATGGGTCGAAACTCGGGTTTCTAGCCGGCCGTGACCAGGATACCGCCCTCTCCGTGCAGGACGAGGACGTCGATTCGGATGACGCTGACGAAGCTACCGGTACCGATGACGACGAACCGAAATCGCAAGTGTGGGTGTTCGACCTCGAACGCGGCGGCGACGCCCGCCAAGTGATCGACCGCGAGGAAGGTGTCCGCGAGTTCGATTGGGGGCCGAACGGTGACCGACTCGTCGTCTCGGCCCGCGACCCGACCGAGGAACAGGCCGATTATCTCGAAGAACTGCGAGACGGCGGGCCGGTCGAAATCGACCGCCTTCAGCACCGATACGACGGAAAAGGGTTCTTGGACGACGTGACGACATACCTGTTCGTCGTTGACGTGGCCACCCGCGAGGAGCGACGACTCGACGACGCCTACGGCGGCGGATCGTTCGAACCGATGTCAGGGCTCCAACCCACGTGGGGTTCGAACCGAATCGCTTTCATCTCGAACCGAACCGAGCGACCGGACGACTCCGGCGTGATGGACGTTTACACCATCGACCCGGACGGAACCGGCCTTCGGCGGGTGACGGATTCGGATCTTACGGCGAGCGCACCCCGATGGAGTCCGGACGGCGCTCGTCTGGCGTTCATCGGTAGTGACGCCGTCAACTGGCACATTCCGACGCAGGTTTACGTTTCGGACGATTCCGCTGACGGCGAATATCGCTCGGTTACCGATTCGCTCGACCGAACCGTGGCACACGCAAACCGCGTTCGATGGATGGACGACGAGTCGATGCTCGCCCCGGTCGGTGACGAGGGAAGCACGCGCCTCGTGCGCTGTTTCGCCGACGGCAGCGCGCCCGAATTTACGCTCGAATCCCAGGACGACTACTGGACGATTCGAACGTTCGACCATGTGGGCGACACGGTTGCTCTCCTGTCCACCGAACCGGAAACGGTCGGCGACCTGTACGCGCTGGACGTGGACGAACTCGAATCGGGCGAACCCGTTCGGCTGACGAGTCTCAACGATTCATTCGAGGAATCCCACGCTATGCCCGACTGTCGGCGTGTCGTTTACGAGAACGACTCCGGCGACGATGTCGAAGGTATCGCGTATCTGCCTGCCGATTTCGACCCGGCTGACACCTCTGACCTTCCACTCATCGTTTCCATTCACGGCGGGCCGATTTCGTACGACGCACCCGAGTTCAAGTTCGAATATGCGTACTGGACCGACCGAGGCTTCGTCGTCTTTCGACTGAACTACCGCGGAAGCAGTTCCTACGGCAGGGAGTTCAGCGAGGTCATCCGCGGGGATTGGGGCGCTCGTGAAGTCGAAGACGTTCTCGCCGGTGTCGACCATCTCGTCGAACGCGGTTGGGTCGATATCGACCGCACCTTCGCCACTGGCTTTTCCTACGGCGGCATCACGACCGGATTCCTCGTCACGAGCACGAACCGGTTCGCTGGTGCTGCGGCGGAACACGGTATCTACGATTTGCGGTCGTGCTACGGAACGGACGACGCGCACAAGTGGTGGGAGAATGACTTCGGCCTCCCGTGGGAAAACCCGGAAGCGTACGATTCGGCGTCGAGTATTACGGATGTCGGCAACGTCGAAACACCCCTGCTGGTCACGACAGGTGGCGACGATTGGCGTTGCCCGCCGTCACAATCCGAACAACTCTACGTCAGCGTGAAAAAGCAAGGCGTTCCCTCGAAACTCGTCGTCTACCCCGACGAACATCACAACATCGGCGACCCCGACCGGGCAGTTCACCGAATCGAGGAGTTGACGGAATGGTTCGAAACGCACGACCCCGGACAGGTGTAGGGGTTCGGTTCGCGCTCGAACTGTTGCAGTTCGAGCACGTGTAATGAACCGTTAGTTCGTGAACGGTCGCTCGCTTTATTCACACGCTCAATCTATCCTGATATGGAGGGAGAACTGATGAGTGAAACCGAAACGAGAGAGCGAACGACACGAGCGACTGACACCGACACGTCGAACCTGAAGTGGCTGAGCGGCTTCGTATCGCTTATCGGGGCCTGGATTTTTATTTCGGCGTTCGTCTATCCGACGATGTCGATGACGAGTTATTGGAACAACCTCATCATCGGGGCCGCGATTTTCCTCGTCGCGGGCTACAACTACTACCGGATGTCGAAGGGACTTTCGACCAGCATCGGAAGTTCCTCGTTCGTCGCGCTGTTAGGGCTGTGGATGATTCTGGTTCCGGTCGTGATGGACGTAGGAACGGCCTTCTGGAGCGACATCGTCTCGGGTGTCGTCGTCGCTCTCATCGCCGGATACAACGCCTACGCCGGTCGAGAAGCGAGGGCTGGTGCGCCTGCCGGAACCGCCTGAGGCACACGTCGGAATCGTCTATTTTCGCTCCAGCTTTTCGAGCTGGAACGAAGCGAGATGGTAGCGCGTGACGAGCACTGCAAAGCCGACCATGACGAGGGCGAACAGCGCATGAAACGAAACGGCGGTTTCGTGAGCGTATCCGTTCCAGAGCTGTGCCATCCCGATTGCCACCGGCCCGAAACTAAACAGACCGGTTTGAACCGGTAGTTCACGGCAGAGTTCGTGGAATGAAACGGTTGCTTCGTCGGTCATCAATCGGTTCTTGAACTCACTCGCGGACGCGCCATCAATATCGTTTCGATATCGTCCGACTACTCCTCAGGAGTGTGATTTTCCGGTGCGTAGATGTGTATTTCGCCGTCTCCGTGAACGACAACCTCACACCCTTGGGCAGTAAAGATGACCTTTCCGTCTTCCCGGCTCCCACCGCTGTGCTTCTGACTAAAGATCGTATCGAGTGCATCCGGGTCGACGCTGTCGTATAGCCACGTTCGTCGCTCTTCGTCCTCGCCGACGATTTCTTCGATACCTCGAATAACTCTCGTGCTCACGTTGTCCTCATCGCCGGTAACTCGGTAGGCTATTCGTCCGTCCGTATCGAAATTTTCCATTCGCTCTGTTAATTTCTCACCGTTCATTGTATCGTAACGACTCAGTTGGTTAGCAACTCAAACTGGTTACTGGGATAAAAGAATCTCGATTATCGATAAAAGCAATCCGTTACTTTACTCTATACTGTTTTTAATATCGAATAATTATCAACTTTGATCTACTAACATCAACCGCATCGTCCATCTCGCCGCAGATGTTCACAAACGACCCGAAAAGCGTTGAAAACGGTCGTTTCCGACTTTCAGCGACGACGCCACAAAAACAGTACCGAAATGGAGAGTGCGACGAGTGCCACCACGCCGGTGAAGCCGGGAAGACTCGTTCCTCCTGTCTGTGTGTCCTTCCCGGAGGCCCCTTTCGCGGTCGTTTCGCTAGTTCCGTCATTTCCACCCTCATCCGAACCGTCGCCTTCCGTCGTCCCACTCGATTCGGAAATCTGTCCGGCCGAACCGAGGTGAAGCACCCAGCCGTCCATCCCCTCGGCCCCGAATCCGCCGGTTTGGCCTGCTAACAGATAGCCGCCTCCGTGCGCTTGAATCGCGGGCCACGGTTTGTCCCACTGCGCGCTTCCGTAGGCGTTCTCCCACTGTACGGTTCCATCTGAACCGGTTTTTACCACGTACCCGTCCGCACTGCCGATTCCGCCAGTCAGCGTTCCTCCCGTGAAGAGGTAGCCGCCGTCGTCCGTTTTCATTGCAGAGTCCAGCCAATCTACGTCCGCTTCACCGTATCGGTTCTCCCAGGCGAGGTCGCCGTTCGCGTCGTATTTGAGCACCCATCCGTCGCGGGAGTCTCCGCTTTCCGACTCTCCGGCGAGAACGATTCCGTCGTCACCGCCCGTCGCGGCCCAAATCGCTTCCCGGTCGGGCCCTCCCGCCGTTTTCTGCCAGCGTCGATTTCCGTTGTTTCCGACACGCATCGCCCACGCATCCTGGCTTCCCCCATCGACTTCGCCCGCGACGAAATACCCGTTCGACGCCGGAACGACCGCTTTGAAACCTCCAGTTGAATACTCTTCCGGGCTAGCGTAGGTTTTCTCCCACGCTTTCTCGCCGGAACCACGGAGTTTCAACAGCCAGCCTTTTTTCCCGCCGTCGCTCGTCCACCCGGCGAGGACGTAGCCGTTTCCGTCCCGTTCAAGGCTGTAAAACGCTCCTTGACGGGGTGTTCGTTCGTTCTGTGTCGAACCATCGCCCGCCAGTTCGACGACCCATCCCATCGCGCTGCCACCACTGTCTGTTCGTCCGGCAACCATCACGCCGCCGTTGCCGTTCGGCACGACCGAGTACAGTCTGTCGGTGCCCGAACCGCTGAGCGTCCGCGACCATTGCTCGTTGCCTTTCGCGTCGATTTTCACGACCCAGCCGTCGATACCGGTTCCGGAACGCTCGGTTTCTCCGGCGAGGATGTAGCCCCCGTCGTCGGTTCGGACGACGTCGTTGAATATTTCGTCGCCCGAACTACCGTAGGTTTTGTTCCATCGCTCGGCCGGTTCCGGTTCTGCCTGTCGTTCTACGACGCCTCCGGGGAGCGCCATCGCTCCCGCAGTGGACACGACGAAGAGAACGACCACGAGTGTCGCGGTACGCGCCATGCGGATGTGGTTGTTGCGTTGCTAATTTGTTATGTCCGTACTACGACGAAACAGGTCTACTCTGTCCGTCGTCAGCCAACCGTTGTTGGCTCACAGACCCCTCCTGAAACGCCGGAATGGGAACCCATTCTTCTGTGCAGTTCCTGGCCGACGGTATGGTTCGAACTGCAGTTCTCTTCGCGCTGGTTGGGATGGTCACGTGGGGCATCTGGGCGGTGTTCGCCGACAAAGCGACTCGGACGCTCGAACCGGAGGTTGCGATGGCTATCTCATACGCCGTGGGTGTCGGCGTCGCACTCGTCTACATCGCCTCCCAATCGGGTTCGGTCTCGCTTTCCGGGCCGGGTGTCACCTACGCAATCGCTGGCGGACTGTTCTCCGGTATCGGGTCGATAAGCTACTACGCCGCGCTGCAACGCGGAAACACGGCGATTGCCACGACTATCACGGCGCTGTATTTCGTGGTTGCCGCCGTCCTCGGCGTGGTGTTCCTCGGGGAATCGGTGGACGTGCGAGACATGGCAAGAGTCGGACTCGCCATCGGTGCAGTGGCCATGCTTTCGACGTAACTCGCGAATATAAATCGAATATCGCTATACCATCTCCGCGATGCCGACGATGACTCTGTCAAATTTCATCGCTTGATTTCACCTACGGTTCGTGCTGTGCCATGACCGACAGGTGCTCCCGCGAGCAGGCTACGATCAGTTTCATTGCATTCTTCTTTCTTCACTGTACTCTCACCCGAACTCTTTCTTTAGGCTGGCCTAAATTCCGAAACACATTTGTTGGTTTTAGGCGAGCCTAAAATAATGGTTCGGGATTCGAACGGCGGCGACGTACAGACGCGGCGAGACTACATCAAGGGAAGCGGCGCACTTCTGGCTGGAGGCCTGCTCGCAGGCTGTGCTGGCCAAACTGGCTCCGAATCGGAGGGAACGAACGGGAGAGCTTCGAGTACGACCGGCTCACGTTCGACGGACGGGCCATACACGGTCTCCATGGAACCGGTCGGGAAAGTCGAATTCGATTCGGTACCGGAAACATGGGTCGCCAACAACGGGAGTTGGGCCGACATGGGTGTCGCGCTCGGTCTCGAACCGCCGAAAGGTGTCTGGCTCACCAGCCGGTATCACACCCAGTATTACGAGGGCATCGACGGCGTCTCCGTCGATAAAAGCGGGATGATTTCACTGTATCAGGACGGTGTCAACAAGGAGCGATTCTACCAGCTCGACGCGGATGTCCACATCATGGATCCAAACTTCCTCATCAATCGATTCAAGGGATGGAAACAAGCCGATGTCGACGAGATACACGACACCATCGGTCCCGTGTTCGGCAACTGTATCTACGCCCAACATTATCCGTGGCACGAAGAATCCCGCTACTACACCCTCATGGAGGGGTTCCGGAAGCTCGCACAGGTGTTCAAACGAACAGACCGATACGAAACATTCGTGGACGTTCACGAGGCGTTCCAATCGAACCTCGAACCGGTCGTCCCGGCACGGAGCGAACGGCCATCCGTTGCGGTCATGTGGGGAACTGGTGACGAGCCCAAGCAGTTTTACCCCTACGTTATCGGTGACGGAACCGGATTCAAGCACCTGAACGACCTTGGGGTCAAAGACGCACTCGCTACCACGGATATCAAGGATTTCCACGGAAGCCGCGGGGCTATCGACATCGAAACCCTGCTGGAAGTCGACCCCGAAGTCCTCCTGCTCCGTGGCTACGAGGCAAAAAGCGAAGCCGAGTTTCGAAACACGGTCGTCGGATTCCTGCAAAATCACACCGTTGCGAGCAACCTCACTGCCGTCGAAAACGGCGACGTGTACCGTGCTGGCGGTCTTTATCAAGGCCCGATTACGAACCTCGTTCTCACACAGAGACTCGCGAAACAACTGTATGGCGTCGAAACGACGCTGTTCGACCGTCAGAAGGTTGCAGCCATCGTCAACGGGGAATTAAAATGACGCTGTGTACTGCGATTTGCCGACTCGAACTGGTCGAACACGACGAGTGACTTTCCATGGTCGGATGCACTCTCGTCAAAATCTGCCGACATATCGATACCCTCGCGCAACGCCGAAAGTTTCGCGAGCGGAATGTCTCGATATAAACACCTCCCCATCGACATGGTGGTTTTTCGTGTCGATTACAATGGTTGGAACTCCCGCCGGTTTCGTGAACGTTCCCGAGGTATCGGAGTCATGCCTTCGTCTCGATTGCTGTCAGTCTACTGGCGTCTCGCAAGAATCGAAAACCACACCTTTTTATTTTAGGCTTGCCTAAACCAGCTCGATGCCTGCACGCACCGAGTCTCAGTCGGAAAAAGAGGAGGTTTCGGACGCCTCCTCACGTCCGAACATTTCCGTTTGCCAAAGCTGTCCTGAGAGAGTCGTCTTTCTCGAATCGGGGAACACCGACGGATGGATTTCGAGCGACCTAACCGTCGATTTGACTCAGTAATTTTCCCCCCTTTCGACACTCCCTTCCGACGAGTTTTCGTTTGCGTGTGACTTACTACCGTCTCCGATGCCAGACGACGCCAACGAAACGGACGATGACCGAACGACGATTCGAACCGGGCGCGATTTCGAACAGGAATATCGCTTGAGCGCGAGCGAAGTAGGACAGTTCCTCATCAAACTCGGCGAACAACTCCGCGACGACGTCGAACTCACTGTTCTCACCGACGAGTGGGAGCTCCCGTTTGCCTTCGGCGAACCCGTCGAACTGGAAATCGATTTCAGCGGCGTCGGGGAGCCGGAACTAGAAATAGAAGTGGGAATACCCGGACGCCCCGGCGACGAGGCACCGGATATCCGCTAAATACCCTTTCGGAGTTATTTCGTCGCCGATTCGAGGACGAGCGTGTCGTCTTCGAGGTAGTGGTCGAGAACGTGGGCATGTTCTTCGAGATCTTCCAAGTGTTCGCGGAGCATCTGTCCCGTGGCGTAGTCGCCCAATCCTTCGGCGAGTTCGATATGCTCGCGGTAGCTTTCGATAATGTCGCCATACATTTTGAGGTCGTTCTCGAACGACGTTCGGATATCGTACACGTCTTCATCCTCGGGTTCCACGGTTGCGGCCGCGGAGAGCGCGGTCATGCTCGCGTGCGGGACGCCGCCGATTGCCTGCACACGTTCTGCGACTTCGTCGGCGGCCCTCTCGACATCCTCGTAGGCTTCCTGCAGGAACACGTGAATATCGAGATGTTCCGCACCCTCGACGTTCCAATGGTGCTTGTGGAGTTGATGGTACAGAACGTACGCGTCAGCGAGATCCGTGTTCAGCGCGTCGATTATCTGTTCGGCCTTCTCTCGGTCGAGACGTACCGGGTTGTCCTCGACGGTGCCTGCCTCTTGTCGGACGGTTTTCTGGGTGCTCATTGCATCTCTAGAATTGGTCTTCACCGGCTTATGAGTTCCTAAAACGGAAATAATTTTTAGGTGGTCTAAAAACATCGTCCCGTTCTCTCGGTTCTGCGCTTTCAAATATGTAACTATCACCGCCAAAATGTAAGTTAAAGGTGCATTTAGGGAACGTTGCACACGTGTCTCACTGTGTTCCCGTCGAGAAGATATCGAAGAAAAACGGGTGCGGAGCGGATGACGCTACGACTCGTCTTCCGTTTGGCCGTCTTTCATCTCGCCGAGTTTGGCGATGAGTTCGTCGCTGGATGCATCACTGTCAAACGTGATTTCGCCCTGATGGTCATTTTCGTGGACGTTGACGGCGCTGGACTCGTCCATGTTCGAGTCGTTCTCCCGGTTCTGCTGTTCAGATTCGTCGTAGCTTCCAAAACCCATATTTGAAATTACCGACTGAACTCACTAAAGACACACGGTTCGGACGCAGGAACTCGCTGGCAGTAACGACGAGGCAGAAACGCCGTTACCGGAACGTACGGGAGTTACCTGTTGGTTACCGAAACATTAAGAAAGTTCGTTTGGTCGTTTCTATCGAGCCAATGTCCGACCCTGATGAGCCACGGGAACCGTCATCCTTGACACGGCCGCGCTTCAACGGCTGTGTATTCTGCTACGGTGCTGAACTCGCATACTACGGCCTGATAAAACGCGAGATACGATGAATCGACGAACGTTCCTCGCAGCGACCTCCTCAACCCTAACCACCGCACTCGCTGGCTGTACAGGAATATTCGGTGGCGATTCCCTTTCGGAAGACTCGTTCGACTCCAACCCCGCGGCGACCGATATCGACCGCAATCCGGCACTTGGCCCGTCCCCAGCGAGTGCGAAGTCCGCTATTATCGCCTTCGAAGACCCATCCTGTTTGGTTTGTCGCCGATTCGACGAACGAACCTTTCCGAAACTCAGGTCGAACCTCATCGACCCCGGAAAGACGGCGTTTCTGTATCGGTCGTACCCACACGTCAGGGACTGGGCCAAATCAGGGGTTAACATACTCTATGCTACGAACGCACGGTCGAGTGATGCTTTTTGGAAATTGAACGAACATTTCTACAAGAATCAAGACTACGTGACGACCGACACCGTCTACTCGTTCTCGAAGAAGTTCCTGCAAGCACAGACGTCGGTCGATGCGGACGCCGTCATCTCGGAGGCAAAAAACGAGAAATACGGTGCCCTCATCGACGCAGACACGACCGCACGAAAGGAGGCGAACGTCAGCGGGACGCCGACGTTTTTCCTCTTTCGCGACGGCGAGTTTGCGACGACAGTCACCGGGAGTCAGGATTATAGCGTGTTCGAAAACGCACTGCTCTGACCGATCCTCACTTGCTCCGTGACCTTTCGTTTTCGGTTCGTCAACGACCGATATTATCATTTTCAGACACGAGTAGTCGATATCATGCCGGAAGTCGTTCTCGTCAAGCAGAAGCTTCGTCCCGGAAAAACCGAGAAACTCCGTGCGTGGTGCGCCGAACTCGAAGCGCGCGAGGACGAAGTGCTCGAAACGCTTGACAACGAGCGCGTTTTCATCGAAGCTCGATTCCTTCGTTCGACCGAGGATGGCGATTTCCTCTTCACGTTCATGGAGGCGGACGACATCGAAGCATCGAAAGCCGCAGTCGAAGCTTCGGATTTCGATATCGACGACGGACACGGCGAGGTAATGGAGGACGTGCTCATCGAGGGGAGTACCGAACTGCTCACTCCGCTCGACTATTTCTCGAACACGGCGCGGTCGTAGAACAGCGGAAACGATGGGGTGTTACTCAGTGACGATACTCCTTCTAGACCCGCTTACCGAACCAGCGGTGCGACTTCGTCGCCGAGACGCTCGATACAGTCCACCATCGCGTCCGTACCGATTCCGGGGTGGTACGTGCGGAAGATGAAATGGATGTCGTCGCCCACCGCGTCGCGATACTCGTTCAATTCCTCCGCGACCTGTTCGGGCGTGCCGAAGATGGCCTGTTCTTTCAACTCCTGTTTACGGTCGTCGTCCAGTTCCTCGACCGATTCGCCCGAGAAAATTTCGGCGTACCGACGCTGGATGTAGAAGTAGCCGGGTTTCATAGCCTCCCACGCTTCCTCCTTCGAATCGCCGATGAAGCCATGCTGGAGTACGTACACCTCGAAATCTCCCTCAATACCTTCTTTTTCCCGAACGCGCTCGATATCCTCCTTGCGCTTGCGGACGCCCTCGATGGAAATCGAAGAGGGTGCACACCACGCATCCGCAACCCGCGCTGCGCGCCGGACTGCTGGCTTGACGGACCCGCCGAACATGATGGGGACGTCCGATTCGGGTTTCGGCGTCACGCTCACGTCCGAGGATACGTCGTGGAATTCGGCATCGTAGTCCAGTTCCCCGTCAGACCACGACGCTCGCAGGAGGTTCGTCAGGTCGCTCAGGCGCTCCACCCGTTCTTCGCGTGGAACGCCGAACGACTCGAACTCGCGGGGGTTCGACCCGATTGCCAGTCCAAGCGTGAGGCGGCCATCCGAGAGCAAATCGACCGTCGCGGCGTCCTCCGCGAGTCGGACGCCGTCGTAGAGGGGTGCGAGCGCGATGCAGGTGCCGAGTTCGACGTTCTCGGTTCGGGCGGCCAACGCGCCGAGCGAGGGCATCGTCGCCGGAAGGTAGCCATCTTCGGCGAAGTGGTGTTCCGAGACCCACATGCTGTCGAGTCCGGCAGCGTCGATGGTCTCGCCGAGTTCCAGCATCTCGTCGTAAATCTCGGTCATCGAGCGGTCGTCGTCCGGGCGTCGCTGGCAGGTGAACAGCCCTGTCCCGAGCTTCATGGTCGAAAATCGCAGGCCGCCGTCTTAATGCTTTATTGAAACGTGTCTGAATACCTCATCATTCGCAGAAAACTTATCACGTACACAATTGGCAGTTCGAACATAGACATTGGCCCTCCTGACGGTTCGATCACAAGTACTGGACCGAAGAAGCCCGAGGATTCGATTCTCGACGCGTTCAAACCGGTGCTGGTTCTCGTCGGAATGCTGGTACTGCTATTCGCCTTACTGTACTTCTTGGCTTAGTGGCGGCGCGTCTCCAATTTTTCTCGTCATTTCCAAGCCACGGAGTACTCGTTCGGCATACTCTTCGGGAGAAAGTTTCGCGGTGTTCACTTCCACGTCGTACTCGTCGTCCCTGTAGATGTGGTCAAACACCTCGTTTTCAGTGTTCGATAGTCGTAATCTCCTCGACGGGCCACTGACTCAAAATTTCCACACCGTTCTCTCGCACGACGACCATCTCTTCGACGCGAACACCCTGTCGGTCTGCGGGTTCCATCGTCTCGACGGCCATGGTCATTCCCTCCTCGATTTCGATCGGGTGATCAGGCGAGATGCCACGCCAGATAAGCGGCACTTCGTACAGTTGCAAGCCAAGGCCGTGCGCCCAGTGGTTCGTCGTCATCTGCCAGTGGTCGGTGGCGTCGTACCAGTCGGCGTGTTCGCCTTCCATGTCGGGGAAGCCTTTGCAAATTTCGTCCGTCGTTGCGCCGGGTTCGATGCGTTCGAGCACGTCGTAGAGGTTGTCGCGGGCGATTTCGTAGGCGTCCTGCTGGGCCTGCGTCGGTTCGCCCATGCTGAACGTTCTGTAGTAACAGGAGCGATAGCCCATGAAGCCGATGTTGTAGAAGTCGGCGTAGACGAGGTCACCGGGGCGCATGATTCGGTCCGTTGTATTCGCCTGATGTTTCGGCCACGTGTTCGGCCCGGAGGTCACATAACCACCTTGTACCATCGCGCCGAGACTCCATAGTTTGCTGCTGGCTTCGCCCCACACTTCAGACTCGCGAACTCCTGGTTTCGCGGTTTCCGTGATGCGCTGGAATCCTGCTTCACAGAGCGCGGCGACCATCCGCAGGCATTCGATTTCGTCGCGCGTTTTGACCTTTCGGGCGCTCTCCATGACCTTCGCGCATTCATCGGTGCGAACGTCCACGCCGCGGTCTTCGAATTTCGAGATGAGCGCGCCGTTGCCGATGTCGATGCCCATCGGCTCCTTTGCGACGCCGTACTCCTCCATCGCCTCGTAGACGAGACCGGCCATCTTGTCTTTCAACCAGTCGCGGGCCGAATCGCGTCCGGAGGCCCGCGGAACGTTCCCGAGTCCGGGGCAGGCGTAGCGAATATCGTCCAACCATGGACAGTTGAATCGCTGGTTGCTCGCGTGGTCTGCCGTATCCCAGTGGACGATGTCGCCATTCTCGGTGAGCAAGGTGTAATGGTCTGCGCCCGACCCACCCGTCATGGCTAGTCCGGTTACATATCGGACGTTCGGATCGTTGATGAGGAGCATGCTCCCCAGTCCGGCCTCCCGCATTCGGGACAGGGCGCGCTCTTTGCGCTCTTCGCGCATGCGCTGCATGTCGATTCGCTCCTCCCAATCGACGCCCATCGTTCCGCGCGTTCCTTCCATGAAATCGCGTTGGTAAAATCCCATGTCGGGACGTACTCGGACTGTTGTTATGAAATTTCCCGAAACGTCCGTGATGGACTGCCGCCTACAGATTCAAGATACGTCCTCTCGTTCTTTCGACCAATGAACAAACACGATACGCCGATTCGAGTAGACCACGTCGGTATCGCCGTCGAATCTATCGAGAATGCGGAACCAGTCCTGTTCGCACTGGGTTGTGAGCGTTTAACGGTCGAATCCGTCGAAGATCGCTTTCGCTGGGCCTACTATAGCCTCGGTGACGCCTCTCGACTCGAACTGATCGAACCGATTGCGGACGACACGTTTCTCACCGACTTCCTTGACCAGTACGGTCCAGGTCTGCACCACGTCACGCTCGAAGTCGCCGACATCGACGCTGTCATCGAGTCGCTCCGCGAAAACGACATTCGCGTCATCGACCGCGCCGAGTTCGATACATGGTCCGAGGCGTTCGTCTCGCCGCGAAACCCGACCGGCACGCTCTTTCAGTTGATGAAGTATCACGATGACTATCACGAAAAACGGCTTCCACCACAGGAGTTGTTCATCAACGAGAGTCGGGTTGGGGAACAGTTTCAAAGGTGATCGAGACGAAACAGTTGGCTCGACTGTTTTTCGACCGTCTCCAACACCTCTGTCACTCACTTCCTCAAACAATTGGTGCCTGTGAATATGTCATCTACTTATTGGCTTGAGAAACGAATGCTAAATCGATGAGGTAACTATGCTAGATGACCAGCTATGCGTGCTGTCGAACGCTCACAGACGACGACTGCTTCTCGCCTTGCTGGAGGATAATCCACAGAACGACCGAACTGTACTTTTCGGCACTTCGGAGACGACGGATGACGACCGTAAACGAGCGGTTGCGATGGGACATATTCACCTTCCGAAATTGGTGGATCACGGATACATAGATTGGAATCTGGAAAAAAGGAGCGTGACTAAGGGGCCGCAGTTCGACGAACTCAAGCCGCTTCTGGTTGCACTGGAGGGGATGGATGACGATATTCCAGGCGATGGGTCATTGGACTAATCTAAGTTGAAGCGTCGCGCCGAATCTCCACCCGAGTGAAGTCTATATTCTCTATGAGTGCCTCACTCAGCGGTCATCCGGGCGAGCCGTAACCGTTCCGTCTCCCGTAACTGTGAGGACGACGCCGTCGCACGAGAACGTCAGACTCACGTCGGAACTTGTCTTGCGCCCTTTTGCAGTGACGAGTGCATTCAACGCATCGGGGTTGATGGAGTCGTACAATGGCGGTATGTCCGTCGAATTGCGTCCGGTAACCGCGGTGATGGCCTCGACGATGGCGATACTGGGTTGTTCTGCTCGCGACCAGTCGAAATCGATGTGACTCATGTTGGGGTTTTGTCCCGGCTGACCCGTATTAGAGGATGGATTCTCTTCGGTCATGATTGGGTGTTGTATCGAACGGTTTCTGTGTCCGCCGTATCGTGGTGGGTAATGTTGTCAAGTCCTTAAATAGTACTGTGATTATCTGAGTCAATTTTTAATTTTGCTTGGAGCCAGAAACGGTCACCGTCGTCACGACAACATCCAGAAAAGAACGTTCCGTAACATCGTAATTCGAGGCAGTCACTGCGTAACATCGAAAAACCGTCCCCTCGTCAGCAGATATGAACTGTATCGAAGTTTCACTCACGAAAATTGCTATGAAAGGCAGTTTCGGTGCGGAGTGACGATTGGTTGGGCCCCTGTCGACCCCGCACCACTAGACGCTTCGCGCTAGCCCCGTATAATCTTACTGTGATTATCTGGGTAACACTATCCGTAGCGTTTCGAAGACGACAGTCCGGTGAACTGGGGTGGCATCGCACCCTGAATACATACGGATTACCACCATAGTCACACTCATGGCTAGAGGCCTGGATAATATCGATAGGGGTATTCTCTTTATGCTTTAGCAGGAGGCGCGGAACACGACATCCCAGGAGATCGCCGACACTGTCGGCGTGTCTCCAAATACCGTTCGAAACCGAATCGATCAGCTCGAAACCGAGGGTATCATTCGAGGCTACCATCCCGAAATCGACTACGAAGCTGCGATCCTCCCGTTGCGCGTTCTCTTCGTCTGTACTGCCCCACCGACCGAGCGTTCCGATTTGGCAGATTCTGTCATTGACGTTCAGGGCGTCGTTGACTCAGGGAGATGATGACTGGGCGGAACAACATCCACGTCGAAGTCGTCGCGACGAGTACGGGAGACATCACCTGCATCTCGGACGCCATCCACGAACTTGGACTCGAAATAGCGAGCTCCGAACTCATGAAAACGCGCAAGATACAACCGTTCAACCATTTCCACTTTTCGCACTCGGACAACGATGAAGCGGGTGAAATGTATAATTTGATTGCTTATTTGCTAAAACCGCAATTATTTGGTGGTATTCTAGCGTATTCTGTACCACTACGTGTGGAATAATGGATTCACATCCAGACTAGAGACGAAGTTCGCAAACTGAAATAAATATAATGAGTGTGGTTAAAGACGGTCGGAACCATTTATACTAACTATGATTGCGGGTTCCGTTGGAATCGTTCGAACAGTACGACAGGAACTGACTTGTGAGTGCCCGCAAAACAACGGAGACGATACCGGATTCGCCGGTAGTATGGTTGGGACCCATGAAAGAGCTATCTAATCATCAACAAGCGGTCGAACTGCTCCAGAAACTAGGATTGAAAGAGTACGAAGCGAAATGTTTCGTGGCGCTGTCACGGCTTCCGAAAGGGACAGCCAAGGAAATCAGTGAATCCTCCGAAGTTCCTCGAACGCGCGTCTACGACGCGATTCGTGTGTTGGAGGCGAAGGGACTCGTCGAAGTCCAACACTCGAATTCAAAACTGTTTCGGGCCGTTTCAGTGGACGAGGCCGCCGAAACGCTCCGCCAGGAGTACGAATCTCGAACCGAAACACTCGTTGAGGCTATCGGAGATATCGAACCGGCAGTATCGGACACCGAGGAAGAAGTGACACACGAAGTTTGGTCGCTATCAGGTACGAAAGCGATTGCAAACCGAACACAGCAACTCATCGACAGCGCCACCCAGGAAATCGTGTTCGTCGTCGGCCACGAGAACGTTCTGACGGAGGAACTGTTGGATGACCTGCAATCCATCAACGATTCAGACATCGATATCCTCATCGGTGCAGTGGACGAACAGGTGCGAACCCGTGTTCAAAAAGCACTTCCCAGCGTCGAAACGTTCGTTTCGGGGTTGGAGTGGTTGAGCGGTTCCCTGCCCAACGAATCGGACGAAATCATGATTAGTCGGCTCCTACTGATCGACCGGAACACGATTCTGGTCAGTTCGGTGCATCAAAAAAGCGTCACCGAGTCCGACGGGGAGCGGGCCGTGTTCGGTAGGGGATTCGACAATGGCCTCGTCGTAATTGTCAGACGGTTGATGGCGACGGGATTACCGTCGGCCGACGACGTGCCGAATCCGGACGAATAACAACCGTTTCACACGCTGATGCCGAGGTGTCTGTCCAGCAGTTCCTCGTTCGCTTCCAGTTCCTCCGGCGTCCCATCGAAGACGATTTCTCCCTGGTCGAGCAGATAGACGCGGTCTGCGAGCGAGAGCGCAACCGCGACGTTCTGTTCCACGAGCAGCACCGTGATTCCCTCCTCGTTTAGGTCGCGGATGAGGGCTTCCACCCGTTCCACAATGAGGGGTGCAAGCCCTTCCGTCGGTTCGTCCAGCATGAGCAAGTCCGCGCCACAAACAAGCGCTCGGGCGATGGACAACATCTGCTGTTCGCCACCCGAGAGGTCGGTGCCGCGACTGTTTTGTCGTTCCTGGAGGTTTTCGAACGCCCCAGCCGAAAGCACGTCCTCCACTGATTTTCTGTGTGCACTGTCGCTCCCGCCGAGGGTTCCGACGGCGAGGTTTTCGCGCACCGAAAGGCCCGGGAACACCCGGCGCTCTTCCGGCACCAGCGAAACACCACGTTTGACGGTTTCGACCGGCGAGAGTCCGGCGATGTCCTCGCCGTCAAACCGAATCGTCCCTGAGGTCGGCGTCAGTGCGCCCGTGATACTCCGGAGCGTCGTCGTCTTCCCGACGCCGTTTCGGCCGATGAGTGCGACGACTTCACCGTCCGGAACGTCGAGCGAGACGCCCGAGAGCACTTCCGTTTCGCCGTATCCTGCGCGCAGGTTTTCGATCGAAAGCATCAGTGTCGAACACCTCCGAGGTACGCCGCTTGCACCTCGTCGTTTGCTGCGACTTCCTCCGGCGTGCCGGTCGCCAGTTCCCGACCTCGATTGAGTACCGTGATTCGGTCGGAGACGTTCATGACGAGGTCGATATCGTGTTCGATGAGCAGGAGTGTTCTCTCCGACAGCACGTCGCCGATGAGTTCCATCGTCGCCCGCGTCTCCTCCACGCTCATCCCGGCGGTCGGTTCGTCCAGCAGCACGACCTGCGGGTCGGTCGCCAGCACCAACCCGATTTCCAGTCGCCGCCGGTCGCCGTACGCCAGCGCCGCCGCCTGTTCGTCGGCCCGTTCTGCAAGTCCGATTTGCGAGAGCACGCTCCCGACGCGCTCGTTGATTTCGGGGAAACTGTCCGCAGGGCGGAACAGCCGACTGCCCGCCGTAATCGACTCTCCGGCCACCGACTGCGCTGAAAGTCGGACGTTTTCCCGAACCGAAAGACCACCGAAAACGGTCGTAATTTGGAACGACCGCCCGATTCCGCGCCGGACGCGCTCGTGTGGCGGGAGGTTCGACACGTCGTCGCCCGCGAACCGGATGATGCCCGACGTTGGCGAGAGCGCGCCCGAAATCAGGTTGAACAGCGTCGTCTTCCCGGCCCCGTTCGGACCGATGACGCTCCGGAACTCGCCCGCCTCGACGGTGAGGTTGACGTTGTCGGTCGCGACGAGCTCCCCGAACTGGCGGGTCAGGTTCTCGGTTTCGAGAAGCGCCATCAGTTGCTCACCTCCGAATCGGTTTCAGCGACCGGTTCCGGGCCGCCCCCAGCCTCCTGGTTCGTGTACCGGGAGAGCATCCCGGGAACCGAAACGAGGCCCTCCGGAACGTAGATGACGAAGAGGACGAACACGAGTCCGAGGACGCCCTGCCACTGATCGGTGAACGACTGAAGAATCTCACGCAGACCGAAGAAGACGCCTGCCCCAATCATCGGCCCGTACAGCGTACCCATCCCGCCGAGGATGGTCATCACGATGACCTCGCCGGACTTTATCCACGCGAGAACCGACGGCGAGACGCCACCGGTATGAATCGCGGAGAGACCACCGGCGAGTCCCGCCAGTCCGCCGCTGACGACGAACGCCCGTCGTTTGTAGGCCGTCACGTCGTAGCCGATGAAGGAGGCGCGTTCCTCGCTCTCGCGGATGCCCTGAAGCACGCTCCCGAAGGGGGCGTTCATCATCCGCCGGGCGAGCAAGTACGACCCGATGACCGCGGCGAGCACGAAGTAGTAGAACAACTCGATTTCGCCGAGCAACGCGACGTCGCCGACTTCCGGGCCGCTCATGAGTCCGTACACGGGGTCGAAGCCGAACAGGCCATCGCTGCCGCCAGTGAATCCGACCTTCTGAACGAGTTGGTAGAACAACTCCGCGAAGCCGAGGGTAATCATCGAGAAGTAGACGCCCGACACGCGAATCGAGAGGTGGCCGACCATCCACGCGACGAGCGCCGCGACGACGATTCCCGCGCCGAGCGCGACGAAGACGGACGGCATTCCGTTCTCGACCGTGAGAACCGTTCCGTAGGCTCCTAGGCCGAAAAAGAGGACATGGCCGAGCGACACGAGTCCGGCGTACCCCATCACGAAGTCGAGACTGAGCGCGAACAGCGCCCAGACGAGGATGGTCAGCAGGAGCGAGTTCACCTCGTAGGAAGTGTATATCACCCCGATTCCGAGGGGTGCGAGGAAGAGCAGCGCGACGACGAGCGCACCGAGTCGGAAGCGCGTTTGGCCGTCAAGCACGCCGCCGCCACCGCCGGTCAGCAGTTCGCCGCCGCCTTCCGAGGATTCCCACTCTGGACTTCCGAAGAGTCCCTGCGGTCGGACGAGCAGGACACCGATCATCAGAAGGAAAACGACCAGTCCTTCGAAGCTCGGGAAAACGGTGCGGAAGAACGTCTCGATGATGCCCACGCCGAATCCGCCGATAACCGCACCGCGGAAACTGCCGAGGCCGCCGAGGACGACGATGACGAACGCCGGGATGATGACGGAGTTGCCCATTCCGGGGCTGACGCTCTGTTTCGCGCCGAGGACGATTCCGGCGAGCGCCGCGAGGAACGCGCCGAAGGCGAAGACGAGCGTGTAGTAGCGGTCGATGTCGATGCCGAGGTGGCGAACCATCTCGCGGTCTTGCGCGCCTGCGCGCACGACGAGTCCGAACCGGGTTCGGTTCAGCAACAGCCACGTTCCGATGGCCATCACGACGCCGATGCCGATGACGAAGAAGTTGTACTTCGAGTAGCTGAAGCCAAGCAGGTCGATGGGGCCGCGAAGTATCGGCGGTTGTGCGAACGGTTTGGGGTTGTCGCCCCATACGAACGAGATGGCGTCCTTGAAGATGAGCACCAATCCGAACGTGAGCAGGATGTGATACAGCGGATTTCTCCCGTATAGTGGTCGGATGGTTCCGCGTTCGATAACTGCCGCGATAAGCGCGACGAGGAGCGGCGCGACGAGGAGCGCTATCCAGAACACGCCGCCCCCGGTTCCGACGGCGACGATGGCGAACGCGAGGTACGCACCGAGGGCGAAGAACTCGCCGTGGGCGAAGTTGATGACATCCATCACGCCGAAGATGATGGAAAGTCCCGCCGCTAGGAGGACGTACACCGCGCCGATGGTTAGGCCGTTCAGGAGTTGTTCGATAACTGCGCCTGCCATATCAGAGTTGACAGCCGGTTTGGTCGCACGGTGGAATCGCCTTATCGCCGCTGACTTCCGTGATGAGTTTCACGTCGGCCATCTTCCCGCCGTTGTAGACGTTCTGTCCGACCCAGACTGGATTTTTCGCCTGGTGGTCACAGCTTCGGAACTCGTTTTCCCCGAGCAGGGATTGCATCTTCAGACCCGCGAGCGTATCGACCACTTCGTCGGTGTCAGTGCTTCCGGCCTCCTTGATACCGTTTGCGACCATTCTGATGGAGTCGTAGGCGACGCGTGCGAAGCTCCCGGGTTCGCTGCCGTTCGCACTCTTGTAGGATTTCACGAACTCCTTGTTGTCGCCGGAGTCGATTTTCGGCACGTATCGCGTTCCGCTGTAGATTCCATCAGCTTTTTCGCCGAGCGCGCCACGAATGACTTGAAACGACCCCGTCGTCGTCATGATCTTCTTCTGGTCAGTGAGTCCCTGCGCGTTCGCCTGATTGATGAATTCGATGAGGTCGCCCCCCGTCGAACCGACGACGACCACGTCGGCGTCGGAGTTTTTCATCTGGCTGATGAACGAATCGAAGTTCTTCGCGCCCAATTTGGCTCTCGTGACGCCCGCCTCGGAAAAGCTCGCGTCCGACGCCTTCATCCGCGACCGCCACTCGCGAAGCACCGATTTCCCGTAGGCGTAATCCGCGATGTGGAACCACACCTTACTTCCGAGGTTGTTCAGTGTCCATCCGGAACACGCCTCCGCGATTTGTGCGGTGTTCGTCTCGCTTCGAAAGACGTACTTGTTGCAGTTTTTACCCGTAATCGGGATGGCCGCTGCGCCGGGGGCGTAGATGACGCTTTCTTCCTGTGCAAACTCGTTCAGGCCGAGCGCGACCGAACTCGAAATTGCCCCCATCATGAACGACGCGCCGTGCTGTTCGACCAGTTTTCGCGCCTCCTGCTGGCCGGTTTCGGCATCCGCTTGCGTATCGCCGTATTTGGCGTCGATGGTGAACTCGTACTCGTCGCTTTCGTTGATCGTCTTCACCGCGAGTTTCGCCCCCTTTCTCTGTTCCGCTGCGAGTCCAGCGTACGGTCCCGTCATTGGATTGAGGATGCCGTACTTTACCGTATCGACGCTACTCCCACCACCACCGATGTTACCGAGACACCCCGCAAATCCCGCGAGTCCCCCCGCCCCGACCGCGCCGAGCATGGCGCGCCGAGTCGTTTCGAATCTGTCCGACTGCCCCGAGTTACTGTCCGCCATGGCAACAAGGAACAATGGGTGGATAATAAATGATTGTATATAATTGACTGACTGTCTTCACCTGAACGGAATTGTCCAGTTGCTTTTACTCGAACTCTGATAAAATGCGGTTGTTCCCGTCGCTATCTGCTGTCCGCCGTCGTTGCCCCGTCTACGCATCGTGAGGTCGGGTGAACATCGGAAACGATGGTGTTGAAACTGCGACCGAGATTCATCCCAGCCGACATGCTTCGCGTGTTTTATCACATTTCACATCCTGTCCTCGGGTGCTATGTACAAACACGTCGCCTTGCTGGTTCGCAAAGACGGGATGACGCACGACGAGTTCGTGGACTATTGGCAGAACAATCACACGAAGATTGCCCGTGAAATCGAGGGCGTCGTGAAATACTCGACCGTTCTCCCCGTCACGCCCGACGCCGCCGAATTCGATGGTCTCGCCGAACTCTACTTCGAGGATTTGGATGCGCTGCACGATGCGCTGGGAAGCGAGGGCTCGCGGGACTACGACCCGGATAAGGGTAAGGCGAAGGAGGCCCGCGAGGACGTGGACAACTTCCTCGCACTCGAAGAACGTCCGCGATTCATCGGCGAAGTCGTCACGCAGAAAGACGAAGTCAATGGCGATACCGACGGTCTCTACAAACACTCCGCCTTCCTCGTCCGGCAGGAGGGCATGTCCCACGAGGAATTCGTGGACTATTGGCAGACCAACCACACCGCCATCGCCCGGGAAATCGAAGGCGTCGTCAAATACGACACCGTGCTTCCGGTAACCCCCGAAGAGTCCGAATTCGACGGCATTGCGGAACTTTACTTCAAGGATTTGGATGCGCTGCACGATGCGCTGGGAAGCGAGGGCTCGCGGGACTACGATCCGGACAAGGGCAAAGCGAAGGAGGCCCGTGAGGACGTGAACAACTTCCTCGCGCTGGAAGACAGGCCGCGATTCATCGGGAAAGAGACGGTTCAAAAGGAGTAACGGCTAGATTTTGGTGGATTCGTCTTTTTCTGTGTTCTTGCTGTTGGAAGTTTCGCTTTTGCTGTCGTTCCGTCTGTGGGAGGTACTGAGTGAGGCTGCTAACTAGGTGTTTCAACGTCGGGAGTATATCACGTCAACACAGACCCGCAACCGCTCTGCACCGCGACAGCCATATCCTCCCCAACCGATTCCTTTGTCACTGTGTTCCTCAGTCATCCCTCGCGCAGACGACTACCGTCGCGTTCGCGCGACGTATTGACGATTCCTATATTGCGTGAATCTTCCCAAACCATGTGGCGCGTACTGGCGCACGCCGGAGGGCAGACCGCCCGGTGGCTTGGGGTGAAGTCGTGTGAGGGGCGACTGAAACGAGCGACAGCGAGTGAAGGAGTCGGTTGGGGAGGTACGTAGGCGATGCGGTTGCGGTTTGATTGGAGTCGTGATTTGCTACGAACAGTTCTTCACCCGAAGGGGCTCAAAAAGAGAACCCCGACAACTTCCAACTCCTATTCATCTCTCCAGGTCCCTACGAATGCACGAACCATTAGGTACCAGCCCACAAACAACACGATATGAGCGATACTCCAAACTACCGCGAACAGGTCGAAGATGCCTACCCGGAACTCCAGTCCATCGAGAACGATGACCTACGTGAGAAAGTCATCGAGGCGTGGGTTCTGGGCCTCAAACGCGGTGGGTGGAACAATATCGCCGACATCCCCTACGCGTGGAACATCCACGAGGTGACGAACGTCGAACACGTTCGCGGCGTGACTCGAATTGCCATGCGCTCGGCGGAAGAACAGCGCGAGTTTCACGGGGCTGACCCCGACGAGGATGTAATCATCGCCGCGTGTCTGCTCCACGATGTCGGAAAATGCTACGAGTACGTCGATTTCGTGGACGAAGAAACACTGCTTAAACCCGACCCGACCTACGCCACCGAGGAAATCCCGCACTCGCTGTCGGGATATGCACTGGCTCACGAAGTCGGCTGTCCACTCGCAGTGCAGCGAGCGATTCCCCATTTCCTGGGCGAAGTTCCGAAACGCACCCTCGAAGCTGAACTGGTGAAAAGCGCGAATTCCGCTAGTTCGAACGCGATTACCCAATCCGCGATGGGAATCACCTTGAAAGAGTGGGTGAACGAGTACAGTCAGACGCAGGGATAGCGGCCCTCTTTCCGCTCAAACGGATTTCCAATCCATCCCCGTTTTCGTATTATCCAGAAGGCTATTCAGATAGATGTCGAGATATCTTTCCAGAAATCCATGCGGGAAGTGCCCAGAAGCTCATATCTTCGCTTTCAACGACCCAATAATAGACGATTACGTGCTACCGTTCCGCTAGACCTGTTCCAGTCCGTTCTCCTCCCGAAGTACGTTGATGTACTTCCGGAAGCCACTCTCCAAATCGTACTGCGGTTCGTAACCCAACTCCTCCTGAATCGCGGTCATGTCGAGTTTTTGTGTCCACGGCAGTTCACCTTCGTCGGACACGTCCACGTCCGCGTCGGGCATGATTTTCTCGACCGTCTCCGCAGCCTCCCGAATCGTCGCCACGGTTCCGCGGACGTTGTAAACTCGCTGTTCGATATTTTCTTCCGGCGCGAATGCCGCGAGGCGGAACGCCTGTGCGATGTCCTCGACGTGCTGCCAGTCGATGACTTGGTCGCCGTACTCCACGCTGAACGACTCCCCGAGTGCGGGTTTTTCGATTATGTTGGCGAGAAACGCCGACCCGCCCGTTTCTCGATAGGGTCCGTAGGCGACGGTCGGTCGGAGAGCGACGTGCGAGAGGTCGAAATCCTCGAAATATACCTTCGCCTGATGTTCGTTGAACTCCTTCGTCGCGCCGTAGAGCGTGTCGGGGTAGACGAGGTCGTCTTCCGTGACCCAGCCATTGTCGTAGTTCGCGGGCGGGGCGAACACCGCCGCGCTGGATGCCCATGCTACGCGCTCGACTTGGTCTGAAAGCGTTCGTGCCGCCTCGAAAACGTTGTTCGTGCCCTGAATGTTCACGTCGATAGCGAGCCGTGGGTTCTCGCGCGCCGTCGTCGTGAGGAGAGCGGCGAGATGAACGATTCGCGTCGCCCCGGTCTCTTTCACTGCCCGAATAACGTCCGTCGGGTCGGAGAGGTCTCCCCGACGGACTTCCACGTCGTCCGCAACACCGAGCTTTTCGAGGATACGCGTATCGGTCGAGAGATCGTACGCAACCACGTCGTGGCCGTGTTCGACGAGGTCTTTTGCCGTATACGACCCGATGAATCCTGTCCCGCCAGTGACGAGCACCGTCTCGCTTTGCGTCATGAATTTGCAGTCACGGGGTGGCAGGAAAAGGTTTTCTTCCCGCTGTCAGGTGGTTGTCTGGAATCTATTGATTTGGGAGACACCTGCTCCCAATTCCCGAGCTATTCGTGCAGTCCGCCAACCTCTGCATAAAACGACGACTGCAACTGTTCGGCCATATCCTCATCACGGTCTATTCTGGTGTCGATGACGAACGGGAGGTCGCTTTCCTTTCCTTCCTGAAGCGCATCGGCCAGTTCGTCGGGTGTCGTCGCTCGCGTTCCTTTGGCACCGAAACCTTCGGCCACTTTTACGAAATCGGTGTCGTGGAACTCCACGCCCGCGATGTCGCCGTCTTCCTCCTGCATCTGGCGCACCATGCCGAGGCTGGTGTCGTTCAGCACGACGAAGGTCGGCGCGACGCCGTATTCGACGGCGACTTCGACGCTGGTCATCGTCATCGTGAATCCGCCGTCACCTGCGACACCGATTACGTCTTTGTCCGTCGAGAGTGCGGCGCTCACTGCGGCGGGGGCAGACCAGCCCATCCCGCCGACGCCACCACTGCCGAAGTAGGTGCGGATTTCGGGGGTTTGGAGGTAGTTCAACAGCCAGAATCGGTTGTTTCCCGAGTCGGCCGTGACGATGGTATTCTCGTCCACCAACGCCTCGATTTCCTTGACCGCGCGCTGGGGTTTGATTGGTGATGCGTCGCTCTCGCACTTCGTGGTGAAAAACGACTCGCGCGCTTTCCGTGCCCGCTTTCGTGCCCAGTCGTTGTCTGCACTTCCGGCATCGGCCAGTGCTTGTAGGCTTTCTTTCGCATCGCCGATGAGACCTACGTCGGCGGGGTAGACCCACCCCGCGTTGCGGGTGTCGATGTCGGCGTGGATAATCGTCTGTTCGTCCGGGCGGATGAACGATGATGCCTGCCAGTTCGTATCCATTGGGTTCATCCGACACCCGACGATGAGGAGGGTGTCGGCCTCGCTGACGACCTGATTCGCGCCTTCGTGACCGAACGACCCGATGACACCAGCGGCGAGCTCGTGGGTTTCCGGAATCGTCGATTTACCCAGATAGGAGGTTGCGACCACTGCATCGTAGGCTTCCGCGAGTTCCCGAAGTTCGCCGTAGGCGTTCGCGGAGTGGACGCCGTTTCCGGCGACGATGACGGGACGCTCTGCAGATTCGAGCGCAACGTTTGCGTCCGAAACGTCGTTGTCTGTCGGTTTCGACTCCCAATTCCGGACTTGCTCCTTACTGTCCCAGACTGGCGGTACCGGGTTATCCGGCACATCGTCAGTAATCGCGTTCCCGTCGAGAATGACAGCAGTCGGTCCCGACCGACCCGCCGTCGCGTGCTTGAACGCCAGTTGCACGCTCCGCAGCGTTTCGGTCGGTGTTCGCGGGAACCAGTGTTCTTTCGTCACGCCGTCCAAGATTTTCGGAAGTGAAAGGCCGCCGTAATCGCCCCGGGATTGCTGATAGGGGGCGAGCGTCGAGTAATCGCCGCGCTCGCTCGCCTCGGTCAGAACGACCATCGGCGAGGAGGCGAGGCGGGCCTCCATCTGCCCGATGACGCCGAGGCTTCCTATCCACGGCCCTTGTCCGGCGAGCACCGCGGGTTTGCCGTGGAGGCGACCATACATCTCGGCCATGACACTTCCCTCGCGTTCGTCCCGTGGACGGACGACGTCCACGTTCGACTCCGGTAAGTCGTTGAGTAGTTCGATGACCCGTCCGCCGGGGTAGCCAAACACGTACTCCACGCCCAGCGATTCAAGTATGGAAACCAGCGATTCGCTCGTCGTCTCCCCCTCGGTGTCGTCAGCACCTGTCATGCTAGCCGAAGCCACCCACTCTGCGCTCTTTGTTCTGTCGGTTACAACGGTTGGATACGATACTCTCACTGAATACTGTGTTTCCGAGATGTATCGTCGGGTGGACTCTTCCGCGACTACGACTGTTCGCCGTCGGAATACACCGTATATTCGATAAGCGATTTTACCCCGCGACGGAACCGTTCTGATGCCGCCGTTTCGGAGATGTTGAACTGATCACTCAAATCCGCGAGTGAACTTTCCCGCGGGATTTCCAGATATCCGCACTCAAAGGCCGTAATCAGGGTCTCTCGTTGCACGCCGGTCAGTCCGAATCGGGGTGTCTCAGGATGCCCTCGTTCCTCGTAGAATCGGTGGATGCTGAACCTGGTATCGTGGTCTCGACAAAAATCACGGAACCGGCCGAACGCTGCCCGGTCGGGAAATGCCGCGCGGAACTCCCAACCGTTGTGAGTCGCGGTGACGTGTTGAAGGATACTCGCTTCATCGACCAAAATCGGATAAATACTCGTTCGTTGCGCCTCCTCATTCAGTTTGGTTTGATATAATCGTTGGTCGCCGAGGTCGATAGTGCGTGACGGGGCGGTGACGGTGGGATCCTCTTCAAGTGCATCCTCGAATGCTTCGAAATCACCGCCTTCCGTCCAGAACAGGAGTTGATGACGGCCATCTTTGGTTCGATCCGACTGTTCCCACGTAACCGTCATTCCGGGCGCACGGCGTAACGCAGCACGAAGAATCGGATATTCGAGCCGAAATTCGACGATTATCATGCGAATCACTCCCGGCTAACCATGGACGATTGGAATCCTATGTCCTGTGCTAGCAATTAGCAATCTGGGGTTAAAAAGACTACGAATATTGATGAAGATTCATTATTCGATCTGCGAGGATGGTGGACGGTGGAGAAAGAACGTGAACGCAGACACGGAAACCATCGATAAGCTGTTTGAAATCCTCCGTAATGAGCGACGACGGCGCTTGTGCTTTGTTATGGCCGACACGGACGACCAAGTATTTTCGCTCGAGGAACTCGTCGATCAGCTCGTCCCCCAGGAGACGACCGTTGACACGACGGAAGCGGAAGTCCACGATTGTATCGCAGCCAGTATTCACCATATCCATCTGCCGAAAATGGCGGATTTCGGCATTATCGAGTACGATGAACGAAGCAGTACGGTTCGGTGTGAAGACCTCTCGATGAGCGAGTTCGGTGATTGGGAGAGAGGGAACCTTCGCGTCGTGGAGTAACAACCCGAATGATGGGCGAGACCCGGTTCGATTCGGGCGACCTTTTATAATTGATACCCAACCAACACCCACTGTGAACCGCAACGATCGAACCATCGTCGGACTCGCGATGCTCGCACATGCGATGGTTCATACCTACGAACTTTCATTTCCCATCTTCGTTACAGTCTGGCTATCGGACTTCGGCACCACGACGGGAACGTTGGGAATCGTCGTCGGCATCGGATACGCGCTGTTTGGACTGGGGGCGTTACCGGGTGGCGTGCTCTCCGACTCGTACGGGTCACGAAGTCTCATCGTCCTTTGTTTGTTCGGGATGGCCGGGTCGTTCCTCCTGCTCTCGGTCGCGCCAACGCTCCCGATTGTCGCATTGGCGCTCGTGCTGTGGGGAATCTCGGCCAGCGTTTACCATCCCTCCGGACTCGCACTGCTCAGTAAGGGCGTCAGCGAACGCGGCAGCGCGTTCGCGTACCACGGCATGGCCGGAAATTTCGGCATCGCCTTCGGTCCGTTAGCCACGACGCTCCTTTTGCTCGTGTTCGACTGGCGAACCGTCGTCGCAATCCTCGCCGTTCCGGCGCTCATCGCGGCGTTCTTCGCGTTCCGAACGGAAATCGACGAATCCGCGGCGGTCGAGGGGAAGGAGACCCGCGCCGACGGTGGCGTCTCTTCGCTTTCCGAATTCTTCGGCACATCTCGAACGCTGTTTGCAGGGTGGTTCATCGCCGTTTTCGGCGTCGTCATGATGTCGGGTCTCTACTACCGCGGCGTGCTGACGTTCCTGCCTGACCTGCTCGGGGGACTGCCGATGTTCGCGCCCGTCGAATTCGGCGGTGAATCGCTGAAACCCGCGAATTACCTCTATGCCGGTCTGCTGACGGTCGGCATGGCCGGGCAGTACGTCGGCGGAAAACTGACCGACAGGGTCGAGAACGCCCGCGCAATCGCGGTTTCGTTCGGACTCTTGGCGGTCATCGCACTCGTGTTCGTTCCCGCTTCGAATGCCGGACTCGTGCCGCTGCTCGTGGTCAGTTTCGTCCTCGGGTTCTGCCTGTTCGTGGTGCAACCGCTCTATCAGGCGACCGTCGCGGAGTACACGCCACCCGAAGCACGTGGAATTTCCTACGGCTACACTTATCTCGGTGTCTTCGGCGTCGGGGCGCTCGGAGCGGTCATCGCCGGACTCGTCCTCCAGTACTTCTCGCCGACCGTCCTGTTCGCCGTGCTTGCCGGATTCGCAGTTATCGCGTCCCTGCTTGGAACATTGCTATCACTTCGAGGACCGAGTATCGACTGAGGAGAGCCGGTTTCCGACTTCTTCCATCACTTTTGCCTCCGCGCGCGCGAGGTGTTCCCACGCCGTCGTTGATGCGATACCGACGGTGTCGGCGATATCCTCGATACTCGTCCCTTTTTTCGGGCGATAGTAGCCGAGTTCGATGGCGGTTCCGAGAACCTCTCGCTGTCTGCGTGTCAGGTCGCTGAGGACGCGGGAGAACTCCAGCCGTTCCCGCTCGGCTACCTCGTCCACTTCCACGTTTCGAACGAGATCGGTTTCGTTCCCTGCCCGTTCGAGGGACGCGACGATTTCGTTCAGATTGTCCGATTCGTCGAGGTACAGAGTCCACCGTTCCCATCCTGCCGTAATCGTCGTCCCCATTCGATAGTGGACGCCGATATCGGTCAGTCGTTGCGAGATGCTGTCCCATTGATAGCTGTCGTATGTGATGGCAACGAGGACGCGAGGAACGTCGAGCGAGGTCAGTGGGTCGACCTCCAACACTGCAGGTGCGGCGGCGAAATCGTCGAGAAATCCCGAAATCGAGGATTCGGGGCCAGTTATCTCGATGATACGCTTCCGTTCGGCGGCGCTCCCCGTCATCGAAGAGACAGAACGGATCGTAATTGTCGGATAGTTTTCACTGATGTCGCTCTCGGGTTCGCCATGGTGTCTCACCCGGAGCGTCACTTCTCGCATGACTGCAGTTTACGAACTCGGCTCAATTCAACCTTCGGATTAAAGAAGTTAAAATCGTGTCTGTATATTCTGTTATCATATTATAATTTACACGATAAATTTTGAAATCCGAATATATTCGGGTGTACAACGAAGTGGGTTTGCTGATCTGTTTAGGTATACCATGAGAAGACATACCAATGTTTCGGACGAAGACATAAGCGGGCCGGTGATCGACCGCCGGACGACGATGAAACTCCTCGGTGCGGCCGGTATCACCAGTTTGGCCGGTTGCACGAGCGGCGGTGGTGACGGCGCCGGCAGTGGTGGCGGGAGCGGAAACAGCGACGGAACGACCGGCGCACCGTCGGAAAACCAGCGCGGCGGTCGGCTCAGTGCCGGTTGGTTCACCGGCAGTATCGACGTGTTAGATCCACCGTTCATCAGCGTGGGCCAGTATTTCCAAGTGGCCGCAAACGTGTTCAACGGCCTCGTCACGCTCAACAAAGATCTCACGATTCGTGGTGACCTCGCGAAGGACTGGGAAGTCGCAGACGATGGGACGAAGTTCACGTTCAACCTTCGGAAGGGCGTGAAATTCCACGACGGGTCGGATTTCACCGCTGAGGACGTGAAATACACTATTAACCGGACGATTTCGGAGGAGGCACCCGCCGCCTCCAAATTGGAATCGCTCAAACCGATGGACGAGGATGGCGTCGTCGTCAAGGACGACCACACCGTCGAACTCACTTTCTCGGAACCGATGGCTCCCGCACTTATCTATCTCACCCGGGGTCCCGGTCGTGCGGCGACGATCGTCTGCAAGGAGGCTATCGAGAAAATGGGCGCAGAGCAGTACAAGGTGAAACCGGTCGGTACGGGGCCGTTCAAGGTGACGAAACACGAAATCGGCTCGGGCGTCACGCTCGATGCCTTCGAGGACTACTTCGAAACCGATAGCGAAGGGAACGCGCTTCCGTACCTGGACGGCATCGACATCAAGCCGATTCCCGAACCCGCAACGCTCGTGAACGCGCTTCGAAGCGGCGACATCGACTTCGCCAACCTCGTCCCGCTTCAGAACGTGAAGAAGGTGGAACAAGCCAACGGCGTCGAAAAACTCGACGCGCCGGGAATCAACTGGTATGGGTTCGCCATGAACCAACGCCGCGAACCGTTCGGTTCGAGGAAAGCCCGCATGGGTATCGCCAAATCCATCGACAACGAAGCCTACGTGAACGCGGCCTACTTCGGCAACGCGCTGCCTGACACCGGGCCAATCAACAAGGCGACCAACTGGGTCTGGCGCGACGACAAACCGACCGACCAGCAGTACGACCCGGAGGCCGGAAAGAAACTCATCAAGGAAGCAGGCGCGGAAGGTGCGTCCTTCCACATTCTGACCACTCAAAGCAGTCTCCGCGGCGCGAAGGCGATGCGCCAGCAGTTGAACAAGGCCGGATTCGATGTCAGCATCGAGCAGGTGACCAGTTCGACCTACTGGGAACGCTACGAGAAAGGGGACTACGACACCACCATCAGCGGCAGTGTCGGTGACCCAGACCCCGACCAGTCGCTCTGGAACTTCTACCGCAAACCGGACGACGGCGGCGTTTGGAACTGGGTCAACTTCAAGGACGACACGGCGAACGAACTGTTGATGAAACAGCGTACGGCGCTCGAACGAGAGCAGCGCAAGCAGGCGCTACAGGAGTTGGAAGACCACCTCATCAAGCAAGCCCCGCACGCCTACCTGATGCATCAGGACGACATCGCGGCGAAACGCTCCAACGTGAAGGGCTTCACCCACATTCCCTTCATGCGTAACTTCCACACGACGTGGGTCGAGGGGTAGATGCGCCAGTACGTCGCAAAACGGGTGGTGCACGCCGCCTTCATTATGTGGCTAGTGGCGACGACAGTCTTCTTCGGACTTCGCCTGATTCCGGGCGGACCGGTTCGAACCATGCTCGGACAGGAAGCGACCCCGCAGGCAGTGGCCGCCCTTCGGGCAAAATTAGGCCTGGATAGGCCGCTGTACATGCAGTATTTCGACTGGCTACTGGACATGCTCACGCTGAACTTCGGCCAGAGTCTCAGCACCGGCCAATCCGTCTCCACGCTCGTGGGGCAGGCTGCGCCGAAAACGCTCTCTATCGGCGTTCTCGCCATCATCGTCGGCCTCGGTGTTGCAGTCCCAACCGGCATTCTCAGCGCAACTCGCAAGGGCGAGGGAGTCGATTACGTGGCGACCGTTACGGCGTTCCTCGGCGTCTCGATGCCCGCGTTTTTCGTCGGTATCCTTCTAGCACTGGTGTTCGGCGTTTGGCTGAATCTCCTCCCTGTCTTCGGGTACACGCCGCCAAGCAAAGGGATTCGACCGTGGCTGGAGAGCATCTTACTCCCCGGTATCGCGGTCGGGCTGCCCTATGCCGCGGTCGTGATGCGGATGATGCGCTCGTCGCTGTTGGAAGTGCTGAACAAGCCGTACATCCGAACCGCTCGCGCTAAAGGCGTCAGCAACCGCGTGATGCTGTACAAGCACGCGCTCCAGAACGCGATGATTCCCGTGATTACCGTCGCGGGCATCCAACTCGCGCTAGTGCTGGTCGGCAGCGTCACGGTCGAACTGGTCTTCGGCATCAACGGCCTCGGGCGACTGCTCGTTGACTCGATGCTCGACAGGAACTACCCGGTAACACAGGCGGTCATCCTCATCGTCGCCGCCGTGATGGTGTTCACGAACCTCGCAGTGGATCTCGTCTACACGGTCATCGACCCCCGCATCGGCTACGGAGGCTCCCAATGACGGAACACACCGAACCGGGCGTCGGCCCGAACACGCCCGCCGAACCCGGGCCAGCCGACGTTCCGCCCGAATATCAGGAAGAAGAACAGTACGAAGAACACAAAACCACCCGCCAGCGGCTCGTCGAGGGCGTACTGGGCGACAAAATGGCGCTGTTCGGAGCCGTCATCGTCGTCCTGTTCGTCTTCACGGCGGTGTTCGCACCATACGTTGCACCCCACGACCCGGAAGCCTCGTTCGGCTTCATGCAAGGGCCGAACAGCTATTCGGAGGGGAACTACGACGACGCCGCCGGAACTGAACGCGTTTGGCATCCGCTCGGAACCGACTCGTTCGGCCACGACATCCTCTCACGGATGATATACGGTGCGCGCGTTTCGCTCCTCGTGGCGCTTGCAACGGTTGCAGTCGCGTTCACGCTCGGCACGTCGATAGGTCTCTTCGCCGGATTCTACGGCGGCTGGGTCGATAGCGTGCTGATGCGCTACGTGGATTTCCAGTGGGCCTTTCCCGAACTCATCCTCGGAGTCGGTATCATCGCCATCTCCGGTGGGTTGGGCGTCACGAACGTCGTCATCGCGATCGGTATCGCGTACATCGACGATTTCGCCCGCCTCGTCAGGGGTGAGGTGCTGTCGCTCCGTGAGGAGGAGTACGTCATGGCGGCCCGCGCCGTCGGCATGACCAACCGCAGAATCATGACGAAAGAAATTCTGCCGAACGCGGTCGCTCCACTCATCGTGCAGGCGACGCTGATGATTCCGCTGGCAATCCTCGCGGAGGCTGGCCTGTCCTTCCTTGGACTCGGCGTCAAGCCGACGACGCCGACGTGGGGCCTGCTCCTCTCCGACGGCCGCCAGTTCATCGACCAAGCGTGGTGGATTAGCGTCATGCCCGGCCTCGCAATCATGCTGACGGTGCTCGCTTTCAACATGCTCGGTGACGGCCTGCGCGACATCTTCGACGTGAGCGAAGGGGAGGTCGAAAGCAGATGAGCCTCCTCGAAGTCGAAAACCTTCACACTCGATTCCCGACGCCGAGGGGCACGGTTGACGCGGTCAACGAGGTTGACCTCCGCATCGAACCCGGCGAAATCGTCGGTCTCGTCGGCGAATCCGGCTCCGGAAAGAGCGTCCTGGCCGACACCATCATGGGTATCGTGGAGGAACCGGGCGAAATCGCAGGCGGCGACATCCGACTGCACGGCGATTCGCTGCTCGAATTGCCCGAATCGGAACGCCGAGAAATCCGCGGCGGGACGATTTCGATGGTGTTCCAAGACCCGATGAACAGCCTCAACCCGACGCTCACCGTCGGCGAGCAAATCGCCGAGATGGTTCGACTCCACCAACCGGTCGGCGAATCGATTAGCCTCCCCGCCGAACTCAAACGCAAACTCGTCGGGTCGTCCAAAAACGGCGAAGCGTGGCGGAAGGCCATCGAGATGTTGGAGAACGTCGAGATTCCGGAACCCGAAACTCGGGCGACCGACTTCCCACACGAGTTCTCGGGTGGCATGCGCCAGCGCGCGATGATCGCGATGGCGCTCGCCGCGGAACCCGACCTCCTCATCGCGGACGAACCGACGACCGCACTGGACGTGACGATTCAGGCCCAGATTCTGGACGAACTCCGGGATTTGAAAGACGCCTTCGACACGGCAATCCTCCTCATCACGCACGACCTCGCGGTCGTCGCAGAGGTCTGTGACCGAGTGAATGTGATGTACGCCGGAAAAATCGTGGAGCGCGCGGAGACGAACGAACTGTTCCGCAACCCACAGCATCCCTACACGCAAGGGCTGATTGCCAGCACGCCTCGACTCGACGCGCCGACCGAAGCACTGCAACCAATCGAGGGGAACGTCCCCGACCTCATCGACATTCCCTTCGCATGCCACTTCGCGCCGCGCTGTCCGGAGGCGACACGGGAATGTTACGAAACCGACCCGAACTTCAGACCGGTCGGGAAATCGGCGGAATACGGAACGAAAAACGACGAGGGCCACGTCGCGGCGTGTCTTCGCCGCGGCCCACAGGAGCAGCGATTATGAGCATGCAAATGACCACCCCCGAGGAACGAATCGGTGGCGAACCGCTCCTGACCGTCCGCGGACTGAAGAAGCATTTCGACCAGTCCAGCGGCGTCCTCGACAGGTTGGTCGGCGAAACCGGCAATGTCCGGGCGGTTGACGGTGTTGACCTTACGGTTCACGAGGGAGAAACGCTCGCAATCGTCGGCGAATCCGGTTGTGGAAAGAGCACCCTCGGTCGGACGGTTCTCAACCTTCACGACGCGACGGCGGGGTCGGTGACGTATCACGGCGAGGACATCACCGAACTGTCGGCGAGCGAGATGCGTCCGTACCGCCGCAACCTCCAGATGATATTCCAAGACCCGTTGGCCTCGCTCAATCCGCGCCAGACGGTCGGCGAAATCCTCACCGCTCCGATGGAGGTTCACGGTATCGGTGCAAACAGCGAGGAACGACTGGAACGTGCGAAGGAACTGCTCCAACGAGTCGGATTGAAACCGGCACACATCGACCGCTACCCGAACCAATTTTCGGGCGGCCAGCAACAGCGCGTCGGCATCGCTCGCGCGCTGTCGCTGGAACCGGAACTCATCATCGCGGACGAACCCGTGTCGGCGCTGGACGTGTCCGTGCAGGCCCAGATTCTCAACCTGCTGGACGAACTCCAGGACGAGTTCGGCCTGTCGCTCGTTTTCATCGCCCACAATTTGAGCGTTGTTCGCCACGTCGCAGACCGCGTGGCAGTGATGTATCTCGGGAAAATCGTGGAAACCGCGCCCGTCGCGGAACTGTACGAGAACCCACAGCACCCCTACACGAAATCGCTGCTGTCGGCGGTGCCGCGAATCGACCCCGGCGACCGTGACGACCGAATCATCCTCGAAGGGACGGTTCCGTCGCCGTTGAATCCGCCATCCGGATGTCGGTTCCACACGCGCTGTCCGATGGTGATTCCGCCGGACGACTGGGCGGGAACCGAAGACGAGTTCCGGAACGCATTCACGTTCCGAAATCGCGTCCTGTCCGGCGAACTCGACCCTGATGCGGCGAAAACCCGGCTTTCAGCGGAGGGGGAAAACACCGACGATGGAACCGTCGCATCGTATCTCGTGGAACAGCTGCTTCCCGGTGACTCGGCTGACCTGCCGCCGAACGCGGCGGATGCAGTTCGGGAGGCTGCCAGTGCACTGTCCGCGGGGAAGCGCGACCAAGCAGAAGCAGCGGTTACGGCGGCGTTTCCCTCGCCCTGCGAACGGGAAACGCCCCAGACGATAGCGGCGGACGACAGCCACGTTGCGGCCTGCCACCGGGTGGAATCTCGGGACTCCGCCTAGTCAGTTCGTGGGGCTCCGTGACTTCTCGTCGGTATCGCCGTTCCTATTTCGTCCGTCGTTCTTCGGTGTCGCTCGATTTTGACTCCTTTACTACCGAAGCGACGGTTCCACCACATTCGGAACACTCCGACTTCTCCACGTAGAATCGCTCTCCACAGCTCCCACACTCGTAACTCGCCCCTTCTTCCGCCACGGCCTCGGAGGTTTTCTTGAACTCCTCGACTTTTCGACCCAAATTCTTGAATAGCCCCATCGATACATCCGGTGAATAGGGTATCTTCGTGATAAGTCTTGGGTGAAAAATTTCCTGTCTTTCGAATATAAAGCTGTTCGGAAGCAAGTGGCAGAACAGTCAGCTAAAACGCATGTCGATGCCAACCACCGTCTACTGGGAGAACAGCATCCGTGATGTAGTCCGCGGCGGGCGAGGAGATGTAAGCAACGGAACGAGCGAATGAATCCGGCGTTCCGAGGTCGTTGACGGGCAGTTCGTCCGTTCTCCGCTTTCGCGCCTCCGATTCCGTGATTCCTTCCCGTTCGGCCAGTTCGGCGATTTTGAACTGGATTCGGTCTGACATGACACCGCGGGGGGAGACGCAGTTTACGCGCACGCCATCATCGCCGACTTCCTCGGCGAGCACCTTCGAGAGACCGTAGACTCCCGGGCGGAAGACGTTGCCGAGCGCACCACTGGCCGACGGTTCGAGGGCGGATGCTGCGACGAGGTTCGTTATTGCGCCACCGTCGTCCCGCAGTGCGGGAAGCGCCGTTTTACAGGCGAGTACGGTACTTCGCAGGATTCCGTGATAGGCGTCATCGAACGCGGACATGGAGAGTTCGGAGAATCGCGTCGTTTCCGGGCCGCCATGGTTCGTCACGAGGATGTCGAGGCCGCCGAGAATTTCGATGGCTTCCTCTGTCGCGTTTCGAACGTCCTCCTCGTCGGCGAGGTCGCAAATCACCGATTCGATGGCGTCGTCAGCGCAGTCGGTTGCCTCCCGAATCGATTCGGTGGCCGTCCGAAGTCGTTCCGAACTTCTAGACGAGATGACGACGGTTGCACCCTCTCGTACCAGTTCTTCCGCGACGGCGCGACCTAAACCGCTACTCGCTGCCATCACGTACGGTCGTTTTCCGCCGAGTTGTAAATCCATGCGGGAGATATTTCGAAGAAGGATATCTTATTTTTTATTTAATGATTAAATCGATTAGTATGTCAATTGATGTCTAATGAATGTCCGGTCAATCGGTCGGCCAGATGTCGTTCGACCGTCCGGTTTTCAGTCGAAGATTCGCTCCTTCGAGGATTCGCTGAACCCCTCGCTCGCCTCCTTTGCAGTTTCGTAGACGCGCTTAAGTTCGGCGATCGGCTCGTCGTGCGCATCGACTCGCAAATCGTGGTGAGCCATGGTTTGTGGCGCTTTTACCATCACAGCTGCGGAGGTGTGGCCGCGTTTGTCGCCGCTCGCTTCCTTTCCGGCGGCCAATGCGCCGATGAGTCGGGAGACGAGGTCATCCTCTCCCTCACTCCCCACGAAGGTTTCGGCTAGCGCATCCAGCGTCTCCTCTCCGACAAGCATGTTCCCGGCGACAGTGAGGTCGCGTTCCTCGTGAACCCGGTGGCCGAACCACCCGTCACAGCCATCGCCGGAGTATGCGAAGGCATTGCCGCGCGCGTCGAGTCCGTGAACCTGCCTGAGCTCGCTGTGGTCGTCCTGGGTGAGGAGGCCTTCCAGCGCGTCGTTCACGGCAATATCCGGGAGGAGCGCGATTCCTCGCCGTCCGAGACGAACGTTGACGAAGCTCTGTGTGCTGATGACTCCGTCGTGGCTGATGCAGGGTGCGAGCGCGCCCACCGCCGGTGCATCGGTCGAGACAGCGACCCCGAAGGTGGTTCCCTCGTCGGATTCTTCGCGAACGCAGATCGAGAACGTCATACGATTTCAATGTGTTACCGTCTCCTAAACCCGTGCCCGAAACTATTTGGTGGGTATTTTAGGGCCACTTCCGAGTATGGCATGATATGACGAAACCTGATTTGGACCGGTTTACGTCCCGACGTTCTACCGCCTACGCGCCGAATGGAATCGTGGCGACGAGTCAGCCACTCGCGGCGCAAGCGGGCGTCTCGGTTCTCCGGGAGGGAGGGAACGCGTTCGATGCCGCAGTCGCCACCGCCGCGGCGCTCAACGTGGTCGAACCGACGAGCACCGGACTCGGCGGGGACGTATTCGCACTTTATCGAACCGCGGACGGTGAGGTCGGCGCGATGCGAAGTTGTGGCGGCGCGCCCGCCGAAGCGACCATCGAAAACGTCCGTTCCTCGATCGAGAATCACGACGACCCGTCAGCATGGTATCCGGACAATCGTGGATACACGGTCGATGACGACGACGACACCGATGACCTCGGAATGCCCTTTCTCGGCCCGCACGCCGTCACCGTCCCCGGGACCGCACGCGGATGGGAAGCGACCGTAGAGCAGTTGGGGAATCTCTCGCTCGGCGATACGCTCCAACCGGCCATCGACTACGCGATGGGCGGCTATCCCGTCTCGGAGGTCATCGCATCTCACTGGACTGGCGCGGAAACCCTCTTCACATCCGACCACGCTCGAGACGCATTTTTGATGGACGGCGACGCTCCCAGTGTCGGTGAATCGATGACGCTGCCCCGCCTCGGCGAAAGTCTGCGGCGAATCGCGGAGGAAGGAGCGGACGTACTGTACGAAGGCGATATCGCCGAGCAAATCGCGGACGAAGTTCAATCGCAAGGCGGTTTCTTGACGGTGGACGACCTTGCCGAATTCGAACCCGAGTTCATCGACCCCGTTTCGACCACGTATCGTGGGGCGGAGATTTTCGAACTCCCCCCGAACAATCAGGGTCTTATTGCGTTGGAGGCGCTCAACATCGCCGAGGAAATCGATGCTGGCGACCATCCGCTCGACTCGTCGGAGCGCGTTCACTACTTCGCGGAAGCGATGAAACTCGCCTTCCACGACGGCCACCGCTACATCACCGACCCTGAGTACGAGGAAATTCCGCCGCTCGCCTCCGACTCGTGGGCAAAAAAACGCGCCGAACATATCGGAACGGAAGCAAACCACGACGTGAGTTTCGGCGTTCCGGATGCACACGCCGAGGACGCCGACACCGTCCTGCTCTGTGTCGCGGACGACGAGGGCAACGTCGTCTCGTACATCAACTCCCGATTCGCCGGATTCGGGTCGGGACTCGTCGCTGGCGATACCGGCATCGCCCTCCAAAATCGCGGAGCATCGTTCTCGCTCGACCCCGACCACCCGAATCACCTCAAACCCGGAAAGCGTCCGTTCCACACGCTCGTTCCCGCACTCGCTCGATTCGGCGATGACGACTGGGCCGCCTTCGGCGTGATGGGTGGTTACATGCAACCGCAGGGTCACGCGCAGGTCATCTCGAACATCGTGGATTACGACATGCCGCTCCAGGCCGCGCTGGACTATCCGCGTTGGCGCTACCGGGAGGAAGGGACGCTCGCAGTTGAAGGACGGACCGACGGCAATCTTGCGTCGAAACTCGTCAGAAAGGGCCACGACGTGCGGGTGCTCCCGCCGTCGCTTTTCGGCGGCGCGCAGATAGTGAGAAACGAAAACGGTGTGCTTTCCGGGGCGACCGAACCGCGAAAAGACGGGACTGCCACCGGATACTGAGTTACACTTCGTCTTCTGCTTCGTCGTCTTCAGTCTCTTTGGTTTCTTCGTCGTCCGATTCGTCTTCGGTTTCCGCTGCGTCTGACTCCTCGTTTTCGACGTCCTGCGTGTCGGTTTCCCCTTCCTCCACGGAACTGCCTTCCGTGCTCTGTATCTCGATTTCCATCGGCCCTTCCTTTGTTCGTCCGAGGTCGTCGAGTTCTTCGCGCAAGTTTGACTCGCTCCCCTGACTCTTTCCGACGAGGTAGCCAGCGATAAACGAAAATCCGAGCAGCAGAAGGGTTCTGAGTCCCGACCCCGATTGCTCGGAATGGTCGTTCGAATTGTTGCCGTCTGCCTCTGTCGTGTCGTCGGCCATAGTAGTCGGTTTGCGGGAGAGTGACTTTTCCGTTGTGGTCGCCCCACGCAACCGTGTTCATATTGTTGTCACTGCTCGATGTATTACCTCGGAAAAACTGCTGGGCCGGGTGTTCCCCGAACCCCCCGAATCTGGGTTATGCTTCCGGTTCCGCTTCGACGGCCGTGTCGTTGGTCTCGGTCGTGGAGTCGGACTCCTGCATCTCGCGGAGTTCCGTTTCGACTTCCTGCCGACCTTTCTTGAACTCGCCCATCGCCTCGCCCGTCGAACGTGCGAGTTTGGGAATCTTGTTAGCACCGAACAGGAGCACTGCGATGAGCAGAATCACCGCGAGTTCCATCCCACCGGGAATCGGCCCGAACAGCGGAATCGTTTCGACTACCATCTGTGATAAACAATCACGTGCGAGTATTCATAGGCTTTTTGCCCCATGTTAATAATTATCATTCGTCTCCTCGTGACAGATTTCTCTCCCCTCTTCTCGTGCAACTGGCCAATCCAGCGCTGACATCGTGGTTAAAAGCATCGTTGGGCCGAACACGTGGCAGGCGCTCATCGATATCGGCAACTGAGTGGCTTATCGTCTACGGTATCGTGCTCTATTTTCCAGTCCTGTCCACGAATTCGACGACTGCGTCGGTTCCTTGAAACCCGTCGGCCATCCGCCCGACGAGGTTGCCGTGTTCGAACAGCAAGAGGGTGGGAACGCTCCGAATGGTGTACTCCTCCACGAGCGAGAGGTCGTTTCCGGGGTTGACCATCACGACGGTTGCGTCGGTGGCACGAGCGACGTTCCCGACCACCGGTTCAATAGCTTGACACAGGGTACAGCCCTTCGTGTAACAATCGACCAATACGCGGTCGTGCTCAGCGATGACGCGATGGAGTTCGTCGCTGTCTTCGACTCGAAGCGGTTTGTTGGGGCTGTCGCTCACCCCCGTTTGTACGAACTGACCGCACTTGTCGCGTTCGCTCCCGAAGATGCGACGAACGGTTCTTTCCCCCGGAGGATACTTACCGAACGACGCCAGTCAGGTGTGTCGCTCGATTTCGTCACGGAGCTTCGATTTCATCTCGCTCGCGTTCTCGTCCGTGAACGAAAGCTGTGTCCACCGTTCGTCCATATCCGCCATTTCCGAAAGAAGACCGCCTCTGCGGTCGATTTCCAACTTCACTTCGAGTCCGGATTCGGTTTCCGTCGGAACGACTTCGAGTTCGTCGAGTTTGCCGCCAAACGGACCGGAGTGCGGAACGAACTCCAGTTCCTGGACGAACTGTTGGCTGGAGAACAATCCACCGGGTGCTTTCTCGCACTTGGAGGTTCGAAGCGTAAAGCCGAGCGAATCGAGCGCGTCGAGGAACGTCGAAAGTCGTGGTCCAGGGTCGATTTGAACCGGGTCTTTGTCGTCAGGGTCAACCGCCCAGTCAATGTCGAGACCGGTTTCCAGCCAGACGTTCGTCCGACCGACCGTGATGGGAGTATCGACCGGCACGTCGATGGTGATGGGGAACGTCTTCTCCTCGTCCGGTTCGATGGTGAATGGGTCGGCGACTTGGAACTTGTCGATGACGCCTGTCCGGGTGCTGTCGTCGGTTTTGTACCGTGTCAGCAGGGCGAAGTAGATCGCATCGATTTCCTGTTCGGTCTGTCCACCTTCGACGTGGACTTCGGCTTCGACCGATTCGCCTGCGGTCAGCGTCGTTTTTGGAAGGACGGTATCGACACGGGCAGAACCGATTCCAACGCGGGAGAGGATTCGTTTCATTCCATCGGTAGTTCTGTTGAATTCCGATATAAGCTTTCTCTCCGTCGGACGCTAGCGTTCGACACGGTTTTGTGTTCTTACGACGCGCGTTCGAACGATGGCCGACCCGGAAATCGCCGCCCGCGAGTACATCCTCTCCGAACACGGTGAAACTATCTATGCCGTCATTCGCTGTGCGGACGCGGTCGCCGAGTCGTGGCACGACGAAGCAACGACTGGCGCACCGCGTATGACGACCGACCGCGAGAAAGTCGTGGAGCCGTTATCGCGCGAACTCCGCGACTCCGGGTTGATGATGGAGTTTCCGACCATCCTCGCAGCGTCGGTGTCCGCCGTCGGATTCTCGTTACAGGCCACGCCAGTTCCGGCTCCGCCATACGTTGCACTGACCAGTCGCGGGCCGGTTCTCCGAGCGACGGTTCCGGCGGGTCGATTGGTCGTTTCGTTCGACGTGTTCGACGTAGTTCGTGATGGTCGAACTCGGTACGTTCGTGGAGCAAGCGACCCGAAAGACGTGGTTTCGGTCGAAGTTAAATAATCCAAGTGGTCGAAATTTCAGTGGATACGATTGGCTCGAGCGAAGTAGTGGTATAGTCGCTGCGTACCGTGACTTCCGCCGAAATATCTCAAAACAATTTGCCAAAAATTTAACTTTCAATGAATGTATTCATCGTCTCATGCCACCCAGTACCAGACGACAGGTTCTCGCCAGTGCAGGTGTTCTCCTCTCGGTCGGCGTCGTGACCGGCAACACGACGTCCGGAGCACACCACGAATCATCCGCTCGCGCCTCCCGCACCGCTTCACCGCTGGAGGTGGATGGACGTCCTGCTCAACAGAACTCCACCGTCGAGACGGTTGCGACCGACCTCGAAATCCCGTGGGGTACCGACTTCGCGCCTGACGGAACGCTCTATTTCACGGAGCGCCCCGGGCGCGTCAATCGACTCGGTCCGACGGCGTCGAACTCCTTGCCGAAATCGATGACACGAACGCGGTCGACGAGGGTGGTTTACTCGGACTCGCGCTGCACCCCGATTTCCCGTCCACGCCGCACCTCTACCTTTTCCAGACCTACGAGGACGGCGGCATTTCACAGCGCATCCTCCGCTACCGCCTCACGGACGGCGAACTCGAACGCGAAGCCGTGATTTTCGACGACATTCCCGGCGCGCAGCGACACACGGGTGGTCGTCTCGCCTTCGGGCCGGATGGACACCTCTACGCGTCGGTCGGTGATGCCGACCAACCGGAACTCGCGCAGAATCCCGAAACGCTTCACGGGTCGATTCTCCGACTCAATCCGGATGGGTCGGTACCCGACTGCGAACGGGCGGTGTTCAGCTACGGCCACCGGAATCCCGAGGGACTTGCGTTCCACCCGGAAACCGGCGCTCTGTACAGCACCGAACACGGCCCCGATACGGACGACGAAGTCAATCGCATCGAACAGGGGAACAACTACGGCTGGCCGGTCGTTACCGGGGAGAGCGACGACCCGGCGTTCACCGACCCTCTTACGTCGTACACGCCGACCATCGCACCCGCGAGCGCGGCGTTCCACGACGGGGCGTTCTACTTCGGAATCTTGGCGGGTGAGCATCTACACCGAGTGACGTTTGGTTCCGAAGGCCAGACGGTCGAATCCGATGAACGACTGTTCGAAGGCGAGTTCGGTCGGCTCAGAAGCGTCGTTTCCGGCCCTGACGGTCTCTACTTCGCGACGAGCAATCGAGACGGCCGAGGCTCACCAGTGACCGACGACGACCGGATTCTCAGGTGGACGCCCTAAAGCGGTTCCACGCTCACGCTTCCGGCCGCACCTCCCGCCAGTGCACCTTCGATTGCGAGAAGGAGTCCGACGACCGCGGGAACGAGAATTGCGAGTTGCTGATCGTACATCGCGGCGAACTCGCTCGGGAGCCCACTCGTCGCTATCAGATAGTTCAGTCCCCAGAGCGCGCCGACCTCGCTTCCCGGCGTTACCATGGTGTAGCCGAGAACAAGTGCGAGTGCGCCGCCGCCGATGACTCCTGCGAACAGGCCGTGGCGGATTCCATCGCGCCAGTTTCCACCCGCGACCCGTCCGGCAACGTAGCCTCCTGCGAGTCCGACGGTGAGGAGTGCGAGTGCGGCAGTTATCCGCAACTCCGGCGGAAGTGGAAGGGTCGCACCGACTGCCACCGCGAGCAGTTCGACCAGCACCCCCGCTCCGACCGCTTCGACGTGCATGGATGACTGTCGACGTTCGACGTGGGAAGGCGTTTTGGCTCCAGTGATGGTTGGCTCCGTGTGTTAAGTCCCTGCCCGGCGTACTCCGTGTATGGCGCAGGAACTCGCGGCGGGCGTTTGGCTGCTCGAACTCGGTTTTCCCGTCTTCGGGGCCAACGCGTTTCTCGTGGACGACGGCGAGGTGACGCTGGTCGATACGGGCTTGCCATGGTTCGGCGTCCGCCGAGAGCTTCGAGACGCAGGCTACGAACCCGCCGATATCGACCGCGTGCTCGTAACACACTACGACATTGACCACGTCGGCGGCCTTCGAAACCTCCACGACCTCGAGGTGCCCGTCTTCGTCGGCCAGCGAGATGCGGACTTACTTTCGGGAGTCTACGACCCGCCGTTGCTCCATCACAAAGGAGTGTTCCACCGCTTTGCCCGACTGCTCGTTCCGATTCCGGAGGGATTCGACGTTCGTCCGCTGAAAGACGACGCGCAGGTCGGCGGATTCACGGCCTACCACACACCCGGCCACAATCCGGGCCACACCGTGTACGTCCACGACGACCTCAGCGTCGGTTTGGTCGGCGACCTCGTCTGGGAACGCGACGGCGTCCTTACCCCACCGGAGTGGTGGGATTCTTACGACACCCGCGAAATTCGGCGGAGTATCCGGCGCTTTGCTGGAACGGTTCCGTCCATCGAAGTGCTCTGTATGGGCCACGGGACACCGATTCGCCGCGGTGGCTCAGAGGTGCTTTCGATCCTCGTCCGTCGCTTGTAACACGGTGCTGAGAAGGTGCGCTCACCGGTTCCAACTACTATATCAGAAAAATCAACTTCATGAGAATTTGGTTTGCGCCTACTACGAGCGGTTACCTTTCCTCTGTCTTCGCTTTTCGCACCCTGTCGGAGTCATCCCTCTCCCCAAAAATAACAGATTAGTTACACAACAATCACTATCCTCGAAGTCGAATCGGGATACGGAGGGTGGAATGGGGGTACGATATCTCGTCACAGGGGCGACTGGTGCACTGGGGAGTGCCGTCGTTGAACGACTGCTCGAATCGAACCCGGACGACCGAATACGCGTTTTCGTCCGGAGTCAGCGACGCTTCCGCGAAATTTTTCCGCGTGCAAATGTCGAAATGGTTAGAGGGAACGTCCTCATCCCGCTCAACGTGCGTCGAGCGGTTCGAAACGTGGACGTGATCTTTCATTGCATCAACTTCCCACTCACGAACTACTACCACAATCTCGAATCGGCGCGCCTACTGGTCACGGCTATCGGCGATACCGACGCCCACGTCGTCTATCCCGGAAATACGTGGGTGTTCGAAACGCCGGAATTATCGACGCCGAACCCACCGATTACGCCGGAAACGCCAATCGACCCGCCGTCGCGCATGGCGAAAATCAAGGCGGAAACCGACGAAACACTCGTCCGTGCACCGTTTCCAACGACGGTCGTTCACCTGCCGGATTTCTACGGCCCGGGCGTAACGAACGACCTCGTGCGTCCACTGTTCGAGCGACCCATTGCCGGTCGGAACGTACTGTTTCCCGCTCCCGTGGACGTTCCACACGAGTTCATCTTCATCGAAGACGCTGCACGCGCACTGATTTCCGTGGCCGACCGATCCACCGCCGACCGCCGATTTACTGTCGGAACCGAACCGACCACGGTCGAATCCTTTATCCAAAGGGTGTACGACGCGGCCGGGACGGACGGCCGAATTAAGGGCGTTCCACCGTGGGTTCTTCAGGGCGGGGCGCTGTTCAGCGAGCGACTCGAAGTGGTGCGCGAAATCCTTCACGTCTTCATGCACGACACGACGATGAACGGCGACGCAATTCGAGATGCGGTCGGCTTCGAACCCCGCGTCGGATATGATGAGGGCATCAACCGTACTGTCACATGGTACCGGGAGGAATCAGAATGACGACGCTTTGGAACCCACGTTCTCGGGCGGTGTTCGCCGCGGTTGGACTGGGTCTCGGTGGCTACGCCTTCGCCGCCATCGTCGTTCTCATCGCCGCGTTCGCACTTCTCGCGGTCGGTATCCCTGTTCTCACCCGTCCGTCGCTCCTCGTCGCCGTCTCGGTCGTGATGGGACAGGGCGTGGCCTTCGGCCTGTTTGCGCTGGCATATTTACGATACACTGGTCGGGGTCTCGGGTATATCAAAGTTCGAATCCCGACGGTTCGCGATTTCGGCTGGATGACTGGTGGGTTCGTCCTCTTCTATGGCGGTCTCATCGCGGTGTCGCTCGTGCTCACGACGTTCGGTATTCAGTCCGCCCAGAACGAACTCGCCACGCTCGGCGAGAAAGACCCGCGGGTCTTCCTCCTGTTGATTCCGCTCTCGTTCCTGCTCATCGGGCCGGGCGAGGAGTTGCTCTACCGAGGTGTGGTTCAGGAGCGACTCCGCGAATCGTTCGGTCGCTGGCCCGCCATCGCGCTGGCGAGTCTCATCTTCGCGCTCGTCCACGTCTTCTCACTGCAAGGTGCGGGTAAAATCGTCTATCTCGCTATTCTCTTCGTCCTCTCGCCGATTCTCGGTGCGGCGTACGAGTACACTCGAAACCTCGTCGTCCCGGCATTGATTCACGGCGCGTTCAACGCTATTCAGTTCGCACTGGCGTATCTGATGATGACCGGGCAACTTCCATCGTAACGCGAGTCGCAGTGGCTCGTCGCTGGTTCGCTCAATCGGGTTGTCACTCCGTCCGTTGCCACCGGACGATGAGGAATTCGGTGTAGCCACCGTAGGCGATTCCCAACGACCCCATCCACCAGTTCCACTTCTCCGGAAGCGACCGCTCGTCGGGCGCATCGTGCAGATGCGAGACGATTGCCTCGGCTGTCAGTTCGACCCCCGTATCGTTTCGATACTCGCCCGAATCGACGAGGTCGCGCGCCTGTCGAACAACCACCCGACATGCTCCCTCGGGCGGATCGAATTCCTCCCGCAGTCGTCGGTCGAGTTCCGTCGCGTCCATTTAATATCGTGCTCCGCGTCGGTTTACCCATGCCAACGGTCTTCGCAGTGGACGAATACGAGGCACAGGAGTATGACGCCGTGCTTATCCAAGAAAACGCCGTGGTTTGTCTTAACGATGCCCCACCGCTCGCCCGAGTTATTCCCTTCGAGAAAGTGAATCATGTCGATGCAGACCCCGAGTTGCTCCTCACCGATTCCGAAGTTCCGGATTCGTTTTTCGGCGGTGCGGAGTACGCCTTCGTCGAAGTCTCGAAATTTGACCGACTACGGCGTCATTTGGACGAGCTAGAACGGGAACAGTACTGACTGCAATCGGTTTCGTATCCCTTTCTCTCGGAGCGAGATGCACAGTAATCCGTATCGCCCGTCTACAACTGTGACCAAGCCGTCGTGATATCGTGCTGTGGGACGTGCCAGCGCTGTTCGGCGACCAGTGTCCCTCGCTTTCGGAGTTCGATACGCGCGTCGAACAGCGGCGATAACTTCTGGACGACCCGTGATTCGTCCGGCATGGGAAGATGCACATGTTCGATGTCGTGAACGCCACGGACGAGGGCGGTGGTCGCTCGAAGAAACTGCTTCAACGCGGGGCGGTCGTACGCTTCGAGCAAGGGTTCGAGCGAGTCGATGCTAACCCTGAGTTCTGCGGAGTCGAGTCCGTCGGCTACGTCGTCGAAGTGGCCGACCGCCTGTGAGAGTTCACCTCTGAGACAGTCAAGTTCGTTCTCGCCGTCGGTGGGCGAGGAGTGCCCTCCGTCGGTAGCCGAGAGGTTTCCGCACGACTTGATGATTTTGACGGCCGAATCGCTGCGCCGAACGCCCGGGGGAGACTGTTTTCGATGTGCGCAGATGATGCGTCGGTGAATACCAGAAGCCGTTTTCGCTCACGTTGCGGGTCTCCGAGTAGTCGCTTCGTCGCTTGCGCAGTAACGCGTTCCGACACTGCTCCCGTTATCAACAGCGTACATCCCTGTCGCTTGAGCGTTCGTAACGTCCGATCGAAATTACGTTTGTTCCCGTCCCGATACAGGTTCCGCACGGATGGCATCTCTATTGATAGTCATTGGATTTATACTAAAATTTTTACTATTCATATATGGTTTATTCATATGGTAATATGGTGTAATATGCCGATTACGACGGCTACACGTTTTCGGTCAGTCGCGGATTTCCTCGTCCGCTGCTGTTTGCTCCGACGATCCTGTCTCCGATTCTTCACTCATTTCGGCACCTTCCTCCTCTCGGGTTTTCTCCCCCGTTTCTTCTGGTTCGGATTCGATGTCGCCAGTCACCTGTTGCGCTGGAAGCGGCTCTCCCTGCATCAGTTCCGGAAGCACGATGCGGTTGAACTGAACGAGTAGGACGAGCAAAAGCGGTCCGACGAACAGGCCGTACCACCCGAACAACAGCGGTCCGAAAATGTAGGCGAAAGACATCAGTCCGACGTGCAGGTTTCTCCCCGCCGTGTACGGTCGAATGACGGTTTCGGTTACCACATCCAAGGCGAGGACGACGACGACAACGAACACTACTGGGAACCAGAGAGCAGTTACACCCTCCCCGAGCGCACGAATTAAGAGCGACAGCGCGATTGGAACGTAGACGAGCTTCGTCCCGACGTGGGGAATGAGGCTGGCTACCCCCGTCAGCAAACCGAGTAGGGTTGGGAGGGGAATCGACAACCCCACCGGTGCGACGAAGGCGGCGACGTTGTACACGACAGCGGCGGCGAGTGCGACGACGAACGCTTGGAGAATGCTTCCGAAATACACTGTCTGAAGGTTGTCATCGACCGCAGATCCGTAACTGTACACCGTACTCCGCCTGCCGCCGATGTCGCTGACGAACCAGCGAACGAGTTTGTCGTCGTCCCGCAGGAGGTAAAATGCTAATGCCAGCGCGACGAACAACTGCAAGAGCGTGAGTCCGAACCCGCTCGCCGCGCTTACCACACCGCCGAGCAGTTCCGGCCCGCCGAGACGAACGAACGCCCCTTGACTCTCGCGTGCGAGGTCGAGTATCTGTTGTGGATGAACCGTCAGCGATGACAGGTCGAGATACGGTTGGAGGACGCCTTGGTAGTCCCCGACCGATTCTCCGGCGATTTCGGCAACCTCGATCGCGCTGACCGCGATGGCGTACGCGACCAGCACGAGGATCGGAACTGCGATGGCCAACAGTGACGCTATCGCGGTTACTCCCGGATGGCCCAGCCGTGACTCCAGTCGGTCGTAAATCGGTCGCGTCGCGTAGTACATGAACAGTCCGAGCGCGAACGTCCCGATGAACACGTAGAAGACGAAGAGCATCACTGCTCCGAAGATGATACCGACGACCCACCACGCGAGGCGCGGCCTGTCGCGCAGTTGCCCCTGTTCCCCACCCATACCTGTTTTACGCCGCTCATGGGTATATCACTCGGGGTCGGATTTCGACCCAGGTGTTCGCAAAGGAACTGCGATGAGACCGCCGGAAGAGTGTAATTTTTACGTATACCCAACGACAGCATCATCTATGACGGATGCTTTCGCAGAACGCACTCGCCGGTGTCAACAGCGCCTCCGGACGGTCGATGCGGACGCCGCGGTTTTGTTCCCGAGCACGAACCTCTTTTACGTCTCCGGATTCCGGGAACATCCCGGCGAACGCCACCTCTTCCTGTTCGTTCCGGTTTCGGGTGACCCAGTCTTCGTCGTTCCCGATATGTACGGCGAGCAGATCACCGACGAATCGTGGGTGTCCGACGTACGAACGTGGAGCGACGGCGACAACCCCCTCGAACTCGTCGACGCGGTCGCCGACGAGTTCGATCTCCACGGCGGTCACCTGCTCGTAGACGACACGATGTGGGCGTTGTTCACCCAAGACCTTCGGCGTGCGCTGCCGGACGCGACCTTCGGCCTCGCCAGCGAAGTGCTCGAACCCCTCCGAATGCGAAAAGACGAGGCGGAAATCGAGGTGCTTCGTCGTGCTGGCGACGTTGCGGACGAAGTCTGCGTCGAAATCCGCGAACTCGGCGAGGAAGCGATCGGCATGACCGAGCGAGAACTGGTCCGAGAAATCGAATCCCGACTCGGCGACGCGGGTGGCGAGGAACCGGCCTTCGACACCATCGTCGGTTCCGGATCAAACGGGGCGAAACCTCACCACGGCCACGGCGACAGACAAATTGGCTACGGCGACCCTGTCGTCCTCGATTTCGGCGCGTTCGTTGACGGCTATCCGGGCGACCAAACCCGAACCGTCGTCTTCGCTGGCACGCCACCCGAGGAGTTCGACCAAGTTCACCGCGCCGTCCGTGAAGCCCAACAAACGGGCGTCGAGGCGGTTGAACCCGGCGTCACCGCCGAAGCAGTGGATACGGCGACCCGCGAGGTCATCGAATCCTACGGCTACGGCGAGGGGTTCATCCACCGAACCGGCCACGGCGTCGGGTTGGACGTTCACGAAGGTCCGTATATCGTCTCGGGGAACGACGTAGAACTCGAACCCGGCATGGTGTTCAGCATCGAACCCGGCGTCTACATTCCCGGCGAGTTCGGCGTCCGAATCGAGGATTTGGTCGTCGTCACCGAAGATGGCTGTGAGCGACTGAACGATTCGCCACGGACGTGGCAGGCGTTGTAGGATAGCTTTCTTCGTTTTTCCTCGGTGCCGTCTGTTTCTCCGTACCGGATGATTTCGAAAAAATGAGAGTGCGTCGGAATCCGTCAGCAGTCGTTCGTTTCCTCGTTCTCGGTCATTTCCTCATCTTTGGACTTCGAGTCCTCGCTCGTGTCCTCCTCGGAATCGTTGCTGTCGTCGGCGTCCTCGCCCTCATCGTCTTCGGGCGCCGTCGTGGATTCATCCGAATCGCCGTCGTCCGACTCATCACCTTTGTCGTTGGACTCGTCCGTCGTGGTTTCCTCGGAGTCGTTTGAATCGCCGGTATCGCCATCGGAGTCATCGGAATCGTCGCTGTCGTTCGAGTCGTCCGAATTGTCGCCCGCGTTATCGTCGGAACTGTCGCTCGTGTCCTCATCCGAACTATCGGGTTCGTCCGTGGTATCCGAGTCATCGGAATCACTTGACTCATCGTCTCCGGGCGCTGTTGCACCTTGTTCGCTGTCGTCGACGCTCCCTAGCGTCAACGTGACGATGGCGTTTCCGTCTCGCAGTTCGACGATATCCGGCTCTCCGTTGTAGAGAATGGTACCGTCGTATCCGGCGTTGTAGTCCGCATCGATGTTCGTCTCGCTACCCGTTCCGACCGTTATCGACTCTCCCGGGCCGATGGTCGTTCCGTCGGGGAACGAGAACCGTTCGTAGTCGTCGCCGAACGAGACGGTCAATCCGGATAGGCCGTACGACTGTTCACCTTCGTTTTCGATGACGATATACTCCCCTTCATCGTCCACCTCCACGATGTCGAGGTCAAGTGCGGCGTCTTGGGCGCTCACGAGGTGGAACCCGGTTGCAGACAGCAACAACGCGAGTACTACCGCGATTACTGCACCACGTCCTTTCCGTTTCATGATTTACTCTGAATCTCTATGAACGAGCCGGGAATTTCTCGTTGGCATGCTGTAATTAGTCGTAATCTCCCGGTAATTCCGGCTCGTTCGTGTGATAATCATGTCGTCAATCGTATCTATATAATGTTGACCAAATAACAAATCATTCAGATTTAAAATATGATAATCATGAATAAAGTTGTTCGCTGAACTGATTGTCTTTTTGGACTGAATTTAGACGTTTTCGATCGGATTCATAGCGGTCGTCGAGGCGTGACGACCGGCCCTTCCGGTTCGATTCCGACCGTCGCTTCGACGCCGAACACGTCCGCCAGTAGCTCTTCCGTAACGACTTCGCTCGGCGGTCCCCAATCGTACGGTTCGCCATCTCGTAGGGCAACGAGGTTGTCGGCGTAGCGGGCCGCCTGCGAGATATCGTGAAGGACGATGCCGATGGTCAGGTCTTCTTCACGTGCGAGCGTTCGAACGACCTTCAGTACGCGCAGTTGATGCCGCAGGTCGAGGTAGGTTGTCGGTTCGTCAAGGAGGAGTACGTCGGTGTCCTGTGCGAGTACCATCGCAATCCACGCGAGTTGTCGCTGCCCCCCGCTGAGACTGCCCATCTCCTCGTCGCGGAGATGCGTGACTCCGGCGAGTTCGAGTGCCTGTTCGACCGCTTTGTGGTCTTCCTCGGTCTTCGCGTCGAAAAAGCCACGATGCGGATAGCGTCCGTGGTAGGCGAGGTCTTCGACGGTCAGGTTTCCGGGCGATTCGTTCTCCTGTGAGAGCAACCCGAGTTTCTGCGCGAGCGTCTTCGTTCCGAGCGAATGTACGTCGTTTCCGTCGAGTCGGACGATTCCCGACTCGGGTTCGAGTTCCCGAGAAAGTGCCTTGAGGAGCGTGCTTTTCCCGCTTCCGTTCGGTCCGACGAGTGCCGTGATTTCGCCTGCCGGAACGATGATGGATTCACATTCGACGATGATTCCCGAGTCGGGATAGCCGATTTCCAAGTCGATTCCGCGCAGCTCGCTCGCGTCTCCCGTTCGCCCTTCGTCGCGGTTCTCGCCTCGTTCGACGACTATTCCGCCATCGGCTTTTCGTTCGTCGTCAGGTTCTCGTTCGCTCATGGTTCGATTTCCTCCACGTGTTTCTGGATGAGTTTTCGTCCGTGTTCCGTACGTTCTTCTCGCTCCGACCCGTCCATTTCCAACGCTCGATACTCGCGTTCGAGCCGTTTTCGCACTCGCCGTTTCTCCTCAGAAGTCGCATCGTCTGGCGCACTCTCGCCGACGAAGTCGTCCAGCCACTCCCAGTCCGTTCCGCTGTATCGACCGTCTTCGACCGTCCAATCGTAGTAGTGGTCGGCAACGTCTTCCCAAAGTCCCTCGTCCTCGCTGCGCACGTCGCGGACGAGCGCCAGCGCAGTCCGCGCGCCGTCACCCGCACTCACGATGGCTTGATGTTCGGCTTCGCCCAGCCACCCCGTGACGTACAGCCCGGGGACGGGCGTTCTTCCGTCGGGTTCCACAGCCTCTAACTCGTCTTCGAACGGGGTCAGATACTCGTCATCGTACACGGACGCGGCGACGAGTCGATTCGTTTCGACTTCCCGTCCGGTCTGTGTCGTCACGCGAAAGCCGTCGTCGGTGTTCGCAACGCCGACGACCATCGATTCGACTATCTCCGCGCCCGCGAGTTCCGCCTGCTCCCTGCTCAGCGCGAGGAAGGTTTCCGGCGGGATCCCGCCGGGAAAGCCGAGATAGTTTTCGAGATGCACACACTGGCGAATCGCCGCAGTTCCCCCGTCGAACACCAACGTATCGAGGCCGTAGCGGGCGAGAAACACCGCGGCGGAGAGTCCCGACGCACCGCCGCCGACGACGACGACATCCTGGTTCGAATCCGGTTCAGATTCCATTCGTCCGTCCGCCTCGGTTTCCGTTCGTCCGTCCTCTGTTTGCTGTATTCTCGGCATTAGAGCTCACCCAGTTTTTGTCGCTTGCGCATGAGATAGAGGAAGTACGGTCCGCCGACCAGTCCGGTCACGATACCTACCGGCACCTGAATCGGGTTGAGTGCGAGTCGCGCCCCTACGTCCGCACCCACGACCAGTGCAGGACCTGCAAACAGACAACCGAGGATGAGTTTTCGATAATCGGTTCCGACGATGTTTCGGACGATATGCGGAACGATGAGGCCGACGAAGCTCACGATTCCGGCGACGGAGATGGCGGCGCTCGCGGCGAGAATCGCCAGCGCCGAGAGTGCAAATCGAACCCGTTCGACCGACATCCCCAACGACCGAGCGGTTCGCTCGCCGAGGAGGAGGAGGTTCAACTGGCGCGAAACGAGCAAGGAAATCGGGACGATGAACAGCGTCGGAACCAGAATCGTTCGAACCTGTTCCCATCCGGTTCCGGTGAGCGACCCGGTCGTCCACGCGAGGGCCGTCTGCACCACGCCAATGTCCTGTGCGAAGAAGAACAGTCCGCGCTGGAACGAGTAGAAAATCGTTCCGACGATGAACCCGGCCAGCACGAGTCGGACGGGACTCGTCCCACCTTTCCACGCGATAGCGTAGACGATGATGAACGCCACGATACCGCCCAGTGCGGCGAACAGCGGGAGGAACACCGACAGACCGCTGAAGACGATGAGGGTCAGCAGCACGGCGAAGCCAGCGCCATGGCTGACGCCGAGGATGTACGGGCTTGCGAGTTCGTTTCGCGTCACTGCCTGAAAGATGGCCCCGGAGATGGCGAGGTTGGCACCGACCAGAATTCCGACGAGGACACGCGGCAGTCGGAGACTCCAGACGACCGTCGTTTCGCTGCTCAAATCCACTGGAATCTCGTTCCCGAGTAGCAGTGCCAGCAGTACGTCGGGATTCGTTATCACTTTGGGGTCGAACACCGCTCTCCACGCCTGTTCGAGCGACATCGAAAACGCGCCGAAACTCACCTGTACCAGTGACCCGACGACGACGATGCCAATGCTAGCAGCGACGAGTGCCGTGAGCGCCCCGTCAAACGTCTCCCGAATCTCCGTCCCAAAATCTTCAGTCATATGTCCTCTTTGTCGTTGAATCGGTCGAATCGAATGCCATTGTTCACAGTTCCGTGGCTTCGAATCGTCGTTTCGTTTTTAGGTCTCCCTAAATACCGATAAGGGCTTTGGTTTTCTCTGTAGGAGTACAGATTGGATCATCGAAAAATGAGGAAGGTGTGATATGGGATGAAACGCGAGCGCGATGCCCACCGTGCTCGCGTCGTTCGAAGTGCGATACACTGACTCGGCTTCCGCAGTTTTCGCCTTAGCCGTTGACGATGCTGGCGACCTTTTTGCGGTCGAACAGCGATTCGGAAACGTCGTACACTTGCTTTGCCGCGCGCTCGGTGACGACGAGGTTCGTGATTGGGCCTTGGTACAGCGGGCCGCCGCGGTACACGTCGCCGTTTTTGACTGCCGTGAGTTTGCTTCCCACGGAGTGGTTCTTCATGAACGAGACGACCGTGTTCTGGAACTCCTTCGCGGTCTGCTGTTCGTGCCCGCGGAGCAACAGCATGTCGGGGTCGATTTCGAGTAGCGTCTCGAAATCGACCTTTCCGCGGTTGCTGTGGAAGTCTCGAACCGACGTGCTAGCGAGCGCGTCGCGAACCTTGAGGTCTCGCCACTGCTTGAAACTCGTTCCCTCGCTGATGAGATACGGGAGGAACGACGTTGGTTCGTTGCCCGATGCCCACATGGTTGCGACTTCCGGGCGGTCTTTTTTCTTCTTCGGAACAACCGAATCCACTTTGGATTGGAACTCGTCGTGGAGCGACGAGAATTGCTCGTATCGGTCGGTTCTCTGGAACGCTTCGGCCAATTTCCCGAACGCTTCGTAGAGCGAGTAGTACGTGTAATCCTTGTGCCACTCGTAGCCACGCGAGAAGATGCTGTTTCCGAAGAGCGGGCCGATGTTCTTCCTGACCTCGTCGATATCGGCCTGCTTCCAGCCTTTGAACCGGTTCATCAGGAAGTTCGGGTCGATGACGTGAACGTCGCCGTCCAATTCGTAGAACAACTCCTTGTTGACGCCGTCCTGATACAGGTCGACCATGTTGCTTTTGTCGACCGACACACCCGGAATGTCGTCGTAGTACTGCGTGTGGTATCGACTCGTGAGCCACAGCGCTTTGGGCGGTTCGAGTCCGAGGGCGACGCCCATGTCGGCCCAACTCCCGTTGTTTGCTACCCACGTTTTCGGGGTGGATTCGAACTCGACCTTGCCGACGGGTTCCATCGACACCGAGTACGGACCAGACTGCGTCGTTCCGTCACTCGTTCCGGTACCACTCGTCTCGCCACCACTCGTCTCGCTTCCGTCGGTACTCGTCTGCTTGCCTTCACTGTTGTTACCGGTACATCCGGCGAGCAGTGCCGCGCCAGCGACACCGCTCCCCGCGATGAACCGACGGCGCGTGACGGGTTTTGACTCGTCTGCTACCATACTCATGTTTTAGGCTCGCCTAATAATACGTAAAACTTCCCATTTTTCGGCGGGCCTAAAACCTCGGCCCCACCGCTTCGATAATTTTTCGCATCCCCCGTCGAACCTGACGGTCGAGTTTCAAGTAGTTGCTCGCCGTACCGCACTACGGGAAATGGGGAAACGACACGATGGGGAACAAAGACGACGACAGCAGGAGACGACCAGCAACACGCTTTGCATTCGACAGACGCCTCAGGACGATGGGTCGCCGCCGATTCGTTTCGACGCTTCTCGGGGCCGGGTTCGGTTCCATGGCCGGGCTACTCACGCCCGAGGACGTGGAAGCAGCAGGCCGAAACGAAGTTCCACTCGTGTACGCGCACGGGGAAAACTTCGAACCGCGCACGATGACCGTTCCGGCGGACTGGTTCGCCGACCTTCGGTCTGCTTTCGACGCCCAGCGGCGATTCGACGTGCGCTCGACGCCGGGCGTCGTTGGAAGTGCCGTCATTCCGGGGGAGTTCGGCGGCCGAAACGCCGCACTCACAGTCGACGTGACAGGGAGTGAGGCGGGTGGTGCAGTTCCGGAGCGTGTCGGCGACGTAGCAGTCGAGGTAAACCGCGTCGAATCGACACGGTCGGACGAAACTCGCTCCGACCGAGCAAGTTCCATCGCTGGAAGGTGGATTCCGGGCGGCATTGAATGTGCCAACCGAGAGGCCTCCGGAACGCTCGCTCCTGCGATGTACGACGGGGAAACGCCGTTTTTCGCCACCTCCAACCACGTCTACGGCGGTGACGAGGAGCGGTTCAAAGGCGAACCGTTCTTCGTCTTCGGGAACCGTGGCCCGCGGAAAATCGGGGAAGTTCGCAGAGGCTACCAACTTGACGACTTTGTCCGCATCGACCCGGTAAACGGGTTTCGCCCGCTGAGCGTGATTCACGGCGAATCACCGTCTCCAGTCGTCGGACAGTTCACGCGCGAGGGGCTTGCGGAACTCAAAGCACGCGGCTCGAAACTCGAGAAAATCGCGTCCAGGACGGGGCATTCGTCCGGAAAATTACAGGCCATCGATGGCATGACCTGCGCGTACGGGAAAGTGTGCAAGCGAGGTCAACTGAAGTGGGGGTCGCAGTCGGATTTCACCGACGGCGACAGCGGGAGCGTCAACTATCATCCAGACCCCGAAAATCCCGATTCGGGTCTCCTCATCGGTGGATTCAACAACGCCCGGACATGGTGGCCCGGTGAGGATTACATCTGGGGAACGTCGGCGTATCGCATCGTGAGCGAGTACGGCTTCACGTTCTCGCCACCGACCGCTGACGCTCGGTGAACTCCAGTTCGACCACCACTCGCCCATCGATCCGTCCCGAAATTTTATCGGCCAGATCCTTCGACAGCCGTGGATACGGTTCGTTGGTCGGACGACTGACGAGAACGGTAACGTGCTGGCTCTGGTCGACGATTCCCATGTCGTCGAACTCGACCTGTACTTTGACCAGTTCGAGATTTTTGTACTGGTTCTGCTGGAGCACGTTCTGTACCCCTTCGTTTACTGTGTTTTCCGTCTGCATTTGCTTGCTCATCACCAATCCTGCACCGGCAAACGAGACGAGCAGGATGGCGACTGCGATAAGCGTCGGGGCCGCCTTTCGAATCGAGGAACCTTTGACCGGTCGGTAGCCGAGCACCCAGAGCACGCTACCGCCCGCGGCATTGATGGAAACGGCGTTCACGACCAGCAGGACGAACGCCCCCAGTGCGATGACTGGCGGCCCCCAAGCGAGTCCGACGCCGACTGCGGCTGCCGCGGGGATGAGCGCCGCCGCAATCATGACGCCGACGAGCGAAACGGGAAGGGCGGTTGCGAGCCCGAGCGCCCCGGCCGCACCTGCGCAGATGCCGACCGCGAGCGAGAGGAACCCGGGCGAGACACGTTGACTTATCTGACTCACCGTCGCCACGTCGAGGGCCGGTGGAATGAACTGTGCGGATTTGAGCGCCCAGCCGAAAATCGTCGCGCTGACGATGGCGACGCCTAAACCGAGTATCTGTGAGCGCAACCCATCGAGAATCATGTGCCGGTCGTTCAGTACGAGACCGACACTCGTCGTCATCGCCGAACCAACCTGCGGTGCGATGACCATCGACCCGACGACGAGGGCGGGCGAGTCGAGCAGGAGTCCAGCAGTTGCGACGATTGCGGAGAGGATCGTCATCGCGTAGTACGTTATCGGACTCGGGTTCATCCCGAGTGCTTTCGTGCGAATTTCTTCCGTGGCGATGCTGTCGTTCTCGCCGCCCCCTTTGACGAACTTGTCCTCCAGTTCCTCGATATGTGGCGTCCGTGCCGTCTCCACACTTCCGATGACGGTGTAATCGTCGGGCAGACCGGCCTCTCGCAGGTCGGTGAGAACCCGGTCTACGGCCTGCGCTGGAAGTGGAAATTGGACGATAGCCGAGCTGTCGCCGTCGCTTTCCTCTCGGGTGAGCACGTAATCGATGTGCTCGTCGTCCAAGATGGCAAGGACGGCGTCCCGGCAGTCCTCCGGAACGAGAACCTGGATGAGACGCATGGCCGAAGCAACCGACCGGGGAATAAAAACCTCACCGGTCGAAGAACGTATCGACCAGTTTCGACTGGGTGCGACGGGGATGCTGATGAAACGTCGGCGGCGACACGTCGAGTGACGCCGCCACCTCTTCGCCCGTGCTGATGCGTGGCCACTCGAAAAATCCGACGAGGTAGGCCGTTTCCAGCGCCGTCCATTGGCGGTCGGTCAACGATTCGTCGAGCGTCGTGCGGAACTCAGTGACCGTCGGTTCCGGTTTGTCGCGTTCGCGCTGTGCGACGACTCGCGTGTCGGGAAACGCGTCCTGTATCGTCGCTATCGTTTGTCGGACGTTCGCATCGGTCGGTAGTTCTACGACCCCCCGTGCGCCGTCCTCGTCCGCGGTGGCACGTGCGATCGTCGCCCCTCTATCCGCGAGTGCCGTCATGAACGATATATTGTCGTGCCGTAGTTCGAGTACGCATTCGTCATCTCGTTCATGGACGACGCGAACATCGGTTATTTCGTCGAATCGGGATAGTGGGTCGAGGACGTCGTCCGATGACACCCCCGACACGGACACGAAACAGAGAAGCGACCCATCGGATGAGAGTGTCGTACCGAGCGGGTCGAGTTCGCACTCGATTTCCTGCGGAAGTTGGACGAAAAAGATGTTCGAATCATTCGATTCGACCTCTATTTCCGCCACACAGTCCGAGAGGAGCGCCTTTCTGCTTTCGATTCCCGCGAGTGCGAGACCGACCGTTTCGCCGAGTTCCGAGAGCACCGCGCATTCGCGGTCATCGAACGCGTCGGGTCTATCAGCATGGATGACGAGGACGCCGTAGCACGTTTCGTCGTATCGAATCGGGATGGCGGCGAGCGACCGATAGCCTTTATCGAGCGATTCGTCCCGCCACGGTTCGAACGACGGGTCGGTGGCGATATCCTCGACCAGCACGACGCGTTCGGTTTCCAGCGCTTTCGTCGCCGGTCCCCGAACGCCGTCTTCGGGTCTGATGGCCGATTCCAGATACGTATCGCCGTTTTCATCGCCAGCGTGTGCCACCGGGTGGACGATTTCGGCGCTCGCGTCGTACTCGCCGACCCACGTGAATTCGTACGGTTCTGCTGTCGCCAACCGTTGGGGAACCGCCGCTTCGATTTCTTCGCGTGTCGTTGCCTGTACCAGCGTCCGGTCAACGTCACGGATGACCGCGTTGATGCGATTGAGTTCTTCCAACTCCGCTCTGTGTCTCGAAAGCGTCTCTTCGCGCTCCGCTCGGTCGAGTGCCGACTGCACGTTCGCCGTCAGGATTCCCGCGAAGTCGAGGGCGTACTCGTCGAACTCCATTTGACACTGCGACCCAAACAGGATTATACCGTGGTCGTCGAGGGGAAGGATGAGTTCCGTTTCGACCGACGTTTCCGAGTTGTACGTTCCCGGCTGGTTTTTCAGATCTTCGAAGACGGCGGCCTCCCCTGATTCGAACACGGACCACGCCAGCACATCCCCGGCGTCGAAGGTTGGTATCTCGTCGAACGTCTTCGTCGTGTTCTCCGTTACCGAGACGGGGCGAAGCGTCTGCGTTTCGGACTCTTCGAGATACACTGCGGTAAGCGGGAAATCGAGCGTCTCTTCGGCGGCCGATACCGCGATTTCACAGATTTCAGTCTTCGTCTCGGCCCTCATGAGGTCGCGTGTCGCCGACCGAAGCGTGTCCAAGGTTCGTTCGCGGGCGGTTCGTTCCGACACGTCCTTGAAAATCGCGTGGATGACGCGGTGTCCGTCGAGTTCCGTCACGGTCGAACTGATTTCGACCGGTATCTCCGTCCCGTCCGGACGAGCGATTTCGAACCCCGTCGCGTTCTTCGTGACACCACCGTGCTCCGCGTGCCGGTCGAACATTTGCTGATAGAACGCACGCCGTTCGACGGGATGAATTTCGATGTGATGGAGCGTTAACAGTTCGTCCCGTGGTCGTCCGAGGAGGTCTTCTGCTGCCGGGTTCGCATCGAGGATAAAACCCGTCCTCGCGTCGGCGACGAGAATGGCCTCCGGGCAAGTTTCGACCAGGGTTCGATACCGTTCGCGCGAGGTTTTGAGTTTTGACTCGACCTCCTTCCGTTTCGAGATGTCGCGAACGATTCCGATAATCGTCCGATCTCCGTCGTACTCACCCTCGCGGAACGACAGCGCGATGGGAATTTTGTGACCATCCCGGTGTCGGGCGACCGTCTCGACGTACTCCCAATCGACCTGTCGCTCACCGGTTTCGATAAATCGTGCGAGGGAATCGTTGTGTCTCGGTTGCAGTCGTTCCGGTATCAGTTTCGTGAGCGGCCGCCTGCGAAGCGCGTCCGGTTCGTATCCGAAAACCCGCTCGACACCGTCGTTTACATACTCGATGTCCCCGTTTTCCCCTATTATGACGATGGCATCGGGCATTCCATCGAGCAGCGCCTCGGTCTGGGATAACTCGTGTCGACTTCGTCGGCTTTCGACGAGAGTGTCGATTCGATGTGCGAGGAGTTAGTCACTCCCGGGACGAGCGTAGTCAGTCGCACCGGCTTCGAGTGCATCGCGTATCACTTCCTCGTCGGCCGAAAGAACGAGAAACGGAGGTTTGAATCGTGCTGACGAACGGTCTCGAGCACGGAAAACACGTCGCATTTCGGCGGTGAATGTTCACAATCGATGCAATCCACCGTTTCGAGGTCGTCGGGAATTTTTTTCTCGTTCGCAAACCGCACAACGTTTCCCTCGATGTCGACTCGTTCGTCGCCGAAATAGAGGAGTCGATTCACCGTGTTATATTCTTCTGGTAGAGATATAATTTCTTTAACTATCTCTAACGACATTATATTTTGGACGAACGGGAATCGTTAATAGCGCCCCGTGTCAGCCACCAGGTATGAGGCTGGAGGATTACTGGGGCGTCGGGCCGAAGACGAGCGACCTGCTCGAAACCGAGTTGGGTGTCGAACGAGCGGTTCAGGCGATCGAAGCGAGCAACGTCCGCGTCCTCTCGAACGCGGGCCTGTCGAGGGGCCGAGCGACACGGATCCTTCGACAGGCGAACGGTGGCGAGGGAATGGCGGTGCTGGCGACTCGGGACAGTCGCTCCGTCTACAAATCGCTCCTCGACCTCGCCAGCGATTATGCGGTAACGCCCGACGCTGGCGACCGGATTCGCGTCATGACGCCCGTTCGCTCCTCCGAGGAAGCGAGCGACCGACTCGATTCGGTCATTGACGCCGTCACGTCATGGGACGAACTGGCCGACTCCGAACGCGAGTCGGTTCTCGCCGCGTTCGAGGAATACGACGGGAGCGAGCGCACTGCGGTCGAGACCGCCCTCGCCCTGCAAGCGACCGGAACGACCGAGGGGGCGTTCGCCCCCGTTACGGAAATCGACTCAGATGCACTCGATGCGGCAGTCGGTGCCCTCGGTAAACTCGACGGCGACCGCGTCGCGAAGGGAGCGGACGACGAACTCGACCGCCTTCGCGACGAATTGGCAGGAGTTGAGCGACTCGAAAGCGGTGCATTGGACGTGATCGAAGCGGTTCAATCCGGCGACGTGCGGAACCCGGACGAATTCCGCGAGAGCTACGTCGAATACGTCGCCCACGAGACCGATATCGAACCGCAGCGCATCCGTACCGCGACGGTGGGGGAAGCCACCGACGCCACCGACTTTGTCGGGGGCTCGCTCCGCGAACTCGTCGCCGAACAGCGTGACGCAGTCGAGGAACGCGAAGCGACGGTTGCAGCGGAACTCGAAACCAGCATCGAGGAAACCCGCGGTGCCATCGACGCCGCCGTTTCCGCTGTCAATGACCTCGCAGTCTCGCTGTCGCTGGCCCGATTCGCCCACGAATTTTCCCTCACCCGCCCCGAGTTCGTGGACGAAGGTTTCGCGGTCGAGGGCGCACGAAACCTCTTTCTCGCCACCGGAAACGGGGATGTCCAGCCGATCACCTACGGGATCGGTGAACACGGGGTCGCCGGGCCGCCGAAAGGCGACCGCGTGACAGTCTTGACCGGGGCCAACAGCGGGGGGAAAACCACCCTGCTCGAAACGCTCTGTCAGGTCGCGCTGCTGGCCCAGATGGGGCTTCCGGTGCCCGCCGAACGGGCACAGATCTCGATTTCCGATACCATCGTCTTCCATCGCAGACACGCCAGTTTCAACGCCGGAGTGCTCGAATCGACGCTCAGAAACATCGTGCCGCCGCTCACGAACGACGGTCGTACCCTCATGCTCGTGGACGAGTTCGAGGCGATTACCGAACCCGGAAGCGCGGCCAACCTCCTGCACGGACTCGTCGGTTTGACGGTCGATAGGGGTGCGCTCGGCGTGTTCGTCACCCACCTTGCGGAGGATTTGAATCCGCTCCCCGACCAAGCACGGAAAGACGGCATCTTCGCGGAAGGGTTGGACGACGACCTCGAACTGCTGGTGGACTACCAGCCACGATTCGACACGGTCGGCAAATCGACCCCCGAGTTCATCGTCTCGCGCCTCATCGCCTCCGCGAACGACCGCGCCGAACGCGCCGGATACGATATTCTAGGACGAGCGGTCGGCGAGGCGGCGGTTCAGCAGACGCTCAGTTCGTGGGCCGAAGGCGAGTAGAATCGACCTGTTTACTCCCGTTCCCGAAGCCGTTCGCGTTCGTCCTCTCGGAACCGGTCTTCGACATCCTCTATCGTCTCGACTTCCATGAGCCGTTCCAGTTTTCGCTCGAACTGTTCGTCCGTGAGTTCGCCGCGAGCGTAGCGGTTTCGCAGGGTTTCGAGTGCCTCCTTGTTGTTCGATTCCGTCGGTTCCCTCGGTTCGGATGGTTTCTCGGATTTTCCCGACTTCGCTTCCCCGAGTCCGCCGAACCCGTTCCACCAGTCGGGTTTGTCGGATAAATCGCTCCACATGTCGTTCCACCAGGTATCGACTTCGTCCTCCTGGTCGAACAGCATGGCGACGATTGGAATGACGACGACGTAGCCGAAGAGCATGGCCGCGAGCCACCAGTCCTGTCCGGTAAAGAGGGCAACGAGCCAGAAGCCCGTGACCAGCGTTGACGTGATTCCCGTTGCATTCTCGGCGAGACGTTCACGGGGGCTGTCGCTCATGGTTGAGAATTCTGCTGCTAGTTATAAAATATCACCTTTGTTATGTGGGCACTAGTCGGTGAATCTATGCACCACGACTGGCGCATAGATTTAATCCACGAGAAGCCATTCTTGATACCGTGTCTCCCAGGTCGTCAGCTTTTGTCTTGCTTGTCGTCTGCACAATCGTCCTCGCAGGTTGCTCGACCTCACAACCGGGGACGACCACGGAAACCACGGGAACGACTCTGTCGGGTGGAACCGGAAAAACAACTGGCGTGAGTTGGTCGGTGACGATAACACGAATTGTGGACGGCGACACGGTCGAGTTCGAATATAAAAATGGAACACAGGACACGGCTCGACTGCTCGGCGTGGACACGCCGGAGGTGCATACCGCCAACGACCCGAAGGAGTTCGAGGGCGTGCCGAACGACGATTCGGGGGCGAGTTGCCTACGCGACTGGGGCCACAAGGCTAGCGAGTTCGGTCGCACCGAACTCGCGGGCGAGCGGGTGACTATTTTCACCGACCCGAACGAGGGGCCTCGTGACAGATACGACCGATTGCTGGTGTACATTCGCGACGACGGAAAGCTGTTCAACTATCGATTGATCGCGCAGGGCTACGCTCGCGTGTACGACAGCGAGTTCACGAAACGAGACCGGTTCTATTCGGCGGAATCAAAGGCCCAACGCGAAAAAATCGGTCTGTGGGAATGTCGCGATGGGCAGGGAGAAACTCGAACTACTAACGGTGCTGTCGGCACGACCGGTCTCACCATCGCCCGGGTTCACGCCGACGCTGACGGCAACGACCACGACAACCTGAACGACGAGTATTTCGTCCTGCAAAACAGCGGAAACGACGCAGTCGATATTGCCGGGTGGACGATTTCCGACGACTCCGGCCACACCTATCGCGTTCCTTCGGGTGTGTCGATGAAACCGGGTACTACTCTCACGCTCTACTCCGGAGCCGGCTCGAATTCGGCGACGGAACTGTACTGGGGGTCGGATAGCGCGGTTTGGAACAACGGTGGCGATACGATTATCGTGCGGAACGCAGGTGGTGATGTGGTGTTGCGGAAGCAGTATTCGGGCTGAATAGCGGAAACGAACGCAATCCATAACTCACCGCTTCCCCGACTTTTACCACCCTTCCCGATGACTCCCTCGCATGAAGTACAGAAATCTCGGTGCGACCGGCACGAAAGTCTCGGAGCTGTGTTTCGGAACGTGGCGATTCGCCAAGGAATCAAACGGAACGGTCGAAACCGACCGGGAGACGGCCCACAACCTGCTTGACACGGCGTGGGAGAACGGCATCAACTTCATCGACACCGCGAACGTCTACGGCGACCCGAACGGAACCAGCGAGGCTTGGATCGGCGATTGGCTCTCCCAACACGACCGCGAGGATTTTGTCATCGCCTCGAAGGTCTACTTCCCGTTCGACAGCGACAACCCGAACGGGCGCGGCCTCTCGCGCAAACACATCCGGAAGCAGATTCAGGGGACGCTCGACCGCCTCGGAACCGACTATCTCGACCTGTACTATATCCACCGTTGGGACGAAACGACGCCGATCGAGGAGACGCTCTCAACCCTGAACGGCCTCGTGGAGGACGGCAAGGTGAACTACCTCGGTGCCAGTTCGATGGCCGCGTGGCAGCTGACCAAGGCGCTTTGGGAGAGCGACGTGAACGATTTGGCGCGATTCGACGTGACCCAACCGATGTACCACGCTGCGGCGGGAGACGACGTGCAGGATTACCTCGATGTCTGTGCTGACCAAGATATCGCAGTGTGTCCGTACTCGCCGCTGGCTGGCGGGTTCCTGACGGGCAAATACGAACACGACGGTGATATTCCAGAGGGGTCTCGCGGCGACTTGACCGACCGCTTCGAGGACTACTACATGTCCAAAGACGGCTGGCAGGTATTGGGTGAAATTCGGTCTATCGCGGACGACCTCGATGCGACCCCGGCACAGGTCGCACTTCGCTGGCTCATCCAACAACGAGAGTTCGACTGTATCCCGATCGTCGGCGCGCGTACACCTGACCAACTGGAAGAGAACGTCGGTGCTGCCGATATCGAACTGTCCGAAGAGCAGTACGACAGAATTTCCGACGCTCGCTAACTAGGCGAAACTGGTGGGAAAACGTAATATTTCTCGGTGCCGTCTATGTTGGGAGGTGCGGCGGGGGAAGGGGGAGAACCGACGCACCGTGGGGGGAACAATGACAGACACATACGTCGGCGCGATAGACCAGGGGACGACCGGCACCCGTTTCATGCTGTTCGACCACGACGGTCGGGTCGTCGCCAGCGCCTACGAGAAACACGAACAGAACTATCCGGAACCGGGGTGGGTCGAACACGACCCGCTCGAAATCTGGGAGAACACACAACACGTCGTCACGACCGCGCTCGACGACGCCGACGTTTCCGCGAACCAGTTGGAAGCCATCGGCATCACCAATCAGCGCGAAACGACCCTGCTGTGGGATACCGACTCCGGACGCCCGGTTCACAACGCCATCGTCTGGCAAGACCGCCGGACGACCGACCGGGTCGAACGAATCGAAGATGAAGGAAAGGTCGAGATGGTTCGGTCGAAGACGGGCCTCGAACCGGACGCTTACTTCTCGGCGACGAAAGCCGAGTGGTTGCTCGACAACGCAGATCCCATCAAACTCCAGCGCGCTCGACCGCAGGACATCCGAGAACGGGCAGAGCAAGGAGAGGTGCTGTTCGGCACTATCGACTCGTGGCTCATCTACAACCTGACGGGCGAACACATCACGGACGTGACGAACGCTTCCCGGACGATGCTGTTCGACATCCATGAAATGGAGTGGGACGAAGATCTCTGTGCCGAATTCGACGTCCCCATGGCGATGTTGCCGGAAGTCAGGCCGTCGAGCGACGACCAGACATACGGTCCGACCGATTCGGAAGGATTCCTCGGCGCGGAAGTCCCAGTTGCTGGTGCGCTTGGCGACCAGCAGGCCGCCCTGTTCGGGCAGACCTGCTTCGACGCCGGGGACGCCAAAAACACCTACGGGACGGGCAGTTTCTTCCTGCTCAATACGGGCGAGGAAGCGGTCGAGAGCGAGCACGGTCTCCTCACAACGGTCGGTTTCCAGCGTTCCGGAAAGCCAGTACAGTACGCTCTCGAAGGCTCCATTTTCGTTACCGGTGCGGCCATCGAATGGCTGGCCGATGTCGGCTTCATCGATGATGCGGCGGAGACTGAGTCGATGGCTCGAAGCGTCGATTCGACTGATGGCGTCTTCATGGTACCCGCGTTTACCGGACTTGGCGCACCGCATTGGAACCAGCGCGCTCGCGGAACGCTCGTGGGAATGACTCGCGGCACCCAGAAGGAACACATCGTTCGGGCCACGCTCGAATCCATCGCGTTCCAGACCCGCGACGTGGCGGAAGCGATGAAAGCGGACAGCGGTATCGAGGTAGAATCGCTGAAGGTCGATGGCGGCGCGGTGAAGAACAACTTCCTCTGCCAACTCCAGGCCGACATTCTCGGTGCCGACATCGTCCGCCCCGTCGTGGATGAGACGACCGCACTCGGGTCGGCCTACGCCGCCGGACTCGCCGTCGGCTACTGGGAAACCGTGGACGACCTCCGCGATAACTGGCAGGTAGACCGCGAGTTCGGCGTCGACATGACAAGCGACGAGGCCGACCGAAAGCACGACCGTTGGAAGGATGCCGTCGAGCGCTCGCTCGACTGGGCGCAGGAAGGGGGTGATTGAGATGGCAGAAGAGTACTGGCGCGCGAAGTACCTCAACGAACTCGTCGGAACCTTCATCCTCATCCTTCTCGGTGACGGTGCGGTCGTCGTCTCGGTGCTAACTGGTGGCTTCGACCTGTTCGGCGTCGCCGTACTATGGGGATTCGCGGTGATGTTCGCGGTCTACTGGGTCGGCGGCGTTTCGGAGGGACATATCAACCCCGCGGTGACGATTGCGAACGCTGTCTGGCGGGACTTCCCGTGGAAACACGTTCCCGGCTACATCGTCTCGCAAATCGTCGGGGCGTTTCTCGCCGCCGCGACGCTGTTCGTCACGTGGTCGGGTTACTACCAGCAGTTCAATGAGGCGAACAACGTCGTCACCGGCGAACCGGGGAGTTCCATCACGGGGATGACCCTCTGGACGTTCTTCCCGAATCCTGCGTTCGCTGGCGTGAAAATCGGCGATTTCCAGACGCTGAACGAGGCGGCGTTCCTCGTCTCGTTCCCGCAAGCGTTCTTCAGCGAGGTCGTTATCACGGCCATCCTCGTCGGGGTCATCTTTGCGCTCGTGGACGACTGGAATCCGATGGGAACGAGAGCGACACCTGCAATCTCGGCGTTCCTCATCGGTTTGCTCGTCGCAGCACTGGTGCAGTACGAAGCACCAGTGAGCATGGCAGCACTGAACCCTGCCCGCGACCTCGGACCGCGAATCTTCGGCTATCTCGCCGGATGGGGTGAAATCGCGTTCCCCGGCCCGCGCGGCGGCTGGTGGCTTCCGACCACATCGACAATCGTCGGTGGTATTATCGGCGGCGGTCTCTATGACCTGCTGACACGACGGTACGTCAAGGAATTGGAAGAGCAGGACATCGAGCCGGAAGAACCGGCGGTTCATGACGAGGAGCGAGAACGCCCGGCAGGAGGGAGTTAGGTGACCACCGTGTCCGACGCCGACGCAGACGAACCGAGGCACTCGATGGGTGAGTACCTTCGTCTGGTATTTCTCGACCCGGTAACGCTCGCCGGGTTGGTCGTTCTCGTGGCGGGAATCGTGCTCGTTGTCATTTCCGACCCCGGCTCACCCGTGCAGAAGCCGATGCTTGGTGGGTCGCTCATGTTGGTCGGAACGGTACTGTTCGCCCTCGGATACACGCGGGCACAGTGGGGACTCAAACGCTGGGGACAGCGATAGCATGAAGCATGTTCCTGTTCAAACAAGCACATAGATTCCAATGGAGCGCACCGTTACCATCGTTCCCGAAGCGGGACTGCATGCCAGACCTGCGGCGCGATTCGTCACCACCGCGAACGAATTCGACGCTGATATTTCGGTCGCAACAGCGGATAGCGACCCCGTGAACGCACGAAGCATGATTTCGGTCACCACCCTCGACGCTCGGCAGGGCGATGCAGTGTCTCTCGTCGCGGAGGGTGACGACGCTGCGTCCGCTCTTGACGCACTGGAAACCATTCTCACGACACCGGAGGGAGAGCAGTGAGCATCGAGCTTTCCGGGATTGGTGTGACGCCTAGAGCGGGATTCGGAACTGCAATCTGGCACCGCGGCACGACCGATTTATCCGATCTTCCCGACCCGAAAACCGTCGACACCGACGAGGAGTTGGCCAGGTTCGAAGCGGCCTGTGAGCGCGCCCACGAGGAACTAGCGGACGAACACGACCGAGCGCGCGACCGCGTCGGCGAGGAGGAAGCAGAAATATTCACCGCACATCGGGCCTTTCTCGACGACCCCGAGATTGCCAGCGGCGTCGAAGTCGCCATCGAAAACGGGATACCCGCACCCCACGCGGTTCGACAGGCCTTCGAAGACCCTATCGCCAGGTTCGAAGGGTTAGAAGGAGGGATGGCCGAGCGAGCGGACGACCTTCGGGATGTCCGCGACCGACTGATGCGAATCCTGACCGACCGCGAGCGAACCGGCCTCGACGACCTTCCCGAGAATACCATCCTTCTGGCGGAGCGGCTCGGCCCGAGCGACACGGCACGACTCGATCCGGACACGGTTGTCGGGTTCGCCACCGAGTTCGGTGGTCGAACCTCACACGCCGCGATTTTCGCTCGCTCGCTCGGAATTCCCGCTGTGGTCGGTGTCGGCGACGAACTCGCCCAAGCGGGCGATGGACGAGCAGTGCTAGTCGATGGAACGGATGGCCTCGTGGTCATCGACCCGGATGAATCCAGTCGAAATCGCATCACGAAGGACGAGACGGAAATCATCGAAGATCACGTTTCCACCGCGGATGGACGGGAAATCGAAGTCGCGGGCAACGTCGGAACCCTCGCCGAATTCGATGCGGTAGCCGATCAGGGAGTCGATGGAATCGGCCTGTTTCGGACGGAGTTCCTGTTCCTCGACCGTGATTCTTCACCGAACGAGGACGAGCAGTACGACGCCTACGTCGAGGCGTTGTCGGCGTTTCCGGACGAGCGAGTCATCATTCGCACCCTCGATGTCGGCGGCGACAAACCGATTTCGTACCTCGACACACCGGACGAGGGTAATCCGTTCTTGGGAAATCGCGGGATTCGACGGTCGCTCGGCACCGACGGCGACCTCTTCGAAACGCAACTGCGCGCCCTGTTGCGCGCCGGAACGGAGGGGAACCTTGCCGTGATGTTCCCACTGGTTTCCCGAATCGAGGAACTCGACACGGCCCTCTCCCGCGTCGAGGAGGTCGCCGAGGAACTGGCTGACGACGGATTTGATTACGAAATTCCGGAACTCGGCGTGATGATAGAAACCCCGGGTTCGGTGTTCGTCGCGGAGTCGCTGGCATCGCGCGTCGATTTCTTCAGCATCGGGACGAACGACCTCACGCAATACGTGATGGCTGCCTCGCGAGAGAACGAACACGTCGCCGACCTGCACGACCCGCTTCACCCGCCGGTGTTGCGGGCGATTCGTCGAACGGTCGAAGCGGGCCACGAAGAAGGTATTTGGGTCGGAATGTGCGGCGAGATGGCTGGCGATCCCGAACTGACGGAACTGCTCGTCGGTCTCGGATTGGACGAATTGAGCATGAGCGCCGTGACGGTGCCACAGGTGAAAGCACGGGTTCGGGACGTGAATGCCGAGGACGCCAGCGAACTCGCGAACCACGCTCTTACCGCCGAGACACGGGAAGCGGTGACGAACGTGCTGGAATCGGAGTGATTACAGGTTGAACAGGTGCAATGCCACGTTCTTCAGGGCGTGGATACGCGCCGTAAGCTTAGTTCGATTTCTGCTGGTCACTGCACTGCCGGATATTCCACGAACGGTAGGATTAAGCGTCCTCCCGCCGCATCTATGGCTACCGGAGTTCACTCGTTGGCGAACACGGTCTTTGACCGTACCGATGCTTCGCATCGACTCGTCGCGTGGTAACAAATCCGACGCCCACTCCACCACGTCCGGGCCGACAGGTCGTCTGACGCTGATGGTGGTACCCAGCAGGCTGAATACCCTGTCGTGGACGGGAATGCGGTATCCCCGGGTGAAACGCCCATTGCAGATGGATGGGAAGGCCGCTTTGATACGGCTCTACGCGCTGTAATGCACGTCCTTGGTCATAATTGGACGGCTACCGTTGAAGGAGGACGCGAAAGCGTACTTCGCTCCCGAGGAAACGCGCAAGCGTAATATCCTCGTCGTGGATTCCCGTATCTTTAGACGCGGGAGTATATCAAATATTTGAAATCTCTCCTGCCTCCTCCGCCGCTTCGCGAACGCTTTCCATGGTCGCTTTCGGACTGATCGCGGCGACGGCGGCATTGACTGTCCCTTCGAGAACCGGCGCATCGGCGATTTCTGCGTCGGTGTCCGACATTTCGATGGCGAGTTCGGCGTTCATCACCGCGCTCCCCAAATCGACCAGCACGATAGCCTCCCCGTCCGAAATCGAATCGAGGGCGTTCCGAATATCCTCGGCACTCGTACCGATTCCGCCGTCGGTGTCGCCACCGACCGCTTCGATTTGCGTGTCGCTCGCCATTTCCGCGGCGACTTCTATGATTCCATCCGCGGCGCGTTTGCTGTGTGAGACGACGACGAGACCGACCATCTACGACTCCTCCTGCGTTTCGCCCTGTTCACCCTCTGCATCTTCGTCCGGTACCGTCGGCGAGGTTGCGTCCGGTTCAAGGTCACCGTCCCCAAGATATTCGACTGCGGTTTCCCGAATTGCCTCCACGATGAACAGGGTACTGGTCGCGCCGGGGTCTTGGTGGCCAACCGACCGCCATCCGAGGTACGACGCTCTCCCCTTGGTCGCCCGTATCGGCGTCGTGAAGTTCACGCCGCGCTGGCAGGCATCGACCGCTTTGGTCAGAGCTTCGACCGGTTCGAGGTCGTCCTCCTCGATGGATTTCTTGTAGGTGTGAACTGCGGGCGTGAGGGCATCGACCATCGTTTTCGCGCCAACCGCCGCGCCACCGCGGTCTTTTACCTTTTCCAGAAACGCCTCGGCGAACGCCACGCTCGATTCGGCCGTGATTCCGTCTTCGAACTTCGCGCTGGCGGTCATGAACGACCCGCCGTACAGCGGTCCGGCGGCCCCCCCGACTTCCGAGACGAGGGTTATCCCGACCGTCTTGACGAGTTCGTCGGGAGGTGCGTCGCCCATCTCGCCGATTTTCTCGTGAACCGCCTCAAAGCCGCGATTCATGTTCGCCCCGTGGTCGGCGTCGCCAATGGCCGAGTCGAGGTCGGTCAGGTAGTCCTTTTCGTCGGCCATCATCTCCGTGACGCGCTCGACTGCGTCGCGGACGGCGTTCCGTTGGGTTGCTGTGTCTCCCATTTGGTAGTAGCACGATACGAGGTGGGGTAAACCCTTCTCCCATTTCGTCAGCGACTTCCTACCGGTTGGCTGACACTGGGGGTACCGACGAGGCGTCACGTTTGCCGTCGAACTCCCACGAGCAACACGGTCGCTACGAGCGTCGTGCCGACGAGCAACCCCCAGCCAAGGCCATAGCCACCTGTCTCGACCAGCAGGCCGAACAGTGGCGGCGCGACCAGTCCACCGGTATTTATCGCGGTCTGCCCACCAGCAGTCGCGCCGCCGATGTCGTCGGCATCGACGAGTTCCGAGAGGCACGAGTAAAACACGCCAGTCGAACCATGAATCGAGAGGCCAAGGCCAACGAATAGGACGATAGCAACCGGGAGCGACCAGTCACCGACAGCGAGAACGACAAAGAGGACGACCGCAAGTAGTATTTGACCGAGAGCGACAGTGGCCGAACCCTTCGCGCCGCCCAGACGGTCGGCAAGGTTTCCGGCACCGATTCGGCCGACGCTCCCCGCCACCTGCGTCACTGCGAGCACGATACCACCAGCGGCGGCACTCGCACCGACGGCGTCTTGCACGTAGAGGACGGTGTAGCCCAGCATCGAGAAAATGGAGGCTCCGACGAAGAGACCAGCCACGACGAGACGCTTGTAGGCACGATTCGTCCGGAGTTGCGAGAGATTGGGCAACGAGAACTTGCCGCTCCCCCGCGAGCCGTCATACAGGGCGACGAAGACGAGTACGTATCCCGCCGCCAGAGCCCCGACAACCCAGAATCCGACCTGCCACGCGACGACGGTGGCGACGCCCGTAATGACGAGCGAAGCCGCCCCGCTACCCGCAGTGACTCCGACCTGTTTCAAGCCCATCGCGAGACCTTGCCGTCCGTCGGGTGAACTGGCGACGATGGCGCGGTTCGAGGCCGGCATTGCCGTCGAATAGGCGACACCCAGTATCCCGCCAGCACCCAGAAGGAGCCCGTAGGACGGTGCGAGTGAGACGCCAACAGCCGCGACAGCGAGGGCGAGGAGTCCGACTATCATCGTGTGTTTCTCACCGAATCCATCGACGGCCGCCCCGCTCGGAAACAGCATGAGCGTATATCCGAGCAACGCCGCCGTGAGGAAGACGCCGACGAGCGTTTCCGAGAGCGAAAACGCCTCGCGGAGAAAGCCGGTCGCGGCGAAAATGGTGTAGTAACAGAAACTCGCGGCTGTCTGCCACCCCGCGACTGTCACAACCGACTGCCAACTTTTCGAGGCACGTACCGACTGCGACTCGGTTCCCATCGTTTACACCTCTGTAGCTTCGGGTGGTAAGAATACCGAGTCCGGTTGGTTATTCCGGTATCGCCCCTCCGATTCGGAAATTACGACCGTATTCTCGTTCGGTTGGCCGACCAGTTCGCTCACCGCATCAGCGATGGAATGCGCGACGAAGGCGCTCTAGCAGGCTCTCGGTTATCGGAAGTTCGCGGGTGATTTCGTCGAGTTCTGCGTCCGAGAAATGCGAGTCGTGACGAGCCTCCCGCAACCACTGTTTCCACTCACTACTCGTCAGGGTGCCTCGCGAGTCGGCTTCCCACTGGTCAACGAGTGCTTCCCGGTCGGCGAATGGGATGTCCATCCCGCTGTTTCCCCAGTACAGCGGCGACAGTTCGAACTCGTACTCGTTCCCGTCCACAAATCTGACGCGGTATGGGTACCCGTTGTATAGGATGATGTCGTCCTCGGTGACATCGTCCCCGTTAGGAAGCGTTAGCGTCCGTGTCATTTCGTTCGATTCGACTACGTGCGGCGCGCTTGTCAGGGTTTTCCTCAAATGAACGCGAGTTGATAGCCGGTGGTTGGAGAGCCGATACTGGAAAATCGTGTTGGAAGCTACTGCTGCACCGTCAACGCTGTCGTTTCCGCCGGATGTGACAACAACTCCTTCAGTTCGTCGTCCAGCACGAGCACCGTCACGGAACAGCCCTGCATGTCGAGCGAGGTCATGTAGTCGCCGACCCACGCGTCCCACGTCCGTAGGTCGCGGTCGTCCAATATCGACTGGAGTTTGCGGTTGACGATGTACAGTTCCGATAGCGGGGTGCCGCCCATCCCGTTGACGATGGTTGCGACTTCCGACCGCGATTCGGGTGCGAGATCCTCGAGCACCTTCTCGGTCAGGCGTTCCGTAATCTCGTCCGCCGACATCATCTCCACGCGCTCGACGCCAGGTTCGCCGTGGATTCCGATGCCGAGTTCGATTTCGTCGTCCGCGAGGTCGAAGGTAGGTTCGCCCTTTTCCGGTGTGGTGCAGGAGGTCAGGGCGGTTCCCATCGTCGCCACGTTGTTGATGACTTTTTGTGCGACGCGCTTGACGTCGTCCAAATCTCCGCCCTTGTCGGCCATCGCGCCTGCTACTTTGTGGACGAAGATGGTGCCACAAACGCCACGTCGGCCCGAGGTGTACAGCGAATCCTCGACGGCCACGTCGTCGTTGACGACGACTTCGGCGACCTCCACGTCGCTTTCCATCTCGGCCAACTCGCCCGCGGTTTCGAAGTTCATCACGTCGCCCTCGTAGTTTTTGACGACGTTGAGGACGCCCTCTCCTGCGTCGCAAGCCTGAATCATCTCGCTGATTTCGTCGGCGGTCGGCGAGGTGAACATCTCGCCCGCCGCCGCCCCGTCCAACATTCCCGGCCCGAGATATCCGGCGTGTGTCGGTTCGTGACCGCTTCCGCCGCCGCTGACGACCGCGACTTTTCCGGCAATCGGTGCGTTCCGTCTGACGAGAACCTTCGAGTCCGGCAGTCGTCGAATCTCGTCCGGGTGGGCAGAGACCATCCCGTCCAGCATCTCGTCCACGACTGCGGACGGTTCGTTGATGAGCTTTTTCATGTCCCATGCTAGCAACCACCTGTTACCGCATAACGGTTTCCTCACATTGCGAGAGAAGTTCTGACGAACACCACGCAGCTTTCCTCCGGTTCCGAGTGGCGAAAAATATCAGATACAATAGTAAAAAAGCGAATATCGATGTACTCAGAGCGTTTATCAACTATTGGAACATCGATATAAAAACGATACCTCGAAATATGGGAGGGTTCGAACCGAGCGACCGTGATTTGCAGGTTCGACGCGGGGCGACGTGGGCACTCGCGGAAGTCGCACAACGAGATCCTGCCGGAGCGTGTCCTGTGGTCGAGCGCGCTGGCGAAGCGAAAACCGGCACGCTACGAAACCGTGGACGACCTGCTTGTCGCACTCGAACAGTGCATTGAAGTGCGTGATAAAAATTTGATTAGTCTGATATATTAAGTAATCGCGCTCAGTTCTCGATAGACAGATGCCTATCCCACTCGCACAGGTCGGCACCGCGGGCGTCGTCCGGTTCATCGGTTCCGGCTTTCTTGCAGTCTCCACCGGAATTTTCGGGTTCTACGCGTTTCGAAATCTCCAGTTGAACCGGTTGGAGTCCAACGCCCGTTTTGGCGCTATCTCGTCTCGATTGGGTTTGTTGGCGTTGTGTACGGCCTCCTCGGGGTGGCTGGGACGCTGTCGGGCGGACAGTGGGTCGTCGCGCTCGGTCACACGACACTGCTCTTTAGTACGGTGTTTCTCTCCTTCGCCATGCGCGAACTCTACTATAACAACGCGCTCGCCTCATCGTCGGACGACCAACGGATACCACTTTTCCGACTGCGGCGCATCGAACTGGCGTTCGTCAGCGTCATCGTCGTGGAACTGTTCATCGTGCTCCTCATCGACCAGGGCTCGGTCGTGGCGCTCGTCAAGGGTGGCGGAAGTCTGTCGTTTTCGGTGAACGTCTCGAATCGCTCACGCAAGGGACATCAGTTGATACGCTCCGACGACATCTGCTTCCGGTGCTCGTCTGCTCGGGACTCCTTGGCCTTGCTGACCGCGGTGTGCTTTTCGGACTGGAGTCACTCGTCGTCCAGAGCATAAAAAGCGTGTTCGTCGTGATGATCGGCGCGTTTTTCCTTACGGCGACGATTCGACTCCAACAAAACGTCCGAGACCTTTCCGGAACCCGATAGGTTGAACCATCCATTTCATGTGGTAACTAATCGGATAGCTATTTGCGGTGGAGAACTGTAAACCGAGGAGAGGATTCTCACACTCGGCGAAGTCGTCCGCTTTTGCAGTAGGGGCAGTCGGCATCCAGTCCGGGTCGGGTGCTGACGCGGCCGCACATCGTACACGCTCTGACGAGTCGCTCCCGCCGTTCGCACGCCTTCTCGAGCGATGCGAGTTTCGCCTCGGTTTCCGCGAGTCGTCGTCGAAGCGTTTCCAATTCGGCCCGCAGGTGGCTGTATCGCTCCGATCGTTCGTCTTCCGTTCGATGGTTCGATGGATCGATTCGTGGCTGTCGTTTCCGTAACCACGGTGGGCGTTCGTTCGTCGGCATACTCCTACTCGAAAACAATGCCATGGAAGATTATGAAGTGGTCGGGCGGCGTCCGTTAGAGCTTGCTATATAATGTACTTGCAAATGAAGGCCGAATCGAAAATAGTCGATGCTGTGTACGACCGTTCGTGGCTAACGGTTGACGCGAGTCACCGAGGCCCAGTCAGGTGGTGCACCAATACGGTGCGCTTTTCGGCGATACTGCTCCCGAGAGTGATTCGTAGGGTGTGCCAGTGCCCCGTCCGCCGTGGTGACCACTGTACGACTGTTCGGCGCTTTGCGACGCATTTCATCCCAATTATCGGACTCAAATAAAAACGGCTGCTACCGCAACGACCGCACACCACGCGAAATTCGACGCCGTGGTTTTCAACGTTTCCCTGACTCGTTATTCTGACCAGTCCTCAGGTCGGGCAATCGGAAGCGGCGCGTACTGACGCTTTCGAGCGTCGGGAACGTACAATCGCTCCTCTACGAGTTCTTGCTCTTTGAGTTTCGTTAGTGCATCCCTCGTCGTTCGAGCGGGTAACAGCGATTCTTCGCGCAGTTGGCGCTGTGTTCGTGGTGCATCTTCCTGTAAAACCCTGTATACGAGTTTCGCACTTGGTGGGAGTTCAAGAAGCCGTTCAAATCGTTTCTGGGGGGATATGTTACTGCCGGAGCGTCCGGCAAAAACGACCACTGGTTTTCGACATTCCAATACTTCCTTTGAAGCTCGTCTAGTTATTTATTCCGAAAAACCGATATTCGTATCGAATATACACAATGTACAAAATATATTTGGCTTATCTCGGATTCCCTAACCACAATATATAAAGTTGCTATAGCGAACGATTTATTAACAAACTGCTACCGCTGGAAAAACCTGAACACCGAGATCAACTATGGCTGCTGACGAACCAACGATTCTTGTCGTCGATGACGAGAAAGACGTGACGGATCTCTATGCGACGTGGTTAGAGGATTCCTTCGAAGTCCGACGAGCCTACGAGGGGCGTGAGGCGTTAGACTTGCTCGACGACGAGGTGAACGTCGTCCTCCTCGACCGTCGAATGCCCGGTCTCTCCGGCGACGAAGTTCTTGCCGACCTTCGAGACCGCGACTTACGATCGCGTGTCGTGATGGTCACCGCGGTTAAACCCGATTTCGACATTATCGAAATGGGATTCGACGACTACCTCGTCAAACCAGTTTCGAAAGACGACCTCTACACGACCGTCGAGGGGATGCTGACGCGCGTGGAATACGACGACCAGCTACAGGAATACTTCTCTCTCGTTTCGAAAAAGGCGGTTCTCGAATCCGAAAAAAGCGAGGAAGAACTCGCCGAAAACGACGAGTACCAACGCCTGACAACCCGGGTCGAAACGCTCCGGGAAACCGTCGATGACGCGCGATCAACGTTCGAAGACCACGACGACTTCGTCGGTGCCTTTCAAGACCTCACGTAGCCCGTTCCGTTCCGCCGACTGGCATTTCTCGTTCCGCTTCTCTGCCACCCATGGCGAGGCCAACCATCGACAAGCCACTGGTGAGCAGACTGACGCCGAACAGGAGTCCGAGTGCCCATGCGGCGCTCGCGGGCCATCCAGCGAAGAGCAGTCCAGCGAGCAGTAGCGAAACGACGCCGCTGGCCACGACCCAACCCCAGTTTTTCTCCGGCCGGAGTGCAATCCCCATAACGATTTCCACGACACCGATGACCGCGAGATAGGCGATAACCAGTATCGTCAGCGTCGCCAGTCCGAAGACTGGATTGACGATGAGCGACACGCCTGCGACGGCGTAGACGATTGCGAGAACTACCTGCCACAGGACGCCTTTCCAGTTGCCCGCCGAGAACGCGTGGACGGCGTGGAGTGCCGCTCCCACAAGCAGTGCCGCCCCGAGCAGCACTGACAGTGTTAATCCCGCTAAAAACGGGAAGAAGATCGCGAGGACGCCGACGACTGCGATGATCGTTCCGGTCGCGAGAAGTGTCTTCCAGGTTGCGCCCGCTGTGCTCTGTTCGGTTGTATCACTTACTTCCGTACTCATTTCCCTCCACCCGAGGGCGAGATACGACGGCTATCAACAAAACTACACTGGACACCTCTCGATTCGATGACTGAACTTTCTGATGACCTATCCGAAATAATGACGGAAGTGACCTCACAGGTTCCGAACAGGGGTGTCGATGACACGGACGATATTTTGACCGCGCTCGGTGTGGAGGATGGGAGGTTCGAATCTCCGGAGACGCGGTTCGAACACCGTCTCCTCTCCGCCATGGTGGACGCGCGTCGTGATGGGATGGAGTACTGGCGATGTTTGAACTCGTGGAGCAGTATCAACGCGCTGCGATCCGCGCAGCGTTCACGGAGGGTGAGTTTGCCCCCGACCACGCGGATATCGGCGAGGACACGATCCAGTATTCGCGGGTAGTTCACGCGACGGCGCGTGCACTCGACGATGAAGCGGGAAAACAAGGGCTGCTTTTCAACCTCGCCAGTGCCTATCAACTGTTCGAGGACGACTGGTCGGAAGAGAAGTAGTTATCCGAATGAGAGCAGCATCTGGCCACATAGCCCGAAAGAAAACCTCGTGTACCCCTACCTGAGGTTTTTCCGATTTGTCGGTGATGATGTATATGGTTTGTGTTCTTGTTTCTCTCAGAACGCGTACGTGTAGACGTTCTCCGTGTACGTTTTTCCACCCATTTCGACCTCGGCTTCGTCGGTTTTCTCGAACCCGAGTTGCCTGTAAAACTCGTTCCCGATGTCATTGTCGGCGAGCACCATTGACCGCATCCGTTTCGTGCTGAAATCCTGGAAATCATCCCGAAGTCGTTCGTGGAGTGCAGTTCCGACGCCCGCCCCCCAGTCGTCCGGGTCGACGTAGAGTCTGAGCACGTCACCTTCGTCCTCGTAAAACACGGCGTGACAGAAGCCGACGAGTTCGTCGTCGGCGACGGCGACGAGAAACGCAGTTCCGGGCCTGTCCAGCGCGTCGGCAAGCGAATCGTTCGAGTACCACGACGACACCGTCTCCGTGATGGTCTCGTCGTTCAGGATGTCATCGTACGCTTCCGACCATGCTCGATGTGCTATTCGCCGAATCGCACCGAAATCCCCCTCGTCTGCGGGTCGAATTTTCATTCCCCTCATCTCCGTCCGTAGTTCACCATATGTCGTGGTAACAGTTCTGAATCACAACCGCAGTTGGAGAAAGAAAATTCAGTTTTCTACCGACGGTCGGTCGCCATCGAACACGAATTTCGTTCCCGGCTTGATTCCGGTTCGGTTGGCGAACCCCTGTTTCATTTCGACCACGTATTTCGCGGGTGCGTCGCTCCGATAGCTTCGGAGTTCGGAATCGCTGGCGTTCGGTTGCGGGTCGGCGTGCTCCACGTTGATGACGGTGCCATTCGGTGCGATGAAGATGATGTCGAGTGGCATTTTCGTGTTTTTCATCCAGAACGACTGTGATTGTGCCTCCTCGAAAACAAACACCATGCCGTGATTCTGTGGCATCGACTGTCTGAACATCAACCCGCGGGCCCGTTCGTCCGGCGAGTTCGCTACTTCCAACGTCACTGCTGTTCGGTTGTCCGTGACGAACGCGGCGGAGACGTTCGATTCAGTGTCGGTTGTCGTCGGAGTCGTTGACTGTTTGCCCGACTGCAATAGCTCACCGCTTCCGAGTCCCCCCAGACAACCGGAGAGAACCACGAGGCAAGCAACCAGTAGGGCAGCGGTCACACGCATGTCCCCAGAAACGGCGTCAATCGACAAAAACCCGTGGTGTGGTGCGGTTTGTATTTCGGTTCTCGGTTCCTCGTGGACACTCGGTTTCGGTTCCGTCAGAGCAGTACCGCGACGATAAATCCGATGAGCAGCGACCCGGTCACGAGCAGTTGGAAAACGACCGAGGCGAGCAGGCCAATTACGGCGTAAGTCGCGGTTCGCATACCCGTTTTCGCATCCCGTGTCTGATAGAACTCGACCGCAAACGTTGCGAGTGCGACACCGACTATCATTCCAACTGGCCCCGTGACCAACAGTGCAACCAAGCCGACGACGCCTGCGGCCACTGCACTCCAGAACGATCCGCCGCCAGCTTTGGCAGAAACCGCACTCGCCGTGTGTTCCGCGACGAATGCGACGAGACCGACGACCGTCGCTCCGATGACGAAAAGGAGTCCGGGTTGGGTAAAGCCAGTCCCCCACCAGTAGGCGTAAATTCCGGCGAGCGACAGCGGAACCGCCGGAAGGAGCGGAAGGACGCTTCCGAGAACGCCGGCGAAGAGGAGGGCGATGGCGACGAGAAAGAGCCAGTCCATACGAACATATCGTACTCGTAAATCATAACCTCACGGGTTGCCCGATAGCTTTTGAACGATAGCGCGCCGAGTATAGATGATGACGGTACTCGTCGCCGGGGCAACCGGGTTCGTCGGTCGCCATCTCGTCCCCCAACTCCTCGCACATGACGAAGACGTAGTCGCATTGGTACGTGACGCTTCGTCGTACGACCCGCCGGAGGGTGTTTCGGTCGTGGAGGGCGACCTGAACGACCGTGAGAGCCTCGAAGGAATTTTCGAGGGGGTGGACGCCGCGTACTATCTCGTCCACTCGATGGGCGAAGAGGGGGATTTCATGGAGCAAGATCGAACTGCGGCGAGAAATTTCGTGGACGCGACACGCGGGACGGACGTGTCTCGCGTCGTCTACCTCAGCGGCCTCGGTGGCGAGCGAGCGACGCTTTCCGACCACCTCAAATCGCGCCGCGAGGTCGAGCATATCCTCGCGAACGGCGACTACGACCTCACCGTTCTCCGGGCGGCCATCATCATCGGCGCAGGGAGCGTGAGTTTCCGCATCGTCCAGCAGTTAGCGGAGCGCTTGCCCCTGATGATTACGCCACAGTGGGTTCGAACCGAGTGCCAACCCATCGCAATCGACGACGTTGTCGCCTACCTCGTCGGCGTGCTCGAAACGCCGAAGACAGCGGGCGAGACTTTCGAAATCGGCGGTCCGGACGTGTTGACGTACGGTGAGATGGTGCTCACAACGGGTGATCTCCTCGACAAACACGCGACGATGGTTCCCGTCCCCGTCCTCACACCCAAACTGTCGGCCTACTGGGTTGACCTCGTGACCGACGTGCCGAAGGAAGTCGCCCATCCGCTCATTCTCGGCCTGAAGACGCGGACGGTGGTCGAAGACGACCGAATACGCTCGCTTGTGCCGATCGAATTGACGCCGTTCGAGGAGGCAGTCCGCCAGTCAGTCGCATGAGTGGGATGAACCGGGTGCCGTATCAGTGGACCTACGAGAGCATCGTCGATGCAATTCCAGGTGTCACGCTTCCAGACTGGCTTGCGCTGACGATTCAGTTCGTCCTCTTCGAAGGTCTGCTTCTCGTCTTCGCATGGCGCTATGACCTCTGGAACGCAGTTCCAGCGGGCACATCGGCAGTCGTCGTCGCCACCGCTGGAAGCGCCCTGATGCTCGCAATCGCTCGCCGGATTCGACGACTGACGACGCCACCCGCCTATCGAAAACTCCTCTTCGGGTCGAGCATCGAAGTCGTCCTTGGCCTGTTGGCGTACGTCGGACTGGTCACGTATTTGTTCGTCTACAATCCCCGGCAAGGTGGGACGCCGCTGCTCGAGTCGCTTCTCGGGACGACCCCCCCGATTCCGGCGGTGTTCCTCACTCTCCTCGTTCTCTGGGACGTGTGCTACCGAATCGGCACCGCGTGGTGGGCCAGTGTCACGGGATTCTGGGTTGCGGTACGTCACCCGACCGATACTTCAACACGAGACCAGCTTCGACAGGTCGACTCGTTCGTCATCGGGTTTTCGCTCCTCCAACTCGTGCTCGTCCCCTTCGTCTGGGGATACGAGTTGTTGGTTTTCGCACTCGTTGGTCACGTATTGGCGGTGTTGTGTGTCTCTGGCAGCGCGATTTTTGTTCTCTCCCGTGGCTGAACTATTTAACCGATGACGGCATATTCGGGGAGGATGGCAGACGATACGTCCCCGTCGTTTTCGATTCCGAATCGCCCGCGTCGACGATACCCGCGCGATGGCGGTGTCAGATACGAGGGGGAGACCATCTTTCGCCTGTCGCCCAGTTCCGACTGCTCCGAAGCGCACCTGACCGCTCTCGTGTGCGATGTGTTGGACGATGAACCGTACACCTACGGCGATTGGTTCGACCTTCCCGTTCCCGTGTATCTCGTCCGTGACCACAACCGAGAAACGACCTTTCGTGTTGTCGTCCGGTACGAATCGGTCGAACTGCACGCGCTTCCGGATACGCGCTCGGAGGGCCTCCGAGCCATGTACGATCGCATCTCTGCCAGGTCGAACCTGATGTGGTCGGTTTCGTGTGAATCGAAACCGAAATGACAGGATTCCAGGGGTACAAATTAAATACCATTGCGCACAGATGCAAACTAATGGCGCTTCACGCAGATGCCCGCGATTGGACACTCCGCACTGCCCACAACCGAGACGAGATGTGGGCGCTCGCCGACGAAGAAGGGATTCGAGAGGCACGACTGGCTTACCCCTCCGGATGGCTCTTTTTAACTCGCGATGCCGCGACCCGCGAACTCGTCCGCCTCGCTGCCGCAACGGGTGGCGAGTGGGGGGCCGACGAGCTCGCGCACGAACTCGACCAGAGTCCGGAAAGCTTTGAGCGAAGTCTGGACGACCTCGTCGAACTTGCCGTCTTTCGCGAGGAAGATGGGGCGTACCGTCCGAACTCCGAAAGTGTCGTCGCACAGACGGCCGAACGGCTGCGCGTCACTGCCGACGAATACGGTGCAGAAGATGGTTTCCGCGACATCGCCAGTCCGGAGTCCGTTCGGCTGATGCTAGATGCACTGCTTTCGATCGACTCGGACGACGAACTCACGCAGGACGACCTCCACGAACTCGTCGGCCTGTCTCGAAAATCGGAGTGGATGCACGTCGAACGCCTCACGAATCTCGGCGTGCTCGTAGAGTCCGGCGATAGCTACGTAATCGACGAGTCGAGTCCGGTGTTCGGCAACGTCAGAGCGCTAAACGCGGCCGTTCTCGGAACAGCGCTCTCACCCTAGACGGTTTGAGTCTGGGCGAGATCTTCGCCGACGTATTGCTCTTCCCACTCCCGACGTGCCTCGATTTCCCGTGCCCCTCGGCGCGTGAGCGTGTAGTAGTTCGTCCGTCGATCTCGCTGGCCTTTCTCGACCAATCCTTTGTCCACGAGTGAATCGAGATTCGGATACAGCCGCCCGTGATGAATCTCCTTCTCGTAGTATGCTTCGAGTTCTTCTTTGATGGCGAGACCGTGGGGTTCGTCTAGTCCAGCAATGACGTACAGCAAGTCTCGCTGGAAACCAGTCAGGTCGTGCATGGTTCTCCCTGATACTACAGATTCATGCAATAGACAAAAGAGTGATGGCCAATTCGAGCACACTCGTTCGCTTGCTTGCGGTTTGGACTCTGCCCTCTATCCTCTTCTCCGGCGTTCTAATCTATTTTCTCAGTGACAACTTCTCTCTCTATCCAGACTGCGAAGATAGTCCCCCACTCGTCACGTCTCGTGGGTGAACTCTGCGAAATTTGGATTGCGTCGTCCAGTACCAACATGACGACCGGTGTTCATGTCGAACGATTCCGCGGAACGATCAATTCCTATCCATTTTATTATATATTTGAGGAGAACGATATGGTGTCCCGAACCTGCATCGGTTTTATGTCGATCTGTCTGGTTTTATCTAGCATGGCAACACGGGACGAAAATCCCGACTTCGAAACGTACCGCAAGTCCCTCGGCCACGAATCGCCCGACGCCCGCCCCGAACTTGCGTCCGACCTCCGCTCCGCCATCGATGGAGCGGTTCGCTTCGACGAGTACACGCAGGTGTTGTACGCCACCGACGGGAGCATCTATCAGGCCCGTCCCGTCGGCGCCGTCTTTCCGACGTGCGTCGAGGACGTACAGGCTGCGGTTCGCGTCGCAGCGGCACACGACGCACCGATTCTCCCGCGCGGTGCCGGGTCGTCGCTCGCCGGACAGTCCGTCGGCTCCGGCTGTGTCGTCCTCGACTTCTCTCGGCACATGGACGAAATCCTCGACGTTGACCCCGACTCCCGACGAGCAGTCGTGGAACCCGGCGTCGTGCAGGACGATTTGGATGACCACCTCGCGCGTTGGAACTTGAAGTTCGCGCCCGACCCTGCCTCTTCGAATCGGGCAACCATCGGCGGCGGAATCGGTAACAACTCGACTGGCGCGCATTCGGTTCGGTACGGCATCACCGACGCATACACCGCGGAACTGGATGTGGTGCTCGCCGATGGTTCGTTGATTCACACCCGTGAAATCGTGGTGGGCGGCGAGGAGTGGGACGAAATCATCGAAAACGGCGGTCGGGAGGCTGAACTTTACCGCACCGTCTGGCAGTTGTTCGAAGACAACCACGACGAAATCGAATCGCGGTATCCGACGCTCAAACGCTCCGTCAGTGGCTATAACCTCCACAAAGTCGTGTACGAGCGCGACGGCGAGACCTACATCAATCTCTCGAAACTGTTCGTCGGGTCGGAAGGTACTCTGGGCGTGGTCGTTCGCGCGACCCTCGATTTGGTGACGCGACCCGAGGAAACCGCGCTCGCGCTTTACTGTTACGACGACCTCGTCTCCGCGCTGTCGGCGGTTCCAGACGCGCTCGATTTCGACGTGAGCGCCGTCGAACTGATGGACGACGAAGTGTTCCGTCTGGCGCGCGAATCGACGGAGTTCGCCGAATACGCCGACCCGATTCCGGCGGATGCGGAGGCCGCACTGATGCTCGAATTCGATTCCGAACTCCACTCGGATTTCGAGGCGGCCATCGCGGAGACGAACGCCCATTTCGTTCACGCCGGAAACGCATTCGACGTGTTGGAGGCGTACACCGACGACGACCAAGCGCGCCTCTGGAAACTCCGAAAAGCCGCGATTCCGCTCCTGATGAGCATGGAGGGCGACCCAAAACCGTATCCCTTCATCGAGGATGCCTCGGTTCCGCCCGAGGAATTGGCGGAGTACGTTCGGGAGTTCATGGCGATTCTGGACGACCACGACACCACGGCGGCTTACTTCGCCCACGCCGGAAGTGGAACCCTTCACATTCGCCCAATTCTGAACCTGAAAGACGCCGACGGAATCGAGACGATGCACTCCATCGCGGAGGACGTGACGTCGCTCGTCCTCTCCCACCACGGGTCGTTCTCCGGCGAACACGGCGACGGCCTCGCCCGAACCGAGTTCAACCCGAAACTGTACGGCCCGCAACTCTGGAGCGCATTCAAGGAACTCAAAACCGCGTTCGACCCGGACTGGCGATTGAACCCCGGCAAAGTCGTCTTTCGTGAGGACGACGAGGCCGACATGCGGGAATACCTTCGGTACGGCCCCGAATACTCCTCGCTCGAACCGCGAACCGTGCAGGACTTTTCGGACGAGGGTGGCTTTTCACACCTCGTCGAACTCTGTAACGGCTGTGGTACTTGTCGGCAAACTGGAAGCGAAACGATGTGTCCCTCCTACCGTGGGATGAAAGACGAGATGGTGACAACGAGGGGACGGGCGAACCTCCTCCGGGCCGCCATCAGCGGCGAAATCCCCTCCGAGGAACTGTACACCGACCGGTTTCAGGAGGAAGTATTAGATCTCTGTCTCGGCTGTAAAGGCTGTGCCCGCGACTGTCCGACCGGCGTGGATCTCGCGAAGCTGAAAGCCGAGGTGAAACACGCCCGTCACGAAAAACGGAGCGCAAGCTTCCGAGATCGATTTTTCGCCGAGGCTGAGCGCGTCTCCGCCCTCGGAAGCGCACTCGCGCCGATTTCGAACTGGATGACGAACCTTCCGGGCGCAGGAGTGCTCGCCGAGAAAACGCTCGGAATCGCCGCCGAGCGCGACCTCCCCCGATTCACCCGCGAGACGTTCGCCGAGTGGTTCGAATCGCGGGGGGCGAGAATCTCTCCGGACGTCGCAACCGAACGCGTCCTTCTCGTCCCGGATACGTTCACGAACTACAGCTATCCCAAACCCGGAAAAGCCGCCGTTCGAGTTCTCGAAGCCGCGGGGGTTCACGTACAGGTGCCGAGCGACCTCGCGCCGAGTGGCCGCGCCGCGTACTCCGAAGGATTCCTCCACAGTGCGCGTGAGAAAGCACAAATGAACGTCTCTTCCCTGGAAAATCGTGTCGAAGATGGCTGGTCGGTCGTCTTCGTCGAACCGTCCGACGCGGTGATGTTCCAGGACGAGTACCGCGACTTGCTCTCCGACTCGGCCGTCGAGACAGTCGCGGAGAACACGTTCGGTGTTTGTGAGCTCATCGACCGAAAGCGATTGGACGACGGAATCCGGTTCCAGGAGGTCGATGAATCGCTCGCCTATCACGGCCACTGCAACCAGAAGGCGGTTCGGAGAGACCACCACGCAGTCGGCGTCCTTCGCCGTGCGGGCTACGAGGTTGACCCCCTCGACAGCGGTTGCTGCGGGATGGCAGGGAGCTTCGGCTATCGTGCCGAACAGTACGACCTCTCGCAAGCGATCGGTCGAATCCTGTTCGAGCAGGTGGACGAAAGCGACGCGGAAACGGTCGTCGCGCCCGGCGCATCCTGTCGAACGCAACTGGAAGGTCGCGGCACGCGTCCGCCACACCCGATCGAAAAAGTCGCGGAGGCCCTGCACCGCCCGTAGCTATTTATCCATTTCTGACGCCTCCCATCGAAACGGAGACTGCCTCGAACGACGACCGAGAGTTCTACCTCGTTCTACTGGACAACGGACGGATAGCCATGCGAGGCGACGGATGTGGAGTGCTGTGGCATGGCGGGTAGTTTCGGCTACAAAGCCAATTACTATGATTTGAGCGTCGCGGTGGGCGAATCGGTTATCGAGAGTTCGACAACCGAACCCGTCGTGGCAAGCGGGGCCTCGTGTGTCGAACAGTTCGACGCGGTATCGAATACGTCGCCAAACCATCTTGTCCAACTACTGAATGGAAATATTGAATAATTTTAAATCTATTGCCTGAATTGTAGGTGACGAATACCGAGGGCAACTCACGAGATGCAACCTATCGAAATCACGTATATCGTACTCAGTGCCGTTCTCGCGGCGACCGGTCTTACCATGGTGGGACTGGCGATGCGGGCGTATTTACAGACCAACCGCCGGTCAATGCTCGTCCTCTGCATCGGCTTTTCGATTCTCGTTGCGGCCGCAATCGCGACCACGTTCAGTGCGTTCATGTATGATTTCCAAAACACTCGCGTGCTGTTGACGGTGAACTACGCCGTTTCGACGGTCGGCTACCTGTTCGTTATCTACAGTGTGACTGGTGCGGACTGACCGGAGCGGAGTGACGGTATCTGTCTGACCGGAGCGGAGTGACGTAGGTTACTTGACCGGAACGACGTGTCTATCGACCGGAAGCGATGGTTTTGTGGACTGAATAGCTATTTTTCCCCTCCGACCGTCGGGTGATACATGACCGAACTCAGACGCGCAGTACGCGCAGGTGACCCCGTCGTCGGGACGTGGATTTCTATCGGACATCCGGCCGTCGCCGAGATGAGTGCCGAACTCGGCTTTGATTTTGTCGTCATCGACACGGAACACTCCTCGATGTCGATTTCGACGGTCGAAAACCTCGTCCGTGCAGTGGACGCGGCGAGTGGGGAAACGAAGTCGGTTGTCCGTCTCCCCGATGACGACCCGACCCGAATCAAGCGCATCCTCGACACCGCCGTTTCCGGTGTCATCGTCCCGATGGTGGAAACGGCGGAACAGGCACGTGGAGTGGTCGAAGCGACACGCTATCCACCGGATGGGAGGCGAGGAGTTGCCGGGTCACGGGCGTCCACGTATGGACTCGAACTGGCCGATTATTTCGAACGGGCGAACGACGAACTCCTCGTGATGGTGCAGATAGAATCGGCGAAAAGCGTCGGTCACGCGGGGTCGATAGCGGCCGTGGACGGCATCGACGCCCTATTCGTCGGCCCGGCAGACCTCTCCGCGTCGCTCGGGCGGTTCGGTGAGACGGACTCGCTCGACTCCGAGATTTCCGCTGTCTTGGATGCGGCCGGGGAATCCGATACTGCCGTCGGAACCATCGCCCTCGACCCTGAGGATGTCGAGAGATGGGTCGAGACGGGATTCGACTTTCAGGTGGTCGGTATCGACCTCGACTATCTCATCGACGGGGCACGACGCGCGAAGCGACGCTACGAGGACGCGACTCGATGACCCTCGTCTGCTATCGCTGCGGCGACGAGGCGGAGACCGGTGCGCGCTGTGCGTGCGGTGAGCCGCTCTGGGTACAAACCGACGCCACCGAGTTTTCGTGGCCTGAGTCTTCGGAACAGGGAATGTGGCGGTATGCCGACCTACTCCCCACAGAACCGCTACCGGGAGTTGGGTCAGTAGTGGGTGGAACGCCGCTGCTTCGAACCGAACAACTGGACGAGTACGCCGGATGTACCCTTTGGGTCAAAGACGAGAGTGCCAATCCGACGGGAACGTTCAAAGACCGGGGCAGTGCGGTGGGTGTCGCCCGCGCGCTCGAAGCGGGCGTGGGCGATGGCGGAGATGATGCTCGCGACGGTGCGGATGCGAACCGTAACTGGGTGGGGACGGTTTCGCACGGAAATATGGCGATGAGCATGTCGGCGATGGCGGCCAGTGCTGGCGTGAACTGCCTCGTTCTCGTACCCGACGACATCCCGCCGGAACGACTCGGACACATCGCACAGTACGCTCCGGAACTCGTGCAGGTCGAAGGCGAGTACGGGCGACTCTACTACGACAGTCTGGAAATGTCCGGCGTTCGGTTCGTCAACTCCGACACGCCGTATCGGGTGGCGGGCCAGAAGACGACGGCGCTCGAAATCTGTGAGGCGTTTGCGACCGCTCACGACGGATCGGCACGTTCGCCGTTCGCTGGTTCAGCAGTCCCGAAGTCGCGTTGCTTACCTGATGCAATCGTTGCGCCGGTTAGCAGCGGCGGTCACGCAAGTGCCATCTGGAAAGCCCTCCGCGAACTCCGCGAGGCGAACCTGCTTGACTTGATACCGCGACTGTACTTCGTGCAGGCGGCTGCTTGCGACCCGATTGCACAGGCGTTTCGCGCCGGTGCCGATACGGTGACTCCCGTCGAAGGTGACGAAACGGTCGCGTATTCCATCGCCAACGGCGACCCGCCGAGCGGCAACCGCGTTCTCGCCGCAGTTCGTGCGGTCGGTGGCGCGGTGCTGTCCGTCTCGGACGACGAAATTCGCGATGCAAAACGACGATTCGCCCGTCGTGCCGGTCTCTGTGTGGAACCCGCCTCCGCGACGACTCTTGCCGGGATTCGGCAACTCTCGAAGTCGGGCGAACTTTCGGCGGACGATTACGTCGTCGCGATCGCGACCGGTACGGGATTCCGAGAGCGGTCGGCGATGCCGACGACTCCACGGTCAGTTCCCCTTTCCGACCTCTCGGAAGGCGTCCGGTCGCTAGTATCCGGCGTACAGCGCGCCAATATGTAGTCGGTCGCAATCGTGTCGCCGTTGACGACCACCTCAACGCTCGTGAACAGTATCTCCGGCCCGTAGGGTTCCATTACCGTCCCGTTCATCGGCCCGAGCAGTCCCTTTCCTTCGTCGCCCGTCACGGTGTCGCGATAGTAAACGACGAGGTGGTAGGTGACCCACTTCGGCTTGACCGAGACGGTTACGTTGTTACAGGTGTACTTGATGTCGGCGGTTGGGACTGTTTGGTTAGCTGACCGTTCGTGTGGCACGGATACTGCGAGTCCGGAACCCGACCAGACTGCTATCACCAGTATCGAAACCATCACTGTTGTTCCCCACGCTTCCCCAGAATGCATACTGTCAGCACGTCACCAGGCCGGATATCCGTTGTTGCCATCTCTCGGCCCGATGTTATTCGTCGGCGTAGACGACATTCTCGATTTCTCGCCGCTCGCCGCTTTCGTATCGGTACACTGCGCCCGGCGCTTCGTCGTGGGTTGCTCGATGTGAGCTATCACAGAACGGATAGTTCGATGAGAGTCCACAGAGACAGATCGCGATATCTCCCTTTTCCTCGTCGATATCGTCCTCGTCGATTCGCAGCGGACTGGTCGCAGTGTGTCTGACTTCCCGGGCCATAAACGGGATTGTCACCCTCGCTACTTCAACCTCGGCATGGGATGAATGCTCTGCGAATTACTCCTCCGAAACCGTCTCGTCCGCAATCGTCTCGTCCGCAACCGACTCCTGAATTCGTATTCCTTTCGACGCGAGATGACGCAACTGCTGGCGGGCGAACTCCTCTTCGCGCGTCCCGCGGGTCGCCAGCACGTACATTCTGGCGCGCCCGGCGGGGCGCATAGTTCGTCCGGCGCGCTGGGCACCCTGTCGTCGTGACCCGCCGAGACCGGAGGCGACGATTGCGAGTTCGGCGTCCGGCAGGTCGATTCCTTCGTCGCCGACTCGGGAGATGACGAGAGTATCGAGCCGTCCGTCGCGGAACGATTGCAGGTGGCGTTCGCGCTCAGGATGGGGCATCTGTCCGCTGATGAATGGAACGGAGAGTGCGTCGGAAATATCGTCGCCCTGTTCCAGATACTCCACGAACACCAGCGCTTTTGCGGTGGGATGTTCGGCCAGCAGATAGCGGATTTCGTCCATCTTCGCGGGGTTCGATGCGGCTATCTGGCGCTTTCCGCGCTGGTCAGCGTTCGCGTACTCGCCGTGATACGTCTCGTCGTCCCAGCCGACGTACCGGATTTCGACTTCGGGTTCGGCGACGAATCCGGCATCGAACAGCGCGTCCCAGTCGGTGCCGATGGGTGGGCCGATGAGCGTGAAAATGTCTTTTTCCTTGTCATCTTCCCGGACGGGGGTTGCGGACAGTCCGAGTCGGTGTTTGCTCTGGAGGTTCGCACTTCTGCGGAAGACCCGACTCGGAATGTGCTGGCATTCGTCGTAGACGATGAGACCCCACCGTCGCTGGTCGAACAACTGACGATGTCTATCCATTCCGGCGGTCTGGTAGGTTGCAATCGTCACGGGGCGGACGTTTTTCTCACCGCCGTGATACTCCCCGACTTGCTCCGGAGTGAGGGTCGTGTGGGCAAGCAGTTCGTCGCGCCACTGTCCGGCGAGTTCCCTGCTCGGAACCAGAATCAGCGTTTCACCAGAGACGGCTTCGAGCACGCCCATCGTGGCGACCGTTTTTCCGCTTCCCGGCGGGCCGACGAGGACGCCGGCTTTCAGGTCGATGAACTCCTCCACCCATTCGCGCTGGTAGTCGCGCAAGGAAAGCGAGCAGTCGATGGCCAGTTCGTCGCCCGTATCCAAATCGCGCTCGTCCTGTACCGGATAGCCCGCTTCGTAGAGGATTCGTTTGACTTCGGCAACTTTCTCCTCGGCGACCCAACTTTCGTTGTCCGAAAGCGGGGCGCGCAGGTGGCTTTCGTCCAGTTTCTGCCGAGCGACGTTGCCCATTAGGTCGTCGCTCGCGGCTTCGAGAACGACGTAATCGTCCTCGTGCGTGTAGAGTCGGAACTGTTTTGCCCGTTTCCACTGCTGCTCTATGAACTGCTCCAAATCCGGCGACGGTTCCGGCAGCACCTGTCGGACGGTTCGCATCAAATCGTCGAGGGAGTCGTAGGGCGCAGACCAGATGTCCTCCTGTCGAACCTGATAGCTGTAGCCACCCGAACGAGTCGTGTCGGTGAGGTGCGCGAACTGCGAGAGTTGCGCCCGCGTAAACTGCCGTGGCTGGTCGGCGATGATTTCCCGACGCTTCGGAAATACGACGACTCGTTCCCGGTCGGCCAATCGCTCCCACTCGGTCGGAAACCAGACGACTGGGTCGCGTTCTACGTCGAGTCGGGTGATCTCTTGCTCGTCGGCGAGTCGCTCCAGCGTGCGATTCGCCTCCTCGTGCGAACAGTCGAGCACCCGAGCGACTTCCTCGGCGGTGAGCACCGGGCGACCGATATCTTCGATGGCGTCGTACACGTCCGAAATCTCGTAGTCCTCGTCGGTCACTGCCCCACGGTTGGGTCTCCCGTGGAATACCCGTTACGACTCCGTTCGGCCGTCGGACGATTCTCGACGCTCGGATCTTTCGCGGTCGTAGGCACCCGCCTTCCGCAATGCACCACGCTTTTTCAGGACGCTCGGGGTTCGGCAAACCCCGTGTGCACCGGTCGCTTGCGGGACGGTGCAGTTGTTGCAGTTCTCGCAGGCGACGGAGTTTTCCGCTTCTCCGTCGAGAATCCGAGCCGGAAGTCGCGGTTCCGCATAAAACGGCCGCCCCATCCCGACCGCGTCACAATCGCCGCTTGTGAGCAGTCGGTCGATTCCGTCTCGGGTTCTGATGCCACCCTCCGCGAGTACCGGAACGGAAACCCTCTCTGCCACGCGTCGGGTGAACGGGCGGTTCCACGCCGGTTCGAAATCGTATTTCTTAGATTGCAGCCAGTTGAGGACAGCGACCATGCCCGCTCGCCACTCGCTTCCGAACGCTTCGGCGTAGCCGTCGCGGAATCGCTCGTCACGCCACGCCCGAGCAGGGAACGCGCCGCGGACGATGCTTGCATCCCAAAACACGGACGCCTGTACCGGAACGAGCGCGTCGAAGCCGACCTCGGCGAGTCGGTCACAGATTCGAACCCCGTCGGCGAGCGAGAGATGGGTGCGAACGAACGGTGGCGCGGTCGTTTCGGCGGGCACTTTCGTCATAATCGGCACGTCAGGGCCGACCCGATCCCGAATTTCGTCGTGAACGAGTTCGAGAAAACGGGTTCGTGCGGCGAGCGACCCGCCGAACTCGTCGTCCCGGCGATTGTAGAACGGCGAGAGGAACTGCTGGACGATGCCCATGTTCGCTCCGGCGATGTGAATCCCGTCGTAGCCCGCATCGATGGCGTATTCGGCGCTTCGACCGAAATCCGCCGCGAGGTCGTACACCGCTTCGGTGCCGAGAACGCGCGCGTCGTAGTCCAGAAATCCGACGCGGTCGAGCGCCCGGAGCACTGCGGGCGGGCGCGAGACGGCGAGTTGCCGGAGATGGGGGTTTTCGGCGCGATAGCCCGCGTGCCATGTCTCCATGCTTCGAAGCCCGCCGTGTTCCAACTGGACGAAAATTCGACTCCCGTGGTCGTGAATCGCGTCGGTCAATCGCTCCAACGTTGCGACGAACTGCGGGTCGTGAACCCGCGTCATTCCCGGCGCGGCACAGCCACCTTTCTCGCTGACGATCGTCGCGCCCTGACAGATGAGGCCGACCCCCGACTCGGCGGCCGGTTCGAGTTCTCGAATCAAGGTATCAACCGCCTTCGGCCCGTTTCCGGCGCATTCGAGTAGTGGCGCGCGATAGAGGCGATTCGGCAGTTCGACACCCCCGATTTCGAGAGGGTCTTCCAGTTCGGGCACGTTAGTTTGCGCTTCGGCCGGTTCCGGGGTAAAGGTTTGTGGCGACGCGTGGGGTGGCGACTCGGAACTGATTCGAACGACGTCGTGACAATGTTGGCTGAAACCGAATCGTTGACGAGAAATGGACTGTCGTCGCTAGGCCCAACCCACGCCGGACACTCATCCGCCAGCGGCTCGTTTTTCTCGCAGGCACGAAGCGTCTGTTCGGTACGCCCAATGCTCGATACGCTCAACCGGTTCGCCCGTTCCCACCGGGAGAGCGTTCCACGTCGCATTTTGCGGTTGTTTCTTCGTCGGAGAAACGATCTTCGGTCGAAACAGACAGTTCGACTGTCGCCCTCTGCTCGACCTTCTATTCGAGAACCATTTATCTGTTTGCACGTCGTGGCCCTAACTATGCGTTCCATTCGCATCGAACGTGCCATTAGTCGCGCTCGTCATGCCGCAATCGGTGGGGCAATCGGTGGTGGTCTCGGGGGGTTAATCAGCAGCAGGGCCGCAAGTACTGGCGGCGCTGTCGGTGCATTCGTCGGTGCAGTCGTCGGCGAGAAACGGCCGACCGCTCGCGCCCGATTCGAACAAGTGAAAGAACAGGGGCAAAAGAGAGTCGAGCGAGTTCGGCGATAACCGAACTCTCCGGGGGTGCCGTTTGGACCGAGCCGAAGCCTACTTGTTTTTCTCGCCGATTCCGAGGAACGCGAGGGCCGCACCGGCGAGTGCGACGTTTTTCAGGAAGTGGTTTTTCTCGTTCTGGCGCTCCTGACCGTCGTGGCTCCAGAAGTCGTGTATCGTCGGAGTGACGCCGGCGAAGAACGCGACGATGGAACTCGCCGCGAGCGCGGGGAAGCGCCAGAGGCTGATGCCGATACCGCCGAGGAACAGGAGGCCGTGCGAGGAGACGACCGACTCCTCCGGCATCGGGATTCCCTTCGATTCAGCGTAGGCAGTTTGGGCTTCGATATTTCGAAGCCCGGAGATAGCAGTGAACAGGATGACGCCGCCGTACAGCAGTCGAGCGGCTCTGAACGCTGTTGTCTCGGAAATGTCATTTCCTGATGCGTCGTCTTTCGTTTCGGACATACTCATACCATTCACAGACATCGAGTTATACACGATGCCCAATCGATTCGGTTACTTCCATGTCTCTTCCTTACCCGGGTGTTACCTCGATTTCAGTCACTGCGACGACGTCATTTCCACTTGATGGAACAACCGCGCGAGGGCAGGAACTCCAGATCGACATCCTCGCCCGCCAAGACGGACTCGATTGCGTCGTGGATGTGGAACTCGGTGGGTTCACCGTCGGGATTCAGCGCGTCGTCCAGTCGTCCGTGGTACGCGAGGGTGAACTCCTCGTCTCGCGGCACGTCACCGCTCGACCGGTCTGAGGCGTCCTGCGCCTCGCTCCCCTCGTTTCGCAAGAGGTAGGGGTCAGGCGTACAGACCGCGCCGTAGGCCTTCGCCACGTCCTGCGTTTCGTCGTGGAGGTAGGCATCGTACCCAATGCGTCCCTCCTCGACCCACTCCTGCATCGCTTCGAAGGAATCATCCGGATACTCCTCGGCGTCGTTCGGATTCACGCCGACGACTGCCACGTCGTCGTGCTCCGCCGCGATGTCGTTCAGCAGGTCGAACTTGGCCTGTGCGTAGGGGCAGTGGTTGCAGGTGAACACCAGCAAGACGGCTTCGTACTCCGAGAAATCACCGAGCGTGTATGTTTCTTCGTCGGTGCCACGGAGTTCGAAGTTCGGCACCGGGTCGTCGCGCTCGATTTCTGCCTCGGATTCTTTCATTACCATAGGTACAGATTGTTCATGGAGCGTAAAAATACGTTTTCCCGAACTCGCTCCGTTCTCGCAGCAACACCGGTCGGGTATTCGACGTTACTTTCGCCCGGATCGACTATGTTCCGGTTACGGACGCTCTGTCGCCCAATAACAAAGCTCGTGACTCCCGATGGATGCGCATGCGAAATTCATCGCCGACCGAATCCTTCGCAGTCCTGTTCGTCGTTCTACTGGTCTCCCTGTCCGTCACTCCGTGGGGTGGACTCGCCGAAACCGCCGGGATGGGGGTGACCGCTCCCGCTCAGACACAAATCGACTCCTGTACCGTCATCTCCAAATCCGGTGTCTACGCCCTTTCGAGCGATATCGATGACAGTGCCGCAGGGACGTGCATTCGAATCCGCGCGAACGATGTCGTTCTCGATGGACGCGGTCACGCCCTGGACGGCATCGGAAACAACGGAACCAACGGTCTCATCGTTCGTGGGTCGGCGAACGTCACCATTCGGAACCTCTCTGCGACGGAATGGGGGACGGGAATCGAGTTCACGAACAGTGCCGACACAATGGTTCGAAACGTGGTCGCTGCTGACAACGGTCGAACGGGAATCCGTCTTGTCGATGCGACGAACACGACACTCACGAACGTTACGGCGACAGACAATGTCGCTCCCGCGCTCTCGCCTTTCCCCGGTCCATCGAAGTCGGCAGGGATTTTCGTCGCCGATAGCCGCGACATCCATCTCTTCGATGCGAACGTCTCACGGAACGTCGGCGGAGTTTCGCTCGTGAACACCAGCAACGCAATCGTCGGCAACAGCGTTGCAACCGCAAACGAAGTCGGATTCTTCGTCCGCGGTGCGAACGATACCGTTCGCGGGAGTGTCGCCGCCGGGAACAACGTCGGATTCTTCGCCGACAACGCGACGGATAGTTCGTTCGTGAACGTCTCCGCCGTCTCCAACAGGGTCGGTGTCGGCGTCGAAAACACGACCACTGCCCGTCTGAACGATGGAAATGCGAGTTCGAACTTCCTCGGGGTCAGCGTCGTTCGCTCACGCGGCGTATCGGTCGTCAACACCACCGCCGCGAGCGACTTCGTCGGCATCAACTTCCTCGAATCGGAGCGCAGTACGGTCGTCGAAAGTGAGATTCGCAGAAGCGAGTTCATCGGTGTGGGAATGGTCGAAACGACGGCAACCCGACTTTCGAATACGACGGTCGAAACCACGGTGGGTAACGAGTCCGTGCCCGGCGCGACGAGCGCCGGTCTCTACCTCAACGGTTCAGCGACCCGACTCGACGGCGTGACGGTCGCAGACAACGAGAACTGGACGATATTTGCCGAACGGGATTCGAATCTCGACGCGAGGCGCGTTTCGCTCGATGGAACCCCCGTTTCGTTCGATGGCGCGGATTTCGCGCTCGATTCGACGACGCGTCCACCGACTCCATCACGGCCGTCGGAACGAGTGATCGTCGGTCAGTCGTTCGTGGTCAGTCAAACGACGACTGACGGGTCGCTCGACGTGCGAATCGGATACGACCGACGCGCCACGTCCCGTTTGAATATAGCCGAGCGAACGCTTCGACTGTGGCGCTATAACGGCAGTTGGTCGGAAGTGTGTGAAAGTCGGGTTACTCCCGAACGCCACGTAGTTTCGGCGACGCTCACCCGTCCGGAACGCGCGGTGTTCTCCGTGGTGGGGGAACGAACTGAGTCCGGAACGGATGAACGCAAATCAGGTTGCGTCGCTTCCCGCGATTCGACATAGCGGATTTCAGGAGAGTTCGATTCGAACTGTTCCCGGAACGGTTCGCTATTTCCTTATTCGACTTCGATTTCGATGACATCGTCCCCGCTTTCGAACCAATCGTCTTCCGGGTTCTCCGCGAGTTCGTTCAACACGAGTTCGAGGTTTCGTTTGTTCGCCTTCCAAACCGCATCGATGATGCCACCGACTATCGGAAGCGTTCCACCGACGACATCGATCGTCACGTTCGCAATCATCCGAAGCAGGGTGGTAAACGAAACACCCAACCGGGCCGCTTCGAGGACGATGTACAGCGAGAGTCCGGCACTGATCGCGTCACCGACTCCCGGGAGCGCGCCGAGAATCGGATCTATTCCGACGCGAAAATCCGTGCCCGGCACGCGAACGAGGTCGTCGAAAACTCGGGCGACGGTTCGCATTCGCTCGATTGCGGCCCTATCGACCGACTCCGGCAGTTCTCCGTCAAAATCGAACTCTTCCCGTAGGTCGTCCCTGTCGGCGTTCATGGGTTCACCAGTTCTGGAAACGCAATAAATCCGACGGCAGGTTTCGGACTCGGTGTTACTTGATTAAGCCAAGCTCGCCCATCGCGCCGAGGAGACCGAGGACGAACACTAGTACCATGGAAATCAGATAGTACAGTTTCGCCCCTGCCGACGGTTGGAATGGTTCCGGAACTTCGTTCATCACGATGAAGTAGTTCGCCGCGTACCAAAACAGCGCCAGCACCGCGACGAGAACGGCGGAGATAACGACGAGCGTAACCGGCAGCTGTCCGATGAGAACGACCGGTGTGATACTCACCGCGGCCATGGCGAGGACGACCCCTCTTCGAGTCGATTCGGTGTCCATCCCTGGCTTTTCGAGCACCAGCGGAAGCGTATCCGATATCATTCGGGAGGCACCATCCAACAGGGTGATGACGGTGGAGTATAGCGCGGCAAATCCACCGACGACCATCGCCCAATACGACCAGCCGCCGAAGGACTGTTCGAGCAGTTGGCCGATTTTGATGGCGAGGTTCGCGTCAGTCGGTGGATTCGGGTATAGTACTCGCGTCGAGAGTAGAATCATGCTAACGATGAGGCCGAACGTGAACAGGTATGCGAGGTTGAAATCTCGCCGCCCGGTGCGAATCCACGCCCCAATGTACGACTCGTATTTTGGGTCGGTAACATCGACGCCATGCTCGCTGAGTTGTTGTGCACCCTGCTTTTTCGCCATCGTCCAACTACCCAGATTGACCGTCGTTCCCAGTCCCGTCGGAGCGAACCCGGCGAGGGCGGCGAACAGTGCGAGAAATGCTCCTGAAGTAACGTTCGGCGTTGAAAACGCGGTTTCGGCGACTCGACCTGCCGACGGCGGTGCGACGAAAACGCCGAGAACGACGAAGACGCCGAGGACGACCACGAACAGTTTGAGAATGCTCTCTATCGTGTCGTAACTGGAAAACAAGACGAGTGCCGTCGCGAGACCGAGGAGCAGGAGGTACATCGTCAACATATCCACGCCCGGTACGACCGCCGCTCCGAAACTTGCGGCGGCCGTTCCCACCGCACCGAGGATAATCGTCTGTGGTATTCCGACCGCAAGAATCGCCATCCACTGCGCCCAGTGATCCGGCCCCGGTAAGTTGCCGTATCCTTCGATGGGATGGCGGCCGACACCGTAGTTGTATCTGATTCCCAGTTCCCACGCACCGTACTTGATAGCAAAAACGAACGTCGCAAGCCACACCGCAAACACACCGTACAGCGCCCCGAGTGTCGGTGCGAGCACGATATGGCTCCCACCGATTGCGATCAAGGCCCACAACATGGATGGGCCGAAATGATTCCGTACGAACCCCTTCCAATTTCGCTCGGGATACCGCAACTCGTCGCTGGAAAGAACTGCGTGTGTTCGGGTTTGTGTCGGTGTCGCCTCTTCCGTTTCGATAGCTGTATGGTCTATGGTATCTTCGGTCATGACATTACCATCTCTGTGTGAACAGTGAACATAAAACAATGGGGTGTGATAATAGGGCGGCAAACCGTTCGAGAAGGCAAAGATAATTACTCGATACCGCTCTCCATGTTATGATGGAACATACCCTGATATCAACGACACACGCTCCTCCGCTCTCCCAGTCGAAACCATGAGTGGAACCCCTATCGATGAATTTCAGGCATCTCTCTCCGACCTCGATGTCACCTCGAGTCGGACGACTGCCGACGCGTTTCGTGGGGATATCATCGACGCGATTGTCAAACCAGCAGTCGGCGTCCGGTTGCCGTGGCCCGATGTTTCGCTTGCGGAGACGCCAATAAACGTGGAACCGACCGCAGGTGACCTCCGCACCGCGAAAACCGGAGTGACGAGCGTGGCCTTCGGCATCGCCGAATACGGTACGCTCAGCATCGGCTCGTCGCCAAACGGGGATGAACCAGTTAGTCTCTACCCGGAGCGACACGTTGCCGTGGTCGCCGCCAGCGATGTCGTCCCCGACATGAACGCCGCGTTTGCGCGACTCAGCGAGCGATTTCGGGACGGGGACACGAGTTTCGTGTTCGAAACCGGCCCGAGCGCGACTGCCGATATGGGCGCGCTCGTTCGCGGCGTCCACGGCCCCGAAGACGTTCACGTGGTGGTAATTACGGACAGATGAGCTCCGACAGACGACGAAAGGCGGCGCATATCCGACACCTCCTCGAAACCGAGGGCGATTCGGTTAACCACCAGACGGTGAATCTGAACACCAACCGCATCGACACGGTTTCGCAGTTCGACGAATTCGAATCCCTTCGGGAGCAAGCACGGGCCATCAAGGAGGAGACCATCGAAACCCTCCCGGAACGAATCGACGAGGTTCGAGACGCCGTGGAAGCGAACGGTGGGTCGGTCTATCTAGCGTCGGACGCTGACGACGCGAACCGGTATATCGAACGCGTGCTGGGCGAGAAGGACGCGGAAAGCGTCGTCAAAAGCAAGTCGATGACCACCGAGGAAATCGAACTTAACGACCACCTCGAAGCGAACAGCATCGACGTGTGGGAGACCGACCTCGGTGAGTTTGTTCTGCAAGTCGCCGACGAAACGCCGTCCCACATCGTCGGCCCGGCGATGCACAAATCACGGGACGAAATCGCCGACCTGTTCAATCTCCGATTCGACCCGAAGGAACCCCTCAAAACGGCGGACGAACTCACTCGGTTCGCGCGCGAGTACCTCGGCGAACGGATTTGCGAAGCCGATGCCGGAATCACGGGCGCGAACTTCGTCCTCGCCGAGAGCGGCAGTATCGTCCTCGTCACGAACGAGGGGAACGCCCGAAAATCCGCGGTGACGCCGGACACCCATATCGCGGTCGCTGGCGTCGAGAAACTCATTCCGTCCATCGATACGCTCCAGCCGTTCGTCGAACTCATCGCCCGTTCGGCGACCGGACAGCCGATTTCCCAGTACGTCACGATGCTCACCCCGCCGGTGGCATCGCCGACGCTGGACTTCGAGTCGGACGACCCGCTCGTCGACGCCGGAAACGAAGACCGCGCGTTCCATCTCGTCCTGCTCGACAACGGACGAATGACGATGCGCGAAGATTCGCAACTGCAGGAGACGCTCTACTGTATTCGGTGCGGTGCCTGTGCCAACTCCTGTGCGAACTTTCAACACGTCGGAGGACACGGGTTTGGTGGCGAAACGTACTCCGGTGGCATTGCGACGGGCTGGGAAGCAGGCGTCCAAGGGCAGGAGAGCGCGGCGGAGTTCAACGACCTCTGTACCGGTTGCTCGCGCTGTATCACAGCGTGCCCAGTCAAAATCGACATCCCGTGGATAAACACCGTCGTCCGCGACCGAATCAATCGGGACGGAGAGACACCGGTTGACCCGCTCATCGACGCGTTCGTCCCGGACGGCGAACCGGCAGGATTGGATTTACAGAAGCGTCTGTTCGGTAATTTCGGCACGCTCGCCAAGCTCGGAAGCAAAACAGCCCCGATATCGAACTGGCTGTCCGACACGACCGCGGGACGAATGGTGCTTGAGCGAGCGTTCGGCATCGACCGCCGACGAGCACTGCCGGAGTTCCGGCGCGAAACGCTCGTGGAGTGGTTCGAAAACAGAGAAATCACTCGTGCGGACATCGAATGCGCCGGATCCAGCCGTCCGGATACAACGCTCAACCGACGGGTCGTGCTGTATCCCGACGCCTACACGAACTACATCCAACCGGAACGAGGGAAGGCGGCCGTTCGAGTGCTCGAATCGTTGGGCGTCGGCGTTACCGTTCCCCGACTTCCCGCGAGCGGCCGCGCACCGCTGTCGCAGGGGATGATTTCCGCGGCGGAGAAAAAAGCGTGTGCCGTCCATGACGAACTTCGACTGTATCTGAATGCTGGGTTCGACATCGTCGTCGTCGAACCCAGCGACGTTGCGATGTTCCGGGAGGAGTACGGAAAATTTCTCGACGAACCTGCCGCAAACACCATCTCCGAGGCCAGCTACGAGATTTTGGAGTACGTGTACGGCCTACTCGCAAACGGTGCGGATGTGGCGTCGCTCCGCGCTCCCGGTGACAATGGAGACGAGCGACTGGCGTACCACAGCCACTGCCAGCAACGAACGCAGGGACTGGCCGAGTACACCCTTGCGGTGTTGGACGAGTTGGGGTACGACGTCGTCACGTCCTCGGTCGAGTGCTGTGGAATGGCCGGAAGTTTCGGCTACAAAGACGCCTACTACGAATTGAGCATGGATATCGGTGAATCCCTCCGCGACGATTTGGGCGTCGATGAATCGGCTCGGGAAGTCATCGCAAGCGGAACCTCCTGCGTCGAACAGCTCAAATCGCTCATCCAACGCAAGCCGCGTCATCCGGTCGAACTCATCGACCCCACCGTTTCGAGCTGAGTGTCGTCGTCCGATTTTCTCACGGTATGACACACGAACTTATACGGGCCGCTCCGGAATATCACGGTATGTCGTGGCATCTCTCACTCGACGGTGCTTCCTATGAAGAAGCGAGGACGGCGTTTTCGTGGGAGTCCATTCCAGAGGACTACAACCTCGCGTACGACCTGCTTCGGAAACACGACGATGCGAACGCAACCGCCCTGGAACAGTGCTACCCCGACGGTCGGCACGAAACCTACTCCTTTCACGATTTGGATACGCTTTCGAATCAACTCGCCAACGGACTTTCTGCCCTCGGCGTCGAACGAGGCGACCGAGTCGCCGTCGTCGTTCCACAGAAACCGGCGAACTCACTGACTCATCTCGCCTGTTGGAAACTTGGCGCGATTTCGCTTCCGCTTTCGATTCTGTTCGGGGAGGACGCCCTGCGGTATCGACTGAACGACAGCGAGGCAACCGTCGCCGTCGTGGATTCGGCAGTCCGCGACACCCTCGAACGAATCCGAGACGACTGTCCGGAGTTGGATCACGTCATCGAAGTCGATGGCGACGGTTCAGGAGAGTACGGCGATACCCACGATTTCGACGAGTTTTGTGCTGGCCGGTCACGTTCGTTCGACATCGTCGAAACGACCCCCGATACTCCCGCCATCATCATCTACACCAGCGGTTCGACCGGCCCGCCGAAAGGCGTGCTTCACACGCACGACCTTTGGCTTGGCCACTGCCCGGCGTTTCAGATGTATTTCGAGCGAGCCAACGACGGTTCGGAATCCGACGAGGATTCGGTGTTCTGGACGCCAGCGGACTGGGCGTGGATCGGCGCGCTGGGCGATTTGGTGTTCCCGGCATGGCATTACGGCCACTCCGTCGTCGGCTACCCGATGGGTGGATTTGACGTTGAAACCGCTTTCGAACTGTTAGAACGGTTCACCGTCACGGATACCTTCCTCCCACCCACTGCGATTCGAATGATGATGAGCGTCGAGCAACCCACCGAGAGATACGATTTGGCGCTCAACAGCATCTGCTCCGGCGGTGAACCACTCACTCCCGAAATAATCGACTGGGCCGACGAGGAACTGGAAGGCGTCTCGGTCAACGAACTGTACGGCCAAACCGAGGCGAACCTCCTCGTGTCGAACTGTCGCGACTGGTTCCCGGTTCGTGCCGGAAGTATGGGAAAGCCCGTTCCCGGCCACGAAGTCGCCATCATCGACTCCCTCTCCGGCGAGGAGAAAGCCGTCGGCGACGTGGGAATGATCGCCGTCAAACGTGATGACGACCCGGTCGTCTTCAAATCGTACTGGAACCAGCCCGAAAAAACGGTGGCTGTGACCATCGGTGACTGGCATCTCACCGGCGACCTCGGATACCGCGATTCGGACGGCTATTTCTGGTTCAAATCGCGCGATGACGACGTGATAATCACGAGCGGTTACCGTGTCGGCCCGGGCGAAGTCGAAAGCGCGATTTTGGAACATTCGGACGTAGAACAGGTCGGCGTTATCGGTGTTCCGGACGAAACCCGCGGGGAAATCGTCAAGGCGTTCGTGCAACCGGTCGCGACCCGTCAGGGGAGCGACTCCTTCCGAGAGGAAATTCAAAATCTCGTGCGCGACAAACTAGCGAAATACGAATATCCACGGGAAATCGCGTTCGTCACTGAACTCCCGCAGACGACGACCGGTAAGATTCAGCGGCGGAAACTCCGCGAGGACGAGAACGAATGATACCGGATTCCTCCCCTAAAACGGCGAGGAGAGATACTCCTTCGGAACCGCATTTCTGACCGTAACGAGCGGGTCGACCACCTGTGAAATTTCGAGTCCTCCGACGAGACTGGAGAACAGATGGGCGTCGGTCTCATCGACTCCGTGTTCCTTCGCGAGTAGGGCAGTCATGTCCTCGTTCGCCAATTGACACGCTGCTTCGAGGGTTTCCGCGCTCGCAATCGTTTTCCATGCGTCCGCGGTTTCGACCACGGGTCGCGAGAGTTCGAACGCGGGATTCGACAGCACCGTCACCGTGATGTCGATGTCCGTACCGATTTCCGCCCCGGTTCCGCACATTTCGCCATCTGCCATCGCCGCTTTCGAGTCACCCATCGCAAGCAGTCCTCCTTCCTGAAATACGGGAAAGTAGGCTGTCGTGCCGCCGGTCATGTCCGTCGTATCGAGATTTCCACCGTGGTCGTGCGGCACGAGCGTCGTATATGATTTGTCCGCCGGGGCGACGCCGATGGTGCCGATGCAGGGTTGTATCGGCACCTCGATGTCACCGAAGCGAATCACGTCGTCTTCGACCGGCGTCACTCTGGTTCGCGGTTCCTCGATTTCGTCCGATTCGTGGAGGAGACCGAAATCGGGAATCGTCAGTACCCGTCCGCGGTCTTCGTTGACCCGTACGTCCTCGATTTCGACTTTCAGCACGTCGCCGGGTTCCGCACCCGAAACCGCGATTGGGCCGGTCGCACCGTTCACTTCCTCGGGAACCTCATCCACAATGTCGGCATCCTCCTGAACCGCGCCGCCGATGCTGTCTATCGTTTCGACGGTTAGCGATTCGCCGTTTTCGGCAGTGTACACCGGTTCGAGGCCGGGCGTGAACTCGTAGATGAGACCGTCAGCGTCGTGAGACACCATCTGGCGTGACATAAGCTACTCTGTCACACGCGGTTGCAAAAAACCATGCTTGGGAGACGCTATTGCCGAATTTCTCCCGGCGGCCCGCCAGCCAAGCGTTCCCGGTCGTGTGCTTCCTCGAAGTCGAGTTCCGGCCCCTTCGGAACGATTCCCTTCGGATTGATGTCAGTGTGACTCCGATAGTAGTGTTCTTTGATGTGATCCATTCGAACCGTTTTGGCGACACCCGGCAGTTGGTACAACTCCTTCAGATAGTTCCACAGGTTCGGATAGTCCACGATTCGTCGCAGGTTGCATTTGAAGTGCGTCGCGTACACCGCGTCGAAGCGCACGAGCGTCGTGAACATGGCGAAGTCGGCCTCGGTCAATTGCTCGCCGACCAGATACCGCTGGTCGGCGAGCACGTCTTCCCAGTGGTCTAATGCGTCGAAGAGTTCTGTCACCGCCTTCTCGTACGCCGATTGAATGTCCGCGAATCCCGACCGATAGACGCCGTTGTTGATGGGTTCGTAAATCGCCTCGACGGTTTCGTCAACGTCATCCCGGTACTCCTCGGGGTAGAACGTCACATCCCGTTGCGCCACGTCGTCGAGTGCGGTGTCCAACATCCGCATGATTTCCTCCGATTCGTTGTTGACGATGGTGTCTCGTTCCTTGTCCCACAACACCGGCACGGTCACGCGCCCGGTAAATTCCGGGTCTGCTTCGGTGTACACGTCGCGCAGATACTCTTTCCCGTTGACGGTGTCCGCGGTGCAACCCAATCTGTCGGGCGAAAACTCCCAGCCGTCGTCCTGGCGATACGGGTCAACTACTGACACCGAAATCGCGTCTTCAAGTCCTTTCAGCGTTCTGGTTACCAGCGTTCGGTGTGCCCACGGACAAGCGTACGAGACGTACAGATGGTACCGTCCCGATTCCGCAGGAAATTCGGCATTCTCGTCTGCCTCGACCCAGTCCCGAAACGTGGTTGTCTGTCGCTCGAACTCGCCGTCCTCGTTCGTCGTCTCGTAGGCGTCCGTCTGCCACGCCCCGTCCACGAGCATTTTCATGGTCAGTGATACGACTGTCCCCGCCTTAGCCACGCGGTTCCCCCACATTCCTTCCGGGTTCGTTCGGATCGATTGGCTGGGTAGCTGGGAAGCGGGTTAGGATGGCTACCGGGATGTAAAGTCTGTCGTATTTCCATCTGCATCTTGGACAAGCTATTCATATGGCTATCTTTCCATCTATCTGTATATCTATCCAGAAATCCAAAAGACATGGCCGACTTTGAACTCAAATATATCGACGCTATCCAGTTCCTTTCAGAGCAGATAGAACGCCGCGATACCAAGACTTCCTCCCCCGACGATGAGGGTCGCCGCCTGTACGCCGCGGACGAACAGCACGAATGTCACGACTGCGAGGATGCCGGTCAGTGGGTCGAGAATTGCTTCCTGTGCCAACGAAACGGTCGCTCCTAAAATCGCCCCGACGACTGCGGCGTTGATGCCGATAAGTGAGGTTCTGATCTGTGGATTGTCACGCACTCTCGCCACGTAAGGGAACATCGCCACGATGAAGATGAACGACGGAGCGAACGCCGCGAACGCGGCGACGAAGGCGCCAAGAACTGCCACCGGAACGCCCTGCGGAAGCAGTAACTCGTAGCCGACGAACGCGGTCGTCATCACGACCGGGCCGGGCGTCAGTTGGCCGAGCGCGATGCCGTCCACGAACGTGGCGGTATCCATCCACCCGAACTCGTGGACGACGTATTTCTCGATAAAGGGGATGAGCACCAACCCGCCACCGTAGATGAACGACCCGGTGTAAAGCATGAACAAGACGAGTTTTACCCACGTGTTCGCCCACAGCGTTCCGGCGATACCGGCGACTGTGGCGTACACTCCGGTTCGTTTGGCTTGCGACGATGCGAGTTCGGCGATTCTGTCGCGGGCGAAATACAGTGCCGTGAACAGGAGGGCGACGATTGCCGCGAGGGACACTCGTTTGAGATTCGATGCGACCCATTTTCGTTGGTAAAAGACGAGCGTAACTCCCCCCGCCACCACGAACTCCAGCACCGGATTCGGATTGAACAGCACTGTTGCGACGAGAGCAGAAACAAGCAGAAAGAGCAGTCTCGTATCCACATTCCACGAATCGCCACCGATTTCGAACGAGAGGTCGGTTTTCGCCTCACCGAGTGCGCTCCGTGCCATCGAGTACGCCGCCCCGACGATGAGACCGATGACGACCGGGTTGATGGCGTAGAAGAGTCCCTCCCGTATCGCGGGGAGCTCCCCGTAGGCGAAGTAGAGATACGAGAGCGCGACGATGATGGCAAAGGCGGGAAGCATGAAACACGAACCGGCAACCACCGCGCCTGGAGTGCCGCCGCGAACCCAGCCCATGAAAATCCCGAGTTGCGTCGAAGCGGGGCCGGGGAGCATGTTGCAGATGGCAAGCCCCTCCATGAAGGTCGATTCGTCCGCCCACTCTCGACTCCCGTCTCCGACGAGTTCGTCCTCTATCATGGCGATATGCACCAACGGCCCGCCGAACCCCACGACCCCGATTTTCAGGAAAAATAGCGCGATTTCGCGGAGGTTCGCCGGGGAGGGGTGGCCTTTGTAGCGATAGTTCGAACTCCCGATTTCGTCGGCCATCGCTTTCGACTGCTTCGTTTTCGGGTATAAAGCTTCGTTCGGGTGGCCACCGGAAGATTTGGGTGGCAACCGGTATCGACCCGAGAACCAGCAAGGATTCGTCGTTTTTCGATTTCGATCGACTTCGTGCTGTGACAGGAAGCCGGTTCACGAGCGATTATTATTCCTCGTCCTCATGCTCGATTACGAACACTCCGCTCGATGTCACAACATGCTCACTCATCCATTGATTCGCTCGTCGGCCGCTTCTACAGCTATCGCGGACTCACCTCCGGTGGGTTCGTCTTTCCGATTCTCACGGTTCACGCACTCTCGCAGGGTCTCGACCTCGCGGGCGTCGGCTTCGCCGCCGGGATGTTCTTCGCCGGAACGCTCCTTGGCGAGGTTCCGACGGGCTACGTCGGCGACCGAATCGGTCGCCGAAACAGCCTCTTCGTCGGTTCCGTCCTCATCTCCGTGACGCACTTCGGGTTCGCGTTCGCCGACTCTCTCGCGGGATTCGTCTTTTTCTGGGGCTTCTGGGGAGTCGCCGCTACGTTTCGTTCCGGGAGCACCGACGCGTGGCTGTACGACACTCTCACTGACCACGACGCAACCGATTCGTATACCCGAGTTCGTGGCAGGGGTACCGGCGTCTTCTATGCTTCTGCTGCAATGTCCGCCCTCATCGGCGGCGCTCTCTACGAACGGTGGTCTGCCCTGCCGTTTCTCTTCGCGGGCGTGCTGACCGCTATCGGTGCGCTGGTCGTGCTGACGCTCCCGGAGCCAACAGTTTCCCGTTCGGACGAAGGGTTCTCGCTCGCCGAAGCGCGAACCGCGCTCGCATCGGTCGTTTCGAATCGGACGGTTCGCTCGTTCGTCCTTCTCTCCGGAATCGTCCTCGCGGTTCCGGAAACCGTCGAGGTGTTCGTGCAACCCGTCGCCCTCTCTATCGGGTTTCGACCGTCTTCACTTGGCCCGCTGTACGCGGGCCTCATGCTCGCCGCGGCGATTGGCTCCTCGACTGCCGACACGATTGGCCGCCGAATCGGCGTCGGACGGTGGTTCGTCCTGGGGCCGACGGCGCTCGCCGTCGTTCTCCTTGTCGCCAGTTCGGTTCACACCGTAGCTCTCCCCGTATTCTTCCTCTCACGGGGTGCGAACACGGTTACCGACACGCTCGGGAGCGCGTTCGTCAACGACCGCGTCGCTTCCCATGGACGAGCGACGACGCTCAGCGGCGTCTCGATGGTTCACGCGCTCGTCTTTCTCCTCGCCAGAACTGTCGGCGGCGTCGTGGCGAACCTCACATCGCCGCTAGTCGCACTGGCCGGGTTCGGGTGTTTAGCCGTTGGGGCCGTCTCGGTCATCCGTGCGACGGTCGACCCGTTTGAAGCACCGCACCCGACGGGGACTTAGTAAAATCGGCCATCCGTCTTGTCTGCAATTCTATCCGACTGTTGACCGATTTCGATGCTCTCGACGCGCAGACCCGACCTCAGCTTGAAGACAAATGTGGAGTTCTATACGGCCGGGTTGCTCTACGGTATCGGCATCCCACAGGAGTTGTTCACGACGGCGTTCGCCATCGCCCGCGTCGGCGGATGGACTGCACACTGTTTGGAGCAACTTGCGGACAATCGTCTCATCCACCCGCGGACGAAATACGTCGGTGCGACGGGTCGTGAGTGGGAACCGACCGAGGAACGATAACCGGTTGCCTACACCTCCGAACCTTCGGAACTGTCGTCAGGTCGCGGTAGCGCGACGAACGACACTCGTTCGATGGAAAACGGGTCGTACACCGACTGGTGACACGGGCAGTATATCTCGTCCGCGGCACCGAACTTCGCGCTCCCCGGGTCGCCCTTGAACAGCGGTACGCAACAGAAATGCGTGCACTTGTCCATGATGGCGATGAAGCCCTCCTGTGTGCTCGCTCCTAACCATTTGTTTTGATTCGCCATCTCCTCGATTCGAGGACTCCGAATGAGTTGCACGGGAATCGTCCCGCTCGCTGGCACGTCCTGTGACCGCCACGTCGCGGTGGCAGGTTTTCCGAGTCCCGATTTGCCGATGCCGTTGCCCCACGATTCGTAGTCCTCGAAGTCATCGATGTTGACGATGGCTCCGGCCTCCACGTCCTCGGACTGCCATTGGTACTGTGAGGACGACGTGTATCGGAAGTAGTTGTCTTGGTCGGCGTTCGGCGCAATGCCTGGATACGTTTGCACGCCGCAGTACTGGAACCACTCCGACGAGTACGTGACGCCACCGATGGTCTGTTCGGCGACGGTGATGGTTCTCCCCTCCTGTTCTCTCTGTTGGATGTTCGGCCAAAGCCCCTTCACGTCCCCGTTGTCTTCGATTTCGACCGGAATCTGTGGCATCCCTCGTGGGGCCGGTCCAGCGACGTTTTCGACCCCGTAATATTGGACGATACCGCCCCCCGAACCGGACGGTGCTGTTGCCGAATTCAGCGTTGCCACTGTTCCAGTTCCGATACCAGCCAATGCCGCGCTCCCGACAACTCCCTTGACGAAGCGACGGCGTGACGTGTCTTCCGGATATTTGTCCGCCTCTGACATCGTGTTGTTCACCCTGCGTGGAGTGGCAGTAGACAACCCTTCCACGCAATCGTGAAGCCTAGGGCTTCGCCGTGCTTTGTTATTCGTCGTCCCACCATCGCGACTGTATCGCTTACCGAGAACATGAAATGAGTAACGTACCGTTTATTGATATATTCTACAACATCAAAGTCTCCTGTTTTTGTCGAAATATAAAAGAATAGTTATAGATTATATACTGGGAAATTACTAATTATGGATGACAAACTCCTGTCTTGCGATTTCTTGCTTTCGCGCCCAATAGAGATATATGCGCGTTACAGTGATTTTATAGTAGGGTATGACTCACAGTCCACCAGAGCGAATCTCAACGGGTGTTCCTGGACTGGACGAGATACTACACAGTGGCATTATTCCAGAACGGAGTTATCTCGTTCGGGGCGACCCGGGAACAGGAAAGACGATTCTCGGGATGAAGTACCTCACCGCCGGTGTTGAGGCTGGCGAGACGGTGCTGTTCGTCAATCTGGAGGAATCGGCAGACGACATTCGAGACAACGCAGCGACGCTCGACATCGACCTGTCTGACGTACATTTTCTCGATTTGAGTCCGGATTCGGACGTGTTCGTCGATGAGCAATCTTACGACATCTTCTCGCCGAGCGAAGTCGAACAGGAACCGCTCACCACGGCAATTACCGACCGCGTCGAAGCAATCGAACCGGATCGAGTGTTCATCGACCCGCTGACCAAACTTCGCCACTTGACGTCCGACGAGTATCAGTTCCGAAAGCAGGTTATCGCGTTCATGCGTTACTTGAAAGAGCAGGGCGCGACGATACTGCTCACGTCTGAGAGTACGCCCGATTCGCCCGACAACGACCTTCAGTATATGACCGACGGAACCATCCAACTCGAACGGTCGGAGATGGGTCGTATCATCAGCGTCCCGAAGTTCCGTGGGTCGTCGATTCGGGAAGGAAACCATTCGATGCGTATCGGAACGGATGGTCTTGCCGTCTATCCCGAACTCACGCCGAACGGGGCCGACCGGGAGTACGTCGCCGAACCGATTCCGTCCGGCGTCACCGAAATCGACAACCTGCTTCACGGCGGCATCGAACGCGGAACGATTACCGTACTGAGCGGGCCAACGGGCGTTGGAAAGACGACCGCAGGAACGCAGTTCATGAAGGAGGCCGCCAGTCGCGGCGAGCGCTCGGTCATGTACATGTTCGAGGAGAGTCGGGAGACATTCATGCGGCGCAACCGGGCCATCGATATCCCTGTCGGGGATATGATTGAACAGGGATCGCTCAAGGTCGAAGAGGTCGAACCGCTCGACCATTCCGCCATGGAGTTCGCCCGCGAAGTTCGCCGGGAGGTCGAGGAGAACGATACGGACATCGTCATGATAGACGGATTGCAGGGGTACAAGCTCTCCGTGAGAGGGGAAAACGACGAGATGCTCGTCCGGAAACTCCACACGCTCTCCCGCTATCTCAAGAATACGGGCGTATCGGTCATCCTCGTGGACGAAATTCAGTCCGTCACTGGCGAGTTCCAGGCCACGGAGGCGGGTATCAGCTATCTCGCGGACAACATCATCTTCCTGCGGCATCTCGAAATTTCGGGCGAGATGCGCAAGGCGATCGGTGTGTTGAAAAAGCGGACGAGCGACTTCGAACGGACGCTCCGGGAGTTCAGAATCACGGATCACGGACTCGAAGTCGGTGAACCACTCACCGGGCTTCGAGGGGTTCTGTCGGGCGCGCCAGAGTGGGTCGAATCCGAATCCGCACTCGACGATGGCTGACGAATCGCTCGTCCTCGTCCTTAGCAAGAACGAGCGAAATCTCGAACTGCTCGCTGACCTCGTTGACGAAGAGGGTTGTGAGGCTCACATCGCAACCACCGTCAAGGAGTTCGACAGCGTTCTTCGGGCCGACGAGGCGACGGAAATTGCCGTCCTCGACACCGAAGGGTTCTCGGTGGACTTGTGGAAACGGTGTGAGTACCTCCACGAAAGCGGCGTTCCAACCGTCGTCCTCACACCATCGACGCCTGCACACGTCCGGCGAGAGGCGATCAGCCGCGGCGTTCGCGCGATTCTCGAAAAACCGGTTGACACGGCTGACCTTCGAGCGACGATTCGCGGGATGCTTCAACAGCAGTAAATCACTCGTGCACCGAACTGTTTTCCTTACCGCCTGACTATTCTGTTTTCATTATATAGTCTGTCCAATCACACACAATACGTTAGTAGTCTGGAATTTGTCTATCTCTAGTATCTGAACTATATTCCCAAGCGATGATTCAACGGACACATCCGGACGCAAGTTCGACCGACTCGACAGACGCGACGAAGACACTCACCAGCCTCCTCCTCCTCCTCGTGGGACTCCTCCTTGTCTCCGCCATCGGCCCCGCAGTTGCCTGAGTTCCGGCGGATGTGGGGACGATGGCGACGACACCCAGTCAGGTAACTGGGTTCGACGGGACACCCCTCGTGAACGACTCGCTCTGGTCGTTCGAAGCGAACGCACACCGGCACACGACGACCGACGGAACCGGTTCGTTCTCTCTCTCTCCAGCGATGGAACGGTCGGGTTCTATCAGCACACGGCCGACCACTACTGGCAACGCGATGGAATCGCATATTTATATATATATTATAAATATGTTCAGAAGGCGGTCGGTGAAGTGATAGTTCCTAGGGTCACGTTCTCGACGTTCGGCATCGAGTTCGACCCAACCGACGCGAGCACCGCCATTACGCCCCATGCACGGGGGGCAACGGACGACGCTCCAGCGAACTCCCTCGCCGTCCTCGATGTGCGGGAACGATACGTCCGAACCGGAGACGTGGACTCCGCGACGGTTCGGTTTACGATTTCGCCCGACGGACTGTCCGGGGACACAACCCTCTCCGACGTTGTTGTCTACCAACGACGCGGTGACGAGTGGCAGGAACGCTCCACCGCACGAGACGGCCGTACCGTTTCGGCCACCGTTCCCGACTTTCGTTCATCGCCGTGGCTATTGACGGCGGAACAGGAACGAACTCGGGAAGGGATACCCGAACGACTGCCGCAGCCGAGCACGGCGATGCGAGCACGGAAACGACCTCGACCACCGGAACGACCGTCGCCGCACAGACGTCGGCCACACCCGAGACGCAGGACGTTCACAGCAACGGCCAACCCCGGTTTGGGTTCGTCGTTGCTGTCATCGCGCTGGTGCTTCTCGCCCGCGAGAGGCAACGTCTTTAAACCTCTCACCGAATTTTTCGGCAATGCGAATCGAAAACAGTTTCATTCCCGTCCGCGGGGTGGGCGAGAAGACGGAGCAGAAACTGTGGCAAAACGGGGCGACCCACTGGGACGAGTTCGACCCGTCGCTCGTCGGCGATGCGACGGGCGACAGAATCGAGTCGTTTATCGCCACTGCGAGCGAGCAGTTGGACGACGGCAATTCGCGGTTTTTCGCGTCCGAATTTCCGAGCGGTGAGAACTGGCGATTGTACGAAAATTTCCGCGAGAACACCTGCTTTTTCGACATCGAGACGACCGGCCTGAGCAAGTATTCGAGCGTCGTCACGACCGTCAGTCTGCATCGGGGTGGCGAGACGAAAACGCTCGTTCGAGGCGACGACCTCTCCGCTTCCACCCTCCAGCGCGAACTCGGCGACGCCGACCTCATCGTTTCGTTCAACGGAAAACGCTTCGACCAACCCTTCCTTGAACACAACTTCGACCTGTCGCTCGACACGCCGCACGTGGATTTGATGTACACCTGCAAACGCCTCGACCTCACCGGTGGTCTGAGTGCGGTGGAAGACGAACTCGGCGTCAGTCGCGGCGGAATGGATATCAGCGGACAGGATGCGGTTCGACTCTGGCATCAGTACGAAGCGGGCGACGAGGACGCGCTGGACACGCTCGTTCGATACAACCAGTACGACACGCAGAATCTGGAGACGATTTTGGACACCGTCACCGAGACGCTTCACGACGACGTGTTCGCGTGTCATCTCCCCTGACGCTCCGACCACCGAACCACCTCAAACAATCTATATTACTGTTCGAAGATATCCACAGGGTATGAAGTATCGACCCACCCCGCTCTTTAAGGAGTACTGGAACGACCTGATTACCGCTACGTCCTCATTTGGGGTGCACTGATTACGGCCGTTTCTATCGTCTTGTGGGAAACCACATATCTCACGCAGGCGGTTCCGGTTATCGTTATTGCCGCGATTGCCAGTATTCTCATTCTACTGTGGGGAATGGGCCAGCTACGGGAGCAAACCCGCGACTGATCTTCGTGACGGGAATGCACCCACTGCGTTCCCCGTCGATGTCCTCTCCGGTCGGTAAACACACTCCCCTAACGGCTGATTGTCTCGATTGCTACGGATAGAACTCCGCTACGGCCCGAACGGGTGCACCGTCGGCGTTGCTCACCGACAGTGGGAACGCGGTGAGGGTGAACTGCTCCGGCAATCCGTCGAGGTTGGTCAGGTTTTCCACGATGAGGTGGTCGGTTCCGAGGAGCGCGTGGTGAGCAGGGACGCCCTCGGGTTCGTCTTCGGCGTACCTCGACACGTCGTCGCTTGCCTTCTCGGTCGGCGTTGGGTCGACGTTCAGGGCGTCGATGGCGACGTGGTAGTCGTGTTTGGCGCACCAGCTCGCAGTTTCGGCGGTCAGATACGGATGGTCGAAGTAGATTTTCGTTCCCCAGTGAGCGTCCCATCCGGTGTAGAAGACGAGGAGGTCGTCGTCGGTCGGGTTCGGAAGGTCAACGCGCTCGATCGGTTCGCGCGCGGTTTTTCCACTGCAGTCTACCAGCAACGCGTCGAAGACGAAGGTTTCGATGGGGAACGAATCGAGCGTCCGTCCATCGGGTTCAGTGTGGCAGGGAGCATCGACATGCGTGCCACTGTGCGTCCCAAGTCCGAGTTCGGTGACCTGATAGCCATCCACTTTGTGAGTCGCGTGCGGTGTGCGTTCGATAGGTGGGTCGCCGGGATACGTAGTCGCGTCGGCGTCCAGTACCTGAGTACAATCGCGAAACATCCTCGGTTGTTTGAACGTGTTGTCGAAATAAAACCGCGCCGCTCGCTTTCAGGATTATTGACGATGGGACGATTACTACCGTCCTGTGATTTCTCGATATACACTCCGATAGAAATATACAGTCTCATTGAACAGGTATAGCAACGTCGCGCATGAATATCAGCCAACTGACAAAAATATCGACGGGAACGACGGGGCTAGACGAGATTCTCCAAGGGGGATTCATCGCGAAACGAAGCTACCTTCTACGAGGCGACCCGGGAACAGGAAAGACGATTCTCGGGATGAAGTACCTCACCGCCGGTGTTGAGGCTGGCGAGACGGTGCTGTTCGTCAATCTGGAGGAATCGGCAGACGACATTCGAGACAACGCAGCGACGCTCGACATCGACCTGTCTGACGTACATTTTCTCGATTTGAGTCCGGATTCGGACGTGTTCGTCGATGAGCAATCTTACGACATCTTCTCGCCGAGCGAAGTCGAACAGGAACCGCTCACCACGGCAATTACCGACCGCGTCGAAGCAATCGAACCGGATCGAGTGTTCATCGACCCGCTGACCAAACTTCGCCACTTGACGTCCGACGAGTATCAGTTCCGAAAGCAGGTTATCGCGTTCATGCATTACCTGAAAGAACAGAGTGCAACGGTTCTCTTTACGTCACAGCACAGTGACGAGTCGTCCGACGACGACTTGCAGTACATGACCGACGGAACCATCCAACTCGAACACTCCACCCACGGCCGAACCATCAGGGTCCCGAAATTCCGTGGCTCGTCGGTCAACGAAGGTGACCATGCGATGCGTATCGAACAGGGTGGTCTCTCGGTCTTTCCGGAAATTGCACCGACGGAACACTCCCGAACGTTCGAAATCGAGTCGGTATCGTCGGGCGTTCCAGAGGTTGACGAGCTACTGCACGGGGGGCTCGAACGCGGCACTATCAGCATTTTGAGCGGTCCGACCGGAGTCGGGAAGACGACTGTCGGCACGCAGTTCATGAAGGAGGCTGCAGGTCGTGGCGAACGGTCTGTCATGTACATGTTCGAGGAAACACTCGAAACGTTCCGCGAACGGAGTCAGAACATCAATATCCCGGTCAAACGGATGCAAGAACAGGGTGCCCTCGAAGTCGAGGAGATGAAACCCCTCGACTGCTCCGCCACCGAATTCGCCTACCGAGTTCGGAAGGAAGTCGAAGAAAATGACACCAGCATCGTGATGATCGACGGTATCGACGGCTACAAACTTTCCCTTCGAGACGACGACGACCGTGTGCTGGTTCGAAAACTTCACTCGCTCTGTCGCTACCTGAAGAATATGGGCGTCACGGTCGTTCTCGTGGACGAAATCGACACCATCACCGGCGAGTTCCAGGCCACGGAGGCGGGCATTAGCTATCTCGCGGACAACATCGTCTTCCTTCGGCATCTCGAAGTTACCGGCGAGATGCGCAAGGCGATCGGCGTGTTGAAAAAGCGGACGAGCGACTTCGAACGGACACTCCGGGAGTTCAAAATCACCGAACACGGCCTCAAAGTCGGCGAACCGTTGACCGAGCTCAACAGCGTCCTTTCGGGTTCTCCGGAGGTGGCGCGGCCGACATCGGAGACCTACAATGGGTGAGGCGGCCCTCATCCTCGCGCTCGGTAAGCACGAGCGAAATCTCGAACTGCTCGCAGGACTCCTCGAAAACGGCGGGTACGACGTCGAGATAGCGACGAGTATGGATGAGTTCGACGAACTTCTCCAGTATCGTGATGACGTTGCGCTCGCAGTCCTCGACGTGGACGGGTTCACCGAGGACATCTGGAAGCGGTGTGAACAACTTAACAACCGAGACATCCCGATGCTCGTCCTCGCCGCTCAGATTCCGCCCGCAATGCGGCAGAAGGCGGTTAGCAGGGGTGCACAGACTATTCTCGAAAAACCAGTCGACAAGGCAGATTTGCAGGCGACGATACGCGGTTTGATGGAATACATTCGGATGAACTGATTGCGATCGGGGGTTGGTTTGCTGTTCTTTTCACCTTCTGTCCTTTCATTTTCCGGTTTTCCGTTCTCGACCAAGAGCATTCGGCGGAAACCGATGACGAGTAGGGTCGTCCGACGATGTGGTGGAGGACCGAAGCGTTCAGCGGAGGAGGGTTCGGTGGGGAACCGAACAGCGGTGGAGTGAGAGCCGAAGTGGGGGAACCACACGGAGGGCTATCGTCGGTTGGGGGAGGGGTGCTACGTCGTCATCGAATAGTAGTTCAACCGATACCCAATTCAGTACTATCACGAAACTATTGATAGTTTCGATACAATCTATACTATTCTGACTTTGTGGATATCGGGCCGAGTCCGAGTGATTACAACGAGATGGCAAAACAGTGTCAGCAATCCCTGCGCCCGACCATCGTAGCTGTTCCGTTGACGAGGTTGGCGAATGAAACTGCGCCGTCTCAGAGCTTGTGCCGGAACGCACGAAGTACGTCCCGTCCCGTCTCGGTCAGCGTTACCTGTTTTTGCCGACCGACTTTTGCGACATCGACGTAGCCATCTCCGGCGAGCGGGTCAACGATATTGGCGTTCAACAGTGCGAACTTCGCTTTGTCATTCGCCGGGTTGCTGTCCGAGATAAAGGACAAGTTCGCGGTCTCCGCGTAGTCGATGATATCCTTTTTCTTCGGCGTGTACACTTCCGTGTCCGCCTCGTCCAGATAATTCATCACGGCGACTTGGTCGCGTGTCGGTGATTCGATCGGGTACGTCGGTAGCACTTCTTCGCCGACGTAGCCGTAGCTCTGGCGTTCGTTTCTGTCTTGATGTGCGTACCCTTCCGGTTGGACGTAGTACGCCGTGGCGCTCGTCGCCATACAGGCGATTGCCGCGCCAACTGCGGAGAGCTTCGACCCGCTGGAGACGTTCACGCGGACGATATCGTCCTCGTGGTTGGAAACGAGCGTGGTGACGACCCCCAGCACATCGTAAATGTCGAGCAAATCCACGGCTTTGCTTCGAACGTCGATACCGTCGTCCCGTAGTACGGATTTCAGGTCATCGTGGTAGTCGGGCCGTTCGCTTGCCGGGCCGTCGTGTTCGAGGAGGTAGAGCACATCGATACCGTGTTCGTGAACGGGGCCAACGATTCGGTCGTACTCGTATCCGAGAGGCGCGATGTGAACCTCGTCGATGGATTGCATTATTCGGTCGTTCGCGTACGACTCGTTAAATCCCGTGGATTTTCACCTCGTTGTCCACTATCCACGACTCACAACCGAACCCAAATCGTCGTCTCGTTGTAGGCTGGTACGTGCCAGCGGTGTTCCGGTGGCTGCCCCGGCTCCTGCCGGAGTTCGATGCGTGCGTCGAACAGCGGCGAGAGTCGTCCCACGAGCGAGTCATCATCCGGTACCGGAAGGCGATAATGACCCATTCCTCCGGACTTCACGATGGCCTCCGTCATCGTCGAAACGAACTGTCGAACACACTGGTTGGGAGTGATACCTGACCGACGATGTACGCCACGCCTTCCGCCTTGACTTCGCGTTTCGATCGCTCATAATCGGAGTCAACATCGAATTGTAGCAGTGCATGGGCGTATTCGTGGATCAGCGTCACAGCGAGATTCGCGTGATTTTCCCGAGCTTTTGCCTCCACGATCGGCTGGAGGTCGTATAGACTCCGCTTTTGCAGACACCCTTCGCCTTGCCATGATCCCAATCATCGATGTCGACGATGCGAACGGTCACCCCGAGATCATCAGCTGCCTCTTGGAGTGAGGGCACGAGATTCTTGGCGTTTCCAGTTGCTGCAGTCTCCACTTCGGGAAGTGGCTCACCCTCCGTCTGAGGGGTATCGAACACGGGAGTGGGTTTAAATTCGACAAGCCCTGTCGACCACTTGTTGGGGGGTGTCTCGTCGTACCTCGTCGCGAAAGGTTATGGTGGAGAGGACGAGCACAGAGCGAAGGACAAGGGGAACATCCATAACGTTTGAATCCGTTGTTTGTAGTATGGGTTTTGATGATAAGACAACCGTGGCAGACGTGATGTCAACGCCACTAGAGACAATTGCAAAGGATGCGACAGTAATGGAAGCCGCGCAGCGGATGCGAGAGAAGGACATCAGTGCGCTGGTTGTTCCAAACACGCCCCGGGCGATCATCAGCAGTACGGACGTAATCGCCGCCGTCGCCGACGGACGCGATACCTCGGAATTACAGGTGGCCGATATAATGACGACCAATGTCGAGACCGCTACACCGGATCTCTATATGGAGGAGGTCGCCGCCATGATGACCACTTACGGTATCAAACACCTCCCGGTCGTCGACGACGACTACGTCGGAATGGTCTCTTCGACTGACGTCACTGCCCACCTCTCGTAACTAGAATCACAAAACAACAAGCCGTCCGGTACCTCCCACCTCTCTAATTTGCACGCAAGAATCTAGACGACTCAAATCTTACTCACTTCTTTGTTCAACTATCTCGATGATCTTCACTGCCGTCGAGCGAATACGCCCAAGCCGCTCTTGAATCACATTCGCATCATCGTCCTGCCATGCTGCGAGGTAGAACGCTGAGCCACTCGTATCTAACCCGACGTATCGACCGACGATGTACGCGACGGCTTCTGCTTCGACCTCACGTTTCGATCGCTCACACTTATCCTTAATATCGAAGTGCAGCAGTGCATGGGCGTATTCGTGAATCAGCGTCACAACGAGATCCGCCTCATTTACCCGATCTTTCACCTCCACGATTGGCTGGAGGTCGTACAGACTGCGCTGTTTACAGACACCCTTTGCTTCTCCGTTTTCCCAGTCGTCAGCGTCGACGATACGAACTGTCACACCGAGATCATCAGCTGCATCTTGGAGGGTAGGAACGAGGTTTTCAGCGTCTCCCGTTACTTCAGTCTCCGATTCGGGAAGTGGTTCACCCTCCGCCTGTGACGCATCGAAAACTGCAGTGGGCCTGAACCCGACCAGTCCTTTTGACCACGCTTCAGGCGGCAATTCGTCGTATGGACAATCGCTTTGCTCGTGGTACCTGGACGAGTTCTCGCATTCAGGACACTGCTTTGTGATGATCGGCACCCAGATCCAGATTCCGTTCTCGCCTTCCTTCACATGGCGGTCGAACTCGGTCCGCCAGGTGTTGTACCCAGCAACCTTCGTCGCGTTCGGGTACTGAAGGGTAATCAAGAGCGTGTTCCGATGGGAGTAATCGTGGAATTTGGACTGGACCGTTAACCACTCCTGGAATTGTTGACTCGCTCTCGCCTCGGCAGTCAAGGTGGTGAGGTCGTCGATCCAGTGTTCGATCGTGCTGTGCATTTCGTCACGTCGGGTGTCGTACTCACCAAACGACACCGCGGAGTTGGTACTCGTAGCCATTGGTTTTCGAATACGGACGCTTCTATCGAGCGCCCCGCACCCCCTTGGGGCCGAAAAAACCCCAGTAGAGTTCTCAATCACTACCTTCAGCGGTTTCGGAAGGCACAGCTTCTAACTCTAGCGCACCACTGTTGACCGTGCGGTCTGAGTAGTGGACCTCCACCCCGTTTTATCCCCCGAAACGTCACTGGGAGATGGTTCTCGATGAGGTTCCGATCTAATACTAAATTGAAAAGAGGCCAGATTTTTTAATATGGTCGGTCAGAAAGGAAGGTTGATATGGCATTCCCTGCCATTGTGCGTCGGTGGCTTTCTCCGAATGAGAGTGTCCTTCTTGAGTGTCGCCACTGCGGAACGACGCTTGAAACGACCGACCAGCGGTGCGCTACCTGCGGATCGACTGAAATCGCGGTCTACGACGTTTCATAATCCTACCTCGATGGGGGTGGCTGCTAGGGTGAACTCTATTGGATACGTTGCGGTTATGAACGAGATGGTAGTAATATAGTAGCAATGGTTCGACATCCTAATTCCAGTGTTAAACAGCGATTTTACTGACTACGGCCCGTACAGACGGCGAATGTATGTTCTGTCTCCTGCTACTGTTTGCACGCCGAATCCAAAATATCGTAGTTCTACCATGTAAGGTATGATAACTACCCTAAACTAGTAGTGGACATCCGCCGGGATGATCCACACCTGCTCGTCGGCATCGAGCACATGTTCAAGGTGTTCACGATTGCGAATCGCATCGCCAAATTCGGTGTATAGGTAGAGCGACGGGCCACGATACGCGCCGAGATTGTAGCGTGGCGGGCGAGGTCTTTGTCGTGCATGAACTTGTCATCACTGAACTCAGTGACCGCCGTTCTCACTCGTTCGAGATTCCGTTCGAACTCCTGTCTGGTTGCCTCCCAGCCACGCTCGAGGAGTTCCGTTCCTTCGTCGGAGTCGACTGGTGTGACGACCGCTCGTCATCGAACGTCACGTAGTAGTAAAAGATGGCAGCGTTATCAGGACCAGCGCCAACAAGTCGGTCAAACGCTGCTTTTCCGCATGCAAGTGCCGTCTCTTCGGTCGATGCTTCTACGAGTGCGTAAATTACCTGGTGCATATCGGTCACCTCGCCGACGCATTGGTTCGACCCAGCTCCATCATACAACACTTCATCTGTGCGCCGGCACCCATCGCCGGCGCCAATATAAACCACTCCGCGAGAGGAGCAGATTCACACGTGATTCGCACTACTCTCCCGGGAGATCGCGACGCCCGGATCGCACACAGGGCCAACATGGAAAATCACTCAGTCCATTACAATCACAATCCTTTGGTTGGTCTGTGTCGCTACCGTTTTCATAGGTTTCAGCTTCCTTCTCGATTTGTGTCCCGCCGTCTGCAACGAGAGAGTGGTCTGTTGCTGCCTGCAGGAGTGGCGTTCGAATTGCGACGCCAACGCGATGTTTGCACGCACCGTCGTAGCGGGCATCCGCAGGACACTCACAGGCAATGGGTATCCCGTCGCGAACGGTGACGAGATATTCGTGATCGGCTGGTTTTGCATGACTGGTATTACGAACGAGGACACCCCTCGTTTCGAGTGAAAATTCGAGGGCTTCGTACTGGGCGCGCTTTGCAACTCGCTTCGTGAACGTCAGGTGGGACAGAACGTTGTTACTGGACATACTCGCTCCACGAGGCACATCTGATTCGCCCCGCACCCCTCGGGGGCACAGAAAACACGTTCTCGACGATGATTTTCAACTCAATGCCCAGATCTCTAGGCAGATCTCTCTAGACTCCCTCGCTCTCACACGTGAGTAGTCGGAGGGAATAGTAGAGTCGGTAGTGAATTTGAGTGTGTGCGTAACTAGCGGTGGTAGGTCGGAAGTATTTCCTCCAGAAGATTCTCAATAATTTCCCAGAGGATGAGCGATGGGGTCTCGTGTTGAAACGTCACTGGCTGATGCGTCGTTTCCTCGTCAATCGAGTACTGAAAATGTGCTCGTCCAAGGGCTTCGTGATCCTCGTCCTGGTGCCACCCAGCATGGAAGCCTGTGTTCGGGTCGCTAAAGTTGATACGAAACCAATCATGCGGTGTTTGGCGATACCACTCGATGACGAGTTCGGGTGCCTCTGGTCCGGTGGGTGGATCGACGCGGCTCGGATCGAAGGTTGCCTGTAGCTGTTTGGCTTCAACGTCGTTCGGAACGTACTCGATCGTTGTGATATGTGGAACGCGTTCGAGGACATCTCGTTTCAGTTGTTCATATAACTGTGCATTCGGATTTCCACCTGGATGTGGAACGGACATCTGTCAGTTACTGGCCTCGGCACGCTCTGCGCTTGGGGCCAAAAAGTCCCACTCCCGAATTGCAAATCCAACGATCTGAATTCGCTGTTGGAGATGCTCCCACTCTCGAGCGATTGCCCGTCGCTGAGCTTCCTCATCCGAGCTAAGGGTTTCGTCTGCAATCGTCGCCCGCAATTGATTCGGTGACTCGACTGCAAATGTCTCTTCCCAGTCCCGGATTTGGGCTTTCATCTCGGACAGCCGATCGGTTAATTCCTCGACTGTCCGGTGGCCATCGCGAAGTCGGACGGCCTCTTGCATTGTCTGTCGACGATAGTCTGGGGAGTAGGTCGTGTGAGAACCACTCTCATCGCGGCGGAGCACGCCATCATCCACGAGTCGCTCAAGGACGCGTTTGGTCGGCTCGTGTGACCACTCTGCCTCAGAGGCAATCCAATTCACGGTACGGGGTTCAGACACTTGGCGAGCCACCATCCGGACACGGTCTTCACCGGTCGTCTGACGCTCCATGAGCCCTGTTTCTGGTTCCTCTGAATTCTTGTCCATGTCTGTGCTTACGGGTGGAATATTAATATAGGTTGAGGGTGGTTCGATCTATATCGAAACCCTACAACTAGATCGTTCTATCGAAATCCCAGTGAGATCGACGCTCACCGAACCAAGTGGTGCTAATCTTATGTGTCGATATCGGTCAGTATGAATATTGCTAATTGCATTCATAGGACCAACATAACACGATCTCGATGCTTGCAGAACGGAATCTCTCGTAACAAGGGTTGAAAGAAAACCAGGTTGGTCAATCGAATCGGTAGGTAGCGATCCCATCGTGGTCGCATTCCGGACACACGTTCGTTTCGACCTCGACTGTCGTTCCACACTGGCGGTACTCAGCAATGACGGTGCTGTGCGACCGGCCAGTGAGTTGTGTTAGGAGGTCTTTCATGCGAACTCCGGCTTGTGAGTGGTTCGGTGTTCGTTGATGACGAGCCCACAGTCCTCACAGACCGTTTCAATCACGTTGGTGGTGACCAGGCCGTCACATTTGGGTCACTGGGTAGTTGGTTCGCTCGGTACGTCTTCATCGAAGTCGGTTGCGTAGCTGTCGCTGATTGTCATTGAAATCACTCCTCATCGAGACGCTCAGTCTGGGACGCCCCGCACCCTTGAGGGGCAGAAAAAATTCCCAGCGGTCGAATCGCATCGGTAGGTAACAGAGGAATCAGATCACGCTCATCGACAACAATTATATAAATTGTTTGACAGAGGACACATGCTTTGACATCGAATCACTGACAGGCTGTCAACGACGTTCGAGGATGGGATCGGTGGCCGAGATCACTCTGGCCGTGGCGCGTTTTCGTATTTGACCATTTTCTCGGGTTTGTCAGAGATTGTCTCGTAGATGCGTTGCAGGGTCTCTTCAGCTTCGAGGAGATTGTGTGCCTTGAGGAACTCGCGCCCGTCGTCTGTCAATCCATAGAATTTCCAGGGATATCCCTGCCGGCGCTGGTCGTCGGAAAGTGCAACCTCATTCACGATACCTGCCTCGATCAATTTCTGGATGTGTTTGTACACGGTGGCGTCGCTGACGCTCGGGTTGAGCTGTTCGAGCTCGTACATCGACGGGAGTTGTCGTGGGTGTTGAAGGATATTGGTGAGGAGTGCAAACCGAGTCTGTTGGGTCACAAAATGTACCAGTTCGCGGGTGTCTGCACTGCCGCCTGTTCCCAAGTCAGTGCTCATATCCCTAACTACGAACTGGTGGGACAAGTAGTTTACTCTAAGGTAAATTACTCCAGAGTAAACTAACTCTCTTTACTCGGTAAATTACTTAGTAAACACTTTACCGTCCGCGTAATATGGATCCCGTATGCCAGACGAGGAGTCACCGATTCCAGAGGACATTCTCATGAGCGCGACGTCGCAACTTGACCAAGAAGAGATCTCACTGGCCGACAATGAAGAGATCATTCACACGCTGAGTGAATTGACACCCGTATACGAGAACGACCGCTCGTACTTCGTTCTCGGAAACTACGATCGAGAGCCAATTCGACGATTGAACCTGGTCACCGATCGTTTGAATCGTCGGGAGGACGCCTACGCGTTCCGAATGGTCGATATCCGCGGCGAGTGGGACAACAGCATCCAGAAATTCTGTCTTATCGCCGACCTCGTCACATACCTCGTCGGTGTTGCTGAGAAAGATCCCAGCGACTTCCTCGTCGAACAGGGACTGCTCGTCGGTACCACCGAGTACTTCTCGAAAAGCTATGTTCTCAAACGCGAGTATGACGACGGAGAGCATCCGTTTGGGTGGATGCAAGATGGCGTCTTCGATCTCTTCGAGAACGAGGAACGGTTGTATCGGTGGCGAACCGACGACGATCTTCTCGAAGCTGCCGAGTCACTTCCGTGACCTGACCGAGGATACCGAGAACCAGATCGCCTTTTACTAATAGCAAGTGACTCGAACTCGGTATACTACGTCGGGCAAGCGGACACAGTCGTGAATAGTCTGCTTTGCGACCAGTGATTTGCACGCGGTTCCGACCACAAACACGGTGGCCGGTACCACTTCTCCCCCTCCCGCTAGTCTGTAGCCGATAGACGCCGATACAACTGCCGTACTTACGAGTAGCCGTCCGGCGTCTGTCCCGAACTGTGTCAATTCGGGGCGTCCACAACCGCGGTTGTGTGGGGTTTCGTGTTAGATTCGTGTCTTTCTCGGGGGTGATTTGGCCCCGACCACGTTACTCTCCGGCAACCCCGTCTGTGGTCGGGCTGTCATCCGAGTCTTTGCTCACAACCTCTCCAGGGAGTTCCACATCGGCTTTCAGGACAAGCCGGGTCTCTTGGTAACTCAATCCGTCTTTAGATCGTTGGCGTTTGATCTTCCCAAGACGCCCATTCGATAGTTCATGCATCGCGTCCATCGTCCGCCGAGCGAGTTCCTGTGAGTACTTCTTGCTTACGCCGGATTCCTTGAGCCGAATCCACTCGGCGAGATCTGAGGCATCGAGGTAGGAACGAATCTCACCACTTCCTTTCGACCAGAGTGAGTAGCGACCGGCCTCATCGCGCTCACGCCACGCTTTCTCGGCGAGTTCGTCGGGCTTACGATTCGTTACCGACGCCAACATCTCGTTGTCATAACGAGCCAGTCGCTGGATCGGTAAGAGATCGGCTGTCGAATGTGCAACTGCACCACCGCGACCGGGGACATCGTCCTCGCCGGGAAGCCGGAAGTAGGTGTTACAGCTGTTTACCCGCCAACACGCGCTCGACAGCATTCTCTACCGTCGCATTCTCAATCTCGTCAACCACGAATCTAACGCTGGTTGACGAGGATAAAAAATTTATGCCATTCATATTATTTTTCTTTAACTTTATCTTGTTGTGATATCATCTCGGGGATCCCGACTCACCTTCGTATAAACTGCAAATGTGAATAACGCTTGAAACGTAATTACACTCTAACGTGCATAGTTGGATTTCCAAGACGGACGATATTACGATCTCGCCCACGTAGGACGCGTTCGAGCACCACGGCTGGGAACAGTTCAGTTCGACAGTTCGCCATGAGTTGATCCACGCGTGGCAGAATCACGAGTTCGTGGAAGCGGATCACGGGCGAACGTTTGGCCGTTGGACGGACACCCTCGACACCACGCAGTACTGCGAGCGGTTCAAAGTCCCGAATTGATGAGTCTTTTGCGAGGACCGTGATGAGCGACTCACGCGCTATCACCGCTCCATGGTCGTTAAACAGCCTGAGAAGTACAGATGTGGCGACTGTGGCGGTACCCTTCGCCTTGAGGAGGTCACCGGATCGACCACATGGCGAAATTGATCGACGTTCCGGCCCTTGATCCATTGTCGCCCGGTGAGTGGCTCACAGAGTTTCTCGCCGCCACTGACGACAACCGACCCCCTGACACTTCGGCCCTCCCCATTCTCTCATTCGTTTGTTATTGTTGGTACTGACGCTAACGTAGGTCAGTATAATATACTAACCACCACCTAGTACGTCGTGCACTTATTCTCATGTAGAACCGACTCGTCTTGTTGTGAACGAACACTCACCCTGCGAGCCAGCGTTTCGTTTCACTTCCGCTCTGGTTGGCTGACCTCTTTATCAATCGCCTTCGAAGAGGAATCTGCAGTCGTCGTACCCCAGTATACGGCGTGGCTCCTATGTCCCTACCCATCCTTCCACGCCGTGTATGTCCCTTACATCATCAGACCACTAATGAGGCGAGCGTGTGTCATTTTGTCCCAAGGATTTACGTCGGTAGTCAGTGTCTTTGAGCATATCGATGATTTCGAATCGGCAATCACCACTCACACCACTTGCGCAAGAATCGCTCGATGCGCTTGCAAGCGCACTGCCAAGTAAGGGAGAACTCACGTATGAGCAAGCGTACACGATCCTCAAAGATCGCGAGGAGCTTGAGCAGCCCGCTGCCGAAGATATCATCGAACGACTCTACATGCAAGGCCACATCTACGAAGTCGAAGGAAAGATTCGGCTGACGGATTATCGACCTGAATAGCGAGCATTAGCTCGGTGATACAGTCGCATTAGGCGCTCGAATTCGACGGTTCCAAGCTTACTCACGACTCGTTTCGACTACCTCGATAATTGTCGCTGCCGTCGTCCGGATTCGTCCAAGTCGATCTTGAATCACGCCCGTATCATCGTCCTGCCATGCTGCGAGGTAGAATGCTGAGCCACTCGTATCTAACCCGACGTACCGACCGACGATGTACGCGACAGCTTCCGCCTCAACTTCGCGTTTCGATCGCTCACACTTATCCTCAACATCGAAGTGCAGCAGTGCGTGCGCGTATTCGTGGATCAGCGTCACAGCGAGATCCGCCTGATTTACCCGATCTTTCACCTCCACGATTGGCTGGAGGTCGTACAGACTCCGCTGTTTACACATTCCCTTCGCTTCTCCGTGCTCCCAGTCATCAGCGTCGACGATACGAACCGTCACACCGAGACCATCGGCTGCCTTCTGAAGGGTGGCCACGAGATTTTCAGCATTTCCGGTTGCTTCGGTTTCCAATTCGGGAAGTGGTTCACCCTCTGTCTGAGACACATCGAATATAGCCGTGGGTTTGAATCCGACGAGTCCTTTCGACCACGCTTCAGGCGATGTCTCGTCATATTCACATTCACTTTGCTCGTGGTACCTGGGCGAGTTCTCGCAGTCGGGACACTCCTTTGTAATGATCGGTGCCCAGATCCAGATTCCGTTCTCGCCTTCCTGGACGTGGCGATCGAAGTCGGTTCGCCAGGTGTTGTAGCCCGCCACCTTCGTCGCGTTTGGGCATTGAAGCGTGATCAGGAGCGTGTTCCGATGGGAGTAATCGTGGAATTTCGACTGGACATCTAACCACTCCTGGAACTGTTGACTCGTTCTCGCTTCGTCAGTCAAGGTGGTGAGGTCGTCGATCCAGTGTTCAATCGTGCTGTGCATCTCGTTACGTCGGGTGTCGTACTCTTTAAACGACACCGAAGAGGTGGTATTCGTAGCCATTGGTTTTCGAACACGGACGCTTTAATCGAGCGCCCCGCACCCCTCGGGGGCAACAAAAACGCGTTCTCGACGTGTGCAGAACGGGATCTCTCGTAGCAGGGGTCGACAGGAAATTAGGTCGGTCAATCGAATCGGTAAATCGCGATCCCGTCGTGATTGCATTCAGGACATACGCGTGTTTTGACCTTGCCCGTGGTTCCACACTGCCGGCACTCGGCGATGACAGTGCTGTGCGACCGGCAAGTAAGTTGCATCAGGAGGTCTTTCATGCGAGCTCTGGCCTGTGATTGATTCGTTGGCCGTCGATGACAAGGCCACAGTCCTCACAGACCGTTTCGACCACGTTGGTAGTGACTAGGCCGTCGCATTTGGGACACTGGTTGATTAGTTCGTTCGGTACGTCTTCGTCAAAGCCAGCTGCGTAGCTGTCGCTGAGTATCATCGAAATCATTCTTCATCGAGACGCTCGTTCTGGAACGCCCCGCACCCTTCAGGGGACGATAAAATTCCACGGCGGTCGAAGCATATCGGCAGAAAACACACGAGTCAGATAATAACTACCAACGGCAAATTACACTATTTGATATCTTTGGGTATCGGTCAACGTTTCTATTGTAGTAGTCTTCCTCCTCTCGTCTTCGATAATTGGGTCTTATGGATGCTGAAGCAATGTTCGTGCACATACTAATTGGGGGAAGTAGACAAATATGAACAGATCGACCTTTGGATCGATTATTTCTCTTGTAGCAGCGCCTCATCGCCGTACGTCGTACGAAGTGAGTCTAAATACTCGCGTTGATCCCGCAGTCTGTCAGTCGGTTCAGCGAACGTATAATCGAACATCTCATCCGGATTGGCATCGTGTTCCTCCACTGGTTCGATCAGATTTGCAAGGGTATTCTCGATTTCAGAATCGATACGGCTGATCTCGTCGTCATCGAGGCGATCTGTGTTGCGGAGGAATGATTCAAACCGACTCAGTGGATCACGCTGGCGCCAGCGTTCGACTTCTGCTTGGTCACGGTACACTGAGGGATCATCGGCAGTCGTGTGTGCGCCGAATCGGTATTGAATTGCTTCGATCAGAGTCGGCCGTGGGCGACCGTCAGTCGGTTGGGTTGCCTTCTTGCGAGCAGCATCCGTTACGGCATACATCGCAAGTGGATCCATGCCATCGACCTGTACGCCTTCAAAACCATAGGCATGCGCTTTCTGTGCGAAGGTTGCACTGGCCGTCTGGCGCTTGGTGGGGACAGAGATGGCCCATTGATTATTGTTACAAATGAACACCGCCGGAACGTCAAACACGCCAGCGAAATTGAGTGCTTCGTGGAAATCTCCTTCCGACGTAGCACCGTCACCGAAGTGGGCAACCGTTACGTGGTCATCGTTTTTTAATTTCGCCGCCCATGCCATCCCGACCACGTGCGGGAGGTGATCTCCAATAGTGATATTGAGTGGCAGAATGTTTTTATCTGCGAGTGCTGCGTTCCCGTGTTCATCACCTGCCCAGTACAGTAAGTACTCCCATGGGAACCCTCGTGCGACAACAGCGCCGTGTTCGCGGTATTGGTATGAGATGACATCCTCGTCGGACAGTGCATACGTCGAACCGATTTGTGCACCCTCTTGGCCAGCTAGTGACGAGTAGGTTCCAAGACGACCCTGTCGCTGTAAACTGATGATGCGCTCATCGAATCGACGACAGAACTGCATATCGCGGTATATTGCTATAAACGTCTCATCGTCGAGGTCGGGTACGAGCTCTGGTGTAACAACGTGGCCGTCGGCGTCCAATACTTGTATCCGATCTCTTGGATCGCGTGATAGTAGCTCAATTGTGTTTGCCATTCACTATCGAATACGTTGCTCGACCGGTCACAAGAAACGTAGGGTCGACAACGACGAAATTGACCATGTAGTTCCGACCATAAATGGGGTGGCCGGCCCCAGCTCTCCCCCTCCCGCTGGCTTCTAGCCGATAACCGCCGATACAACGGTCATACTCACAAGTAGCCGTCCGACGTCAGTCCCGAACTGTGTCAATTCGGGACGTTCACGACCGCGGTTGTGTTGGGGTTCGTGTTAAATGTAGTTTCCTCTCGGGCGTGCTTCCGTTCCGACCACGCTACTCTCCGGTACCCGCGTCTGTGGTCAGAGTATCGATTGTGTTCTCCTTCGTTACCTCGCCGGGAAGCTCGACATCCGCTTTCAGGACGAGACGAGTCTCCTGATAGCGCAAGCCGTCTTTGGATCGCTGGCGTTTGATTTTCCCAAGCCGATTCTTCGAGAGTTCACACATTGCGTCCATCGTCCGTCGAGCGAGTTCCTGTGAGTATTTCTTGCTCACGCCGGACTCTTTCAGGCGAATCCACTCGGCAAGATCCGACGCATCGAGATACGCACGAATCCCACCACTGCCGTTCGACCATAACGAATACCGCCCGACATTGTCACGTTCACGCCACACCTTCGGACACACCTCATACCGAGTGAGTATACTCGAATGACTAACTAGATAATACGCTGAACTACAATATAATATAAATCGTATTTTTATTCACTCTTTTTCATTCCGAAAAACCATGGTTTCTACCGATTATCTATAGTAATATAGTAAAATATAGATACTAAATAGATATTGGCATATCGGTTAAATCGTTATTCGCCTCTATTACTCTCTTTCAGACCTTTAACACCTCATTTGTCACTCGGTATGAGGTGTGTCTGACGTATGGCTAACGAGCCAATCAGTTGTTTTGATAGACTCCATTGTCACTCGGTACGAGGTGTGTCTCTAATCGTCGAGATACTTCTCTCCAATCGGTTGTCATCATGGATTGATCCACATAATGAACATCACCGCAACGTATTCTACCTTTATAGAGGTTCAAGGAGAATACTCGTGCCTTTAGGCGCGAGATGAATCCGGCACCCTGACTGACACCCCACCGACGACATTCCAGCAGGATATTCCACCACTAACCAATACTTTGTATACATTCTAACTCATAACGTGTTATGAGGTCAGTTCGATGCTGGAGACAACCCGCACCTATGTCGCACGCATCACGAACCACCAACAGGTTCGTGGCGACCTTGACCAGTGTGGGTTCTCTGCATCCAAACTGTGGAACGTCGGACGCACCTACATCCAAGACCAGTGGGACGAAACCGATGAAATCCCGGACGAAGCCGAGTTGAAATCGAAGTTGAAAGACCACGAACGCTACAGTGACCTGCATTCGCAGTCAAGTCAGCGAGTTCTCGAAGAGCTTGCTGAGGCGTTCAGCGGCTGGTACAACTCCGACGACGGTAACAACCCACCCGGCTACCGGAAACGTGACGACCGGCATCCTCGCTCCACCATCACGTGGAAAAAGCGAGCCATCAAGCACGACGAGAAGCACTGCCAACTCCGACTCTCGAAAGGCTTCAACCTGAAAAAGAGCCGGTCAGACTTCATCCTCGCTGAATACGAAACCCGCCCCGACGTAGAAATTGAGAACATCCAGCAGGTGCGTGCCGTCTGGAATGGCGATGAGTGGGAACTACACCTCGTCTGCAAGAAAGAGATTCCAGTCGAAGACGCACCGGGCGACAAGACGGCGGGTATCGACCTTGGTATCAGCAACTACCTCGCCATCGACTACGAGGATGGTGAGAGTGAACTGTATCCGGGGAACGTGCTGAAAGAGGACAAACACTACTTCACCCGCGAGGAGTATCAGACCAAAGGTGAGGACGGGCCGTCGAAGCGTGCGTTGAAGGCTCGGAAGAAACTCTCCCGACGCAAAGACCACTTCCTCCACACCCTCTCGAAACACATCGTGCAACGGTGTATCAAAGAAGGTGTGGAAAAGATATCGGTTGGCGACCTCAGCGACATTCGAGAAGACGGCAACGGTGACTCTCGGAACTGGGGTGCATCGGGGAACAAGAAACTCCACGGATGGGAGTTTGACCGGTTTGCTCGTCTACTCGAATACAAGGCCGAGGAACACGGCATTCTCGTTGACCGTGTAGACGAAGCGAACACGAGCAAGACGTGTTCGTGTTGCGGGCAGATCCGGGATAGCAACCGTGTGGAGCGTGGATTGTACGTCTGTGAGTCGTGCGAGACGACGATGAACGCAGACGTGAACGGTGCGGTGAACATCCGGCGAAAGATAACTCAGAGTCCCCCGACAGGGGATATGAGTAACGGCTGGTTGGCACAGCCCGGAGTCTTCCTGTTCAACCGCGAAAACGGGTCGTTCAAAACGAGAGAGCAGGGAGACTGCAAACCGTAATATCCCAACGCTTGGGATTCCTCCGGCTTTAGCCGGAGGAGGATGTCAATGCCGAAGACAACGATGGTGGTCACGAACTCGAACTCGGCGAACTTCCACTTCCCGAGACGTATGTTGCAAAACGAGATTACGAAGATTTCTCGATCGATCACGATTTGGAACGCGAGAAGTACGATGCGATGATCGCGAAACTCTTCGAACTCCTCGAACGGAACGATCGTCTTTTCACGTGGACTGACCGTGATTCCTTTGAACACGCCGTCCGGGTAATTGCCGAACAAACAAGAGAGTGAACCGCTTCGGGGTCAAGCCCCGAGGCACTCGCCTTGCTCATCTGTAGAATCAGACCGCAGAGATGCGCACTTAGTCAGCCGAGTTTGTCTGGGAAGTGGGAGCAACTGATGTCGATTCAGGAGAAATATCGACGGGGCCATTCACGAATAGTGCATGCCCAATCAGGAGGACGGAGACAGTTGCACCGACTGGTACGGCTGCTGTCATTGACAGTCCAGCAGCGCTGACTGCACCGGTGACACCAATCAATGCGAGTGGGATCAAGCCGAGAATGAGATCATAATATCCTGTCATAATCTATTATATAAAATGGGGTGTAGGTACATAAGAGTTCTGCATAGCTACTCTGGAGGTTCTTCGTTATCACTGTATGACAACTGAAAATGTGACTCATAACTTATCACGTGCAGATAGTCATGCTACACTTCAAAATTGAGCTACTATCGGAGCATGCTAACTGATACCGTCGGTTGCGTATGTGGGTATCTACAATCAGCATTTGTGTTACCGGAACACGTTTTGCTCCATCGTCCAATGGTACAGATGCGCTCTCACACCTGGCCATTCCCGACGCCATCATGCGACGCTGACGGTCTGGCTGGTTGTGAGTGCCTTGCGGTCGGCTTTCCTTGCCTTTCTCCGAATGAGCGTTGGTGGGAGAACTGCGTTTTCGGAAAATCCAATCGGAAACGATTCAACCGGGCTACCAACGACCGGTACTCCCGATCTTTTTGAGACTCATCTCGTAGAGAAAGTTCTGGATAGAGACGTGCTGATTCGCTCCAAACTGACGGTAGCAGAATATCAGATCTTGCTTCATAGTGGTGGCCAGCACGACCAGTACTCACTCTGATCTCCATAGACATCTCCTGTATTGGAATATTCGGAAGCGGCCCTGGCTTGCCTAAGGGTACTTCGGTAGTCGTGTTTACCTGCAATGAGCCACACAAGCCAAATCACGACGGGATGGGAGGAGTATCGCCGAGCACTTCGACCGACCGATCAGGCGGTCTTCGATCGACTCTTCGAATATGCGTACTTGCATACCGATCCCAGCACGGTTCACAAGCCATTGTTCATTGAGACACCCCTTCTGGTCTCGATATTGCTTGAACAGCAACTGCAGATCGACGATTTGGAAGATCGACTCGATCACTTAGAGGATGACTTAAACGGGCAGAGATGAGACGATGGTGTACAAAATCGACTACGTCGACGGCGACGTGCTCAAGTGGTCGGTAACTGAGACGGAGGTGGAGTGTGAAGTCGATGAGTCGTATACGCCGACGATCTATGTGTCGGTGCATGGTGACGGTGATTTTTCGACGGCATGTGCGGCACTCCGAGACCATCCTGCCGTTGTGGAGGTTGCTACTGTTGATGAGCGCGTGAACTTCCGGCACAAACCTGAACAAGTACTCCGAGTTGATGTGGTCGACCTCAACGCGGTGAATTCGGTGGCACGAATGGTGAGCAAGTGGGGCTCTCCCGGTGAGTATCGCTGCTACAACGTCGATTTCTCGCGGGAGTTTCGATACTGTCTGGAAAAGGAGATTGACCCACTTCCAAAACACGAACTCTCGCAGATGCAGATTGCTGTGTCGGAGACGGAACTCGCTAATGAGATGGTTACTGAGTTCACAATCGACGATCAGGCGGTAACTGGGAGTGGGGCGAACATGTTAACGGCATTGTCGGCTCGCGTTGAGTCGGTTGATCCGGATGTACTCTTCCTGAATACGAGTGACCTCATTCCCGTTCTTTTCCAGCAAGCCGATCGACTTGGTCTGGATTTCCAACTAGGGCGGCGTCCAAGGTGGCAGCAATTGGCGGGTGAATCGACCTACGAAAGCTACGGCCAAGTCGGGCATTCACCGGCACGGTACAATCTCCCCGGTCGGGTGATTATCGACGCCTCGAATACGTTCATGTGGAATCAAACCAACCTCGATGGCTGCCTGTATCTCGTGGAGCAGTCGGGCAAACCACTCCAGGAGTTGGCGTGGTCGTCGATCGGGAATATTTTGACCGGGATTCAGATACAGGAAGCACGTAGGCGAGACGTGCTCGTCCCGTGGCGTTCGTGGCGTCACGAGAAATTCAAGACGATGCGTCAACTCCACGACACCGACCGGGGTGGGTTCACCTTTGCACCGGATGTTGGGTTGCACGAGGACGTTCATGAACTCGACTTCTCCTCGTTGTATCCGAACATCATCGTCACGCGGAACGTGAGTCCCGAGAAGATTCGCTGTGAGTGCCATGCCGGTCGGGAGGACGTGCCGGGCATCGGCTACTCGATTTGTGATGAACGAGGGTATCTACCCGATGTGCTTGAGCCGTTGATCGAGGATCGTGATGCGATCAAAGCCGAGATACGAGAGACTGAGGACGAAGAGCGTCGCGACGAGTTGGAAGGCCAATCGGGTGCGATCAAGTGGATTTTGGTCTCCTGTTTCGGCTACCAGGGCTTCTCGAATGCGAAGTTCGGACGGATCGAGTGCCACGAAGCGATCAACGCGTATGCTCGGGAGATTCTGTTGGAGACGAAAGCAGTGCTCGAGGAAAATGGGTGGCGCATTGTGCATGGCATCGTCGATAGCGTGTGGGTCACACCGATCGAAGGCGAGGAGCAAACGTCGCTGTCCGAGCTTGTTTCGGAGATTTCCGAGGAGGTAGAGATTCGCTTAGAGCATGAAGCGCACTACGACTGGATATCGTTCGTCCCGTTGCGTGATTCGGATGCGGGTGCGTTGACGAAGTACTTCGGGAAGGTCGCTGAGGAGGACGAGTACAAGTATCGGGGCATCGAGTGTCGCCAGCGAAGTACCCCATGGTATATTGACGATGCACAGAAAGCGTTGATTCGAGCGGTGGATGAGTATCGTGATCCAGAGTCGGTTTGTGAGGAACTGCGGTCGTGGGTCGATCGCCTTGAGCGCGGGGCGGTCGATCCGAATGAGTTGGTGATCACGAATCGGTCTCGAAGAAGCGGGAGGACTACATGCAATCGACGCGGAGTGTGGCGGCACTCGAGCGGGCGGCTGAGTTGGGGTTAACGCGTGCGCCCGGTCAGAAGGTATCGTATGTGGTAGTTGACGATGCAAAGCAGTCGCGTGAACGGATGCTGTTGGCGAGTGAGGGGGTGGACGAGTACGATGTCGGGTTCTATCGGGAGTTGTTGATTCGTGCAGCAGCAAGTGTGTTGTCACCGCTTGGCTGGCGTGAATCGGATATTGAGGAGGAGTTAGGGAAGTATATCGAGTCTAGTTTAGCATCGTTCGGTTGATCACTGGCTAGTGTGCCGCAACAGTCTCACGAAAGGGAATTCGGTAGTGAAGTCCTCCAATCTGAGGACTTCGTCCGCCCAAAGAGATACATGAAATTCACATTGGGGTATGTTGTCACCCCACGTAGACTGAGGGGATCGATTCTTTTGTTAGTTTGGGCCGAATTGGAGGGGCCAATCTGCAGTTTCGTGGTGCAATTGCTTATTACAGGGTCGATACGAGGCCGAACTCTTATCGTGTTGGATGGGCAACGACGATGGCCATGTCACTCTCCGCTGCCGTGCGGCGGTGGCTAACTGACGAGGATGGCCTCGTCTATGAGTGCCGGAACTGTGGAACGACACTGGAGGCAACCGATCAGAAGTGCCCGACCTGTGGATCAAACGAAATCGTCGTTTTCGAGGTTTCATAATCCGCTTTTGAGACGGTAGTCCGACGTTTTTCCCGAGGTTCGTGACTGGCTTGTCTCACACGGGATTGTCGCTCCAACATCTGAATGAGGGTGGGTATCCAGTGTCCCGCCTCCCTCTTAGTCCTAAGTGAACGGTGAATCCGATCGTCCCGTGTGAAAGTAGACCGCTCGTTTCTGCTCGGAAAGCTGCGTGTCATCTTCCACGTCATATTGGGGGGTACAGCGGCGGGGATACCGTGTGAAAAAGTCGAACACAGTCCCTGGGAAGAGGTCGCCCCATCGGACTCCCTGTTCAATCACGATTCGTTGGTCGTATGATTTTCCACAGAGGAGACACTCATCCGTATCTGGTGTCGATCTAGGCATAGCGTGTTCTAGTCGGCTTCAGCAAGGATGGGTTTGACGGCGCTTGTCACCTCCTCGAATTGCGTCATCGTCAACGAATCCGTCGTAATTTACAGCCCAGCGTGATCGGTGATCACACGCACGAGATAGCCGTTGTCGAAGTCTCTAAGTGTGAAGTTGTATTCACCGAGTTCGGATCAGTTGTATGTCCGCTGGAGATTGAACCCTCTGCGCTCGGTTTCTATGAATCCGAGTTTGTCGCCGCGTTCGAGTTCACCCCGGAGATACAAGTGTTCAGCCTCATCTGGGGTGAAGTACGTTAGACTGCGTAGCTCATCGCCAATCTGTGCCCGGCACGCCCGAATCAACTTCTCGGTAGTAGCATCAGCAAGCGTGCTCATGCGAGAGACTAGCCACTCGCGCTGAAAATATGCTTTGGTGAACGAACTCCTAATTTACTTTTAGCTTCGTCTATAGGAAAACAGCTGGTTTACAGTTCTCTCTTCTACCCATCGGTCGAATGGAGTTCTAACGGTGTTTCTGGGACCGTGTTCCGCGTATACCAATAGTGAATAGCCGCCACCATCCCGTATGCAGCCATGACACCAAGCATTACTACAAACCAGGGTAGCATGGCCATTGGATACAATTTGAGCCAGATACTCACGAACAGAAGTCCACTCCCAAGTGCGAGTCCACAATAATAGCGGTCCCAAGGAAGCGTTGGTTTGGTGAACACGTTCAGATAGTCATCAAACACTCGTATGCGACTCGTCGGCCGAATTTTCCCGGTCTCTGGGTCGTAGTCTATGATCCCAGCATCCGCGAGTGCCGGAATGTGGGTCTGGTACAGCGAAATATAGACCCGTTTTCGCTGTTTCCCGAGGAGGTCTGCTGGAGTGGTATTGCATTCCCACGCAGCGACGTGGTCAGTCACATCGGCAAAGTCGACAGTGCAATTTTCTCGTCGTAGATAGTGAACTGCATATCGTCGTCGCATGCTCTTCAACACCTCGAACACCTGATCCTGTGAGAGTTCAGTTCGATTCATTGAATCGTTCAGCTGTTCAGTGAATGCCTTCATGTCACTATCCTCAGTGAGTGGCGATTGGGTCTAACAATACAGAGAACACCATTCTACAGGCTAGTCTCTCTTCTTCGACCTTTGTTATCTCGACGCTATTTATCGTTAGCAGACCTATACAGCTGATATCATCGGTATAGGATTACCACTCCTTGTCGAGAGAGTATTTTGAACAGTGATTTTAGCACTGCTGTTCACTTTCGTTACTCGTACTCAATTCATTGGTGAGGGCATTCACCGACTGAAGGTACTCGGTTCCGCCTCGAAGGCACTTCCTGTTCGAGATAATGAAGCGTCTACTTCCAATTGGGCATCCGAATTGGGGATGCTGTGACTATCAGTCGACTAGATCTCCTGATTTTGGTGCTGTCATTCGCATTCACATTTGTAGACTTGTCCTATAGAACCGGTGGTAAAGTCACGAAGCACTAGATGTCGATTATAACGTTGTAATAGAGGGGGGATCGCGTACGCGACCCCTCCGTTTCGCAGAAATAGACGCACTCCACAGTAACCAACACACTACTACCACCATGTGTCACCGGCAATGCGGTGTGAATCTCGTGTGGTGGCGTGGTTCGAGCGGGGGTTCTGCGACCCCCGTGATTACAACACTATACTCAGCGCCCTCCGTTCCCTCCCGCATTGGCTTCGTGAGCCCGCATCCACCCGGCTACGTCGGGATGGGCGAACGTGATCTCGATGTGATGCCCACCGACGCCCATCGCGTCATCGACCGACAACGTTCGTGACTCCTTGTAGGTCACGCCAGGAACGCGCTCGGCCATCTCCTCCATCACCCGATACCCATCGCTCTTGTACGCACAGCCGTAGTGGGTCGCGACCTCTAGATAGCCCAACCGTGCGACCATGAGATCGTTCGTCTTGGCGACGTTCTTCGCGTGCTCGAGGACGTCGAGGTACTTGTCTTCGACTTGCTGACTCTCGGCACGCTTCTCACGGGAGTTCACGAGTTCGATATTCTGTTCCGAGCGCTGAACCGTCTCGAAGAGTTGCCGTCCTGCATTCGATGTTTCCAGTAGTTCGTGATGTCGGTAGTCCACTGAAACGATGCGACGTGGTGAACGCTACCTCCATATGCGACGAGAGCAGCAGTTTCAACTTCTGCATACTCTTCAAAGACAGTATATACGTGCCGTGATGCTACTACTAGTTTAGGATGGTCGCGGCCGTATAGTGAGTCGAAATGATCACTAGCACCACCCAACAATCGGCTCAGACCGATGTTCGAATGAAAGCCGTCGTGGCCACGAAATACGGATCCCCAGATGTTCTCCACGTTACAGAGGTTCCAAAACCCACACCCAAAGTTAACGAGATACTGATCCGGATCATTGCAACGACGGTTGGACCGTCGGATTCTGCCTTTCGCCAAGGCAAGCCGTTTGTCGTGCGATTCTTTAGCGGCCTCAGGAAGCCGAATCCCATTCTGGGAGACGTGTTAGCCGGGGAGATTGAGGCAGTCGGTAAAGACGTCACACGATTTGCCAAAGGCGATCGGGTGTTTGGAACCGCTGCTCCCGATAGTGGCGCGCATGCTGAGTACATCTGTCTCCCCGAAGACGGCGCACTGGCAGTAACGCCGTCGAATATAAGGGATGGCGAAGCCGCCGCTATTTGCGATGGAGCACTTACGGCGATGGGGTTCCTTCGAGATACAGTAGATATTCAGCGTGACCAATCGATCCTCATCAACGGGGCGTCCGGATCGATCGGAACCTTTGCTGTTCAGCTTGCCAAGTACTTCGGGGCAGAGGTCACCGGCGTCTGCAGTACAACAAACATTGACCTGGTGAAATCGCTCGGTGCCGATACGGTCATCGACTATACGCAAGCGGATTTCACCACACTCAACAAGAAATATGATATCATCTTCGACGCAGTGGGCAAAAGTTCGTATTCGCGGTGCAAAGACTCGCTCAAGCGAGACGGGATGTACCTGACCACGGTTCCGTCACCGGCAATCCTCTTCCAAATGGGATGGACAAGGCTATTCGGAAGTAAGAAGGCTGTCTTCACCGCCACAGGGTTGAAATCACCGGAAGAAAAGGCCGCTCATCTTCGGTTCCTGAGGAAACTCACTGAGGAAGGGGAACTCCACTCGGTGATCGACAGACGTTATCCACTGAACGAGATCGCCGAGGCCCACAGGTATGTCGATACAGGGCACAAAAAAGGAAACGTTGTCATCACGGTCGGAGAGTAGGAAGCGTAGCATCCGGCTTTCGGTGCCTCGGTATTCTATTCTGAGTTTTGCACTGTCCTTAATTTGCTACCGATTGCTGCTTTCGCTAACTAGCTTGTGGTCAATCTCCTCGATACTTGCTCGCCAGTAGGCTGCGTTTCGATTCGGTAAGTTCCATTCTACCTTGACGTCAACCGGGATTCGTAGCCCGTTTTTGACCTGATAATTGTCAAAGTATCCAGTCCAGGGTCGGTATGAGCGATCCTCTTGTCTATACCGACGTTCTGTATGTACCTTCTCAACCTCGTCTCGATCGTTGAAATAGAACACGAGGGAGGCGGTGGCCCCCGCGTTTTCGAGGGTTGCTCGGGCCGATCGCCGATCTATTGTGTCCCATTCTACGCCCTGACTGGGTAGCAGCGCAGTTGGGAACCAAACGCTCTCAGCTAAGTACCGTAGGAGTTTTCCAGAATTCATCTCTGGATTCGGCCCCACCTCAGCTACAGGTACTGTGGACAGCACTTTTGCACGCAAGATGCCTTCGCCTCGTTGGTACATATCGAGAACCCGCGCTGAGATGAACGGAACCATTTCAATGCGAGCATCCCAGACGAATCCGGGCGGATCCACTGTGAAGTGCTGCGTTGCATCAAGTGGTTTCCACGAGTCTTCCGTATCGTCTAACCGGAACTCCCCCTGCTGTCGCAATTGAACGGACTCAACGTATGGCTGTCCGTCTATCAGTACGTTGTTGAAGTATCGTTGAACGGGGGCCGGCAGTCCTTCTAAATCGTCTCTTGAGAAGACTTGGCTTCGGATGGGATTTGCTGCCTTTCGTAGGTTATCAATCCTGTTATTGATAGTATTCTCAAATCGAGCTTTACTAGCGAGAATGATGGCACCGGTGCCGACGAGCGAAGCACCAAGCATTTTGACTGCAGTGTTGCGTTTCATCTGTATCAGTGATCTCGTGATGAATGATCGTCACCTAATAGATATCCTCCAAATATTGGAACCCAGAGCAGAAGCGGATACGCCACCCACCGTTCGACACCACCGGATCCAAGAACTGCTATCGGACTCGGTTCTCTGAGAACGAGGCCATAGAAGAAGACGCTTGCGAGGACCAACAAGGAGACACCACCGAACAAAACACAAAGATATGAGAATGGACGAGTGACGACCCGAGAGGAGAGAACAACGGTGATACCGCCGCTGAAGAATGTGAGAAGTGCAAAGAGGCCGTGCCACGGAGTGATATTGCCAGGAAACACTCCAACACCGAAAACTCCGATTCCAAACACCGCTAGGGGGACGGTTAGAATACGACGTCCCCATGCTCGGTGAATGAAGTAGGTCGCTATCAGAAGGAGGGCTCCGGTCACCAACATCGTGCTATTGAAAATGGTCGCGGATGGCTGGTGTATGATTGGGTTCGGTGGTTGGGTAGACCCGAGGTCGCTAATGTCTTGTCGTGTTGAATAATTGGGATAGAGGACTTCACCCGTGATTATTCCCATAAATGCAATTCCACCGGCAAGGATCATACTTACACCTGCTACTGACGTGTCAGCAAATCCGCCCATGGATGATCCCTCTCGATCTCGAACGTCATTCATGGTATCCAACACAACAATCGACGTAATGAAATAGGTCGGTGGTTATTTTTGCCGCATTCCCTCCCCTAATAATAATTGAGAGATTATTACTAGCAACATAAACACATTCTCAGACATATTCTGTATCTTGATTCAGGGGGCCGGGCACCTCTGTAATCTCTAAGTTCCGTCGGACTACACGGCTTGTGTACGGACGTTCGCCCAGGAGCACATTACTGCTGAGTGAGACGGGTGATATCTACTGCTGAGCGAATTGAAGTCGGCTGGCTGCTGCCGACAAATCACCCCGACGGGAGCTGTTCGACGATATGCGTGCGAAGTGCCTCGGTCGCGAGAGAACCAGTGACGTGGCCTCGATTCAAGACGGATAGCGGCAGCCCCGCGTAGCAGGAGCGTTGCCGGTCAAGTTCGATGATCCGGTCGTACCGGGCGAGAAGTGGGGTGCAGTTCTCGGTGTCGACGGCACTGAACCCGGCTTCGAAGTTGAGAGCCTCATGTAGCGTCTCTGGACGATTGCGTGCCGACGCTGCGGTCAGGTGTCGATACGCAGAGGAGACGAACAAATCGTCGAGCGCAGCGCCAGCGAACAGCGGGACGTAGCGATCGGCGGTATCGAAACAGGCACGGTGGAGGTTACAGGCCCATCCGCCGAGACTGATTCCTGAGACGATGACTGACGCATCCGTGCGTTCACTCGCTCGTTCGACGAGTGCATCAATCAGATGCGTTGAGGCGGCGAGCATCCCCACGAAGTTCCGGAGGTCACCCATCGCTCTGACGTACTCCACGTTCGACCCGTCGTGGAACGGTGCACGAACGGCGACGAGATTGGCAGGGAGGTTCGCGTCGTTCCCGACACGAACAGCCGCCGAAACGAGTTCGAGCTGAACCGACCGAAGTCGAACGGTCGCTCACCGCTCCCGTGGTGGTAAATGACCGTTGGATACTCCGGTCCGAGCCACTGCCACGGAAGATACGCGGCCTCGAACGAACCAAGCGGTGTATCGACGACCACGTCGTGTCGTCCAGCACTGCTAAGGTCGGCGACGTCAACATCGGCTGCGTTTGTGACGGCCACTAACGGCTTCGAGTCGAGCGAACGAGCGAAGAACGTCGCGTCACGGACGACCAACGCGCTGAGTCGGATCGTTCCTATATCGACCAATCCGTGAACGTTCATTCTGTGTCTCCGGCCACAGTCGTCACCCGAGAGCCACTATGCGTCGCTCCGGTCAAGTCGAGCCCGACGGCAGTGGCATCTGGAACCTCTCGCGTTGCGAGTCGGTCGCTACCGTACACGACGACGAGAAGCACGGCGATAGCGACGAGCGGGAGGGCACCGGTTACCTCGGCGAGGAGGCTCAACGCCGGGTCGGGGACGCCTCCGGGCGCCATCGCTTCGGTGTCGGCAGGGTGAAAGATCCCCATCGCATTGACGCCGGCGTGGAACACGGCGACTGCGAGGACGCTGCCACCTGTACTGTTGTACATCCACGTCCAGAGAATCGATCCTGCGAGGATCGAAACTACCCAGAGCAGCTGCTGGGAGAGCGGCCAGCCGCCGTGGGTCGTGGTCGCGTTGAGGAACAGCGGGAGGTGCCAGCCGGCCCACGCGACGCCGACGAGCATGCTGGACGCAAGCGCGCTGTACTTCTCCTGAAGGAGCGGGAGCATGAACCCTCGCCAGCCGAGGTCCTCTTGTCCGCCGCCCCAAACGGTCCCCCACGCCAACGCGAACAGATAGATCCCGGGGAAGGGGAACGAGCCGAGATCGATCGGCCCGCCGAACGCCACGAACAGGACGACCCCTGTAGTCAAGATGACGAGGGGGAGGCCGAGCGCGATCAGCCACCACCGCGCGCCGATGCGCCAGTGGAAGAACTGGCCGATCCACTTGCGGAGGTCGCCACCACTCGCCCTGATGACAACCGCGGCACCGACGGGCGGGCCGAATCCGCCGAATCCGATGAGAATCGAGTGCGTCCACGACGCTTCCATGCCGCTGGCCGCGAGCGCACCCTGAACCACCCACGTGAACGAGTAGGCGATGAGGAGGAAACTCACGATTCGGTGCTGATTGATCCACGCGCGAACGGACGCTGCGGTAGAGGGAGTGGACATGATTGGATGAGTTATTGTTGAATGGTTGTATAATTTTTCTATCCGAATCTGGTTAGAACACCGGCACAGTAGGTTTGGACTCGGTTTCGATGTGTTTCTCAATCCACGGCCAAACGAGAGCGATAAGAACAACGAGAACGAGCGCGGTGAGTTCACCAACAGCTGGAGCTCCAACCACCATCGTCGGTGCGTTAATCAGTGCATGGAAACCGATAGCGACGAACAGGTTCCCCGTGCGGTAGTAGAGGACAGCGAGCAGGACCCCCGCTACGAACACGACGATCAAACTCCCGGGAATCGCTGTTACGGGGTAGGTCACGAGTCGTGATGGGCAGAAAAATCTCTTATGGAGCCGTTGTCTGCGGATAGTGGTAGACAGGTACCCCTCTTGTGCGATTCTATTGAGTGAAGAAATGGCCCATGTCTGGTTAGTGCATCGATGAACGAAGCCACTTAATCGAAACGCACGTCGGATAAGATGCCAATTCTTATTGCGTTAAGTGAGTGAAGGAATATCGTATGTCACTCTCCGCCAGAGTTCGGCGGTGGTTGTCTGCCGATGAGAACGTTATTCACGAGTGTCGGCACTGTGGGAGGACACTCATGCCTACCAGTCAGCAATGTCCGACCTGTGGAGCGACAGAAATCGCGGCGATCGACATCTCATAACCTTGTTTCGACGTAGGCGAGTGCCAGCATGACCTCTACCATGAGGTACACATGGATACGTGTCGGTTGAAATATCGGTCACAATACTTAAATAATATCGCCCGCTAGCTGCTGAACCTCACTCGTCGCTCTCTTCATCGGTGATCGGATTCAATTTAGTCCAAACGGTGTCGTGAGCTCGGAACGGATTCACTCTAACTTTCAACGATAGTGCCTCGTCGTGTTTCAACGGGTTTCGAAGCACGGCCAGATGCGTACGATGAACTCGTCGAACCGTACCTTTCGGACTTTGTCAGTGGCACATTCGAGCAGCTGTGTCAACGGGCGATTCTCTTCGAATACGGTCATGAGTATACGTTCACAGAAGAGCCAGACACTCCACTTACCCTGTTATTCCAGATCGTCACTCGAAGCCAATTTACAATACAGAGGATTACTGACCTACCGAATGCAGTGTACCGATTTGAATTGAGGAATTCTTACTAGTTAATGAGATGATGTGTTTGAGACGACATTCAACAAGTAGTATCGTCTGGGCGCTTGTATGGTTGGTTTGCTTGTCAAAGCGGCAGTGAAAGAGCACCTCTTAGTCAATGTTTATCAGTAATCAGGTAGCGACTCAACCTATTCAATGAGAGAAATCGGACTTATCGGCGTCGGTTACATCGGCAAGCTGTTCGTTGACCGACTATGTGGCGCGGGATACTCGCTAACGGTGTTTGACGTGGACAACGAACAGATTAAGTATGCTCTCGATCACGGAGCAACAGCTGTCACTTCACCAAGTAAGGTTGGAGAGGCGGCTGACGTCATACTGATCGCAGTTCCTGGCTCGTCGGAGGTTGAAGAGACGATGGAGAGCGAAAGCGGTTTGCTCGAAGTATTAGATAACGACAAATTAGTAATCGACGTGACGACAACGCACCCAGAAACCTCGATTAAGTATGAAAAGCGGTGTGCTGACCGCGGTGCTAGATTCATCGAAGCACCAATCACGGGTGCAGCACCCCGTAAAGGATATCAGATGATGATCGGCGGAACTAATGAGAACTATAAAAAGGCAGTGGACATCCTCGATGTGATTTGTGATGATCACATCCGAGTCGGTGAAATCGGCAAAGCAACCATATTCAAACTCGGGCTGCAAATGCGCTATGCTGGTCAGAATGCCCTTGATGCGGAAATAGTCGAGTACGCACGCGACAATGGGGTAGATCCCAAGCTATTTAATGACTTTTTTGGGATGGACATTTGGGAACAATATTTTACTGGTGACTTCAGCCAAGATATCGAAGGCATGGGTAGCTTCTCGATCTGGAATAAGGATATTGGCTATGTCCGCGATGTTGCCCACAGAAATGGGACAGCGCTCCCAATCAACAGTGTTGTCCATGAGGCGTACAAGGCAACGATGCGCCAGACCGATGAGGATGAAGGCCATGCGGCAAGTTTGATCAAATACTGGCAATTACTAAATGATATATATATACTAGATAATGCTACGTGGGTAGATCAAGCCTCACTGGTTAATATTAGTCGTTCAATGCATGAACAGACAATTAGACAGTGGTTCCTTTGATCCGGAAGAAATCCCTTCTATTTTCATGCATTGGTTCAAGCCGTCGATAGACGGACGGCCGTTCCATCTCAACCGTATCTGCGACCCACCGAGCAGTCACGGCTGGAAACTCGGATTCACGAATCACTCGCAGAATATCGTCATCACTCGTTTGCTCCGCAAATCGTGCCTGCTCGTCGCGTTCACTCTCGTTCTCAGTCATAGTGCATACTGGATCTACTATTACGGAATCCCGATGAACCGGTGCTGGAAGAACAAATAGTGGCATGCAATCGGGACATTGAGCAACGGAGTGACCATGTGATAATGGAGAATAGTTAGCTGTCACACTCTAAACGTACCGACGGTTATGAAGATCGGCAATCGATGACAGATATCTAACGCTGAGAGACAGTTGCTTCGATTTCGACCGTTGGACGAAGTGTCAACGATGGCTGGAACGCCAATGGACCATCAGTGGAGACATCGAGGGAAACGCGACGTACCATCGTGGCGAGCGCCATCGTCAATTCAAGACGGGCAAATCCTCAATCTTCACCCGAATCTTCAACATCCGATCCTGTGCTGCCAATTCCTCCATTACTAGGCCTTGCGACCGCTCGAACGACGCATTTCCTGTTTTGATCTCACAGTAATACTTCGCCAGCACACGCCCATCCCACCCATTCTTTGCCCGAACGACACAGTCCGGTGCCCATCGTCTTTCGCCGTCTGAATGGTCAACCGAGATCGGTCTGCCCCTCTCAACCTCAAGAGCTAGTCCAGATTCTAATTCACCATCATTGAGCTCTAGATCTTGCCGAACAAGGGACAATGATAGTTGGAGATACGTTCAACCCTGCGAGCGACCCCTACCAACCGGGCGACGACGTACAGGTCTACGTGTCCAAGACTGATCCCGATACTGGACACCACGGGAAAGAAGGCACCATCACGGATGTCCTGCAGGACACTCTCGGAGACGAGTCTGGGCGCGAACTGGATTCCTACAGCTACCGCATCGAATCCGATTGCGAGGAAATTGATATCTGGTTCCGGCATCGCGACTTGGTACCGGTATCACAGTAATCAATCACCGATACGTCCACTGCAATGGGCAAACACGGAACCAAACCTACGTGGCCACAAATCCGAGATGCACTCGAAGTTAACGAAGATCGCCTTCTCAGTGCGTTGCTCACGGGAAGTTTTGTGACCCCGACGAAGGAAGTCTCCCAAGAGAGCGATGTCGATGTTGTCTTCGCATTCGAAACCGACGAGGCGATAGATAAATTCGGCCTTGTTGGAACTCTCGGGTGGTGATTGGTTTCAGGAGTCGCAATGAATGTAAGGTGCAAGTCGGTCACTAGCTACGAATTTGGGGAGTGGTTCGAGTGGGCTAAAAACAGATAGTCCTCTCGTAGGTACCAGACGTACGCCACGAAGAACATTAATCGCTGGAATACACCCGCGAGATGGGGTAAGAGCATCATCGCTGTCGGCAGTATTACTGTCGCGCCGAGAGCGACGACATCGAGCCACCGAACGTTCCGCCACTCTTGTCGTCCGCGCAGGAGGAGAAGTAACACGCCGAATGCGAAACAGAACCCGACGAGTGTAGCGGTCACCGAGTGAATCGCATCCTCGATTGGATTGTACGCCACCGTTGCGTCCCATGACCGCGTCGAGAACACGGCTGTTGCAATCATGAAGATACCGAACCCTGCGTGGAACACAGTCGCCCGCCGCTTCCAAGCATCACGTCGCTGCACTGTCACCCATAGAACCCCCATGCCGAACAGGAGAAATCCAAGTCTGGCAATCCAGGCTGCCGGAACACCTTGTGCGGCCGATTCGCTCGTCGTATGGGAGAACCAGGAGTATCCCTCGGGCATGAATACCGGAGCGACTGCAAGCGCGACTGCAGAAGCGGAAAGGCAAACCGCTATCCCTAGACCTGGGTACGTCCGGTCGGTCAACATGGATGCTCAAACACCGAATAGCTACTAAGAACTACCTCCGAAAGCACCAGCGCGGACGTCGATACCGGGGGTACTCCCCCTGCTAAACACACCCTCTCTTTTCAGCACACGATTCGTATTATCTATTGGGAGTTCAACAGAGCCATGAATTCGACTATGACGGGCGCTCTCCGGAGACAATCGAGGTTGGTGGCATCACTCGAGAGTTAGATCTCATCATCGGTGGTCCGGAGAGCGAGTACGATGATGGTGAGAGCGAATTGCTCTATGCGCGTCCCAACGACGAATTCGAATAACGTCACTCAATCGAGAGCGTACGCAGATCACGCTCTGAATGGCTTCTTTCGTTTGAGAGCGCTACTCCCACTAGATAGCGATCACCCCATACCAACGAGTGACCACTATTCCATTCGAATCCAGATTACTCGACGCGCCTCTGGCTTCTTCTTGCGAATCTCTCCCTCTTCGGCTAGCCCGTGCAAAACCTCATACGCCGTCCGCGGTGGCCACCCACGCTCCTCCGCAATCTCGCTCGTCATGGAGGGTTCTAGTGGTTCCATAACAGCGAGCACAACCGCTGGCTTTCGTTCTTGAACAAATTAGTCTCCTTCTTTTTTGATCTCTCATTGTCTTTTTGAGCATAGTTCCCTTCAACGTCACACGTCGTTCGTCTGGAGTATCATTATGCTACCAAACCACCCTCTTTCTCCATTTTTCTCCTCGATAACCCAATGTCATTTGTGATATTTAGATTGAACCGATAATTTACTCGTTCAAAACCCACACATATAATGGGAACAATGATTATGAATGATGGCGTACGTCTAGTTTTGGTGAAAATCCATGCCTGTCCCACACTACCCATCCGATGAACCTGAGGAGGTGCCTGCCCCCGACATCGATGGCGTCATCCAAAATATCCTTCATCCGAAAGATTGATCATCGCCGACACCGGTCAGAACTTGATCACGTTCGATTCATCTATTCTTTTTTACGACGGGGTCTCCGAGTGTTCATCTGCTTGTTCCCGGATCATCTGTAGCAGTGGACGGATCTCGTCGAAGCGGGGGCCCTTTCGCACTGCGTAGTCGTCTTGATTCCATTCGATGATGTCCGCATCGTCGAGCTTCGGGAGGTGTATATGGGTCATTTGGAGCGAGAGTTGGCTTTCTTGCTCATCACTATTAGTCACGTCAGCGGGAATCTGAGAATAGTCGTCATCCAGGGAGTCATATTCGAGGAGAGCGACCAGCAACTGTCGACGATCTGTATCCGCTAATATTTTCAGGAAAGTATCCAGTGATGCCTCCTGTATAGTGGCTTTGTCCTCTCGCTCTCCTGTTTGCTTGCTTGATATTTTGCTCATATTTCTCACTCCATCTTCGCCGACTGCGAGCGTGATTTGCTGAAAGTACCGTCGGGGTAAAAGGGTTCATCCAAATCTATTAGGTTTTCCCCGATAGTTTACCTTGAGATAAGTGAAATAAACGATGCTACTTACCATATTTTGAATGTAGGTGTTTTCAGTAACCCATGTGACAACTAGCACTAGAAACTCTTCCGGCAGAGGGTTAATAACCATGCATCGGTATTAGGCGACTAATGCCAGCAGGGTCGTTAACAGATGCACTTCGAGAAACTCTTGTACTCTTTGACAATGAAGCGACACCCCGGACAACGAACGAGGTCGCAGACCACCTCGACCTCGGACAGCGAAGTACCTACACTCGACTGAAGCGCCTCGTCGAACATGAAAAACTTGAAACGAAGAAAGTCGGCGCCAGCGCACGTGTCTGGTGGCGGCCGCCGACTAACGCCGACCAAGATACTTCAGACTGGCCGGCTGCCGAGTCGCTCGTCGACGATGTGCTCGACGAGGTCGATGTCGGAGTGTTCGTTCTTAACGAGGACTTTCAGGTGGCATGGGCCAACGATACGACCAGACGATACTTCGGACTGGACTGTGAACGAATTGTCGGCCAAGACAAGCGCAGACTCCTAAACGAATATATCGCGTCAACCATCTCTGAGTCAGACTTGTTTGCGGAAACGGTACTTGCGACCTACGACGACAACACGTACACAGAACAGTTCGAATGTCATGTAACGCCAAGTGATGGGCGCGAAGAGCGGTGGCTCGAACATCGCAGCAAACCCATCGATGCCGGTGCGTACGCCGGTGGTCGAGTCGAACTCTACTACGACGTCACCGACCAGAAGCAGACCGAGCAGTCGCTCGAAGAGAGCAAGCAGCGGTACTCGAGCCTTGTCAGCAATCTACCTGGGATAGTCTATCGGTGTCGCAACGAGCCCACATGGCCCATGGAGTTCGTTAGTGATGCTTGTGCTGAGCTGACCGGATACGACGCTGAGGCCATCGAGTCCGGAAGGGTCAGCTGGAGTGATGAGATTATCCACCCTGACGACCGCAGTCAGATCTGGGAGACCATTCAAGCTGGACTCAATCGAAACGGACAGTTTACTGTTCAGTATCGCATTCTGACCGCGGATGGCGAAACTCGTTGGGTTTGGGAGCGCGGTCGCAGCGTCACTGACTCATCCGGCTCCTCGATACTCGAAGGAGTCATCACCGATATCACAGGGCAGAAGATAACCGAGCAAGAACTCCGGAAGAAAGATCTCGAGGATGTGTACGAGCGAATGGACGACGGGTTCTTTGCGCTCGATGAGAACCACCGGTTCACGTATGTCAATAACCGTGCAAGCGACATCCTAGGACACCAACCGACGGAACTCGTGGGCAAACACATCTGGGATGCATTCGAACGGAACTCAACAGCCAAGGCGGCAATCACGGATGTCTTCGAGAATCAGGAACCGGAGTCCCAGGAGATATTCTACGAACCACTGGAAACCTGGTTCGAAGCCCAGATCTATCCCGCTGAAACAGGTATATCAGTCTATTTCCAGGACGTGACTGATCGCAAGGAACAGAAGGTACAACTTGAACAATATAAGCGCATCGTCGAAGCCGTTGACGACGGAATCTACGTTCTCGATAGCGATTACCGGTTCTCGATGGTAAACAACGGTCTTACGTCGATGACAGGCTATGAGCGTGACGAACTCATTGGCGCCCATGTGCAAACAATCTTTGGCGATGGCTTCTTTAACATCGAGGAGTCAAAACTGGCTGAGCTAGAGTCGAGTGATTCCACTGTCGCAAAACTCGAAGAAGAAATATACACGGCAACTGGTTCTACGCTCACAGTTGAAAGTCGGTTCAGTCGGTTCGAACTCAAGAATGGGGTCAGAGGTCGTATCGGGGTCGTCCGCAACGTTACTGACCGCGTGAAACGTGAACAGCGACTCAAGAAACTGAAGCGTCGATATCAGACGCTCGTAGAGCATTTCCCGAACGGAGCAGTCGTGCTGTTCGACGAGGATTTGCAATACTTGACAGTAGGTGGTGAAGTTTTTGACGGGCTCGACAGCTCAGCTGACGACCTCGAAGGAGAAAAGATATCTGAACGTCTCCCCGCAGAACTCCGTGAAGAAGTTGAACCAAGGTACAGAGCAGTCTTCGACGGTGAGACGAGGGATTTCGAAGTCGACTTCGACAGTCAAATTCGCCGCATCCAAGCCTTCCCTATCTATGACGACCAGGGAACAGTATTCGCAGGAATGGCAATGTCTCAAAATATCACCGATCGAATCGAACGCGAGCGGAGATTAAAACGCCAGCGGGAGTATCTCTCTGCACTCAATCATCTCAATGACGTATTTCACGACATTACCGAAGCTGTTATCGACCAATCGACCCGGGAGGAGATCGAAACGATCGTCTGTGACCGACTCGCGGACACAGATGCCTACCAAGCTGCCTGGATTGGCGATGTCGATATTTATACGCAGACAGTGAATCTTCGGACAGAATCAGGTGTCGAAAGATATCTCGACGACATCACGATTTCTGTCGACCCAGAGGATAAGCGTAGCAATGGCCCCACAGGCAGGGCCATCTTACAACGCGAGATACAGACCACGCAGGACATTCATACCGATTCTAAATACGAACACTGGCGAGATTCCGCCCAGCAGTATGGATTTCGCTCCTCTGCGGCAATTCCGATTGTATATGAGGAGACACTGTATGGTGTTCTCAACCTCTACTCCGACCGACCCGACGCATTCACCGATGAGAAGTGTGAGATAATTGGGCAGCTCGGTGAAATCACCGGGTATGCAATTGCCGCTGTCGAGCGCAAGCAGGCACTGATGAGTGATGAAGTCGTCGAACTCGAGTTCCACCTTTCAGATTTCTTTGAAACCCTTGAAATCGGCGAAACCACCGGCGGTCGAATTACCCTCGACCAGACTGTTCCAGCCACCGACAGCACCTACCTTATATACGGTACCGTGACAACCGGCGCTCGCGATGCGCTCGATGCCTTGGTCGATCAGCTCCCTCACTTGGATTCGATGACGGTGATCGATGTGGAAAAAGACGTGTTGCGATTCGAACTCCAACTATCCGAACCACCTGTACTCTCGACGGTGGCCTCGCAAGGCGGCTCTGTTGAAAAAGCCGTGATTGAGGATGGCGACTTCCACATGCGAATCCACCTCGCACCGAGCATGGATGTCCGTGCGATCATCAACACTGTCCAAGAGGAATATCCAACCGCAGAGCTACTTGCTCAGCGGCAGGTTTCATCTACCGATGACCCGATCGTTCAATTGGAACGGTTACTCGAGGAGAACCTCACTGACCGACAGTGGACATCGCTCAACGCAGCCTACAACTCTGGATTCTTCGAATGGCCTCGTCCGACTCCCGGTAAGGACATTGCCGAGTCACTCGATATCTCGTCACCGACATTCCACCAGCACCTTCGAGCAGCAGAGCGTAAGGTGTTCGACGCCGTCTTGAAGTCCTCGGCAATGTTTTCGTGAGAGTCGGCGTTGCATCGACTGTAGCCAGAAATAGGAACAACGAACACCGGCCAACACACTGAATGCGGCGATGACACCACCAAAGCTTGCGACCGTAAACGCAAGGGCAATGGCAAGAACCTAGACAAGCACATCCGCACCATTCTCGGCGAGACTTCGAACAGCTGCGTCATATCCCTGCTCCTTGAGGACACGGGTAAGCAGTAGAATGAGGAAATTCCACCCAAGCAGATATACAACAACGAGTGTTCCGAGAAACAATGCTGCGGAAATCACGTACTTACCGTGACGAACTGCTCGACATCTTTTTTGTCCGCACGAGGAACACGTGATCTTGATCAGAGGAAGCATCGACGGACACTTCTTTCCCACGTGTGGTCATACGCACTTCGTACTCGTCTGTCGCCTCACCGTCAAGACGAACAGTTTCGATTTCTGCGTTCGGAGGGATCACATGTCCAACTGAAAGCTCGGCAATGTCGGCGCTTGGAGAAACTCGGGTTCGATAACTGAATCCTTCGTATATCCCTGCTCTGAGGCACGCCATGGCACGCGTGCGAGCAGGAAGGAGGGTGTGGCGAGGGAGAGGGCGTGTGGATCGGGAGTGATGGCGCCAGACCCACGTGGGAGCCCATTCAGGGTGTCAGAGGCAACCGCGCCACAAGTGGCCCTTTGTGGGGTTCGGTAAATGCTTTGTGCTACTGTTAAAAAATGAGACAGTCAGTATAGCGACTACATACGGGATTTTCAATAGTTGATAGGAGAGCCCACGAATGCGTACTGCTCATCCGACCAGAGGTTCTACTCCAGTGAACTACCCTACCCTACTCGCTCACGGCTGACGCCGTTCGCTCGTTGGGGGTAGGGCTTCCTGCTTCTACGACGCGCTTTGCAGATACAGGCGTATCCACAGGGAGCGCAGTCTCCACAGGTGTTGATTCGGAGTGCCCCACTCCTATATCTTCGAGACCGCGAGAAAGAATATTCCACGCTGCGTTTGCGTCCCTGTCCGCCTCAAATCCGCAAACACGACAGGAATGTTCACGAACCCACAACGGTTTGCCAGTCGAAACGCCACACGACGCACACTCTTTGGTCGTCCCACTCGGGTTACCCGCAACGAAGTGTGTCCCTTCGCGCTCGCACTTGTATTCGAGTAATGAGAGGAACGTCCGCCACGCTGCCGATGTTGTGTTCCGACTGTTCGACGGCGATTCCATCATTCCTTTCACGTTCAGGTCTTCGACCGCCACAAGGTCGTACTCCTGAGCGTAGTAGTTCGAGAGCTTATTCTCCCCGTTGAATAGGATCTAGATAGTCAGGTGAACGGATTGTCTGGCGCTTCCAGTCGGGTGATTTCCTCGATCACGTCGAAGTCATCATCAAACGAGTACAGATACTTGATGTCTTCCCGCTGCATGTACGCAACAATCGTCGCGTCCCCAAAGGAGAGTCCTTCGTAGGTCTGAAAGAGGGTGACGGCGCTGGTGAAGTCCTTTTGTGCCGCGTGGAGGACTTCGAATCCAGCAGACTGATTCAATCGCTCATACGTCTCTACTGCCATCCCGTGGCGCTTCCGGTTGTGGATCCAATTGAGGGTTTCGAGAGCAATGTAGTTCGTCACTCTCCCTGTCGGGAGATCACCGTGATCCATCCCACGGACGATTTCCATGGCACTATCGTGATGCTGGTCATCGGTATCCGCCATCCCGATGAGAACGCCTGTATCGACGACTGCAACCGCCATCAGTTGTTCTCGAAGAAGGCAGGATCTCCTTTGTGCCCGGCGAGGTCGTGCGTTTCGGACCCGCCACCACCCATTGGCACCGGCTCAAAATCGTCGAACGCCCCGTAGCGTTGCTTGACAACCTCTACAGAGAGGTTTCCCTCATCGTCCGCATTCCAGCGGAGTTTGTCTCCCGGTTCGATGTCGAGCCGTCGGCGGAGCGACGCCGGAATCGTGACCATTCCCCGGTCGCTGACCTTGGTTTCTTCGGTTGCCATACTCGGGAGTACGGGCTCTCGCCTGATACATGTTGCGCCTCATGTGGGTAGTGATGGTCCGTGAACCATAGGAGTGCGCCAACACCCGGCACCGGTCTTCCGAAACCTACGCCGAAAGACCATGAGTACAAAACAATCTGCAGCCCTTGAACCTGCCGAGACGGCACAGAAACGCGCACAGGCCGAACAATTTTCCGTCGACGTCGATGTGCTCCCGGAATGGTCGAAGTGACCAACGAAAGCCACGACAACCCCGCAGACCACCAGTACACCGTCGCCATCGACGACTTGACCGAGAAACTGATGGCCTGTACCTGCCCGCACCACGTTCACCGGAACGCCTACTGCAAGCACATGGCCGCCGTCGAAAACGCAACCGACGACGGAACGCTCGACGCCTTCCCATCGGAGGACAACGAAGACGATGCCGACTCCGAAGACTGCGACTGTGACGGTCTCAATGGCTTCCCGTGCTGGCCGTGTGTGCGAACGGGACGGACGGAACTGCCGAACTAACCACTGCTTCAGCCCGTTTTATCCATGGCGCACCGACTAACATTCTCGGAGATCACCGACCAGCGAACGCTCACGGAATCCCAAATTAGGAATGAGACTATTAGAGTTTAGACTATAGTAGTTTCACCACTAACTTCGAAGCACGTCCATACTCCGTGTATCATATACCGTTCGTCTACAAGAGCGACGATTCAACGAACGTCACTTTGACGTTCCACCCGGACTCGGTGACGTCATTGGTAAACATCTAGATCCAATAGTCGACCCAAAGGGGATGCTCGTTTGTTCTCTCCGGACACAATTACCGTTTCCCACTGAGCACTTTCGCCGCTGTCAACACGGGATCCCAGGTTGTATTGAATGGTGGCGCATACGCAAAGTCGTAGTTCGAGAGTTCGTCAACTGTGATGCCTTCGGTGACTGCACCGACGAGAGCGTGGCTGCGGTGGACGGCACCTTCGCCGTACTCGGAGACGAGACTTCCACCTAAGACACGACCAGATGGCCGGTCAACAGTAAGTGTCACTCGCACCGTCCCTCCCTCGGGATAGTAGCCAGCACGTGACTTCGCGTCAATTGTCTCCGTCATCGGGTCGAAGCCAGCCTCGCGGGCCTCATGGTTAAGCACCCCAGTGCGAGCAGCCTCGACGCTGAACGCTTTGACCGCAGCTGTCCCTGCGACATCACCACCCTCGGTCGGGGTACCAGCAACTGTCTGGCCTATTGCTCGACCATGTCGGTTCGCAGTTAATGCAAGAGGAATGTACACCGGCTCACCAGTAACAACGTGCTCGGCCTCCGCACAATCGCCTGCTGCATACACGTCTGGAAGATTCGTTGCTCGATATCGGTCGGTCGCGATTGCGCCCGTGTCGCCAAGTTCGATTCCGGCACCCTCAGCTAGCTCCGTTCGCGGACGGACACCAGTTCCAACGAGTACCATCTCAACGGGAACCCGATCGTCAGTTGTCACAACTGCTTCAACTGCATCACTACCATCGAGTTCTTGCACTTCTGTGTTGAGATAGACTGCTACGTCTTGGTCATTGAGATGGTCAAGGACAGTCTCACTCGTGGCCGTACTAAACTGTTTCAGCACTCGATCGCCACGCTGGAAGAGATGTACCTCAAAATCGTTTGCGGCGAGCGCTTCTGCCATTTCGATCCCAATATATCCACCGCCGACGATGCCGATGGGCCCATTGCAGCTTTCGAGGAGCTGACAGGAAGGCCCACGGTCGGGTTGTTGGAGGTTCCCGTCGCTCCGTGCTCGACTCACGTACTCGCGTAAATCCTTCCCATCGGACATCGATCCAAGCGTGTAGACGCCCGTACGGTCACGCCCATCAATCGGGGGTGTGACTGCAGCCGCGCCAGTCGCCACAAGCAAGTGATCGTACTCCTGTATCACCTCTCCATCATCGCCGCGTGCCGTCACGGTTCGAGTGTTCGGATCAATATTGACGACGTCGTGTCCCGTTCTTAGATCGATATCCCGTTCCTCCCGAAACTGTTCAGGTGTGACCGAGACGAGATCCTCGAGTGACTGAATCTCGCCTTTAATGTAGTATGGGAGGCCACACGCTCCGTACGAGACCCACTTCCCCCGCTCGAACACAACGACGTCGAGATCTGGATTGTCGCGTTTTGCCTTGCTGGCTGCCGACATCCCGGCAGCGTCACCACCAACGACAACGAATGTGCTCATAAAGTTGACTTAGCGGGAATAGACATAAACAGGATGTACGTGTAGGTTCGATTTCACATAGGCGGCCTACGAACACCATGGTGGGAGCAATTCAGTTCCACCGTCCGGCACGAACTCATTCACGCCTGGCAGTACCACGAGCTCGACGACGCGGATCACGGTTGGACGTTCACCCGCTGGACGGACGATTTCGATACCTCGCAGCACTGCGAACGGTTCACTGCGCCAAAGTGGTGGCTCGTCTGCGAGGACTGCGGCGGTCGGATTGCCCGCCATCGGCGCTCGAAGACTGTACGCAACCCGGAACAGTACCGCTGTGGTGAGTGCGGTGGGTCACTCCATGTCGAGGAGAGAGACGGCCACTGACCAGCTCTCGTTTAAGTAGTTCTCGCGACAAGGAGAAAATACGAGGAAGATTTTCGCGAGTTGCAGTGTTCTGCATGAGTCTGTTCTATCCCTCTTGCTCGGACTTTGAGCCTGTAGTGGATTAGTCGATTATACTAACCTCTGTATTTCTACTTTTCTCCGGCTGGCGATGATCTACGATACTTTGCTCGGTAGTATCGGCGGTTACTCCGTGTCACTCGTTAATCCGTTCATCCGGATGCAGGCGATAGACAGAATGGAGTCAGTCTCCGTACGTAGTAGGCTCGGAGACAGTAATACAGCCGTCACTAGCAACCTCGACGCGATACTGATTATATCGGAAGGAAACACTCCCCTCGCTATCCCGTGAGTGCCCGTTGACTTCCGGCCCGAAGAAGCCGTCTTCAATCGCGACGATATCTACACACTCGTATAATAAACAGGGGATAGCGTATTCGCTCCTCAAATCTATCCATTTCGTATCTAAAGCCTCAAGACGGTCTTCGAGAAACTAGTACTTGTGATTACGGCGATGTCGGAAGACAACGACTTCACATTCGACGATTTGAGCGTCGTCATGGGAACGTACAACGAAGCGGCTGCGATCGAAGCAGTTCTAACCGACATCGATGCCGTAACTGACGGCAGAGCAGAGGTCGTTTGTGTCGACGGATCGGACGACCGAACCCCAGAGATCGCTCGTGAACACGGTGCACGGGTGATTCGACAGTCACCACAGGGATACGGTATTGCGGTTCGCGAAGCTCTCTCGAACGCCTCTCGACCAGTCATCATTACCACAGACTGTGACGACACGTATCCGATGGAGCGGTTACCGACGATGCTTGATGCGATCAATTCGGGGTACGACGTGGTAAGCGGCGACCGCCTCTATCACGGCGCCGATGCGATGCCGAGGATGAACCGCCTAGGAAATCACGCGTTCGCTATCCTTGCAAGCCTCCTTGTGGGTCGGCGTGTTCACGACGTGACCACAGGGATGAGAGCGTATCGCCGCGACGTGATCGAATCCATCGACTGGACAGAAAACACCGGGCTCTCCGCGGAACTCCTCCTCCGACCGATCGAGCGACAGTACGATGTCCACGAAATTCCGATCGAATACGGAAAGCGACGCGGTACGACTAAACTCGATCCAATCTCGGGAGGGAGGGAAATCGCGATTTCTATCGTCAAAGTAGCGCTAGAGGAAAAGTTGCGGCGACTACAACGTGTCCGAGACGTGATCGGCGGCTTTCAGAGCTAGCGCGGCGATCGTCAGTGTGGGATTCATCGCCCCGCTGGTAACGAACACGCTGCTCGACGAGATCCAGAGGTTTTCGAGGTCGTGGGTTCGCAACGACGAATTCACGACGCTTGTGTTCGGATCGTCGCCCATTCGCGTCGTCCCCATGTGATGAAACGCCGGTCCAGTGGTTTCGGGTCCAACCGTCCACGTCACGTCCACGCCGAGTTCGTTCAGGATCGCCCGCTGCAGTTGGTTGGCTCGTCGAATCGTTTGTTTCGACCGTCGATCGACGGTCCACTCGACCCGAGGAACCGGGTTCCCGTGGTCATCCGTCGTCGAGTGATCGAGGGTGATGCGGTTTTCGGCTCTTGGAAGTTGTCCGACGAGTCCACCCATAGCGATGTGATTCCCGTACCGTCTGCGAAGGGTTTCTACTAACTCATCACCCCACGAATCACCCGTCAGCGCCATCTCCACGGGGGACGGACCGGCGTAGTTGAGGAATTCGAGTTTTATCGGGCCGATATTGGCGTCGCTCCCCGGGATTTCACTCTCTGTTCCCTCCGTCCGCTGTCCGGGGTCGTCGTAGAACTGATGGCATTCGCTGGTGAGGAACCCAACGTGGTTTTGGCGGGTTTCAGTGTCCAGGGTCCCCCCCATTCCGACGAACAGGTGGTCCATGAAGTATCGACCGACGAGGCCACTCGAGTTGGCGAGCCCGTTCGGATAGCGCGACGATTCCGAGAGCAGTAACAGGCGGGGCGTCTCGACGCCGCCGCAGGCGATAACGAAGGCGCGCGCCTCCTGTCTTTGGGTCGTTCCGTCGGGAGTTGCGTACACGGCTGCTTCGATTCGATTCCCCGATGAATCGTGCTCTAAGCGTTGAACGGGTGCGCGGTCGATGATTCGGGTGCCTGCTTCCTCCGCCTTACGTACGTGAACGGTGGCACTGTACTTTGCACCGGACGGACAGACCGGTTTACAGGTGCCGTAACCGACACAGGAGCTCCGACCGTCGTACCGCGTCGAATTTCGAGCGTTCGGGACGGAGTGCATCGTGACACCGAGGCGTTCGCAGGCGTCTGCAAACAGCGAATCGCTGTACGACGGTGGGAACGCTGGCTGTGGAAACGGCCCGTCTCGTGGCGGTGAGAACGGGTTGTCGAGTGCCCCTGCTAAGCCGAGTTCGTGTTCCGCTTGCGCATAGTAGGGAGCGAGGTCAGCGTAATCGATCGGCCAGTCGGCGGCAATGCCGTCGCGCGTAAACCGTTCGAAATCGCGTTCGTGCAACCGCATCACCATCCCCTGCCAATGGAGCGTCGAACCCCCGACGCCCTTGACGCGGGCATGATTGAGCGGATATGACCACTCTCCGGCCGAGGTGAACGCGTCACGGTCGCCACCCATGTTCCAGACGGACGGCGAATCGAACACCGGTCGAATGGCTCGTTCCATGCGTTCGAATCGGTCTTCGGGGTCGAACCGTTCTCCCGCATCCAGGACGATGACGTCTCGACCACGGTCGGCGAGTTCGGCGGCGAGTAACGACCCCGCCGGACCAGAGCCGATAACACAAACGTCGGCACGCGGATCGGGAGTCCGGTCCGTCACTGCGGCCTCCGCTGGTAGCTTTCGGTACCGCCGGGATGTCCCTGCGGGTTCTCGATACCGACGAGTTTCCCACCAGTCGGGGAGGTGTAGAGTGCGTACAGGAGTTCGTTAATTACATAGTACCGGACGCGTTCGACGTCATTTCCTTCCGGGTCGGGAGCGACCACATCCAACCCCATCTCCGAAAGCACCCCTTCTCGCGTTTCCGCGTCGAGGTCGCGATACGGGTCTCCGTACCAGGTTCGTGCGTATTCGTCGAGCGTGTCGATCGCTTCGACGACCCCCCGTTCGTACTCCTTTCGTCCGTGAAATCGACCGACGACATACGTTTCGACGAACTCCGAAACACCCGAAACTCCGGACGGATAGAGCACCCGAGCGACGGCTTCGAGCGTAGCTGCATCGCGCCGTTCGAAGCCACCGTCATCCATCTCGGTCCACCGAAGCACCGCAGTGCCGCCGAGAACCGTCCCACTGGCCGCGAGCGCTGCGAGTGCGTCGCGTCGCGTGAGTTCCATCGGGAAGAGGTTAGGAAAACCTAAACTAATGGTTTTCCATCCCCCCTCTTCGCGTGAGTCGCGTTCGTCACGAATCGCGTTTCCACCGACATATCGGATCCCGTTTCGTTGGGGATGAACATCGCTTCGCCGCCACAACGTCGCGGGTCTCGACAGATTTCGACGTAGGGAGTCAGCGCGCGCACCGTTCCGTTCGAGCGTTCGACGGGCATACGTATCCGGTAATCGAATCCAGAGTCGCCGCCGTAGTGGACAAACGCCGTCACTCGAACGCTGTCTCGCATTCCCACCGGCAGAGACGTGTTTCCGACCGGTTCGACTTCGCCCTCGAGATGAGCACTTCGTCCGGTAGTGACGATTTGGAAAGCCAGCGTATCGCCGGGGTCGTCCGCTACATAATAGGCGTACCCTCGGTCGGTAGCGACGCGGAGGGAGACGTGCGTGGCACCGGGGGGAATCCCCAATTGGTTTTCGAGAGCGACCTGTCCTCCGTGGACGACTCGAACCCGTTGAAGCTTCGCGTCGACCGGAGATCCGGAATACGGATTCCATTGTCCTCGGTACCCGTATCGATAGAGTGTCCGGTCGGGAAACGAGTCGATGACCGCGAACTGGTTTTCCTGTAACGCGTAAACGACGCGACCGTCGAAGTTTGGGTTATTGCGAAGGGTTTGAAACGGGTGGTTCATCCAATCGCCGTACGGCGTCGGGAGAAACACGAGTGCATCGTCGAACGAACGGTTTTCGAACGGTTGGTAGCCACTCCCGAGTCGCGCCGAGACGGCAGTGTTCTCTCGAAGCGGGTCCGCGACGGTGACCGCCGCCGTTCCGCCGACCACTGTCGCCGAGACGAGGAGAGCGGCCGCACCGATTTGGCTGGCCCGGCGGGGATCGAATCGCTCGGAAATGAGCCTGTCGAGTACTTTCATTCCCGCGATGACCCCGTACGCGGCAAACGCTGCCGTCGGAACGAGGAGGTCGAAGTGATAGTGTGGCCCGTAATATTCGATGAGTCCGTCGTCCGGGACCGCGAGAGCGCCGAGAATGTTGAGGTTCCCCCAAAAGAAGACGTTCCCCGCGATCACAGAGCAGACCAGTCCCGCGAGTACCGCCTTTCTAGCGTCCCAGTTGCGAGAAACGAACAAAGAGGAGACTCCTCCGACGGCGAGTACGGTCCCAAGCGGCCCCGCGACGACCCACTCTCTAAACAGTGAAGCGACGACCCGCGCGTTGGCTTCGAGTGCGAGTGTCGGCGTGTACATTCGTTCGTAACCGCGAATCGCGCGATGACCGAAACCGAGGCCGTCGTGGGGAGCAAATGCCTGATAGGGGAACAGCCAGGGGGTGCCGGTTATCAGTGCGTTGTAGCCGACGGCCACCACGACCCCGCAGAGGCCGAACGTGGCAGTCGTCATCTGTCGCACTACCACGGATCGGTCTCTGCCCCTAAGCGTCCAAAGCGCGTGAACGACGAACGGCGTAGCGAAGAGCACGGCGGTATAGGGCCGCGAGAAGAAGGCGGTACCGACGCAGACGCCTGCGAGTGCGCCGTAGTCGAGACGGCCGGTGCGATCGGCCCGAAGATACGCGAACGCGAAGGCGAGGTTCCAAACGGCCGTGGGCGCATACGGGAGGAACAACGCGGATTGAATCAGAAAGAGCGGGGAGAGGGCGAAAAAGAGGGCTCCGAGAACGGCCGTCCGACGGTCGAAGACCTCGGCGACGACGCCGTAGGTCAATCCGACATTCGCGGCGGCGATGAGTGGAAGAGAGAAACGGTAGTTCCCGAGCGCTTTTCCGAGGGCGAACATCGCGGCCGGGACGGGCGCGTACTTCGGGACGAGCACCGATCCGCTCGGGGAAGCTCCGTTCGACTCGATGAAAAACCACGGCTGGAACGACGTCTCGACGGGCGGCCGAAGGGCGAGCGTGCCGTGGAGCAACATTCCTGCCTGCTGGAGATACACAGCTTCATCGTGGTTGGTCGAGTGAAACGGGAACACACTGACGACAATGGCGAAGACAGCGACGGCGACGAGGACGGAGAGCGCGCCAGCGAGACAGGTGTGCCGGTGGACCATGACTTACTCAGCGGGATACCAAGCAAGCGTGTGGTCGGCGGTGAGATCCACGTTGACACGGTTGTCGAGACTGAACTCGGTTGCGTGGTTGTGCTGACAGTGGACGATCTCGCCGGTATCGAGTTCGACCTCGTAAACGAACGACGGGCCGGTATACTGTCGATTGATTATCGTCCCATCGCCGATTCCCTCGGTTGGAACCGCCTTCAGGTCGTCCGGTCTGACGAGGACGTCGAGTCGGGCGCCGTCGTACTCGTCGGAGAGGCCGTTCAGCATCGACCCGGTGAGTCGGCCGATTCCGGTCTCAATGGTGCCGTCCTCGAAACGACCGGAGACGAACCCGGCCTGGCCGAGGAACTCGGCGACGAATCGTGATTCGGGGTGTTCGAACACGACTTCGGGACGACCAATCTGTTCGATGCATCCGTCGTGCATGACGGCGACACGGTCGCTCATCGACAACGCCTCCTCCTGGTCGTGAGTGACCGAGATGGCCGTCACACCCGCCTTCTTCAGGATGCGGCGGACCTCTTCGCGCATCTCAGTTCGCAGACGGATGTCGAGGTTCGAGAACGGTTCGTCGAGCAGTAACACCGCGGGCTCCGGGGCCAGCGAGCGAGCGAGCGCAACCCGTTGCTTTTGCCCGCCGGAGAGTTGGTCGGGCGTACGGTCCGCGTACCCGGCGAGGCTCACTAGATCGAGCAAATCGGCGATTCGTTCGTGTCGCTGATCCTCGCTGGCGTCAGTGAGGCCGAACGCGATGTTCTCCGCCACGGTGAGGTGCGGGAAGAGGGCGAAGTTCTGGAAGACGAGGCCGATGTCACGGTTCTCGGGTGCGAGAAATTGCCTCTCGTCCGCGACGGTTTCGTCATCCACACGAACCGTTCCGGCGGTCGGGCGTTCGAGACCCGCGATCAGACGCAGGGTCGTCGTCTTCCCACATCCGGACGGCCCGAGCAGCGTGAGCAACTCACCGTCCCGAACGGACAGTGAGATGCCATCGACGGCGGTTTCCGAACGGTACGACTTCGAAACATCGCCGAGTTCCAAAACCGAGGGTGGCGTCGGGTCCGCACGGTTCGAATCCCCGGTCGTCGTGACATTCGACTTCGTGTATTGTTGCTCATTCGACATTGTATCGCTCCTTTGCGAGGATTACCACCATGGAGAGGCCGGAGATGGCGACGAGAACGAGCGCCGGTATCGCTGCTTGCCCATAGTACCCTGCACCCCTGACGAGCCAAATGTAGGTTACGATCGTATCAAAGTCCGTCGGGTGGAGCATCAGCGTGGCGGGGAGTTCGCGCATCGTCGTGAGGAAGACGAGCGCGGCCCCGGCGGCGATACCCGGCGCGATCAGCGGCAGCGTCACGCGACAGAAAGCGACTGACGGTGGGTGGTCGAGCGTCCGTGCCGCCTCGATCAGCCTCGGATCGACCTGCAGTACCGACGATCGGACGGTGCCGACCGCTTGCGGCAGAAACCGGACGACGTAGGCGAACAGGAGTACTGGAATCGACTGATATAACGCTGAAACTTCCTGTGAAGCTGAAACGAGCGCGAATCCCAGGACGATACCCGGAACGGCGTACCCGACGTACGTCGCACGGTTCGCCAATTTGGCGATTCGGGCGTCGCTCCGTGCGGAGAGATATCCCACGGGCAGCGCCCCGACGACACAGGCGATCGCGGCCGCACCCGCAACGACCACCGTATTGAATGCGAACGTCCACTCGAAGGTGAAGCCACCGCCGTAAGTCGACTCCGGACGGAACAGCCACATGACGAGGATTCCCAGCGGCACGACGAGCGTCATGAAGGCAACCGCCGCACAGAAGACGACTGCGGGCAATTTCCAGACGCCGAGTTCGAAGGTTCCCGATCGGCCACCACTTCCGATTCTCGTTTCACCGGCGTCGCCGAGCTGCGATTCGAGCGCGAGCACCGCGACGGTGACGACGACCAACTGCAACGACAGCAGTGCAGCAACCTCCGGGTTGAAGGCGTTCGACTCGACGAAGATAGCCTGCGTGAACACCTCGAATCGCATTATAGCGGGCGTTCCGAAGTCGGAGAGCGCGTACAGGGCGACCAGCAACGCACCTGCGCTGATGCCCGGGACGAGCTGCGGAAGAACGACCCGTCGAAACGCCGACAGACGTCCATGATTTAACGTCCGGGCTGCCTCCACGAGTTGGCCGTCTAGTGACATCAACGCCGCCCGTGTCGTCAGGAAAACGTACGGATAGACGAACAGCGTGAGCACGAGCGTCGCCCCCGGGAATCCGTATATCTCCGTAATTCGGGTGACGCCGAGCGGTGCGAGGACGTTCTTGAGAACTCCGTGAGGTCCGAACGCAGAGACGAACGCGAACGCGCCGATGTAGCTCGGAATCACAAGCGGAAGTGCCGCGGTTACAGTCCAAAAGCGACGGAACGGGAGGTCGCTTCCCGCTGTTAGAACCGCGAGTGGAACTCCGAGGAGGAGCGAACCGGCGGTGACGCTCGCGACGAGCGCAACACTGTTGAGGAGGATATCTAGATTTCCTCCGCTCACGAGCGTCGAAACGGCTTCGTTCGCCCCGACACGGCTCGCTCGAGCGAACACCCAGAGCATTGGGGAGAGAACGGCCGCGGCGATGGCACCGGCGACGAGGACGAGCGCAGTCGAGGGACCCTCCTCGTCGTCCTCGAACCCGTCGGTCGCCGCGATGTACTCTCGAATCGCCATCAGAGAACGCCGACCTCCCGCATGAGTCCGAGCGTCGGCTCGAGATCCGAAAGTTTCCGGAGGTCGATGCTGGGGGGTGCCAGTTCGTCGATACCGGGAAGGCCACCGACAGGCGGGACGCCCGGAATCATCGGATAGGCGTACGTTCTCGTCGCGAAGAACTCCTGTGCTTCGACCGAGAGCAAGTGGCGTACGAAGTCGATAGCCAACTGCTTTTTCTCGGTTCCTTGAAGGATTTCAGCACCGGCGACGTTGACGAGTGCTCCCGCGTCGTTCTTCGTGAACGCGAGATCGACGGACGCGTTCTTTCGGGACGCTTTCGCGCGAAGGACATAGTAGTGGTTGGCGAATCCGACGTCGACCTCCCCGTCCGCAACCGCGTTGGAGACGAACCACTCGTCTCGATATCTGCTCACGCCCTGATTTTTCACCCCTCTGAGCCACTGCTTCGTCTTTTTCGGCCCGTCGATGAGACGCATCGCGGTGACGAACGCCTGAAACGCCTCGTATGTCGGTGCCCATCCGAGCGTGTTTTTGAACCGCTCGTCGCGGGCGAACGCAAAGATGTCGTCCGGCAACTCCGACGCGGAATACTTCTTCGTATTGTACGGAACGCTCCGGGCTCGGCCAGCGACGCCGACCCACGTGTCGTTCTGACCGTGGAACTCCTTCGGAACCGCCTTCGTCGCCTCGTTCGGCAGCTTCACCGTGGCACCCTTATCGGCGACGAAGCCGAGCGACCCGGCATCGACGGCGAGGAACACGTCCGCGGGGCTACTGCCTCCATCTGATTCCTCCGCGATGCGCTGGGCGAGGTCACTCGACGATTCGATACGGTGGTCGACCTCGAAATCTGGATAATGAGACTCGAGTAGTTCGATAAGTTTGAGATACAACCCACCTTCGCCACCGCCGAGATACAGCGTAAGCGTCCCCGAAAGATCGGGGAGGTCTTTTATCGTGGTACCCGATAGTTCGGGACGGCTCTCGACGAGCGGACCAGAACCCCGGAAGTCGGATAGCGACACTTGTTTGGGCTTCTTGGATTCGCTACCGGAGAGAAATCCTGTACATCCAGTAAGGGATCCGAGCGCCGTCACCCCACTCAATTGCAAGAAATGTCGACGTTCGACGGCGGGTCGTTTCATATAGTAGTTTAGGTAGGCCTAAATAGTATATAGCTGTCGATTTTCGGTTTAATCGTCCGCGAGGAGGCGACGTCGATCGTCGGCGAGTTCGGCGAGACAGTCGAGCCAATCCAACATAAACTCCCCGATCTGATTGAGGAATGCACCGTTATTGTACGTGCTCCAATCGCCGTCCGCAAGCACACCCGCCATCGCGGCAAACACCTCGGCGTAACTGTCCGCACCGGTGCCGACGTCGTCGATGAGGCGCCAGAGGTGTTCGTTGAGTTCGAGGCCGGGAGCCTCGTTTACGAGGTCGTCGAACGTCGGGCGTGATGCCTTGTTGTGCTCGCATAAGGGGTATCCGGTAAGTATCTCCTTGTCGAGAACGCTTGCCGCGTGCTTCAGAAAGACACCGCTCCAGATATCGTCAAACCGACCGACGTTCCACGGGTTATCGTCCATCGGGAGCTGATAGAACGCTGGAATGATCTCACGTTTGAACGCGAGATTCATAGAGCACACCGTCAGATACTGGTTCCTCTCTGCGACGAAGTTACCATCGTAATCGGCGGCAGCGATCCGCGTTTGTGCCTGGCCCTGCAGATCGCCGTCCATCAATATTCTGACTGCATCAAGGTCCGGAACATTTGTCCAGAGGCCCTGTGAGGCGACGACGTCGTTGACGTATTTCGTTCCCACCGTGATCGTCTCGTCCATCGCTGCGTACGGGTACCCTCGCGGGTACAAACCGTGTCGCTCTGCGTTCTGATAGAGGACGTTTACCCAACGCGAATCGGCTCTCACACATTCAACTTCACCTTCGAAGTCGAGATTGGTCATATGGGTGCCGAAGTAGTCGAAGTCGGGGTGCGGGAGGGTGTCATCGTCGATGAACAGTCCGTAGGAAAAGTCGTTCGCCCACATGTACAACAATCCGAAACTCGTCTGCGCATGGCTCGCCTCGGGGATAAGGTGAAAGTATTCCACAATTTCGTTTTCTTCGAACCAGCGGCGGCGACGAGTTTCATCGAATACCTCGCCTTCGACAGCTGCATCGTTGAGCATCGTTCGCATTTCTTCGAGCGGACAGTGGTCCTCGGTGATGAGTACGACATGCAATCGGTCGAGAGCGAAATCGTGTCTCCTCGCATTTTGAAAATACGAACGGAGACACTCGAAATCCCGAATGGTAGGTACGATCAGACAGACGTCGGGGGTCATCGAACAACTTCGTGTCTTTAGGCGAGCCTAAAAACACTGTCGCTTTGAATCCGGATGAGGGTGATAAAGAGCCGAAGCACCGCTCTCTCAGAGTGCATGTACAGGAGTGTTAGCGGGTTTAGCAGCAAATCACTTCCCACTACCGGTGGCGACAATAACAAGAACTCGACCGACAAGATGCCACTCGGAATCGATCCAAAGTGGCCCAACTGCCCATGTTGGTTCATACAGTTCAGAGTCGACGCGAAGGTCGGTCATGTGCTTGTAATATTCTTGTGCTGTTCTTACTTGGGCTAATGAGCACTTACTGAATTCATGGCCAGTCACACGAGTATACCAGTGAAGGCGATGCCATTGATGGTCATCGACGAGAGCCACGATAAGCTCGCAGCCCACCGGTACACAGTTTCCACCGACGACATGATCAAAGACCTGATGGCCTGCACCTGCCCGCATCACGTCCACCGGAACGCCTTTTGCAAACACATGGCCGCCGTCGAAAACGCAACCGACAACGGGACGTTCGATGCATTCCCGTCTGGAAAGAGCGAAGACGATGCCGACTCCGAAGACTGCGACTGTGACGGTCTCAATGGCTTCCCGTACTGGCCATGCGTGCGAACGGGACGAAAGGAACTGCCGAACTAACCACTGCTTCAGCCCGTTTTATCCATGGCGCACCGACTAACATTCTCGGAGATCACCGACCAGCGAACGTTCACGGAAAGCGCGGATGCAACGACCGACGATACCCCAAGACAGCAACGGACCTCCTTGACCGAGCACAACAGCATACGGCCAACTTCGCTGCCGACCACTTTCCAGATCCACCATCCAACAAAGAAGTAATCCGGCCACGAGTCCACCTGTACGGTATGAGCGGTGACATTCGAGTCGTCGATCCGACGGATAGAGATCGAACCGAACCGATGGCTGGCCTCGTCGAACAGACGCTGTTTCACGTTGCTGACTATCGGCTCGTATTGCTTCGGATCGACGAGAACACGCCGTGGTACGTTCGGGAAGGAGCCATCTATGGATGGGTTCGATCTGGCCAGGGACGGATCGGACACAACGAAGAACAATCGGAAGCCATTGAGGCGGGCGATTTCCTCTATGTGCCTCCTACAACTGTTCACAGGTACATCACCGGGGTTGATCAGCTGGAGATTTTGGCAGTCGTTACTGGCGATCCTGACATTACGCAGGTTGCTGCATCGATGATTACTGACGAGGACGCCGAACCAGCTATTGTCGGTTCCGATGACCTTGTACCAACTGCCGAGAGTCCGAACCTGAACCGAGAGACACCATTTCCCGAAGCTGCGGTCCTCATGATGCGTGTCCAAGCGGCTGGGGGGGCCGCTGCTGGCTGGCACAACCATGGAGATAACGTCTATTTTGGTTATGCTGTCGATGGACCGAGCGAAACCGAGTACGGTCCAGTGGGCGAGAACAGTGCACGGATCGAGATCGGCGAGAGTTTCCACGTCCCGCCGAGGTTGATCCACCGCGATACCAACCCGACAGATACTGCCCACACAGGGATCATCTGGCTCTGCGGTGGCGAACCTTGGGTCGTGAACGTCGAGGGTTCGGAGTAACGCCATTTACGCTCGATTGCGAGATGAGTTGGAGATAAAGGGCAGAATCTACCTTCTGTGTTCAGCACGCGCTTCAGAGTTGCTATCGGTCATGGACATTGCTTCGACAGCGGTATCCATGAGCATACCGAGAGTATGACTCGCACTTACTTGATGCGGTAGGGATTCTGGTCGTCTTCTGTCCTAAAGTAGCTTGACCAGTTGCTCACTCGATATAGATCCTAGATTTCGGCGTACACTTCACCCGTCTTCCCTCTACCGAGTGTGTACACGGTGAACGAGCCGAACTTCGCCCCACCTATTCCTGGCGACCCGGACGGCATCCTGGGTAACGCGATGCCGTCGATCGCCAGCTCTTCGTTGAGCATCGTCGCGATTACCTCGGCAGGGACGTGTCCCTCGACGACGTATTTGTCGAGAACGAGCGTGTAACAGCTCTGTCGTTCCGCGGGAATGCCGTGCCGACGTTTGAGGGTAGTTACGTCCTCGATTTCGGTCACTCTGAGCGTCGTATCGAGGAACTCCTGCAGGTACGACGCATACTGTCCGCAACGACTCCAGCCAACCGGCGATCCCGAGTGCGACTGTCGTCCCACCGACCCAGAGTAGTCCACGACGAGTCACATCACGTTTCATATGCCCTTCACTTTATCAGCGAGTATCTACTGTACATCGAGAAGGGATTCGAGCAGGACGGGGAGTGCTGACTTTCGGTTTCAACACAGAGGCTGAGAAGGTAACTACGCAATAAATCGCTCACTTGATTCGATGAATTGGGTCTTCAGGGATTCGGCGCATAGAGCGCGTACAAGATAGACAGCATTCCCCCTGCCGCGACCAGTGCAGCTACGAACCCCGCTTGGAAGATAGTTACCTGTAAAAGCTCGAAGAGGGCACCTTCGAGGAGCCCGCCGAGACCAATTAGTGCGAATCCAAGGGCAACGTAGAGCATCAGCTGTGTTCCATGGCGTTGGTAGCCGCGATAGGCTTGATACGCAATGACCAGGGCCAACGCGGTCGTGAACAGTTTGGCGATAACGAATAGTGTGTGTTCCATGGGTCAGTCCTCGCGAATTTTCTCGAAGATGGAGGTGATACGGTCAGCGGGATCGGGTCGGTGGTCGATTTGTACGTCGAATCCCTCACCTTGGAGGAGGACCTCGATCCGTTCGAGTCGTGCTTCGTACTCATGGTAGTGGCGACCAGCAGGATCGACGTGAGTGTACTCTTCGAGGAGTCCTTGCTCGACAAGGATATTGACGCGACGAGAGGCGGTTGGACGTGACATATCGCATTCCTCGCTGAGTTCTTTTGCCGACAGTCGCTCTGTCTTCGTCGCCACGAGGATGTTGCGGGCGTACTCGTCGTCAAGGGTGGCGAAGACAGCAGGTGGGCTCAGCTCCTCAGTCACACATGCATACTCGTCCTAGTGGGTTAAAATAGTCTCCCAGTTTTCTGACTCAGAACACTGGCTCGCTATTATATCGTCTCTGCTCACGTACGATTAGTTGAAGGTGAACTAACAATGTCTACAATCAACCCTGGCGTCAACCAATTAGAGAGCAAGATCGGCGGAATGACCATCGGTGGACGCGTCCACAGCCTGAGCGCGTGGTTCGTCCTCGCACTGCGGCTCATGATGGGCTATGCGTTCGCGTACTCGGGATTCACGAAGATCGTCGCCGCCGAACCGTTCTCGGCCGGTGGGTACCTGGCAAACGTCGCGGCGACCAACGGCAACCCCCTCGCGGGAATGTTCGCGTGGATGGGTTCAACACCGTGGTTCGTCGAGTTCGCCAACGTGGCCGTCCCGTGGGGCGAGCTGTTCATCGGCCTCGGGCTGCTCGTCGGCGCATTCGTCCGTCTCGCGGCGTTCTTCGGCGCGCTCATGATGCTCATGTTCTACTTCGGGAACTGGGACATCGCCCACGGCGTCATCAACGGCGACTTCGCGTACATGCTCGTGTTCCTCGCCGTCGCCGCGTTCGCGGCTGGCCGCATCCTCGGGCTCGACACGTACATCGAACAGTACAAGATCGGCGGTCAGGCGCTCGTCGAGCGCTACCCTGCCCTCGAATACATCCTCGGCTAATCACGCCGAGGCACCGATTACCTAGGAAAACATTTTTATGCAAAATACAATTCGAACCCGCAGTACTCGATCACTGGGCATCATCGTCGTCGGCGCACTAACGCTCGCAGTCGTCGGCGGAATGGGCCTCACGCACGCAGCCGTCCCGGACGCAATGATGTGGGACTGGCACGACGGAATGTGGGACGACGGCCACATGGCTGGCTGGGGTCTATGGGGCTGGACGATGATGTTGTTTGGCCTCCTCTGGATGGCGCTCATCATCGGTCTCCCCGTCTCCCCCGTCTACCTCGTCTACCGGGTCGCGACCCGCAGTGGGCATGGTAGCAGCGATGGCGACCCAGCACTCGAAGTCCTCCGCGAGCAGTACGCTCGTGGGGAGATCGACGATGACGAGTTCGAGCGGCGACAGGCTCGCCTCGCGAAGTAGTCCTCGGTCGCGTCTTCCCACCTCATCGGTCGGGCACAATGTCACTCAAGTTCATGCCTGCCTTCGCCGTGACTATATTGGTGCTGTTTCTATCCTCACCAATATTGTGGGGTGGCGAACTCGTTCATCACCCCCTCCCCGGTGGAACCCAGTTCTCAAGCACACGGTGAAGAGTAGCCTTCAACCGCCCGAGGGAGTCGAACCCTCGCGATGACCGTCACGGGTTTCGTAAGACGATTAGTCACCGTCCCAAACGTCAAGGTCGATGTAGACGCTTGCGTCGGGTGTTCCCGTTGTTCTGCTCCGAAGGGTGTCTCGTATGGGTTCCACGCCACGCCGTGTTTCTCACTGAACTCCTCGAGAAGCATAAGGCAGCAGCGCTCGCTAAATCACTTACCAGGCCACTCAGGCTCACGCTTATTGAGGAACGCATCGATGCCCTCATTCGCGTCGCCTGTGGTACACAGGGAGGCGAACTGCTCGTTCGAGTACTCGAGGGCAGCGTCATAGTCTAGATCGTTCATCACGTAATAGGCCTGCTTGCCCATCTGAACGGCGACCGGACTCTTCTCTGCGATCGACTCCGCGAGCGCAATTGCCTCTTCTCGGAGATTTTCCTTGGGGACGACGCGATTAACGAGTCCCCAAGAAAGTGCGGTCTCGGCATCGATGAGCTCGCCCGTCAGCAGGAGTTCGAGACACTGTTTCTGCGTGAGCGAGCGCATCAACGGCACGGCAGGCCCCATACAGAATAACCCCACGTTGGGGGCGGTAGCACCGAGTTTGGTTCCGTCCGCGAGCACCGCAAGATCGCACGCGGCAACGAGTCCGATTCCGTTCGCGGCGGCGTGACCATGGGCTGCCGCGATGACAGGCGTCCTCATGTGCACGAGCGTCTGAAATGGCTTCTCCATCTGTCCGACCCATTTTTTATACTCCCGTTGGGTATCAAAATCTCCGTGCTCAGTCAGGTCAATTCCCGCTGAAAACGCGTTCCCAGCACCTTCGATGATTACGACCCGAACGTCATCGTTCTCGTCGAGTTCCCGAAGAGCGTCATCGAGATCATGGGCTAATCCCGTGCTGAACGTGTTCATCGCCTCCGGGCGGTTAAGCGTGATCGTCGAAATACGTTCTTCGATGTCTACCGTGACGGTCTCGTAAGCCATATGAGGAACCACACGTCGGAAGAAAATAATCGTTCAGGGCTCTGAGGGCAGTGAGGACTACACGCAAGCGACACGGAGTGTGGCGGCGTTAGAGCGAGCGGCTGATCTCGGGTTGGCGCGGTCGCCTGGTCAGAGCGTGTCGTACGTGGTGGTGGATGATGCAAAGCAGTCTCACGAGCGGTTGATGTTGGCAAGTGAGGAGCTTGGTGAGTATGATGTCGGGTTCTATCGGGAGTTGTTGGTTCGTGCAGCAGCGAGTGTTTTATCGCCGCTGGGGTGGCGTGAGTCGGACATTGAGCAATTTCTCTCGAGTCATGACGCAATCAGCCTTAACTCGTTTCTCTGACGATAACACGTTTAGAGGAGGGATTTGGAGCACACTTGTGCCTCCATAGAACCAAAAATCACAGCCCTACTTAAATCATGAATTAGTGATAGGTTTCAGCAGTCGTGCTGAATACAGGGCGCAAGGGGGTCACGTCATAGACACCGATTTATTAGACAGATGAGGGAAGACCCGTTTCCTGTAGTTCTATGTCTGTCCGGTCGGCATGACCATCAGTTCGGTCACGTTCACGTGTTCGGTTCAGACAGCACGCACTTCGTTGGTTTCAAGGATGGTCTTCAGATTCTCGCCTTCCTCTTTCATGTGTGTCCGGACGGCATCGAATTCTCGCCGGTTAAGCCACGCACCGATTGGGCCGGTTCGTACCTTGATCCGTTGAGTGAGATCACAGCCGTTCTCGTGGGGTTCGATCGTAAAACTGATCGACGGCATAAGCATCCCGACCAGTCGTGAGGTGGGTTTAAAATCGATGTATCGGTCGGGAATTACCTCCGTGAACTGTACCGTCTTCTTTTGTTTCTTCCCCGCGATTCGTTCCTCGAAGTAGGCGATCGCCCCCTGTTCTAACCCGTCTCCAGTACTCCATCGGAACACAATATGATCGGGATGCCACCGTTGGTAGTTCACATCCATCGTTTCGAAGAAGTGGTAGACCTCCTCCGGAGATGCGTTTACTCGAGTAGTTTCCTCTAAGATCATCTCTGTCTCTATAATTGTCTACGCAGACGATAGCTGTTTGTTCAAGAAGTGGGTAGTTTCCCGTATCGTCCTACGATGATGGACTCGTCCTCTCTATCTAGCACGTCATTTCTAACAGATGACTTGTGGGTAACATTCAACCGCTGGCTCGTCAGCTCGGACACCTCGGTACGTTCTCAATTAAACCGTCGTCGACCGTCGGTAGAGAGAGTAGTCAATTACACCGTTGTAATAGAGGTGATCGCGGACGCGACCCTCCCTCGTTTCGCAGAAATAGCCACACTCCACTGTACTCAACACACTAGTACCACCATGTGTCACCGGCAAGCGGTATGAATCTCGTGTGGTGGCATGGTTCGAGTGGGGGGTTCTGCGACCCCCGTGATTACAACGCTATACTCCGCGCCCTCCGTTTCCTCCCGCGTTGGCTTCGTGGGCTCGCATCCACCCGGCTACGTCGGGATGGGCGAACGTGATCTCGATATGATGCCCACCGACGCCCATCGCGTCATCGACCGACAACGTTCGAGACTCCTTGTAGGTCACGCCGGGTACACGCTCGGCCATCTCCTCCATCACCCGATAGCCGTCGTTTGTGTACGCACAGCCGTAGTGTGTCACGACCTCTAGATAGCCCAGCCGTGCAACCATCACGTCCGTTCTTCGCATGCTCAAGCACGTCAAGGTATTTGTCCTCGACTTGCTGACTCTCGGCGCGTTTCTCGCGGAAGTTCACGAGCTCAGTGTTTTGTTCCGAGCGCTGGACCGTCTCGAAGAGCTGGCGGCCTGCATTGGTTGCTTCCGCAACCAGATTCGGCGAATCGTTGTCAACGCTCTCCTCTGTCTCGTAATCTCGCACGAGATTGAACAGATACTAGTGGATTCTCGTGGTTCGATACCTACGAAGAGATGTCTCGCAAAGTGAGGTCGATAAAACAAAAATGAAGTTCAGTTATTGATTTTTACCTCGACTGGAATTCCCCTGACCGTTGTTTTTCTGCCCCTTGTTCTTACTTGCGTTTCCGGTCACAACCTCAAAAGGACGCATCATTGCATGGTCTTCGTGTTCGAGGATGTGACAATGCCAAGGGAACTGGCCCGTAAAGTTGCCAAATCGGACGAGAATCCGTATCGTCTCGTCCGGGTTGACCCGAACGACATCCTTTCCTACTCGTTCATTTGGAGCAGGGTCGTCAGTTCCGTTCGGACCACGTCCAATGACACTGAATTCGACTAAATGGAGATGAATGGGGTGCGTGTGATGGGTCTTGTTTTCGAGTTCCCATATCTCGGTTGTTCCAAGCTGAGGTTTCACAATTGTTTCATTGTGGAAACGCGAGTTGTTCAGCAAATGTAAGGCGAGTCCATGTTCATCTCTGGTCATGTTCAGGGTCATGTGCCGAGTCTTCTTAGCGGCCTGTTCATTGGCCCCTGACCCACCGAGAAGATCCAGGTTGGTCGGATCTGTACTGGTATCCGTTTGCCCCTCATCAGACTCCGAGACCCGAATTTGGAGGAGTTCCCCGAGGTCGCTTCCCTCGGTTTTACCCTCGAAGGGGAACTCGGCATCGTTGGTGACAGTGAACGTTTCACCCGCATACTCGGAGAAGTCGACAACGATGTCTGCACGTTCGAATGGGGACAGGAGGAGTGAATCGAGCTCGTGTGCTGGACCAATCGGGACTACCGATTCGAAGAATCCATGGCCAGCCCCGGTCTGGTACAGAGTAGGGACGCCTGTGCCAGATTCATTACTAAGGCGGAGATTAAACGTACGACCGTTCGACTGGTTTATACACCGGAAGCGATATCGCCGCGGCTCGACCTCTAGATACGGCCATACGGATCCGTTGACAACGGCCGTATCGCCAGCGAAATTCGGCACAAAGGACTCCGGATAGTGTAACGACCCGTCCTCGTTAAACGTCCGGTCTTGGAGCATGAGCGGAATTTCGTACTCGCCACTGGGTAAGTTGAGCTTTTCCTCCGTTCGACTTCGGATGAAGTAGAACCCCGCCAGTCCTGCGTAGACGTTGAGACGACTGATACCGAGTGCGTGGTCATGGTAGGTCGACGTCAATTTGGATTGGCGGTTTGGAATGTCATGCAAGTGTTTGACAAATCGAGGGCCAGTGATCCCATCCGGGGATTTCCACATTTCGGCCTGTCCGTCACTTTCGGGCTCAATGTTGAGTCCGTGGAAGTGCGTTACCGTTCGAACTTCTGGAACCGGGCCATCGTAGCGATGATAATCATCCGGTTTCGTCCCATGAATCCGGTCGTCCACACTCAGGAGGTGGTCTGATGGAAGCGGACTATTGTCGAAGCGAACTTTCAGCCGCTTGTTCCGCCGTCCCTCGATGATTGGGCCAGGATAGGTACTGTCGAACCCCCAGAGCGAAGTATCGGGGAGATCCGGGTGGAGACTCTGGGTGAACTCTGTTACCGACACCTCGTGATAATCCGCTCCCTTTCGTTTTCCATCTGGTTCTCTTACTGTGGGGATCGGCAATGGCTGCACATATTTTTCGAGGGAAGGAGATGTCTGTGCGACTGCCGTTCCAATACCCTGTGGAATACTCCCTGCAGTTCCTAGTATTGTGCCCGCTTTCAACAATCGGCGCCTTGTTATTTCATTCATTATTAAATTATTGTGTATTCTAATTCCGAATGTACCTCCCAAGGGATGATTAGATCCCACTGCAATCACGGCCGTATCACTGGCCGTGATCTGGTTTGAGGAATCTGATACCGCTACCGATGTCACTTACCACGACAAACCCACGCGCACGAACTGCTGTCCAAAATGACGATCCCTCCGGATCGTAGCGATACCGTTGCTCGGGGGTCGATGGATCAGTGATATCGAACACTGTTGCACCACCGTCGTACCACGAGGTGTACAGCCGATTTGCCGTGACATCGAAGTTGTGCGATGTCTTCCCGAAGATGCCTTCGTTGACATCCGGTGGCTCAACCTCCGCGACCTGTTCTGGTGCATCGAAGTCAGTTACATCGAAGACCTTGATACCGCCCGACTCAACGATGTACGTCTCGGCACCGACATAGACGTGATCACCGTCTGGCGATGGTTGAACATAGTGGGCATTGCCGGGTAGGCCATAGATGCGATCGTTGACGTTTCCGCTGGATCCTTGATCAGCACCTGGTGCCTCACCGAATGCGCTGACCTCCACGGGATTCGCTGGATCGCTCACATCGAGGACGCGCGTCCCAGCATCCCAGTACGCGAGGTAGGCATAGCCATCCTGAGCGTAAACGTCATGGACGAAGTTCGTCGGCGAATCGAGTTCAGGATGTGCATCTTCGACTCTCCATTCAGAGAGAAGGGTCGGGTCAGTTGGGTCGCTAATATCTACGATGAGAAGCGCACTATCATCGAACGGCGCCTCCTTGCAAATATAGGCGACGTCACCCACGAGGTGGGCGTTGTGAACTCCAGCTGGGAGTACTTGGAACGTGCCTTGGTACTGGGGGTCAGTCGGATCACTGACGTCGTAGAAGTGTGTCCCAACCTCACTGTCTGGGACTGTGTTCCCGCCGTCACCATCGTGATCGTGTTCCTCGCTTCCCTGGCTACATACCGCAAGAATATCGTTTTCCACTTTCACGTCTGCGATACCGACGCCCGGTGCGTGCATATCGACGACTTTCTCAGGTCGATTCGGATTTCGCCAGTCAATAACCGCGAAGCCATCGCCGGTAGCGACGTACACCCACGTGTTTTGTGTAACGACTTCTTGCGCACCCGCAACATCCACTTCGCTGAATAGGCGCATAGTGTCTGTCTTGGAGGCTTGATTCCGGCCCTTTGCGCTTGCTGAGCTGGCGCTGGCGAAGGTCGCTGTTCCTGCTCCGAGGTACTTCAAAACTGTTCGTCGAGACGGAGTCATTATTACTGGCCCTCCATTCCTGGTTCATTCGGTCGCTCACTACCATCGAACGCTGGCGGTTCTCCCCTTCCGCGATCTGCGTGTAAGAAGACAACACCTCCGCCAATGTCGCCAGCGACGGTGAAACCACGGCTGCGAACGGCCGTCCAGAATGACGATCCTTCAGCAGCGTAATGGCCGAGTTCGGTTGGCTCACTAGGGTCGGTGATATCATGGACTGTGACCCCACCGTTGTACCACGATGCGTGCAATCGGTTGTTGGTCACGTCGAAATTGTGTGACGTCCGGAAGACATCGATTTCGGGAGGCTCGATCCGTGCCACCTGTTCCGGCATTTCGTAGTCGGAAACATCGAACACCCTGATTCCACCGTAGTCATCGTTGTCCGGATTCTCGACAAAGTCCCCAGGGAATGTCTCTGCTCCGACGTACACGTATTGGCCATCACGTGATGGCTGGACGTAGTGAGCGTTTCCAGGCAGCGTGAGATACCGTTCAGATCGAGTGGAATCTGGCAGTGGTGTGTCGGCTCCAGGGGCGTCGCCAAACTGTGAGACTAATGTTGGGTTCGCTGGGTCGCTAACGTCGGCAATGACGACGCCTGCGTCCCAGAACACTTGATACAGGAGGTCATCTTGTACATAGATATCGTGACATGGGTTGACGCCAGCCGCTGCAAAATCGGGGAAGTGGTTCGAAAGTCGGAACTCTCCGACCTTTTCCGGGCTCATTGGATCGCTAACGTCGACAATGTCAGTCCGGGCTTCACTAAAGGGCGCCCCGTCGGATTCATTGATCGTCAAATAGGCGTACCCATCAGCCAAGAAGTTATTATGAACGGAATGGCCCGCATTATGGAACGCCACCTCTTGTGGATCAGCTGGGTCACTAATATCCACCAGCGTAACTCCTGGACCACCATTGCTCGCTAAACTTGCGAGGTCACCATCGACTTTGATATCGAGGATGCCTCCTGCCGGGTCGTTCGCGTCGAGGGTTGCGGCAAGTTCGGGTCGGCGTGGATTGCGTCCGTCGACAACCGCCATCCCGGATCCAGTTGCTACATAGACGTAATTTTTCTGTGTGACAACCTCCAGCGTCCCGTTTACGGCCTGTTCGCTGAACAGACGCAGTCCTTCGGAATGGTTTTCGCTACCACCACCCGGGGAGGGATGTGCACTGGCAGTTCCGAGAATACCAGACGCTGCAAGACCGCTGGCTGCTTTCAGCATGGTACGTCGCGTTGACTGTATCGTTGGCTTTCGTGTCATTGTTTTAAGATAATGCTCGAAAATCGTTACTTTGAGCGGGCTGGTGTCACTTTGAACACGTAGAGACCAGTCTGCATGTCACTCGTGACGACGAGATCGCGCGCTTCGCTGTAATCGGCTCCCCAGGCCATTGGCGGCTCACCGACGAAGTCGGCACCGTCAGCCTGGTCTGCCTTGTCATCGGTTCGGTACTGATCCGTCGGCGTCGGGTCTATTGGATCACTGACATCATAGACAACAGTGCCTTCGTGATAGTCGCCGCTGACCAGCAACGAGTTGCTGCCTTTCGAAATGACCGTGTGGTTGTGGGTGGTCCAGTCGAACAGCTCTTCACTTTCGTCCATCACTTGGGCATTCGGTGAGTGAGTGAACCCGATATGCTGTGGGTTTTCGATGGATCCGTCTCCCCAGCCAATGTCGAGAATGTGTTTGCCGCCGGGAATTCCAAATCCAACCTCGTCGCCGAGGATGACGAGATCACGCTCGGGATCGTGGCTCGCGTAGTGACAACTCTCGAATCCAGCTGTGCCGATTTCAGTGTAATTCGGGCGTCCCGCATAATCGAATCGCCCGGCTTCTGTCGGACTCAGTGGATCGCTGATGTCCATCGCGACATAGCCAGTGAATCCACCCCCGATGAACGCACAGTGGAGGAGGTCACGGCCAGCGTCTACAACAATGTCGTGACAGTCGCCGCCGACATGAACCATTGCTGCCTCTTCTACGTTCGAGGGATCGCTGGTATCCCAAGCGCCGACTCCATCATGTTCCGTCGTGTACAGTACGTCACCTTCCGGATGTGCATCGACGTTGTGCGTCGAGCCAGCAGGGATACGATCTATCTGGACAGGATTCTCGGGTGTTCCCTCCTCGTAGCCGTAGTCAATAACGTCGACGCCGTTCTCTTCTCCGTTTTCTCGACCCCGATAGTAGAGCCCGTTTCGGCGGTCGAATTCAACATCTGCGTGGGTGACATCATCAGTCGTCGGAAACTCGTGTACTTCAGTGGGATTCGTTGGATTACTGATATCGACGAGGAATGAGCCACCGGGAGAGGAGAAGTGACCAACGAGCGCGTACTGGCCGTCCGCCCGAATGTCTTCCTCCGCGTAGCCACCACCGGGATCCGACAATAGTGAATGACCCATCTTGCGGATGCGTCCTTTTTTGGGTGGCCCCGTCCAGTCGGGCTTCGCGCTTGCGGCACTTGTACTTCCAAATGTTGCGGCTGCACCGAGGAGTTTTAGCAACGTTCGCCGTTTATTGTTTGCCATTATCTAACTTCCCGGATTAACGATTATCTTATTCACATTTATCATTTTCTAGGTTAAAGTGATATAAAATGACATTACTTGAATATCCAAACAATTTGTTTAAAGTCTCTCACACCAGTATTCGACTCTTCAGCGCTTGATCGCACTGGCTGGATGTGAAGAAGCGATCTTTCGTAACCGGAACTAGACTGTGAGCAACGTACTGGACTGAACTTTTTGTTACTAAGAGGGTAGAGAAATACACGCAGTGGCGAACAGTTCGGCTACGAAGTCGATCGCAACTTCCAACTGAAACCTATATTCCCACCGACGCTGTCGCCAGCACTTCCTCACATCCCACCGTCTCCTCCACAACCGCAAACCAAGACCTACTTACCAGTAGTCGATAGTTGTTTCCGACGGTTTGTGTCGTGATGTTTTGATTCGTGTTCGATGTGTGGCCCTCTCGGGCAGGTGTTCTGACGGGGAAATCTACGTCTCAGCTGACGACGCTGTTTATCCTGGTCGTGGAGGGTACGAGACCTAGTCGGTGTGTCGATAGAAGTTTTGAAGAAGATCGTCTCCAAGTACGAGAACAATGATTGCGCCGAGAAGATTGAACACGAAGTCTAGAAGGATGTCCGACTTGCCGTAAGAGACAAGTATCGGTTCGAGACCGAAGCGGTCGGCGACCGTATGGATGGTGTACTCCATTAGTTCCCAAAGACTGCCTATGCCAACAACGACAGAGAGCACACACGGACGTGGGTCAAGACCATAGCGGCGAGCGGCGGCGTAGACGAAACCACTGAGGAGTGTCGAGGAGTGGGTGTGGGTGAGGTGATCCCACCACCACACTTCGTCGTACGCACCGAGCATCCCTACAGAGTGGGTGAGCATCGCGGCACTCGAATATATTCGTTGCCACGGTCTGAACGAAACGTCGTACCGATGTTCAATGATATTTGGGAGATAAGTCGCTGCGATCGCGAGGACAGCATTTACGACTGCACCCGGATTCCGTCGACGGAGTCCTACTACGAACACGGTGAAAATCGCGTATCGAATTCCCCGTTCGATTTCCTTGGCCATCAACGTCTGCGTACTCTCAGTCACAAATAACGATCATGAGTTATAACGGCTGTTCCCGACAAATAGGTTCGTGCCGCACCATCCCGTCGAATTTTGGGTTCGATCCTCCCGATGGGTGTACGGACAACAAACCTGACAATTAGATTGGGGAACGTCCCGGTCAAAATATCTGTGTGGAGGTGATCTATCGACTCTTCAGGTTGCACGTGGCTCGCGATTTAATCGTCAAGATGGTACTTCTGTGGAGTGTGACTCTAAAGGAACTACGACAGTATCATTCAAGGACTCGAGAGTATTAATTGTCCTAATTTGGCAGAATTTCCATTTAGGCACTAATTCGATCTCCCTTCTCTCCGACCACAAACACGGTGGCCGGCCCCATCTCTCCCCCTCCCGCTGGCTTCTAGCCGATAACCGCCGATACAACTGCCATACTCACAAGTAGCCGTCCGACGTCAGTCCCGAACTGTGTCAATTCGGGGCGTCCACGACCGCGTTTGTTTGGGTGATCGTGTTAGATGTGTGTCCCTCTCGGGCGTGATGTGGTCCCGACCACGCTACTCTCCGGCAACCCCGTCTGTGGTCGGGCTGTCGTCCGTTTTGTTGCTCGTCACTTCTCCGGGAAGCTCAACGTCGGCTTTCAGGACGAGACGCGTCTCTTGGTAGCTCAGCCCGTCTTTCGATCGTTGGCGTTTGATCTTCCCGAGACGTCTATTCGAGAGTTCGTGCACCGCGTCCATCGTTCGGCGAGCGAGTTCCTGGCTGTACTTCTTGCTCACGCCGGACTCCTTGAGTCGAATCCATTCAGCGAGCTCTGACGCGTCTAAGTAAGTACGGATCTCGCCACTCCCCTTCGACCAAAGTGAATACCGACCGGCCTCATCGCGCTTGCGCCATGCTTTGCCTGCAAGCTCGTCGGGTTTGCGATTCGTGACGGACGCGAGCAATCCGTTCTGGATAGACGACGAAGAGTACGCCAATAATGATAAAGAGAATTCCAAAGAGACTCATGCTGATTTATTCTTCCTCATAATTCAGTAATTGACGCAACTACGTATTTTGCCGTGTTCTAGTAGTCCTTTCTCCACCATCAAGCACCACATAACAATACTCGACGCATCCAATAGAAAAACAGCGAGCGTCGCACTACACCAGTCAGGTCGCCATGTCCTGCGACGCTCGAGCATCGTCAACGAACAAAACGCCGCGTCTGATGCCAGACGTCCAATGCGTGGTTCAGCTGGCACGACCACGCATACCGTTTCACGAGAACGGGTTGCTTGTTGGTAGAAGCACCATCGACACCGCGTCGATGGCGGCCACTTTGTGGCCCCGGTGGTTCGATTTCACCCCCGTTCGTCAAAGACTATGTGCTTAGCTCTCTTATTGCTCGTCGGTTTGTGAGTACTGCTCGATAGTAATATTCATTCTGGTTCCAATGAATCTCCGCTACGGTTCGACCGCCTGTAGTTTATCGAACTGCGTCACGAATCACTCGGTATGTCATCCACGTCTTACCGGTGTATTTGTGGTGCGACCCTCAGGTTCAAACAGGATCTCTCCAGGGAACAGGGGGAGGTCTATCCGACGTGGGAGTGTAAAGACTGTGGAACGCCGGTTCCTGGACAAACCGCCGAGAAATTGAAACACCAGCATCCATCGTGATCAGGCGTATTGCTGCCAAATCGGAGGATTGACTTTCGTCCCGATCGGCAGTACAATGCGAGCAACCTCTGACGGCATTCCAAGCTCGAGTAGCCCCTGGTAATTTTGCATCCATTTAGAACAGAGAGGATTATTATGTCTGTCGGCTAATACCTAAATTAATGATTCCGCTTCAAGGTGTTGGTGGTCTCGAACTGGTAGTTGTGGTTTTCACTATCATATTCTATCTTTGTGCCCTTTTCGCAACCCTTGGTGGATTTGGATACTTCATTCTCCGAGTCCGTTCTGGTGGCAGTGTTAACGAACGACTCAACCGCATGGAACGAAAAATCGGGCGACTCGAAGCACAAGTTGAGCACCTCCAAGACGAACGCGGCGAGCTGAGCGAATACCAAGAAAATGCCGGTAGTGCTGATGATGGAGCTGACCCGTAAAAAGATCACAAGATATTCCACACGAAGTATTTATCTTGCCTGTGCGAAGTGGTAACGTATGACTTCTGACACCGACGATTCTCCCGGTTGTCCAAAATGCGGCCACACAGAAGCGACTACGGATTCGCTATCAACGACCGGTGGTGGATTAAGCAAGATGTTCGACATTCAGACCAAGAGCTTCACTGTCGTCTCGTGTGACAACTGTGGCTATTCCGAACTGTATAAGAACGTCCGCAATCGTGGAAGTGACGTGGTGGACGTCTTTTTCGGCTGACTCGGTGACCGTGGTCTTTGATCAAAGTAACCTCGTAGAAACGAGAAGAGATACCCATGAGTCTAGCTGCTTCCATACTGAAGTAGGGAGGAAGTGGAGTGGAGCGAGGGAGTAGATCAGGGTGATGGCGCCAGATCCGGGTGATGTCAAAGCACTCTCACTACATGCTACCATTTGACATGGGATGTTAAATACTTTGTGGTAATCTAAAAATAAAGAGAGAACACATCTTTCAAGAATACTCATTCACCAAGAATACCGTATGAATACTGGTGCCTCCTAGTAGGTCGTCTCACAATATCAAGGCGTGAATCTCGTCTCTCGCTGTCGTTGCGTACAACACGTCCTTTGTCACCGCAAGATCCACGATTGCACCATCGCTACCTTCAGACGAGAGATCGAACCGCCATTTGGAACAGTTCTCGTTGCCGTCACTCGTTCTACTGAACTCTACGGACAACGGAGTCAGAATGAGACAGTGAACTCTAGTCTCAAGTGAAAGTGCAGAGCGTTTGTTCACGCCATCGGTGAAAGCAGTTCCCTGAACTCATCATCGATTGTCCCACTCACAACCTTGCCCGAACTCCCTGATCGTTAGATATAGGAAAACCATCACAGGGATGCTTGCTCTCTCCCGACGGCTATATACGAAAAGTCCCACTTACTCTACCATCTTTTCTCTATAGTCGGAATTGTCATCCATATTGTCGGAAGCATAAAGGCTCCTGAACGTCCCAACGAGCATCAACAAGAACCCAAGCACTATCGCGGCAAAACTGACAGTGGTGGTGCCAGCGGTGATTCCAGCATAGATGAGAACTCCGAAGCAAATCACCAGTACTGGAAGAATAGCTTTTTCTGGTAGTAGATTGGCGTTTCGTGCGTTTTTTTTGTCGTCTGGTCGTTCCGTCACTGTTAATCAGCCTATTTCGTCGCTGCCGCCCCCATCGTGTTAAGTATTACCATACATCCCGATAAATATCAGAGTTTACTTTAGAGATAATAGAACAGAATAAGTTTAATATTGGCAATTTGTCTATAATATTTGGCTGGTTAACGACATTTTTGGGCGTGTAGAAACGCGTCAGGTGTACTAGCACCCAGCATCGGTCTTCCGAAATCCCGAGAAGACCATGAGTACAAACCCATCCGCAGCCCTTGAAATTAGAGAGACGGCACAGAAACGCACACAGACCGAACAATTTGCCTTCGACATTGAAGCCCCCGACTCATCGACGTCACCAACGAAAGCCACGAAAACCCCGCAGAGCACCAATACGTTGTGACGGTGGACGACGTGACCGAAGATGCAATGGCGTATACCTGTCCGCATCACGTCCACCGCAATGCCTTCTGCAAACACATGGCCGCCGTCAAAACTTCGATGGACGACGGCACCCTTGAGGTGTTCCCATCGGAAGACGAGCGTATCAGTGGCCCGTACACCGGCTACGACAAGTACGGCACCGTCGATAACAAATACTGGACGTGTGAAGGCTGTGGCGCGGAAGCCACCCGGAAAGGCGCACTCACCGACTGCTGCTAACTCCCTTATTTCTTTCATTTATGGCACGCCAAACGACGCTGTCCAATGTTACCCAGCGAACGCTCACCGAAAGCGCGGATACGACCGAACGCACAGACAAGGCACCGACGACTGAGCGCGCCCTTCTCGACCGAGCGCAAGCGCACTAAACCGCCGCCTTGATCGACCACAGTTCGGCTCATTCGCGATCACTCCACGCCGCCTTGCAGCAAAACGTCGAGAACAAGCTGAAGATCGACTTGCCTTTCTCCAACTGATCACCGAGACAGACCTCAAGTGGAAAGAGGCCGCCTATGCTGTCGAAAATATCCTCGCATGCTGGGAATTTCGTGGTCGTATCGATGCCATTCTCGAGTACGATGCGTACGCAACCGATACCATCCGAACAGCGATCGACCTGAAGCACGCGTATCGTCCACAAGAGAATATTGTGATGAAATCATAATAATATTTCATTGAATGAATTGATAGTGGTTGTCTAGGTAATTGCCGGACTGCTTTGACTACTACTGGTGATACGGCTTATCTATTGGATTCGAAATATGCGATACGACTATTGTACCATGCGTGAAATCAGGTACTCTAAGTATATGGTATAAATAATGGTTTTATTTATTTTAGTCTCTTAGCCACAATATCTGGTGCTACTGGTGTCTTCACTACGGAATTCGACATTTAACGCTGCACTACGAGAAATCGATAACTACATAATCTAGTTATCGTTGAATTCAGGAAAGTCATGAGCGCATCCCCCAACACGGCCGATTCCGCTGGTGACATCGCCCTGCAATCAGAAGACACTGTAGATCCCCACCCATTGTCGAAGGATACGATCTTTCATCTATTGCAAGTAGAGCGACGTCGGTTAGTCTTACAGTACCTTCAGGATCGGACCGACACCGTTCCAATACGGGATCTTGCTGAACAGGTGGCTGCGTGGGAGAATGAGACGACTGTCGAGCAGCTGTCCTCCACAGAGCGCCAGCGCACCTACATTGCCCTATATCAATCCCACCTTCAGAAATTCGACACGGAAGGCATCATTGAATATAACAAGGATCGGGGAACCATCCGACGGACTTCTCGTGCTGACCAACTTGAGCCATATCTTCCCGAAACGGTCCAGCAGTGTTCAACCGGTTCTTCTGAGACAGACCTATCCGAGAGACGTGCGTTGAATCAGCGATGGGAACTGTATTACCTCGGTGGATCGCTTTTCAACACGAGTTTACTGGGCGCTAAATTGCTTCATCTTCCGCTTGTCTCACATCTGCCGTCTCGATGGATCCTCTCGATAATTCTGCTTGTATTCTCCCTTATTACGGCAGGTCACTACTACGCTAGGTCAGCTCTTTTTGAGTCTGACTCCACTACTGGTTAGTTGTCTCCTTATCAAATATAATATATGGCCGTGCGGTACAGGATTCCCGGTGAGTAAGCGGAGGGCAAACCCCGATGACCGTAGCTCTACCCGAAGACGGTCACACCCGCGGTTACTCTCATTCGATCCCTGCGATCGGCTCCGGACTACGGCGCATGACTAGATATACCGATCCCGCCGCGAGGATGTACACGAGGGACATCAGTACACCGAGGCGCGTCTGGTTCGCCCCTCCGACCATCCCGAAGAAGAATTCGCCGCTTGTCGTATTGAGCACGGCGTGCCAGACGGCGGCCAGGAACCACACGTCGGTGCGGTAGAAGAGCCACAATAAGAGGAACTGGAACCCGATGTTCCCGCCGATGCCCAGCGCCAACGGTAGATCGCCACTGAGCATGAGCGGCAGGTGCCAGAATACACGCATGGCTGACAGGATTGCGAAGGTCTCGACGAAGGAGTAGCGGCCGAGCAATCGCGGGGCGGCGAAGGCCATCCACCCCGTCTCTTCACCGATGCCGACGAGGAGCAGCATGAACAGGAAGACAACCGAAAGCTCGGGCCACACGGATAGCTGGGACGCAGTCGGGAGCGGTGCACCCAGGGCGTAGTTGGCCAACACCGCGAACACGATGATCACGATAGGGGCCACGACTGCCAGGACATACCACCCCAGCCGAGTGCGGAGAGTTGAGAGCTGTTGCCACCACTCCCGCAGACCGGTCCTCCCCATGATAGCTGCGGTGATCAAGGCGGCCACCAAAGGTCCGAGCGGTAGATTCCCCGGTTCTGAAGCGTCGAACCCCAGCGCGTGGACGGCGTAAGGTACCCACCCGAAGGCACAGGCGAGGACGTAGAAGACGACGATAGGGTGTCTCCTGAGCGGACTGACGATAGCGTTCATTACATTGCCTCCTCGCTTATTGCCGTTCGTACGGGTTCTCCACGACGCTTCGCGGGGATTCGAATGATAGTCCAGTGTCCGAGGGATACGATCACCGCCACGATCACGACTGCGAGTGTCAGGAGGGTTCCCGACTCACAATGCGGTGTTCGTTCCCATCGTTGCGGTATCGAAGTATTCTCGGGGGTTTGATCCATGGTTATTTCCTTGCGATTCTTGTCTTTCCATGCCTGTTCCCTTCCTAAAGATACGCTACAGGGGCACTGTCTAGATAAGGACGAGCAGGTTGAAGAGTTAGTGATTCATGCTACTCTCAAACCTGCTCAAAAAGAGTTTAGAGACGGCTACGCTTGAATGTTGGGAGCGTGAGCGGACGGCGACGCCGACGCGGGTCGCGGTGGATGAAACCGCTGTCAAAATTAACGGCGAATGGTCTTGGGTGTACGCTGCAATAGACTCAGAAACAAAGCTGCTGCTCGATGTCAAGGTGTTTGATCGGCATGGGACCGATCAAGCGGCTGCGTTTCTCGGCCAACTAGCCGGGAAACACGATCTCTCGGACGCCGTGTTTCTCGTTGATGGCTATGGATATCGGACTGCCCTCTTCCGAATTGGGTTGAGCGGTCGACTCGACTACACAGAGCGAAACCTGATTGAAAAGTGGTTTCACACGCTCAAACAGCGGATCGACCGCTTTCATACGTCGTGGGTGGGCAGTCGACCGAGCGTTCAGCGGTGGCTTGAGCAGTTTGTGCATTACTATAACCGTCAGAGACCGCATCAATCGCTTAAAAACCGAACACCTGTCGAGGAGGAGCTTAACTAGACAGTGCCACAACAGGAATAATTAAACTTTACTGATATTAAAATATGCTTGTCAACCGAATCGTTCGAGGGACCATAGCTCAACCCAGGTTAGGGCGTAACCATTAGGATGTCTGTGCTGAATACACCCCTCTGTATTCAGCACGCCATTTGTATCATCTATCTCAACGACTTCATCGCAGAGCGCGATAATATCCCGTACGAGGACGCCCAAGACATCCTCGAAGAAGGTGCGTACCACGAGGATCTCGGGCTCTTTGAGGCTATCGCGTCAGTGACGGAGGATCCTAAGGACGCGCTCGACTTTTGGCGGAGTACCTTGGGTCAAGAGACCTTCCGTCGTGATGTCTTAGATACGTTCGCTGCCAACGACCTTGACGCGCTCGTCTTCCCTGACGTTCAGGTAGTGCCGCCGCTGATCCCAGACCTAGGTGAGAAATACACGACAGCAGACTTCCCAGCGAACACACCCTTAGGAGTGCAGACGCAGTGTCCAGCAGTGTCAGTTCCCGGTGAATTAACCAAGGACAGACTCCCGGTTGGTGTTGAACTTCTCGGGAAACCTTATCACGAACACGAACTTGTTGAGATGGCGTACGCATACAAGCAGGTCGCGGATACACGCAAGCCTCCTGAAGTGACACCCTCGCTCTCCAGTGAGTGAAGTCGCTTGAACACCTAGCCATCGGAAGACAACGAAGAGTGTCTGAAATAATCGGTTTGGTATACTATTTATTTTTCTGACTCAGTGATTTGGGATGTGTAGTCTTAGTAGCGAAGGTAGCCATATGCGGATAATCTGCGATCAGTCCATCTACGTGCAGCTCAAGTGGTTCTTGTGCCTCTCTCCAACTATCGACCGTCCAAACATTCACTTCCCGACCTTCCTCGTGAGCGGTTTTTACAAGATCACGATCAAGAACTCCGGTAGATGGATTGACTGCTTTAGCATCTAGTTCGCGAGCAATCTCCAGATTTTCGTCTTTATTACTTCCGAAAATCGGCGCCACATCGACGTTGGGATCTACATCTTGAACTGCTCTGAGCGCGTCCGGATCGAACGAGGATACATAGTACTCCCCTGGGTATCGCGATGCAATGGGTAGTGTCCGTTCGGCAAACTCTTCCCAGGAAAGGGGACCTGGATCTTTGAATTCAATATTCATCATGACACTCGGTCTAGTTGCATCAAGTGTTTCAGCAAGCGTTGGAATTGTTTCGCCGGACTCGAGAACTTCTGCTTGCAACACTATTTCAGATGGGGTTTCCCCAACGAGACCTTCTTTATTTGTGAGATTATCGAGCGCCGCATCGTGAAAAACGATAATTTCTCCATCACTTGTTGCTTCAACATCAATTTCAATCCGGTCTGTTCCTAAGCGTGATGCACCCTCGACAGCGGCAATCGTATTTTGCGGAAATACGTCTCTGAATCCGCGATGTGCCGTTATATGGAACTTATCTCGTGCACTTTGGGTAACGTTCTGCTTTTCGCGTGTTGTCCCTGTGCCACTCAACAATGAGGCACCAAGTGCCATACCAATGGTTCCAACAACATTTCGTCGTGATATTCGGTTCACAACACGCTTGTGGTATCGTGCCATCAATTAATTTAAGAATTAATCAGTAATAAATATTTATATCAAATTGTGTATTTATAACTAAGAATATTATTTCCTAAGTTAGTAATATTAATTTAATGAAAATATTATATATTCTAAGCAAGTAAGAGAATGGTAGTTCGATCACAGCGGAGCCGAGATACACATTATCATCATTAACTGATTTACCAAATATTCTTCAATGAATACATAGTGTTTGCATGGTATCCAAGGTCGTATAGCTTTGGATGTTTCCTTGTTGTTGAGTATAGTCGTTGAAATTGGTGAATATCACCCGCAGCCCTTGAAGCTGCCAAGACGGCACAGAACCGCGCACAGGCCGACCAATTCACATCCGGGTTTGCCACCGTGGCGCATCCCTCACACACGTACCACCCGTGTTCAACCTTACTTTTGAAAGTACCAACACTGTTCGGCTCTTTCGATATCTTTCCTGAGCCCCTACCCAGACGAGCGAACTCATGGCAAACCATATCGAAGCCGCTGTAGCCCCTTACCACCGTCGGGTTCTCCTTGCGCAGGTACGAGATCACGGCTCATTATCCCTCTCCGAGCTTACGGAGGCTATGGTGAGAGAGATAGCTAGTACTGAACAATGCCAATTAGAGACTGTCAACAAAAAACGGGTTCGGGCCCGGTTATACCACATTGATATTCCACTCTTTGCCGATCTCGGATTACTCTTATATGATAAGAAATCCCAGTGGGTTTCGCCGACAGCAGCTCTTTACAGCCTTAATCCCACTCTCCTATCGATCGGGTAATGCTGCGGTGATACTTTCGGACTCATTGACGTCACCGCCGAGCACTTCCCTGAACTGCCGGTCAAAACTATCGACTGGGAGATTTCACACCGAGCACAACGACAGGCGGGCGTCACGAAGTACGACCCGACAACAGAGGCAATCACGATCGCGCTGACCTGGAAGGCCTACGACCAACATGGATGGGAGCAATTCAATGCGACCGTTCGACACGAACTCATTCACGCCTGGCAGTATCACGAGTTCGGCGACTCGGATTACGGAGCGACGTTCACCCGCTGGACAGACACCCTTGACACCTCACGACATTGCGAACGCTTCACTACACCAAAGTGGTGGCTTGTCTGCGAGGACTGCGGCGGTCGGATTGCTCGGTATCGACGGTCGAAAACCGTCCGTAACCCGAAGCAGTACTGCTGTAGCAAGTGTGTGGGCCGATTCGAGTCGAGAAGGGCAGTGATCGCTGAATGACTTTCGTTTAAGTAGTTCTCGCGACAAGGGGGTAGATTTTCGCGGACTGCTCTCTAGTGCGTGAGTTATTCCTATCGCTTTTGCTTTGGATCGGGGGCATACTCTAGTTAGTATTCCATACTAACCACGAACAATCTTCGAGAATCTTCTCTAACATGGGTGTCCAAAATCCGTGGTAAACGCCTTGAGAGGAATTGCACCTCCAGATGGTCTACTATCTGGATTCACTCATCAGACGGTGAAAGCCCACGAAGGTGTTCTGCAACTGTTTCCTCATTTACCATCTCGTACCGCTCTGAATCAGTGTCGATGGTTGCAACACTGACGTCCGTTGCTGAGAGCTCATCGTCTTTCACGCTTTCAAGAGCCCGAAGAACTGCCTGAATGCCATCATCAATCGATAGATCGGCCCTATACTGCTCTTCGAGCGTGGCTTGCAGGTCATCACTCTTCGCACCAATTGTAGTTGCCCTCCATTCGGACGCTGTCCCAGCCGGAGTTACTTGGAAGAGTCGGGGTTCGTCCTTCTCGATGCCACCAATAAGAAGACCGACACCAAATGGCCGTGTGCCTCCTTTCTGCGTATATTCTTGAATATCATCACAAACTGCAGTGGTGAGCGTATCGACACCAATTGGTTGATCATAGCGCCAGTGCTCAACTTGTGCATGCTGACGTGCTTTGTCGACTAGTTGGCGAGCGTCAGCAGCATGGCCCGCAGATGCAACCCCAATGTGCGTGTCGGCTTTATGGAGCTTTTCGACTGACGATGATTCCATTAGCGGTGATCGGATATTGATTTCGGCTGCGAGCACCACACCATCAGTCGTCCGAATTCCGAGACAGGCACTGCCCCGTTTGACCGCTTCGCGAGCGTATTCAACTTGGTAGAGTCGACCGTCCGGGGAGAATATTGACGTGCCTCGATCGTATGCCTGCTGTTGGTTTTGTCCTTGCATAGTGTTGTATAGAGCGCTTGGCTCTCGTTGCTACCCATTGGTGTGGGGATTGTAAAGGAGTTTTGTTGACTTGACGAGAATAGTGATAAAAAAGACACTGTTTTTCACATCCTCGACGGTTCGTTGCGCCGCTGTTGCGAGGTACTATTATCTGACCGGTGGACAGTCGGACTGCAGTCATGAAGAGAGCAATTAGAAACTGGACACTCCGTGTTTCTGGCATCCATCAACCATCTAACCACTCTCGCCCACACCTACACCCAACCCACTAGCCCATCACCCCAACAAACTTTCCTACCAGGTGGACAGTCGGCCAGACAGAAATAGTGCCCACCCTGACGTCAACCACCCCGTCTTTCAAGTGAAATCCAACATCACAGACAACCAGCACCAACCAGTCTGACAGTCCACTACTACCACACCACATTCCCGGAGTAAATCAGCTGTGCACTACCAGGAGACGCTCTCTCCTTCCGCAATCATTCTCGCTCTCACAGACAATTCCACTAGCTTACTACCAATGACAGTCCTTCCGGTCGTCACCGGATATGACCATCACCCGCTGGTGCCGGGATGACAGTCCCACGGGCTGTAACACTCCCAACGTCTGTTCTGCTGGTCGGGAACGGACAGTCTAGAGTTGGTACAAAGCAACTCTGGGTTGGCTGCGCTCATCTCCCGTGGACAGTCTCGCAGTGCCTTACTGCTAATCACTCGTTCATTGAAACCTCGGTGTCTCCTCTAGTGGCACCCCCACTATAGCACCTGTGTTGGCACCCAGATCTGCGTGAAGAGTGGGCACCCCAACCAATGCAGTCACTGACACCCCTCTCTCGTCACTCATCGGATTTCTTCGCTCTGTTCCGGAAGAGGGACTGTCAGAACTCGTCGCTCTTGGTGACTGTCCTGTGCTGTCTCACAGCCTTGGTGTCTCGTACTTCGTCACTCGATTTCTGGGGTGAACTACTCCTCGAGATCCTCCCGTCCTGGTGGCTGTCGTCCTCTCGTAACACTGCACGTCCTTCCCGTCGGTACTGCTGGCTAGCTCGCTCCTCGTCGCACTGCTCACCCCTTGTTGTCAGCCATCCTTTACACTCTAACACTGTCCGTGGCTGTCCCGCTCTCATTGACTGTCCACTGTTCTCAGTTTAGCTGTCTCTCCATCGTCTGTTGTCAGCACCACCTTCGGTAAGCTAGGTCGGTCTCGGTTTCGGTCTTCTATTCGCACTGTTGGACTGTCCCATCTCGGGTTATTCTGTATTCTGTGGCTACTGTTTCTGCATGGGACTGTCTCCTGTTCTCAACCATATGATAATCGTTGATGTGCTTTATTGAACTGTCCCTTGGCTGCACTCATCTGGGATGTTTCCTCGTGCTTCCCGGGGCGTACTTTGTTCTAGTTCTCCCTTTGCTAGCCATCGGGATACAGTACCTTTCGTAGTGCACTCTCTCACAGAAATGTCCTCATATATACATACCAGACATCGGTTGATGTTCCTGTCTCTGTTCGTCTGTGTATTTATGGGGGACTGTCGCCTTTGCTTGTGACTTCTTCCTTTTCTATTCTGCTAATATAATTGGACATCAGTTGTTGCTACACGCGTGGTGGGGTGCCCACTTACTACGCCCCTCTTGGGGTGCCCACTTACTACGCCCCTCTTGGGGTGCCCTCTGCACTCGCTTTCTTACCTCTCTTGTGCTCGCTCCCATCTGTTGTTCTCTAACTCATCGTTTCTTTCTTTGTTCAGCTATTGGTGTCGGGAGGAGTGAGTATAACTATATCAATGGATATTATTATAATTCTTCGAACTCAATATAACTCCATGTCAGAACAGAGTTCTCCATCCAGTACAGAGGATCGTCTATCGTTTGAAACTATCCAGTAGTCACTCAGTGAACCGCGCCGTGACCTACTCACTGCATTTCTTGAAACTGATAACTCTACGCTGAATACGGCCCAACTTCGGGAACACTCAGCAGTTCCACGAGGAAGTGCTATTCACCATTTGGAACGACTCACTGAGTGGGGACTTGTCGTAGAGAAAGAACAGCGGGAGTATCACGGTCGAGGTGGGTCACACGCTCGTGCATGGGCACTCACTGAACGTGGTACTGAGTTCTGTGACGACTATCTTGACACCCCGGAAAGTGCCTTTGTTTCGCCGGAGGATGCAGTGGCGTTGGATGAGCGTCTGTCAACTCTCGAAAATGATGTAGAACAAATGAAAGCTGTGATAGTAAAGATTGCCGTCCACACTGGAACGCTCACTGAAGACCAGGCGGAGAATCTGCTGAAAGAGTAGCTGTTCACCTCGGAATCAGCACAGCATTATCCAAACATTCCGGTAATGTCGTCCGCGAGGTCGTCGCCGTAATTGCCAGACTCGTCGGTTGTTTCCTCTTGATCCACGGCTTCTGTTTGGACGTCTTCAACAGGGTGTGAAGTGTCTTCTTTCCTCTCGTCTCGATTGTCTGCAGTACCCATGATGAGATCCGTGATCGGTGTCTGTTTATCATCCTCGTATAGCCGAAGATCCATTGGTGTCTCTGTCTCCGGTGGCACCACAACTACATCCCACTCCACGTTGTGGAGATCACCGTCCATCTCGTACTCGGGGATGATTGGTGGCTTCACGTTCCGGTCACCACCCGTTGGATAGGCACTCGCGTCGGTGAAGATACCCGCCGCAGAGTCAAACCGGGCGTGAACCGTCCCATCCCCGTCTCGAAGCACGTACTTCACCCATCCTACGGTGAGCGGCGTCGTGTTCATTCCAGCATAAATGACGAGAACGACAGCCGAAAGAACTTCCGCAGGGACGCCGACGTATAAGGTGATTCGTGATAGCCCGGAGAGATCCTTTTCCATGTAAACTCCGTAACCGAATTAGCGGTGGAACCTGCTACTGGATTCGAGAGGCGTATTCTCGGGTGCAAACCACATCGTTCTTTTTTAGTAATGATAGCTTGTTGGTTGTTTTGCGTGTGAAGCCTTACTGCTTCTGGCAAAGATGGTGTCAGGCTGTATTTAAAAGACCACCATCCACAACAATCGATTCGCCAGTAACATAACTCGAAAGATCACTCGCGAGGTATAGCGCGGTTTTTGCAATCTCGTCCGGTGTTCCAAAGCGACGTAAGGGAATCACCTGTTCCATCTGCTCTCCTGTTTCGGTTCCGATAATTGGGACATCTTCTTTGGTCATCGTCGTTTCAATTACACCTGGGTGAATTGTATTCACTCGAATACCCTTTGAACCGAGTTCGGCGGCCAACGAGTACGTGAGCAGGCGGATCCCCCCTTTCGACGCACAGTACGGAGAAAGTTCGCTATATCCGAGGATTCCTGCAATACTCGAGATATTTATGATACTGCCGCCCCCGGTATCGCTCATTCGAGTAGCTGCCGCTTGTGATCCATAGAACACGCCATTCAGATTTATATCGATCAACTGTTGGTACTCCTCGAGGTCAATTTCACCAATCGGTTGTTGCGGCCCGACAATACCGGCGTTGTTCACCATCACGTTTAGACTGCCGAACTCGGTCTGCGCTCGCTCAACTACCGTTGCAACATCCGCTGGATCACTGACATCGCATGTCTCGAATACTGCCGTCGAATCCGTTTGTTCGTTAATTTGTATGTGTGTTGGTGTGCCACTCTCGCGTGGTTTTTCCTTGAGGTCTGCGACGACGACGTTGGCACTATTTTCGGCAAACAGAAGTGCGATTGCGCGTCCGATTCCACTGGCCCCACCCGTGATAACCGCTGTGTTGTCAGCTAATAGTTCACCCATAAGTAGTAGAGTAGGTGACCCAACCCCGTCATGATTTCTCCAATGATTCTGACATACTCGCTATAGAAAAGAGGGTGCAACGTCTGGAAACTCTAATTTGATCGGGATTCACTGTTTCCCTGGATCAAATTCAAACAATCCTGGGCTTCTTCTCGTCAGTTAGAACTTCCAAAGATGGGTGAGATGCATCATTTGAAATATTCCTGTAAAGATGACCGATTTGTTTTCTATTGTCGACCCGTATCGTTCACTATGCAAGACCTTCGCTGGGTGCAAATGACCGAAGAAGAACTGAGCGAGTTCCTCGGAAGGGGTGGCACGGGCATTATTTCGTTTACAACGGAGGCCACTGATCCACCGTTCACAATCCCGGTGTCGTATGGGTACGATGCAGATTCCGCGACCTTCTACTACCGTCTTTCCTTCCCTCCAGAGAGTGGGAAAGAGGATTTCATTGATAATCCCGTCGCCTTCGTCACATATGATCAGGTAGACGAGAAATACCGAAGCGTCGTCGCAACTGGCCACTTAGAGGAAGTAACGGACATGCCATATAATTCGGCCGCGATCCAACGAATGTGGTCGATCCAGATTCCGATGGTTGACATATTCGATCAACCGCCGGAGAACATCTCATTCCGTCACTTCCGCCTTGTCCCGGATACAGTAGCAGGACGGAAGGAAGTCAAATCCCAACCCTGAACCGAGTGGATAGGACATTATTCCCTCATTCTATTAGGTTCGACGGACTTGTAGAGGAAGACGCCGATGCCAACAGCCGCGATGAGAAGCACCATGCTGATGACGCTCCAAATCATCGTTGATCCGGTCGGCATATTCCCTGCTGCGGGTTTGTACGGCCATTCGTTCGTAAATCTGTGATCGCTGCCGGGTCGGTCAGTGTGAGAGATTCATGCAGTCCAGAGAGCGAAATCCGCGAACTGCCGTGCGTCTTCCTCGGAGTCGATGAAGTTGGCTGGAACGCCGCGGTTGAGAGCACCATTATGATAACGATCGACGTAGATGTCGCGCACTTGCTGGTGGGCGTATGCCTCTGCAGCCGAGTACTGTACCGTTTCTGTTCCTCACTCAAACGACTCGTCGAGATCGTCACGGACGAGACTGTCGACACTGTTTTGCTCGGTAGACGAGATCATCGAGGTTATCCGAGGGTGCATATTTGAGTATTATTCCAAAGAGTTCTTAGGCCTCAGTTTATGGCTCTTTCCGACTCGTCAGTTGGTCGGGATCCAGGTGGAAAAAGCGGAATGAAACCTCCCTTGGATGGCGATCGAACACGTCGACGATCGGAATGTCGACGTGCCGTATTCCTTGCACGATGTCCGAGTCGATGTCAGCTTCCGCCACTTCTTTCAGTCGTCCTGTAACGCCGACGCTACACCACCCCTCTTCCGTCTTGTCATACGTGACGAACGAGATAGGACGATCGATCACCTCTTCTTTCTTGCTGTTTGGGCCGGAAGCGAGTCTGAAGTAAAAGCGGGTGGAAGTCGCGTCATATCCGTACGATACCGGTAGTGTGTACGGTGATTCTTCGGTGCCAGCCGAGAACGAAATAACGCCAGTTCCTCCAGTCATGAGAAACTCGTTTCGTTCTTCCTCGTCCATCTGGATGGTTGTGATATCCCCCATACGATGAACAACCACCTAGTAGTGGAAAAAGATATGGTTGATTATGATACATACGCAAATATGGTCTTTTTCGCCGAAGGCTGATCCGAACCACTCCGATAGACGGATTTTTGCACTTTGATAGATCAATTATTCGGGGATGATATCGTGGTAGTCATCTACGGTGCCAACGACGGAATCATTACGACCTTTGCCTTCGTCCCCGGCGTTGCCGGTGCTGCACTCTATCTTGCTATTGTACTGATTCTCGGAACCACGAACCTGCTCGCCGATGGATTCTCGATGGGTGCAAGTAACTATCTCAGTCAACCCTCAACGCTCGAATACGAGCGATCCGAACACGGTGTCAAGGAAGGTCGGCCGCCAATATTCACTGCTGTGACTACGTTTCTGGCATTTGTGCTCACTGGGTGGACGCTGCTCCTCCCATATCTTCTCGCAGTTGAGTTCTAGAAGCGAGGGGCAACGTGGGTTCTACTGTTTATCTCGTTCAGGTGGTCAGTCGTGGATAGATGACCTCAATCGGATGATTTCTTGATGACGGACATTCACATCTGCTCTATCAACGCTTCATTGGGTGGGAGGACGCGAACGGGCTTCTCATCGTCAACGAACAATAGTGCCTGCTCCAGTTTCTCTTCTTTCTCCGCGTAAATCGTGAACAGATCGTCACCGCTTTGCAGTTCATCACCGACCCGGCAGTGGAGCGAGACGCCCGCCTGTAGGTCTTTCGGAGCACCTGCTCGTCGCGCGAGTTCGTTTACCTGTCGATTGTCGATGTGCGTAACGACCCCGTTTTGATTGGCTGGGATCCTCGAATCGTACGTCCCTGGATCGAGACTTTCCAAAGAGATGTCCGGATCACCGTTCTGGGTGCTGATGATCTCTCGGAATTTCGAGTCTGCCTGCCCGGTTTCGATGAGGTCTGCTGCTGTTTTATCGACACCCGCAGCGTCAAGGAGTACTTGCGCGAGGCGCTCACTTTTCACCCGAAGGTTCCGAGGGCCAGCACCCTCCAGTACGGAGAGCACGTCACGAGCTTCGAGGACTGGTCCAATCCCACGTCCAATCGGTTGTTCTCCTCGAGTAATCGCGCAATCGATTTTCAGCCCGAGATTCTTCCCAACGCGACTGAAATCTTCGGCCATCTCGCGTGCTTCGGGAAGACTCTCTACTTTTGCTCCCTCTCCGTAGGGAATATCGATGACAACGTGTGTTGCTCCGGCGCTCTTCTTTTTGGAGAGAACGGATGCGATGACCTGCCCTGGTGGATCGAGCGAAAGCGGCGTCTCCGCACGAATGATTTTGTCGTCGACGGGCGACAGGTTCACAGCACCACCCCAGACCATGCAACCATTTGTCTCATCGACAATCGCTTTGATTTCTTTAACGGAGAACTCGACGTCACAGAATACCTCCATCGTATCTGCAGTACCCGCTGCGGAGGTCACCGCACGGGAAGACGTCTTTGGGATTGTGAGTCCCGCTGCAGCGACAATGGGAACCACAATCGGCGTAACGCGGTTGCCAGCGACACCCCCGATCGAGTGTTTGTCGACGATCGAACCGCCTCCCCACTCGATAGTCTCGCCGACGTTCACCATGCAGGTCGTGAGACACATCATCTCTTCACGAGAGAGGCCGTTGGCGTAGACACCAGAGACGAACGCGCTCAACTCGACATCGTTCAAGCGATCTTGATTGATATCACGAACGATGGCATCGATCTCGTTCATCTCGAGTTCGATATCGTTGAGTTTCTTCGTCAGGTACGCAACGGAGTCAGGTCGCGGCGCAATCGACACCTCTACGTCTCCTGTGATATGTCCCAGTGGCTGTGTTACACCGAGTACTCCCGAATGGACGAGTTCATCCGTGATCTCTACAATTCCGGTGATAACGCGGTCGCCATGTCGAATCCAAATCCGATCGAGTGGATGGACACCCAACTCGCTTGCATCGGTCGAATTGAGCAGCACTGTCGGTGTTTGTGTCCCGATATCTATCTCCTCGGTGGTAAATTCCATACGAACTATTCAGCCTCGGCCATAATAGAACGACACTCTCGTCGAAGATCAGTTTGTAAACACCAGGCTGTGGAAAGCGAGTGCTTGTTTGGAGTACTCGCGGGGAATAGTTACGCGACAGAACCTCGTTCTTCTGTTATTCCCGATTGAATCGACCATCTGTTCATGTGTAACTGGCCCATCTTCACGAGGATCTTCTCGAATGTTCGCAACGACAATGTCCGATCCTTCTTTGGCGTACCGATTTGCTATCACTGGGCTGCTTCCACTTGCCGCACCTGTTACGACCGCTGTTCCCTCCTAAGTAGCCATCCATACAGCACAAGCGGTGTCCGTCTGTGTCAGTGATTCTACGAGCTTTTCACTCGATGTTCGAGAGCCTCAAGGGAGGTGACCTTGACTAATACGCTCCTTGCCCGATTCTTACAGAAGTTGACGAGTTCAGTATTCTGTTCCAAGCACTGTCTTTCTCTGATTCGCTAATGGTTGGTTCTCTCGTTAGCTCTTTTGTGATCGATTTCCTCAATGCTTGCTCGCCAGTAGGTTACGTCTTTGTTCGGCAAGTTCCATTCTACCTCAGCGTCAAGTGGGATGCGTAGTCCATTTCTAACCTGATAATTGTCAAAGTATCCAGTCCAAGGTTGGTATGAGCGATCCTCCTGTCGATACCGATGGTCTGTATGTACTTTCTCGACCTCGTTCTGATCATTGAAATGGAACACGAGGGATGCGTTGGCCCCCGCGTCTTCAATGGTCGCTCGGGCAGATTGCTGACCTATTGCTTCCCATTTTACACCCTGACTGGGTAGAAGGGCAGTTGGGAACCAAACGCTCTCGGCCAAGTACCGGAGCAGTTCTCCAGAGTTCATCTTTGGATTTGGTCCTGCCTTTGCAACAGGCACTGTGGACATGACTTTTGCGCGCAAGGTACCTTCGCCTTGTTGGTACATATCGAGAGCCCGGGCTGAGATGAACGGAAACATTTCGATGTGAGCATCCCAGACGAATCCAGGCGGATTCACTGTGAAGTGCTGCGTTGCTTCAAAAGGTTTCCACGAATCTTTCGCCTCGCCTAGCCGGAACTCACCCCGCTGTCGTAAGTAAACGAAATCAACGTATGGTTGTCCCTCTGTCAGTACATTGTCGAAGTATCGTTGAACTGGAACAGGCAATTCTTTTAGATTATCTCCTGCGAAGACTTGGTCTCGTATCGGACTTGCCGTCTTCCGTAATTCGTCAACCCAGTTATTGACAGTATTCTCAAATTGGCACTTACTTGCAAGAATGATGGCACTGGTGCTGATGAGTGAGACACCAAGCACCTTGACTGCAGTATTGCGTTTCATTGTGTCTGTAATTCCGAATGGCCGTCACCTAATAGATATCCTCCAAATGTTGGAACCCAGAGGAGAAGTGGATATGCCACCCACCGTTCGACACCACCGGATCCAAGAACTGCTAGCGGACTCGGTTCCCTAAGGACGAGACCATAGAAGAAGACACTCGCGAGAACCAACAAGGACACACCACCAAACAAGACACAAAGATATGAGAATGGACGAGTAACTACCCGAGAGGAAAGAACGACGGTGATTCCGCCGCTGAAGAATGTGAGGAGTGCAAAGAGGCCGTGCCAAGGAGTGATATTGCCAGGAAATACTCCAACACCAAACACCCCAATTCCGAACACTGCCAATGGGACGGTTAGAATACGACGGCCCCATGCTCGATGAATGAAGTAGGTCGCTATCAGAAGGAGGGCTCCCGTCACCAACATCGTACTATTAAAAATGGTCGCAGATGGCTGGTGTATGATTGGATTCGGTGGTTGAGTAGACCCGAGGTCGCTGATGTCTTGTCGCGTTGAGTAATCTGGGTAAAGAACTTCTCCCGTGATTATTCCCATAAATGCGATTCCACCAGCAAGGATCATACTTACACCTGCTACTGACGCGTCAGCAAGTCCGACCGCGGATGACCTCTCTCGATCTCGGTCGTCATTCATGGCATCCAACACAACAATCAACCTGATAAAATAGGTGAGTGATTACTTTTGCTGTATCCTTTTCATAATGGTAGAGTCTCACGAGGTGGTTACTAGTAACAGTACTGCATTTTCAGACACATTTTGTTTATTAATCAGTAACGAAGATCACAATACCGAGAACCCTGTTCGAGTGTTGTTTGCTCCTCAAACAGCCTCCTGTATCCTACAAGAGCCGCATTGTTCATCGGTTATACTATTCTGAGGTATTATTAGAAGTGGTCAAGAGTGGATTTACCTCTCGAAGATACCAAACATACGCCACAAGGAACATTATTCGTTGGAATACACCAGCGAAGTTGTTCAGTACCATCATGGAGACCGGCATAACTACTGTTGCACTGAGAGCGACTAAATCAAGCCAGCGAATTTCCAGATGTGCTTTTCGCCGTCGTAGAATGATTGCTAGAACACCAAATGTAAAACAGAATCCGATTAACGTGGCAGCAATCGAGTGAAATACGTCCTCAATTGGATCATAAGTCATGGCCACATCCCATGATTTCGTGGAGAATACGGCTGCAGCGATCATGAAGACGCCGAATCCAGCGTGGAACACAGCCCCCCACCGTCCCCAAACAGAACGCCGCTCAGCTACTAACCAGATGACACCCAGTCCAAACAGAAGAAATCCGAGTCGTGCCACCCACGCTACCGCGACACCTTGAGCGGCAGACTCACTAGTCGTATGGGTGATCCAGGAGTACCCCTTCGGCATGAAGAGAGGTGCAACTGCGAGCGCGAGAGCAGAGGCCAAAAGGCAGACGGCTATGCCAATTCCCGTGCGCATACGTTCATCCCTCATAGACGCTGTCTCACTGAATAGCTACTATGAACTAACTCTGTATGTACAGTGATAGGCAACACCAGTGTGGAGAAAACCACTCTGCCAAATAATATTATTCCCCCAAATAATAATCGGATAATAACATTCTTCTGACAGCCTTAATAATGTAAAAATTTTTATATTATCTTAACTTTCTGTGTCTGTTCGGAGATAGTGAGAGCAAAAATATGAGAAAAACGACGTCAACTGCTGTCGCAAGCTCCTCGTAAATTTCCACATAGAACAATAGTCGCGGCCAACCAGTATAATAACCATGACCGATTCCGAGAAACGATCGTTTCGATCACAGCCAAGCGTCTGCCCGTTTTGCGGTGTCGGATGTGGGATTGAGTATCACCCGAGTTCAGGAACCGCAAGAGGCTGGCCCGCCCCGGTAAACCGACGTGGTGAAATCTGTCCAAAAGGTGCAGCAGCATTCGACGCTGTTGACGACGACGAACGCCTGACAGAACCGCTCGTACGTGACGGCGGACGACTCGTCAAATCGTCGTGGAAGGAAGCGTTTCGACGAATCGTTGAAGCATATTCTACTTTTCTCCACGAGGACGGTGCCGACGCATTGGCTTTTTTCGCTTCTTCGAACTGTACAAATGAAGAGAACTATCTTCTCCAGAAAGTCGCCAGATTACTCGGGACAAACAATATTGACAACTGCGCTCGGCTATGTCACTCCTCGACGGTAGCCGCGATGCAAGCTCGCTTCGGTCTCGGTGCAATGACAAACACGCTCGAAGATCTCAAAGATGCCGATGTGTACTTTATTATTGGTGCTAACCCGGCCGAACAGCATCCGATTATCTTTCGTTCGTACCTGTTACCTGCAATTCGGAATGGAACCGACCTCGTACACATCGATCCGAGACAGAATGACACCACTAGACCCGCCTCCCTGCACCTTCCAGTACGTCCTGGCTACGATATTCCATTACTCAATAGCATCGCCGCGACAATCGTAGATGAGGGGCTCCACGATGAGGCATTCGTGCACGACCGAACAAGCGGTTTCGATGAGTTTCGTTCATTTCTCGAAGAGGTTGATATCGAAGAGAATGCAGCTCTTTCGGGAGTCGATGCTGATGATCTACGCCGAGCGGCGCACCTCTACGGAGAAGCCGAGCGTGCAGCTATTATTACAGGAATGGGAATGAGCCAGCACCATTGTGGAACGGATAACGTTCACGCGCTGTTGAATCTCGCCCTGTTGACCGGAAACATCGGCAAACCCGGAGTAGGCGTGAACCCGTTGCGAGGACAGAACAACGTCCAAGGAGCAAGCGACGTCGGTGCCCTCCCAGATGTACTGCCGGGCTACCAGTCGGTTCTCGACGACGAGGCGCGAGCACGGATCGCAGACGAATGGGGCGTGGAACCGCCATCGACGCCCGGGCTGACGGAGGTCGAACTGACGCACCGCTTCGGTGACGATATCCGTGGAGCGTACGTGTTCGGGGAAAACCCGATCGTTACCGAACCGAACGCCAATCGCGTCGCCGACGCGTTCGATTCCCTTGAGTTCCTCGTTGTTCACGACATCTTTCGCACGGAGACCGCCGAGTACGCTGATGTCGTGCTCCCTGGGAGCACGTGGGCGGAGAAAGCCGGCACCGTGACAAACACCGATCGACAGGTGATGCGGATGCGGACGAATGCCGACCTGCCGGGAAATGCGCGACGCGACCTTGATATCATTCGCGAACTCGGGTCACGGCTCACCGACCTCGAATTCAACTACGACGAACCGGCTGCTGTCTTCGAGGAGATCACGCGTGTCTCACCGATCTACGCCGGAATGACCTACGACGGCATCGGCACTGCGAGCCAACGATGGCCGTATCCGAAAGACGCCTCGTCTGGTGTTGGCATTCTCCACGTGGATGAGTACGAGTCTGGAGACGAAAGGGCGACGTTGGTTCCAATTGAACACGTCAACCCCGTCGACTCCATCGACGACGATGAACTAGTTCTTACAACCGGTCGCGTCCTTCAGCACTTCAACAGTGGCGCAGTTACCCGCCGATCGGGGGTATTGATGCGAATGCGAAGCGAGGACGTTCTACAAATCCACCCGGACGACGCTTTCGATCGCGGAATTAGCGATGGCGATACTGTTCAGGTTGAGAACGATCGTGGTAGCGTAACTATTCAAGTAGATGTCACACCAGCTATTCGCCGAGGAACTGTATTTGCGACGTTCCATTACGCTGACCCGCTTATCAATACACTAGTGCCGGACGAACTCGATTCGGTTGCGAAGATTCCGGAGTACAAACACACCGCCACTCGCGTTACTCTCGTGACAGATTCGTGAATGGTAATAAGGAAAACCAGGTCACCAAGTACGTTCAACGCTCTTCCGATTTCCAGACGTAATATGTTAAAATTATAGAAACCCCAAACAGCGGGCGTGTAAGGAAATCCAACATCACGTTAAGTACAAAGCCAAGGAATACGGGATCGAGGATAGACATGGTTACTCTCGTATATACGAGCCAGCGATGCAGTCACTCGGAGTGTGGATAAACACGAGGAAAGTAGTCGGTCAGATGAGGAGTTGTATATCAGCGTCTGCCATGTCCTGTATTGCGGTAGCCGCTCCAACGCCAGTAGTGACCCCATCATAGAAGTCGTCCTCATCGTAGTCCATCAGATCGATGGTCATCTGGCACGCCTGAAATTCCACGCCCATATCGAGCGAAGTCTGGATGAGTTCTTCGATGGTCGCCGTGTCGTTGTCGTCGATTTTCTTCTCCATCATCGCGGTCGTCAATCGATCCATCCCGGGGAGCGTACCGACGACGTTCGGCATGGGCATACTCGGGTTCCCGACGGCACTCAGCTTCAACTGCTTCGAGCGCTCCTCGTGAAGGATATCGAGCCCCCAGAAGGTGTGAAAGACCGTGACCTCGTACCCGAACGCGGCGGCAGTGCTCGCGAGGATGAGCGGCGGATACGCCATGTCGAGTGTACCCTTCGTAGCGATGATGGACATCTTCGGTTGGCTATCCTCCTGGGTGAGCTGGTTTTCCAACTCTTCGACACGCGCCTCGAGTTCGGCTCGAGAGGGTGCGTCACCGGTCGTGTTCGGTGTGTCAGTACTCATTGCTAGAACGTGAACACCTGATTCGCATCTTCGACTTCTTCGAGGAACGTCGCCGCGCCCGCGAATTTAGTGGTGACGGCCTCGTCTATCGCGTCTTTATCCCACTCGAGCATGTCGAGGGTCGTCGTGCAAGCGACTGTCGTGACGAGGTCACCGCCGTCGGCGACGAACGCCACGAGCAGGTCGTAGGGGTTCGGCATCCCCGCATCGAGCAGCGTTTGGATTTCGGTGACATCCTTTTCACCTTCGAGGAGATGTGTCAATCCGTCGAAGGTGAAATAGACGAACACCTCGGTGTCCGACGCAAGGGCTGTGTGTCCGAGATTCATCGCCATTGCAAGACTTTTCGGATTGTCGTTGTCGACAATAATTCCTATCTTCTCCATAGTGATTCACTCCGTTTTGCGGACGTAGTGTTTGTACACGTCCTCTCCCTCGATTTGGTCGAGAAGTTCCACGCCATCGGTTGTGTCAGCCCAACCGCTGAGGTCGCTCATGCTCCCCGGGTCGGTGGCGAGGACTTCGAGGATGGCCCCTTGGTCGAGTTGGTCGATGGACTGTTTGGTCTTGACGACGGGCATCGGGCAGTTTTGACCCTTCACGTCGAGTGTTTCAGTGGTTTCGTACTCTGTCATAGTATTGCCTTCAATATCCAATACTGGTACCGCGATTTAAAAATGTGTCGTTTGTATTGTCCAGCCCATACACTACCATATCCGATTACAACCCCATATACGCATAAAACAGCTTTTGAGCCAGCTCTCCGGGACTAGTATTGTGTAGTATTGTAACTACTATCCGAACATTTATTTGGTAGCGGACGGTAGATGAGAATGACAATGACGAAAGTGGAAAACTCCACCACCGACAAACCGGTTGCATCGATCACACCAACGGGCTTGAAAGAGCACATCGATGCCGGTGAGAACGTATTCATCCTCGACACGCGTTCGGAAGGTGACTTTGAGGAATGGCATATTAACGGGGAGTCTGTCGACATCGTGAACTACCCGTACTTCGAACTGCTCGATGGGATTCCGACGGATCTCCACGACGAGCTCCCGAAGGACCAGCGTATTACCGTTCTCTGCGCGAAGGGGGGTTCGAGCGAGATGATCGCAGAGCAACTCGAAAAGGAGGGGTACGACGCGGAACACCTCGAGCACGGCATGAAGGGCTGGGCACGTATCTACGAGTACGCGGAACTCGATGTGAACGACGAGACAACCATCGCACAGTACCGGAGGCCGTCGAGCGGCTGTCTTGCCTATCTCGTCGTCTCCGATGGCGAGGCTGCTGTTGTTGACCCACTCCGTGCGTTCGCCGACGAGTATATCCAGGATGTACGTACGCTCGGAGGTGAACTGAAGTATGCGCTGGACACACACATCCACGCCGACCACATCTCGGGAATCCGTACTGTCGCCACCCGTACCGACGCCACGACAGTGCTTCCCGAAGCGGCCGCGGCGCGTGGGGTCGAGTACGATGAACCCTACGAGACAGTCGCGGACGACGAGCGTCTCACCCTCGGTGACGTGGAGATAGAAGTCATCCACACCCCCGGCCACACCAGCGGGATGACCGCATACAGAATTAACGACATCCTGTTGACCGGTGACGGTCTCTTTACGGAGAGCGTCGCCCGCCCTGACCTCGAAGACCCCGAGGCGGCGAAGGACGCCGCACGCACACTTTACGAGAGTCTCACCGAGAAGGTTCTCTCGCTGCCCGATGAGACGGTTATCGCACCTGCACACTTTAGCGACGCCGCAACGCCGAACGACGATGGCACGTACACAGCGAAATTGGGCGACCTCACGGAGCGTATGGACGCGCTCACGATGGATGAAGACGAGTTCGTTGAATTCATCGTCGCGGACATGCCGCCGCATCCGGCAAACTACGAGGACATCATCGCCGCTAATCTCGGCCAGCAGGCACCGGACGAACAGGAAGCGTTCGAGTTAGAACTCGGGCCGAACAACTGTGCCGCCAGTGGAGAAGCGTTAACCAACGAATGATTGACGCCCTTACACCGCCGCTCGTACTCGGCGAGCTCTTCCCACGGGGAGTAACACCGTACCTCCTCGGTGGCCTACTCGTCGGGCTGGGCGCAGCGATTATCTACCTGGCGACGGGAATCATCGCGGGAGCTAGCACGTTCCTTGAGTCCACACTCTCGTACGTCTCTGATGTCCCACGGTTCAACCGCTTCGAGTACATCACATCGAGGAGTTGGCGAGTCGTGTTCACCGCGGGTATCGTCAGTGGTGCGGTAGTCTACGGACTCGTGTTCCATCCCGGAATCTGGACGACCGATGTCCAGTGGTGGCGGCTGCTCGGCGGTGGCTTCCTCGTTGGAGTCGGTACCCGCCTCGGAAAAGGATGCACGTCCGGGCACGGCGTTTGTGGAGTCGGCTCGATGTCGAACACGTCGTTGGTGAGCGTTATGACTTTCATCACGGTCGCTATCGGGACTGCCCAACTCGTACAAGCATTGGGGGTGTCACCATGAGCGGCGTCGAACGCAATCGGCTCGTCCTCCCGGTTATATACATCGGCGGGCTTGTGTTTGGCTTCGGCCTCGCCGTCAGCGGGATGGCAAAGCCCGAGATCGTTCTGGACTTCCTCCAGTTCAACGACTTTGGCCTCCTCTTCGTGATGGGAGGTGCGGCAGCCGTCACCGGAATCACGTTCGCGGTCGCGACACGATACCTCAACCGTGCGCCGCTGACCGCCCGTGAGTACACTCGCCGCTTCAAGGAGTTCGACCGAAACGTCCTACTCGGCGGTGCAATATTCGGCGTCGGGTGGGGTCTCTCCGGCATCTGTCCAGGTGCCGCCTACGCCAGCTTCGGGATCGGTAACTACCCCATCCTCTGGGCGATCGCTGGGATGTTTCTCGGTGCCTACGCTCAGGGATTCGTACGCTCGTATCGCACGGACGACGCTAACGTCACGAGCGACACATCCACTAACTGAACAACATGTTCCAACAACATCCATTGACAAACGTACGACAGGAGTATTGTATAGTGATGAATGAGTCGAGCAATATCGAGGAGTGCAAATAATATGTTTGGACTCGAAACACTGAGCAGTTCCGCACACGCAGTGGTCACAGTGGGACTCGTCCTCACGGAGGCAATCGCGTTGTATGTTGGCTACGGTGCATTCAGCAGTGTTGCTGGTACGACCGTCCTCGATATGGTCGGAGGTGAGCAGTGATGGAAATGTTCGGGATGAGCCTCATGCTGATCAGCGTGTTCGTCGGGTTCGGGCTACTCATTGGAACCCTGTTCGGGTTCTTTGGAATGGGCGGGTCGTTCCTCGTCACGCCCGCATTGCTCGTCATGGGCTATCCATCGACGGTTGCAGTCGGGAGTGGTTTGGCGTTCGTCTTCGGGACGAGCGTCATCGGTGCACTCCGTCACCGTAACCACGGACAGGTCGACTACAAGCTGGCAGCCATCATGACAGTAGCGATGACGATCGGTATCGAGGGCGGGAAACGCGTCGTCTTCTACCTCGAGGCAACCGGGATGTCCGACCTCATCATCAGCGTTGCGTATGTCGGCCTCCTCGCCCTGGTTGGCTTACTCACCCTGCGCGACGCGTGGACGAGCGGGGATGACACTGACGATACGGATAGCCTTGAACTCGCTGACCGCGTCCAGTCGATCCACATTCCACCGATGGTAACACTACGCGGTAACATCCGTGTGTCCGCGACTATCATCTTCGCAATCGGACTCAGCATCGGCGTATTATCCGGATTCCTTGGCGTCGGCGGAGGATTCTTGCTGATGCCCGCGATGATGTACGGGCTCGGTGTCCCAGCCGCGATCGCAGTCGGGACGGACATCCTCCAAATTACGATCTCCGGCGCGTTCGGTGCGTTCGTCTACGCACAGGCTGGGTCGGTGGCGTTGCCCGTCGTCGGAGCACTGCTCGCGGGAAGCGCGCTCGGTGCCCGTGTTGGTGCAGGGGCGACGAAACTCGTCGATGACGATGAAATCAAGGGGTACTTTGCCGCAATGCTACTCGCAGGAAGTCTTGCCGTCGCTGCCAAGAAACTCGGTACAGCGTATGGAATCGACGTGCTCAACACGGTGAGTATGGTGCTCATCTTCGGTGCTGCGATTCTCGTCAGCGGTGCGGTCGTCCTCGCAGCCGTCTGTCGACTGCGGAACGATAGCACCGGGAGGTTGTGCCAGCTGACGACGACGACGACGTAAACCACCTCGAAGTCACGCCCCGAACCGCTCGACCTGTTCAGCCCGCCCGATGGCGTTCCACGTCTGAAACAGAACCGCCACGCCGAACGTGAGGCCACAGGAACCATTTTTTAGAACAGCACTACATTAGATTCAGATTTTTCAAGTCCGTTCGACCTCGTCGCATCGTATATGTTACCAATCACTACTGCCAGTATTGAGTATATAGTGAAATAGTCCCAAAATCGTCAAACACAACATACGAACTTTTGAGTGGCATCACAATATCCCCATGTATCCGATTTCATAGCCACAGAATGGATACGAGTGGAGTCTTTAGAAAGGAAGACGTCTGATAACCCTCGTTCGAATCCAACGAATATAAGAAGGGGCAGACCATAGTGTTGTATGTAATGAGCAATACCAACTATGCTCCGTCGGAAGTTGCACAGCAGGTTCAGAACGATGACGAGACCCTCTTTGTTCTCGACGTCCGGCGAGAGGAGGATTACGAGGAGTGGCAGATTCCCGACAGCAGGAACCTGCCGATTTACGACGAACTCCTGAAGTACGACTACTCCACGCTGGAAAATCACCTCGATGAACTCCCGGAGGACGAAGAGATAGCCGTCGTCTGTGTTGCTGGCGTCACGTCCGCACGCGCCGCCGAGTTCCTCCGCAAACACGGCTACGACGCCGAATCTATCGACGACGGCATGAACGGCTGGGGACGCGTCCACCGCCAATACCACATCGACGCGGCCGATGGCGTCGTTCAGATCGTCCGTCCGGGAACGGGCTGTATCTCGTACCTCGTCCACGACGGCGACGAGGCTGTCGTCGTTGATCCGACGCAGTACGTCGATGAATACTTGCAGATAGCCGACGACCGCGACCTCAACATCGTCGGTGTCACCGACACCCACGCCCACGCAGACCACGTTTCTGGTGCACGTCGTCTCGCTGGTGAACTAGACGTTCCCTACTATCTCCATGACGAAGACACCGGCGAGCTCGACGGCGTAACCGAGATTGCGGACGGCGATACGATCCAGGTCGGCGACCGCAAACTCGACGTCCATCACACACCCGGACACACGCCCGGCAGTGTTTCCTTCGAGTATGGAGACGTCCTGCTCTCCGGGGACACGCTATTCCTCCGGAGCGTCGGTCGTCCCGACCTCGAGGACAGCTCCGAGGATGCTGTCCGTACAGCTGCGAGCCGACTGTTCGACAGTCTCGACGACCTAACCGACCTCGACGACGAGACGGTCGTCCTTCCGGGCCACTTCAGTGACGAGGACGTGCGACCGCTCGCGACTCAACTCGGTGAGCTTCAAGCGAATTCGATCAACGAGCTCCTCAGCTACGTCGAAGACGACGATGAGAGTGCGTTCGTCGAAACTATTGTCGAAAGTCTCGCCGACGAACCTGCGAACTACAACGAGATAAAACAGATCAATTGGGGTAAAAAACAGCCAGACGGTGACGTCGAGTCGCTGGAACTCGGCCCGAATAACTGCGCCGCGAACTAACGACCTCGGACGGGTTTAGGATGTCATACACACAGGGTATTCGACGAAACTGGTCGCAATTTGCGCTCCAGTTGGTTACCGTGTTCGCCGTCGGGTTGACCATCGGAGCCGAGCGAAACGTCGTGCCGGTTCTCGGCCGGGACGTTCTCGGTGTCGAATCGATGCTCGTCATCGGTTCGTTCGTGGTGAGCTTTGGTTTCGTCAAGGCGTTGCTCAACCTTTATGGTGGGAAGTGGTCGGAATCGTATGGCCGCAAACCGATCCTTATTGCCGGGTGGCTCGTCGCACTGCCGATTCCCGTCATCCTCATCTATGCACCGAACTGGTGGTGGATCTCGATCGGCAACGTTCTCCTCGGAATAAATCAGGGCCTGACGTGGAGTATGAGCGTGAACGCGAAGATCGACCTTGCCGGAAGTGACGTACGCGGCTTCGCTGTCGGGCTAGACGAAGCTTTCGGGTACGGTGGCGTCGCCGTTGGGACGTGGCTCACGGGCGTCATCGCCGCACAGTACGGACTTCGTCCCACACCATTCTACTTCCTCTCGGGAGTCATTGTGGTCGCACTCATTATTTCGCTCTTCTTGATCGAAGAGACACTCCCCTATGCGGAGACAGAAGCCAAAGACGCGGTCAACGATACAACCGCCGAACTATCATTTTGGTCGATACTGAAACGCACTACGTGGGGCGATAAAACGTTGTTCGCGGCGTCTCAGGCGGGGAGTGTCGAGAAATTCGTCGACGCGCTCGTCTGGATCGCATACCCGCTCTACCTAACGACTGCCGGATTAACGATTGTAGAAGTCGGAGTCATCGTCGGTGTCTATGGTGGTGTCTGGGGCATTCTCCAACTCTATACCGGGAAACTGGCGGATGACGTCGGGCGACGACCTCCCGTTATCATCGGGATGTTTGTCGCTGGGATCGGTGTCCTTTCGACAGTATTGATCGAGGGGTACTGGCTCTGGCTATTGAGCGCCGGTGTGACAGGCCTTGGAATGGCACTGCTTTACCCGAATTTGATTACGATCGTTGGCGACGCTGCCCATCCGTCATGGCGAGCGACCGGTCTCGGTGTGTATCGAATGTGGCGCGACGCAGGCTACGGAGTCGGGGCGATTCTCATTGGCGTGACAGCAGATTTCGTCTCGATTCAGGCTGCCTTCTATGGTGTTGCCGCCGCTATGTTTGTGTCTGGCGGCATTGCGTTTGCTTGGATGCAAGAAACCCATCCCGAACGCACCACGGGGGAGACCACCAAATCTCGAACTGCGAGTTCGATAGATGAAGGCTGAAAGTCTTTATGAGGTGATCACAACGTTCGAACCGACGCGGAATCACGTAATCCAGCGGCACCGCTGCAAATGAGAGTGGCGTAGAATTGTGTGAACCATACACAATTCTTTTAACAACGCAACCCCTACCTAGGGGTGATACCGATGCCGAATTCGATGTCCGAACAACTTCAGCAGGACATGGAGTGTGAGGGGTTATTCGACTGTTTCCACGGTCTCAAGGAACTCGATGCGGAGTGCTTCCAAGTTCTCGTGAACGCGGAGAAGCCACTGACGGTTGATGAGATTGCCAAGGAGGTTGACCGGGAACGCTCGACTGCCTACCGCGCTGTCCAGCGCCTGCTTCAAACCGGTGTTATCCAGAAAGAACAGGTCAATTATGACCACGGTGGCTACTATCACGTATACTTACCGACTGATTCTGTAGAGATTACGAGGAACATGCAGCGGATGCTCAACGAATGGTACGCCAAGATGGGCCAACTCATCCAGGAGTTCGAGATGAAGTACGAACAGACCAGTGAGTCATCACCTCTTGAAGGATAACCAACAATGCCGAACAGTCGAATCAACCGGTTCTCTTCAACAATTTTCCATCGCGGAGTATTCACTCGTCCATCTCGGCTGTGACCGAGAAATCCTGAACAGAATGCTCCTAAATAGCACGCCTTCTACCGTTTGGAGGACGGTGCACATCGAAAAATGGCGGACGCCATCCGACTACCGTTTGTCGCGTCAATCGACACTACCGCACCGAACAATTAGTCTCGACAGCAAGTATTGTACACTATTCCCAAAACTATTAACTACTATCGGCGCGTACTACCGATGATGACCACTGAAATGCCATCCGATACGAGTGCTACTTCCCCCGACAAGCCGGTACGAATTAACGGTACGGCAGAGCTAGATGAGTTCGTCGCTAACGGTGACGTCATCCTTGCGGATTTCTACGCCGACTGGTGTGGCCCGTGCCGAATGCTCGAACCCATCGTCAAAAGGTTGGCTTCCGACACCGACGCGACTGTCGCGAAGGTCGACGTCGACACCAATCCGCAACTCGCCAACTCGTTTGGTGTCCGTGGCGTCCCGACACTCGTCTTGTTTGCCGATGGTGAGCAAGTCGAGAAAATCGTCGGCGTCCAGTCCGAAGAACAACTCCGCTCGCTGATCGAATCTCACACCAACTAATTCGAGACGGGTTTCGATCCAACTGTCATTTTAGTACGAGAGAAGGGATATTCCAGAACGGCGATTCTTTTACCTGTATCTAGATAATGTGGGAGGCATAATTAGACTATTTATTTTAGATTTCAACTCAATTTGTAAAAGTCCGTAACTCTTCGTGATAGCCGTATCATCCGACGCTGAAGATACGCAATATAGCCGAATAGGGCCACGAATAGCACCGTGTAGCCAGCCATGAGTAGTGGTTCCATATCGAGTGTTACATACAATTGATTTCATGCATTATTGATCTTCCTTAATGATTTTTTAAAGAGTGAATACGGCTGTGCGCCAACAAGTTTGCCTGCTTTCGTCGACTCACGATCAAAGATAATGAAAGCAGGTGTTCCTCGAATACCATTCTTTTCAGATGTCTTTATATCGGCATCGATACTTGCAATCACAGCATCTCTATTCTTTTTCATACAAGATTCAACCACAGTAGCATCAACGCCCTGAACTCTATCTGTTATCTCCAATAGATTAGACCGCTGGGCCCAACCGGAGTTTTCCTTTCCTTGTTTGTCAAACATTGTCGAATGCCATCGTTTGAATGCATCAGGTTTCCTGTCACGTACTGTCCGCCATACACATTTTGCCATCCGAGCTGCCGTTTCTGATGCTTGGCCAATGTAGGGTTTCTCAAGCACCACGATTCTGACGTTTCCTGGCTTCACATAGTTGTCGAGGAGTTTGGGAAGCGTATTTTGTTCGAATTTTTGGCAAAATGGGCACTGATAGTCACTCCAATAGTACATATCGAGTGGTGCATCCGACGACCCGATAACTGGATTACCTTGCAAATCGATACCGAATTTTGTTGTCTTCTCTGTCGCGTACAGCAGCGAGGTTCCGTTGCCGTTTGAACTGTGCCTACTGGTGGTGTTGCTCCCGGTATCTGAATCGTTGCTGGACGATTGCAGAATGCTCGTGCAGCCAGCTATCGTAGATAGGGATCCAGCCACGGTTCCAAGAAATAGACGCCGGGATCTTGGCCCGTTAGCATCACGCATTGTAGTCCCTCTCGCCTGCTCCTGTTTCATAGTGCCGTTCGATTGTTTTCTGGATTAGACGCTGATTTCTATGAGTTCGTTTGTGCGAAGAGTGGTGCATTGTGGAACCTTTTATATGTTGAGTCCACATTCACGAGGGTCGCCTGCACGGGCAAGGAATGCAAGGAGGAGAATGATACCACCAACCCTGAGTAAATCACCATGGAACGGCATTGCGGCCATGGCACCAGCAAACCCAAGGAACCCAAGCAATCCAGCACCGCAACTGGCACACCCCGATGCAATTAGCCCCGGTAGTACTCCTATCAAATCGGGTAGGCTGGATATGTCAGTCACGCTTAATTGCGCTACGATGTTGACTATGGCAACACCAGTTAGCACTGCGTACGAGATTATAAGGGCGAGACCGAACCACCCATTGGTCGCCAATACATTTTCAGTCAACAGAATCATCGTGTCATCGAACCACTGCAATCCCGAACCGAGCATTTGTATCGACATCTCCGGAAAGGTCGAAAGTATCAGAAAAACATAAGTCACAATTGCAATGAGGATGGCACTGATAACTCGCGAAATCGAGGTTATTGGATATGCAAGTGCGCTCTGTAGATCCGCACCCCATCGACGGACTCGAGCTTGTTCGTTCATTCCATTACCTCTTTAATCGTTGCTTCAAAGCGGGGATATGGCTGTGCACCTTGAATGGACGAAGGCATACCGTTCGATGTAGAGTTGTCAAAAATAAACGTCGGTGTTACATTCACGCCCTGGTTCTTTCCGGCTTGTTTGTCCATAGCAACGCTTGCTGCCAAAGACTGGTTGTTTTTTTCCAAATATGACTCGACTGCGCTAGCATCAACGCCTTTCACGCCTGCTGTGATCTCGAGCAGATTTTGCTTTGTTGCCCACCCCGAGTTTGGTTTCTTTTGCGCGTCGAATATCGAGGCATGCCAGCGTTTGAATGCGTCTGGATCCTTTTCCTGTACCTGTCGCCACACACATTTCGACATTCGAGCCGCTGTCTTTGAGGCGTCTCCAATGGTTACGTATTCGAGAATGACAAGACGTACTTTTCCTGGTTTAATATACTCTTCAAGGAGTTTTGGGAAGGTATCTTGCTCGAATCGATTGCAAAATGGGCACTGATAGTCACTCCAGTAGTAGAGATCTACGGGCGCATCGGGTGAGCCCATAAGAGGGTTATCCTTCAGGTTGATCCCAAAGTCGGTTGTTTCAGTGCTCGCATACACCAACGATTGCGGTTTAGAGACGCTAGTGCTAGTTGTATCCTCTTGCGTACTGGTTTCGGTTGTCGTCTGTGTCTCAGTCGTTTCAGAGTACGTATTGGTTGTAGTCCTCGTGCTATCCGTGGTAGTGTTTCGCTTTGTTGTATTTTCCTCGTCATTACCGGTATTGGTACTCGTACAGCCTGCTAGTCCCGTGAGCAATATCCCAGCAGCCCCAAGGAATGCTCTGCGGCCATTTTCATCGGTACTGTCAGACATGATCGTTATCTCAAGCGAGACCCGGAGAGGTCATAACCTACCTGCTCATTTTCTGGGTTGGAAAACACTGGACATTCTTTAAATAACGTCCATCCCAAATCCGTGTGTGAGTGAGGACCTGAATCCAGCCGACTTGTTTAGTTTGCTGGATGATGATTACGCCCGTGCGATCCTCACCAAAACAAGTAAACAACCGATGTCAGCCCAGACTCTTAGCACTGAATGCGATGCGTCGCTCCCGACCATATACCGCCGGTTAAATGATCTTGAAAAAGAGAATTTAGTCGAAAAACGGACGCAGTTGGAGGCAGATGGTAATCATCGGGCAGTTTACGAAGCCACCGTCGAGCATGTCGAGGTTGATATCGTTGACGGTGATCTTACTGTACGCGTCACCGAGCGTGATACTGCCGACCGATTTACGCAGGTGTGGGAAGAAATGAGGGGGGATCGATAATGCGCATTGAACTGTTCGTGGGGAAGCTACTTGTAATGGCACTTGGACTCCTCATTGCCTACCAAGGCTTTCGGGGCTACCGTCGTAATCAAAGTGAGCCAATGCTCTTCGTCGCGATTGGCTTTATTTTTCTTACCGTAGGTGGGACGATGGGTTGTTCGCTAATACAGTCACTACATATTTCGCCCGCTACGTTCGGCGCTGCCCAAACTGTATTGGTCGCGGTCGGGATGGTCTGTGTACTATACTCACTATACCGATGACGGTTTTCGCACAATCAACTAAAACCTATAGTTACCCCAATTTGTGAAGTAAACAGTCCGTTGCTTAATACACAGTGCTTTTGAAGAACCAGTAAAGGATGTGCGTGTACTCAAGAACACGAACGAGAGAGGTGCTACATTACTTGTGAAGGAAAACGTGTGTTATTTTGTATAGTAAAATGTGAATTTTTGGTAGATCATGAACTGGGGAGTCGGGTACGTGTTTACCAGCCTTACACGCTTGGTAGACTCCCTGAGTTCCCCTAGTAAGCACTTCTTGGATAGGTCTTGGCCATTATACCGATTCAGTAAATAATGGCTCAGGGATCGATGGCCTGTGACACGTCCGATTGAATCCAGGCATTGGGATTCTCCGGATCCGAGATCATGGACACAGTCGTTGCTCCGAGCTGAAATTCCTCGTACAGTTCACGGATGGTGGAGGTTCTCTTTGACCACGACATCGGACTAATCGCCTCCTCCCGGTTCAACGACGGTACCGTCGACCGCGACAGTCTTATCTGAGCGGATTTCCACGTCGCGGCCATCGTAATCGAAGGACACGGAAATTTCGTCGGTCGATGACTCGAACAAAACGATGAGCGCATCGGGGTCGAGTGCGTCATACAGCGGCATTGGGAGGTCGTCCCAGTCTACACCGTATACTATCCCGAGAGCTTTCAGGACTGCATGAAACGGCCAACTCCTGTCCTGTTGTTCGCTTGTTTGATTCATACTGCCCTTAGTACCTCTGACGGCCTGGGATCATCTTCTATATACTTAGAGTACCGCGTGACAGGGCTATAACTGGATATATACGATTACGTGGGTACCTCGAACCAGCGCCGAGTGTCGAGCATTTTTTCCCGTCGCTAAGGAGTAAATATTGACTTTTGAAAACATATCCGACGGTTCTTTTACGTCGTCATAGAGAAGATATACGCTACCACCGCACATACTAGGAAGGGCGATGAGCGATTCAATACACCAATTAGTAGAAATTCCCGTGGACGGAGTCGAACTCGAGGGGGAACTCATCGTTCCGGAGGGTGCAACCGGACTCGTCGTATTCTCCCATGGGAGCGGAAGCAGCAGGAAGAGCCCACGGAACAACTACGTCGCTTCAGTCATCCGTGAACGAGGGGTAGGAACGCTACTCTTTGATTTGCTCACAGAGGAAGAGGATATGACCTACGAGACTCGATTCGACATCCCATTGCTGACTGAACGCCTGACTAAGGTGACCGAGTGGCTTGAACAGGAGAATGCAACCAAGAACCTCCAGTACGGGTACTTCGGATCGAGTACGGGTGCAGCTTCCGCACTTCGAGCGGCAGGACAAATCGGCCCGACTGCAGATGCGGTCGTCTCGCGTGGCGGGCGCGTCGACTTGGCAACAGACGTTTTAGATCAGGTAGCGGCTCCCACGCTGTTTCTCATAGGGGGACGGGATTATCAGGTACTCGATCTCAATCGCGAGGCATACGAGAGGCTTCAATGTGAGAAGAATCTCGAAATCATCGAAGGGGCAGGGCACCTATTCGCAGAACCGGGTGCGCTCGAACATGTCGCGGAATTGGCCGCCGACTGGTTCGAGATCCACCTTAGCTAACGAATTCTACAACCAATTAACTGAACACGAACATCCGGTCACTCATCGAGCCCATCGGAAGATTTTTGTGAGTGTCAAGGTGACACAACTTTCTCCAAATGCGGAGCATCCGACCTACTCTCAGTAGGGCGGCGACTCCCACTCGATGACGCCGACGAGGTTGTCCATTTCGTCGGTGAGGAGTACCATGAGATCGTCGAGTGTGACGATTCCGACGATCTCACCATCGTCATCCACGATAGGCAACCGTCGAACCCCTTTTTCGTACATCGCCGCAGTCGCTTCGAGAATTCCTTCGTCAGTTCGCACTGTCGTCGGTGTCTCAGTCATGACATCTGCAGCGGTCACTTCTGACGGGTCACGACGCGGTTCGAGAACCTCTAACACGAGATCGCGATCCGTGACGATTCCGACCGGGCGATGGTCGTCTTCAATGATGACGCTGCCAACGTCCTCTTCCTTCATGACGGTGGCGAGATTCCCCACTGACTGATTTTGATGGGACGTCATTACATCCGTTCGTGCAACATCCTGTACTGTCATTTTCTCCCCCAAGCTAGAATGAAGACGACCGAGGGGGATAATGGTATCGGAGAATGAATTTCTAACTGTTAGTTTCGGTTCACTCACCCAGCGACGAATATGGGAACATCACGGTCGTCGGTTATTTGCGACCCTTCTTTGATTATACTGGCGAACAGTGATCTCATAGCTACCATGACGAGAATCCTGCTCGACCTACAACATTCTCTCGCCAGTACGGAGGTGAATGGAAAACGATACTACCAGAAGTCGTTCTGAGAATCCCTTCGCGCCGAATTCCGGTACACAAATCGAGATTTGGAGTCGGTTCTCGAAGCGAATCTGCGTCATTCTTCACAATCGTTTATTATGGTGCCTCACTAGTTGCTGTTCGGGGGGCATAATGTCCGAAAACGAGTCTGACACTATCGAGGCACGGCTACCAGAGCAAGAGTACTACAGACCACCACCTGCATTCGTCGGTCAAGCAAACGTCAGTGACCCAGCGATCTACGAGCGATTCGGCGAGTATCCGGAGGGGTTCGAAGAATACGCACAACTCTTGGACTGGGATGACCATTGGGACACGGTGCTTGACGCGAGCGATCCACCCTTCTACCATTGGTTCAACGGCGGTCGACTTAATGCGTCTTACAACTGCGTGGATCGACACCTGGATTCGTACGCTGATAAAACAGCCCTTCTCTGGGAGGGTGAACCAGGTGAGACGCAGCGAATCGCGTACCAGGATCTTTATCGACGGGTCAACGAGTTCGCTGCGGTGCTACGGAGTGTCGGTGTGACTGAGGACGACATCGTCACGCTTCATCTCCCGATGGTACCTGAACTACCGATAGCAATGCTTGCATGCGCTCGGCTCGGTGCGCCACACAGTGAAGTGTTCGCCGGATTTACCGCACCGGCGCTCGCCGACCGGCTCGCGGATGCAAACAGCCAATACCTCGTCACGATCGATGGCTACCATCGCCGGGGGGAGTTCCTCGACCACAAACGGAAAGCTGATTCGGCACTCGAAGACGGCTCTGTCGATATCGACACAGTCCTCGTTTTTACGCGTGAAGACGAACTCCATCCCGATACAAAGATGGAAGATGGCCGAGACGTCCTTGTTGCCGACCGATTAGACGAACATCGTGGCGACCGTCTCGACCCGATCTCCCGTGACGCCGAAGACGTCCTCTTTCTCATGTATACCAGCGGAACAACTGGGAGGCCAAAAGGCGCACAACACGGTACTGGTGGCTACCTAAGCTACGTTGCGGGAACCTCGAAGTACCTCTTTGACATCCATCCGACGGACACGTACTGGTGTTTTGCCGATATCGGGTGGATTACCGGACATTCCTATATCGTGTACGGGCCATTGGCGATCGGGGCAACATCGGTTCTGTACGAAGGGGCGCCAGATCACCCACACAGAGGACGAGTCTGGGAAATCGCCGAAAAGTATAATGTCGATATCTTCCACACATCACCGACCGCTGTCCGTATGTTCATGAAGTGGGGTGAGGAACATCTCCAGCCCTACGACTTCAATTTCAAACACCTCACGACCGTCGGCGAGCCGATGCAACCGGAAGCGTGGCGCTGGTACTACGAACACGTCGGAAATGAATCTGCAGTGATTGTCGATACGTGGTGGCAGACCGAAACAGGTGGTGTAGTGATCAGCAATCTCCCGGCGCTGGCCGATATGAAACCTGGCAGCGTGGGCCAGGCGATGCCGGGGATTTCTCCGGCAATCCTTGATGGGGCGGGGAACGAGATTGAACCGGGTAGTGGAACGGCAGGCTATCTCGTGCTTGAACGACCATGGCCCGGGATACTTCAGACGCTCTACGAAGACGATGACCGATATTTGAGCGAGTACTGGAAGAAGTTTTCCGACACGGACAGTGACGACTGGCGGGATTGGGTATACAGGGCAAGTGATAGTGCGGTTCAGGCCGCAGACGGCTATTACCGCGTTCTCGGGCGGATCGACGACGTGATGAACGTCGCTGGACACCGCTTAGGAAGTATGGAACTCGAGAGCGCCATCGTCGAAGTTCCAGAGGTGGCCGAGGCGGCCGTCGCCCCACGCGACCATCCTGAAAAAGGACAGGTGCCGGACGCGTATGTCGTCCTGAAGGAAGGGGTTGAGTCGAGTGAGGAGATTCGCAGTGAGGTAATCGACGTTGTCAGTGAGGATATCGGGAAGTTCGCACGTCCAGGTAACGTCGAATTCGTCACCGTTCTCCCCTACACCCGAAGTGGAAAGATAATGCGTCGACTCCTCGAAGAGATCAGCAACGACCGGGAACTCAGCGACACGACTACACTCGAAGACTCGAGCGTCCCCGAAGAGATTCGGAAACAGGTTCAGGGGAGCTGAGATACCACACCGAATTTCCACGATACGAATATCGATTGTTCGTTTTTCGCACGTCGATACTCGATCGAGAGTTCGAAAGCGTTTGTGAAGTTCGTCTACAAGTAGGACGACAGATCCTACAACTAGGGCCACCAGTACTCCAGCAGCCGGCGGCAGTGCCTGCCGAAAAATGCTTGTAAGCGGCTCAAAATTGCAACCTAAAAATATCTACTCAATTTTCTCCTGCAAATATTGGTGAGTGTACGTGGAAGTTTGAAATCGGGGACGTTCGTACCAGCAATTATGCAGACAATCGGACGGCCATCGAGCAGGAGTCGGCGTGTGACGTCCTCTCAAAACATGGAGACATCCAAAATTTGGTATCGTTTGATAAACGTTGCTGTCGATAGGTAGGTGATGGAGGGACTACTCTGGTCCACGCTGATTGCCATCGTCGCCACCGCCGTCATCTGGAAAGGGAGCGGGTGGCTCGAGGACGCAAGCGAACAGTTAGCCGCGTACTACGGTTTACCCGCCATCGTACAGGGGGCAATCATCACCGCCGTCGGTTCGAGTTTCCCGGAGCTATCGAGTACCGTTCTTTCGACGCTACTACACGGAGAGTTCGATCTCGGAGTCGGTGCCATCGTCGGATCAGCAATATTCAACATTCTCGTAATACCGGGGGTGAGCGGATTGGTTACCGACCGGTACACCTCGAGCCGAGATGTCGTCTACAAGGAGGCGCTATTTTACATGCTCGCCGTGGCGGCGCTCCTCCTGACCTTCGCGCTGGCGGTTATCTACAATCCACTCGGTGGTGCCGACCTTACTGGAGAAGTGACACGACTACTCGTTCTTCCGTTGGTCGGTCTCTACGGGCTCTACGTCTTCATCCAGTATCTCGATTCTCGAGAGTACGGCATTCCCCAGGTGACGAGCATCCGGGTGGGTCGAGAGTGGATCCGTCTCATCACGAGTCTCGTCGTCATTGTCGTCGCCGTGGAGGGGCTCGTCCGGGCCGCACTCACCTTTGGCGAGGCGTTTGGAACACCACCGTTCCTGTGGGGATTGACGATACTCGCCGCGGCGACGAGTCTCCCGGACGCATTCGTCAGCGTACAGGCCGCCCGTAGGGACGAGGACGTCACCAGCCTCGCGAATGTGCTCGGTAGCAATACATTCGACCTGCTGGTGGCAATTCCGGCAGGTGTGCTTATCGCCGGGGCAGCACCGGTCGATTTCGCGCTCGCCGTTCCGATGATGGGGGTGCTGGTCGTCGCGACCGTACTACTGTTTTCGTTCCTCCGAACGGAGATGGAATTGACCACGTCAGAGGCGTACAGCTTGGTCGTCGGCTACGCCCTCTTTCTCTGCTGGATGATACTCGAAACCACCGGCGTCGTTCGGACGCTCCCCGGGGGCTAACCGCTCGACACTCCGTCGTGATAGAAGACGATAGCGGTGGGTTAGATCCAGTCGTTGAATTACATCGGAGCTCCCCGTAGAAGAATAGGATCGTAAGTAGGTAAGAATATGCTTTGCTGAGCCGCCCTCTGCCGTGCGCTGCCACGCATCGTTCCCATTGGGACTACCGTGGGCGTTCCACTTCCGCTTATAATTTCAGGCGACAGTAAATTTGACCGACTAACTCATGAAGAGTGAATTGGCTAGAATCCAGCTGTCTCATTGTCCCATGTTGCACTAAGCAGATGTGGACACATCCAACCTCGAGTGAACGACGCATGAATGCTGGCGACCGGTGATGCAGACAGCGATAAACCGTAGCGAAAACTTCGAAAGTCGCCCGTTTGAACCTTGATCTGCTCGTAGACCAGCGAGTAGACGATCTGCATTAACAACAGTTATACAGGAAAAAGAGACTTTCTGTGAGATCCACTACCGCTTAAAATACAGTAGCAGTGCAAACAATCACGGCTCACGCTATCGATTTGTTAAGGATGGGGTGCCAGGCGGTTCGAAATAGTGATTCCACCTTTTGAATGGTTCAGGGTGTGCGTTTTACAACGGATATTGTTAACATAATTGATAATTTTTATCAGCGGCCGGCATCAACACAGAGTTGATGAGCTATCGAACAGAGAAATTAAAGACAGCACTAGGATTGCTCGGGGCGAATACCGCTACAGCTGGGCGATCAAATCAAACAGAAACTCGATTCGGCACCGCATCCAACGAACGATGAGCGATGACTCTCGACGTGCTCGCTTTGCCGATTCAATTATTTTTGTGATTCTTGGGACAGTGTTTGCAACGTGGGCAGTCCGTATTCCCGCAGTGAGTTCTACGTATGGGCTTTCTTCCGGTGATATTGGCATCGCGTTGTTGGGATTAGCCGGTGGAAGTATCATTGGTCTCATGACCAGTGGGGGACTTGTCTCACGCTATGGGGGACAGCACGTCATCCGGGCAGGGTTGTTTGTCTACTGTCTCACACTCCCGTTGATCACGTTCGGTGACGGGTTCACGACCCTGATTGCCATTCTTGTCGTTTTCGGGTTCGGCAAGGGATTGATTGACGTCGCAGCAAATGCACAGGGTGTCCGCATTGAGCGCAAATATTCGGGCCAGATCATGGGCAGCTTCCATGGCCTCTTCAGCGGTGGTGGACTGCTTGGTGCAGGAGTGGGCGCCATCGCAACTGGTCTCGGGCTTTCGATCCGAACACACTTCATGCTCGTCGGCATTTCGCTGCTAATCGTCGGCATTGTAATTAGCTTGGGGCTGCTCGCTGGCACCAGTAGTTCGGCATCGGGACCGGCCTTTGCACTCCCATCTCGGAACCTTCTGGGATTCTGTGCAATTGGGTTTTGTGCACTCTTCATCGAGGGTGTCGGCAACGACTGGAGCGCAGTGTTCCTTGAGAATGCTGCTGGCGCTAGCCCGACGGTTGCAGCCCTCGGCTTTGCGGTCTTCTCTCTCATGATGATGATCGGTCGCTTCTTCTCCGACCGGATTGTCGGTCGCCTCGGAGCACGACAGTTTATCCGTGTGGTTGCAGGAATCGCGATTGCTGGGATTGTCCTGACGCTCGTCGGCGAAACAATCATCTCGCTCATTGGCTTTGGCCTACTTGGAATTGGCCTCGCAGGGATCATGCCGGTTACACTGAGTTTAGTTGGAAATCATGATTCGACAACCTCAACCGAGACAGCGGTCGCTTCCGTCTCAACGGCCGGTTATGGTGTATTTGCTGTTGGACCAGTGGCGATTGGGCTGATTACCGAGGCAACATCACTACGCGTAGCGTTTGTTCCGGCATTGATGCTTGCTGTTTTCATCATGCTGCTCACCGTTACACTCCCAACAATTACACGCACTGCCCACGAGGAAGCAGCAGCATAAACATTGTCTGTACTTTCCAAATAGGCTATGAATCAGTTGAGTCAGCGATCTGCTCAATGATGAACCGCTTGGCAGCAATGTCTTCCTTGGTCGCTCCGCGTCCGCCAATTGCGTAGCTGCGATCATCGGTTGCAAACCAAATACGCGCTTCCGCAGCGAGTTCGATGAGTGATGCGGGACTTTCATCTTCTCGGGATCCGGTATACTCAACGTCGACGAATTGCCCCGTGAGATCACATTCTTGACCGGTATGAATGAACGTTCCTTTCACTCGACCGGTAATCGATGCCCCTCGATCGAGTGCCGGCTCTACCTCGCGAATACAATCCGTGATCTCGACAAATGAGTAGGGCGGCTCCTCACTCCGATCGTCATAGATCACTTCGTAGACTTCCCAGAGGCGAGTGAGGTAGTACCAGTGAAATACGTATGCAGTCGTATAATCATCGACGATAACACCGTACTCATTGGAGAGCGTGTTTTGAGTAGCGTAGCAAGCGCGCTGACGATCGATCAAGAGAACAAACGGGTCTGGAAGATCGCGTCGGCGCACTTCGGTGCAGACGTTCGCAAACTTGGAATGATCGAACGGCAACGCCTCATCGGGAGGGACATGAAGTGAAAGCTGGATACAGACACCACGTTTGTGAGCATCCTCTAATTCCGTTCGAAGTCTCTGGAATTGCTTGGGTGTGGCCGCCAGTTGGATGTGATCTTCGGCCATCTCGATATTCTCACGGGCATGTTTAAACACCGTTCTGAATTGTCGCACGAGGCTTACACTCCCCTCTTCGATCTCTGGTGCTTGATATCTCGTTTCGATCTCGTCAATTGCTGTTTCGTATTGTTGGACGGTCTCTCTCAGTCCCGAGAGTGCTTGTGCTGGATCGTTTACCCGGGCATAGAGGCGATCGCGGTCATAGGTAGTCACGTACCCCTCATCATCCAGTGCTCAGAGCACGTCATAGATGCGCGGTTGGGGGACACCACTGGTACTCGCGATTTCACTCGCAGGTGCCGAGCCGAGTTCAAGTAGTGTTGTATAGGCGTCGGCTTGATATGGTGAGAATCCAGCATCTTCAAGGATAGTATGAAATTCGTTGGGATCCATCTGTACCGGAGTATTTGGGACTCCTCAACTTATATATCGGCCATCGAGACACCATGCTGGAGCAAATTTTCTCTAACTAATTTACATATGCCGATAACGTACCACTACCTGTACATAGGCTTAATTAGGAACCCTGGGATTGTTCCACTTCTGCTTATACTGCCCACAGGAAGTCAACCACCCAAAATCACCGATTTTGGAAAATCGACCTTACCGCTGTCGCACGTTCTACTTCGGTTATCAAATCAATCACTCATCTTGAAACAGGGCGAAGTTCTAGAAATCAGACTGACTTGTATCCAATTGTTCGCCAGTGTCGAACAGAACGACAGTTTCACCGACGTTTAGCGCCCTGACTTGAACAGATATTCTGGATCGAACACCCACCGATAGCGCGGATGAACCACGTCTGCCACGGCGACCCAAATGCGAGCGGCGGAACCACAGCGGTGAGAATCGCCAATGCGACTACTACAGGCGTGTAGTAGCCCGCGAACCGACCGACGAACTGCTCTTTTTCGGTCTTCTTCTCTTGGGCGCCCTGAACCATCTCGATGATTCGCGACAGCGTTGAGTCACCTGCAGCGGAGACGACGTCTATCTCCAGATATCCCTCCTCGTTGATACTCCCGGCATACACCTCATCTCCCATCGTTTTATCGACAGGGACACTCTCACCAGTGATCGGAGATTCATCAACAGCACTTTCACCGTCGATGACTTCGCCGTCAAGTGGAATCTTCTCTCCGGGACGGACAATAACAGTCTCGCCGACCTCTACATCGTCGGCTGGTACGGTCACCTCTTCGCCATCCCGGCGGACAGTCGCCTCGTCCGGCGAGAGTTCCATCAACTCGCGAAGCGAGTTCCGTGCCCGATCCATCGAATAGTCTTCAAGCAGCTCAGCAATGCTGAAGAGAACAGCCAGCGTCGCGGCTTCAACGAAGTAGCCGATGCCCGTCGCAGCGAGAATCGCCGTCCCCATCAGAAGATCGATATCGAGACTCCGATTCCGTGCCGAGTAATACCCACCGCGCATGACCGGATAGCCGCTGACTGCGATTGCTACAAGGAATGCCCCATCAGCGAGCGTAAGTGGGTAATTAAGGACGCTTGCAATGGGGAGATTCTGGCTCGTGAGGACGAATTCGAAGAGAAGCCCAAATGTGACGAACACTGCACCAATCCACGTTTTGATCGCCCGTGAACTCGTCCAGATCTCTGATGGAGGCGCGATCGCCATCTCGCCGCCAGTCGCTTCCGTGGAGTCACCCTGGTCGTCAACAACCTCGTAGCCTGCGTTCTCGATGGCCGCAACGACGTCAGCTTTCGCGACATAGTCAGGGTCGTAGGTGACCGTGGCCGTCCCTGTGGTCGGTTGTAAGGTGGTCTCGATGATGCCCTCCACACGCTGGAGACTATTGTCGACCTTCTGTGCACAGGACGGACAGTCCATTTCCGGGACCTTGAGACGGACAGAAAGCTCTCGTGATTGCCCGTTACCTATCTGCTCAGTCGTCGCGTTATCTGTCATTACATAGAGATAGGGCAGTCAGTTCGATAAGCCTTAGTTGGAATATTCCAAACGCAAAGAAACGGTGTCAAACCGGAGTCGACGGCCCATCTGCCATCTGTTCACGAGAAACGTGCTGTTTTGCTAAATGTTCCTCTGCACGTCGAAGCCGGTAGGTAAGCGTCGATCGTGGCACATCAAGATGCTCCGCGAGTTCGCCGACGTCGATGGCCCGTGGTGATTGGTAGTAGCCATGCTCAACGGCAGCTCGAAGTGCAGCCTCTTGTTCTGGCGAGAGTTCGCTCGCCTCGTCGTCTGCACCGTGTGTCGAGACAGAGGTGTCCGCCGTCCGAAGCATTTCCATGTGTGCACAGTCGCCGACAGCATCATCAAGCTCAGCGAAGAACGTAGCGACGTCTCCGTCCCCCGAATGGATGATGCGCCATGTATAATGACGGCTCTCGTGGCGTGTATCGAACAACAAGCCGTCTCCAAGGTGTTCACGTGCGATATGGGGAACGGATGAGCAGTCAGGAGTGCGTTCCCAATACGAGTAAAGGACGAGTGTATCATCGGTGTGATCGAGAACCTGTGTAGATTGAGTAGCACCGTAATATTCGGTTGCAAGACAATCCGCATAGTAGTCAGCGGTGAGAAATGCGTCCTCGATGTCAGTGAGGGCGTCTGGCGTTCCAGTGGCATAGTCAACTCGCCAGAGGCGCTCCGTCGTAGCGTGTAACGAGAGTGAGCGAATCCGAGCGTCGTGGTGGGTAGCGAGCGTATCTGCTACTTTGTTGCACCCAGGCTCATACTCAAGGGCGAAGACGAGTTCACGCATACTGGTAATGTAGGGATCGTCGAAGTATAACAGGTGGGTTCCACTACTCTTGGTGCCGTTAATGTAGTCAGATGCTGTCGTCAGGATCGTGAGCGTCCTTCATCCGTTGAGCTTCGGCAGCATATTGTTCCCGCAAGTCAGGGTCATCAACACTGCCGAGATTGTCGGAGTTGGCATCAACAGCTGCCGTCGTATCACGGGTATCGGTGAAGGAGGTAAGGGCTCGTTCCTTTCGGAAATACTGTGTACCGTCTGTTGTGGCGTAGGTGAGGATGATAAGATTCTGCTCGTCGTCTGAGTACGTTCGTTCCACTAACCAGACACGGATACTGTCGGCCATCTCATTTGACATGGTTCAGTGTTCTTGGTGGTAGACGTTAAACACTGGCGGCTCTCAACAATACGACGTTAGCGCGAACAATCTCGTCGCGTGTTCCACGACCACTGCGAACCAGTACCTCTACGACGGTCGGGAGTTGTTCGGACAGTTCTGCGAGACGACCGACGAAATTGCCCGCCTACAGTCGAAACTCCGAGAAGGGCGCTACAGTTCCAATCGGATTCGACGGCTGTACCAACAGCGGACGAAGCGCCGTGACCACGCACAGAACGCGCTGGTGTGTGACCTCGTTGAACGGTTGTACGACGAGGACGTGGCGACGGTGTACGTGGGCGATTTGACCGACGTGTTGGAAACGCACTGGTCGATCAGGGTGAACGAGAAGACGCACAACTTCTGGGCGTTCAAGAAGTTTATCCACCGTCCCGCGTGTGTCTGTGAGGAGTACGGTATCTCTCTCAAAGCCGAGTCAGAAGCGTGGACGAGTAGACGTGTCCCGAGTGTGGTGACCACGAGGAGACGGTTCGCCACGAGGATACGCTGACGTGTCCGTGTGGAATTGAGGGTCACGCCGACCTCACAGCGTCAGAGACGTTCCTTCGAGAAAACATCGATTGCAAGCGGTAGTTTTCTTAGTTCACGTATCTCTCTTCGTGAGGATGAAGCGGTATGGTTGGGGTTAGTATAATATACTAATCAACTGCTGTTCACTTCGTTACACCTCTCTGGCCGACTACTTGTGTCGAAATTTCTCGCTAGCGCCACTACGTGCTCCAAGCGGTTCGTAGATGAGGACGGTATTGTTACTCCGGACGGTGACGAGATAGCCCTTGACCGTGAATCGCACCTCAACGTCGCTCTGTTTCGATGCACTTGCTTCGATGATGTCTTCGAGCGCATCTGGATTTACGTATTCGTACAGCGAGAGCGTGGTCTGGCCGGCTGCTGGCTCGATCACGTCAATGAGTGCCCTAACGAGACCAGTAACAAGCCCGAACTCGATGATTCGAGATCGATCGTCTCAGAGGCGATCAATGCATATTGTGGTGGTGGACTCGGTTCAGAGTGATCTGGGGTGGAACCGAACCAGCTGGTCGTTTGCGTCGTCAGTGATTCAATGTTCACACTTTCCTTTAGTTCTTCAAATAGTTGAGTAACGGCCCCTTACCCCAGAATTTACTGGATTGAAAGAAAACAGCACCAGAAATCGAGTGTGATGAACGCAGTCCGGTTATTTGACCAAGCTATATAATAAAATCAATCTATGTCTGACGAACTTATTTCATCTTTCGGCTCATTGGTGAAGATAGGCTCTCACGGCAACCCACACGACGCCATACTCTGATGCCATCACCTGACAGTATCGCCGTGGGTGACCGTGAGAGCTGACGTTCCCTCCCAAGATTCCTTTCCGACGGATTGAGTAGATTCTGGCACCGAGCGATCGTTGATGCCGACGTTTCACCGGAGATGAGCGCGAATGGGGCGTACTAACGCGACGTATCGTGATTTGCTCCAAGCGATGGAGTCTCGATGGCAGGAGTATTGGCAGGCACTCCGCCACGCTGACCAAGCTGTGTTTGATCAGCTGTTCGAGTATGCTCGTGCCCATGCTGACGCGAGACCGGACGCATTAGAGTGAGTGTCTTACTACCGCTTTCGAGCGCGGAACTAATAAGGCTCTGCCGTGCAGTGAACGTACCCAAGACGGCGGGTGTATCCGTGCTACTCGCTCCCGTCGGTCGCTCCTTGAGAAAGGGGGCTTACCCGCCTGCAGTTCAGATAATTTATATGATATTTTTCAATCTTTTTGCCAAAATCCTTTAGCCACCCTGTGTTATTGCTATTGGTGAGTGCTAGGTAGTTTGGTTTTGACCAGAACAATGGTCGATATCATATCGTAGGACACCGAGCTACCGTGCACTCTTGAGAAAGAGAGATAGCGAACTGATAACTCTCCACATTTCTCTCTTTCACTCCTTCGTTGGTTAGCTCGGCATCTCTTCTCCATCGATGCTGGTCAGTTTCGTTTCGACAGCGGTACGCAGAACCAGGCCTCAAGCTTCGACTTTCTGGGCGCAAGAGTGGCAAGGCAGTCCTCTCACGATCCGTCTTTAGTGACTGGATATCTGCTGTACCATGATTTTCTCCCTGGCTGCTGAACAGTGACTGCTGAGATATGCTGTTTGTTTAATACTATCTATGGCAACAAGAGCTAAATTCACCCACGACGTAAGTTAGCAATTACCATGATTGATAGAGTCGAGAACGAAGTTGAGATGGTAACGCGACACCTCCGAATCATGCAGATGGTCATCGAAGACGAGCCAATTGGTATCGTAAAAGTCTCAGATGAAACTGAGTATCCTCGTCATAAAGTGCGCTACTCATTCCGAACGCTTGAAAATGCCAATTTAATCGAGCCAACCAAACAGGGGGCCATCACTACTGCTCAGACCCCCGATTTCGTTGATGATCTCGAAGACAGAGTTGACGATATTGAAGACACCTTAGACGGCATGGTGATCAAGGTATGAGAAAATAAACTGGACTATTATTCACTCCACAGTAGCCGTACAACCATTCCCACTATGCGTCACCGGCGATCCAATATGAATATCGTGTGGTAGTACCGCTGATGGATGCTTTCCAGCACACGTTTTAGCATCAATGATTTCCTCTAACCTTCTTTGGGATCGGTATCGTATGCGATTGAGACCAATGAACCCAGTGCTAATCGGGTATGGTGAAACGAGCGTCGGAGAGTCACTCGACTGCAGATACGAAGAGCTGAACATGTGGGCGACACGCGAAGCATTGCGTGACGTCGATCTCGAACCAGACGATATTGACGGACTTATTGCGACTGCACCCTTTCGAACGGAACGGTTTCCACTCCCTCGACTGATCGAGTATCTTGGAATCGCTCCACTCAATTTTGCAGAACTCACCGGCGTAGGTGGTGCATCCCACGTGAACTCGATTCACCGAGCGACTAATGCGATTGAAAATGGACAGGCTGAAACGATCCTCGTTGTCGCCGCAGACGCTCTTCATTCTGATATCGGACCACGAACTGTTATCGAAGAACTATCAGACAGTGTCAGCGAGTTCGAGGAACCCGCAAATATTGTCCCGTCGCTCTACGCCCATGTTGCAAACTGGCACCTCGATACGTTTGGGACAACCCGGAAACAGCTCGCCGAAATCGCAGCCATCGCTCACGAGCACGCGTCGCTGCAGCCTGCGGAACGTGCACACCGACAGGAAGCGAAATCAGCTGATGAGATTCTCGACGCTCCGATGGTTGCAACTCCGTTGACTGCAGATCAGTGCGCTCTAATCTCCGATGGCGGAGCGGCATTCATCGTAACCACTGAAGAAAATGCCGCCGAGCTCGATCAAGTACCAGTTCAATTGACAGGGTTCGGCGCACGACATACCCACGACCACATCTCTCAGATGCCATCGTTCGAAGAGACGGGAGCGGTAGAAGCAGGACAGCGAGCAATGGCCGAAGCAGCCGTCGATCATGCTGATATCGACGTCCTTCAAATATACGACTGCTTTACGATTACCGTCCTTCGGATCCTCGAGGATCTTGGGTTCTGTGAACGTGGAGACGGTGGCGACCTCGTTGACAGTGGTGCTCTTCGATTAACTGGAAAGTGGCCACTCAACACTCACGGCGGGGCGCTCGCCCAAGCACATCCAGGAATGCCCTGTGGGATTTTTCATATTACCGAAGCAATCCGTCAGCTACAAGGCCGAGCCGAAGCGACGCAAGTCGAAGACGCATCGACGGCGCTCGTCCATGGAAACGGGGGAATCTTCTCAACGCAAGCAGTAGCGATCCTCGAACGAGGTGAGTGTCATGCCGACTAACAAGCCGATTCCGACATCGACGACCGAATACGAACACCAATACTGGCAGCGCGTGGCTAACGGTGATGTCTGCATTGCCCACTGTCAGGCATGCGACCACGTCTATCATCCTCCACGCCGATACTGTCCAGACTGTTACTCCGACGAGTGGGAGTTCGAGTCAATTGCAGGCACTGGAACGGTGTACGGTTATACTAGTATTCACCGTCCAACGCAGCGATTCGCATCAGACGCTCCGATCGTGTCGGCTATCATTACGTTAGACGAGGGTCCACGACTCATGGGACGTGTTGCGTGTGATTCTGAAGCAATTGCGGCCGGACGCCGGGTTCGTCTTGATACGTCGAGACTCTCCTCGGACAATGTTCGTCTCACCTTCAAACTACTACCGAAGTAAGCAACTCAGCAAATCAATTTCTGCAAAGTGGATCAGTGAGTCTGAATCCGCGATCGCAATAACGGCTTTTCGAGAGTTCGTGGATCGCGGCCATCGTCTGGCGAGCGAGTTCTTGCTCACGTCAGGAACCCGTTCGGCCATCTCCTCCATCACCCGATAGCCGTCGTTCATGTACGCACAGCCATAGTGCGTTGCAACCTCTCGATAACCCAATCGTGCGACCATCACGTCATTTGTCTTGGCAACATTCTTCGCGTGTTCGAGGACGTTGAGGTACTTGTCCTCGACTTGTTGGCTCTCTGCTCGCTTTTCCCGGAAGTTCACGAGTTCGGTGTTTTATTCTGAGCGCTGGACTGTCTCGAAGAGCTGACGGCCTGCATTTGCTGCTTCTGCAACGCAATTCAGAGAACTACCGTTCTCGGCGAAGTTGTCAGGCCGAAAAGGGTACAGTAGTTCACTCTGAGTAGTCGCGACCAGCTTCTTCAACACGGCGGCGCTGTTCAGCGTCAATGTCCGACTGTCGGGCAGATTCAAGCTGCGAATTGATTAGACGGTTCTGTTGTTCTCCCCAGTCGTCCGGCGAATGTGTGTGTGGATGTATTCTACCCAGCGTTTGATGCTGGTGACGCGCTGCTCCCGGTTGCGTTCGTGTTTCGCATTGAGTGTATCACGCGCGTTTGAGTTGCTCATGTTAGATTACGTACTCATTGTTTTTCTCGCACAACCTCCTGACACCGTCGTCAGAACCACTTCACGCTTTACGTTAAGATGAAGCAAACGCTGGTGCTTACCGGTTCGATAACATCGTCTATGAATCGTCGGTGATCTCTTCCGGTGAGCGCGCTCCTGCTTCAATGAGCTCTTTGTCGAACGAGACTAATGCCGTGTCTTGACTCTCGGCACACGCCAAAATAAGACAATCCATGGGATAGATCAACGTCTCTTGATGGCGTTTGTTGGCAGCAAGCATATCGGATGCATCCGGGACGACAATTTCAACTTGAGAGGTAACTCGCCGCTCTAATTCGGCCACACGCCCATGTTTGAGTTGCTTCTTTTTGCCAAGAACACTCCGCAACTCCATTACATTCAGGAGCGAGGTGTAGAAGTTTGCCTCGAGGTTCAAGAAGTCGACTGCAACATCTCCCCGGTTCGGTTCGTCTGTGAGTGCTGCAATAAAAATATTCGTATCGATAAAATACCTCATTCGCGTTCCCGGAGCTCCCGAACCGCAGCAACAGAATCTACGTCCAGCTCGCTTGCCTCGCCAGCAAGCGCGTCACCCAATCGCTCTTTTTCATCGGTGGTCTTCGTCAGATCCGTGAAGTCGCTCGCTAAGATACTCATTACATAGCCATTTGTGTGCCAGGCTAAGAAACCTTCCCCCGTATTTGCGAACCCGACGTGGCTCTCAAACAGTCACGGGGCCTCGGTGTCCCGCTCCGACCACAAACGCGGTGGCCGGTACAACCTCTCCCCCTCCCGCTGGCTTGTAGCCGATAGATGCCGAAACAACTGCCGTACTTACAAGTGGCCGTACGGCGTCAGTCCCGAACTGTGTCAATTCGGGGCGTCCACAACCGCGTTTGTGTTGGCGTTCGTGTTAGATGTGTGTCCCTCTCGGGCGTGATGTGGTCCCGACCACGCTACTCTCCGGCAACCCCGTCTGTGGCCGGACTATCGTCTGTGTCTTTGTTTGTCACCTCACCAGGGAGCTCGATATCGGTTTTCAGGACGAGACGCGTCTCTTGGTAGCTCAATCCGTCCTTGAATCGCTGGCGCTTGATCTTCCCGAGCCGGCCATTCGAGAGTTCGTGCATCGCGTCCATCGTCCGGGGAGCAAGTTCCTGGCTGTACTTCTTGCTCACGCCGGACTCTTTCAGCCGAATCTACTCGGCGGGGTCTGAGGCATCTAAGTAGGAATGTATCTCGCCACTCCCTTTTGATCAGAGTGAGTAGCGACCGGCCTCATCACGCTCACACCACGCTTTCCCCGCGAATTCGTCGGGTTTGCGATTCGGTACCGACGCGAGCATTTCATCGTCATAGCGAGCAAGTCGAGACTCCGCCGAAAGTTCTGAGCGCCTAATATCACTCCTCGAAAATCCTTGGTTAGTATTCAATACTAACACTGACGAGCTTCAAGTGGAGATTCGGCTCGAACACGAAACGCAGTATGACTGGATATCGTTTGTGTCGTTACATTATTTGGATGCTGGTGCCTTGATGAAGTACTTCGGGAGAGTCGCTGGTGAAGACGAGTACAAGTATGGGGCATCGAGTGTCGCCAGTGAATTTCACCGTCGTATATCGACGATGCGCAGAAAGCGTTGATTCGAGCGGTGGATGAGTACCGTGATCACGGAGGCAGTTTGTGAGGAATTACGGTCGTGGGTTTATCGCCTCGAACGTGGGGCGGTTGATCCGAACGAATTGGTGACTACGATTGGCAGCCCAAAATGCTGTCAACGATCTCGGCAATCTTTCCCTTAATACGTTCACATAATATCTTGGGTCTCATCCGGGAATGTATGAGCGACGATCCTACTGATAGTTCATTCGCTACTGACTCACTACACGCCGGTCAAGATCCCGATCCTGTGACTGGGGCACGAGCGCCACCGCTCTATCAAACCACTTCATACGTCTTTGAGGATGCTGAAGATGCAGCAACCCAGTTTGGGCTCGAGAAGCCTGGCTATATTTATTCTCGGTTGATGAACCCGACTCTTGAAACACTCCAAGACCGACTTGCCGCTCTTGAAGGAGGAGTAGGTGGCGTTGCCACCGCATCTGGGATGGCTGCTCTGAATCTCGCAACGTTCCTACTGGCAGAGGCTGGCGATAATATCGTCACGGCCTCCTCATTATATGGAGGCACCTACACGTACTTCACCCATTCAATCGAACGCCGAGGTGTCACAGCCAAATTCGTTGACACACTCGACTATCAGGAATACGACGAAGCCATCGACGACAATACTGCCTACGTCCATCTTGAGACGATCGGGAATCCAGCCCTCGATACACCCGATATCCAGCAAATTTCCGACATCGCTCACGACCACGGCGTTCCCTTACTCGTCGATAATACCTTTGCGACACCCTACCTCTGTCGTCCACTCGAACATGGCGCGGATCTCGTCTGGAACTCGACCACAAAATGGCTTCACGGCTCCGGTACCACCATTGGTGGCGTGATTGTTGATGGTGGCTCGTTCCCTTGGAGCGATTATCCAGAAAAATATAGTGAGATTGCTCAAGATAATCCCGCCTATCACGGTGTCAACTTCGCAGAAACATTCGGCGACGAGGCGTTCACATACGCTGCGATCGCCCGTGGACTTCGTGATCTTGGAAACCAGCAAGCGCCCTTCGACGCTTGGCAAACCCTACAGGGGCTCGAAACACTCCCCCTTCGGATGGACCGTCACTGCGAGAACGCAATGGCAGTCGCCGAATATCTCCAGAACCATGAGGATGTTGCGTGGGTGAACTATCCCGGCCTATCCTCCCACGAAACCCATGATACGGCCACCGAATACCTCGAAGGTGGCTATGGCGGCATGATCACTTTTGGCCTCGCCGACGGATATGATGCTGCGCGAAAAACCGTTGAATCGACAGAGTTGGCGAGTTTGCTCGCTAATGTTGGTGATGCAAAGACACTCATCATTCATCCAGCTAGTACAACCCATCAACAGCTTACAGACGCTGAACAGGCTGCTTCCGGCGTCACTGATGATCTTGTTCGCCTTTCTGTGGGTATTGAAGATCCTGGCCAGATCATTGCTGATCTCGAGAACGCTATTGACGCCGCCACATAGACGGCTCTTGTCGTTCCGATACCGAGCCGATAATCAGAAAGAATCGACAAGTGGTTTAATATCGATGATACACAGAAAGCGTTGATTCAAGCGGTGGATGAGTATCGAGATCCAGCGGCGGTTTGTGAGGAATTGCGGTCGTGGGGCGATCGATCCGAGCGAGTTGGTAATCACGAATCGTGTTTCGAAGCAACGGAGGACTACACGCAATCGACGCGGAGTGTGGCGGCACTCGAGCGAGCGGCTGAGTTGGGGTTGGCGCGGTCGCCTGGTCAGAGTGTGTCGTATGTGGTGGTGGATGATGCGAAGAAATCGCGAGAGCGGGTGCTGTTGGCGAGTGAGGAGTTAGACGAGTATGATGTCGGGTTCTATCGGGAGTTATTGGTTCGTGCCGCGGCGAGTGTGCTGTCGCCACTTGGGTGGCGTGAGAAACGCATTGAGCAATTCCTATCGAGTCATGACGAAATAAGCCTCAAATCGTTCCTCTAACGATTGCAAGCTGAACCGCATCGAGGTCACGCTCGAGGCACCCGGCCTGTAGAGGCTGTATCTGTCGCATACCTTCTCTTCCATGGAAACTCTCAATCGTTTATCGATTTCGGCGGTTGTGCTGATCGTAGAACACGAATCAAGCCAGCCCCGAGCGTAAACAGATGATGGGTAGGTTGTTCAGTGCACATACAACAGATCTCAGATCAGAACTGAGCAGGTGGCCAACCAGTTCTCACCGCTATTATGTCTGGAATTTATGTTATTTTAGAGACATTACTTTGTAGGAGTCTATCGTATGGAGTGCGAGTCGAGTGAGGCAGTACTGTTGGGCACCGCACTAGAGAAGGGAGGACATGAGCCATGGACAAAGACACACACAACAAAACGACTGAAACGGAATTCGAACCGTTGCAGGCAACACGTCGAACCGCGCTTCGCGGGGCGGGTCTCGCCGGCTTACTCGCGATGGGCATCGGCAGCGACAGCGCTCACCAAGACACGCCGAGCCAGACCACGAACAGACCCAGCAACAGACGACGGACAATACCAATGCAGTCCCAGTGACATGGGCGAACTATCCACGCGCCAACTGTCATGCTTCATTTCAGTCAACCGTCGACGATGGCGGGTTCGGACAATTCAATCATATCCGGAGTCTCACCCCCATCGAGGATCAGTTTACCATCGCAACGAATCGTGACACGCTCTACTCATTGGGGGTTTTCGACCTGACCGAGCCAGTCACCATCACGAAATCGGACACCGGTGACCGATACCAGTCGATGAACGTCCAGAATGAGGATCAATATGGGAAGATGTGCGTGTACGATCCAGGCGAGTACACGATAACACAAGATCTCATAGAGACTCGCTATGCTGGCGCCCTGATCCGCACGTTTGTTGACCCTGACGACCCGGCCGATGTAAAGCAAGCCCGAAAATTCCAAGATGGGATCGGCGTAGAGCAAGCATCGACTGGCTCGTTCGAGATTCCCAACTGGGATCAGCAATCATTCAAACAACTCGACGACGCGCTCAACAGGGTCGTGCTCACGATGAACAACCACTCGGGCGCGTATGGTGACGTCGGCCAGGTCGACCCTGTGAAATTTTTCATCGCCAGTCCATCAGGGTGGACCGGCGTTCCGGAGCCGTCAGAAGCATTATTCTTCTTAAAAGTTCCCGCCCAGAATGACGGCGAAACGCCATACAAACTCACCGTTAAGGACGTCCCCGTCGACGGGCTCTGGTCGATCAGCGTCTACAACCGCGAGGGGTACTTCGAGGAGAACAAGTATGATGCCTATTCTATCAACAACGTGACCGCAGAGCGGAACGCTAACGGCAGTGTCACGATCCATATCGATGGTGACCCCGACCAGAAGAACTTCCTCTATACCCCAGAGGGATGGTTCTATTATGTCCGGCTCTACCAACCGCGTAAGCCAATCATCAACGGGAGCTATCAGTTCCCCGAGGACGAACCGGTCGAGTGAGGTAAACGGGCGGATTTCAGCCGTGATTACCGCTGGCAATTGTTTGTTGCACTGTCGACTTGTTTTCCGTCTCATACTGGCGGTCGTGCTAATTACAGAGCGCGTATCCATTACCAATCTTAACATCGATGACCTTCAACCGATCGTCGTATTTTCGATTCGTCTTCGTCGGAAAACACCATGATAGCATATGACCCGGCACCGATAACCGCTCACCGCTCTTAATGAATAATGGTGACTGATATGGCACATGCATCAGATAAACACACCGCAGACTCTGGGGGGACTAAGGCGGACCTGACGAGGATTCGATTTGACGACCTCGAACTCGTTGAGATGACACAGGCAGACACGGACATGCAGGTCGGTGCGAACTTTCCGTTCTCACCAGCGTTTCCGGCATCAACCGGGCTGGAACTGAAAGGCGGACACACTGTCGTCTACTTCGAAATTCCTCCAGGCAAGGAACTGGGAACGCACAAGGATAGCCCCGAGGAACTCGTTATCTGCCTTGACGGTGACGGAATCGAGGCCTGGGTTGGCGACGCGACTGGCACGCTTACGGCGGGCGAGATGGCTGTGATCCCGGCCATGGAACCGCATGGCTTCCGCAATACGGGCGAGGAGACGGCTCGGTTCGTTGGACTCTTCTCCGATAGCACCACGGTACATGAGTTTGAGGAGGATCTGGAACCGCTCGGTGAACGGATTCTCAAGACCTAGTCGGGACCGAGCTCCAAACAAAATATATCTATCTTCCGGTGAAAAATAGTTTGTATCCTCTATTTATCACACCATTCCTACCAGATGATTGGAAGGTGACATCCAAATGTTGATTCGTCGGCACGGAACAAGCCAGCATGTTCTCGACTCTCGTTAGCGGGAGCTGTCGATTACACCGTTGTAATAGAGGGGGGTCGCTCTCGCGATCCCCCTCCATTTCGCAGAAAATGACGCAGAAAAAGACGCACTCCACCGTACCCAACCGATTACTACCACCATGTGTCACCGGCAGTGCGGTGTGAATCTCTTATAGTGGCTTAGTTCGAGCGGGGGTTTTACGAACCCCCGTGATTACAACACTATACTCAGCGCCCTCCGTTCCCTCCCGCGTTAGCTTCGTGTGCTCGCATCCATCCCGCCAGATCAGGATGGGCGAACGTGATCTCGATGTGATGCCCACCGACGCCCATCGCGTCATCGACCGACAACGTTCGTGACTCCTTGTAGGTCACGCCAGGAACGCGCTCGGCCATCTCCTCCATCACCCGATACCCATCGCTCTTGTACGCACAGCCGTAATGCGTCGCAACCTCCCGATAGCCCAATTGTGCGACCATCACGTCATTTGTTTTGGCAACGTTCTTCGCGTGCTCGAGGACATTCAGGTACTTATCCTCGACTTGTTGGCTCTCTGCTCGCTTTTCGCGGAAGTTGACAAGTTCGGTGTTCTGTTCCGAGCGCTGGACTGTCTCGAAGAGCTGCCGTCCTGCATTGGCCGCTTCCGCGGCGAGGTTTGGCGAATCATCGTCGACACTCTCTTCAGTCTCGTAATCCCGTACGAGGTTGATCAGCCGAGACACCGACGCTCTCACACGGGCGTTCTTCTTCTCTGCGTCGGTGAGCTCGTTGATGTCTGACTGTACAGCCTCGGTCGTGTCTTCGAGACTACTAAGCTTCTGTCGGTCCTGGGAACGCTCTTTCGCCGCCTCGGTGCGATAGTCTTCGAGTTCATCGACAACTGCGAGATCGGAACCAGGTCACCAGAGGAACCCAGTGTCTAACTGACCCTGTTGTAATTTCGTTTCCGTTCCATGAGTGATTCTCGATGAGCCGATTCGATTCACCCCAAGACGCCCGACGTTGGCTGAAGGAGAATCAGGATACGCTGGTGAGTATCCTCCGCCACTGCGATGACGAGTTCGCACGGGCCTGTGCCCTCACGGTACTCATGCACTGTGGGATCGATCTCGATATCGAACAAGCCAAACGCGAACTGGAACTCGCCCAGGAGATGATGGGCTGAATTCATCTCCTCCTCGCTATAAGGTTCAACTGACACGACTTGAGCGTCCGGCACTTATTGCAAACTATCACGGCCTCGAAACCGTGACGAATGCGTCAATGACAGCGACGATTGACCACTGGGGTATGATTCATCAGTATCAACTCACCTATACTGGTCAAACGAACAACCAGACTGTGTCCGGAAGCAGAACCGCTCGCTTTGCTAAGACAGGTAGTACTCAAGTCCCGCAACCAGCGTGGACTCAAAACGTTACAACGAATCAAACGGCCACGGGAGAAGACAACCGGTGATCCTTGCTCCAGAACGGGAGTATCGCTGAGTTAGATTCGTACGTGAAGATTGCCCGCAGCCCTTGAACCTGCCGAGACGGCACAGAAACGCACACAGGCCGACCAATTTGCCGTCGACGTCGAGGGCCCCGGACTCACGAAGTCACCAACGAGAGCCACGAGAACCCCGCTTAACACCAATACGTCGTTACACTGGACAACGTGACCGAGGAACTGATGGCCTGCACGTGTCCGCACCACGTCCACCGCGATGCCTTCTGCAAACACATGGCCGCCGTCGAGAACGCGACCGACAGATGGCGATTGGGGGTGGGATAGTGAGTGTGAGCGGATGCATCGCTCCAACTATTCCAGGCCATTCGAACGGGAAGGCTGTTCCAACGCCGTTCACGAACGACGCATACAAAGCGAGCTACGTCCCAGACGGTCGCTGGGTAGTTGAAGGCCATGACGGGGGACGAACCAGAGATGCTGAGTCGGCACTCCCCCGCGGAGATGTTGGCGTCGCGTGGCTTCGCCGTCCAGGCACGGACCCTCATGGAGCGACGCCACCAATTGTCGGTCCGAATCGTGTCTATATCGGCTATACTGAATCATCAACAGACGCTGACAATCCAGACGCCTACCTTGCTGGGTTCGATGCGAAAACTGGCGACCAGCAACTTGCAAAACATCTCGACACTGGTCGAACTGTGGGGCTCGCAGTGGCTGGTGATAGACTGCTCGCTGTAACCCGAAGCCCAGACTACGACCAGACAACCCTGAGGGCTCTCACGCGGAATGGTGTGGTCCAATGGACCGACACGCTTCCGGACGTGACTGGCTCGCCAGCAGTTGTGGACCGAACGTGTTACTTGGCGACGCGAGACGAGGATAACGCGGTGTATGCCTACACGGTGGATGGCACCCAACAGTGGCGAACATCCATCGATGGGAAGTGCTCCACGGCGACCTGTGCGGATCGCGACGGCGTCTACGTCGGGGTATCGGACGGCCGTATTGCGGCACTTGATACGACCACTGGTGAGCGACGGTGGAGCAAACAGATCGCCACACCAGTTGAGTGTTGTCCGGACATTCAGGCCACCCCCGCGGTAGCCGACGGTCACCTGTACGTCCCGGGCATCGCCGAGGAACTCATCGCAGCCGATACTGCCGATGGAACCGTTCTGTGGCGAACAACTGTTGTTGATGAGAACTACGGCAACGCGATCCCCTCGCCAGCAGTCACGGCGGACACTGCGTACGTAAATACGTATCACGGAGGGCTCGTTGCAATCGATATTGCAGACGGGTCGATTCGCTGGCGATCAGCTGAGAATGGGTACAATCAACCCCCCGCTGCCGGTGACGGTGGTGTGGTCGTTCCGCGGGATGATGCCGTTGTTGCCTACGAGACGAGTGACAACCATACGTGGACGATTGAGATCACAGTCTCCAACATCGGGATGGCGGCCTACATCATGGACACAGAAGTCGCGTTGGCACATGGGATGTGCTACATCGGGGTCGCTGATGGCCGGCTCTACGCAATCGGGAGTCGCGAATAATACAAAACGCGAGTGAAACGAGCGGAATCTCGGAAGACGAACGAAGTGAGTCTTCCCGAGCGAACGGGGCCCGCAAGACTGCGTCTCGCGGGGCAGCAGGATGCCGAACGGCCGAGGGCTTTCTGTGAATCTCACTCATAGGTTTGTCTGTGGTGTTGTCGATTGTGTCTGAACTTGCGATGGAAACCACGCTCTGGGGCTTTGCTTTCAGGCGTATCAGTATCGTCCGGTGCTAAGCTGCTGTACTCGCATAATTCACCCGACGACGGTCCCACTGCCTATTCGTCCCACAGTGTTGTAATCCGCTGTTCGATCTCGTCGAGAACGAACGCCAGAACATCGCGATGATCGATGGGCCACGACGCATCCTCGCCAAGCGTTGGAGCAGTGGGTGGTGGATGGAAATGATCTCGCGAATTGTGCGGGTTCCGATGCCGATCCCAGCGACACTCCCAGGCGCTATCGGCGTGTACTTCTCGATAGTGGATTTTGAAGTCGTCGTTCGTGTACCACCGGACAGCAAGCGTCGCCTTATCCACTAACACTGGATAATTCGGCTCGACGAATGTAACACGAAGCTCAAGATGGCCGTTGGCATCCGTGATGACCGCCTGTTCAACTTGCTGTGTGGCGGTGAGCCTGGTCTGTAGAAACTCAAGGATTGGTCGGTCGATGGGCGCAGGACTGCCCCCATCGCCAGTTGGCGGTACCATCGCTATCCTGAAGCTTGTTCGTGGTCGGCGGTACCAGCACGTTGCTGGCGTGCTCGTTCATAGCGTGTTCTCTCTTGGCGAGCACTCGCCCAGTCGCCGAGATCACTGTACACGTCATCAATCGACCGATCGACGGTTGTCTCGACAACGGCAAGTGCATCAACGTCTGCCGGGGTCGCGACATCATACTCGTCTTCGTAACTTTTGATTGTTGTCGTCAATGTACGCACGTGCTGCTGGAGTTCCTCAAGTGAATGACGTGCTGCGAGCTGATTGATGCGTCGCCACTCGAAATAGGCATCATTGCGCTCGTAGGTGGCTGGATGCCCATCATGCTGAGTGACGATCCTGAGATCCGCGAACCAGTTTAGGTATTTCCGAGCAGTTTTCGGATCACAGTTGATTTGATCTGCGATTGCACTCGCCGCAACCGGCTCGCGCGTCTGGAGGATGGTTCCATATATTTGCTGTTCAACGTCGTCGCCGCTGAACGCGTCCTCGAAGGGAGGTGGCCCATCGGTGAGATCTGAATTGGCCATACTAGATGTTCGAGCTAGCAAGATATAGTTCTTACTTCGAGGAACTATTTCCCTTCTACTCGAGATTGCAATTCTTCACGGGTATGCCATAGCAGCATTCCAAACAGCAACTCGTGATGGTGAGAGACCGGTCACTTCGCATGCCACTCGATCTTCATTCGCGCCCTGTATTCAGCACGCCCGTTTAAATCGATCACTGCCAGAGGGTTTCAACAGAGCCACTATTTCTGTAATTGAAGATGATTGAATATCGTGGGTGGGATACGCACTGTGTGTTATTGCCCAGAAAGCGTCTACCCATCTATTAGTTGTCAGAAGCGGTCATTTTGAGACAGCCGAATTCGGCCGCCTTAAGCCTGAAAGCACGATTCGCTCGATAGTTGAACGAGCGCCTGCAGCGCCCATCGAAACCCAAAACATTGTTCTTCGTGGTCTCAACGCTCGACGACGCTTCGTTACTCTTCTCACGGGATCCAATTTCGTTCAACGGATGAATGCTCCGTAATGGACAGTTGTTACGATCATGTTCGGGGAGTTCCTGACGACATGAATCGAAGTATGACACCATACGCTTCGATGGCTGTCCAGATTACAGTAAGTACTCCTGCCATCAGCATAAGACCGTATTCTAGCTGTCCGATACCGGGAGGGAGAACCCATTGACTCGTGGTGTACGCCGAGTCATACACATCACTGACTACCGCTGCGACGCGAGAGAGACTCAAATCCTGTTTCTCTGCATGTGCATTCATACTTGGGTTCCCAATCTCACGCATTGTCAGATCTGCTGGCTCGTCGCCATAGACCGGGCGCTCAATATCGTATGGCTCAAAGAGAATGTGGACAGACCAGACGGTCGTCCCCTCAGGTGTTACGACGAGTGCTCGTTGGTTGTTACTATCGACGATCATCGTGTTTCCGTTCGGTAGTCTATCGGCATCACGAGGCCAGCTCAGGTTAGTGTAGGCCCAGTCCTGTTTCCAGCCATCATTCGTCCGGCGGTATTCAATGACGCGGTCATTTTCGCTATCGGCGACGAGGAGTGTGAGTGGGTTCTGTGAAAGAATGACTGGATTGTGCTGTTCGTTGAGAATACTGTAGTTGTCTTCCTCGCCGAGCGTCCACCTGATCTTCTTCGTCGCTCGATCAACCAGCATCACTCGGTCAAAATTTCGCGGGCTCAGGAGAAACGCAGACCCGTTGTCGACCACATCGATATCATTGAGGTGAGTATACCCACCTATTCCCCCTCCTGCACTTTTGGGGAAGTGTTTACGGAAGTGATATTCCCAGACGATCTTCTTTTCCGAGGTATTGTACACGTAAGCGCGACTGTGCTTGAGGTCTGCAACCGCATAGTCATCTCCGTGGAGATAGTCGACGTCGTGTGTCGCCGGTGGGACGGGAAATCGACGAATCGTCTCGCCAGTTCGCCAATTTATTATGACTGCAAAGTACGACACCTTCTTGGAGAAGATAGGGAGATCTTCGCCACCGCTTCGTGCGACGACCAGGAGTCGGTTCTCACCGAGTGGATCGACGCCGAGATACCGATCGTATTTTTTGTGGACCCATACTGGTTCCTTAGTTTTCGTATTAAAGGCGACGAGCTGGGCCTGTGTTGAGGAGAACTCCTTGCCCTGTGCAGTTACGAACGTGATGTCCTCTGCAGGTATCCTGTCCGGGACTCCTTGGGCACTGGAGACATCCACTACTGGTTTATACGTTACAGTACTCACGATAGCCGGAAACAGTAATAGAAAGATTACAAGAACTACTAGTAGTCTATTTTTTCTTGTTGGCATATCTTCGATGACTGGGATCAGGCCTGTTCGACCACGAATTGTTCTATCTATAGACTATTGAAACTGTCTTAATTGTTGTTGTCTGTTCGATACATTCGGTGTTCAACAGTTTGATAATAAAATCGAGCACCGATTGTTAGTATAGTATACTAACCAGCGTCCGCCGCTGTTTTATCTGAATTACAGACGCTAAAATCCCGTCGTAAACAGTGGTTCCGAATATAGGGTTGATCGTGTACCAAACCACAACAAATCCGCCTCCAGAGGCCGATTATCGACGATATCACGACATCCTTTCCAGCTAACTCAAAAGAGAGATGAGCACCCGCTCGAATCTTTTGCCTCCATCACAATCCCCATGCTATTCAATACCATGTTCGAGAACGTCGGGTTAGGTTGTTTGTCACCATGTTCGTCATACCCGGCAAAACGTGGGTTGCTCGTGGCGCCAACCATCTGACCCCACGTTTCATAATCATGTCGTCACCCACCGAATAACAAGTGTCAACAGTGGTCAGAGTACTCTCGATCTGGTATCTTGCCATTAGCGCCGCCAGCTATCTCTTCCGCGGCAGCACGGCATACCGTCGCTACTAGGGGCGATACGTCGCGCCACTTCCCCCGAGCCGCGCCCGGCGACCACTCGCTGCTCTCCATATGGTTGTGATTACTCTTGCGCTGGCTCCAGTGCTCTCATCGAACGTGATAGTGCCGCTCGCCACGGTCGCGATGATTCCTTCGTTACTCGGGTTTATTCGAGACTGGCTCGTGGTCTCCGGACGAACGTCAGGAAATCTAGAAAGTGAGTCTTGGACGTCGGGGAGGAAGATAACACGAAAAGAGAAGGGTAGACAGTGAAAAGGCGGCGATCCCAAGTATATGCTTGACGTGTCTACTCTCTGGGCACCACATTGTTACACACTCACGTTTTCCGTACGAGTGGACTCCAACTCGAACGGCGCAGTCAGTAGATGGGAGGTTTTATCATCTTTGGTACCATTTTCATCTCCTGTGATTATCGATATCACACTTTTGGAATAGGCCCTCAGACTTTTTTGGTTATACAGAAAGAATGTAATACACCACCAGATGAGACTCATCCGCAAACTCAGACGGATATTCACTACTGAGAGTGATGCTCGGTTCAAATGCCAGCTATGTGGCAAAGCTTCCGACACCGGTGAAGGGGGTCTGCCGCGAGTGCGGTGGCCAAGTCACAGACCAAGAACAGCTGTCATCCGACAAGCGACTAGGTCGTCGATGACACGTGTGTCTGCTGATGGCAGGCAGCTACATGCCAGCCAGTATAAGACAGTGAGAGCGTTACTCTCACCTGCTGTCGGCCAGTTAGTGTACAACTTCGGAAACCAGATTTGAGCCCCCGGATTTATACCAATTTCAGCCAAACGGTGTCGAACAACTCGAATAGACTGCCATTGTCTTCACTCTTATAACTGATTCTGCACCCTTACCCACGACTGTTATTAGCAGGTTGTGTACTGTGATTGGCAGATCCGGAGATCGTCGCCACAGGCCAGACACATGCCCATTTGACTTCACGAATCAGAATCGCTACGGCGCACCGACTGATTGGTGGAAGCTGACTCCCGCGAATCCAGCAGCCATCGGACGAATGTGATCAAAGCCAGTCTATGTTGCGTGTTTCGGTTTCCGCTCCCTACAAGACCCCTTCACGACAATGAGAGACTATGGTAGATTTGATTTCCGTGGGAGGATTACTCCTCGCGTTTTTCCTTGTTGTTATGAATGGAGTGTTCGTGGCCGCAGAATTCGCATTTGTCAAAGTCAGGCCAACCCAAGTGAATACGCTTGTCGAACGGGGCAAGCCTGGAGCGAGTCTAGTACAAGATGTCATTGAGAACTTAGATGATTATCTCGCAGTGAGCCAACTTGGGATTACGCTTTCATCTCTCGGTCTCGGGTGGATCGGCGAACCGGCTGTCGCAGCTCTTATCGAACCCGTTCTCGGGACGTTCGTGCCTGCTGGGACGCTCCACTTGATCGCGTTCGCACTCGGGTTTGGATTCATCACCTTTCTTCACGTGGTGTTCGGTGAACTCGCGCCCAAAACGTTCGCCATCCAAGAGGCCGCACGTATCTCGCTGCTCGTCGCTCCGCTGATGAAATTTTTCTACTATGCATTTCTGCCTGGTCTCATCGTTTTCAACGGCACTGCCAACTACTTTACCCGCCTCGTCGGTGTCTCTCCGGCATCCGAAAGCGAGGAAACCCATTCTGAGGAAGAAATCTTGATGATTCTCACTCGGTCTGAGGAGATGGGTCATATTGATCTTGATGAAGTTGAGATGATCGAGAGCGTCTTCGACCTGGGGGACACGATCGCCCGCGAGGTCATGGTTCCGCGCCCCGACGTGGAAACTGTGGTCGCCTCAATGCCCCTCTCGGAGCTCCGGTCAGTTGCTGCCAATGGCATCTATACGCGGTACCTCGTGCTTGACGAAGATGGGGAGCAACCCGTTGGATTCGTCCACGCTAAAGACATCCTCCGGGCAATCGAAACGGAAGCGGATCGCGACGACTCACTCACTGCTCGTGAACTTGCACGAGAGGCTCTTGTGGTTCCGGAAACGCGACAGATCGATGAAATCCTTGCCGAGTTTCAGACGCACGGGGGCGGTCAGATGGCTGTTGTGATCGACGAATGGGGGGTCTTCGAAGGAATCGTGACCATCGAAGATATACTCGAAGAGATCGTCGGAGATATCCGAGATGAATTCGACACGGCAGCCCAAGAACTGTCAATCGAAACGCAGGAGGATGGAACATATATCGTCGACGGTGGCGTTCCAATACAAGAAGTGAACGACCGGTTGAATGCTCGATTTGAGAGTGAATCCGTCGAGACAATTGGTGGATTCGTCTTCAGCAACTTGGGGCAAGCGCCCGAGGTCGGTGACCAGATCGAACGGGATGGATATATTCTCAGTGTGGCCGCGATTGACGACGCCCGCATCACACGTCTCGAAATCCAGCAGGGTCAGCCGGACCGGAAGACGGACGAAGAGTAGGATGCACAAATCAGTGCCACGGAGTTGAATCTACCCAATAGAACTTCCAGAACGTCTTAAATCATCAGTCAAATTTGATGTGGCAGCCACGTCCTGTCTGTATATTGGTGTAGGATTTATTGGAACGTTTCGGCTCTACTACGAGCACTCTCTGTTTCTCAAATTTGGCTCTGTTCTGACTCTTCATTCATTACTTACGTCTTAGTCCAGTGAATCGTGTTGTTAAAAACGCCGTTTGTACAATACTATTGATGAACGAACTGTCTATTTTACACCTGCTTGTCACTCAGTCCTCGGAGAGGGAGAGAAACACAATGAAACAGAAGAAAGACGACCAGAGTGCCGACAGACAGTCAAAGTCAACTACAGCAAATCACAAACTCACACCGATCTCACGACGTCGGCTGTTGCAGAGAACCGCTCAATTGGGTGTTGGCGGCGTTGCAGCGAGTTCGCTTCTGACCGCGAGTCGTATCGCAAATGCACAAAACGAAACCAGAACTCAGGGTGAGGGGCCACAGACAGGGGCGGTAAGGTTTCGCGTCCGCATTGAGAATGTTTCGTCAGAGACGACCTTACAGCCATCAGAAGGGCAACCGCAGCCAGTTCCACTCTCACCTGGTGGATATGCAGTGTTCATGGGATCGAATCCACTGTTCACACCTGGTGAGCAGGATCGGGATCAAGGAGTAGAGGGAATCGCAGAGGATGGCGATCCAGCCCAACTCGGCGAGTCACTGCCTAACCAAGACGGTGTGACAACTAGCGGTGTCTTCGATACTCCCGTTGACGGGAACGAACCAAGTCCGATTGGCCCGGGACAGGCGTACCAGTTCACCATCCAGGCAATGCCTGGTGAACGCTTCACATTCGCAACGATGTTTGTGCCATCGAATGATCTCTTTTTCAGTCCCGACAAATCGGGAATTGCTCTCTTTGATGGCACAGGCCATCCAATTCAAGGAAATGTTACGACGCAGATCTTACTCTGGGACGCAGGAACGGAGCAAAACCAGGCGCCAGGTGTCGGGCCTGATCAGGTCGAACGACAATCATCGCCCAACACGGGGCCAGAGGAAACCCAACCAGTTCAATTAGTGAGTGCAACGAATGATGGCTATCAGTATCCAGCCGTGAGTCAAGTTATTAATGTGACTGTCGTTCCGCAGACGGCAATGAATCAGGATGGACAGATGGCTAATGGACAGGGAAACGAGACGGGGATGGGAAACCAGTCGGGAATGGAGACCGAAACGCCAGGCGGTGGCGGTAGCAATTGATCCAGTGCCTGAACTGACCTACGACTTCGGCTACGACTCTATCGAGGGATTTGTCGCCGTCGGGATGGCATTCGAAAATACGGGTGTTGCGGCGTATGCGGGCGTGGCGCCCACGATTTCGAGTGATGAACTACTGGCGGCAGCGTTGAGCATTCATAGTGTTGAGGCACGCCACGCAGCGTATCTCAATTTAACAAATCGAAAAATCCAATTCCCAGATGCATTCGACCCAGCGTTGTCAATGGATGATGTCTTAGAGATTGCCGGACAGTTCATCGTCTCGAACGAATAGGTTCTCGACCCATCGTTTTGTTCGGAGAAGAGTGTAGTGGATTGTAGAGATGGGGGTACTTAGTGTGGGTAAACAGCTATTCGTGATGATCCCATCTGATTTGATATGACGGCTGTACAAGAGTCGACACCACCACTCCCTCAACGACGCCCATTCGCGACAGCTACCGGCGTTGTGGTTGCCTGTGTCCTCCTTGGCGCAGCCGGTGGGCTCATTACTGCGCCGCAAATAGAAGCGTGGTATTTGACGATCGAAAAGCCGGCGTTTACACCACCAAATTGGGTATTCGGGCCAGTCTGGACACTGCTCTATGCCTTACAAGGAGTTGCAGCCTGGTTGCTCTGGCGAGCGGGAGTAGACAATCGCACAGTTCGACGTGCGCTCGGATTGTTTGTGATCCAGTTTATTCTCAACCTAGCATGGTCACCTGCTTTCTTCGGCCTCGAGTCACCACTCTTGGGACTTATCGTTATCATCCCACTCTGGTTTGCCATCGTGGGAACGATAGCTATCTCATGGCGGGTTGACCGACGTGCGAGTCTCCTGTTGAGTCCGTACCTTGCCTGGGTCAGTTTCGCCACGGCGCTTAATTACACGATTTGGATGCTCAACTAACGCTATTATAGAAAAAATTCACACGGCTGCTGTATTCCGATGGTGGGCATTATCTAGCTAAGCCAGTTTGAGAAGCGAGCAGTTCGTTGGTTTCGGTGATTCTGCTTCCAACTCACAAACCGTGCAACGTAGTAAATAGCTTTCAATCATTGAGTGAGATCAAGACGGTTTGTTCGGATATGATTTCTATATCATAGCCAGCATACTCAAAATGAACCACTGGTGACCCGCGCGTACAGAGCGCGGTGAATGCATCGGAATCGATTGTCTCATAGAGTGGTGGATTATCGTGGGGGTCACAGCTTTTTGTCACCATCACCTGGTCAACAATTGTCGCAACTAGTAGAAAATATTATATTGAATATATTTCTTATTGATGCGTAAAAACAGGGGCCACCTACTTCCGGCGTAGGTGAATCATATCTAAGGGAATCTCGGTCATTACCTGAAGTGTGCCCTATGCTGATGGGCGCGAAGCGTACTCTAGGTTCGAGGGGATGCGTGGCGGTGCCGGAAGCTCTGGCGGTGGGCTGGCCTCCCCCCCGCAGTGTCACCAACCTTCCCACGAAAGTTCTCATTCGATGCGTCCTGTGGACCCCTACGCTTCTCAATAATTCTTTCACAGTTCACAACTCACTCGTTCAATTCACTCATGGTTCGGCAGTTGTTTCGAGCAGTTGAGTGAGTTCCTGCATCACGTTTCGTCAGTCCTCGCCCAAATTCCGAACCGTAAGCACAGGTTTTGTCGTCCGTCGAACAACTTTCTCGGCGACACTCCCCATCACGAATCGGTCGATGCCCGTCCGGCCGTGTGTTCCCATCACGATAAGGTCGATATCGTGGTTGTCCGTGTACACGAGGAGTTGCTCCGCAGGTCGACCGCGAAGCGTTTCGATGCGAGACATGGCACCCGCATTCGTTACCCGCGAGACGGCGTCGTTGCACGCCTGTTCGCTCTCCCGTTGCATAACATCCATCAACGCTCCTGACCGGGCGATTCGGGAATCGATGACGTAGACGACGTGGACAGTGGCATTGTATTGGGCGGCGAGTTTTCCACATTCGTCGATTGCACGCCGTGACCCCAGTGTCCCGTCTGTCGGAAGGAGGATATTCCTGTATTCTTCCGTTGGCGTCGTCGTCATCGCACGAACCGTCAGCACGGGAACGCGAGAGAGACGATTTATTTTGCGTACCGTGCTTCCTACAAAGTATGATTCGACGCGCCCACGACCGCTGGTACCCATTGCGACGAGGTCGATGGCGTAGGTTTCTGAGTAGTCGAGTATCCTGCGAAACGGGATACCGGTCTCCACCGCTTCTATCACCTGCACACCGTGTTCGCGTGCCCTATCGGTAATGTCTTCTGTCGCTCGCCTCCCTTCTTCCTCAAATATCTTCACCAGCGATGCGAGATTCCGCTCCGCGTCCGAACTTCGAAGTTGTGGAAGGTCGATGATGTACAACGCATGGATCGTCGCACCCGTCTCTGCGGCGATTCGAATACCATGTTCGATAGCTGGCACCGTTCCTTCCTTACCGTCCGTCGGAATGAGAATCGAGTCGTACATTATCTCCCAGAGGGATTTCGGCCGCTACGAACTTCAATCGATTACTCAATTGAGCGTGGATTGGAAAAATATGACAATCCATTCTAAAATAGATTTTGTCAATATCTCTCGAAGTATTGAGGTAGTCATTTGTCAATCGCCACGAATCTACTATGGGGTGGCACGCAAGCCATACGGTATCCTACTGTGGGGGGATAAATGCTCATTCTAGTTCAAACAGGTATCCGGATTCCACCGATAACGAACAGTATGCTCGTCGTATTGGGTATTGTCATCCTTGCTCTCGCTCTCTTCGTGACCGAACTGTTTCCCGTCGACGTGACGGCCATCATCATTCTCGTCCTCCTCATGGTGCTCGCCCCGTGGACGAAGGTTTCGCCGACCGACGGCCTCTCAGGATTCTCGAACGAGGCGACAGTAACAGTTCTTGCCATGCTCATCCTAAGCGAAAGCATCCGACGGACGGGGGCGGTTCAATTACTCACACAGCGAGCAACAGCGTTTGTCGGCAACAGTGAACTCAAACAGATGATGGCGACGGTTGGCATCGCGGGATCGCTATCCGGATTCATTAACGATACGCCGGTGGTCGCATTGCTTGTCCCGTTTGCCTCCGAACTCGCTCATCGCGGCAACACGTCGCCGTCTAAACTGATGATACCACTTTCCTACGCGGCCATGCTCGGTGGAACACTGACGCTCATTGGTACCTCGACAAACCTGCTGGCGAGTGGCCTCGCACAGCAACTGCTCGGCCGTTCACTCAACATCTTCCAGTTCACGCCGGTCGGCGTGGTCGTCCTCGCCATCGGCGCGCTGTATCTCATCTTCGTCGCCCCGCGATTGCTCCCCGAACGTGTCCGGCCGCGCGAAACGCTTCTCGAAGAATACGAAGCGGACGACTACCTTGCAGAACTTGTCGCCACCGAGGCGTCGCCGCTCGTCGGGACGTCCATCACCGACGTGCCCGCCGAAGCGGAATTCGGTGGCGAAGTGATAGAAGTACTTCGCGAAGACGCTGTGTTCCCGCTGTCCTCCGACGAACTGATTCGAACCGGAGATGTGTTTCTCATCAGCGCCAGTCATGCAGACCTCACCACGCTCATCGAAAACTGGGAGTTGAGCCCGCTTCACACAGTGGGACAGAAATCAACGCTTATGGGGGTATCGAAGGAAGAGACAGTGCTCATCGAAGTCATTGTCCCGTCCGACTCGAGCCTCATCGGCGAAACCATTACAACCGACACGGTACTCCAACGCTACGACGCGATCCTCGTCGCGCTCCGACGTGGGAACGTTCGACTCCCTCGAGTACGTGAAGCCGAGTTCACGGTCGGCGACCTGTTGCTGCTTCAACTCCCAGCGGACGAGCTCGAACGAATGGCGGAGACACGGGACTTCATCGTCGCCCGTGAAATTTCGCGTGAGGATTACCGCTACGGGAAGATACCGGTCGCCATCGTCATCCTCGCGGGTGTCGTCGGACTCGCAGCGCTTGGCATCCTCGAAATTCAGGTTGCTGCTCTGTTGGGCGTCGTGGCGATGGTTCTTTCCGGAACGCTTGCACCGAACGAACTCTACGATGGAGTAGATTGGACGGTGATTTTCGTGCTCGCAGGCGTCATTCCACTTGGAATTGCGATGGAGAACACGGGAACCGCCGCGTATCTCGGTGCGGTCGTCGCCACCACGTCACAGTTCCTCCCGACAGTGGGCGTACTCGGATTGTTCTATGTTGCGACAGTTGCTCTGACAAATATCATCAGCAATAATGCGAGCGTGGCGCTCATGGTCCCCGTCGCCATCGACGCTGCACAACAAATCGGGACGAATCCACTGGCCTTCTTGTTGGCCGTGATGTTCGCCGCGAGCGCAGGGTTCATGAGTCCAGTGGGCTATCAGACCAACCTGTTCGTCTATGGCCCAGGTGGCTATCGGTTCACGGACTACTTCCGCGTCGGCGCGCCCCTCCAATTGCTCCTCGCAATCGTCACCCCACTCGCCATCGCAATCTTTTTCGGACTGTGACTCGCTTCGACCAATTCCCACGAGTCAGACGGATGACGCCATCTCATTGGATCTAAAACAGATGGTAAAGGGAACTTCAGTGTCGTCTCTTCTGTCGGCATTGGTCAGATACGAAAAAGCGAGCGCCCACAGGTTACTTCGCACATCGACTGCAGAGACCAGAAAATATGCTCATCATTCCAATGAGTTATTTGTCATCTGTACCGTTTCCGAGTTTATTCGCACACTCTACACACAGTGGCTTTTAGCGAACACCCATCGGTTAGTCTCAATTTTTACGGAGGAAACTGTTGAACGGTGCTGACACGCTCGGTGTGTCCATGAACTCCGTCGGGTGCAACGACGCAATTTGTAGTGGGGGATGACAGGCCTTGACCGAGCGTGTTTGTGGTTCCGTTCGCCACAACTCACCATCTTTCACGACAAGTATAATCATTGGTGTTCGAATAAAATTTGCCCAAGAAATAAGAGAATATGGTGTGGCGCCTGCCGTCCTACCCTTCGACATCTCCTTTTTGGAGCGTGTTACTCAACAGGTATTGGTATTCTTATCAAGTCGAGAATGATACATCAGGCAACTCCAATATGCCACAAGCAATTTGCAATATCAGCTATAATACATAATTTGATACTAATGTACGACCTGACTGGTTTCCAACGTGACCTACTGTACGTCGTTAACGGGTTAGACGAACCACACGGACTCACGATGAAAGAAGAGCTTGAGACTACTACGACAAAGAAATCCACCACGGGCGACTGTATCCAAACCTGGATACTCTTGTCGACAAAGGACTGATCGAGAAAGGCGAAAAAGATCGCCGGACGAACATCTACACTATCACTCGACGTGGCAAGCGAGAAATCGAAGCGCGGAGAGAATGGGAACAAGAGTATCTCGAGTAAGACTCTCTACCAGCCTATTGAATACGCACTATAGTCGTCTATTAGAGTATATCATAGAATAGCTCACGTACCACTGTGATATCTGAAGAACGGCAAACACAGAAAAAGAATCGAACTCCTGCACCAACATCCTCGAAACAAGCATGCTGGGAGCGTACTCACTCAGAGAAATTGATTCACAATCGATATATGATCATCGACGTGAATCAAGCCGGATAACTACCGAATCGTAAGTACGAATCATCGATGAACGATATGGACAACCGACCCTCCACGCTCAGCTGTGACAGAACGGCTAGGAATACCTTCAGCTCCCTTGTTCCACTTCGATGTGTATTCACAGCCTATTACCGCACAAGCTAGTTCATTGCCAAGTAATGGACATTTGTTTTATACCCTCTGTTTACGGTGGATTCTGGATCTCAGCAGATAATCAATCAGGTGCTGCCCCATAATGTCAAATAAATTCATAAACGGTGATTCAAAGCCGAAAAGTCGTAGAATCACTTGATTGTCGAAATTGCCACGGACGAAACAAAGATATGAGAAAAATACACATGCCTGGACATGAAGTCAGAAGTCGTAACAGACTTCGAGTCATCGTTAACTCGACTCGATGTCGATCGGACAAAAACGACTACCGACGACGTATCTGATGTTTTGTCCGACCTGATCGGACAACCAGCCGTCGGAGTCCCGCTCTCTTTCGACGGCGTCTCGTTGCCGAGCGAAGTCATAGTCTCACCGACCCCTACCGAACTGAGTGCTGCCACGACAGGCATCACACCGGCGAGTTTTGCCATTGCATCGTACGGAAGCATTGTTATCAAAGCGACGCCAGAAGGTGCTGAGCCGGTAAGCCTTTTCCCAGACAGTCACGTCGCCGTAGTTTGCGAAAGCGATATTTTGCCCGGAATGTCCGAGGCGTTTGAACGCCTTGTCGCTACTATACAAACCGGACAGGAAAGCGCTATTATCGCCACTGGTCCGAGCGCGACCGCAGATATGGGTGCGCTGGTTCGAGGTGTTCATGGACCGGAAGACGTCCACATTGTTATTCTCACCGACCAATGAGTTCGAACTCACGCGAAGCGAAAGCCGAGAAGATTCGTCACCTGCTGGCGTCGGAAGGCGATGCTGTTGGTGAGAATACCCGCGGATTCAATCGGGGACGCTATGAATCGGTCGCTCGTCTCGACGACTATCAAGCACTAAAAGACGAGGCACGTGCTATCAAAAAAAATGCTATCGAGCACCTACCGGATCTCATCGAGGAATTGCGTGAAACGGTCGAAGCAAACGGTGGAACGGTATACCTCGCAGACGATGCTGCAGACGTGAACCGGTACATCGCCACCATCGCTCGCGAGCAGGAAGCCAACCGCGTGGTCAAGAGCAAATCAATGACCTCAGAAGAACTCGAGGTCAACCACCACCTCCAAGACGAAGGTGTCGAAGTTGTTGAAACGGATCTCGGTGAATGGGTGCTTCAGGTCGCCGACGAAGCACCTTCGCATCTTGTCGCACCCGCCATTCACAAGTCCCGCGAGAGTATCGCGAAACTGTTCAATACACAGTTCGACCCAGACGAACGATTAGAGACGGCGGCGGAACTGACGGCATTCGCCCGTGACCGACTCGGTGATCTCATCGAGGACGCCGATATCGGAATGACCGGCGCAAACTTCGTAACCGCGGATACTGGCACCATCGCCTTGGTTACCAGCGAAAGCAACGCCCGCAAGTCCGCTGTGGTTCCGGATACCCACGTTGCCGTCGCAGGCGTTGAGAAAATAGTACCCAGCGTGGAAGACCTCCAACCTTTCGTCGAACTCATCGGCCGGTCGGGAACAGGCCAACATATAACCTCCTACATTTCTTTGCTGACGCCGCCAGTTAAGTCCCCAACCATCGATTTCGACACCCCGGACGGATCGGGGTTCGGTCACGGTAACGACGGAGAAATCGACCGTGAGTTTCACCTCGTCCTCTTCGACAACGGTCGAATGGCCATGCGTGAGGATGACCAGTTGCGAGAGACACTTTACTGTATCCGCTGTTCAGCGTGCGCTAACTCCTGTGCAAATTTCCAGTCGGTTGGCGGCCACGCCTTCGGTGGCGAGACATACACTGGCGGCATCGCAACCGGATGGGAGGCCGGTGTCGAAGGACTCGATAGCGCCGCCGAGTTCAACGACCTCTGTACCGGCTGTACGCGGTGTGTGAACGCCTGCCCGGTCGGTATCGACATTCCATGGATCAACACCGTCGTCCGGAACCGAATCAACCGTGGCGAGAACGGCGAACTTGATTGGTTAGTCGAAGGACTGACTCCCGACGCCGAACAGGGTGGAATCGACCTCCAGAAACGTCTTTTCGGTAATTTCGAGACACTGGCGAAACTCGGGAGCGCGTCCGCACCGGTTTCGAACTGGCTGTCCGATACCCGGATAGCACGCACCGTGCTAGAGCGTACGGTCGGAATCGATCGGAAACGCGACCTGCCCCAATTCAAGCGTGAGACGCTTATTGATTGGTTTGCGGATCGAGACTCTCACGTCCGGAATCCCAAACGTGAGGCAGTCCTTTATCCTGATATCTACACGAACCACGTACAAGTAGAGCGGGGGAAAGCCGCCGTTCGGGTGCTCGAAGCGCTCGATGTTCGCGTTCAGATTCCATCGGTACGCTCCAGCGGCCGCGCTCCGCTCTCGCAAGGGATGATTGCGACTGCCGAGGAACACGCTCACGACGTGTACGGTTCCCTTGCGGAACACATCGACGCAAACCGCGATATCGTCGTCATCGAACCGAGTGACCTCGCGATGTTCGACCGAGAGTACGAAAAGTTTCTGCCAGAGCAGTCCTACGAACGGCTCGCGGGCAACAGCTATGAAATCATGGAGTACGTTTTCGGCTTGCTCGAAAAGTGTGACGACCGCAATATACTCCCATCGGGTGATGACAAGGAAGTCGCCTATCACAGCCATTGTCAGCAACGGACGATGGGGCTCTACGCCCACACCACTGCCGTTCTCGAGAACTTCGGATACAATGTACTCCTCTCTGAAGTGGAGTGTTGCGGGATGGCCGGTAGTTTCGGCTACAAACAAGAATATTACGAGCTAAGCATGGACGTCGGTGACCACCTTCGCAACCAGTTCACCACGCCCGAAGCCCGTGGGCGAATCGTGGTCGCCAGCGGAACATCCTGTCTCGAACAGCTCAACGATCTTCTCCGTCGACCGATACGGCATCCGGTCGAACTCATCGCCCCCAAGTAATCACGGAGTGTTGGACTGGCGATCAGCGTCCGACCGAAAAACGGGCAATGCTCATTCGGGGATTGAACCCCATACCAGTCTGGATTTCGACTGACTCTCCCAGCACGGGCGATAGTGCGTCTGCTAATGCTGGAATATCGATTGGCGCGTGTATCCGGTACGCATAGGGTGGTTCATCGCCGGTGTGAACCGCTATTTTCTCGCGGGCGATACGACCGCCGTCATACAGTTCGATACGGTCGACGTCGTCATATTCGATTCGATGAACCTCATCGGCCGCCACGAGAACGCCATCGATGCCATCCTCCTCGTATCGGCGGCGCATCGCCGCTGCCGACCGTTTCGGTGTGCCTCTTGCGAGACCGAAGAGGGGCGTTATCCGTCCATACACTGCGATGACTAAGCAGTCCCTCGTGAACACCAGATCCGCCATCCGTAAGGGGATGGTTCCAGTCATCCCGAAATTGACATACGCGTATGCGTTATTCACATTCATGGCTTTACCCTCCCCGACCGGTGAAGGATAAAGAACGCACCTGCGAGAAACAGCAATCCAGCGACCGGCTGTATGCCCTCAACGAGCAGGTAGATTCCTGGTGGAATACCTGCGACACCCGTAACAATCATATATCGCTGGCGTGGCACGTAGTCGACGTTCGGCGTGCCACAGCGCGAAGTATCGTCGGCCCCTCGTGTCCGCACACCGTCGAAGTGGAGTTCCATCCCGTAGGTGAGACCCATCACGATAAGGGTCACGACGACAGTTGTCGACGATATGATGTCAGCTACCCCCATCCCGAACCCTTCGAGTAGCGAAAACAAACCGATGGTTACCAGCCCCCCGATATACACAAACAGTCGGTTATCGACGAGTGTTCGACTGGCGTGCGTAAACGAGAGCATCCCGCGGAAAAGACTGCTACACGACATTAGCTCTACCGGTCAAGACGATTGTTTTGACGCTTCTCCGGTGTCCATCGCGTCGGCCATTCGGAACTTCGATCGCGCCGTCGTGGCCATTGTATACGCCTGAACGACGGCCAGCAATGCCCAGAGAAGGTAGCCACCGAGGGCACTGTCAACGACGTAGTAGCTCGTCTGAAATGCTGACAGTCCAAAATCACGAGTCAGCGTCGTGCTGGCCAAGACAACGGTAAAGTAACCAAAGAAGGCGGCGACGAGCCACATAGCGACGACCCGTGGCCAACCGGGGATGGTGTGCTTTGACATCCGTTTTACATTAATTATCTGAATCAACACCGTGTATGGCCACATCATGATACCCGACATTGCGCCCGCCAGTACGAGGAGGCCGAACGGTTTCTGCGGTGCTATCGGCAATGAGAGAATCAGAATTCCCCATGCGGTAAAGATGGTCAACAGCCCCCAGAATATCTGTGGTAGACTCCAGCCAGCGGCACGTCCGTACGATTCGTAAACGATGTCTGCACTGTTACGGACGAACGATTCTACGATTGCGTATTCGGTGGTAAACAGCGACAGAAATAGTACGAAATAGACGAGAACGCCACCGGTGGTGCCGAGCGACGGAACGATGTCGACGAGCCACATTGCAACCGCGTTGGCTTTCGTTCCGGCAGCGTATTCCGCTGCAATGCTCATCATAATCGTTGCAACGACGAACAAGCCGACGACGAACGTGAGGAAGTGTTCGAGTCGAGCGACAGCCCACCATCGTTTCCAGCGTTCGATATTCTCCTCAGTTGGACGAAATGCAAATCCGTCGCGCTGAACGTGCTCTGGATCGTCACCGATAAGTGGGTTCTTTATCCGACCCTGATACCGGCCCATCCCGTATCCCTTCTCGCGCACCCAGAGACTCTGTGAGAGATTGAGATAGCCACCTGCACCAGCGTACGCTAATCCACCGAGGAACACGGCGACCTCACTGCCCGGGGGGAGCGTCCCGATGCTCGCTGCTCCAGCCGGAACGTTCGCGAGCTGGTCGACGGATCCGACGACTACGAACAGAGCAATTGCCGACACTGTCGAAAGGGAGACAAGCACGAGTTGAAATCGTTCCACAATGTTGTACATCAGTGGTGTCAATTGGTAGGTGACCCAGATGAGTACCATTAGCAGAATGCCGAAGGCTCGCCAGTCCATGACTGGATGGTCACTGAGTCCGAGGCCCGCTGCACCGACTCTGGCGGCACTCGCCGCCCATCCTGGCCAGCCAAGGCTTACGAATCCGGCAAACAGAAAGAACCACGGCCAAAAGCGATTGACCCGTCCAAATGATCGGAATATACTCTCGCCGGTCGCAAGGGTCCATCGCTGAATCTCGGTGTTCAAAACGAATTGCGCGAGGATTCCTATCCAGAACGCCCAGTAGAGATTCCACCCATTCTCGGCGATGAGGAGTGGCCAGAACAGAGTCTCTCCGCTTCCCAGCGACGCCCCGAGCATGATTGCGCTGGGGCCGACGATGTGGCTGAGTTTCGGTACTCGAGGCATATCGAGGATACGATAGCGACCACCAGTGCCAGTGTCTGGGTACTCGTCCGTTTTGGGCGCGGTATCAAGATTGTCATAAGCAACCGGCACATACGCGGAGCTACCGTACTGCTCACCTTCCTCTGGTGAGGCGAAGACGTCTAATTCAGTCTCCGGACTGCTTGCATCGTGGTCGTCGTTCGTGTTTTTGCTCATTCGAAATTTCTTTGTTCACGTTCCGTCATCACCACGTCTCGAGGTGGGATGCCATGTCGACTGTCATCCTCTTTTGCCTTCTCCACTGCCGTTAGAGTTCATACGCATTCAGATGGTGCAATTGATGTAAAAGTACCGTCGACTTACCCCCCAAGAAAGTGCCAAATGTGTCCACGCTCCTCCGGTGGATCGACGCCGGGCAGGTCTTTGAGTGCTGGCTGTATCGCATTCCACCACCCATCGGCCGTCTCATATCCGGCCGGATGCTCTGGAAAGACGTCTTGAAGGAAATCAGATTTCTTTGCACTTGGATGTTTGATGAGGTAGTCGTAGGCTGCTCGGAGTGCATCTTGACGCGATTCCAGAGTTGGGCCGGTGCCGGGAAGGTCAATCTCCTCGATAACTCCTTGGTCAACGAAAGATTCGTCCTCTGCGTTGACCTGGGATTCGGTCTGTTCTATCGGTACCCACCAGACCCTACCGCGTGCGCCAACTTTCCGGGTTGCGAGCATCTCACGCTCGACGAGTTCGTTGAGTTTGTTATGCGCCGTTCGTCGCGAGCAATCCAGTGCTTCCATCACGTCGTTTGCGGTTAGCGGACGTCCACGGTCGGTGCGTTTCTCGAAGACGTCGAGTGCCGTCTTCGCAGGAAGGCGGTCGGAGTACTGACCGTGCTCATTTCGTTGGCGCTCGGAGGGTTCCTCCGTTGGCATGTCTTCAACCAGTTCACACAACTGTATAAGCCTTTGCACACAACTGAAAAATCGATATACACAACTAAACAGGCCAATGCAGTCAACTGTACAGTGGATACGTCTATCTAATGACCATCTTGTAGAAGTAACAATATGCGTCTCATATCGGCCGAATGCGGCAAATTAACGGGTCGAGCAAATGAGGTTGCCCTGGTGAATTCGGATGAAAACCGATTGTCGTTTTAGGATAGTAGCACCCTGTAAGAGGGGGTGAACGTCAATTCTCGGTCACAGCTTTGAGGCAGAGTGCGATTTTCACAAAAACCGGAATAAACGGTCTGAATCGTGCGTTATTCAGTTATTAGGCCCCGATATAATTGCCCCATTCATTAATTATAAATACTATCCACTATACTCTCGATCCATGCCAGATGATCCCAACCATCGTGAAATGGCGGAGAAACGACGCAGTTTGAAGCTAGACGATATCTCTCCAACCAGACGAAGAGAATGTCTTGATGAGATTCAAATGACAGCATTCGCCTCCAATGGAGAAGAGTGGTGATCTACTATGGTTAGTACCCTCAAAATAATACTCGCGGTACTGCCGTTGGCAGTTATCGCCTATCTCATGATCGGACGATATTGGCCAGCAACGCGAGCAATGCCGCTTGCGTGGCTATCTGCCGTCGTCGTCGGATTTACCAGTTGGCAGATGACGCCAGAGTGGATCGCAGCTGCAACCATCAACGGGTTCATAACAGCGACCAACATCCTCTGGATCGTTTTCGGTGCGATTCTCCTCCTGTATACGCTGAAACAGACAGGCGCCTTCGACACCATCAACGCCGGATTTACATCCATCAGTGAGGATCGACGCGTACAGGTCGTCTTGCTCGTTTTTCTGATGGGATCGTTCATAGAGGCTGCCGCTGGATTCGGCACTCCTGCGGCGGTTGTCGGTCCGCTCCTAGTTGGTCTCGGGTTTCCACCACTTGCGGCGGTCGTTGTCGCACTCACTGGAAACCTGATGGCCATCACCTTCGGTGCGGTCGGCACTCCACTCATTATCGGTTTGCAAGATGTGTTCAAAACGGCTGACGTGGCGACGCCTGCGGGCGCTTCGGTGCCTGCATGGGTTGCCCAGATCGGTGTTTGGGCAGCAACGTTCCACGTCGTCGTTGGGATGGTGTTACCGTTTATCGGCGTCGCGATGATGACGCGGTTTTTCGGAGAAGAACGCTCCATCAAGCCCGCGCTTGAAGTGCTACCACTAACCTTGTTCGCGTGGTTCACTTTCGCGGTTCCGTACTGGCTGACCGCGTATTTCCTCGGGCCAACATTCCCCGGTCTCATCGGCGCGATGAGCGGCATGGTGTTCACTGTCGGTGCACTGAAAGCCGGCTTTTTCCACCCCGACGACGAATGGGATTTCGCACCCCAAGAGCACTGGCCAGATCACTGGATCGGTGACATCGAACCCGGCGAAACGTCCCAGCGTGAGGGTACGGTTGCCGCTGACGGTGGCGTCGTAATGAAACAGATGCCCCTCTGGAAAGCATGGACACCGTACGCGCTGTTAGCGGCACTGCTCGTGCTGACCCGCGTCTGGACTCCCCTGACGGAGTTCTTGACCAGCACACTTATCCTCGAGTGGACAAACATCCTTGGCACCGGCCTCAGCGGCGACTTCGCGCTACTGTACCTCCCTGGTGCAGTATTTGTTTTTGTCCACTTGGTAACAATCCCGCTACACGGCATGAACGGACGAGAAATAAAGGATTCATGGGTCGAAACGGCCGAAAAAGTCACACCTGCAGTCATTGCGTTGCTGTTTGCGGTCGCAACGGTGCAGATCATGATTCAGTCCGGAGAAGCAGCAGGCATCGACAGCATGTTGGTCATCCTTTCGGATGCAACGGCAAACGTCGCCGGCGGCGTCTATCCATTCTTCGCAGCACTCGTTGGTGCGTTTGGCGCGTTCCTTGCCGGGTCGAACACCGTGAGTGATATCCTGTTCGGTACGTTCCAGTATAACGTCGCCGAGAATCTCGGGGTTTCGCGCACAATTCTCGTCGGTGCACAGGCCGTCGGCGGAGCAATTGGTAACCTCATTGCAGTTCACAACGTTGTCGCAGCGCTCGCCGTTGTCGGCCTTGTCGGTCAAGAAGGACGAGTCATTCGACTCGAACTCATTCCATTGGCGTACTATGCGAGCATGACTGGACTACTGACGATGTTGTTCGTCTACGTGATTTTCCCGGGAGTCTTCTGAAGACACCGGGATATCGGTTCGAGAATCACAATAAAAGTCGACGGAAACGTAGACCGGCTATTCAAACAATCTTTACAATACCTCTCATGACAATCAATGATGGACACACGGTGAATAAAAACCTCACCAACGATCCGAAAACAAAATACGACTATCAAAGTAACGACGTTGCGCGACCCGGGCTGGCAAACGACTTGGATTCGTTAATAGCAGGAGCAGTTCGGTTCGACAGCTACTCGCGACAATTGTACGCAACGGATGCGAGTATCTACGAAGTAACGCCCGTGGGAGTAGTCTTACCGAAATCGACCGACGACGTGGCAAGGGTAATGGAGTACTGTGCAAAACGGGAAATTCCAGCCCTTCCACGGGGTGGCGGAACGAGCCTCGCCGGACAATCCGTTAACGAAGCTGTTGTGCTCGATTTCACTCGTCACATGGATGCAGTACTCGATTTTGATACCGCAAGCCGAACTGCCCGTGCTCAACCGGGAATCACACTCGGTGCACTGAACGCGGCGCTCACCGATGACGGTTTGAAGTTCCCCCCTGACCCAGCGTGGGGTGACAAAAGCGTCCTCGGGGGTGCAATCGGCAACAATTCGACAGGCGCACATTCGCTGAAATACGGTAAAACCGACGCCTACCTCGAAGAATGTGAGGTCGTTCTCGCTGATGGCACCGTGACAACGTTTGGTGAAGTGAGTATGGAGGAACTCGGTGCACGGGCGGATCCTACTGGTGACCTCGAAGCACGAATCTACGCTGAAGTTCAGCGTATTCTCGTGGACGAGAGCGATGCAATCGCGGACGCCTACCCAGACCTGAAGCGCAACGTTTCGGGGTATAACCTCGATTGGGTAGTCGAACACGCAGGAGAAACCGTTAACCTGGCACCCCTACTGGCGGGGAGCGAGGGGACGTTAGCAATAGTTACCGAGGCTACTGTCTCACTCGAACCCGTTCCAGAGACAAAGGCGATGGGGCTGCTTGCATACGATGACCTGCTCGACGCGATGGCAGATGTCCCGACATTGCTGGAACATGATCCGGCGGCGGTTGAAATACTGGATGACGTGATGATCGACCTGGCTCGTAACACCGCCGAATTCGCCGACGTCGCAGCGATGTTGCCTGACGAAACCGAGTCTGTGCTTATAGTCGAATTCTACGCCCAAGACGACGCTGAGGGGCGGGCAAAAGTAGCCAACCTCATAGCAGATAGAACAATCGACGTTACAACCGTGGGATCACCGACGACCAATCGTGTGAGCACCGACGCTCCAATTCGTGCCTTCGACGCACTCGAAGCACACGACGACGCCGAGCGGGCGAACATCTGGAAGCTCAGAAAATCGGGGCTCCCAATTTTGCTCTCACGGACGACTAACGAGAAGCACATCGCCTTCATCGAAGATACCGCGATTCCACCGGAGAATCTACCGGAATACGTTTCTGACTTTCAAGCTGTCCTCGACGAGCATGAAACGTACGCGAGTTTCTATGCTCATGCCGGGCCTGGTGTACTTCATATCCGTCCCCTGATCAATACGAAAACAGAAGTCGGAGTCGAAACGATGGAAGCGATCGCGGACGCCGTCTCCGATCTCGTTGTGGAGTACGAAGGAAGCATATCGGGTGAGCATGGCGACGGACGTGCGCGAACCCAGTGGAATCGGAAACTGTACGGCGATCATATTTGGGGCATCTTTCGCGACTTGAAGACGGCGTTCGACCCGAACTGGTTGCTCAACCCCGGACAGGTTTGTGGCGACGTGGATATGATGGAAAACCTTCGATTCGACCCCGAATATGAGTTCGACGCCGGGTTTAACCCTGAACTGAGCTGGGAGAACGACAACGGGTTCGAGGGGATGGTCGAACTCTGTCACGGCTGTGGTGGCTGTCGTGGCGGGCAGAATACTACGGGTGGTGTCATGTGTCCAACTTATCGCGCTGCAGATGAGGAAGTAACGAGCACGCGCGGCCGAGCTAACATGCTTAGACAGGCAATGAGTGGTTCACTCTCCGCTGAAGAGCAGTTCGATGTGGAATTTATGCATGAGGTAATGGATCTCTGTATCGGCTGTAAAGGCTGTGCACATGATTGTCCCTCAGAAGTAGATATGGCGAAGCTCAAGGCCGAAATCGAACACGAGTATCATCAGCGACATGGAACGAATCTTCGGGATCGCCTCTTCGCCAATATAGAGAGCCTTTCGAAAGTGGGGAGTGCGTTTGCACCCGTTTCGAACTGGGCTTCTAAGCTACCCGGTGTCCGGGCCACGATGGAAAAGACTCTCGGTATCGCGAAGGAGCGCTCGCTACCAACATTCCACCGCGAAAGCTTCTACGACTGGTTCGACGCCCGCGGCCCACAGGTGCGTGAAGCGGACGCCAAGCGTCGGGCGTTGGTTCTTCCCGATATATACACTAATTACAATCATCCTGCAGCCGGGAAAGCAGCGGTTAGAGTGCTGGAAGCGGCCAATATCCACGTCAGAGTTCCCGACGGACTCACCGATAGTGGCCGGCCAGCCTATTCGAAAGGGTTGCTCGACGTCGCACAGGATCGTGCGCATCGAAATGTTGAGCACCTTACACCGATGGTCGAAGAAGGCTGGGACGTGGTCGCCATCGAGCCATCCGACGCGGTAATGTATCAATCCGATTATTTAGACCTCTTCCCGGTGAATGGGGCCTCAAGTAAGTACGACGAACCACACTCCGACAAGCCCAATTCGGCCGATATCCGAACCAACGCCGAACGCCTCGCTGAGAACACTTACGGCGTCTGTGAGTATCTCAACGTGTTCCGTCTAGATGAGAATGTCGAATTCGCTACATCTGCTGAATCGCTGACCTACCACGGTCACTGCCACCAGAAAGCAACGAAAAAAGACCATCATGCAGTCGGTGTCCTTCGTCGGGCGGGCTACGATGTTAACCCACTGGACTCTGGCTGCTGTGGCATGGCCGGTAGTTTTGGCTACGAGGCCGAACACTTCTCGATGAGTCAGGCCATCGGTGAAATTCTGTCCGAACAAATCGAATCGAGTAACGGTGAGGAGGTGGTCGCACCGGGCGCATCTTGCCGGACACAGTTAGGTGACAGACGAAAAAACGCGGCCAAACCACTACACCCTATTGAAAAGGTCGCGGAGGTAATGAGACACCCACCCGACGATGCCTAATCAGTAACTAATGCTGTAGTGTTTAGATATTCCAAGGTGATTTTACTTCCGCTTCTGAAGTCAGGTGACAGTAAATTTGGTTTACTTCTACATGAAGGAGCGAACAACATGTAATAATGGTAATGCGTGGCATATGTCCGCGTGCACAGCTTCACGCGGTTGCACGGATGTCCTTGTCACACGAGGTATGGAGGAATGAATGCATGTCAAACACCCCATTCCAACGATCCCGATGACGGTGTACCGCCCTCGAAGCCAACAACGACCACTCGACCAACAACGTCTTTCTCCGTTGAACCACTGTAAAAGCTCCATGCAGAGACACGGGTACGAACCCTCCTGTGAACGTTTGAACACTCAAGCGATTCCACGCTTGACCAGTCGACGGTGGTCGACGGACTCGTTTCGAAGTCGCCAGACGCTCGTGAGGACATACACCTTCAGTTGCGTCAGATCCTCCTGCCATAACTCACCGCCAGTGGCATTTTCGTGTACGAGGCAGAGATTTCTCGGATACACTATTGTCCACATTCGCGAGTGACGGCCCTCATAAATCATGCACGCGAAGATCTGAGGTCAGTTCAAGACATTTTTCCGACCCCGCGGGAGTGGGCAAACCGCTCATACGATATCGATCGATGGATCGAAACCGACCACGGTGGTCATTTTTCACTGCGCAAACCTGATCATAACTAAGCAAATAGCGAGAGTCTCCTACTCGTACCCGTCACAGTACGAGAGAACCACCATGACGACAACCCAAGACAACGAGGCCGTCGCCCGACGGATATTCGAAGATTTTTGGCCTCATTCAAATCTGAGACGTAGAGGGGGCCAATACCGGGATTCGAACGGTGCTGGCTCATTGTTCAAACGAAATCTGTTTCCCCGAGGGCGTCGACTCGTCCAATTCCACTTCTGCTTATAATTTTAGGCGGCAGAAGCTCGGCTTCATGCTGGATAGAGACTGACTCTTTCCTATTCAGATGATTTAGGGAGTAAGCAGATATTCGGTTATTTCGGAGGCGATCTATTCAACCATCGCCGACGTGAGCGTTCCCTGATACCGATCATGATTGAGATCGTCGTGATCAGGTGAGGCAATGCCCCAGGGAACGACCGCACTCTCACGGGGCATCCCGCCATGTTCCCAGTTGTCGTCAGTAAGGGAGATCGTGTGGTCATGCCAGGACTTCGTTGTGAGTGTCACCGCGATGTACTGCTCCCCATAGAACGGATGAGTCTCGTCGGAGACAACCAACCACGGGCGAGGAGCCTCACGGTCATTGAATGGATCGTCACCGAAGATGACGTCGCCTGGGTCATATTTCATTTGTCGTTCTCACGCTTCTCGGTGGGATAGTCGTCCGCTGCGTGGGTTTCCCATTCTTCGGGGTCTTCCTCTCCGAGTTGGTCGTTGAGCGTCTTGGTCGACTGGCGGAACGTTGTGAATGTATTGAGGCGTTCCTGGTCATCGGTGATCGCCCAGTACGTGCCTTTGTGTCGGACGAGGTTGCGATCCTTGAGGCGACTGAGAACAGTGCCAATGGTGTTCTTCTTCACGGTAGTTTGCTCGGCGATCTCAGCAGGCTTGAACGCTCGGTCGTCGTTCTCGGCGAGAAATCGGAGGACACGCTCGCCGTTAGTCATTTTCTCGAGTTCCTCGCTGCTCTTTTCTTCGAAGTTTTCAATATCGATTGACATAGATGGGAGTAATGACTGTACTGGTATAGATGTTACTCTGTTAGGAGTGTCACTGCTGTCAGCAGCATTAGTGAGTGGTGAGCAGTTCGACGAGAGTATCAGGATAATCATCGTCTGTGCAGTCGTCAATATCTAGATTTGGGAGGCTCAGTTGTTGACGTCGAATGCTGAGGGAAGAACACTAAGATGGCAATCGTTGTCAGAATTCTAGTTAGTATTGTGTTGGCAGAGGAGATGTGAGCAATCGGTCTGCAATACGAATTGCGCATAGATTGATTTGGGGATCTCGGGGTACATCCACTTCCGCTTAGGGCGAACACCGGAAGTGACCCTACTACGCGAAAATTTGATATAGCAGTATGACCTTTATAAGGTGAGTAAATCCTCATTTTCGTGGTGTTGATGCCTTGTAACGTCAGATTCTGTTTGCGATGGCGATATTCGTTCCACTTCTCCATTCGCGACTAAGCGGAAGTGGAATCACCCCGGGACCCCCATTTCGATCTATGCGCAGATCCTGGTCTTCGGAGGAGCAAGATTAGAAAGCGGTAATGAACGGTCTTTGTCGAAATGAGGAGCTGTGATTACGAGAGGAAGTGCCTCGACTGCCACTGACACCGTTTCCAGTGTCCCGTCGGGACAATGCACGCGGAACCAACAGATCGTCTTCTTCTTGTTCCGATGATCGTGCTGGTTCTTGGATCGGTGAGCGTTATAGTTCCAAGGTTTGCAGTCAATGTCCCAATCACGGCCCCCTCTCTTGTTGTCGTTCGATACGTTTGCAGCCGAGAGGACGATAATAATACTTAGAGTAGACCGTACTCTCGGTAGCTTCGACGGTTCCTTGAACTGTACGGTCGTATTTGCCACCACTGTGTCTGGGGTTGCTTGCCCAGGTAACAGCGAACGGATAGTCGGAGGCGACCGGAACCTTTCATTGATTTCGTTCAACCGTGAATTTTCTGATAGGTGCTTCGTCAAGCTGACCCTCCTCATACCGAGATTATGGTGAAAGTATTTCTAATGCGAGTTCAGCAGGTGCTTTTCTTGATTGAGCAGTTTTAGGAAAAGGCCGCCAACCACGGATCGGTGCTGAAACCTATTCCGTTCGGCTGTGTCCGTGTTATACCAGTCCGCAAATGGTACTCGGTCGTGTGTCTCATCCAAAAACCGCCACAGGGGTTCGATCAACTGCTTAAAGTCCAACTCGTCATCAGCAAGTGTTGCTGCCCATAGAAGCCAGTCGGCTTTCGTGTATGTTTTCCGGTTGTCCAAGGGTGTTCCGTACTCGTTCCGTTCTTCGAGATATTTTACTACCTCCCGTTGTGCAACATTGTTATCGAACAAACTCAGGTCGAACAAGTCGTTCCAGACTAAATTATATTTGAGACTCCACGTCCCTGGCCTGTCGAATGTCAATCGGAAGTGATCACCATCATCGGCATATTGAGTCCACTCCTCGGCCATCTGATTTGCGATGGTCAGATACTTCACCTGACAGTCTTCATCGCCACGAAGTTCGCATAGTATGCTGTAGCTCGCAATACCAAAAATGGCTTTTAAAGAGAGATTTACGTTGTGTGCGAGATGTCCCGCGAAGTCATCCGTACAGAGTTGTTCACCCGGGTCAAAGCCGTTCTCAACGAGATACTCCGCCCACTGTGTGAGTAACTTCCAGTTCTCGTCTGCAAACGCCGAACATCCTTCTCGGAGACAGACTGCTGCAGTTGTGATGAGTATGTTCCCACATTCTTCGATCGGCATCTGGTTCTCAAGCACCAGTTCATCATTCACGGTACGATACGTTTGGCCGTTCGCTTTTGGATACGTACCGACGTCGTGTGGTGCGAATTCATATGGCCAGTCATCGGTTTGGGCATAGCGGAATATTGGCCGAAGCATTCCTTTGACCAGGTCGGGAGCATACAACAAGAAGAGTGGAATAGAGGGATATGTCACATCAACTGTCGCAATGCAGCCGTTGCTGAAACATTCCTTTGAAAAGAAAAGCGGTTTATCGTCGTATTCAACGGGCGTATGTGCAGCTATTGCTTGGCGATATGCGAGAGCTGTGATATCTGCGTACGACTCTCCACCCGCGGATCGACACCGTTGTCTCAATCCTGCGTCGAACTCTGTACATCGTTCGCGGAGAGTAGGATAGTCAGCAACAGCGCTGGTCAGCATCTCTGTCACTGTTTTTTCGTTGCGTCGCCAGTAAGGCTGGAGGTTTTCTTCGAAATATTCGATAGCTTCCCGTTCGTCATAGGCGATGGTAAGGAACGTCTCCTGTTCAGACGTTGTTTCGACGTCCATATCAAATACACAAGCCAGTACTGGTGGTGTATGGCCAACTTCGGTAGTTCCGGTAAGCGAGTCTGACTGGGACAGCTGGCCAGTCGAAATAAACGCATCGCGCATATCTGTTGTTGAGACAATCATATCAGATGCCAAGTCGGTCGGAGGGAGAAGATACAGATACCCCCAGTCAATGCGTCTGTCATCGCCGCAATGACCGAGTATCTCCTGGGTCGTTGTACCAATTTGGAGTGCCTGGCCGACATCCGGGATGGAGATACGATTTGATTCAACGGTTTGTTTTCTATCATCGACACACCACTCACCAGTCACATCAAAATATATGGCACTGTCTAGATAAGGAAAACCAAGCGACAGCGGTACGATTGACGGTGTTTTATGCACTGTTCGTAAGTAACTGATTCTTGAAAGTAAGATCGGCTGCACCATGAGAAGACTAAATTCGATTGCTTCACCGAAAACCTAGTCATGATGAGACGAGGAGATTCGTTAGCCACTCACGGTAGAGACGTTGAAACGCCACTCTACAACAGAATCGCTTAACTAGACAGTGCCAAATATATCGAGATGTCGTGGGAACGACTATCTATTGAACGAGTACAGAATGAGACATATGTCGCCGGCCGAGCGAGGATCTCGAATTCCTCGAGCAGGAGTGGTGAGATGAATTCAACTTCGAGTCTCGTTGACGGCGTGAACTGCGTCTTCAGCGTTTTCACGAATCAAGTCATAGGAATGACGCGCAATGCCAAGACCGGAATATGTTGGTCGAGTGTCATGTATTGTCGTTCCCTCACTCTTCCTTGTCGCCTTGGCTTCGAACCATGTAGCAAGTGAATCGCCGATTCCCGAGATGAACCAGCGAGTCGGTGCGCGTGCGATGACATTCGTATCAACAACTATGAATGATGGATGGAAGTCGTGACGGTGGGCTCTCTCGAATGTTCCCTCTTCCTTGTATATGATCGAGAGACTACTGGTTGGGGCATCTGTCGAAGCGATCGTCGGGACTGATCCAACTACTCCCCCAGTACGCGCGCAGACAGCTTTTGCCGTATCAATGGCTTTCCCACCGCCAATCCCAATGATGACATCTGCACTTATCTTACTTGCAACATCAGTGAGTCGGTCGATTTCGGTAGTAGAACATTCTCCAGTGAAATCCGATCTTTCCAGGCCAGTATCCACGTCATTAAAAGTTTCCTCTACCAAATCACCAACGACCCGCCACACGTCCGAGTCGGAGATGAGTAGCGCTGATTCGCCGTGTTGGAGTGCCAGCGGACCGACTCTTTCTAAAGCTCCAGGCCCCTGTATGTAGCGAGCTGGTGAAGCGAATACGCGATGCATAGGTTCAGATTCGACTACAATGGTAAATACTCTTTCAACTAGGATTATAGATGAGATGCTGGTGAAGAATTTACAATTAGTATCGTTTTCTACCGAGAAACCGTACTTTTCAGATCGTATACACCGATTCTACTCACCGGCGATTTGATTTGTTACTGTGCTATTTGTTGGCTTCGGATAGTGGAATAATTACAGTACTGTAACTGTAAGGCAGGTGAACATCATTAGAATTGTAAGACGGCTTCGATAGCCGTTCCACTATGCCATTACAAAACTGTATTTGTGATCATGAGTCCGTATCTATAAAAGTGCATACTTTAATAAAAATAATATAGTATTGAATTAATTAATGTACGGATGAGATTATTGTGATTGTATGCTACAGCGTGTGTTTATCGAATATTGTTTATTTAGTGTCTGTCGAACCGCCTTTCAACGAAAATCTCGGATATGCTCGAAACATTCTTTTGAGTGAGCCCGACACGAGTTTCGACCGTAATATGAATAGACGAATCATCATCATCATTGACAGTAATAGGTTAGAGGTTCGCTATGCGCTGGTATTCTTCGTCAAGCGCAGCTGCATCTTCGAGCAGGGGTGCCGCGACGAGACAGCCCGCGTATTCGTTGAAATAGTCGGCGAACGTCGCGATCCGATCAGTATAGAGCGCTTCGAGCGAGTCCAACAGAATGAACAGGACTTTCTCGTAATGTCGTGGACGAGATAGCCAGCAAGCGCGAACACGAGATCGGCGACTTCCCGTTCACTAATGTGGTCGCTCGTATCTTAGTAGAAGGTGCCCGACTCAGCACTGCGAATCTTATGCAGATTGAGCATGCTTTTTGTGACTTTCCGTCGCCTTCTTGGACGTCCTGCTACGTGCGCTCGATCCAGATCCGTTTAAGCTTCGCATAGTCGAGCAGATTGGATGTTAGAATCGCAATTCCGTCGAATCCCCTTACGCTTTTGTAATGTAACCGTCGAAACGTCAGACCCACTAGTCGACTGCTCGGACCACGGTGTCAGTCGGCTCTGGCGACTGGGCCATTGTCTACGAGCGACTGCTTCGTCGAGAAGATTCGATCCGAAGCCTGTTTTACCCCTCTCGTCAGGCGCATCTCTCGCATTCAATCTCGGTCTTCCATTACACCGCTATGTCTGTAATGGAAATCGAACGAATCTACCACTGTTGAGGCCGTCTCCCTGGAAGAAGTATAATGAATAATATGGTTGTGCGAATTTTGAGATCCGCGAAATAGTCATATTCTGTATGATTCTATATTCAGGCTGCCACGATATGCCTCAAAATCATTGAAATCGGATGTTTGAGCCTCTTGATCCATTATATTTAAAATATATATATAGGGCCCTTTTACAAATGATATTATGTGTCTATATTATGTCAACTATCGGCATATGCGGTATGGAGATTACCGACAGACTTTCCCCGAAACAGCCGAATTACGGTTTATGAACGTCGAAGAGCTCCGAAGGGCACTGGAAAACGCGGATCTCACGAAGTACGAGGCTGAGGCGTATTTGACGCTCATTAAATACGGTCAGTTACCTGCTGTCGATATCTCGAGCAAGTCTTCGATACCGACGTCACAGGTGTACGAAACCCTCCGTTCGCTCGAAGAACAGGGATTTGTCGAGACAATAGAGGGAGACCGCCTCCACGCCGAGCCCAACGAACCAGACGAGATCCTCGACGAATTGCGATCATTGGGGTCGTTGTTGACGCAAGCGGCCGAAGAACTCGAAGAACGCTGGGAGGAACCCGAGGTCGACGAACACAGGGTCGGCGTCGTGAAGCGACCAGAGACGGTGTACGAGCACGTTCGGACGCGGCTCGAAGAGGCAGATGTCACTGCCGAACTGTCGATGGCGTTCGACCAGTTTGAATTACTGCTTCCCGAACTCGAAGCCGCCGCTGATCGGGGCGTATTCGTCCGTATCCACCTCTACGACGAACCGAACCTTCGCGAGAAGGCTGCGTCGCTCGGACTCGCGAACTCGAATCTCAATATCCGGGTTGGCACGATTCCCGGCCCGTTCCTCGCGATTATCGACCGCAACCGGACGTTCTTCACACCGAACACGCGTGCTGACGAGGATTATGGCATCCTGATCAACGACTACATACTCTCGTTCATCACACACTGGTATTTTGTCAGCTGTCAGTGGCACATGTGGGAGCCGCTGTTCGAGTCGTGTTCGGACTGGACGGAGTACGACTCCCTCGAGGAATTTATGCGCGACGTTGTTCCTCTGTTCGACGACGGCGCGGAGATCCATATCGCCGTTCGAGGTAACTACATCCGATCGCGTGAAGACTGCATCAAGCGAGGCCGACTTGCTGAAGCGTTCTACCCGACTCGATACACCAGCAGAGACGCTGGCCTCTCGTTAGAAGATCTCTCAGGTTACTCAATTATCTTCCTCGATACCGGAAACGAAGTCCTGTCTGTCGGCTCGTGGGGTGCGATTTACGAGGATATCGAAGCCCACCGAATCACGATCGAGGCTATCAATTTCCCCTACAATACCGAAGCAAACAGATCGTCGACGAACGATCTGACTCAGTTGTAGTTCGACTCGACTGTCAACGTTGCTCGTTGATCCGCGATTTCGAGGGTATAGTTGCCTGGTTCGGCGGATCGACTGCCGTCTTCCTGAGCGAGGCCCAGGGAGTTTGCCTCGATTCGGATCGTCGCTATCCCCGACTCACCGCCTTCGAGGGTCACGCGACCGAACCCACGGAGTTCCTTTACCGGCGTCACTCTCGAACTGACGTCGTCACTGACATAGGCTTGCACCACGGCCGTTCCCTCTCGTTCACTCGTGTTCTCGATCGGAACGGAAACTGCCGTCGATCCGTGGGGGCCGATCGTCGTCTCACTCAACTCGATATCGCCGTATTCGAACTCGGCGTAGCTCTCGCCGTGTCCGAACGCGAACAGGGGATCGTACGAATCCGGATGTTGGTCGGAGCCGATCGGTGTCGGGTGCCGGAGGTAGTTGAACCGGGTTGGAAGACGGCCTTCCGACCGCGGGATCGAGATCGGCAGACGACCGCTTGGCTCGTTCTCGCCGAACAGGGTCTCGGCGACTGCCTGCCCGCCCATAGTCCCGGGGTAGTAGGCCATCAAAAGGCCAGCGGCGTGTTCGGCCAGCCAGTTCACGGCGAGCGGTCGTCCAGTAACAAGGACACCGACGATCGGCGTGCCCGTCTCGTGGATCGCATTCAAGAGGTCACACTGTGCATCTGGCAACTGGAGTTGGGACCTGTTGGGGAACTCGTTGTTGTCCCCGCCGGTGAGTGCGGTCGGTCCGAACTCATGGAGGTACCAGTTCTCGCCGACTGCCACGACGGCGACGTCGGCGTTTTCTGCCGCTTGTGCGGCAGCTTCGACGTCGTCTGTCTCGGCGATTCCCGACCCACGCTCGTAGGTGACAGTTCCCGACGACAGCGACTCGATCCCGTCCCGGATCGTGACGACGTCTGTTCCTTCCGGGTCTGGCACGCTCCATCCACCGAGCTGGTGGATCGGGTCGTCCGCATTCGGGCCCGTGACCAGGATGTCGGCGTCGGCGTCCAGCGGGAGGCTGCCGTCGTTCGAGAGCAACGTCATCGATTCGTTGGCGGCCTCAAGTGCCTGCGCTCTATGTTCGTCGGCGCCGACGACGTCCGTCGCTTTCGAGGTGTCGACGTACGGATCTTCGAAGAGACCGAGTCTGAATTTCTGCGTGAGTACTCTTCGGACACTCTCCTCGACGACGGATTCTGCGAGTTTCCCCTCTTCGACAAGCGACTGTAGGTGTTCGGCGTGTTCGACGGCATCGACGGAGGCGATGTCTAGACCAGCGTCCCGCGTCAGCTGCACCGAATCGCGGTGATCGGCTGCGATTTGGTGGTTGTCGTGGAGCATCTGGACGCCGTTCCAGTCGGAGACAATAGTTCCGTCGAAATCCAGGTCGCCACGGAGGGACTCACGGAGGAACCGTCGCGACCCGTGGGCAGGCTCACCATTGATCACGTTGTAACAGGGCATCACCGATTCGACCCCCTCCTGGATCGCGTCGACGAACGATGGGAGGAAGACGTTTCGAAGCATGTACTCGGATGTTTCGACCGGTGAGGCGTCCTCACCACGGACTGGTTCGCTGTACGCCGGGAAGTGTTTGGCCGTGGCAATCACTGACGATGGGTTCTCGATGCCATCGTCCTGGTAACCTCGGACTTGCGCTGCGGCGAGCTTGCCACAGAGGAAGGGACTCTCACCGAAGGTCTCGAAAGTTCTGCCCCAGCGCGCGTCCCGGGCGACGTCACACGTCGGCGAGTAGTTCTGATGGCCCCCGCTCGTGCGAACCTCAGTCGCCGTAACTTCGGCGCTGGACTCGACGAGCGATTCGTCCCAGGTCGCAGCCATCCCGAGGCTGTTCGGGAATGCGGTTGCTTCGGCCACGTAGGCGTGCCCGTGGACGGCGTCGACGTTGAACAAGAGTGGGATATCGAGTCTCGTCTCCGATTGGGCAATCTCCTGGAGATAGTTCACCGTCTCGACGACGTCGTCGAGACGCAGATCCCGTGCCCCTGCCCAGCCGAATGTCGCTACAGCGCCGACACCGTACTCTGTGATCTCGGCTTCGACATCGTCAAGTCCTTTTGTCGTGTCGAGCTCGCCGGCCCATGTGCCGACGAGTTGGCCAACTTTCTCTTCAAGAGTCATTCGGTCGAGAAGGTCGTCTACTCGCTGATTGATCTGAAGCGCCTCATCCCTGTAGGGTAGGCGCTCGTCTACATTCGCCATGTCTGAACCCTCGTTCACAACAGTATATAAGATTTCGGGAGAGTGATAGTCTGTTCCTACTCTCCCCCGCTGTCGAACTTGTGGACGACGTCGATATTTGCCTTCGTGAGTCGAATCCGCTGGTCCGTCCTCACATTTTCGAACATTACTTCGGTCCCGTCGGGCCACTCGACGTGAACTGCGACCGTCTCTGCACTCCCGACACCGACGTGTTCGACACGTGTATCCTATGAGAGGTAATTGGTGTTGCTCAACTGGTGGACGATCCACTCAGCATCTGCTGCCGTCTTGGTGAGGGCGCGGAACTGGAGGGTGGAAATCAGGTCACGATCCCTGTCGTTGTCGAAATCTGCCGCGACCGCAGCCCATCTCCATCCCGCCGTGGCGAACGCCAAGTTCGTCGGCTCGATTGGTGAGTTCTCCACTCGACTGACCGACGAGGAGGGTATTTTCCTCGGTCTGACTGGAGTGAATGACGTGTTCGAGGAGTCGATTGAGGCATTCGTACCGCTCATTGATACGTTGTTCTTGAGATCGGGGGGACCAGAAGGTCGTGACGAAGACGTCCTGTTTTCCGTGGTCGGTCAGGTCGGCTGTCTCGGAGGCCGTCCCGGGCGAGTCGGCCGCGGCCGTGTCTTCGTCGACGGCAGCCAACAGATCGGGCTGAGGGCTCAGCGTCTCGGGGACGTCGCTGACGGAGTCAAAGGAGCGTGGACTGTAGGCCAACGTGAACAGCAACCCACGACTGAACAAGGCCCGGGCGTCGCCGCCGAACCCCACTGGAAGGTTGCTTCGAGCGTTCCCAACACGGAGTCGATCTGGCCTCGCGCGTTCGTCGTTGGCGTCGTCGACCCTTCGGAACTGAGATCGAGAACGACCAGTTGTTGCGGTGGCATCGTGTTGCGGTGAGTGTCACGGATGAGGAATTCGCCCCAGCGGTGCTGTTCTGACGGTCGTTCGCTCGGATTCCAGCGGGCGACGGTATTTCTCTGGATGCTATGTCTGTCTGTAGTTTCGAGCGCTCACGACCGAGAGACGCTGTCAGTGCGCTCGTCCACCGATTGCGACGGCTGTCTTGACGAAGTCTCTTCTTTATACTCGTCGAGGGTCGGCTGCGGACATTGGCTCTAATACCGTCTTCTCGCTGTAAATTGTTTCCCAGAATTCGACGTTGAGGCAGGATTTCAGGGTCGAGATCGTGCGGGATCTGCCACTGGAGGTTACGACACTCCATTCTCGGCTGTTCTGGCCTGGGATACGTTCTAATATATATGCTCCACTAACCCACCGAATGATTTATTACATATGGGTAAGCCTGTTTGGACGAACCATGTTAAGCGATAGCAGTTATGGTGACCTAGTCAATCGTCGACATTTCATGCGAGCAGCAGGCGTTTCCGGTATGGCTGCGCTCGCTGGCTGTAGTGGCGGAGACAATGGCAACGGAAATGAGAACGGAACCGGCAACACGACCTCAAGTGGGAAGGTCTACGACACCAAATTCGTCGCCGCGACTAACAACGGTGTTCCGGCGAACTTGCATCTCAATCCGGATGCGACACAGAACTACGACCCCATCGCGGGAGCTCACGTATTCGAGCGGTTCGTCTCCTACAACTACCGTACTCAGAAGTTCGAGATGGCCGGGTTGGAAGACTGGTCCGTGGACGGCAAGACATTCACGCTCACTATTCGAGAGGACTTCAACTGGGACAACGGTGATGCAGTCACGGCCCAGGACCTGATGACGCAGTTCAGATTACAGAAGAAGACGGACGGGGCGATTTGGGACTTCGTCGAGAACGTCGAGCAGGGCGAGAACGAAAAGACCGTCGTGTTAAATCTCAAAAAGGAGACAAACCCGCTTCTGCTCAAACACGCTATCGGGTCGCAGGGTGACCGGATCTACGCGCACCATCCGACGTTCAAACAGTTCCTCGACAAGGATGCCTCTGCTCTCCAGCAGTTCAAGTACGAGAAGGACGTCGTCGCCAACGGTTCGTTCAGCTTCGAATCCAAGGACAAGCAGTCCTGGGAGCTCACGCGGAACGAGGAATACTTCAACGCGGACAAGGTAAATTTCACTCGGATCCAGCTCCTGAACCGTGGAGACAACACGGCACTCCAGCAGGGGCTGATGGGTGGCGAACTCGATGGCGTCTACAGCATGTTCGCGCCGCCGAACATCGCTAAGAGCATGCCTGGCCACGTCCAAGAGGTAAACACGCCTGCGAAGTGGGGCTACGGTATCGTCTTCAATCACAGCCACGAACACTTCGGCAAGGTCGCCGTTCGCAAAGCTATCGCCCACGTGATAAACCGAGAGGCGGTCGCCGGAAACGCTGGTCCGCGCACGAAGGCCACGCCCAAGGTCGCCACCGCGATCGCAGTCGACGACCAGGAATCCTGGCTCGGCGACGACATGGGTGAATTCGAGACCTACGGCCAGTCCGCCTCACAGACCGACAAGGCCGCTTCCCTGCTCCGTGACGCTGGCTACAGCAAGAGCGGCGGCAAGTGGGAAGACAGCAACGGCAACAAGATCAGTGCCCAGTATGTCACGCCGGCAGGCTGGACCGACTGGACGACCGCGACCAACACGGTCGTCGATCAGCTCAACTCCTTCGGGTTCGACCTCGAGATATCTTCGAAGCCGATGGGTGACTACTTCGATGGGTACATCAACAACAACTTTGCACTGGGTGCGTTTTACTGGCTCCCTGGTGGCGCACGGTCGTCGTTCCCGTTCTACCCGCTGCGGTGGGAGATGAAGTGTCCCGATATCAATGGCGGGCACCAGTTCCCGACTGGCGAGAAAACCATCCCCGGGATTGATGGCGGCGAGATGACGATCAGCCCGCTCGAAGAGATCAAGAAGGTCGCGACAATGACCTCCGAGGAAGAGGTGACGAACGTCGTCCGCCGCGTCGCCTGGCACCACAACCAGACGCTTCCCTTCTTAGGTGTCACCGAGAAGCAAGAACAGACGTGGATCAGCAGCAAGAACTTCGACACCCCTTCGAAAGACGATGCGCTGGGTATCAAGTGGGCCACGCAGTGGCTACCGCGCGTCGACAAGCTGAGTGTACAGGGTAACTAGAGCAGACGTTCGGCACACAGGCAACCAATCTCCGACTCCGATACAATCATATAACACGATCAAAGAACTAAGATCATGGGTAACTATTACATACGCCGAACCGCTCGAGTGTTCGCGACCATCTTCCTGGTCGCTAGCCTGACATTCGGCCTGATTCGGCTCCTTCCAGGCGGACCGTTCACAATGCTCCGAGCGAGGTTGCTTAAGAGTGGTGTGCCCGCCTCGGAAGTCGATGCACGCATCGCCAACTTACAGAACATTCAACCGGACGCGCCGATATGGGAGCAGTACATAAACTACATGCTCTCGGCCATGCGGGGTGACTTCGGGCGATCTATCAAGCTCGGCGAACCTGTTTCACAGATTATTGCCGAGGCCGTTCCGTGGACCGTCTTCGTCGTCCTCGTCTCCACAGTCCTCATCTTCGTCTTCGGGATCTTACTTGGTGCGATCCAGGCCTACTGGGAAGGATCCAGATTCGACCAGTTGGTCTCGGGACTCTCGATCAGCCTCATGTCGATCCCATTCTACGTGGTCGCTGTCCTGTCACTGTTCATCGTCGCCTATCAGCTTCAGTGGCTTCCGACTGCTGGAACGGTCGGAACCGACGTCGAGACTGGACTGACACTGGAGTTCTTCGTGAGTGCACTCAGACACGCCGCGCTGCCGATATTCTCGTACACAATTGGCGGCATCGGGGGACAGGCACTCGCGATGCGTGGCAACAGCATCCAGGTGTTGGGGAACGATTACGTGGAGGTCGCCAGGCTTCGTGGGCTGTCCGACAGACGGATTGCCACGTGGTACGTTGCCCGAAACGCGATTCTCCCGATGTACACCGGGTTCCTGCTGTTGTTGGGTTTCCGACTCGGCGGGACGATCATCCTCGAACGGATCTTCTCCTATCCCGGCCTCGGATGGTATCTGTGGTCTGCGCTCAAGGCTAACGACTATCCCCTGATGATGGGGACCTTCCTCGTCATCACTGTTGCACTCGTCATTGGTGTCTACATTGCTGACCTGACCTACAGCAAGATCGATCCGCGCATCAGTCGGGGTGAATCCGATGCCTACTGAGTCCAAACAACAGGAGAACACCGCCTGGCGATCAGAATATACGGAATCGCCGGACGTAACGCTTCGAGACAAGGTCGCCGAGTACTTCGAGGAACGAATCCACAAACCGGCGATGGTCGCCTGGGCTGACGGCCGAACGCGGCTTGGACTTCTCATCATGGGCGTCTACGTCGGGATGGCGATCATCGCGATCTTTGACCTCTATCGCGCCCCCTCGACCAATCAGGCACCGCGGCTGGTGGGAGCGTTCCAGAGCTGGGATCATCCCCTCGGGACGACGATGTCCGGAGTGGACTTGCTGTCGCTTGTCATTCACTCTACGCCAGAAATCCTCCTGATGGTCGCTGCTGGCGGTCTCTGGGCGACGGCGACGGCGATCGTCGTTGGGACACTTGCGGGGTACAAAGGAGGGACGGTCGATCGGGTGCTTATGTCGTTCTCAGACGTCATGATGGCCATCCCGGGCCTCCCGCTGGTCGTCATTCTCGCAGTGACGCTCAACCCGAAAAATCCGATCATCCTCGGGATCCTCATCAATATCAACTACTGGGCTGGCCTGGGACGGTCACTCCGGTCACAGGTCTTGACTATCCGTGAGGACAACTACGTTGAGGCGTCCCGAACGATGGGTGTCAGTACGCCACGGATCCTGCTCAAAGACATCATCCCGAATCTGATGCCGTACGTGACGGTGAACTTCGTCTTCGCAGCCCGGTACGTCGTGTTCGCGTCCATCGGGTTGTTCTTCCTGGGTGTATTGCCTTTCTCGACGCAGAATTGGGGAGTCACGCTGAACTACGCCTACAACGGTGGCGCGCTGTTCACCTGGCAGGCAGCCCACTGGCTCATCTTCCCGATGATCGCCATCATGGGGCTGTCACTCGCGCTGATCCTATTGGGTCAGGGGATGGACAGGGTGTTCAACCCCCGCGTCCGGACCCGTATGGCAGGTGAATCCGAATCGACCGTGAAGGACGACGACGCAGGCATGACGGAGGTGCTCTGAATGGCTATCGAAAGCGAACAACTGACCGAACCGGACGAACTCGAAGACCCGATACTGGAGATCAAAAACGCGAGTGTCACCTACGATGGCGGCGAGACGTACGTCCTAAACGATGTCACCTTCGACGTCGAACGCAACGAGATCGTCGGTGTGGTCGGCGAGAGTGGTAGCGGCAAGTCGATGCTCGCCTCCGCGATGCTCGACGCAATTCCCGCACCCGGAAAAATCTCCGGTGAGATCCTCTATCACCCCGACGAGGACACGACTGTCGACGTGTTGAACCTGAGTGACGACGATCTCAGATCGTACCGCTGGGCCGACGTCTCGATGGTGTTCCAGGGCGCGATGAGTTCGTTCAACCCGACAATGCAAGTCGGGAGTCATTTCAAGGACACACTCCGGGCACACGATCAAAACATCGCCGAGGGGATGGACTTCGCGCGTGAGCTCCTCTCGGACCTCTACCTCGACCCGGAGCGAGTGCTCGAATCGTATCCCCACGAACTCAGCGGTGGGATGCAACAACGTGCGCTCATTGCCTTGAGCCTCCTCCTGGAGCCGGAGGTGCTCGTCATGGACGAGCCGACGGCTGCGCTGGATCTGTTGATGCAGCGGTCGATCCTGATGTTGCTCGAGGATCTCAAGGAAAAGTACGATGTGACGATGGTGTTCATCACACACGACCTGCCGCTGGTCGCGTCGCTGGCCGACCGTATGGCCGTGATGTACGCCTTCGAACTCGTCGAGGCCGGGCCGCGAAACCAAATCGTCGGCGACGCCGGCCATCCGTACACACGTGCACTACTCAACTCGACACCGAACATCGACGCCCCACTCGAAGAAATGAAACCGATTCCAGGAAAAAGTCCCGCACCAGTGAATGTCCCGGCCGGCTGTTCGTACGCCGATCGGTGCCCTCTCGCGACTGAAGAGTGTATCGTATCCGATCCGCAGTTCGAGTTGGTCGAGAACGAATATTCCGTCGCCTGTCACCACTGGGAACGAGCCAAAGACGAGATCAAGCTCAACTTCGCGGGGACTGAGACGATACGGACGGATGGCAGTACTGGCAACACGGACTTCTTCGAGGGAGGTGAGCAGCGATGAGCAGTCCGGACGCGACTGAGCGAGTCGGCAGCGGCGTCGACAGTGGTAACGATCCGTTGATCTCCTTGGACAACGTCGAAGTTCACTTCGAGAAAGAACAGGGACTGCTCGACTTCTTCGAGGAGCCGGACACCGTCAAAGCAGTCGACGGTGTCTCACTCGACATCCAGGAGAACGATGTGCTCGCGCTCGTCGGAGAGAGCGGCTGTGGTAAGACCACACTCGGGAAGACGACCATTGGACTTCAGCGTCCGACAGGTGGATCCGTGAAGTACCGCGGTCGGGACATCTGGGAGACGAAAGCCGGGAACACCGATCTATCGTTCTCCGACATTCGCTCGTCACTGCAGATCATCCACCAGGATCCCGGTAGTTCTCTCAATCCGAACCGGCGCATCGTCGAGATCCTCTCCGAACCGATCAAATTGATGCACCCAGGCGTGGGTGCCAGTGAGCGACGGGAGCGAATCCATTCGCTTCTGGAACGAGTCGGAATGACGCCCGCCCCCGACTTCGCTGGCCGCTACCCGCACCAGCTCAGCGGGGGTGAAAAGCAGCGTGTCGCGCTCGCTCGTGCGCTGCTCATGAACCCTGACGTCATCCTGGCCGACGAGGCAATCAGCGCCCTTGACGTCTCCTTGCGCGTCGAGATGATGGACCTGATGCTCAACCTCCAGAACGACTTCGACACCTCGTTCGTCTTCGTCTCACACGACCTCTCGAACGCGCGCTACTTCGCCGAACACGGCGGCGGTCGCGTCGGTGTGATGTACCTAGGTAACCTGGTCGAAGTCGGCCCAGCAGAACAGATTATCGAGAACCCAGAACATCCCTATACCAAGGTACTCCGGTGGGCAACGCCGAACCTCTCGTTGGACGCGAAAGAAGCAGGGGAACCGCCCATGCGAAAGATCGACATTCCCGATCCGATCAACCCGCCCAGCGGATGTCGGTTCCACACCCGGTGCCTGAAGGCCAGAGAGGCCTGTAAGAAGCAACAACCAGAACTGGACCAGCGAGGTGACTCCCACCGCGTTGCGTGTTTCCGGTCCAACGAGGATCACGAGTACTGGAACAGCCCCAAACTCGAAGATTGAACTGCCCGGTCGCCTGGTCAGTACGATCGGGACGTTCATTATATCCTTCCGAGAATACGAGAACATGACACTACGTGACGCGGCACTCGATGCGATCTGCAGTCAGCGAGATCAGATTCCAATACTCCTGGCTGTTGTCATCGTCATGGGGCTGTTGCTGGTCTTCCCGTTGTTCCTGTTGAATAGCGGCTCACAGGGGTACGTTATCGCCGTTATCGACGCGATACTCATCGTTCTCTGTCTGTTCGTCTTCGGATCGACTTACTGGTACTGTACGAAACGCGCGATGGAGTGACGACGGACTATTCGTCTGCGAGAAACGCTGTCGTCTCAGTGGCAAGTTCGCTAACGTCTACGTCCTCGTTTTCAGCGGTGACGTCTCTGAGCACAGGTACTGCCGCCTCGATTCAGAAGATCTCCGATGATGCGTACGATCAGAAAGATCGGTTGGCCCAAATATCCCAAACGATGGATCAGACTTTGAACGACCTCGCCAAGTTCGCCGAGGAACACGACGTTGAGTTCGACGAATTGTTCGAGTGCATCGAGACTATTGCTACATCGCTCTCTGCGATCGTCGAACCCGGCGAGGAGACGATAGCTGCTGCAAAGGACGTGGCTGACGCTGCCGAAGAACAGATAGCCGAAATCAACCAGGAGACCCAGCGGCCAGAGGATCTCACCCGTTATTGCTGTTCCGCTCAAGGAGGTGCTCAGTCGGTTCGAGACCCAATCTAACACGAGTTCTACCTCCCATAGGGCCCGAAAGTGAGACGCGGACCGTCGATGGCACAGATTCACAGGACTGGGAGGCCGCATCTGGAGTCTTGATCCATACGAATCTGTCCTAAGTAGGTATCTTTTCGGCTCTTCACTCGTCGCCAGCGGCGTTGTTACAGCACTGATTGACCGGTGTTCTTTCGGAGCGCCAGCTTGGGTTTTACTGAACCGCTAGCGAGTCTCCACTCGATCGTACCACTGGGAAACGACGGGGAAAGTGGCGAAAAAGTATGAAGCGATCAGGAGCCGTGCGAGACCGACCTCAGGCTGACGCGGTCTTCGTCTGTGTTGTCGTGTTGCCAGCGGCGTCGGTTACAGTCAGTACCACGTCGTAGCTGCCGGACCCCTTCCTGTCGCGGATGTTCGTATTATCGGACGCGCTCGATCCACTGACACCGATCGTCTTACTGGTTTGCACACCGTTCTGGCGGAGTTCGACGACGACCGACGAGAGATCGCCGTCGGCGTCCGAAACAGTCCAGTTTACGTTGAAGCTCGCCCAGCCACCGTTCGAGACATTCGTGACGCTGAAGCTGTCGATGGTTGGGGCAGTTGATCCGGTCGATCCGGAGTCAGTCGTCACCGAGATCGTGTTCAAGGCGTTTGACTCGTTGCCCGCGCTGTCGACCGCCGTGACATAAATGTCATAGGTGGTACTCAGACCCCCCCACCGTCGGCCCACGAGTGTCCCTCGTAGGGACTGAAGTGGCGTAAGAACGGGAACATCGAATTCGACCGATCGGGGTTCGCGAAGTCCCGAATCAGGAGATTGACCATGCCACCCCAGTTCGAATCTTGGGCCCACGTCGGATCCTTTCGGGCGACTTCTGCGGCCCCACGGACGTAGTAGCCGTAGTGGAAGTGGTGGTCGTTGATGTTTGCGTCAGAGCAATTGTTATCATCTGACATAGGTGTATTGTAACTAGCGTACCAGCGTCGCTATCTAGATAGCACTGCGAACCGCGCTAGCGCTGATACGGTTGCCCACTATCAAATCGAACAAATATACAATAAATTAATCGGTAGTAATAGTCGTGTTTAGTCAAGGATGAAGCATGAGACATGGTGAATTGATGCTGGTCTATGGCAAAAATCACACGCTTCAGCAGGTATAGCAACTGGATCGAATTAGAGTTTGTAGAGCGCGAGCGGACACCGCGTGAACTGATGCAGCTTGGTATTCGCCTCTATCTGCCAAATTTATATATTTTATATACTATATGTAAAAATGGAAGTTCGATGTCCTACACTCGCGGGAAGCAGTTCATGACTGGGTGCAAAAAGCTGATCTACAGTTGGCTACCGACGCGAGTCCGGATCACGTTACCTTGAGGGGATCGTGATCCGAATCAACGGTTAGCAATTCTGGCTGTATTCAGCCGTCGACCCCGAAACAAATGAATTCCTGTAGCTGAGGTTGTTTACAACGACTACGACGGCATTAGTTGAGCAGTTTTTGCGAGAGCCTCAGGAGAAACACGCCATCTCCGACACCATGTTTCTTGTCGACCGCGTTCATCATCTCAAAGCAGCACTACAACGATTCGGGCCCCATATCAAAATATTGATATGGGAACCAATTTCTCGTTAGAAATGTCTTTAGATGAACAAAACACCACACCTAATAATTTAGTGATAGTTTCAGACACCTCGATCCAGCCACCGCCGAAACATGGTCGCAAGCCTTCGCGGTCTGGTAGAAATCGCTTACCTATACACGATGCATTATTCTGACCGTGATTATTTATATCATGTTCAATTTTTCGCGCCAGAAAATCTCCTCATCCCAATGACCAGCCTGCTGGAGGTCATTACGGATTTTCACGCTCGTGCCGATGGTTGGTCGATCCGTCGTTTATATCGTTATCGCTGCAATCCTCGCACTGAAAGCGATTCAACGAAATCCAACCGCACTCTGGTACCCGCTCGTGTTCTCCCCATTTATTGAACTGGCATATGACAGTATCGTCAGAACCAACATCCGTCCGCGCTTCTCGGGGAAGATGTTCCACCTCTCGCTCGTCATGTTCGCCTATCTGCTCGAACCCATCCTGTTCGGGTGGTACGGCATCTTCCTCGGCCCACTGGTAATGGTCGTCGTCCAATTCCTCCAAGTCGTCGTTCCGCAACTTCGCGGCGAAGCGACCGAAGACGGCCAGTGATCACGGAGCATTTGGTTGTTGTTCTCTCTGGATAGAGTGTTTTGAATCCGTCACTGTGGTATCGGTTCTACTACCTGCTAAATCAATAAGCGGCAGTCGGTTCCTGGGGTACTCATCGAAACTATGCGCGAACGTTACTCGACGAAAAACCAGGCCGTCAGTACTGCCTCCTATGCGGCGCAGGATCGTCAATCGAGACCTCGAACTCACTTCCCACGTTACTGGTTCCAGAAAGCTTATTCCAAACATGTGTGAGTGAAGAGGTATGGTAAAAACAGTCGCTATAGCTATCAAAACAGTGCTGGCAGGTGTTGGCTTGCTCTTTGTGTTGGCGATCCTGTTTGGAGGTAACATAGACGAAGATGCTGGCGTGTTACAGATTTCTGAATAATCGGCTGATCTATACGAGTTTACTCTGCAGCGCTCGGCTTCAGGAACGTCTGCACAGCCTGCACAGAGCATCCGTTTGTCTTTCAGCGGAGAACGTGCGAGAGATTGCGGTGCACACCGGTACTCAACTGTACTCACCATGTTATTACACCCAGGACGTCGATTTTTTGCCGATTAAAATCCTAAGCGAAAGTGGATCATCCCAGGGCCCTAAACCAATACTATGCGCTGTGTTTCCCCCAGCCAGAACAATTTTGAACGGCTGGGATCACAGCACTAGAGTACAATATCACACCCTGCTTGTATCCAACGTATGCAAAGAAAATCACGTGCGACAAGCGAATGGAAGCGCGGATACCGACCAGGGACGTTCTCTATCGCGGCCTACGATGCGAAAGCGGAAGCGCTAGGTGTTGCTGTGGCGACCGGCATCGTCGCTGTAGGAGCGACATGCCCATACGTGAGCGATACGGCCGCGGTTGTCACGCAATCGTTCACGAAAACGACTCACGGCTCGGATGTACTTTCGCGGGTGGCCGACGGTGAAGGTATCGAATCGGCGTGCGAATCGGTGTTAGCGCGGGACGAACATTCGAGCTATCGGCAGTTACACGGTGTTGAACGTGATGATGGGCAATATACGTTCACTGGTGACAACTGTGTCGATTGGTGTGGCTCGACGACCGGGCCAAAACACTCGGTTGCGGGAAATATGCTCGATGGTTCTGCTGTCGTCGATGCAGTAAGGGATGCGTTCACTACATCCACCGGTTCGCTTCCCGACCGTTTACTCAGCGGTCTCGAGGCAGGACAGGAAGCGGGTGGCGATAAACGAGGAAAGGTAAGTTCGGCTTTACTCGTCCACGCACCTGAGCCAAAGCTGTATCACAATCTTCGCATTGACGCTGCCGAACATCCGATTCGGAAGCTTCGGGAACTCTATGAAAGGGCGTATGAGACCCAACAAAACTTACAGGACGAGACCAGCCGGCAGTTAGGTTCGTATCCCGATGAGATCCTCGAATTCGGCGTGAAATACTGATCCTGTGGCAGTGGCTCAATCACTAGATTTCGATTCAACTGGCTCGATGAACGGTCGACGTTCGCTCATTTCATCGACAGAGAGAAGACACGATATTTGATGGCCGGCACCGGCCTCCGTCTCCTTCAGATTCGGTTCAGTTTTCTCACAGACTTCTCCGATTTTCTTCGGACAACGGGTCTGGAACGGACACCCAGACGGTGGATTCAGCGGGCTTGGAACGCTCCCCTCGAGCAGGATTCGGTCGGTTTTCTTCGACGGATTGGCGTGTGGAACCGCCGACAACAGGCTCTCCGTGTAGGGGTGGAACGGCGGCGAAAATATCTGTTCGACCGTGCCGAACTCGGCTATTTTCCCAAGGTACATCACCGCTATTCGGTCGCAGATGTGCTGAACGACGCCGATGTTGTGCGAGATGAACAGGTACGAGAGCCCGTATTCTGCCTGAATCTCGTTAAGGAGGTTCAGTATTTGGGCCTGCACCGAAACGTCGAGCGCCGAGACCGGCTCGTCGCAAACGATGAGCTTCGGTTCCACGGCGAGCGCGTGTGCGATCGCGATGCGCTGTTGTTGACCGCCGGAGAACTGATGCGGATACTTGTTGATCATGTCCGGCGAGAGGCCGACGCGCCTCAGCAACTCGCGCGTGCGACGTCTTTTCTCATCACCGGTGGCGATGCCGTGTCGTTCCATCGCTCGCCCGATTACCTGCCCGACTGTCTTCCGTGGGTTGAGCGAGCTCTGCGGATCCTGAAATATTATCTGCATCTCACGACGGAGACTCCGAACCTCCGTACTGCTCATCTCGTGAATGGGCTGTCCCTCGAAGTACACTTCGCATTCGGTCGGTTCGAGGAGTTTCAGCGCGGTCCGAGCGACGGTCGATTTTCCACAGCCACTTTCACCAACGAGACCCATCGTCTCTCCCTCGTAAATGTCGAAATCAATGCCATCAACCGCCTTTACCGCTCGTCGTTCGAATTTCGGTAAGCCACCGTCGGAACGCGTGAGCGAGAGGCCGCCTAGGAATCCGTCTCCAGCTGCGAAATGCTTCTTCAAATTCTTCACCGCGAACAGCGGTTCACCACTCCGATCGAGATCTTTCTGTTCGCTTCTCGAAACTGCGGGCACATACCCCTGACTAAGGTCAAGTTCGTCCGTTCGGATACACGCCGCACGAGACGTCGTCCCCGCTATTGAGGTGAGGTCGGGATTCCCACCGGTGTGACAGTCATCGGTCGCGTGTGCACACCGTGGAGCGAAGTTACACCCCTGCGGCAGATCGGTGAGATCCGGCATTGCTCCGTCCAGCGTTGGAAGTTCGTCGTACTGCATATCCGGCTGGGGAATCGAATCGATCAACCCCCGTGTGTACGGATGTCGTGGGTTTCGAAACAGCTCATCGAGTTTTGCAGTCTCCACGAGATTCCCCGCGTACATCACCCCGACATGATCACACGTCTGGGCAACGACGCCGAGATTGTGCGTGATCATCAGGATGGCCATCCCCTTTTCGTCCTGTAGTCCGTTCAATAAATCAAGTATCTTTGCCTGTGTCGTCACGTCGAGCGCGGTCGTCGGTTCGTCCGCGATGATCAGATCTGGCTTGCAGGAGAGACCAATGGCGATGAGGACGCGTTGGCGCATGCCTCCGGAGAATTCGTGCGGGTAATCATCGAAACGCTCGGCCGCATCCGGAATCTCGACATCGCGCATCACTTCGATGGCTTGCTCGCGCGCCGTCGATCGGTCACTGTCCTGATGGTGCATGATCGTCTCGACGATCTGCTCGCCGACCGTGAGTACCGGATTGAGAGACGACATCGGATCCTGTGGGATGAGCGCGATCTTGTTTCCACGGATCGTTCGCATCCCCTTCTCGGAGAACTCCAGTAAGTCCTCTCCGTCGAAGATGACCTCGCCGCCAGTGATTTCTCCGGGGGGGTCGATGAGCTGTAGTAGCGAACGCGCAGTGACGCTCTTTCCGGCACCGGACTCACCGACGATTCCCATTGTTTCTCCCGTATCGAGGGAGAACGATACATCATTGGCGGCGACGACTTTTCCGTCCTCCGTCAGAAACTCCGTCCGGAGGTTTCGAACTTGGAGGAGCGGTGACCGTCCACCGTCCGTATTTTTGCGCTTCATTCTATCGAATCCACCTTGGGGTCGAGAACGTCTCTGAGGCCATCACCGAGCAGATTGAATCCGATGACGGTAATCGCGATTGCGATACCTGGGAAGATGATTATCCACGGTGCGGACTGCATAAATCCGCGACCGGTGTTAATCATGAGTCCCCATGACGGCGTCGGGGGTTGTGCACCAAGGCCGAGAAACGACAGGCTTGCCTCCGCGAGCATCGCGAATGCGATGTTCAACGAACCCTGTACAAGTAACGGAGCAGAACAGTTCGGTAACACCTCGCGGAAGATAATGTGCGGATTATTTTCCCCCCGGGCAACGGCTGATTCTACATACGCCTCGTTTCGCTCGGACAAGGTCGCACTTCGGGCGACACGAGCGATGTACGGAGTGTACACGAAGGCCAACGCGATAACGACGTTGTTGAGTTCCGGTCCGAGGACGACCATCAATGTCAATGCGAGAAGGATGGGTGGAAACGACATCGCAGCGTCCATCAGCCGCATCAACGATTCGTCGACAAGACCTCCGTAATAGCCGGATACGAGCCCGATTATCGTCCCGATCAGGAGTGCACCGGTGATTGCGCCGAAGCCGACATACAGCGATATCCGACTGCCCAACACGACGCGGCTGAAGATGTCTCGGCCGAGGTCGTCGGTTCCGAACGGATGGTCGATCGACGGCGGTTGTGTTCTATCCGAGACGGACGTCTTGTCGAATGCGTAGGGTGCGATGGCTGGTGCGAAGATCGCGACGACGATGAGCACCAACACAATGGTAAGCCCGATCATCGCCTTGGTGTTGTTCCTGAACTGCCGAGCAAACCGTTCGAGACGTTCTTTCTGTGCGGACGTGACCGTTAATGTCGAGGTTGCCATTATTCCTCGCCTCCGTAGCGGATTCGTGGGTCGAAGTACCCATAGAGGATGTCTGCTGCAAGATTCGAGAGCATGTACATCAATGCGACGACGATGATACAGCCCTGCAACAACGGGATATCCCGGCTTTGAATGGCAGTCAGCGTCAACCTGCCGATGCCGGGCCAGAAGAACACTTCTTCGAGAACGACGACCCCGCCGAACGCGTAGCTAAACTGAAACGCGATAACCGTGATAACGGGGATGATGGCGTTCCGAAGCGCGTGTTTGAGGACGATGATTCGCTGGGTCATTCCCTTGGAACGAGCCAGTTTGATGTACTCCTCGGACATGACCTCGAGCATCGACGACCGGGTCATTCGCATGATGTAGGCGGTGAGGGCGAATCCCATTGCCGACGCCGGGAGGATGAGATGGGTCAGCGTTCCCACTGGGTCGTCACTCGGCGAGACGTAGCCACCTGTCGGGAAGATATTCAACCACACGGCGAAGACGAGGATGAACACGAGTCCCCACAGGAAGATTGGGATGGAAACACCGATGAATCCGAACATCGACGCGAAGAGGTCGGGTGCCTCGTTCTGCTTTACCGCAGCGATGACCCCGAGCGGCAGTGCTAGGAAAACCGCAATCAACGTCGCCGCACCGGCGAGCATGAGCGACTTCGGTAGTTTTTCCGCGATGAGCGTTACGACTGGGTCATCGAACCGGAGTGATGTTCCCATATCACCCTGAAGGAGACCGATGACCCAGTCGATATACTGGAGGTACAGCGGCTTGTCGAGACCCATTTGCGCTTGCAGCGCTTGAATGGACTCTTCGGTCGCGTTCGGTCCAAGGATGAGGAGCGCAACGTCTCCAGGCAGGATCGTCGTCACAATAAACGTGATCAACGATACAAACAGGAGGGTCAACGTCATGAACCCCAACCGTCTGAGCAGATAGTTGGACATTGACATGAGTGGCCACCTCGTTATCCGTCGAGCCAGTTGTCTTGGAATCGTAGCGTCGAACCGTCGGGAGCGCCGATTTTACCACCGTACTTCGTCGAACCGGCGTACAGGTTCGCCTGCCACCAGAGGAAGAGGTGGCCCGCGCGCTCCTCGTGGAGAATCTCGGTGGCCTTGTGATACAGCTTCGCGCGCTCATTCTCGTCGTACATGTGTCGGGCCTTCTCGACGAGTTTGTTATACACGTCGTTCTTCCATCCGGTGAAGAAGAACGCACCATCCGGATGGAGGAATTTATAGAACGACACGTCCGGGTAGTAGAGTGCGAGGTACGAACTTGTCGTCGCCTCGAAATTCTGCTTGCTGTAAACATCCGAGAGCCACGTGTTCCACGTTATTTTCTGGATGTTGAGGTTGATACCGGCCTCCGATGCCTGGTCAGCTATGACCTTCGCCCCTTGCACTTGCGTCGGGTAGGATTGCGGTATCTTGAATGAAACGGAGAACCCGTCTGCCATTCCTGCCTTCTTTAGATGTTCTTTTGCCTTCTTCAGGTTTCGTGGTCGAGGTTTGACATCGGTGTTTTCCCACGGGCTGTCGGGTGCTGCGGGTGTCGCGGTCGTTTTACCGGTTCCATACAGCGCTGCCTCGCTGATCTGTTCCTTATCGAGTGCGTAGTCGAGCGCGAGGCGGGCGTGTTTGTTGTTGAACGGCTTCTTATTGCAGTTCAGTCCGAGATAGACGAGTGCTTTCGGGAACTGCTTTTCGAAGCGCAGGGACGAATCGTTTTTGAGCGATTCGACGTCTTTTGGCGGGACACCGTTGATAAAATCGTACTCGCCAGCCCGGAACGACTGGAGGCGCACACTCGGATCCGATATCTCGCTTTTGACGATTTTGTCGAGGAAGGGACCGTTTTCCTCGCTGGCGTTCCAGTAGTCCTCGAACTTCGCCATCGTGAACGTGGTCTCTAACTCGTGACTCTCAAACTTGTACGGTCCCGTCCCGATTGGTTCTTTAATTTTCTTTTTCTTCGCCTGTCCTTTTGGGACTATATGCATCTCTCCAGTCGCCATTCGGGAGATGAACGGGGCGAATGGCTCTGTCAACTGTACGATGAAGGTTTGATTGTCCGGATTTTCCATCGAATCGACGAACTCAAAGAAACCGCTAGCGAGATATTCGCCATTGGCAATCCTCTCGTAGCTTGCGAGCACGTCGTCGGAGGTCATCTCCTTCCCGTTGTGGAATTTCACACCTTTCTGAAGCGTGAATTCTAGTTTCGTATTGTCCTTCGAAGTCGTCCAATCTTTTGCGAGATGCGGTTTGAGAGAGTAATCGAAATCCAGTTGGATTAGAGGCTCGGTAATGTTTTCGAGCACTCGATTGGTTGCTGCGGCACTCTCGAGATGCGGATCCAGCCCTTGAACGGGAACCGCCCCGCCCCATTGGAGCGTTCCGCCTGACTTTGGCGTTCCGCCGCTTCCGCTACCGCCACCGCCTGAATCGTCGGAACCGCCTCCGCCGAGACAGCCAGTAAGTGCGACCGGAACGCCGGTGGCCGTTGCAGCGAGGAATGCCCGGCGGGCGAGCCTCCCGTTTCCGGCCGTATCGCTATTGTTTTCAAATTCGCGTCTATTGCTATCGCTTGGCATAGAGAAACGGACTCAATCATGCATCATAAAGATTATAAAGTACTCGATTGTCGAGTTATCCTATTGTAATAATCACGTTCGGTACAGCAACATCATTCGGTTCACACAGTCCGGACTGACTGGGGGGACTGTGCTGTATCGACACGAGTGCCCGCCGGTGCATTGAAACAGCTTACTCGTGGGTGCCAGCTGTCGTTAATGAACGAGCAAACCAATACTCCTCGTTACGACGCTGAAAGTCCGGATATCATCATCTGTTACTGTATTCGAGGGCGCGAGTTCGGAACCTCCACAAACCTCTTTCCTAGCTTTTTGAGGTCTCACCTTCCTAATTTTGGGAGAATATTGTTCCTCTGATGGCTGAGATTCGGATTGCACCTATGGAAAACAGCACGCAAAAGTATATCTAGCGTCTTACCGACTCTACCTTCTGATTAATAGGGCTTGAGATTCTCGAATGGTTTCATTCAAAAACAAAGCCTGCATAGGGTAACCACGCGGAATTACGTTGCACGCATTTTGAACGATAGGATTGAAAGTCATTCGTTCTATCCGCTCGAAACCGACGAATAGAAGCATTCTTTGACGCCATGTTACGCTGTCCAATTTTCTGGAACAACTTATGGTCGATGCAGTCTGTCGATTTTGGATATTGAACGGGTGTGCACCAAATACAAACACTTTTACACCCATATTCGGTACCAATTAACATGGGGAAACGAACAGAATCCGGCTCATCGCGCACGTTGAAAACAGTTTCTCGATCCTTCGACGTGATTCGTGCGCTGGAGGAACTCGACGGAGCGCGTGTTACCGAACTCGCCGACCATCTCGGTATGTCAAAAAGTGCGGTGTACAATCATCTCACGACGCTTCGTGAAAACAAATTTGTCATTCAAGAGGGAAACACGTATTTGTTATCACTTCAGTTCCTCCTCTTCGGAGAGTACGTTCGTAATCAAAACAAGCTATACAATATTGGCAAATCGGAAATCGAAAACTTGGCCGACGAGACGGGAGAGTACGCTCATCTCGCTACTGAACAACACGGGCTCAGCGTCAATCTCTACAAAGTTAGAGGACAGAAGGCGGTCGGAAGCGACTACCAAACTACCAAACTACAAAAGCCGGACTACCTGCACTTTTCAGCGACTGGGAAGTCGATCCTCGCGTTTCTCACAACGGATCGTGTGAACGCGATCATCGACCGCTACGGGTTGATTCGGAAGACGAAGAATACGATCACTGATCGTGAGACGCTATTCGCAGAGCTCGAGCAGATTCGAGAGCGAGGGTATGCGTACAACGACGAAGAGGAAATCGAAGGTCTCAAAGCGATCGGTGCGCCAATCATAGACAGAAATGGTCGCGTTCTCGGGTCGCTCAGTGTTTCTGGGCCGACCAACCGGATGAACGAGGCGGAGTATCACGACGTGATCGTCGAGAAGGTGACGAACGCTGCAAATGTCATCGAAGTGAATATCAATATGTCCGAGAACGAAACCGACCTTCCCAAATTCATCTAGCCATCCGATCACGGTGGTTCGACTCCGTTCAGGAAGAACCATCACTTTTAAATCGATAACACTTCTACAGTCGTAATGGATACGGCGCAACTGATGGACCGATTTGAACCGAGGATTCACAATCAGTAATACAACATGTCTCAGGACAATTCCCGAAAAAAGACCAGCAAAGTCGATCGAGTAATCCGAAAATATGAATTGGGCGACATGGGAGAAACGCTCGAAGACTACTGGACTGGTGAGGCTGAAGAGCAACATAGTCTCCGTGACCTTGCAGATTTTTTCAATCAAGCGGTTTTGGAGGCCGAATTGGATCGAATAAATACCACTCCACTGGAAGGAGAAGTCGAAAATATCTATCGGTTGCTCTCCGATGAGACAGTCAGTAGCGGGATCCGAACGGAAGCGGAAAACTCGCTCGCTCGCGATGGAATCGACGTAGAGCAACTCAAGAAAGATTTCGTGTCTCACCAGGCCGTTTATACCTATCTCACCAAGTATCGAGAAGTATCTCATGAATCGAAGATGGACGACACCCAAACGCGGGTCGAAAAGGGAGCAGAAACCATCCGACGTCTTCAGAACCGAACGGTAGCAGTGGCTGAAACGACGCTCACTAATCTTCGGAATACGGACCGAATCGAACTCGCCGACTTCGATGTAATCAACGACGTCCGAGTCGTCTGTAATGAATGCGGTCAATCAAATTCGATAGATGATCTCCTGGAAAAGGGGGGATGTGATTGTATGATGTAATCGCAGGTATACGAACTTCGGACGTACAATGAACGGGTTTCAACCGGGTTCATCATCTTCAGCAGCAATGGATCTGATGTCTCGGTCATGCATCTCCCATAGAATCAATCCCTATATAAATGGGACGATCGTAATCAATCACATAAGAAGGGAATCCTTTTATAACCACGCCATCAAAAGTGCTAGTATGGAATCGAAGCAATGGAATCGAACGTCAGTCGAGCTTTCGGCTAACAACATCGGTGGAATCAACCAGACTACTGTCACGTTTTCGCCGGGAGTCACCGTTCTCACCGGCCGAAACGCAACTAACCGAACCTCGTTTCTCCAGGCGATCATGGCAGCGCTCGGCAGTGATCGAGCGTCGCTCAAGGGTGATGCTGACGAGGGTTCAGTCGAACTGAATATCGGCAACGAAACCTATACACGGACGCTTACCCGCCAGAACGGAACGGTTGTGAAGAGCGGTAACCCATATCTCGATGATCCGGAACTTGCGGATCTCTTCGCGTTTTTGCTCGAATCGAATGAAGCCCGTCGCGCAGTCGCTCGAGGTGATGATCTCCGAGATTTGATCATGCGCCCTGTCGATATCGACGCAATCCAGGCTGATATCGAGCGACTAACGGCTGAAAAACACCGGATCGACGACGAACTGGAGGAACTCGAATCTCTCAAGCAAAAACTTCCCTCTCTCGAAGAGAAACGAACCCGGTTAGAGGGCGAGATCGAGGAGAAACGAGCAGCGCTCAAAACGAAGGAGGCTGAACTCGAAGACGCCGATTCCGATGTTAGTGAAACTCGTGCGGAGAAAAACGAACTTAATGAAAAGCTGGAGGAACTGCGAGAGACTCGGTCGCACCTCGAGGATATTAGATTCAAGATAGACACGGAAGAGGAGAGTATCGAAGCTTTACAGGACGAACTCGATGAGCTTGAGAGCGAGCAGGCAGCACTCCCTGACGTCTCCACTGATTCGACCACGGACTTCGACCAGCAGCTTCAGTCGCTACGTGAACGAAAACGACAACTCGATTCGACGGTGAGCGAACTTCAAACGATAATTCAGTTTAACGAGGAGATGCTCGAAGGTACCAGCCCGGATATTCGGACGGCACTCCAATCGACGGCCGAGACGGATTCGGATGAGTCGCTTACGAACCAACTCGTTGCTGATACGGAAACCGTTGTCTGTTGGACGTGCGGAACAGAAGTCGAGAAACAGAAAATCGAGTCAACGCTAGACCAGCTACGTTCTCTTCGGCAGGAAAAGCTCGACGAACGGAGCGAGCTGAATGCCGAGATGAGAGAACTCGAAGCAGAGAAATCCGAACTCGAAGATAAACGACAAAAACGCCAGCGTGTCGAACGGCGTATTCAGCAGCTTGAAACTGAACTCGACGATCGAAACACCAGACGCACCGATCTCCGTTATGAACGCGCCGAAATAACTGATGACATCGATACTCTCGAAGAAGAAGTCGAAGAACTCGAGCAAGAGGACTACAGCGAGGTTCTCGATTTGCACCGTGAGGCGAATCAACTCGAATTCGAACTGGAGCGACTCGAAACGGACCTCGACGATGTCGAAGCCGAAATTTCGGACATCGAGGATAAGTTGGTCGAACAAGAGCAACTCGAAGAACAGCGGGCAGACGTCCAAGACGAACTGACCGACCTCCGGACTCGAATTGACCAAATCGAGACCAACGCCGTCGAGCAATTCAACGAACACATGACGAGCGTGCTAGAGTTGCTTGACTATGCAAACCTCGATCGAATTTGGATCGAACGTTCGGAGCAGGAGGTTCGCGAGGGCCGTCGTAAAGTCACGAAAAGTGTGTTCAATTTGCATGTGATTCGCACGACCGACTCGGAGTCAACCTATGAGGATACGATCGACCATCTCAGCGAGAGCGAGCGAGAAGTTACCGGTCTCGTGTTCGCACTGGCAGGCTACCTCGTCCATGACGTCTACGACCGCGTGCCGTTTATCCTCTTGGACTCGCTCGAAGCGATCGATTCGGATCGGATTGCAGCGCTCGTTGACTACTTCAGTGAGTATGCGGGCTACCTCGTTGCTGCATTGCTGCCCGAAGATGCCGCCGCGCTTGACGATGAATACGAACGCGTCGGCGAAATCTAATCACTTTCTTCCTAAGGAATAAGTATATATTTTTATAAAAATTCGCCTATGATTTACCGACGCACGATAACAGATATCGTGTTGTAGTAATCCCGTACAACCGCCCAGTATTCGAGGAATGTCTAACTATATTCCGGTTCACTTCGATTACGTTCGCCGTACGTGTTAAGATTCGGAATGCAGAAGCAACCCAGACACCACCACTTCCGATGAAAACCCGTACGTAACCAATCTTTCCACCGAACATAGCACCGGCGACTCTCGACGAATCGACGGTCACTGATTCCCCCTCTACATTACAACCCTGTTAATGTAATCTCTTGGCGATAGCCGTCCGACTTTCACCATTACAATCCTATTTTCGTAATGGATTCCAAAGCCTCGAAGTCGAACGAGAGCACGGCACAGTCAATAATCGTGATTCCACGTATCAGTGTCTGACACTGGCGAATACGCTCGATATTGGGTTCTGGTATTATGAACGCTGATGTCGATATCTCGCTCGTTGCACCGGTCATGAGTGGACGTACTGTGCATAAATTTCGGAAATAATGGACGAGTCGGCGGTTAGTAGTATAATTCACGCCAAAGCATGAAGTGATAACACCGAAAAACGGTTTTCATATTAGCTGAACGGTAGTACGACAATGTGATTCGTCTGTTCAGTAACAGAGCAGAATACCGATGAGAAACTCGCCTCGTAGTTAGCGGGTTGCAGGGTAACGGGACAAGACGTTGACTCGGATGCTACGAGTATGTGACGTTCAGTTCGATGACGTTGACGGCTTCGAGCACCTGATTCGGAAGTTCTTCGGAGAAGCGCCGGTCACGAATTCGATTTGAAGGGCCGGAGACGCTGATCGAACCGAGGACTCGGCCGTTGTTGCTCAAAATCGGAGCGGCAACGCACCGCAGACCCGAGAGGCGCTCTTCGTCGTCGAACGCGACTCCCACCTCACGTATCTCTTCCAGTTCGGCCTTCAGTTCCGCCCTGTCGGTAATCGTCGTCGAGGTAAAGCCGGTGAGACCGTGCATTTCGATTATTTCGTCGACTCGTTCTTCGGGAAGGTGGGCAAGTATCGCCTTCCCCAAGCCGGTTCCGTGGAGCGGGACGCGCGTCCCGACGTGGGCTTCGACCTGAACTGCCCGCTCTCCGCGGGCGCGATGCAGATACGACCCGCGTCCGTGCTGTTCGACCATCAAGTTCGCTAACTCCCCCGTCGTTTCCGCCAGCGTGTCTATCTCCTTTTTCGCGATGTCGTAAATGTCCATCTGGACGCGGGCGAAGGCGCCGTACTCCAGAAATCGGATTCCGACGTGATACGTCGAGCCGTTTTTGACCACGTACTCTTCCTGAAGGAGGGTACTCAGGTAGTTGTGAATCGTGCTCTTTGGCAGTCCCAAGTGGTCGGAAAGCGTCGAAACCCCCGCACCGTTGAGTTCTTTCAGCGCATCGAGTATCTCGAAAGCGTTTTCAACCGACTTCACGGCGTGTTTTGCTTTCTTTCCCATGCTATAGCCGTTCTCATCACCGGCTATTGAAACATTTGTTCAGCAATGGAACAATTCGTTCACCATTACTGAATTCCATTCGGTCTGTCCCTGTCGCTTGTGCCGATGGCGAAATAGACCTGACGGACGGTGTCTCGCAGTCCCTCAACGATTCGTGACAGCAACGTCTTGTCAATCGACCGACTGTGGCCGGGGTTAGGGCTTCGAAGATTGAAATATGGTGACCGTTAACGATTTACAGACGGGAACGAAACGTGCACGGGATATCTGAAGGAGAGTACGACGACTGTTGGCTCCGGTACGCTGGAAATGGGAACCCGGAGTTGTATCGAACCCACTGTTCGAACGTCTATGCATCCGTCAGGGCACCGGAACTTGGTGTTGTTCGGGACGAACTGCGGCGTGGACTCCAGGGATTGCTCGGTCGTGAACCCCACTTCTGGCAACATCCACCACGGTCGGCGGACGGGTTTTTAGCGATTGGCACGCCTTCCGAGATGGAGGTAATAGTACTTCCCGGGCGTCCCGCTCTATCGTAGCCACGGCCTCGTTTCGTGGAAACGTCTCGGGCACTGCCTCACTCGCGAGAGCCAACTCGACTTCGTGGACCGCGGTCGTCAGGTGGGGTTTTCGCGCCGACACTCCGCCACCACGACGGCATGTTCTACCTCGTCACGACGCACGTCGATGGCGGCGGCCACTTCGTGGTGAGCGCCGAAGACCCCGAAAGCGAGTGGACCGACCCGATTTACATCGACGCACCGGGGTTCGACCCCGACCTGTTCTTTGACGACGGCACCGCCTACCTCACCTACGCCGCAGGCCCGACGCTCGCCGAGACGACGATCAAGCAGGCTACGCTCAACCTCGACACGGGAGCGGTCGGCGACACGCGCGAAATTTGGCGCGGAATCGAGGGGACGTTCAGCGAAGCACCTCACCTCTACAAGCGCGACGGCGTCTACTACCTGCTCACCGCGGAGGGTGGAACCCACACGAACCACACGGTCGTCGCGGCGCGGGCGGACGATCCGAACGGTCCGTTCAAGGCGTGCCCGCGGAATCCCATCCTTTCGCACCGCGGACACCCGATGGAAGCGATAGGGGCGACCGGTCACGGCGACCTCCTCCATGCACACGACGGCTCGTGGTGGCTTGTCTTCCTCGGCATCCGCCAGCAGGGCGGCTATCCCGGATGGCATCACCTCGGGCGCGAAACGTTCCTCGCACCCGTCGAATGGGAAGACGGATGGCCGGTCGTGAACGGCGGCGAGCCGGTCGGTATCGAGATGGATGTTGGCCTGCCGGGCGACACAGCCGAGCACAACCCCGCCGAACCTACCCGACAGACCCGGGCGACGTTCGACGGCGAGACGCTGGAAGAGGCGTTCGAATACCGTCGGAATCCCGACCCGGACGCGTACTCCCGAACAGACGCGGGTCGATTGACGCTCTCGGACGGCGAGCCTCGACGAGCGAGGTGCGACGTTCGTCGGTCGCCGACAGGCGAATTTCGATTGCCGAGCCGAGGTCGAATTCTCGTTCGACCCCGTGGCAGGTGAGGAGGCCGGTCTCGCGCTCGTCGCGGACGAAGACCACCACTACGAGGTCGGCGTCGGACATCGGGACGGGCGGCGAGTCGCCCTCGTCCGGCTCCGAATCGGTGACGCGACCGAGGTAGTCGCACAGCGACCGGCGTCGGGGTCGAACCACCGAGTCGAGATAATCGCCGACGAGGAGACGTACCGGTTTTGTTACGGGGGCGATCCGACGACGGAACTCGGGACGGCCGCGACCCGGTATCTGGCTACCGAGGTTACCGGGAGCTTCACGGGCGTCTACGTCGGTCCGTACGCGACCAGTGACGCCGTAAATCCGACGCCAGCCAGATTCAAGCGGTTCGTCTACGAGCGGACAGGCTGAGTCGCGGCGGAAGGGTAGTTTACAACCTTCGCATCTATGCCAAACATGAAATAGTCGGGTAGTAATGAGTAAAAACGCATGGCGAACCTTCGCAAGCTTCGCGACCCGAATGCAGAGTATACGATGCGCGACCTCTCCGCGGAAACGATGGGCCTCTCGGCAGAGCCCACTGGCCCGCGAGACGTGAAGATAACCGACGTGCAGACGACCATCGTCGACGGAAACTACCCATGGATTCTCGTCCGGGTCTACACCGACGCTGGCATCGTCGGCACGGGCGAATCCTACTGGGGCGGCGGCGACGCCGAAATCATCGACCGCATGGCACCGTTCATTATCGGCGAGAGCCCGCTCGACATCGACCGACTGTACGAACATCTCGTGCAAAAGATGTCCGGCGAAGGCTCCGTCTCGGGGAAAGTCATCTCCGCCATTTCCGGCATTGAGATTGCACTGCACGACGTGGCCGGAAAGATTCTCGACGTTCCCGCCTACCAACTCCTCGGCGGGAAATACCGCGATGAAGTCCGTATCTACTGTGACTGCCACGCTGGCGACGAGTCCGAACCCGAATCCAACGCCCGCGAAGCGGAACGGGTCGTGGACGAACTGGGATACGACGCCCTGAAATTCGACCTCGACGTTCCCTCTGGACACGAGAAAGATCGCGCGAACCGCCATCTTCGGGGGGCGGAAATACAACACAAAGTTGACATCGTCGAGGCCGTCACTGATGTGGTCGGCGACCGCGCGGACGTGGCCTTCGACTGCCACTGGTCGTTCACGGCCGGGAGCGCAAAGCGTCTGGCGGCGGCCATTGCCGACTATGACGTGTGGTGGCTCGAGGATCCCATCCCGCCGGAAAATCACGACGTCCAGCGCGAGGTCACGCAATCGGCACCTACGACGCCAATCACGGTCGGTGAGAACGTCTACCGCAAACATGGCCAGCGTCAACTCATCGAAGAACAGGCCATCGATATCATCGCACCCGACCTCCCGCGCGTCGGCGGCATGCGTGAGACGCGCAAGATTGCGGATATGGCAGATATGTACTACATCCCGGTCGCGATGCACAACGTCTCCTCGCCAATCGGCACGATGGCCTCCGCACAGGTCGCGGCGGCCATCCCGAACTCCCTCGCCGTCGAGTATCACTCCTATCAACTCGGCTGGTGGGAAGAGTTGGTCGAGGAAGACGACCTCATCCAGCAGGGACGGATGGCGGTGCCGGAGAAACCGGGTCTCGGCCTCACGCTCGACCTCGATGCGGTCGAAGAACACATGGTCGCTGGCGAGACCCTGTTCGACGAAGCCTAAGTTGAACTCCTGAGTCGCTGTGTCGTGCCGGTCGAACGTATCGTCGAGAACATCTTTCGGTAAATATAAACACCATCGCGAACTGGTACCAAACGTCTATGGCTAGTGAATCTGCTCCTCGCAGAAAACTCGACGGTGAGACTGCGGTCGTCATCGGAGGCACGACCGGAATCGGACGAGCGATTGCCCTTGCATTCGCCGATGAAGGTGCAGATGTCATCGCAACGAGCCGGTCGGAAGACGCCGTCGAGAGCGTCACAGCGGAACTTCGGGAACGGGGCGCGACGACGACGGAAGTTGCCTGTGTCGTTCGTGACCGAGCGTCAATCGAGCACCTCCATACGGTTGCCCGAGAATCCCTTGGGTCGGTCACGATCCTCGTAAACTCGGCTGGATCCGTCGCACAGGCGTCAGTGACCGAGGAACCGGGCCGCGTACTGCGCCGCCAAAAGCGGCCTCAACGGTCTCACACGCGCCGCCGCCGCAGATTTGGCTCCGGAGATTCGCGTCAATGCGGTCGCTCCTGGGTTTGTCAAGACCCCACTCGCGGGTAAAAAACTCGAAGACGGCTCCGAGTTCCGAGCGACGACTGACGAACGGATACCAATGGAACGCGTTGCGACACCCGACGAAATCGCCGGAACGGTGGTCTACTTTGCAAGCAACGAGGCGTCGTTCACGACCGGTCAGGTGTTGACCGTGGACGGCGGCTATCACATCGAAGCACAGTAGCGGAAATCGAGATGCAAATAGAAGAGGATACATATATTTATAAATTCTAAATATTTCGTTCACGTGTTGTGGTGTAGCTTTTTGACAGCCATGGTTTTGTGCAGAGAGTGTAAAAATCAGTAGTCAACCACTGACTGTTTGCCAACGAGATAGGAATACGGAAACACGTACCAGAGGGCCACAACGCCAACCTTATTCAAGAGTTCGTTCCGAGTAGTCGCGTGGGTTGCTCTCTCTCTCTCTTCGAAAGAGTGCCGGGAGGGACGACTAGCGACCAGAATTCATCATCAGAGAACGGTTCCTGAGTTAATCAAGGCCGAATCGGAACCGATAGTCGGTGCAATGATGTCTAGAACCAAAGATGGGAACTGTAAATTTATTCCATTCGACATTGTGGCACATTCGAAATATTGACTCCGAATTATTTCGGAGAACTGCTGCAATCTATATATTTTGTGGTGGGTGCGGTTTCGACGGCTGAACTAAATCCATATTTGAATGAAATTAGTATGACTATATATGTATATAAATAATGCCCTCAAGATGAGACTATAGTAGGTATAGAGGCCGTAGAATGAACGATTTAACCCGAATCTACCAGTTGCATCTATTTAAGACTGGAGTTTGAAAGCCAATTTAGAGTAATATTCTAATCGATTCATGATTTTACCGACTCTCTGCGCCAGAAATGACGTTAATCTGATTTTTATTGCGTTGAAACACCGTTCTTATCCGACGCCAGTCCATTTCAGCAGCGTGAGAACCGTGTTTGCTACTTTCGCTCGGGTTGAACGGATCCAACACTTTTCCTCAACTCGATAGAACCCTCGTAGTCAAAGAGAACGATACGGTCGAGGAATCGATACCTATTCGTCATCAGAGTGTGGAATTCTTTCTCGAAGGGATACTATGTAGGGGGCGGTATCGCTTATTCTTGGTTGGAAATAGACCTGTTCTACCTGCTGTGGAGGGGAGTGCCGACGAGCGAACGGTTTTTTGTGTTGGGAGTAATGTCATGCCTCTCAGAGGGAAAAACGAGATCCGTTTCCTTTTCGAATACTAACGTTACCGGGGTGTTTGGTGTTTCTTATGACCTTACTCCATTATTTCTGTTGACGGAATCGCTTTCGTTGTCTACGACGATATGGTAGTATGAGTTCCTCAACACCATCACCGGCCACCGTCCTCGAAGTATTCGACACGCTTGACCCACCCGGCACTCCATTGACAACCCCAGAAGTTGCCGCCGAGTTCGATTGTACTGACCGAACAATCTACAACAAGCTTGATTCACTCGCCGAGGAGGGCAACCTAGAGACGAAGAAAGTTGGCGCTCGAGGTCGGGTATGGTGGCGACCACTACAACGCATCCAGGTTGGCGATCGGATTGCTGAACCTGAACCACGGAATACTATCGTCGAAGCGAGTGTTGACAACGTGTACGAGCGTGACTTGGCAGTCGTCACATTCGACGCAGATCTTCGGTTTTCGTATCTCAACAGCCAGGCCGAGACGTGGCTTAACACCACTGAAGAAGATGTGCGAGGTAGATTTGTCTGGGATGTCTTCGAACGTGATGAGCGCGCTGATGAGGCGCTCTCCAAGGCCCTCGAATCACAGGAACCAACCCGCTACCAGGCGTATTACGAACCGGGGGATCGGTGGTTCAACAACTATGTCTACCCATCGGATTCTGGCATTTCCATCTACTTCAGTGACATAACTAAAAGAAAGAAAGCTGAATCGGAGCGCAACGCAGTAGAGGAACAATTGATGACTGAGTTGGAGGCGATGAACCGTCTGTACGAGTTGCATAGCCAGCTCGTCGAGACGATGGTGCTTTCGGACATGCTGGAAGAAGTGCTGGAGGCGACCATCGAACTCCAGAACGCGGACTTCGGGAACATTCAGCTCTATAATCCGAACACCCAGAGCCTGTCGATAACTGTCGAGCAGGGGCTCTCGCAGGAGTTTGTAGAACACTTCGCTACGGTGGACGCCGGAGACGATTCCGCGTGCGGTAGGGCCCTGCGGGAGCAAAGACGCATTATCATCGAGGACATTGAGACCGATTCTGGTTTCGAACCACACCGTTCAATCGCAGCTGATGTCGGATATCGCGCAGTACAGGCCACGCCGATATACGATAGTAGCGGCGAGCCGCTTGGCATGATTTCGACGCAATTTCAGGAGCCACATCGACCGTCTGAACGTAAACTTCGTCTGACAGATATCTACATGCGGGTTGCAGCAGAGTTGATCGAGCGTGAGCGAACCGAGGAGACGTTGCGTGAAAGTGGACGACGCTATCGAACGTTGTTCGAATCGATCAACGAGGGTTTTTGTATCATTGAAGTGGTGTTCGACGAGAACGGCGAACAGGTAGACTACCGATTCCTGGAGACCAACCCGTCGTTCGAAGAAATCACCGGGTTGACTGACGTGGACGGAACTCTCTGGAGCGATCTGGAATCGGAGTACGACCTGCACTGGCTCGACATCCATGATGAGGTAATCCAGCTGGGCGAATCGGAGCGATTCGAAGCGAGTGGACAACCGCTCACTGATGGCTGGTATGACGTCAGTGCGTTTCCATTCGGCGGATCAGACAGCGGGACAGTCGCACTACTCATCAACGACATCACGGCTCGAAAACGTCTCGAACGGGAACTCAGGACAGAAAAAGAGCAGCTCGATGTGGCGGTTGGTAATTCTCCGATCACACTGTTCCGGTTGGACACGGATCTACGGTACACCTGGGTCAAAAACGCCCACGAGGATTTCGACGTAGAAGCCGTACTGGGGAAGCGTGATGACGAACTGTTGCCACCGCCCGCTGCGGAGACGATCATGGCACCGAAGCGAACTACCTTGGAGACCGGCGAGGGTGTCCGTGAGGAATTAGCCTACGAATTGCCGAGTGGCAAGGTGAACTACGACCTCACGGTCGAACCAGTCCGCGACGAATCCGGAGAGATTACCGGTTTGACCTGTGCTTCACTCAACATCACCGAACGGAAAAAAGCCGAGGAGGAACTCCAGAAGCGAGCAGACCTGGATGCTTTCCGCGTGGCGCTCGCCGACGAACTCCGTCCAATAACCGATCCCACCGAGATCCAAAACGTGGCCGCCCACGTTATCGGAGAACAGTTGGACGTCGAACGTGCCTACTACGGCGAGGTTCTCGCGGACGGAAATACGAATTTGATTCACGCCGATTACTGCCGCGAGGACGTCCCATCTGTTGTCGGCGAGCACCACTTCGACGATTTTGGTGAGTACATCGCTGATGGATTCAAGAACGGTGATACCTTGGTGATAGATGATTTTTCGATCATTCCGAAGCTAAGTGAGGACGAGCGAATCGCGCACGAGAAGATGGATATCGGTGCGTACATCAGCGTGCCGCTGATCAAGGACGGTCAACTCACCGCGTACTTCGGAATCACCCAGTCAACACCCAGGGAGTGGACGGACGCCGAAATCGCGATGCTCGAAGAGACGGCCGAGCGCACCTGGATGGCAGTCGAGCGTGCCCGCGCCGAACAAGCCCTCCGTGAGAGCGAAGAGCAGTTGCGACGAACCAACGAATCGCTCGAACGGCTCAGCATCGCGAGTCGCGAACTGATAGATGCCGATACGGAGACGATCAGCGACCGTGTCGCCGAGCTCACGTGGCACGTAACCAACGTCGAGTATGTTGCGCTCTGGCGATACGACGGGACGGTCGGCGAACTTCGCGAGGACACCAGTCACACGACCCCCGAGAAGGAACTCGACGCTGTTCAACTGCCCGAAAGGTTGTCCGAACAAGTCTGGCAGACGTTCATCAGCGATGACACCGACGTCGACAACGACCTCGATGTTTCCGAAAATCGGCCGGGAGAGTCGCCACTGCGAAGTCGTATACTCGTCCCACTGGGAAGACACGGCGTCATCTGTGCTGGCTCGACGCGAACCGGGACATTCGACGAACAAACGGTTGACCTCGTGGAAACAGTTGCTGCGACAGTTAAATCCTCGTGGGATCGCGCCGAGGGCGAACAGGTGTTAGCACAGCAGAACGAGGAGTTGGAACATTTCGAACGACTCTATACGCTCATGTGGAAACTCAACCAAGCACTCGTACAGGCCGACACGGTCGAAGCGATTGACCAAGCAACCTGTGAGCGATTAGCGGATTCGGACCTCTACGACTTCGTCTGGATCGGTGATTACGATGCAGATAGCAAGACGGTTGAACCGAGGGCGTGGGCGGGGGTCGACAGTAACTATTTAGATGACCTCAAGAACGTGGCCGACGAATCAGGATCCAATCGGAGCCCCTTCATGTCGGCTGCACGAACCGGAAAACTGCAGGTCGTTGCCGATGTCGCAACCGATGCACGGGCGACCCCGTGGCGCGAGGCCACGCTCGATCGAGGCGTGCGCTCGTGTCTCAGCATTCCGCTCGTGTACGACGAATTCGTCTACGGCGTCCTGACTGTCTATGACGGGAGCCCGCAGCACGACGAGAGCGATACCGGCGTGCTGGCGGAACTCGGACAAACAATCGGTCACGCGATTCACGCTGTCGAGACCAGGGAAACATTCGAAACGGACAATGTTGTCGAACTCACGCTTCAATCGACGGCAGCAGAAATGCCGTTGTGTCGTCTCACTCGGGAAACCGGATGCACGATCGAGTTCGAGGGTTCAGTGTCGTTGTTGAACGGAGATATAATCAGTTTCCTCACTGCGACTGGCATCTCACCGGACGAGTTCGTGGCTGCTGGAGAGCAGTCGATCGCCATCGAGGAACTGAACTGGCTCGCCGATCGTAAAGATAGAGCCCTGTACCAAGTGCGGCTGGCCACCCCGACGCTCGCATCTCGGCTCCTCGAACTGGATGCAACGGTACAATCGCTTACCATCGATGCAGGAACCGTGACTACAGTCATCTATCTGCCCGAGACGGGTGACGTCCGAAAGTTCATTAACCGGATCCAGCTGGAGATCCCCGATATCGAACTACTTGCTCGTCGAACGCGTACCCGACCGTTCGAAACGGGACTCACCCTCATGACCACTTTCGAGGCTCGTCTCACCACTCGGCAGCAGGAGGTTCTCCAGTTGGCCTATCGGAGCGGGTTTTTCGAATCACCCCGTGTCCGGACGGGAAAAGAGCTCTCGGACGCACTCGACATCTCGCAATCAACGTTCAACTATCATCTTCGTGGAGCCGAACGCAAACTCTGTGAAATGGTGCTCGAACACTCCTAAGGAGACCTCTTCTTTGTCGTTGTAATCATCAAACTATTGGGGGTGATGACTATCTCTTTGAATAGTCGTGATTTCTATTTCACACATGATGAGGATTCAGCCGGTACACCGAACGTAGTGGCCGTTCGATGGTCTTCCGTCGAAGCGGTCGCAATAATGCGGGCAGGTTGCGGAACGTTCGCATCTCTTCGAAGTAGGCCTTTCCTCGCTGTAGCGTCGAACTCCGCGTGTGACATTCGATGGCTCGGAACGTACCGCAGAGGGCCCACGGTCAGACCAATATATCGTTTCGGATAAGACGGTGGTGCTGCCCGAGGTGCTCAGTGTTCTGAGACGGCATCGCTCCCGCCAAATATTGCTCTCCCTCCTTCGATACGGCTCACCAACCACGGTCGACGAACCCACAGCACATATCGCAGCAATGGATGCTGGTTCACTGACCACCGAGAGCCAGGAAGGAAGGGAATACGACAACGGACAGTTCGAACCATGAAAGACCAATACATTGCATCACAGCCGTCATTGGATAACCTCCTAGATGTTCTGTCGGACACGTACCGTCGCAGGCTTCTCATCGCTTTGCTGGAACACAATCCGCAAGACGACGAAGATCCTCAGATTCCTAATGATGTCAAATCCGATGACGAAGCCTTGGAATCTCTTAAACTTCAAATGAGGCATTCGCACCTTCCGAAGCTGGAAGATACAGGGTTTATCGAATGGGATCAGCATACGAATACAGTGCGGAAAGGTCCTCGTTTTGAGGAGATCCGGCCGATACTGGAACTGATGCACAACCATGCCGACGAACTTCCCAGCGATTGGCTGTAAGCCCAGAGCGGAAGGTCACACGTCCTTAGAATGGTCGGTCAGTGAAACTGGCAATGAAACACGCTAGATTGCCATTTTCAACCGGTCGAATGCCCTACAGCGTGGGTTTAGCTAGAATTGAATCGAGCCACCTCCTTTAGTGAGGGAGACGACAAAGTTCTTCAAATTGCGAGGGAGACTCGGTGGGTCGCAACTACCACGGGTCTCTTTCCGCAGTTCTAAACAGGAGCAGTATAATTTCACAAACCACCGTTCTGCCCGATTTTCTAACAACAGGCAACGCATAACAATACCTGATGCGATCCTGAGAATTATTGCGAGCGTCGCAGGAGGACTTGCCTGGTGGCTCCCTCTGCGATGCTCAATGACAGTCAACCAGCGCCGCGTCGAACGTCATACTCACGCCAGCGTGGTCGTGCCCAATTTCCGGGCATGATCATGTGCGCTCCTCTGGGGGGTTTCCGGGACGAGAACGGGTTGCTTGCTGGTAAAAGCACCATCAACCGTGCGGTTGATGGCGGCTCCTCCGTGGCCGCGGTGGTTCGATTCCACCCCCGTTCGTTTCTACAGGTACTGCGTTTCACCATCTTTTCCGTGTTTCTTAATTATGCTCGAATTATCAAATTATCACAGTGATAGCCATCTCTTTGGATAGTCCTGATTTCTGTTTTCGCTATCCTGTGAGGATTCAACCGGATATCGAACGAACGTGGTGGCTGCTCGTGATGAACTTCCGTCGAAGCGTCGCAATAATGCGGGTCAATCGGAAGCGCACTCGCATTCTTTCGAAGTAGACCTTTCCTCGCTGTAGGGCCAAATTTCAATTGAGAAGGTGGTAGGCATGCCAACGATCACGTACATCACATTGCCGGGAGAGTCATTCGCATTCGGGCGACTACTCATGGAAAACCCAAATATGTATATCGAGATTGAGCGGCTCGTCCCCCTCGGTGACCGTGTCCTCCCATTTTTCTGGATCACGGATGGGTCACCGGAGGATATCGAGGACGCCCTTGAATCCCAATCTATCGTCGAATCCGTGACGCAACTCACGAAGGTGGACGACCGGTATCTCTACCAGGTAACCTGGTCTTCTGAGGTCGATGGGGTTGTCGACGCGCTATTCGAGACCAATGGTGTTATTCTCGAAGGGCAGGGGATCGCCGGCCGGTGGGAGCTTCGACTGCGCTTTCCCGAACACGGCGATCTTCGCCGCTTCAACGATATCTGTCTTGAAGAGGAGATTCAGGTCGAGGTCAACGGCATCTACAATCCACATGCACCATCGGTGGAAGATCAACTGACCCCGGCACAGTGGCAAACGCTCGCCACCGCATTCGCAATCGGCTATTACGATGTGCCACGTAAAGCGACCCTCTCCGACCTGGCGAAGAATTTCAACGTCACTGAGCAGGCTATCTCGCAGCGGTTACGTCGTGCTATGAAAGCTGTCGTCAGTAGCAAACTATTCGAATCTGATCAGACCATTTGAGGAGCATAAAGGGGTGGTGTAATGATCTATTTACTTATGTTGGGGTCATGTCCCGAACATTAACTAAATTTTGTAAAAATCCAACGACCGACGCATAGCGTCTCCTCCGAAGAGGGGTAGTAACCGCCATCCTAAATAATGAATATCCAATATGTACAATAGTTATCGAAATCCGTTATGTAATCCTGTAACTACCTATAGCATGAACCAGGGTGGGGAAAATCATGGCTATCGAGCTACAAGTCCGAGGTCTCGCTTCGGACGACAGTGGACGAGGGATTGCCCGTCTCAGTCAATCGAGCATGGACGAACTAACCGTCGAATCAGGTGACTTCGTTCAGCTGACAGGTCGGCGGCGGACGGTCGCGAAAGTTCTGCCTGCCTACGAAGGTGATCCGGAAAATATCGTTCGAATCGATGGGAACGTCCGTTCGAACGCGGATCTGAAAATCGATGACTTCGCCGAAGTAACCGGAGCGGAACCGGAACACGCTGATTCGGTTACCGTCGCACTTCCGGAACGCGTCATTTTACAAGGTGCAGATCAGTATCTCAAACGACACCTTCACACTCGCGCAGTGGTTCGCGGGGACGCAATCTATCTCCGGCTTCTCGGACAGCCGTTCGTGTTTCTCGTGACGGAAACCATCCCGGCAGGACCAGTCGTCGTCACCGACGACACGGAGCTTTCGATACGTGACGAACCGATTACCGAGGAAGACCTCCGGGGCGAGCGTGCGGATCTTCCCGAGGTGACGTATGAGGATATCGGTGGGCTCGAGCGCGAACTCGAATTGGTCAGAGAGATGATTGAACTTCCGATGCGACATCCGGAACTGTTCAGACGCCTTGGTGTCTCACCACCGAAAGGCGTGTTGCTCTACGGGCCACCTGGAACGGGAAAGACGCTCATCGCGAAGGCTGTTGCCAACGAGGTAGACGCGAGCTTTTTCTCGCTGTCGGGTCCGGAGATTATGTCGCGATATTACGGCGAGTCCGAAGAGCGGCTGCGGGAAATATTCGACGAAGCCCAGGAGAACGCGCCTGCAATCATCTTTATCGACGAGCTCGACTCGATCGCTCCCGGGAGAGAGGATGTGACCGGGGAGGCAGAACAGCGAATCGTCGCACAACTCCTCTCGTTGATGGACGGACTCGAATCTCGCGGTGACGTCGTCGTCATCGGTGCGACGAACCGTGTGGATGCAATCGACCCCGCCCTCAGACGCGGTGGACGATTCGACCGGGAGATCGAGATCGGTGTTCCCGACCGAGATGGCCGCCTCGAAGTGCTCCAGATTCACACCCGGGAAATGCCGCTCGACGAGGACATCGAGTTAGATGTGTTCGCCGACCGAACGCACGGCTTCGTGGGGGCCGACCTCGAATCCATGGCGAAGGAATCAGCGATGGCCGCCCTTCGACGGGTTCGCGATGATATCGATATGGAGGCCGATACCATTCCAATCGACGTGCTCGATGAAATCGAGATTACGGAAGCCGACGTCGAGGACGCCATGCAGAACGTCGAACCCAGCGCGATGCGCGAGGTGTTCGTCGAAGTTCCGGACGTGACGTACGAGGACGTGGGCGGACTCGACTCGGTGAAACACGAACTCGTCCGCTCGGTCGAGTGGCCGCTCTCGTACCCCGAAATGTTCGATAAGCTCGACACCGAGGTTCCGAAAGGAGTCCTCCTCTATGGCCCGCCGGGAACGGGTAAAACGCTCCTTGCACGCGCCGCTGCAAACGCGAGCGACGTGAACTTCATCTCGGTCAAAGGACCCGAACTGCTGAACAAATTTGTCGGCGAGTCCGAAAAGGGGGTTCGAGACGTGTTCCATCGCGCACGACAAAACGCCCCGACCATCATCTTCTTTGACGAAATCGACGCAATTGCGCCCGAGCGAGGCGAATCGTTCGACTCGCAGGTTACCGAACGAGTCGTCTCGCAACTGCTTACCGAACTCGATGGAGTCGAGGAGTTACGTGGGGTCTACGTTTTGGGAGCGACCAATCGGCCGGACATCATCGACAATGCACTTCTCCGTCCTGGCAGACTCGAAAAAAATCTTCACGTTCCGGTTCCGGATCTCGACGCCAGACGCGAGATTTTCCGTGTGCATACACGAAACATGCCTCTCGCTGATGATGTCGATCTCGACGACCTCGCCGAATCAACGGAGATGTACACGGGCGGAGATATCGAGGGCATCGTTCGCGAGGCAAGCATGCTCGCCCTAGACGAAGCGATCGCGACAGTCGAACGAGAGGGGTTGGAGTCGCCTGAGGAACTCGACGAAGCCACGGAGGAACTCGTCGTCACGCGTGACGACTTCGAGAACGCCCTCGACAAAGTTACGCCGACGGTTACCGAGGATATGCAGGAGTTTTATGATCGGATGGTCGCCGAACTCGGGGGTGATACGAGGGAGAGCGTCACGGACGGAGACACTGAAGCCGGGCTCCAGTAGTTGTGCGACGTGATTTCGGTGCCGAGAACGTCGGGGCGCGATTTCGGTTACTCCCCTTCGCGGGCGTTCCGTACATCGGTGGGCGGAGTAGAGGATCCCCTCGATATTGACCTCTCTGTGCCGAAAAAGTGGAGTGATTTACAAGGGATACGCTAACGAATGGAAATCGTAATTCCTCTTGTTTGACGCATTGACGGTGACAAATGGAAGACCCCACACCGAAGTAGATTCGTCGATTAGCGGCCAGAACTGTTTCTTTCAATCGCGGATCGAAGTGCACGCACTTCCACGAGGATTGCCTCCCACTGGTCGAGACTCCCCGGAATCGAATCTCCCGTTGCATGCAGGTCTACCATCGCGCGAACGTCTCGGGGATTCTCGATATCGTTGAATCGAATATAGCCACCGCCCGCCGCTTCGATTTCGACGGTGCCGTAGCCGAACAGCGACCCTCGTATTCCCTGCCGAAAACTGCTGTTCTGAATCCGGTCGACCGAGAGACGCTGAACGCTTCGGGAGAGAACGCCCGTTTTTCGGTAGAGTGCGCGGTCGGTCACGACGAATTGAGTGTTCGAGACGACGAGATACGAGAACACGGGAATTGCGATTCCAACCGGAACGAGCAGGAGGGCCAATGGCTCACCTTCGACGGTCGTGACGGCGATTGCGCCGACGACGAGAACGAGTCCGACGACCATCGCGGGGAGAACGGTCATCAGGCGTGGGTGGCCCTGCCAAGCCGTCTCTTCGCTGTCGCCGACGACGAGCCAGTCGTCCCCGCTCATCGCTTGTCGTTTACCGTTCCGCTTCCCGTCATATTCGTCTCGGCTAGCTCATTTTCCTTCTCGACGGTTTCCCGAATCGCGCGCAGTTCCGTCAAAATCTCGTCCAAGACCGCGGCTTTGTCGCTTCCGGCGGAAGTCGGTTCGTCCCGCTTCTTGCTTCGCTCGTTGATGAGCGACTGCAAATCCTGTGGGTCGTCGATGTTCTCGAAACTCATTTCGACGCCACTGCCCCCAGCGGTGCTGATATCGACGGTACCGTACCCGAACTGCGCGCCGAAAAAGCTCTGGCGGTAGGAGGTGTCCTGTACCTTGTCGAACTCGATTCGCTGGACGTTCCGCGACAGGACGCCCGTTTTCTTGTACAGGGCGGCGTTCGTCACCACGTAGTTGGTGTTCTGGTACGAGAGATACGCAGAAACGATGATGATGAGTCCAAGGACGACGATGGAAAGCGGAATTCCGACGACGAACGCCGGAACGAGGCTGTAGGGATGCGGGGTGTCTGCCCAAATCACTTCTTCCCCTTCGTCCGCCGAAAACCAGTCGAACGGTTCGTTCATACTCTGCTGTCGAAGCGACACCGGATAATAGTTCGGAGCGTCGAGATCGAGTTCGAAACCCGACCGTCAGCGTAGTTCGACGGTTTCAGCGCTGACGACGACGGTGTATCCACAATAGTCGAAATGAACTGTGGTATCGTCGTGGAGTCGGTCTCGATGGGGATGAAAGAGGCTGTCCAGTGCGTCAGGGTCGATGTGATCGTACAGTGGGTTTTCCCAGTGTAAGTCACGGTCGTCTGCCGACGAGACTGCCCGGATGACTGCCTCGCTCGCTCGTTCGTTGGGTCGTATCGTGTAGCGTTGTGGTGATTCTCTTGAACCCATGGTCGGTGTCTTCGAAATCGTTGATTGGCTTGGTGTCAAACGTAATTCACCCACGTTGGTGTGCAATCATCCGCAACGACCTTATATTTAAAACCCCGTCAGACGCTCTCGATCGGGTGATTAATTCGATATTTCCAGTTTGAGTTACTACTCTGGTCGTGCTGCAATTATTTATTGACACCTCATGTGGCTAGCTATTTAGCATACGTTTATATTGAATAAAGTTGCGCAATAGGTATGGTATCCGGGCTTACCGACGACGATTTAAGACAAATTAAAAAGTTCGCGCAGACGCCGCGCCATCAACGAACACCGGAACTCCTCTGTTCGAACGATGGTCGGGAAAACGAGGCTGTAACTGATTCGACTCAGTCCAGTTCGGGAAAGAACCGTCCGTGAAAGTCGAACGGAATCGCGTGCGGAATACGCGCTCTTGCGCGCTCCGCGAGCGATTCGCCATCCAACACGACGAGCCACGAATGCTCGGCTGAAACGTCGAGCATGACGGTGAGAACGACGCCTCCGTCTTCTCCCTCCCCGTTTGGACTCGGAACGAAAATCGGTTCGCTGAAATTGTTCTCCCCATCGCTGAACCTCGTAACGTTACCCGTTTCCGTGTCGATTTTCAGGATCTCCTGCGGCCACTCGGTCATTGGTTGATCGGTTCCTTGTGTATACACGTATCGATATTTCCGACCCCATTTTTCCGGGGAGACGGTCGGTAGTGCAGTTCCGTCACGGAGCAGTTCGCGTTCGATGTATGGCTCCCCGGGTGAATCCGGGGTCAGGCGAAACCGTTCCAGCCGCCCCGCAAATACGCCGAGTTCTCCTGCCCGAAGTCGGTATAGATAGAGCGTGTCGATAGCATCCGCGTCGGGAACCGTTTCGAGGTCGATAACGAGTTCGTCACCTGATTCGTACGCGTTGGCGTGGTGAAATCCGAAAAACGCTTCCGTCCGCGGTTGGGCGACGACCGTTCCACGGCCGCGGTCGATGACGAAAAAACGAGTGCCACGGTCGGGTTTCCACTCGAAATTTTCAATAAACGGCCCCTGTTTTCCCGGTCGAAGAAGGTCGAGCGGGTTCACGACGAACGGAAACTCGGTCAGCACGACGTAGTTCGGCGTCAGCGCGAAACTGTGCATGTACGCCGGTTCGGAGACGGGTATCGAGCAGATATGGTTTCGCTCGGTCGGTGACGTCATCGAGTAGATGTGGTAGTTGCTCGTTCGGCCAAATTCGGTTTCGAAGTTCACTATTCCCCCTGTGTTCGGGTCGCGTCTCAAATGGGCACAGGCGAGGTTTCCCGCCGGTTCGGAACCCCCGTATTGGACGTGGTCTTTCACCGTCAGCGAATCCGGGTCGAATTCGACCCATCGAGGGGTTTCGGTCAACGCGAGATACCGCCCGCCGAGACGCTCGGCGATAATGTTCGTGTTATCGTACGGGGCGTCGATAAGGAACGATTTCAGTCGTTCGAACAGCGTCGTCGTTCCCGTCGCAAAGCCGCTCTCGAATGCGCCGTTTCGTGCGCTTTCATACGCGTCAGTGCGAAGGAACCGGTTTCGATAGCGGACACCTCCGTCGCCGAACGTGAACTTGTGAAGCATCGCCAGTCCGTCGAACCAGTGTTCGACGCCAACGTCTCCGATTTCGAACGCACCGGGGCCGTTGCGGATGAGGCTTCCGGAGAGCCACGGTGGGAGCGTACCTTCGACGTGGAGGTTTCGCGTCACTTCGTCCGTAAGCGAATGGAATCCAAGCGCTGCTTTCGACCCCATTTTTCGATACTACGACTCGATGACACCTAACCCTTCGGCTCACCGCTCACACCGGATGACTTTCCGCCTCTCGGGTCTCCGGCAAACGAACGTTTAGGTTGGTGTCTATTCTGCTATCGATATGAACCACGTCTTCGTCATCGGTGGCACTCGATTCATCGGTCGTCACACCGTTATCGAATTTTTGAACCACGATTACCGCGTCACGCTGTACAACCGCGATATTCACGCGAATCCGTTCGCCGCGAACGACGCCGTGTCTCACATCGAAGGTGATCGAACGGACGAGGATGCGCTCCGAAACGCGGCGCAAATCGCCGACCCGGACATCGTCGTGGACTGCATCGCGTACCAGCCTCAATCGGTCGCCGTCGCCACCGACATCTTCGAAGCCGTCGACGCCTACGTCTACGTTTCGAGTGGGTCTGCGTATGCCGAACCGGCGATTCCACAGCGCGAGGGCGAAACGGCACTCGCACCGTGTTCCGACGAACAAGCGACGGACGAATCAATGGCATCCTACGGCGCTCGAAAAGGCGAAGGCGACCGCGAGGTGTTTGCAGCAACGGAGCGCGGCGTCAACGCGATGGCTATTCGTCCGTTTCTCGTCTACGGCTCACACGATTACACCGAACGAACCGACTACTGGATAGACCGCGTCATGAATGGGGACAATCGAGTTCTCGTGCCGGGCGACGGCGACAGTCTTCTCCACAGAGCCTACGTCGAAGACGTTGCGAGCGCGATTCGAATCATCGCCGAATTGGGGACGCCGGGCGAGGCGTACAACGTCGGCGACCGACAGTTGTTGACACTCGAATCGTCGCTTTCTTGGATGGCCGAGGCGCTGGATACGGAACTCGAAATCGTTCACGCGAGCGCGCGCGAACTCGGCGAGTTCGACCTCGAACCCACTGATTTCCCGCTCTACACGCCAGTTCCGTTCGTCGGGAGTACGGACAAACTGGCCGCCTTGGGGTGGGAATCGACGCCGATATCGGAGACGATTCGGCGAACGGTTGCAGACCACCTCGACAGCGACCGCACTGGTCGCGAAATCGGTCCCGATCCCGGAAAGATAGAACGTTTCCTTCAGGCCGTCGCGTGACATCGCGTTTGCGTGCTACTCGTTCAGCGGCTCCGAGCGTTCTCGATACACGTTGTAGACGCGCTCTGCCCACTCGCGAGCGATGGCCGTCTCAGAATCCACGAACACCTGCATCGTTCCGTTCTGTTCGTCGTAGCCGCCGATTCCGACCCGGTCGTCGAAGATAGCGAGTCCGTACGGGAGTGCTTCCCGCGTCCGGAGTTTGAGGTGGCCGCGTTCGAGCGCGGCAGACGCGCGCTCCGGATACGTTTCGACGAGTTTCTCGACCGCATCGGGCAGGTAGATGATTTCTGTGTCCGTGTTCTCGAACAATTGTTCGTGAAACGCACCGAGCGAAAGCGGCACCATGTGCGTCGTATTGAACCCACGGAGCGTTTCCGATTCGCCGAGGAGCGTGAGAAACCGCTGGACTGGTCGGTACGGGTCTGCTGGCGACGCGGCCGTCACGGTCGCGTCGCCGAACGGTTCGATGACGAATTCCTTGTGGCTCTCGCAGATGGTATCGAGCAGCGGCGAGAGTCGGTCTGCCGTCGCGAGGTTTCGTTCGAATCGTAGCACTTCCTCGGCGACCACTTGGCCGTAGCCCGTCAACTCGAATCGCCCGTCAACCTTCTTGGCGAGTTCTTGTTCTCCGAGCCATCGGATGAACCGATGGCTCGTTGCTCGCGAGACGCCCAACTCGGCCTCGATTTCGCGCCGGTCGAGCGGCCCGTAAAAGAGGGCTTCCAGCACCGGCCCGTGTCGGACGAAATCGACCAACTGGTCGGTGTCGATTCGTTGCCTCGTCTCCCCTTCGTCATCGCCGGTTTGTAGTTCGAGGTACGTCTGAACCAATTCGTCGAAGATACTGGCTTGGTTGTTCCCCCCTGTCCCCTGACCATCCTGTTTCGTGTCCCGATTTCGGGATTCCGCTCCGTGCTCGACCATACATGAACTTTGTTACCCTGTGACATAGTGGTGTCGTGTCTCACACGATGAGACAGGTTGCAGCCCGTGAACAGCTAGTTCAGACGCTGAAACCGGTTTTGATGGATGATGCTAACCCCTGTCCCCTCGTCTCTTCTACTGAGGAAGAACACCAAACAGAGGTTCGAAACAGCATGACTTCCACTACCACCGATTCCGACACAGCAGCATCGAACTCGACCTCACCGTGGCGCTCGCCGACGATACAAATCGTGCTCGCAACGACGCTTCTCGCGCCGCTCGGTGTGCCGCTAATCAGTCCGACGCTCCCGGCGTTCAGGGATGCGTTCGGTATCACCGACGCGCAGGCGAGTTTGCTCATCAGCACGTACTTCCTCGTAGGAATCGTGCTGTCGCCGTTCATCGGTATGCTTGCCGACCGCATCGGGCGACGGACGGTTCTCATCGCCTCTCTCGTTGTCTTCAGCCTCTCGGGTGGAGCGATCGCGTTCGTGCCGAGTTACGAGGTCGTTCTCGCGCTTCGTCTTATCGGCGGTACCGCCGCGGCAGGTATCTTCATCACGACCGTGACGCTCATCGGCGATTCCTTCGAAGGAACTCAGCGAAACAGAGTTCTCGGGATGAACAACGCCGTCCTCTCGGCAGGTGCGGCGCTCTTCCCCATCGTCGGCGGGGCACTCGCGACCGTCTCGTGGAACGTCCCGTACTTCGTCTACTTGGCAGGACTTCCACTGAGTCTCTACGCCGTTCGACACCTCGAAGAGCCGAAACACGTGCGGGATTCACAAGGAATTGCCTACCTTCGCCGCGCGGTTCGAGTGCTGAGCGGGACTGACGCGCTCGTCCTCTACGGCGCAGCCTGCATGACCGAACTCCTGTTGTTCGGTGCGGTCGTTACGATACTGCCGTTCCTGCTGGCGGGCGATTTCGGCATGTCCGCCCTCTCGATCGGTATCGTCCTCGCGTTCTCGGAAGTGGCATCGGTCGTCGTCTCCGCCAAAAACGGTTGGTTTGCCCGCTACCTATCCAATTACGGACTCATCGCCGTCGGGTTCGCGTGCTACGCAATCGGCCTGTTCGGGGCGTGGCTGGCACCGACTCCGGCCACCATTACCCTGGCGATGGTCGTGTTCGGCGTTGGACTGGGGCTTTCGATGCCCGCGGTCGATGCCGCAATCAGCGACCTCGTTTCGGCAGGCCTCCGCGGCGGCGCGCTCAGTCTCCGAAACAGCACGACGTTCCTCGGTCGGGCCGCTGGACCGGTGCTGTTCGCCAGCATCGCCGCAACGACGGGCTACTACCCGCTGTTCGTCGCCAGTGCCGTTGTCGCCTCCGCCGTCGCGCTATTCGTGCTTTCGATGGGGCTGTTCGGAACGCACAGGGTCACGCATACAGAAGAAGCAGACGTGAACGTTCGATAGCAACAACTCTCTTTTCATTCCTCGTCGTTGGTCACCTATGGCAACTGTACTAGGAGCAATCTGTCTCGAGGGGGCCGTTCTCGCCGCTGACCGGCGAGAGACCGACGGCGATACGGTCACCTCTGACGCGGTACAGCGGTTGTTTGACTACGATTTCGCCGGGTGTGCGGCCGTGGGCGACCCCGGCTCGGTCGAGGAGTTCGACCGCCGACTTGATGCCGAACTCAGAACGTACCGAACCGACCACGACGAACAGATGTCCACAACCCGCCTCGCTCGAACTGCAAGCGAAATCGCGGAAGAAACCGGTGTCGATGCACTCGTCGCGGTTCGGGACGGGGATGGGTCGGTTTCCCTCCACGAAGTCGGGAGCGATGGGCGCACGTTGGAAACCGAGACTGCCGCCCTCGGAAGTGGCGCGCCGGTCGCCTTCGGACTGCTCGACGAGGCGGAGACGGATGATGATTTGGATGCCGTCGAAACCCTCGTTCGAGACACCTTTCACGCTGTCGCCGAACGAACGACGGATACCGGAACTGGCATCGACGTGTTTCGTCTCGAACGAACCGGCTGATTCTGAAGGAGGAATGACTCAGGGGGTTCGATTATGCCTCTCGGTGTCGTTGCTCCGCCATGGATATCGACCTCCACGAAACGCTCACTGGGCAGGTCGCACTCGTTACGGGCGCGAACCGAGGTATCGGCGCGGAAATCACGAATCGACTGGCGGAACACGGCGCGACGGTGTACGCTGGCGCGCGCGACCCGGACGACGTGACAGTTAGCAAACCAGCAATCATTCCGATTCGACTCGATGTCACCGACGAATCGTCGATTCGAACTACCATCGAGACGATTGCGGACGAACAGGACGGACTCGACATCCTCGTCAACAACGCCGGAGTGTACGGGTCGACCGGCAAACTCGGGATGCTTTCGATTGCCGATATCTACGGAACGCTTCGGACGAACCTCCACGGCCCAATCGTTTTGACCAGGCACGCGTTACCCCTGCTTACCGAGCAAACAGGTGCGCGAATCGTCAACGTTTCCAGTGGCTCCGGGCAGTTCAGTGGCGGCGGTATCGACGCAGGCCACCTCCCCTATGGCGTGTCGAAGGCAGGATTGAACGCCTTCACCGACGCCCTCGCGTCACAATATCCCGGTCTTCTCGCAAACGCGGTCTGTCCGGGGTGGGTTCGAACCGAGATGGGTGGTTCAGGGGCTCCACGGAGCGTCGAGAAGGGAGCCGAAACGCCGGTTTGGCTGGCTCGATTCGAGCAGAGTAGTCCGAGTGGTCGGCTCTGGCGGGATAAATCGGTCGTCGAGTGGTAAGTCGGGTACCGAGTTCGAACAGATCATCCGAACGAGTGGTCACCTTTTATTACCGCTTGATAACACGTTTGTAGTAGGGTTCCCGATAGCTCCCGGCGAACTGCCCTCTCTGCCGCCTGTTTCGGTGTTCTCGCCCTCACCGGTACCAGAAACACTGGGTGGAACTCCTCGCCGAAATCGGAGAACGACTCGAAACGCTCGAAGCGGTCAAGGCATTGACCGGTGACGAATACGCATGCGAACCGGAGTTCGCACAGTCTAGCAGGGGCGGAGTGAGACGACGGTGATATGGGGTTTCTTTCTCACTTGTCCCACAGATGACTGAGACAATCACCGGTTATGCCGATGCATCGACAGTAGCCTCTACTGTTCGCTCCGGCGATGGACTGTCATCGGGATGGCTTTTTTAGGTCGGGCGGTGACCGTCGCCATCAGGTCGAGTTCCGTTTCCGGTGTGAGTTCGAGGTGGTACTGCTGGTAGATAGTCGCGAGCAGGAGTCGCGCCTCCAGCATGGCGAATCGGTCGCCGATACAGCGTCGTGGTCCCGCTGCAAACGGGAAATAGGCCAACTTCGGAAGCGACCCTTCGAACTCCTCGGTCCAGCGTTCCGGCTGGAACGCGAGGGGGTCGTCATACCATCGCGGGTCGCGATGGACGACCCACTGGTTCATCTGCACCGTCGCACCAGCAGGGATTTCGTATCCCCCGATGATGTCGGGTTTGACGGGTTCGCGGATGATTCCTGGCACCGGTGGGTAGAGACGCATCGACTCCTTGACCACCTGTTCGGTGTAGGTCAACTCCGAAAGATCCGCCATCGTCGGCGGCTGCCCGTCGAGAACCTCGTCGAGTTCGGCGAGGAGCTTCGCCTCGACTTTCGGGTGCTCGCCGAGCGCGTACATTGTCAGCGTTAGCGAGAGCGCAGTCGTTTCGTGTCCGGCGAGGAGGAGCGTCACGACTTCGTCCCGAACCTGCTCGTCCGTCATGCGATGGCCGTCGTCGTCGGTCACATCGAGAAGCGTCGAAAGAACGTCCTGTTCGCCCGGGTCGGCACGCCGTTCCTCGATAAGTTTGTACACGACCGTATCGAGCTTTTTCCGTGCTTCTTGGATTCGCAACCGCGACGGGGTCGGAATACTTGGCGGGAGGACGAAGTTCGACAGGCTCTCCGTCGCTTCCATGAACTCCTCGAGCGACTCGGCGATGGGTTCGACGTGCGCGTCGATATCAACACCGAACAGCGCGCGCGCAACGATTTTCAGCGTCACCGTCATCATGTCCTGGTGAATCAATCGCGTCTCGCCGTCCTCCCACGTGTCGAGTAGTTCTTCGGTAAGGTTCGTCATCATCTCGGCGTACCCTTCGATACGACCTGGGTGAAAAGCAGGTTGGATGAGATGGCGATTTCGCCGCCAGACGGCACCCTCGCTGTTCAAAATTCCGTCGCCAGTCATCGGTCCCAACGTCCCCTGAAAGATGTCCCCTTTGACGTAATTCTGGTTGTTCTGCACGAGAACGTGTTCGATGTGTTCGGGATGGGCAAGCTGGTAGATGGCTCCGTGCGGTTCCTCGAAGTAGGCGATATCGCCGTACTCGCGCGCTGTTCGCGTCATAAATCCGAACGGGTCTCGAAGAAACGCCAATCGAGTGCCGACTATCGGGAGTCCGTCGGGACCTGGCGGCGTCTCTTCCGTAACCGGGGGTGTGTCGCTACTCAATGTTGTTCTCATATGGTCGTCCGTTCCCTCTATGTCTATATCCGAGCATCCTAGGTGGATTTATATACCGAACGTCTTGACGTTCGAGCATGAGATCTGCGACGGTCGTGCTGACGTGGGACGACGTGCAGGTTCATCCCATCGAGGAACAGTTCGCGCGGAACGAGGCCGTAACCGTCGAGGCGATTCATTATCTGAGCCCGGTTCACGACGGAATGTACGTAGAACTGCTCGAACTGCGCGGCGATTTGGATCGCGCCAGAGCGTTGTTGGCGGAATCATCGGACGCATTCGAGTTCGACGTTGTCGGAGGTGACGGCCGTGGCGTCGCCTACCTCCAGTGTCGAACCGCCGGCGTCGTCGACGAACTGCTCTCGCTCCTCCACGAACACGAAATCGTGCTCGACTGGCCAATGCGATATATCGATATCGACGGTTCGCGGGGTCTCCAACTAACGGTTCTCGGGACAAATCCGGCGATTCGACGGGCCACGAGCCAACTTCCCGACGGGATTCGCCTCCGACTGGAACGACTTGGGGAGTACGAACCGAGTACAGGGCAACTGTCGTCCATCTTGACCGAGCGACAACTGGAGTTGTTCGAACTCGCCGTCCGCGAAGGATACTACGAGGTACCACGCGAGACGACCCATCGGGAACTGGCGGGGCAACTCGACCGTTCGACCGGAACCGTGAGCGAACATCTGCAACGAATCGAGTCGAAGTTGGTCGCTAGCTATTTCGATTAGAACCATTTCTCTCACGAAGGGCAATTTATTTACCTTCCGTCTGTGGCAATTTCTGGTATGAATCGAGCAGTTGCAGTCGTCGAGGCGTCCGAATCCGCAAAAGAACTGGTTCGAGAGGCGGGCGAACTCGCTGAGGGCGTTGGGGCTAGCCTCGTCTTGCTCCACGTTACGAGCGACGAAGAGTACGAGGACACACGAAAATCGCTCGAAAATATTCCGAATCTCGAAACGTCGTACACTGCCGGTCAAGCGCTCGAAGGCACCCGTCAGTTTGCCGAGGACATCGGACGTGAAGTTCTCGACGGTATCGATGTCGACTACGAGGCCGTGGGACGAGTCGGTGACGAACGCGACCAGATCCTTGGTGCCGCGGAGGAGTTCGACTGTGACCACGTTTTCCTCGCTGGCCGGAAACGTTCGCCGACTGGCAAAGCTATCTTCGGCGACCGAACGCAGGCAGTCATCCTCGATTTCGACGGAGCAGTTACTGTCGTCACCGAATAGCGACGGTTCGAATCGGAACTGGTAAGTTGATGCTCCGATGACATGACAATTGAATGTTGGGGCGATTACTCGGCAGCAAGCCGATTTCAGAGCCGGTAGCCCTGTCCAAGGACGAACTGTTCAACCTCTGTCGGGTCGAACGCCGTCGCCACGCGATTTCTATCATGGCCGAAATAGACAACCCGATACTGATGCGAACGTTGGTCGACGAAGTGACTGCCCAGGAGTTCGGCCCGAACGCCACGAGCAACCAGCGTACCACCGTCTATACGACGTTTTATCAACAGCATATCTCGGTGCTGGAGGAGGCTGGCGTACTCTCGGCACCCGACGGCCCGAGCAAAACATTGTACCCGGGCGAGAACGCGAAGCCTATCGCGGAATTCCTTTCTTTGGTGGACGATTTCTCTACGTGACTTCTCGCTGTCAGGGGTTTATTGACCACTACCACTCGTCGCCGAGTTTTCTGCGCGCGACCAAATACCCCGCGTGGGTTCGCCACTGTTTCCCGCTCTCGACGTGCTCGACGTGATAGCGCGACCCGCAGGAACCACATCGTCTCCGTGACGGACGTTTGACAGCCTTCGAGGCGCGATACCGGCGTGTTTCCCAATCGCAGGCCGAACAGCGCAGTCGGAGCCGAGCGTCCGAAAACGACCGACAGTGTCGCGGTGCATCCAGCTCGTTCGCTTTCTCGGTAAACCGTGCGCCGTGCCCCGACTCGCCGAACTGCTGGAACTCCCACGCATGAACTAGTTCGTGGCGAATCGTACCCGTGAACTCCTCCCAGCCGAACGCGCGGTAGGCGCTCCATGTCAGTCGAATCGTGACGTGTCCTGTCCGACGGTCATAGATGCACGCTCCTGCACGGCGAACCGCACGCTCCGAACACTCCCAGTCGATGTCCGAGAGGGAAACCCCGATCGGAACCGTTTCGGCGTAGCTCTCGGCGGCGGTGAGCAGTTCGTCGCGCGTCGCCGGTTCCTCGCTCGTTGCCGGTTCCATTCGTCGTGGCGTTCTCATCTGCGCCACATAACTTTCCCTCTTGTGAGATTTGATCCCGGTCGAACACTGTGGGACACGACGAACCGAAACGGCCGTGATGGCTACGTTCCTTCGTGATCATTCGTACCCAACAAGTAGAAACGGTTCAGGAACCCCACAGAGGTTTTTAACCGTTCAGCGAACCAACTGTATAGTGGAGAACCAGCATGAGCGCGTTTACCGACGAGGAGAACGCCTACTTGGACGACCAACGCTTGGGTCGGCTTGCGACTGTTGCGGGTACCAAACCGCACGTCGTTCCGGTTGGCTTCCACCACGAAATCGACGACGGTACGATTCACATCGGCGGGCGCAATTTTGGTGCGTCCAAGAAATTCCGCGATGCCGAACGGAATCCCCACGTCGCCTTCGTCGTTGATGACTTGGCCAGCACCGACCCATGGCGACCGCGAGGCATCGAAATACGTGGCCATGCCGAGACATTTACCGAAGACGGCGAGCACCTCGGCCCGGGCTTCGATGCGGCGTGGATGCGGATAACGCCCGAACGAATCGTCTCCTGGGGGATCGACTGAACCCCTGCCGTTCGTTTATCCGCAGAAAACGCATTTTTCCCGCCACCACCTCGAAGAGATGGATTTTCGACGTTTGCCGTCAGCATGGTCGATTTTTCTTCCCTGCTGGCGTAGTCGTCCTATGGGTGCGATAGGGAACCGACCGACTCGACACGAAAATTCGTCCGAAACGACCCGAGAACGACTGATGCAGACATTCTGGGAACGGCATTCGAACCCGAAAAGCGGCTGGACGCGGGTGCTATCCTACCCGGTGTTGATGATTGCGCTTTACCGCCAAGATTGGCGAGCGCTGGGAATGACGATACTGTTCATCATCGTCAATCCGATTCTGTTCCCGAAACCCGACCCGGAAGAGGCGGCCGATAGCTGGATGTACAAAGGAGTCCGTGGCGAGCAACTTTGGATAGCACACGGCGATAAATCGGGCTACCCCAACGTGCTGAACACACTCAACGTTCCGATTTTCGTCTACGGGCTGTATTCAGCATATCGACGGAAACCTCGTGAAACAGCGGTTTGTACCGCCCTCTCTGCCGGATTGAAATTCTGGTTTGTCGGCGAGATGGTGCGATATTACGAGACACACAGCGAGACGTTCGATTGACTCGGAGCCGTCTCGTTCAGTCGAGTCGTTCCATCTCGTCCGAGGAGAGGTCGATGGAAGCCGATGCGACGTTCGCACGAAGGTGTTCGACGCTCGACGTGCCGGGAATCGGGAGCGTAACCGGCGAGTGATGGAGAAGCCATGCTAACGCAACCTGTCGCTGTGAAGCATCGTGAGCGTTCGCGATGTCCCGCAGTGGGTCTGCCTTGTCACCGAGGTCGCCCGCGCCGAGCGGGAACCACGGTATGAACCCGATTCCGGCGTCTTCGCAGGCCGAAAGGACATCCTCGTGTTCGCGGTCGGCGACGTTGTAGCGGTTCTGTACCGTCGCGATTTCCACGATGTCACGGGCAGTATCGAGTTGGTCAACGTCCACGTTGCTCAACCCGACGTGTTCGATTTTTCCCTCGTCTTTGAGTTCCGCGAGGGTGTGTACCGAGTCTGCAAAATCCACGTCCGGGTCTGGACGATGCAGTTGATACAGGTCGATACTGTCGGTTCCGAGGCGGTCAAGACTGCCCAGAATCGCGTTTCTGAGGTAATCGGGGTCACCGTTCGGTAGCCAATCTCCATCGTCGTTTCGCAGGAGACCCCCTTTCGTCGCAACCATCAAGTTGTCGGGATATGGATGCAGTGCCTCCCCGATAAGCCGCTCGCTGACGCACGGCCCGTAGGAGTCTGCCGTGTCGATGAAATTCACGCCGAGCGAAATCGCCTCGTGGAGGACTCGGTGTGCCTCTTCTTCGCTCTCCGGTCTCCCGATGATGTCCTCTCCCGTGAGTCGCATCGCGCCGAAACCCAGTCGATGGACGGTCATCTCGCCGCCGATATCGAACGTGTCGCTCTCGTTTTCGAGTGCCATGCAGGGAGATTGCGAGGCAGTGGGTAACGTCTTTTGGCGAACTGTGTGGGACGAAACACCGCGCCTTCCGACCGACGGAAGGGCAATACTTATAAATCATTTCCACTCATGACAGTTAGTATGTCACAGGAAGTCGCGGGATTCGACGACGAATCCGGTCTCCCACCCGCCGTTCAGCAGGCGATTCAGACCGTCAAGGCGGGTATCCTGAGCACCGGCTTGATGTTGTTTATCTTCGCCATCGCCGAAGCGGAAACCCGATTCGCGCTCGGGGTTCCCGCCGCAGTTGCGAAGTTCGTCGGGATGCCCAGCCAGTTGTATCTCGGATTCGCGGTGTTCGTCTTCGCGGGCGTCGTCGTTTGGCCCCTGTTGTTCGCGGCCGTAGACGACAATCTCAGGGCGATTCCGGGCGGCGAGGACGTCGGCATCCGCGGCATCGTTTTCGCGCTGATTCTTTGGGTCGCGTTCCTCCTGTTGGGGTCGGCGGGCCTCCAACTCGCGGGGCCGTTTTTCGTGCTCTATCTCGTCTTCACCCTGCTCGCGCATCTTGCCTACGGCTACTCGCTCGGGATTCTGTACGCACGATTCACGCAGCAACCGACGACGCACTGAGTGTCACTTCTTGACTAACGGTCATCCTACCGACCATCGCACCTGATAACGGCCATGAATGTGTCGGCATGGCTTCCATTAGAGAAAACTTATACGAGTAGAATCGTCAAAATACGGAGAGATGCCGCCGTCTACTCCATTCGTTGATCGCAGAACTGAAACGATAGACACAACTCAGGTTCTCATGGAAGTCGTCCCGCTCGCCAAACTCATCGGCGTATTCGTTGCGATGGCACTCGTCCCATTCACAGTGGTGTTTTTGCTGAGCGGACACTCGGTGATTGGAGTACTATTCACGTTAGTGGGGCAGTTCATCCTCGCAGTCGGCTCCGGAATCGTTCTCATGTACATCATCGCTCGTGCACTGCAACTCTCCGGCGAGTGATAGACGTCCCTCGGATTTCGTACCGATTCCAGCACTAGTCGCTTATTGTTTGCTGAAAATATCATCCGACCGCCCTCCGGCGCTGACTACTTCAGTCGTTCCTCGAACCACTGCCATTCGCCCGAGAAGAACCCGTGTTCTTTCAGGTTCCACACGTCGGCGTCGGTGACAACCGGCCCTTTTCGGTAGGACTGAAGCATGTTCCACATCCAGACGAGCGTTCCGAGCGTGATAATGACCGCGCCCACCGTGGCGAGTTGCTGAAGGGGTTCGAACCGCGGGAAATACTCCGCGTATCTACGCGGCAGTCCGAGCATCCCGAGGACGACGAGGACGTTGAACGTAATCGTCACGCCGATGAACGTGAGCCAGAAGTGGACTCGTGCCAGCGTTTTGTTGAACATACGGCCCGTAAAGAGCGGGAACCAGTAGTAGACGGCGGCGAACATGGCGAACGGAATCAGCCCCATGATGATGAGGTGGAAGTGACCGACGACGTAGTAGGTATCGTGGAGCACGAGGTCAACCGGAATCGCCGCCAAGAAAATCCCGGTCACGCCGCCGATGATGAACGTCGCAATCGACCCCACGCAGAACAGCATCGGGGCTTCCAGTCGAACGTTGCCGTTCCACATCGTTGAAATCCAATTGAACACCTTCACCGCACTCGGCACGGCGATGGCGAGGGACACAGCCATGAAACTCGCGCGGATTCGCGGGTCGATGCCCGTCGTGAACATGTGGTGTGCCCAGACACCGAACGAAAGCACGCCGATGGCGAGCGTCGAGTAGACGACGAACTTGAACCCGAACAGTCGCCTGCTCGCAAACCGCGGGATAATAAGGCTAACCAGTCCCATCGGCGGGAGGACGAGGATGTACACCTCGGGGTGGCCGAAGAACCAGAACAGGTGTTGCCATAGAATCGGCCCGCCGCCGTCGAGCGCGAAGAAGGTGGTGCCGAAGTTGCGGTCGAGCAGAAGCATGATGAGGGCACTGCCGAGCAGCGGGAATGCGAACAGGATGAGCCCCGCCTGCGTGAGGAACGTCCACGACAGGATGTCCATCTCGGCCCAATCGACTTCCTTCTGCGTGAACGTGGTGGCAATGATGTTGATGGCCCCGATGGTGGTGCTTACTCCAGACAGGTGTAGACCAAGCAACATCAGGTTGATCGTTGGATTCGGCTGTTGGCGCGACAGCGGGGTGTAAATCGTCCATCCCGTCTCCGGGGGCTTGAGTTCGAAAAACGGTTGTGCGGCCGCTTGCCCAAGAATCGGTTGAATGATGTGTCCACCAACGTCGGAGATGAGACCGAACCGAACCAACAGCAAGGCTGGCGGAAGGAGCCAGAAGCCGATGGCGTTCAGTCTCGGGAACGCCATGTCGTCGGCCCCAAGGAGCAGGGGCAGGAAGTAGTTCGCAAACCCGAACAGCACGGGCGTGGCGAAGAAAAACAGCATCGTAATCCCGTGCATGGTGAACAGGCCGTTGTACGTCTCGGCGTTCCACACGTCCACCTGCGATGTGAACAGTTCGGTTCGGATCATCATCGCGTCCGTTCCGCCCCAGAAGAACGCCAGCGCGCCGAGTAACAAGTAGAGCGCGCCGATATCCTTGTGGTCGACAGTCGTTATCCATCTGACGAGTCCGGTCGGTTTACCGTATCCGGACTCGAACCCGGTGGCGTACCCGCCATCGGGCTTCGCAGTCGGGGTTCGTGTTTGCTCGTCTATCGAACGGGACAGCCAGAGTGCGACCGCTACCAGTGCGATTCCGAAACCTGCACCAGCGGCGGCTTCACCGAAGAGGTTCATTGTGGTCGGGTACGAGATATCGTCAATTGCTGGCGGTAGTTGCTGTGCGATACTGGTCTCGTCCCGACGTTAGGACGGACATCTCTTAACCGTCGGGGCCATTCTCACGGAATGAAAACGGAATCACCCCCGATTAGTTGTCATCTTGAAGGGGAACGCCGACGACCGGATGGGTTGTCTGGGTGAGCACCGACTGGGTGATACTGCCGAACAGCACCTTTTGGGCTGGACTCCGCTTCTGGCTAAGTCCGATGACGATTTCGTCGGCCTCCTCCGCGTCCGCGAGCGTGAGAATGTCGTGTGCTGGGTCGCTAGCGGCGGTGTTCTGTTCCGTCTCGACGGTTACGATGTCCGCGAGTCGTTTTTCGAACACCGACAGCGCTTCCTTCCCGTCGCGAACTTTTTCCTCGTCGTTGCCGCCGTGGAGTGAGTTGAGGATGGAGACCGATTCGTCCCCGTCGAGTCGTGAAAGGAGGTAATCACAGAGTTTCTCGCTCGTCTCGGTGCTATCGGTTCCGACGACGATGTGGGCCATGCGCGGAAAAAGAACCGGGGGCGATATAAACTGGGTGGCAGGGGTAAACCCTGCAATTTCGTCATGATTGTATTCCCATTTTCGATCGTCCACAACTATTCAACCCCGCCACGTTTGATACAGTCGTATGGAACAGGTGGCGCTCCTCGCTGAGGAAATTCGAGATGCCGATACCGTGGTCGCACTTACCGGGGCGGGCATGAGTACCGCATCGGGGATTCCGGACTTTCGAAGCGACTCGGGTATATGGAACCGATTCAACCCCGAGGATTTCGACTATCGGCGATTTCGTGGCGACCCTGAGGGGTTCTGGGTTGACCGTGTCGAACTCCACGAGACGATGTTTGGCAAGACTATCGAACCGAATCCCGCCCACGACGCGCTCCGCGAACTCGGCGAGGAAGGCTATCTTCACGCAATCATCACGCAGAATACCGACGGTTTACACGACGGCACGACACCTGCAGAACTCATCGAGCTGCATGGCAACGCCCACCACGTCGTTTGTGCATCCTGTGGTCGCCGAACCGACGCTGCTCCGATTAGTGCACGCGTCAAATCGGGAGAACGACCGCCCCGCTGCGGCCACTGCGACGGCGTGTTCAAACCGGACGTGGTACTGTTTGGCGAGCAGCTGGAGCGAACCGACCTCCAGAACGCTCGCGAGTGTTCGCGGAAGGCGGACGTGTTCTTCGCAATCGGGTCGTCACTCTCCGTCGAACCCGCCGCCTCCCTGCCACGAGTCGCCGACCGGAATGGAGCGACCACCGCCGTCATCAATTTCGACGAAACGCCGTTCAACACCCTTTCGGACTTCGATATCCACGGCGATGTGACCGATGTGCTTCCGAACCTGCGCAATTCAGTGATGTGACTTCGGTTCAAAATTTGCCACCCGACACGACCGACGTAAATTCGTTCGGCGACCGAATCGACGACGCCGTCGAGCAGTTCGCCTGAAATCTGATTTCGACCCCCGTTTTCCATTCTATCGAACGAACGTTTATAGCGTTGGGAATATAATTATAATTGATAACGTATGGCAGCGCTCGGCTACGTCGTAAGCGCCCTCGTGATGGGATTCTTGCTCGTGGTGCTCGGACTCGCACTCGTTCGAGCGAGGGATTGGCAACGGTATATCCTGCCGAAACAGTCCGGCCCGAGTTGGTCGGACGGGGAGGCCGAGTTCGAACTGCTTCGTACGATCGCCAGGAATCCCACCGGCTGGGTGCTTGGCTTTCTCGTTGCAACCCTTGGAATCGGTGCCGGGGCCGTCCTCTTTGTCAGCGGTGAGGCGGTTCCGCCATCCCTTCGACGGAACGCGTGGCTTCTCGTTGTATCCCTCTCCGTTGCGCTGGTCGCGGGGTACATATTCTGGGGCACGTACCAATCTTCGCGCTATCGTGGGCTGGACAGCGCACAGGCGACGCTCACAGCACTTTGGGTTTGGGGTGCTCTATTCATCGTCGCCGTGATTGTAAAACTCGTGATGGCGTAGCGACGCTACAGAATCGAATACGACGCCGCGAGCGTTAGCGCCAGCGCGGCAAGCAGACCCACCAATACGACGACCGTAATCGACCGCGGTTCGTATCGCAGATGCTGATAGTACCCCGCCACGAGCAGCGCTTTCGCGAACGACAGCACGATTATCCCTGCGAAGGCAGTCCAGTACGTCAGCCCCGCGAACTCCACGAGAACCTGCGCGGTCGCCATCACGAACAGCAGGACGTAAATCGCCGTGTACAGTTTGGCGTTGGTCATGGTTACAGGATGTAAAACAGCGGGAAGAGGAACAACCAGACGATGTCCACGAAGTGCCAGTAGAGGCCGAAATACTCCACCGGTCGTTCGTCGTCCAGATACGCTCCGTTCCACGCTCTAACGATGAGGTACAGTACGATGAACAGGCCAACGATGACGTGGGCCGCGTGCAGTCCGGTCGTCAAGTAGAACGTCGAAGTACGCATGCCGCTGGAAATCGTCAGTCCCTCGTGGAACAACTCCCGCCATTCGAGACCCTTGTTCACAAGGAAGGCAATCCCGAGAACGAACGTGACCACGAGGCCCGCGATGAGTCCACGCTTACTGTTTCGTTCCGCGGCGACGAGCGCCAGCACGACGCTGAAACTGCTCGTCAGCAGGAGGTAGGTGTTTATCAGCCCGGGAATCGGGTCGTGGGGAACCGGTTCCCACTGCACCCAGCCGCTGGCGACCCGGATGAACGCGTACGACCCGATGAACGCGCCGAACAGCACGACGTCGGAGGCGAGGAAAATCCACATGCCGAGTTTCATGTTTTCCACGCCCGCGAAAGGCCAACTCTCGCCGAACGGCCCCTCCGGCCCGCGGAACCGTTCTCGAGCCATCGAGACGAGGGCGAACCCGCCGAGCGAAATTCCCACGCCGAGTGCGACGAGGGAGGCCATCCCGCCGGTGAGTTGCCCTTGTTCGAACCCGGACATACCCAGGAAGGTGAAGAAGGCTCCCAGACCGACGACGAACGGCCAGATGCTCGCGTGGTCTACCTCGTGTTCGGCGTGGGCCGGTTGCGGTTGTTGCGTCTCGTATGCGACCATTCCACCATCAGTCGCTCCGTCCGCTACACCTCCCTCTAGCGCGCCGCGCTCACCGCGGTCGAACCGGAGTCTTCCGTCTACGAAACTCGGAACGCCGGGGAAGTTTTCGAGGGGCGGCGGCGAGGGAATCGCCCACTCGGTGGTGGTCGAATACGACCACGGGTTGTCCGGCGCGGGCTCCCCGACGACGAGGCTTTTCGAGAGGTTGTAGAACATTACCAGGAACGATGCGCCGAGCAGGAACGCGCCGACGGTGGCGAGTTGGTGCCACGGGATGAACGCCGGGTCGTAGACGAAATCCCGACGAGGGGTCTCCCACGCGAGGAACATCGGGAAGTAAAGCAGGTTGAAGCCGACGAAATACATCGCGAAGTGGACTTTGCCGAGGAACTCGTCGTACTGCTTTCCGCTCATTTTCGGGAACCAGTAGTAGAGGCCGCCGACCAATGCCGTCACGCCGCCGACCATCACGTAGTGGAAGTGCGCGACGACCCAGTACGTGCCCCGGAATTCGTAATCGAGGACAACTGCGCCGAGAAAAACGCCGGTAATTCCGCCGAGGATGAACAGGAGAAGTGCGCCGAACGAGAATAGAAACGGCGTAACGAACCGAACGCGCCCCTTGATCATCGTGTAGATGAGCGCAAACACCATCAGGTCGAAGGGGAGCGAAATACCGATGGTCGTTGCCATGAACAGCGTCTTGATTTGGAGGTTGATACTCGTCAAGAACATATGATGCATCCAGACCGCGAAGCTCTGTACCGCGACGAGAATCATCGCCAAGATGAACCATTTTCGTCCGACGAGTCGCCTGCCGGTAAACGTCTGGAACGTTTCCGCCATCACGCCGACTGCCGGGAAGAAGACGATGTACACCTCGGGATGGCCGAAGAACCAGAAAAGATGTGCCCAGAGAATCGACCCGCCTGCTGTCGCGGTAAAGTAGGTCGTCCCGAGCAGTCGGTCGGAAGCGAGGATGAGCAGGGCCGCAAGCAGCGCCGCAAACGCGAACAGCATCATCCAGACCGTGAGCAGAATCGTCCACGAGAACAGGGGCATCCGCCAGAGGGTCATCCCTTCGGCACGCATTCGATGCATCGTCGTGAGGAAGTTGACGGACGACACCGTCACTGAGGCGACGAACAGCATCAGTGCCAACACTGCGGTCGATGCTCCGACGTTCGGGGTGTAGACGGGGAGATTCAGCGGCGCGTACATCGTCCATCCGCCGGCCAAGCTTCCGCCTTGGAAGAAGGAGATGCCGAGCAAAATTCCCGAGAAGAGATAGAGCCAGTACGAAAGCGCGTTGAGCCGTGGAAACGCGAGGTCTTTCGCGCCGAGTTGGAGCGGAACCACGTAGTTGGCGAACCCGAACGCGAACGGTGAAAGGAACCAGAAAATCATGATGAGGCCGTGGGTGGAGACGGCCTGATTGTACGATGTGGCCGAGAGAATTCCCGTTCCCGGCGTCCACAACTGAAGGCGCATCAACAACGCCAACACGCCACCGAAGATGAGGAAGAAGAGTGCGGTAATCGTATAGAGGATTCCGACATCCTTGTGATTCGTCGTGACGAGCCATCGTCGGACGGAACTCGTCGGGGGAAATGCGCCGTGGGCGTTGGTTTCGTCGGTCATGCTGATCCCGTTGTCGTTCGATTCGTTCCCTGGGTTGCTGTCCGCTTCGTCGAATCGTTGGCTGCGCTATTATCGTTGGCAGAACTGTTGGTGCTCTCGTACCACGACTGGTACTCGCCCCGTTCCATCACGACGACATCCGCAGTCATGTAGGAGTGACCGGCCCCACAGAGTTCGAAACACCGCACTTCGTAGGTTCCCGTTTCGTCGGCGATAAACCACGTATCCGTTTGTTGCCCTGGTATCGCGTCTGTTTTTACGCGTAGCTCAGGGACGCCAAACGTGTGGAACACGTCGGTAGATGTGACGGTTAGCTGTACAGTCTTCCCCTCCGGCACTCGGAGCGTGCTACTTTCGTGTCCGTTCGGATAGATAAATTTCCAATTGAATTGCGAACCGACGACTTCGACCTGCATCGCGTCTTTCGCTTCCGTCGTGCCATCATCTTCGACGTAGAGAAGCGTTCCGTACGTCCAGAGAACCAGCGAGACGACGATGATGCCGCTCATCAAGAACGAAGTTCGAAGTTTTCCCCCGCCGTGACCGCTTCCCGTCGGGAGTTCTCCCAGTTTGGGCGGGTCAAACTCGTGCGTTCCGTTGCCGTCCCGGTATCTGTACGCCGTGTACAGCATGTACCCGATGACGACGAGGGTGACGAGAATACCGAGGAGGAGGAACACATCGAAAATCTGTTGGAACACCTCCGCACGCGTTCCGCGTGGAATGAGACCACTTGCACCGTCGTGTAGTGGGAAGAATCGGACGTATTCCAACATCCTTCATTATTAATATACGTCTATTCACTTAGCGGTTTCGGGGAACTCCTCGGGAACGCTTTTGTCCTTTCATGTAGTATCATCCTTCATGGCAGATAATGACACACAAACAGTCATGGAAGTCGATGTGAACGAAGGTGCCACGGAACCGGATTTCGATACCCTCACCGGAATCGTCGTCGACGGGTTTATCGGTGCAATCGGCGGTCTCGTCGGTACTGCGGTCATGACCGCGGTGCTCATGGTCGGGGCGACCCTCGGGGCGTTCGACCTGAACTCGTTCGCCGTCCTCGCCGAACTCACCGGAACGGAGGCACTTTTTCCCTCGAATCCGGCGGCGGTCGGCTATCTCGTCTTCCTCGCCGGTGGGATGGTGACATGGCCGCTTCTGTTCGCCTCAATCGGGTCGTATCTCCCGGGTGAAAAGTACGCGACGAAGGGGATCCCCTACGGGTTCGTCCTCTGGACCGGGTTCGCACTCGCGTTCTACGACGGCTACACCGGACTTCTCCTGGCGCTGTATCTCGTGCTTACCCTGCTCGGCCACTTCGCCTACGGGTTCGCTCTCGGTGCCGTGTTCGATTACCTCTCGAAACGCCCGACTACGCTGGTGTAAGGGGCGTTACTCTCGCGTTTTCGATTCCCACGGTGACTCGGGGTCGTCGCTATCGTCGGGTGGTTTCATCGACTCTGTGTATATCGCCTCCGGTTCCAGTTCCTCCGCTCGGAACGTTTCGAGGAGGTCTTCGACATCCTTTCCAGTTCGCATCTGGTACTCGGACAGGATCGAGATGAGTCGATTTATCTCGGCATCGGTGAGTGAAACTGTGTTCGACATGTATCAAATACCGTCCTGACGACTAAAAGAAGCCATGCCTGTATCAGCAACGGTGGTAACCCTTTCATGACAATTGTCACTGTTTGACGGTATTCATCACAAATTACATTCACGTTATTCATCGTACGGCCAGCGACCACCGGTTTTCAATTCTTCGACGTAACCCTCGTCGATTTCTTCGCGAATCTCCTCACGCGATTTGTGTGGAATTTCGCGCTCCGATTCGGCTACCGCGACGACCACGTTCGAGAGCACGAGAGCCAGCGCTCGCAGATCACGGATATCGAGCTTATCCAGCGTATCGGCGTGCGTATGGCCCCAACCGCGTCCGCTCCCCTCCGACCGAGAGTAGGCCATCACCGACGGGACACCCTCCTGCACGAACGCCCACTGGTCGCCGTGGGGGCTGATTCCCTCATGTGTGGAGAGCGGAACGCGCATCCCGTCCGTGACTTCCTCGAAAGTTCCGCCGAGTTCGGTGAACCCGTTCGTTCCGACGCCAATGTTTCTGGAGTTGCCCGCACCGTCGATATTGATGACGCATTTCACCGACTCCAAATCGTGCGCTTCGGCCCAGTGGTACGCACCGTAGAGGCCGATTTCCTCCGACCCAAACGTGACGAGTCTCACTCGCGTATCGAGTTCGACCTGTCTGAGCAACCGCCCGATTTCGGCGACGAGCGCGCTTCCAGCGCCGTTGTCGTTCGCCCCCTCGCTGATGTCGTGGGCATCGACGTGGGCGGTGACCAACACTTCCTCCTCGGTATCGGGGCCGACGACGGTCTCCACGTTTCTGGAGTTTGTCAGTTCGTTTCGGCAGTCGACCGTAACAGTCGCTTCGTCTCCCCTCTCCTCGTCCCCTCTGTCGTGCTCTCGCAGCAGTCGCGCCCCAATTTCGGCGGAGACGCCGATTGCCGGAATCGGCCCGGGACGGTTGTGGTAGCCAACCTCGCCGGTCGGCGGAAGACAGCCTTCGACGTGGTTTCGGAAGACGAACCCGACTGCACCGGCGTCAGCAGCGCTGGCGTACTTTTCCATCCGATGAATCCACCGCCCATGGTCGTCGGGGGTCTCGCTGGACGCCATGACGACCTTTCCGTCGAGATCCCGTTCCTCGAAATCCTCGGCCAATCCGTAGCCGACATCGACGAATTCGCCGGTCGCTTCGCCGCTCGGCGTTCCGGGGAGCGCGATGGCTTCGTGGTCTGCGGTGAGCGTTTCGTCACCGACCGCGAGCGACGACGACCCGCGCCACCATCCCGGAATCTCGAACTCGTCGATTTCGACTTCGCGCGCGCCACCGCGCTTGAAGGCGTCAACGATGACCTGCGCGCCGTCCGCTTCGCCCGCTTGTCCCGCCATTCGGTTGCCGACCGAGACGAGCGCTTCGAGCGTTTCCCACGATTCGGTGCTCGTAACGGCGTCGCCGACGACCGATTTGGGTAGTCGTGACATGGTTTGACCACCCACTCGGTCATCAAGAACCTCCGGAACCCGGCACGCCTTACAGCTACTTGATGAACCGACGTGCCGTCGATAACTGAACTACTATCTTTGGGCAGGTCGTACGGGCGAGTATGGATTCCGCTGACCGGACTCGCACGGCGCGCAACGCCGTCGAGCGCATCGCCGAACCGGTGCTTGCACTCGACGTCGAGTGGCGAGTTACCTATCTAAACGACCCTGCACGAGACGTTTTTGCACTCGGTATCGGGGAACGACTGCCCGACGCATTGCCGACCTCTGCGGGCGAGACGATTCACGAGCACTGTCAGGGGTCGATGACGGACGGTGAATCGCAGACCTTCTCTCTGTCCCTCGGTGGCGCGCGGTACGAAGCGACGACGCACCCCAACGAGACGGGTGTGACGCTCATGTTCCGCGAAATCGAGGTGTTGGAGGATGTGGCCGCCGAACTCAAACTGAAAGAGCGGGCCATCAACGAAGCACCCGTCGGCATTACCATCGCCGACGGAGAACCGAACGACGAACCGCTCATCTACGTCAACGAGTCGTTCGAGGAACTGACGGGCTATTCTGCGGAGGAGGTGCTCGGGCGCAACTGTCGGTTCCTTCAAGGAGAAGGGTCAGACCCCAACGCCGTCGCCGAAATGCGGGCCGCAATCGACGCCGAAGAACCCGTCTCGGTCGAACTTCGCAACTACCGGAAGGACGGCCAAGAGTTCTGGAATCGGATCACTATCGCCCCGATTCGGGACGACACAGGTGACGTTACTCACTTCGGCGGGTTCCAGACCGACATCACCGAACGGAAGAACGCCGAGTTTGCGGCCCGACGGCGGGCCGAGGAACGCGAGCACCTGCTCGAACGAATCGAGGGACTCCTCGGTGACGTGACCAGCGCGGTGGTCGAAGCACCCACCCGACAGGCAATCGAGACGGCGGTGTGTGAACGAGTTTCGAGCGTCGAACCGTACAACTTCGCGTGGGTCGGTGAACGCGACATCAGAACCGATAGCGTCGAAGTGCAGGCGGTGGCTGGTGAGTGTGACCCGAAACCGGAACACCCGATCGTCGCCGATGCACTCGAAACCGGCGAACTACAGGTGGACGAACTCGGTATCGAGGGCTGTGAGGCAGTCGCTGCGGTTCCCATCGCGTACGACGACACGGAATACGGTGTCCTCGTCATCTGCGCCACGGAGTCGGATGCATTCGACGAACGAGAACAGGTCGTCCTTCGGTCGCTGGGTAGGGCTATCGCCAGCGCCATCAACGCCCGCGAAACGCGCCGTATCCTCATCGCTGACAGCGTGGTCGAAGCGGAGTTCGCCTTCCAGAGTACCGATCTTTTCTTCGTGGATATCGCCAATCGAACCGGTGCCGAAGTCGAGTATCTCCAATCGACCAACCGCGACGACGGCTCTGTCGTCTCGTTTTTCTCCATTCACGGTGCGTCCTCGGACGACGTGTTGGAGGTAGTCGAAAACAAGTCGGGTGTGACCGATGCTCGACTGGTCGCCGAACACGACGGCGAAGCCTTGTTCGAATTCGTCCTCCCGCCGGGCACGCTCGTCTCGACCATGTCCGAGTACGGTGGAAAGACCCAATCGATTTCGGCGACCCCGAGCGAATCTCGGGTCATCGTCGAGTTCCCCCAGGAAGCAGATGTTCGCGGCCTCGTCGAGCGATTGAAGGATTCGTATCCCGGCACGGAACTGCTCGCCTACCGCCACCGCGAGCGACCTGCGAAGACGAAACAGGACTTCATCGAGACCCTGACCGACAATCTCACCGAGCGCCAGTTAACCGCCCTGCAAACCGCTTACGTCAGTGGCTTTTTCGACTGGCCGCGACCCGTCACCGGCGAGGAACTCGCCGAATCGATGCGAATCTCGCGTTCGACGTTCCACGAACATCTTCGGGCGGCGGAACGCAAACTCTGTGGCGAGTTCTTCGGCGACGAGGAGGTCTAACAGCGTGTATTCACGTCGTATCGTTTCGATTTCCGGTACAACAGCGTTTTAATCAGTCCCGGAATGCGCAACCATTCGATTGCAGACAGTGACGTGATTGCTGCCGGGATTGCGATCAAAAATAGTGCTGGTTCTTCGATGGATTTCGAAACCCGAGTGTAACGGCTACTATCCGTCGCAGTTGATTCCACCATCACCTCCTGATTCTAGCGACAGAAAGCCAGTAAACGTCGAATTGTATCTCTCAGAGTGCTGTTGATAGTCTTCGTATTTTTACCCGAGAACAAACTGACCGAACTAGTTGGGTATTTCTGATTTATTACAGCCGCCCCATCACCAGAACGGGGAGATTCGATGCAAACAACCCGACGTGATACAATAAAAACCATCGGCGGCGCAGGCGTTTTGACAATGCTCGGCGGCAGTGGCGTGGCAGCCGTCGTCGGTGCCGACGACCACCAATCGGACAGCAACGATTCGAAAACTGACGGGGATTCGAAAATGGCGAAAGTGCGTGTCGCCCACGCCTCGCCTGACGCCCCGAACGTGGACGTATGGGTAGATGGCTCGAAAGCCCTCTCCGATGTCCCGTTCAAGACAGTCAGCGACTACCTCGACGTTCCAACCGGAACCCGGACGGTGAAAATCACCGCCGCAGGTGACCCGAGCACCGTCGCCTTCGAGGGCGATTTGACCCTCGAAGCGATGACCTACACGGTCGCCGCGGTCGGCGAGCTGACCAGCGAGGATACCGAGTTCAAGCCGTGGGTGCTTCAAGACGATACGAGTACGACCGAGGGCAAAGCACGAGTTCGACTCGTTCACGCCGCCCCTGATGCGCCAGCAGTTGACGTGACCGTGATGGACGGCGAGACGACCCTGTTCGATGGCGTCGCCTACGGCGAATCCAGCGACTACCTCGAGGTCGAACCGGGCCAGTACACCCTCGAAGTCCGCGGCGACACAGATTCGAACGACGGCGACGTGGCGGCAACCTTCGACGTAACTCTCGAAGCAGGTACCACGTACACGGCATTCGCCGAAGGCTACCTGACGCCCGACGACGAACCGGCGAGCGAGATGTTCGACCTCGTGGTCGCACAGGACTCGGTGAAGGGTACGGATGACACGGAAGAGGACATGATGGACGCGATGGTTCGCGTCGCCCATGCTTCGCCTGACGCGCCGAACGTGGACGTGTGGGTGGACGACAAGAAAGTCCTCTCTGACGTACCGTTCAAGGCAGTCAGCGACTATTTGAGCCTAAAACCCGGAACGTACACGGTGAAAATCACCGCCGCAGGCGACCCGAGTACGGTTGCCTTCGAAGGCGACGTGACGGTGGATGCGATGGCCTATACGGTCGCCGCCGTCGGTGAACTGACCAGCGACGACACGGAGTTCAAGCCATGGATTCTTGTGGACGATGCGTCCCCGAGCGACGACATGGCTGCCGTCCGTCTCGCACACGCCTCACCGGACGCCCCGGCAGTTGACGTGACCGTGATGGACGGGAAGAAGAAACTGTTCAGTGACGTGGCCTTCGGCGAGGCGAGCGATTACATGGAAGTTCCTGCCGGAAGCTACACGCTCGCAGTGTGGCCCGCGGAGGACGCAGGCTGTGAACCGGTTGCGACGTTCGACGTGGAAGTCGAGGGCGGAAACGCATACACTAGCTTCGCTGAAGGCTACCTGACGCCCGACGACGAACCCGACTGTGATTCCTTCGACCTCGTCGTCACGGAGGACGCGACGAACTAAGCTGTCGTCATACATTCATTTTTGACGACGGTCATAAATCACACTTATTGTGTTCCGAATCACTTGATATCATGGTTCGATTGGTAGATTATTCCGAAAATAGCGGAGGTACGATTACGTTGTCATAGTTGATATGTTCGATACTTCACCACCGGCCTTCGGAACTTCTGAGCATCGGTCGATTACTATTTCCCACTGAGCGATACTATCGCTCGATACGCTTATTTCCACGACGTGAGTTCTCATGGACTTCGCGACGATTGGATTTCCTATATCGACGGAGATTTCTTGCTTTAGTGGTTCCCTCTTCGGTTTCGACGAATACCTCTCGGTCATTCTACAGTCATTTTCGTTACTTCTGGTGAACGTAATTAACACTATACTGGATTGAAATCGGTTTCCGATGACATAGCGTGTCGAGCGGCGTCGCCGCTACACAAGACCATGATTTCCACACCGAAAGCGGTTCGTATTAGACAGCGAACAGAAATTCGAACTGGACAGGTGGTACAATGTCCATAAGCCTGAAGCAGAGTATCGTCGTCATTATCACAGTCCTGTTAGTTGCCGGAACGAGCGTTCCGCTCGTAGCATTCGGACAGTCAGACGACGTACAAACGGGAGACGCACCGAATTCGGAGCAACTCTCATCGCCCGCACCGGTTGATGAACTGCACTCGTTAGAAGCCCCGAAAAAGATGAGTCTCGGTCTTCAGCAGACCGAGAACCAAACGACACAAGCTGGTAACGAAACAACGGACAACGCAACGCAAGGCAACGAAAGCCAGCAAGCAGCCCTCAACGGGGCGCAACAAGGTGTCGAGGAAGCAATCGACGCGGGAGTCGAGGTGAGTGACGCGGAGCGAGAGGCGGCAATTTCGGGTGCTGTCAACGGTGCGCTGGAGAACTCGGACGCGAGCCCCGACCAGCTCGAAGCGGCGGCACAGGGAGCGGCTTTCGGTGCTCTCTCCGGGGCCGGGAACGCGACAGCGGATAACGCGTCCACTGGTAACGAAACGACCGCCGATAACAACACCACGACGGCTTCGCGTCTGGCGTTGAATCAGGTGAATCAAAGCGTCGACATCGACGTCATCCAGGCCGCCGCCGCCGGTGGAGCACAGGGTGCAATCAATCAAGACGTCGATATCGACGTGATTCAAGCTGCCGCGACTGGTGGAGCACAAGGTGCCATTAACCAGGACGTCGACATCGACGTCGTCCAAGCTGCCGCCGTCGGTGGAGCCGAGGGAGCCACGCAAGGTGCGGTGGATCAAAACGTGAGCATTGGTGTCGTCCAAGCCGCCGCCGTCGGTGGAGCAAAGGGTGCCACACAAGGTGCGGTAGACCAGAACGTCGACATCGACGTCGTTCAGGCTGCTGCGGCCGGTGGAGCACAAGGTGCAATTAACCAGGACGTCGACATCGACGTCGTCCAAGCCGCTGCGGCCGGTGGAGCACAAGGTGCAATCAATCAAGACGTCGACATCGACGTTGTCCAAGCCGCCGCAGTCGGTGGAGCCGAGGGAGCGACACAAGGTGCGATAGACCAGGACGTCGACATTGACGTCGTCCAAGCCGCCGCAGTCGGTGGTGCCGAAGGAGCCACCCAAGGTGCGATAGACCAAGACGTTGACATCGACGTCGTCCAGGCCGCCGCCGCCGGTGCCTCCCAGGGCGCAATCAATCAAGACGTCGATATCGACGTCGTCCAAGCTGCCGCCGTCGGTGGAGCGCAAGGCGCAATTAACCAAGACGTCGATATCGATGTCGTCCAAGCTGCTGCCGCTGGTGGAGCCGAAGGTGCTGCGCAAAGTGCAGTGGATCAGAATGTCGATATCGACGTCGTCCAAGCTGCTGCGGCCGGTGGAGCACAGGGTGCCACACGAGGTACGGTGAACCAAAACATCGATATCGAAATCATCCAGGCCGCCGCCGCCGGTGCGGCACAGGGTGCGGTGACCCAAAACGTCGATATCGAGATCATCCAAGCCGCTGCGGTCGGTGCGGCACAGGGTGCGGTGACCCAAAACGTCGATATAGAAATCGTTCAGGTGGCTGCTGCTGGTGCGGCACAAGGTGCCACGCAGGCAGCGGTGAACCAGAACATCCAAATCAGAGTCATCCAGACTGCCGCGGTCGGTGCGGCTGAGGGTGCGACACAGGGTGCAGTGAACCAAAACATCGATATCGAAATCATCCAGGTTGCTGCTGCTGGTGCCGCCGAGGGTGCAGTGACCCAGAACGTTGACATCGAAATCATCCAAGCGGCCGCTTCCGGCGCAGCACAAGGAGCGACACAGGGTGCAGTGAACCAAAACATCCAAATCAGAATCGTCCAGGCTGCTGCGATCGGTGCCGCCGAAGGTGCCACGCAGGCGGCGGTGAACCAGAACATTCGAATCAGGATTATCCAAGTAGCCGCACTCGGGAGTGCACAGGGTACCCTCGACGCGGCTGCACAGAACCCCGGCCTAACGCCAGAAGAGGCGCAAGCCGCGGCGAACGGTGGAGCGACTGGTGCGGTCGAGACGGCAGCAGTCAACCAAAACATCAGCATCCGAGTCATCCAAACCCTCGCGGGTAACGGTGCTGAGGAAGGTGTCGCCGCAGCAGCCGCCGGGGCGAGCATCGAAGAAATTCAGAATGCCGCAGAGCAAGGTGCACAGGAGGGTACGGCGACCGGAACTGAGGCTGGAACGCAGACGGCGGAGCCACAGCCAACCGAACCGGAACCGCAACCGACTGAACCACAGCCGGAACCGCAACCGACTGAACCACAGCCGGAACCGCAACCCACGGAACCGCCTGCCAACGCTACCGGATAACAGACAGGTCGGTACCATCGGGTTCAACCGCTCTTTTTTAAACTAAAGATGACGCTCACCGTCCGAACAGGCGCACCCAAACCGATTTTTGTCATCCTACGATTTGCCGCAAGTGTCGCCTAATTCGGCTGAAGGCGTCTCATAACAATATAGGCAGTCGTGAACGTGTCTGCTATGCCCGGCGTAACTGGTGGTACTGTCAGTAGTCGATCTCTCGGTGAGATGTTCGACGCAATGGACGATGAGACGTGGTACGAAACCGCCGAACTGTCGGCAGGCGACTGCCGACTCGGCCTCGTTCACCACGGCGAGCGAGACACAAATGGGTGGACGACGTGGCGAGACGGAAATCGTGTCGGCGTGCTTCACGGCGTGGTGTCGAACCGCGCGGAACTGGGGCTTTCGACCGCCGAAATCTTCGAGCGAGTGCTTTCTGCCCCCGACCGCACGCTCCCGGAACTCAGCGGACCATTCTTGCTCGTCGTCGCCGATGAAAACTCTACCATCCTCGCAACCGACAAAATCGGCACGCGACCGTGCTACTACTCGACGGTTCACGGCTTCCTGTTCGGTAGCGAACTCAAATCGCTCGTCACACAACTTCACGACCCTCGGGTGGACGAACGAGCCGTAAGCGACATGCTGCACATGGGGTACGTGTTTGGACGGAAGACGCTCGTGAGCGACATTCGCTCGCTTCGACCCGCCTCGTATCTGCGTTACGAAAACGGTAACGTCGAGACGAAACGATACTGGCAACCCGACTTCGGCATTGCGTCACCGGAGGGGTACGTCGATGAAGCCGTTCGTCGCTATCGGCGGGTCGTCAGCAACGTCGCGGACACCGTCGACGGACAGACAGGGGTGTGGCTTTCCGGGGGACTCGATAGCAGGACGCTCGCCGCCGCCCTAAAGGACGAAATCGGCCCGATTCAGACGTTCACCTACGATAATTCTGCGACGCAGGAAGACCGAATCGGTGCGGAACGCGTCGCCAAGTCGCTCGAACTTCCGAACCAATTCTACGACTACTCCGCCGATGAGTTCGTGGATGCCATCGAACGCGGCGTGGATATCATGGACGGAATGTTACAGTGGTCGTTTTTCGTCAACCTGGCTCCATCGTTGAACAGCGTCTCCGGACAGGTGGACGTGTTGTTCGAGGGAAGCAGTCAAGGCGAGTTTTTCGGCGATGTGATGTATCGGTCGTATCTCACCGGCAAACAACCGGTCGATGCCCTCTCCGCCCTGAAAAGCCAGTTGGCCCCGGCTGACGTACAGAACCTCCTCACCGCCGATATCTCGCCCAATCAATCGTTGGGACGCGTGGTCGAACGAAGCACGCAACCCCAGCGCGAACACAGAACGCTCGATGCGCTTTGGGAAATTTTTGCGGACTCACATTTCCGCTCGAACCGTCTCTACCGGAGTCAAGCCGGAACCCGCGTTCCGTTCGCGGATGGTGAATTCATGAACCACGTCGCACGGATGCCGTACGACCGCTACCGAATCGGGTCGATTCCGGGCACCCGCGGTAGGATTCCGTCCGCCGTCGCGCCGCTCAAGCTCGAAATCGCCCGTCGGGTCGCGGGCCCGGCGGCGAACGTCCCGTACAACCGAACGAAGCGTCCGCCAACCTCTCCCCTCGCCCTGCATGCCGCAGGGTTTGTCGCGGACAACGTCAAAAAACGGATGCTCGGACAGACGACGTCGCAAATGGGTCTCTGGTACAGAAACGATTCTACTATGCGAAGCTTCATCGACGAACTTCTCGACGATGCGTGTGACCGCGACATCTTCGATTCGAATGCGGTGCGCGACCTCCAGCGCGACCATTTGGATGCACGAGCGGATCTCATCAAACCGATTTCGGCGCTGACGACCCTCGAACTGTGGATTCAAAAGCACCTCGACGCGCTCCGCCCGTCCGCTGGCCAGCGTGTTCCGGTGCAGTAATTTGGATAGTATTTAAGTTTTTGATTTCACATTGAATCCAGATAGGAAGCTTCAAGAACGACCGATTTGACCCTCTGAATGCATGGCATGCGGCAAGCGGCGCGCGAAATTCTCGGTAGCTAGCTATCGAATCTGATGCACTCTGTATGGGGAAACCGGAGTATCCCGAGGGAGAAGACATTTATAACAATTATCTGTCAGCAACGATGATACACTCCACATGGAGCGGTTTTCACAACAACTGCCATCGTAGTTCGCCCCAACGGAACCATCGAAACGCGAACAACAGCGGTGGGGAACTCCGATGGACTGCCCTAGTAACAAACACCCACTAGTTTTGATAATTATTAGATATCCTCGGCTTTTGTTGTGGTATCTGATGCCTCTATCGGTGTCTGACAAAAATTTATTATCCTTGCGGCAACACTGGCGACACAGGCTGGTCACGCGTGGACCGACGAACAAACGACAAACAGACAACTGAAACATCCCAAAATCACCGGAACACACTCGTCCTTCCGCTGTTGGGCGTCTGCTGGCTCGCGTTTCTCGGCTACTCCGAACTTCACGGTGACGGAGCGAACGTCGATTTCGTCGCCATGACGCTCGGTGCCGGATTGATGGTAGCGGGTGTGTTTCGGTTCCTTCGTACTACCGCTGAGACGGAGGAACAACCGAAAGAACGAGGCTAACGCGCGCCGTAGTGTCGTCGATGAACGTCGGCGTGTTTCTCCTCGTCGAGTTTCTCGTCGCAGTCGTCTTTCTTTCCGTCGGCGGGATTCTCATCTACCGCTGTCGAGCCTCCGGGGAGTGGCGACCACGGGAACTACGCGATGCGGAGCACGAGGCGGGAATCGAGGACAAGTGGCGCTGAGCGAATGATGCTCTCACCTACTCTCGCCACTGGCTGTGGAGTTCGGTGTTGTGCGCTCGCTCGTCGGGGTCAGTAATGATTTCGACCATCCCAGTTCGGTCGAGAGCGTACCGTCGTGTTGCGTCACGCGTCGCGAGTGACCGACTTCTCAGTTCGGCGAGGAGGCTCTGTATCTGCTCGACGGATGCGGTCACTTCGTTCGCAATCTCGTGAACTGTCAGCGGGCCGTTTGCCGCGAGCGCGGCGATGATATCCCAACAATGGTCGTCGTTACAGAGCGATTCCCTGCGCGCCGCTTCGATGCGAACCACTACGGGGTCAGCGTTCGCCAGCTCCACGAGGGATGCCGTGTCAGAAATCGACTTTTGTGAGTCTTCGTTCCCGAGTTCGTAGCCGCGTTGGCGGAGTCGTTTTCGGTAGGCTTCGACCGGGTCGTCGCCGTCGTCCGCAAACTCTTCCGTCGTCTGTTCGATTTCCCGTGTCTCCGTTTCCGATTCCGCTTCGGATTTCGATGGTATCGATGCTTCCGGTTCTTCCGACACGACTGAAGTATCCGACGCTTCCGTCGTGTTCAGACGGTCGTTCTCCTCGTTCCGCTCGAAGGCGTTCAAATCCGTCTGTTCGTCCTCTAGCTCCGTAATCCGCGCTTCGAGTTCGCGGATTCGCTCGTTTTTCTCCCGCAGCCGTTGTTCGAAATCCTCCGGTCCCCCCACGTCACCATGGGCGAGAGCGTTCGCCATCTTGCGCGCGGCGGCAGACACGTCGCGGGCAGTTTGGAGTTCGTTTTCCAACTCTGCAATCCGTTCACCCTTGCGCTCCAGTTGGCTTTCGAGTTCCGCGACTCGATTGTGTTCTTGCTCTTGGAGTTCGGTAATCTCCTCCAAATCCCCCATCAACGCGTCGCTGACCGATTTGAGCTCCGGACGCTCGAAATCGTCCAACCCGGGCGTCGCCCCCGCGTCGAACGTCTGCTTGCGGTTGAACTGTACACGTCGGATGCCACCGTCGGTCCAATCGGTCTGGACGAACCCCTCCCCTGCGTTGAGGTCGGGAACCGCATCACCGTACTCGTCGCCGACGATTCGGCTGACGACTTTGGTGTCGTTCTCCCACGTCAGCCGATGCCAGACCAGCCAGTTCGCCTGTGTGATGAAGTCCTTTTTCACGTCGGCAGGACGCTGGCTGATACCCATCACGCCCAGGCCGTGTTTTCGCCCGCGCTTGCCCACCTTGATGAGCATCTTTCCGGTTTCGCCCATTCCACCACCCTCGGGAATGTACTCGTGGCACTCTTCGACCACCAGCAAGAACGGCTTTTTCAGCTTCTTCTCCTTGGCGAACAGGTGCCGTGCGGTCTCGCGGATGAGTTCGTCCGCTTCGTCATCGTCCAGATACCCCGATACGTCCACGATGATTGGAACGTTCTGTTCGAGTGCGAGTGATGCGATTTTCTCGGCGTGTTCGGCCCCGACTTGGATGTCACACTCCTCGTCGGCCCCGGCGTGGAGCAGTTCGTACTCCTCTTTGAGGCCGTAGTACTCACCGTCCGCGTCGATGATGGCGACCGGGTAGCCAGCATCGAGCAGTTGCTCGACGACGACTGACGCGGTGTTCGACTTCCCTGACCCCGATTTTCCGGTGACGAACCCGCGTCCCGTTAGGATTTCGACCACGGGAATCGACACCTCGGTGTCGTCGGCGACGAGGTGGCCGACTGGTAACTGCTGTTCGTTGTCCATCTTCTTGCATGCTGAATTCGACAGGGATTCCTTGAATTTTTGCATCACTCGTCGGACAACTGACTATTGGCATCGAACGGAACTTGTTCCGTCCTCTGAGATACATTCTCGCCCGCCGATTCGGTTCCGAAAACACTCTCGAAACGACGCTCCGCCACAACCGCTTTCCTTTCGGCATCCGAATCTCTGCCAGTGAATTTTCATGCCGATACCAATGAACGAGACACCCATCGAAGACGTGGGGGTGACCTAACGTGAGTCGCGTCGCCGTCGTCGGTGCCGGCGTCGCAGGGCTCGGTGTCGCCTACGCGCTGCGCGACAGCGCCGAAGTCACCCTGTTCGAGCGAGCCGAACGGGTCGGCGGCCGTGCCGCCACGCGCGAGCAGGGATGCATCTACGACACCGGCGCGAACTACATCAAGGGCAACGACGAACGAGTTTCCCGCGTCATCCGCGAACTCTCGGACGGGCTGGTCGAGGTCGAGGAGCCGGTATGGACGTTCGATGCGGACGGCGATATTTCCGAGGGACGCGACGAGGACACCCCGAAATGGACGTATCGTGACGGTATCGAAACGCTCGGTGAACGCCTGCTCGATGCAAGCGGGGCGACGGTTCGAACCGACACCCGAATTGCGGGACTTCGACGGGATGACGATTGGTTCATCGAGGACACCGACGGTCGCGAATTCGGGCCGTGGGACGAACTCGTCTTGACGCCGCCAGCACCGATTACTGCATCCCTGCTGAACCTCGTGGAGTGGGACGATGACCGACGACAGGAACTTCGCGAACACGTTGGACACGTTCCCTTCCGAACGATACTTTCAGTCGCGCTTCATTACCCGTTCGAACTCGACCGACCCTACTACGCGCTGGTGAATACGGACAAGGAACACAATATCGGCTGGGTAGCACGGGAATCCTGCAAACCGGGTCACGTTCCGGCGGGTGAGAGCCTCCTCGTCGTCCAGATGGCTCCCGACTGGTCGGCAAAGCATTACGACCACGAGGATTCGGAAATCGCCGTCGCGGTTGCCGACCACACCGCAGACCTGTTCGCCGACCACGCGCTCGCGGCGCCGGACTGGTACGACGTTGTTCGCTGGCGCGATGCGCTTCCGGATTCGGGTGCCAATGAAGACGTTCTGCGACGGGCAGAGGAGACGAACCTTTGGTTCGCTGGCGATTGGGTAGCTGGTGACGGTCGAGTTCATCGCGCGCTCGGTTGTGGCCTCGATGTGGGCGACCGAATCCGTGAGGAACAAACCCGGTAATTGGCGGCCTTTTCCCATCCAGTTTCGTAGTTCAAGGAACCGTGCCGGACGTCGCCGTCCCTGTCACGCACCGAACGAACATTGCACAGCTGTTTTACGTTGGTGTTGGACTCTCTCCGGCATTCGTTCGCAGATTCGACGATGAACCGCACCGAAAGAGCGATACTCGTCCAAGACACAGACCCTCTCTCAGACCGCTCCGAACCGACACAGTATCATGAATCCACACGTCCACCGAGCCATCGTGACGCTCGTCGTCCTCCTCGTGGCACTGACCGTGCCGTTAGGATTCGTGCTTCCCGTGAGCGCGAACGTCTCCGCTCAGCATCCGGCACCAGCAGACCACTCCAGCAGTGACCCCCAAACCATCGACGTTTCGACGACATCGAACGTCCCCGGCAATCCGTACGCAGGAGTTATCCTCGCGTCCACGGAGTACGTCGAACCCGACTCGATGGTCGGCGCGAGCTCCGTCGGAAGCTACAGTCGGTACGACAGTTCGAATCCACTCGATAACGGGACTCGCGCGACGATTCACGACGCCGTGAACGACGAACCCGGCCAGTCTCTCTCCGGACTCAGCGACCGAACCGACATTCCCCGCTCGACGATTCGCTATCACGTCCGTATCTTGGCGGAGGAAGGCTTGGTCGAAACCGCGATGGTTCGGGGGAAACACCGCGTCTATCCGGCCGAAAACGAGAATCCTGCACTGTCCGCGTCGCTCTCCGACGATTCAACGGCGACACTGCTCGACGCGATTGCCAAGGATGAACCGGCCAGCGTATCGTCACTCGCTGAGGCGCTCGACTTGACACCGGGCACCGTTTCGTACCACCTGGAACGACTCGCGGACGACGAACTCGTCGAACGCGAACGTGTCGGAAACGCCGTCGTCACGACGCTCCCAAACAGCGTTCGTGACGTTATCGACGCCGATTGAAACGGTTTCGAGAAACTGGTCAAAACCTCCTTTTATCTACTGTCGAAGGGTGTACCCGGGGAAACGCAACTGGCACTTCCTCGAAACCGCTGACGCAACCAAACGACACAAAACCATGATCACCCGAGATTCAGGCCTTCGAGACCGAACGGAGGAGTGTTCGGCGTGCCGACGACGAACCCAACATCAGGTCAGTATCGAGGTACGTGCAGAGAGCGAGGGAAAGAACGCGGCGTTCTCACGCGAACCCTACCGAGTCACGGAATGTTTGGTTTGCGGGGAGACGACGAACACACGGATGAACAACGCCTGAGTCGACGATTCGGACTTCGGCGATTCAATGCCGCGTTCGTCACTCACGACGAACTCGAAGTCGTCGTGACGCTGCTCACGGATGATACCGGAATTGGCGTCAAACAGTATCGACTCGCTTTTTTATACTTTTTCCTGATTGCCATACAGTAACTATCGGTGCCCGAGTGCGTTCGGTCATGTCACTCGTCTTTTCCGTCGGCGACGGCGTGGCGGGATGCGCTGGAAAGGTTACTTCCTCGATGAGAATTTGGCGGGAGATTCCGAGCAGTCGTTTTCACGCCGATTCTCGAGCGAATCGACGCTCGGCGCGCGACTTGAGCGCCCGATTCATCGCTTCGTAGCTCCGGTGGACATCGTTCGGAACGACGAACGGGACGAGCAGTCCCGTAAGTCGTTCGCGGTTGCTGAATCGCGTTCGGTCGTCGCCGAGCGGTTCGAGGTCGAACGTGTGCGTGCCCTCGAACAACCGCGGGGAAAACACGGTACCAACCCATTGGAGTCGGCGAAACGAGTCGATTGTGGCAACCGTCACCGTCATCGTCCGACTGCGAGATTCGGACTGTCGAACTCGAATTTCGACGGTCGAACCCTCACGAAGTCCACCGGACGCATCCACGATATGTGGGTTCCATTCGTGATACGCAGAGAGGTCGGTGAGAACGTCCCAGACGAGACGCGGTGGCGCGTCGATTTCCGTCTCCGCTAATATCTCTCGCATCGTACCATGTTCGCTTTCTGAATCGATGAAGATGATGCTAGCTCGCTACCCCCGATGCAGTCGCCAGCGGTCGTAAAAGCAGTCGAATCCGGAGTTCGTCTCCGCGAACTTCACGGTTCGTTTCTCGCCCTTGGGCAAAATCGTATAGAACTCCCCGTTCTCGATATCCTTCGTCTTCGGAATCAGGGTTTCGCCGGAACCGGAGTACGGCCCCTCGAATGCGATTCGGAGAACTTCACCGTCCCGCGAGACGGTCGCACGCTTGACACCACGGTAGGATTCGTACTCGCCGGTCAACTCGTCAAGCCGTTTCCGGCGAGCGAAAAACGGCGTGGGTTTCTCGGGGTTGGCACCGAGGAGGAGCGCGAGCACACCCTCACCCAATGCTGAGAGACCGTGGTCCGGTGCGGTGTTTGCCGCAAGCGCAACGCCGAATCTCCCGTCTTCGAGAAAGCCGACGTAGGACGACGACACGCCGAGCGAGCCGCTGTGACCGACGACCGTGCTGTCTTCGACTTCGCGTCTTCGCCAGCCGTATCCGTACGGTCCGATCTCCGTTTCCACGTGTCCAGCGTGCATCACATCGAGCGAACTCCGCGAGACGAGACTCGTTCCGTCGAATTCGCCCTGCATCTGGAATCGAAGGTAGTTCGCCAGGTCGCGCACCGAACTCAGCAGGCCACCGGGTGCGTGGCTGAGTTCCTTGATGGGAAGCGGCGTGGGTTCCGGGGAGCCGTCGTCCAGAATGTAGGGTGTCATCGTGTTTTCGTCCGATTCGAACCGCTCGGCATGGAACGTTCAACGTTCCATGCCGAGCGGTTCGAGGATTTCCTCCGTGGCGTACGCCTCGAACGAACGCCCCGAACAGGCTTCGATGATTTCGTCGAGAAGCATGTAGCTGCCGTTGGAGTAGAAAAATCGCTCGCCGGGGTCGGCGGCGATTTTATCCGTCGCATTTCGGACGTGGAAGTGGAAATCGTCCCGGTCTGCCATCGGAATCTCGATTTCTTCGAGTCCGGCTCTGCGGGAAATGAGCATCTCGCTGACACCGAGTGAAGGGAGTCCCGATGAGTGAGTCAACAGGTCGTGAATCGTAGCCCCGTTCAACTCGAAGGGGATGTGGTCGGCCACCGAATCCGTCACATCGAGTTTGCCGGCCTCCTGCAACCGCATGATGGCGAGAGCGACAAACGACTTCGTGACGGAGGCGACTCCGTACAACGTGTCGGCGGTTGCAGGTCGATTGGTCGTCAAATCCCGCGACCCGAATCCATCCGTGAAAACCAGTTCGTCGTCGCGCACCACGGCGACGCTCAACCCCGGAACGTCATTGGTGGTTTGCCACTCCACGAGAAGCGATTCGACTGCTCTCTGGTCGATATCCGTCTGCTCCGAATCGGCCATGGGCGTGAGTTTCTCCCTCTGAGACGATAAAACCAACTCGGGAGGGTTTCACTTTCACTCTGCTCTGGTGAACTATTTACTCCTCACCTTCGAAGCGCGGGACATGAGATTGATGCGCCGACTCGGGGTGAATTCGGAATCGGTACCCGACCCCGTGTATAAATGCGAAGGGTGTGACAATTCGTTCACAGTTCGCTATCAGGTTTGCCCCGAATGTGGTGGGTATACCATCGAGCGGAACGACTGGGATTAACGAACGACGAGTTCGTCACCCGGTTTCACGTCCTTCACAAGACCGACTGGAAACTCGAACACTGCGTCTCCCTCCCCACGCCCAACCCCCGTCCAGGGCTTCAATCGGACGACACGCGTCACCAGTCCGTGTTTCGTCCACACGATATCTAGCGAGAGCGGTGTCATCAGCGTCGATGCGCGGCGGTCGGCAACCGAGTCGAAATCGAACACGAGCGCACAATCATCACGGAGACCGAGGCGGACGAGTCCTCTCATTCGCGACCCGAACGAATCCATCCATTTCCCGTGTTCGGTGAGCGTTCGGTCGGTTCCGTCTCGTCGGTGAACGACGCGCATGATTCGTTTATCCTCCCCGTCGCTCTCGAACGTTTCGGCGGACACTGCACAGTGCCGACCGGTGAACCGATCCGTCGTGCTGTGGCTTTTCACGCTCGTTGGGTTGTGTCGAACGACTCTGGATTGCCGGTGTCATCTGCAGTTGCTTCTATACTTGCTCCTGTCTGTGGTTTCGCCCCAGGAAGAGTGTCACCACATGGAAAATGAGCAATCCGACGAACAGCGGAAGAACCTTCGCTCCCAGTCCCTCGAAAATCAGCGGTACGTAGAACAACGGGAGCGTAACTGAGAGCCAGAAGCTGATGATCTGAATCGGAGCAGCAACGAACTGATGGCTGAATGATGTAATGATATCGACCAATGCCATAATAAATCCCGTAATATACGATATGAATACCATTGACCGGATAATCCGAACTAACTGGCTATTAATCGGCCGTCGGACTCCCTGATTCGAACGCAAAACACAGTCCGCGATATCGAAATCAACTGCGAGAACAACGTTGTATATGATGACAGTTCGGCGGATAAAACGCCGAAATCGCACGACTGCGCCACGTAAGACAAACCCCGAAAACGCGGCGGTTCTCCCTGCTTGCTGTTTTTCGTTCGAGCGTATGACTTGTACCCATCTTTCGTCTGACAGGGCTTTATGATTTTTCAGGTACTATGTATGACGTACACGAGTCACATGCATTCGAAGGTGTCCCCAATGAGCAAGTCAAACACATCCCGGTCGGCAGCGACCCCAGCAACGTACCACACGACCCATGACTGGAAGAATACGGAATCGATCAGCACGACGGTGATGACGGCGATTGCGGAAGCGATGGATGAAGACCCGCGGGAAATCGGCCCGCTCTACGACCAATTCGACCCCGACGCGTTGGACGGCCTGTTCTCGCCGCAACCAGGCGGCCGACCGCGAAAGGGAAGCCACGTCGGCTTCACGTTCGAGGGCTATCACATCCTCGTGCAGAGCGACGGACTCATCGCCATTCATCCACCCGACGAAGGGACGTAGATTTTTATCCCTCCCGGCCCCACGGAACGACAGATGCGATGATTCAGCTACCAATACGGCGGTGCTCTGACTGCGGTTACCTCGGCCCAGTCGGGCGGTTTGTCGGTGAGGAACGGGAACTAACGTGTCCTCGGTGCGGCAACGAGCTCGCCGGGACGTTCGACCCACGGTTGGCATGACCGGAACGGCACTCGCCAATGCGATAGCGGAGTATCTTTCCAGCATCGAGGCGGGGAACTACCGTGAAAACGCCGATTCCGCACTTCAACAGTGGGCGGAGTGGCTCGCGCGAGAGCGAGACGTCTCCCACCTCGACGACGTGGCGGTTATCGACTGCCGACGGTACGCTCGCCATCTCAAACGGCGAGTTCGTGCGGACGAACTGAAATCATCGACGGCCCACACCTACTACGCATACGTTCGGGCGTTTCTCGGGTTCTGTGAGGCGGACGAACTCATCTCGAAAAACCCTGCCGCAGTCTCGCGGGCGCAGGCCGAACTACCGGAGAACACCGCCGACGCCGATCGCCAATTCTGGTCACAGCGCGACCGGAAATCGATTCTCGCGTTCATGGACAAACGCGTCGAACGGGCGCTGGACGGAGACGGTGTTTCGCGCGAACGCGCTTACCGCGACCGAGCGCTCGTCCGCCTGCTCGCACTCTCAGGTGTCCGGGGCGCGGAAGTGTTCCGTTCCCCCGCCGACGACAAACGCCCCGGTGCCGCGTGGAAGGACGTGGATATCGATGGCGGTTCGATTCGCGTATTCGGCAAATCGCGAGAGTACGAATACGCCCAGCTCCCTCGCAAGGCTGCAGACGCGTTGGAGCGCTATCACCGGGTTTTCGACCCGCCAACACCACGATTTCCGGTGTTTCCGACCGACCACGCGCCGTCGAAATTCCGCGCGGTTCGCGAACAGTTGGAAGGGGAGTACACGGGGAACCGAATCGAGAGCATCCTCGATGAAAACGACATCGACGACGTGGTACGCGAGTACGAAATCGTCATCCCGGCGATTTCCACCCGCGGCGCGCGTAACCTGATGAAACGCCTCTGTGCGGAGGCTGGATTGGATATCGACGGCGAGTATCTGAAACCGCACGGGGCGCGACGTGGACTCGGCCACCAGTTGTACAGCGAGGGTCACGCGGAACTGGCCCAATCCGCCCTCCGACACGCCTCGATTGCAACGACGCACGAAAGCTATTCGAATATCCGGGCGAGCGAGACGGCGGAGCGAGTGGATGACGTGCTGGACGAATCCTGACCCTAACAGTGTAGGGAATCCGGATTTGTAATCCCCATCGCTAACGAAGCGTATGAGCCAATGCGAATTACACAGCGAGTCAGCCCGACTCGATGCTGTGTTCGATATGTTATCGAACGATTACCGACGAGAAATCCTGTTCGGACTGATGGAAGGTGACCTGCACGTATCCGACATCTCACGGCAACTCCAAACGACCACCGAGTCTGAGCGTGAGCGAATAGAACTGGCGTTGTACGGCATCCATTTGCCAAAGCTCGACCGGTTCGACTTCATCGAATGGAGCGAGAATTCCGACAACGTTCGACGGGGAGAGCGGTTCGAGGAGATTCGACCGGTTCTCGAACGAGTGTACTGACGCGGTATCTGTGACGAAGGCGAACTGCGGAACCGACTCCCAAACTACGGCGAGTCGAATCCGAGACCAACAGCCACTTTTCCTCGCACCACCGAGTCTCTGCCATGCGACTTCGTCGGACGCCCCTTCTTGCCCTCGTCTCGCTGTCGCTTTTCGCGGGCGTCGCAACGGCCCACGGCGTGACGACGAGGTTCGACGCGCCGATTCCACTCCCACTCTTGTTCGGCGGTGCCGGGGTTACTGTCGCGCTTACGGCCGTCTTTCTCACTGCGACGGTCGAGCACACACCGACCGGAACGCGACGGTTCTCACTCGTCACTCCGGACGTTGGCACGGCACTCCCCCGCATAGCGCGCGTGGCGTTTCTCGCCCTGTTCCTGTTCATCCTCGCGACCGGTGCAATCGGCCCGACGAACGCGAGGGACAATCCGGCGACGCTGTTCACGTGGTCGGTCTGGCTGAAGGGGGTCGGTTTGCTCGCGGTTCTATTCGGCAGTCCGTGGCGAACGCTTGCGCCGTGGCGGACGATTTACGACGGCGTCTCGAAAGTAGAGGGCGACGAACTGGTAATGTTCGATTATCCGAACTCGCTCGGCGATTGGCCCGCACTTGTCGGTTTTCTCGCGCTCGTTGGAATCGCGGAAAACCTAACGCAAATTCCGAACTCGCCGCGCCTGACCGCCATCCTTCTCGCGGGCTACACCCTCTTCATGCTGGTCGGCGGGGTTCTGTTCGGAAAAACGTGGTTCGAACGCGCCGACCCGCTCGCGGTGCTCTACCGCCTTTTCGGTCGGGTCGCACCGTTCAAACTCGAAGGAAGTGGAATCGACCTCCGCCCGCCGTGGCGGGGGTGTCTCCACCCCGTGCGCTCGCTTGCACTTTCCGCGTTCGTCGTGGCCAGCGTCTACACCGTCAGCTTCGACGGGTTTACCGAGACGCCGGAGTATCAAGCAATCCTGTTCTCCGCGCGGGACGCGACGGGACTCGGGTCGGTCGTCTCACTGCCGCTCTATCTTGCGGGATTTCTCGGGTTTCTACTCGTCTTCGCGCTCGTTGCAGTGCTCACGCGACGGATCGCGGGAAGCGAAAGCGGCGGTGAATCGTGGCAGCGGATGGCCCGTGCGTTCGCGCCAACCGTCGTACCCATCGCGGTTGCCTACGAAGTGGCGCACAACTATCCCTTCGTGCTTCAGCAGGCCTCACGCCTGTTGGCGGTGCTCGGCGGGCCGGAAGTCGAACTGCTCGGATGGCTCTCGCTTCCGGCGTTCTGGGCGTCACAGGTTCTGTTCATCGTCGTGGGGCACCTCGTCGCTGTCATCGCCGCTCATTACGTCGCCCTGGAGCGTACGAATCGCGTCGGATGGGCACACCTTCCCCTGACCGCGCTGATGGTTGGCTACACCATCCTCTCGCTGTGGATTATTTCCCGCCCGGTTGCGACCTGAACGGTGGTGGATTCGACGCCCAGTTTTCGACGGACGTACCAGAACCCCTTTTCTGGCGTGGTCGCTAGTCATACACAATGAGCGACTCGACTCGCGGAATTCCCCGACGAGAGTTCATGAAGGCTGCCGTCGCCATCGGCGGGTCGGCGGCCTTGTCGGCCTGTCTCGACCGGGGTGGCATGCCCGACGTAGAGCAGGGGCCGGACGATCTGTCCAGCCTTCCGAAGCGCCAGCACGCATGGAATCAATTTTTGAAAACGGACGACCACGGCAACGACGTCGCCCCGCGCCATCAGGTACTTCTCTTTCTGAACTACGCCGGAGCGACCGATGCGACGCCCAGCCAATCCGAGCGAAAAACCGTCGAGTCGGCGTTCCAGAGTCTCGAACGCGCCTACGAGCGAAGTCATGAGGGACTGCTCTTTTCGGTGGGGTACTCCCCGTCGTACTTCGCACGGTTCGGTGCCACCGACGTTCTGCCGAAGCCCAAAGCCCTCGCGTCGTTCGAAGACCCGAAATTGGACGAACAGGACGCCGTCGTCCACCTCGCCAGCGACCACGGGGAACTCGTGATCGCGGCCGAGGAAGCACTGCTCGGCAACCGCGACCAATTGAACGGGGTAGACGTGGCGGGGGTGTCCGACGTGTTCGAGAAAGCCGACCGCCGAACCGGATTCGTCGGCGACGGCCTCCCCGCCGACCATCAGGACGTGAACGGGATTCCTGACTCGAATCCCGTACCGGAGGAGTCACCGCTCTACATGGGATTCAAATCCGGGTTCAAGAAGAATCAGGCCAGCGAGGACAGCGTGACGATTCAGGACGGGCCGTTCGCTGGCGGTACCACCCAACACGTCTCCAATATCAGTCTGCATCTCGACCAGTGGTACGAACAGGATAGCCGCGACCAGCGCGTCGCCAAGATGTTCTGTCCGGTTCACGCGGAAGAGGGTCGCGTCGAGGGCGCGGGCGACAACCTCGGCGATTCGAGCGAGATGGGCGACGACTGCATCGGAGAAGTCGAATCACACGCCAGAAAACGGGGGATGGTTGGCCACTCCCAGAAATCCGCCGGGGCGCGGAAAAACGACTCGCCGGTCATTCTCCGCCGGGATTTCGATTCGACGGACGGCGGTGAGGCTGGACTCCACTTCGTCGCGGTTCAGCGCACTATCGCGGATTTCGAGGCCACCAGAGAAGCGATGAATGGAGAGAACCTCGCCGGAAACTCCTCCGTCGGTCAGCGCGTCAATAATGGTATTCTCCAATACATGACCGTGGAACGTCGGGCGAACTTCTTGGTACCACCGCGCTCGCTTCGCTCGCTTCCGAATCCGAACCGCTGAGAAGAACCATCCGTTCGAGGCGAACGAACCCGCTTCCCGCAGACTCCCTTTTCGACGGGTGTACCAGAACCCCTTTTCCCGACGGGTTATAAAATCCAGTCAATGAACCGACGGAGGTTTTTGCAGACTACCGGTCTCGCCAGCACGGCCGCGCTTGCCGGGTGTGCCGGACTGTTCGAAACGAAATCGATCCCCCGCGAACCGCCGATGGTCGAGGACCGACCGGATGCGGTGTACTATCCGACACACACCGAAGGGATGGCGATGGCGGGGATGGCAAAGCAGGGTCGGTGGCGACTCGGACTGATGTACTCGTTCCCGCACCGCTTCTGGCTAATGGGTGGCGGCACGTCGAAACAACAGGAGAAAGTGACCGTGCAAGAGGGCGACGATGTCCACCTGATGGCCACCGTTTGGGACGCCGAGACGATGACGGTTCTCCCCGCCGGAGACGTTCGCATCGAACTCTCGAAAGGCGATTGGAGCGAAACCCGGCCGATGTGGCCGATGCTCTCCCAGAACATGGGGTTCCACTTCGGCGACAACATGGGACTCGACGGTGACGGAAAATACAAAGCAGAAGTCCAAGTCGGCGGCGTCAATATCCGCCGGACTGGTGCACTCTCGGGGCAGTTCGACTCCGCAGAAACGCTCACCACGGAGTTCGAATTTAGCCAGCAAAAGCTGGAAGAGTTGCCGTTCGAGCGACTGGACAAAAAGAAGGGGTCGCAAGGCTCGGTGCCGCCGATGGAGATGGAGATGATGCCGATGAGCCACGTTCCGCCGAAATCCGACCTTCCGGGACAGTTCCTCGGCGAGCAGATGAGTGGCGACGCGGAATTCCTTGTGACTTCGGGGGAAGATACTGATTTCGCAAAGGACACCTATCTCCTCGTCTCGCCGCGGACGCCGTACGACAATCGCTATCCAATTCCGATGATGTCGCTCTCGGCAACGCTGAATCGGGGCGGCGAAACCGTGTTCGACGGCGCGCTGACACCAACGGTCGACCCCGACATCGGCTACCATTACGGCGCGAACGTAAAGAGCGTCGAATCGGGGGACGAACTCACGGTTTCCGTTGATTCGGTGCCGCAGGTCTCCCGCCACGAAGGCTACGAAACGGCGTTCCTGAAGATGTCGAACATGCAGTTTTCGGTGTGACCGAAACGGCCGCGTCGAGCTAGAGGCTGAAAAACAACGGCCACACCAGCACACTTACCCACAGGACGAGCCCTGTTTTTACCAGCAGATTCCACCGTCCGTCGGTCTCCTGCCGCGCGCCGCCGACCGCGAGCAGGCCGACGATGCCGAGAAGGGTGAGTCGGTGAAGGACGACCATAATCGGGAGCACCGTGACGCCGATGCTCCGATAGTCGAGCAGAAATCCGAGCCCCAGACCGAGGAGTGCGATACCGAACCAGTCGAGCGACTGGTCACCCTCGGGAAGAACGACGGCGGCTAACGGAAGACCGATGACGAGGACGAGATAGCCGACACCAGCGATGGCCTTCACCGGCACGGTCGGAGCGGTGGTCTCGACGACGATACTCGCGCGGCGAACGACCAGCGGCAAACTGAGGAGGAAGACGCCGAGAAGGATACCCCGTTGGGTCGTCTCCGACGACAGCCACGAGACGAGATCGCGAACGGACGACTGTATCGACTCTCCGACGCCGACCGACCCGAGGAGCAATGCGGCCCACAGCAGCGTCACTGGATACAGATCGCTCGTTGGGCGCAGATCGACGACCGAAACCCATCCGTCGGTGTCGGAGATACCCCCGTTCGCGAAGCGTTTGCGTGAGATCTCATCGACGTACCATTTTCCGTAAAACTGACTGTCGAGGTAGTACTGGGCCGACGCGAGCGACCCAACCGAGTGTCGCAGTCGGAACCAGTCCCAATGTTCGTGGTGCGCTTGAATTGCGGTCCACGTTTCGTTACCCTTGCCACCTTCGTACAATCGGAGATGGTAGCGCGACCCGAAGTAGGTGCCGTCGTGTAGTTGGGACGACTCCGTAACCCATCCGCCGCGTGAGTCGGGTGCCTGAACGTAGGTGTATCGTACCGCACCCGTCGTATTGTCCCATTGAACCGTCTCTTCGTCCGCGTCCGTCGGTCCATCCTCGCCGCCGAGTCCTTGCCACTCCTGACTGTCGTTTCGCCACTCCGCATCCCGTCGATTCCGTAAGTGGCTCACCACTCGGGAGGAGTGGTCGCGAACCACGACGTTGATAGGTAACGTCAACGAGTCGAACGATTTCCCCCGACTCGTGAAGGGCCATAGTTTCGCTTCGCTGTCCGGGTTCGGTGAGACGATTCGCACGTCCTTCGCACGACTCGGTTCGCCATCGTCCGGTACGTTCGACGTGAGAACCCCGGGTTGAGCGACGAAGAGACTCGCGAGTACGAGAAACACGAAAATCAAGGCGATGTACCGACGAATCCCGATTCGTGACTCGGGCATCTGTAATCAACTGGTACAGAGTCGGGTAAAATGAGTGTAGTGGCCGATGTTGAACGAAAACAACAAATCGACCGCGGTTACCGCAAATTAGGCGACGGCACGGCGGTCTTCTTCCGATTCGAGCAGTTCCTGGTAGCGGTTGCGAATCGTGACTTCGCTCACGCTGGCGACTTCGCTCACTTCGGATTGGGTTACCTTCTCGTTGGTGAGCAGGGAACCGGCGTACACCGCCGCGGCGGCGAGTCCGACCGGACTCTTGCCGCTGTGGACGCCCTGCTTTTTGGCTGTTTCAAGCAAGTCGTGCGCCCTGCGCTCGGATTCGTCGCTGATGTCGAGATCGGAGGCGAATCGCGTCACGTAGCTCTGTGGGTCGGCGGGTTGGATTTCGAGACCGAGTTCACGCACGATGTAGCGGTAGGTACGTTTGAACTCCATCTCCTCGATTCGGCTGACGCTCGCGACCTCGTCCAGACTGCGTGGAACGCCGGACTGTCGCGCCGCCGCGTACAGCGAGGCGGTTGCGACGCCCTCGATGGAGCGTCCCGGAAGGAGGTCTTCGTCGAGTGCGCGTCGGTAGATGACGCTCGCCGTTTCGCGGACGTTCTTCGGCAGACCGAGGGCGCTTGCCATCCGGTCGATTTCGCCGAGAGCCTGTTTGAGGTTACGCTCCTTGCTGTCGCGCGTTCGGAATCGCTCGTTCCAGGTTCGCAGACGCTGCATCTTCTCGCGCTGGCGGGCACCGAGGGTGTTGCCGTAGGCATCCTTGTTCTGCCAGCCGATGTTGGTCGAGAGTCCCTTGTCGTGCATCATCTTCGTCGTCGGGGCACCGACACGGGATTTCTCGTCCTTCTCTTTGGCGTCGAAGGCGCGCCACTCCGGACCGCGGTCGACGTTGTCCTCGTCGACGACAAGACCACACTCGGCACAGACGGTTTCACCGTGTCCCGAATCGGTGATGAGATTCCCACCACATTCGGGGCAGACGTCTTCCTGCTCCTGTTCCTCCTCGCTCTCGCGTTCTTGTTCGTGGGTCGCTACGCCAGACTCATCGTAGCGTTGGATTCTGGTTGATGTCATGATTATACGTTGGCGGAGGCTCCCGGTAGGGAAAACCTGAAAAAATCCCGGAAGCTTACTTCCTAACCAACAGTTAGGACGAAAAGTACTTAAGTGTTTCGGAATATGGTGTGGTATTCACTGTACCGTATTCCCAGTTAATGAAGCCTGTATCCCGAGTTAATCGCAGTTTACACGGTCAATATTCTGCGAAACGTGAGTCGGAACGGACAAAACCGTTTCGGTCACTCGTCCGGTGGTTGTCCACATCGGCTTCCAGGTTGCTGTCAATTACGTTGCCGCCGAAATGACAAAACGAGAGCATACGGTATGTGTTCACACGACGCGTGTTATCACGGTCGAACACGCCCACACTCGTTGTTCTCATTCGCCCTGTTATTGCTCTCATGCTCCGTTTATCCGTTCACATGTGCTTATTCACGCAGATACGTCCGTGCAACTTCGTCGGGAACTTGCTCGAACAGTCGATAAAATTGGCCGACCGAGCTAAAATGCGGCGGTGCTTCGATGGAGAGAACCTCGTCAGCCTCCCGGTATAATCGTTCGAGAGAACTAGGTGAGCCGACCGGAACCGCGAGGAGGACGTGGCTCGCTCCTGCGTTTTTTACCTGCCGAAGACAGGCGATGGTCGTCGCACCGGTCGCAACGCCGTCATCGACGACGAGGACTCGTTTGCCGTCGATATCGGGTATCGGCGCATCACCGCGGTATTGTGTCGCTTTCACACGAGCCTCCTCGGATTTGCGTTCGCGCTCCCGCTCGACGTAGACATCGTCTACCCCGATTCGCTCGATGAGCGCATCGTTCAACCAGACGCTCCCGTCGGCACCTACGGCACCGATTGCGAGTTCCGGATTGTTCGGGGCACCCAGTTTCTTTGCGACCACCACGTCCAACGGAACCGAAAGCGCATCGGCGACCGGCCGTCCAATCGGTAATCCGCCGCGTGGAATCGCCAGTACGATATCCGCTGTCACTCCCTCACGTCGAACGAGTTCTGCGAGTTGGTTTCCTGCGTCCGTTCTATCCTGGAACATGAGTTCCCACCCGTTCGAACTAACGCGAGAACCGCGGATAAAGATACACGCCGACCGGGTGGTTCTCGCCAGAGAGTACCCTCCCCCATTCATAAGAATTATGGTAGTATGGCGAGTCTATCGAGAAAACTGAGCAGCATGAGCGACACGTCCTCAATCGTCGTCCTTCATGTGGACAACGACCCCAGCTTGCTCGACCTCACAGCGACATTTCTCGAACGAGAGTCGGAAATACTGGATCTCCGTGCCGCTTCGTCCGGAGCGGACGCCCTCTCCATCCGCCGTGAAACAGAAATCGACTGTATCGTCAGCGATTACGAGATGCCCGAAATGGACGGCCTCGAACTCCTCGACGCGGTTCGAACGGAGTATTCGGAGCTCCTGTTCATCCTGTTTACCAGCGCCAGAATCGAAGCCGTCCGAAACACGGAACACACGACCGGAACTGCGACGATGCGAACCGCAACGACCGAAACCACACGAGCCACCGCGAACCCACGAACGACGAAAGCACCCCCCTCGGATGCACTCGTCGGAGGATTCTACGTCGAGAACGACGATCCGTGGATTCTCGAGTCGTCCCGTGAGATGGTGTTCGAAACGGGCTACTCCACCGCCGAAACCGGCACCGGCATCGGATTAATCATCGTTAAGCAAATCGCCGATGCGCACGAATGGGACGTTTCGCTCGATGAGGCAGAGGGCGTGGGCACACGATTCGAGTTCTTCGGGGTCGAACTGGCAACGGAATGACCCGCGTTTCACAAGAGCACGTCATCAAACGGTGGCTCGAACTGGAATGTCGAAAGCCCGAAGTTCCGTCCGTGGACGTGGATTCACTCACGGAGCGCGAGGCACTCGATGCACTCCTAAACGCAAAACCGGGTGCCGCCTCGTTCATCTGGCGCGAGGCACCGATCGAATGGCAAAAACTAACGCTCTCTCGACACTCCTTCGAGCGACTTCGAGTCGTCGCTGGGCCGGGACAACTTTCGTGGCGAGCGCTCTCTCCGGACGAAACGATTCGCGGAGCGGCGAATCGAATCGTCGCCTGCGCCAGCGAGGACGTGGACGGCCTGACGGCGGAAACGGGGGTTGATATCGAACGAGTGCTGTCGTTCTCAAACCGGCTTCCCGATGGCCCACTCGTGTTGGTAGACCATCCGGACTGTCGGCCCCCTCGCGTCGCGGACGGTAACTATCGGGCGACGGCACGAGCGTTGAACCTCATCGAAACAGACGTTTACACACCGGTTCGGGCGTATCTCGGCGTTCCAACACGGTCCACACTGAAACCGCTCCGAAATCGGTTGTGTGAACTCGTTCGGCGACGGTGTCGCCGAACGTGGTAGCCGAAAAGAATTTCTTCAAATCCGTCGCATAGCATACGTGCCATCCGCACAAACGGTCTACTTCACGGGAGCGCGCGAACTCGACGTTCGCGCTGAGGCGGTTTCCGAACCGGAACCGAACGAGGTGCTCGTTCGCGCCGAGGTGTCGGCAATCAGTCCAGGTACCGAACTCCTCGTGTACCGTGGAGAAGCACCCAAGGAGTTGGCGGCCGATGCGACGATCGATGCGCTGTCGGGAACGCTCGACTTCCCGCTCAAATACGGCTACGCAACCGCTGGAACCGTCACTGCGATCGGTGAAAACGTTTCTGACGACTGGATGGGTGAATCTGTGTTCGCGTTTTACCCGCACGCGAGCCACTTCCTTGCGTCGACGACCGACCTCATCCGGATTCCGGACGGTGTTGCGTCCGCGGACGCCGTCTTCCTTCCGACCGTCGAAACGGCGGTGAACTTCGCCCTCGATGGTGCACCGCGGATCGGCGAGCAAGTAGTCGTTTTCGGGCAGGGCCTCGTCGGATTGCTGACGACCGGCTTGCTCGCGGACTACCCCCTCGCCGACTTGGTGACGCTCGACTGCTATTCCGAGCGGCGTGAACATTCGAGAGAGATGGGGGCAGATTGCTGTCTCGACGCAACGCACGATACGCGCGAGGCAATCGAGGCCGCACTCTCGCGTGCAGAAACGCCCTCGGGTGCGGATTTGACCTACGAACTTTCCGGTAATCCCTCGGCACTGGACGATGCGGTGGCGGTGACGGGCTACGACGGACGAGTGCTGGTCGGGTCGTGGTACGGCGAAAAGCGCGCTGAATTGAACCTGGGTGGGTCGTTTCACCGGAGTCGAATCGACATCGAGAGCACGCAGGTGAGCACGCTCGCCCCGGAACTTCGAGGGAGATGGGATTCCGATCGTCGCCTCGACGTTGCCTGGCGACGATTGGCGGCCCTCGACGTCGCTCGGCTCGTCACGCATCGGATTTCCATCGGAGAAGCCCACGACGCATATCGACTGCTGGACGAACACCCGAATGAGGCGGTGGCCGTCCTGTTGACCTATGACTGACACGATCGAACCATGTACGAAGTAACCGTTTCCAAGACGTTCGTCGCACAGCATTATCTGACAGTTCCGAATCCCGGCCCTGAAGGGGAACTACACTCGCATCACTACGGTGCGGAAGTTCATCTGCGGGGCGACTCGTTGAACGAGTTTGGCTATCTCGTCGATATCGACGCGGTACGTACCTCACTCGACGCATCGATTTCCCGGTATCGGGACGAAACGTTGAACGACTTACCCGAGTTCGAGGGACTAAATCCGAGTGTCGAGCATTTCTCGCGGCTGTTCTGTGAGCAGGTGCTCGACACGCTCGACGCCCCGGAAGTGGGGACGATCGGAGTCACGCTCCGGGAAGATGACGACGCATGGGCCCGTTTCGAACGGACGGTGTGATGCGACTCGGATTCGTCGTCTACGGGTCGCTTAGGGAACTGTCCGGCGGATTTCGATACGATAGGGAACTGGTCGAATCGCTCCGTGAGCGAGGACACGTCGTGCAGGTTCTCACACTCCCGTGGGAGTCGTACGGACGGTGTCTCCTGCACAATCTCTCGCGCACGCTTCGCGCACGGCTTTCGAGCTTCGACGTACTCATCGAAGACCACCTCTGTCACCCTTCGCTGATTTGGACGAACCGTGATCTCGACACGCCAATCGTATCCGTGGTGCACCACCTCCGGTCGGACGAACCGCGACCAAAGTGGAAAAACGGCGGCTATCGGATGGTCGAACGGCACTACGTCCGAAACCTCGACGGAGCGATTTGTAACAGCGAGACGACGCGAAAATCCGTTACCAACCTGTTCGGTTCGGGCGATTCGAACGAGCTACCGACGGTGGTGGCGTATCCTGCGGGAGACCGTTTCGAGCCGCTTCCACCGATTCGTCGAGAGTTCAGCGGCACCCTGCGCCTCGTCTTTCTCGGCAATCAAATTCCCAGAAAAGGACTGCACGTTCTGCTTAGGGGACTGTCATCGGTGTCCGGAAACTGGCATCTCACCGTTATCGGTGCACGAACCGACAAGAAGTATGCCGACCGAGTACGTCGGCTTCGCGACGTACTCGGTCTGGGCGAGAAAGTTTCCTTTACAGGGCGATTGCCGGACGAGGCCGTTGCCGGACACCTCACTCGGAGCCACGTTCTCGCCGTCCCGTCGCTGTACGAAGGATTCGGTCTCGTCTACCTCGAAGGGATGGCGTTCGGCCTTCCGGCGATAGCGACGACGGCGGGTGGCGCGAGCGAAATCGTGTCCGACGGCGAAAACGGGTTTCTGCTTCCGCCGGACGATCCCGACGCAATCGCCGAAGTCGTTCGGACGCTCCGGGACGACAGAACTCTGCTCCGGCGAATGAGCAGTTCGGCGCGGGAACGATACGACGTTCACCCGGGATGGGACGATGCGACGGAGGCGGTCGAACGACTGCTGGATACGGTCGTCGAAAACGAGCGGATTTCAACGAAGCCATGACGTTCCAACAGTACCTCGACGCGAAACGAACCGTAGACGATAGAGCGTTGAACCGGCGAGTGCTCGCTCGATTTCAGCGTGAACTTCCCGACACCGCTCGACTCCTCGAAATCGGGGCCGGAATCGGCACGATGATAGAGCGCCTGCATTCCTGGGACTGCCTGCCGAAGCAGGTTCAGTACACGGCGCTCGACATCGACCCGAGAAACATCGAATTCGCCCGCGAGCGACTACGGGAGCGAGGATTCAAGCAACTGGGGAGCGAACTTCGTTTCGAACGAAGCGACCAGTCCATCACGATTCGATTCGAAGTCGCGGACGCAGTCGCGTTCACTCGACGGACGAATCGGCGATGGGATGCCCTCATCGGACACGCAGTCGCGGACCTGTTCGACCTCGGGTCGGCGCTTCCGGCGTTTCTCTCGGTGCTCGAACCGGGAGGGCTCTGTTATTTCCCGATTACCTTCGATGGCGGAACGACGTTCCACCCATCACACGAATTGGACGAACGCGTAGAGCGACAGTACCACCAGCACATGGACACCGGGGCCGGGTCGAGCGAGGCAGGGCGGCGACTGCTCGCCGAGTTCCGGGAGCGGGAGACGACAGTGCTCGCCGCCGGGAGTTCCGACTGGTTGGTGTATCCGGAAAACGGGTCGTATGCCGCCGACGAAGGGATGTTCCTTCGGTACATTCTCGGAACCATCGAAGGCGTCCTCGGCGATCGGGTCGAGACGGACGACGAATTTTCGGATTGGTTGGCAGCACGCCACAGACAGATCGAAGACGGTGAACTTACGTACATCGCCCATCAGTTCGACGTGTTGGCGAAGATGCCGTGATTCGGCGTTACGTTCGTTGACCGATCGGTTCAGTGACTATTCTAGAGGTTCGAAATCAGCGGCGGAAAATGGTAGACGAAACACAAAATATTCAAACTGAAGGTTATCCAGTATAGCTTATGGACTGGACGGATCGACTCCCGCCACGACCGTGGCTCGTGCGTGGAGTCGTGTTGTTGTTGGTCGTCGCCTTACTCGCGCCCTCCGCCGTCTCCGCGATAACGTACGACCAAGAAGAATCAAATCTGGAGAAAGGAACCATCACAAGCCCTGCGAACGGAACGTCAGTTATCAGCGTGCAGGGATATCACTTCGAAGGGAAAGGAAACAAGAAAAAGCCCGCCCGCCTCGTCGCCGTCGGCCCGAAAGGGAACGTCGAGTGGGTTCACAACGGCTCGAAGGAGGGCGCGGCGTGGTTCTACGACGTGGATCCGCTGGAGAACGGAAACCTGCTCGTCACCTCGACACAGCGAGGTGGAACACTCGTCTACGAGTACAACCCGGACACGCAGAAGAAGGTTTGGAAGCGATTCCTCAAAATCCACGACACCCACGATATCGATCTCATCAACAACGGCACGCAGCTGCTCGTCGCCAACATGCGGGCGTACAACGAGACCACAAACAAGAACGACGACAGCATCTACGTCTACGATTTGGAGAAAGACGAAATCGTCTGGCGCTGGTACTTCCGCAACCACTACGAGAAGACAAACGGCGGGGAATACACGGACGACTGGACACACGTCAACGACGTTGATAAGATTGGACCGGGCAAGTACATGGCCGACCCGAGAAACATGGACGAGGTCATCGTCATCGATCGCGAGTCAAAGGAAATTACGATGAAACTCGGGAAGGATGACAATACCGACATCCTCCAGGAACAGCACAACCCGGACTATCTCGAAAGCGAGTCCGGAAACCCAACCATCCTCGTCGCCGACTCCGAAAACCACCGTATCGTCGAGTACGAAAAACGTGGAAGCGACTGGAAGAAAACGTGGGAGATGGGTTCGTCGGCAAAGTTCAACTGGCCCCGTGATGCAGACCGTCTTCCGAACGGCAACACCCTCATCACCGACTCCTCGAACCACCGCGTCATGGAAGTGACGCCAAAAGGCAAAATCGTCTGGGAGTTCTACTCGCCGTGGCTTCCGTACGACGCCGAGCGCGTCTCCTCCGGTGACGGCTCCAACGGTCCGACGATGGCCGACCAAGGCGTGACCGGCAAATACCAGGTCTCCGGCAGCGCGAACATCGACCCCGGAACCGGCGACCGAGTGAAAATGTCCATCCTCCTCGGCAACACGTTCTCGGGAACGTCCCTCGAACAGGATATGCGGGAGTACGGCGAACTGTGGGATCAAGCGACTCCGTTCATCCGCCCCATCTGGATGAACGAGTACGCTTTTATCGCCGTAATATTCGCCACTCTGCTGGTGCTCGGATGGCTGATTGGCGAGTTGGTGTACCAGCGACGACGGATTTACTACGGCGTGAAACGGCGAGTGGCCTGATTACTGATAATCCACCGGCCCTTCACCTTCACCTATCCACGCACCTCTATCCGGTTCGCGCGATTCGAGTGGATCGATATCGTTGTACCACGGAACGTTTTTCAACTGCTCTTTGTTGTACACCAAGTCGTCCTTCGTGTCGCCCGTGAACTCGAAGTTCTGGGTGAGCAGGATGGCGTCAACGGGACAAACTTCCTCACAGAGTCGGCAGTAGATACACTGCCCGACGTGGAGGTTGTACTGCTCACCGTTGCGCTGGTCGTCCATCACGATTTGGATGGTGTCGTTCGGACAGACGTTTTCGCACTGGCGACACCAGATACAGCGTTCCTGACTGAACTTGTGGATGCCGCGGAAACGCGGACTGACTTCGGGTGCCACGTCAGGATATTCGACTGTGAAGGTCTCGCCGTCCAGCGCGTGCTTCATCGTCGTTGCCATTCCTTTGAGTATTCCGATCATCGGTCTACCTCCCCGAGAATGATGTCGAGGCTTCCCAGTGACGCAACCAAATCCGGCACGAACTCCCCCCTCGCCATCTCGGGCAGCGCCGAGAGGTTGTGGAAGCACGGGCTGCGAATCTTGAAGCGTGCGGGTTTCGGCGTCCCGTCCGACCGGATGTAGATACCGAGTTCTCCTTTCGCACCCTCGACGGCACGATACACTTCGGTGTCGGCCTCGGGTTTGAGCGTTCGAGGGACGTTCGACTGAATTTCGCGCTCTTCCTCGGGCCAGTCCGCGAGCAGTTCGACGCACTGCTCGATGATTTTCGCCGACTCCTCGACCTCTCGGAGGCGAACCAGAACGCGGGAGTAGTTGTCACAGCCGTCTTCGGTGACGACGTTCCAATCGAGTTGGTCGTAATAGCCGTACGGGTCGTCACGGCGCAAGTCGTAGTCGATACCCGACCCACGAGCGACCGGCCCGGTCACCCCGTACTGCTTTGCCACATCAGGGTCGAGGACGCCGGTATCGAGACATCGTAGCTGGAAGATTTCGTTGCCCGTGATGAGGTCGTGATACTCTTCGAGTGCTACAGGGAGTTCGTCCAGAAAGTCCCGAATCTTGTCGAAAAACTCCTCCCGCGGTTCCGGAATATCCCAGATGACCCCGCCGAGACGGAAGTAGTTGAACATCATTCTCTGGCCCGTGAAATCCTCCAGGATGTTCTGGACGATTTCTCGGTCGCGCATGGCATACATGAAGATGGCCGTGAAGTCGCCATATACGTCGAGCGCGAAGGTACCGACTGCGAGCATGTGCGCGGCGATTCGGCACAGTTCCGCGCTCATCGTTCGAATTATTTGCGCGTACTCCGGCACGTCGAGGTCGTTCAAGTCCTCGGCGACACGGGCGTACGCCCACTCGTTGAGCAAGCCGGCGGAGGCGTAATCCCACCGGTCGGGATACGGCATTATCTGATGGCGATACGTGCCGTTCTGTGCCATCTGTTCCTCACAGCGATGGAGATAGCCCACGTCCGGTTTCACGTCGAGGACTTGCTCACCGTTCAGCACCGTCTCCAAGTGGAGCACACCGTGCGTCGCCGGGTGGTGCGGCCCGATATTGATGAAGATGGTGTCAGAATCGTCCGCGAAGTGGTCTTCCTGAAGCGGATTTTTGTGGGACTCCAGCGTGACGATTTGTGGTCTGTCCTGGTCGTAATCGAGCGACAGCGGATGTCCTTGCCACGTTTCGGGCAACAGAATTCGACTAAGGTCGGGGTTCCCCTCGTACTCGATACCGACGAGGTCGTAAGCCTCTCGTTCGTGCCATTCCGCGGTTCGGAAGACGGGTTCCGCCGACTGGCTCACCGGCTCGTCAGTACCCGTCGGAACGACTACGCTCACCTCTTGCTGTGGGTCGTCGTACTTTTTGAGATGGTAGATACTCTCGTATCGGTCTTCGTACTGCTGTGCCGAGAGGCAGGACAGATGGTCGAATCCGGCCTCGTCGCGCAGGACGGTCAGTACGGCCTGCACTTCGTCGGGTCGAATGACAAACCCCGGCGCGTTCAGATGCTCCTCGCGTCCGATGACGTGGTCGCCAAGCAGATCGGCGAGTTCGTCACCGTCGAAGCGTTGTTCCTGCAGGCTCATGGCGAATCCACCCAGTTGTAACGCATGACGAGCGTATCATCGTCGATTTGGTCAGCGAGCGTCGCAACCAGTTCGTCGCGGTTCAGGTCGCCGAACTGTTCCAGTTCGTACGGCTTCACGACGACCGGACTGGCTTCCCCGTGTGCGATTCGTTCTTGAAGTTTGGCGATGCCGTAGATGAGCGCCTCGGGTCGTGGCGGGCAGCCGGGGACATGGATGTCCACCGGGATGACCTCTTCCGCACCTTTGATGACGTTGTACCCTTCCTGAAACGGTCCGCCGGAGCAGGTACACGACCCCATGCTGACGACGAACTTGGGTTCCGGCATCTGGTCGTAGACGCGCTTCATTCGCGGCGCGAACTTCGAGACGATAGTGCCCGGTACGATAATCACGTCGGCCTGTCGCGGTGATGCGCGCGGTACACCCGCACCGAAGCGGTCCAAGTCGTGTTTGACCGCGTAGGTGTGCATCATCTCGATGCTACAGCAGGCGATGCCGAACTGGAGCATGAACATCGACGACCCCCGTACCCAGTTCATGAACGAGTCGAACTTGGTCAGAATGAACGGTGACGCTCCGAGCGTCTTCCGGAGTTTTGAATCGAATCGGTTCCCCTGGCCTTTCGCCTCAGTACGACCGGTTTCGACGACCAGTTGCTCGTCCGGCGGACTATCCCTTCGTGTTACTGGTGGTGTATTGCTACTCATGGCTCCCCCATCCCATTACCCGTGTTACCGGGCATCACGGAAGCTAGGGGCGGGATAGTGAAGAATATTTGGGGGCGAAAATCGTAGCGTCGAAGCCGTCGGCGTCGAGATTACACCGATATTGCGTCGGCTTTCGCGGTTGCGCGCTCGGCCACCGTCGGATCCGCTGCGAACTCGACCACGAACTCCTCGCGTTCACTCGGATACCACACGGCCTCGACTCTGGCGTGGTCGTAGAGCCACGAGAGGAGCGACATCGTCTCGCTCGTGTTGGGAAGCGTCAGTTGGCCGGTTTCCCAATCCGGAAGTTCGGCCACGATTCGCTCCCGAAGTGCGTCGATACCCATGTTTTCGGTCGTGCTCACGACGACGGGGGTCGGCGCGAGGTCGGAGACGCCCGCAATTCGGTCGTCCAATTCGTCGTCCGAAACCCGGTCTGCTTTGTTCAGCACCGTCACGAGCCGTTTGGTATCTCCATCGAGGAGGTCGTGGGAGGTTTGGAGTTTCTCGCGCAGTTCCGGCAATGGGTCGCTCACGTCCGCAACAAGGAGCACCAGATCAGCCTCGTACGTCTCGGTGAGCGTCGTCTCGAACGATTCGACCAACCAGTGGGGAAGGTCGCTGATGAACCCGACCGTGTCCGTAACGAGCGTTTTTCGTCCATGAATCTCGGCCCGGCGAGTCGTCGTTTCGAGCGTTTTGAACAGCCTATCCTCGATAGCCGCGCTCTCATCGAAATCGTCGTGCCGACTCGTGTCGATATCCATCTCGTCGGCGAGCCGTCGCAGGAGCGTCGATTTTCCGGCGTTGGTATAGCCCGCAAGGGCGACGAGGTCGAACCCTTGTTCGCGCCGCTTTTTGAGTCGCTGGTTGCCCACATCGGAGAGACTATCGAGCTTCGACGTGATACGGTCGATACGGTCTTTGATGTCGGTGATACGCCGGTCTTCCTTCTCACCGAGTCCGTTCCGCGAGCGACGTTCGTTCGCGACCTCCTTTTCCAACCGAATTTCGGCCTGTACCCGTGGGAGTTCGTACTGCAACCGCGCGAGTTCGACCTGGAGTTTCGCCCGGCGAGTTCCCGCCTGCTGGCTAAATATTTCGAGGACGAGCCGATATCGGTCGATGATTTCGGTTCCGTCGGGACACAGTTCGCCGATTTCGTAGGTCTGCTGTGGACTGAGTGGATTGTCGAAGATGATACACCGTGCATCGCTCGCTTCCACTCGCTCCGCCAGCGTCTCGGCCTTGCCGCGGCCGAACTGGTACGTCGAATCCTCGACTCGTTTCTGTGTCACCTCCCCGACCACGTCATAGCTTGCCGCGTCGGCGAGTGCTCGAATCTCCGCCGTATCCGTCGTTCCGTCGTCCGTCCGTTGTGCGATAATCGCTGAACCTGATTGCATTCTGTATTGTCCGTGTCCGAGTGTTACTGAGTAACCGAGTGGCGAGTTCGCCACTCGGCGCTATTCGACGATGATGAACGGTGCCGGGAAACGGGAACGACAGCAGTGGCTATCCGAATAGAGACTGCGAACGACCCCGCAACGGCCCGGTTAGTGAAGGAGAGAGGTGGTCATGATTCGACCTTGGCTACCGATATGACGAGTTCCTTAAAAAACCTTATGGTGGTGTCAGTACGATAATACGGGAAAACCGAGTCACTGCCTGTCAGACGAGCAGTTGAATGTCTGCCTCGGCCATGTGTTCGAGGGCGGTGGCCGCCCCGACACCGGAAACGACGCCGTCGTAAAACTCCGATTCGTCGTACTCCATCAAATCCATCGTCATCTGGCACGCTTGTAGTTCGACGCCCGTTTCTAACGACACGTCGATGAGTTCCTCGATGGTCGCAGTTCCGTTCTTCTCGAATTTCTTTGCCATCATTTTCGTCGCCAAGGAGTCCATGCCGGGAAGTGCGGCCATCGCGTTCGGCATCGGCATGCTCGGATTACCCACGGCGCTGAGTTTGAGGTTCTTCGACTTCCTCTCGTGGAGGATGTCCAATCCCCAAAACGTGTGGAAGACGACGACATTCCAGCCGAATGCCGCCGCAGTACTGGCGAGAATGAGTGGCGGATACGCCATGTCGAGCGTGCCTTTCGTGGCGATGATGGTCATCTTCTTCTGGCCGCCGACTTCGTCTTTCACGTCAGCGAGTTCATCCTCCAACTCCTCAATTCGCTCCCGGAGCGCCGCATCGGTCGTCTCGTCGGTTTCCACGGTGGGTGGCGTGTCGGCGCTCATGGTTACTCCGTTTTTCTGACGAAGTGGCGATAGACGGCTTCGCCACCCGATTCGTCCTCTTGCTGTTCGAGCAGCTCGACGCCCTCGGTCGTGTTCGCCCACCCTTTCAGGTCGCTCATACTTCCGGAATCCGTCGCGACGACTTCCAGTATCTCTCCGTTCGCCAGTGTATCGGTCGCCTGCTTCGTTTTGACAACTGGCATCGGGCAGTTCAGTCCTTTTACGTCGAGCGTCTCCGTGATATCGAATTTCGTACTCATCGTGTTGGCCCCATTGTGCTGTGTTGGATGTATCGAACAATACTGACGCCATCATTAAAAGTGTGTTGGATATTGTGAAGTCCGCACACTCTAGAAATGGTTGTTTGCCGCAGTAAAGCACCAACCAATACATAATAGGAATTTCAATGCAGTAGTATTGCAGTATTTTCGGACTACTATGCAAATCTTTTTGTGGCTGTATCCGGTAGCTACTGCTGTTCATGAGTGAATCGCCGTTCCCATCACCGGTAGTCGAAGTGGAGTCGGTGACTGCGGACGAACTATACGAGCGAATCGACACGGACGAATCCGTGACGCTACTCGATGTTCGAGCAACGGACGAGTACGAAAAGTGGCATCTCGACGGCGACACCGTCGAGACAATCAACGTTCCCTATTTCGAATATCTCGCGGACGACCCGGACGATGAACTGTTCAACCCTGTTCCGAAGGAGGAGGAAGTGACCGTTCTGTGTGCCAAGGGTGGGTCGAGTGAGTATATCGCCGGACTGTTCGCGGAGCGCGGCTACGACGTGAACCACCTGGAAGACGGCATGAAAGGGTGGGCACGGGTTCTCGAACGGCGAAAAATCGAACGTGTCGAGCCGATGACCCTCCAATACCAGCGACCCTCCAGTGGTTGTTTGTCCTACCTCGTCATTTCGGACGACGAGGCGGCAGTTATCGACCCACTTCGGGCGTTCGCAGGGGAGTACGTCGAGGACGCGGCGGAGTACGGTGCCGAACTAATTTACGCCATCGACACGCATGTCCACGCCGACCACGTGAGCGGCATCCGAGACGTGGCGGACGCGAGCACGGCCGAGGCGGTCGTTCCCGCCGCCGCAGACGCCCGCGGTGTCGAATACGATGTGCCGTACCGCACGGTGAAAGACGGCGAAAAACTCCCGTTGGGGGACGCCGACATCGACGTAGTTCACACTCCCGGCCACACGACGGGGATGACCTCCTACCGGGTCAATACCGTGCTGTTTACGGGTGATACGCTGTTCACCGAGAGCGTAGCCCGACCCGACCTCGAAGAGGGTGACGAGGGTGCTCCCGAAGCCGCGAGGATGCTGTACGAAACGCTTCAAGAGCGTATTCTGTCGCTTCCCGACGAAACCGTGGTCGCGCCGGGACATTTCAGTGATTCGGCGATTTCCGCCGAAGACGGCACTTATACTGCAAATGTTGGCACTCTGTCCGATTCGATGGCAGTACTCTCGATGAGCCGCGACGAGTTCGTCGAATTCGTCCTTTCGGACATGCCACCTCGGCCCGCAAACTACGAAGAGATCATCGCAACGAACTTGGAGAAACGGCACACAGACGACGAAGAAGCGTTCGAACTCGAACTCGGACCGAACAACTGCGCCGCGAGTCGTGACTCACTCACGAGCGAGTAGCGCGGCAGGAGAGAGAATGGAGATACCCTTAGCACTTATAGACGCACTCATGCCAGTATTCGCGATCACAGAGTTGTTTCCGAACGGAGTCGGTCACTATGCCATCGGCGGCATCCTCATCGGCCTCGGGGTCGCCGTCATCTACCTCGGTACGGGCATTATCGCCGGGGCGAGCACGTTCCTGGAGTCATCCTTATCCTACGTCTCCAACGTGCCACGGTTCCAGCAGGGGAAGTACATCGCCTCCCGCGATTGGCGCGTCGTTTTCACCGTGGGAATGGTCGGCGGCGCGGCCATCTACCAAGCCATCTTCTACGGTGAAATCTGGACGACTGAAGTGGCGTGGTGGCGACTCCTCGTCGGTGGCCTCCTCGTCGGTATCGGGACGCGAATCGGAAAAGGGTGTACGTCGGGCCACGGCGTCTGTGGCGTCGGCTCTGCCTCGTTCACGTCCATCGTCAACGTGGCCACGTTCATGACGATCGCAATCGGAACCGCACAACTACTGCAGGCGATTGGAATGGGGGTTTCGCCATGAGTAGGAAAGCGAGCAAGAAAACAAAGGAAAATCGGAACGAACGCGGACCACTGTTCATGCTCCTGATACTGGTCGGCGGCCTCATCTTCGGGTTCGGTCTCGGATTTAGCCAGATGGCAAAGCCCGAAATCGTCCTCCAGTTCCTCCAGTTCGAGGATTTGGGCCTCCTGTTCGTCATGGGCGGTGCGGCAGTCGTCACCGGAACGACGTTCGCCGTCGCGACACGACTGTCCGGACGAGCACCGCTCACCGGAAAAGCGTACACCCGTCGTCTGAAATCGTTCGACAAAAACGTCCTCGTGGGTGGCGGAATCTTCGGCGTTGGATGGGGCATTTCCGGCATCTGTCCGGGCGCTGCCTACGCCAGCCTCGGCTTGGGGAACTACCTCATTCTGTTCGGAATCGGTGGAATGTTCGCTGGCGCGTATCTCCAAGGCCTGTGGAGGAAACGTTACACCGATACACCCAGTTCGCCGACGAGCGCGGAGTAATCGAATCCGGGGAACACATCCCACCGACCAGTCCGAGTAGAGTGTTGTGAAAACCTTGCAAAATCCTTTTACGTCTCAGTAGTCAACTTCCGACTAGAATGGCAAACTCGATGGCGGAGTATCTGCAGCAGGATATGGAGTGTGAAGGCCTGCTGGAGTGTATTCACGGACTCAAAGAACTCGACAGACAGTGCTACCAAGTCGTCGTCGAGAGCGATGAATCGTTGACTATCGACGATATCGCGGAGCGAATCGAGCGGGAGCGTTCGACCGCATATCGCTCCATCCAGCGGCTGCTTCAGGCCGGATTCATCCAGAAAGAGCAGGTGAACTACGATCAAGGCGGCTACTACCACGTCTATCGACCGACCAACCCCGGTGAAGTGTCCCATGAGATGCAGCGAATGTTGAACGAATGGTACGCGAAGATGGGACAACTGATTCAGGAGTTCGAGGACAAGTACAGCGAAACCGAGCAGTCCGGGCAACCCGTCTGACGGTTTGTACCCGTTGGTGACTGCTCCGGAAACCGTTTTTCGGGCAAGTTCGACTGCACCGACCCTGTGAGCTATCCCCCCACGACGACCTTGACTTGGTCGTACGGAAGCCATCGCAGTTCTGCATCGAGATAGTCCGCGAAGTGGGCGACGAACTCCTCCTCCCTGAGCAGACCGTCGTCGTTCCCCAATTGAATCGTTACCGCATGCACGTCATCAAGAGCGTTACTGCCCACCAACACCGAGAACAACTCCGCGGTCGTCACAGGGTTTCCGGTCTCGATATCGGCAACCACATCGGTTTCGATTTCGGTTTCCACGTCGAACCGAATATCCACCGAGATTGCCTGCCCGAGCGTGTCCGCGGCATGAACCTCCTCCGCCTTGCGAACTGCGGGTTTCAATACGTGGTCGAACTCAACGCCGCTCTCGCGCATCCCGAGGTACGTGAACGATAGCAACGCCATCAACCCGTCCATGAACGCATCATCCTCGGTAGCGTCAAACACCTGTTGTCTGTCTTTCTTTTTCAAGTGATGGACGAGTATGGAGAAATCGAGAATCGAATCCGTAATTCGCTGGCGGATTCGCGCCTCCGCGTTACGCTTCGACTGTTCGTGTTCCATCGCCGCCTCGCCGAGGAGATACGTTCGGTCGGCAGGTGAGAGTACTCCCCGCCCTCTGTCAACGTCTGGTTTCATAATCGGGAATGGATTATACGATATCGATTTCCATCCGAAGCTATTTGAAGGGTCTGAAACAACCTCCGACAAATGACGCTCATCGACGTGATAATGCGGATTCTGCATACGGTTTTCGCGGGCAGCTGGGCAGGCGGGACACTGTTTATGGCGTTTCTTGTGATTCCCGCAGCCCAGAAGGGCCATCTTGGAACCGACGGACTCGGATGGCTCACGAAACGGTTCTCTCGATTTTCGATGCTGTCATCGCTCGTTCTGTTCATCACCGGTGGGCATCTCGCCGGGACGGGATACACGTTCGAACTCCTCGGCAGTAGTTCGCGCGGCCATCTCGTTCTCACGATGGTCGTACTCTGGTTCGTGCTCACCGGCCTGACTCACGCCGCCAGTAGTCGCCTTACGAAGCATCTGAACGATGGGGCGATGCGCGCTGCGGCCGCCAACGCGACGTGGTTCTACGCCGCCGGTGTCGCGGCGGTCGGCCTCCTCATCGTCGCCGGGAGACTGTAATGACCGAGCAAACCGGGTCGAACCACGCACTGGCCACGGTGTTCGCCATCGTTTTCGTGGATCTGCTGGGATTCGGCATCCTGATTCCAGTCATTCCGCTGTACGCGTCGGCGTTCGGCGCGAACGAACTCGTCGTCGGACTGCTCATCGCATCCTACTCCATCACACAGTTCGTCTTTACGCCGATTCTCGGCCGCCTCTCCGACGAGCGTGGGCGGCGACCCGTTCTCCTCGTCTCGCTGTTCGGGAGCGTCCTCGCGTGGACGATGTTCGGACTCGCCGAAAGTCTTGCAGTACTCTTTCTCGCGCGCCTCCTCGCGGGTGCGATGGGCGGAAATATCGCGACCGCACAGGCCTATATCGCAGACATCACGCCGCCGGAAGACAGAGCGAAAGGCCTGGGCCTCATCGGTGCGGCGTTCGGACTCGGGTTCGTCTTCGGCCCGGCGCTGGGCGGACTGGTTTCCAGTGATGCTGCAATCGCGTTCTCCCGTGGCTTGCTGCCGACGTTCGTCCCGGTAACCCAGTTCTCGCTTCCGAGTTTTCTCGCCGCCGGAATCTGCGCAGTCAACCTCCTGGTCGCGGTGTTCGCCTTACCCGAAACACGGAGCGAACGGCCGACTACTGAAGGAAAGTCACGAGTCGAGCGCCTGCTCAACTCGCTTTCCGACCCGGCACTCTCCGGACTCGTCGTTTCGTTTTTCCTCATCTCGCTCGCCCTGTCGGGAATGGAGAGCATGTTCGTGCTGTTCACCGAACAGAAGTTCGGCTACGGGACGACGATGAACGGGTACGTGCTGGCGTACGTCGGCATCATCATCGCCATTGTGCAGGGTGGGTTCATCGGCCGACTCACCGATCGATTCGGCGAGCGAGCCATCGCGGTTACGGGGGTTTCACTCGAATTCGTGACCCTCTCCACCCTGCCGTTTTCCCCCGCAATCGGACGGCTGCTTCCGACCGTCGGCCCGGCATCCGGCGGATTGCTCGCGCTTCTCTTGGTGCTTACCCCACTCGCAGTCGGCAACGGGTTTTCGAACGTGTCGCTCAATACGCTCGTCTCGAAAAGCGCGTCCGACGACGAACAGGGCGGCGCGTTCGGTATCACACAGAGCGCGGGAAGCATCGCCCGCGCAATCGGCCCGGTGGTGGCGGGAGCACTGTACGCCGCAGTCGCCTATTGGATTCCGTTCGTTCTCGGCGGCCTGTTGATGCTTCCAATCTGCTACGTGCTCTTGACGACCGTGCAGGCGGGTGGACGCCCGACTCCCGCGGACTGATGTGAATCGAAAACCACCGACGTTCCCGCCAGTAATCATTTGCCCATAGGGAGCGTGAGGGATATGGATGTACGACCGAATCCTTCTACCCACGGACGGTAGTGAGGCCACGGACAGGGCCATCGAACAGGCACTAGACCTCGCGAAAACCTACGATGCGAGACTCTACGCCATTTCGGTGGTTGACCAGACCGCGGTCCCGCCGGACGTTCGGGCAGATATCCTATACGAGGAACTGCAACGCGAGTGCGAACGGGCGTTGAACGATATCGAGAAGAAAGCTACCGACGCGGGTATCGACGTTCGAACGTCGATACCGCGGGGGACGCCGTATAGAGCCATCCTCGATTTCGCCGAAGACCACGATATCGACCTCATCGTGATGGGAACGCACGGTCGGCGCGGCATCGACCGCTATCTCCTCGGAAGTGTCACCGAGAAAATAGTTCGACTCTCGGAAAAACCCATTCTGACAGTTCGCATGTCGGAGTCGACGTGAAACCGCACAAACCCGTATAACCCGGCGTTTCAGGCCTTTAAGCTGGCGTTTCCCATCATACACTTTTGTCCGATGCTACCGTAGGACGTGTCGGGTAGTCGGGAAAATGAAAGACACGAGAAACGATTGGGGCGGATGAACCTCGTAGAGAGCCTTCGTATCAGTTGGCGAAACATCCGTGAACACAAACTTCGCTCGACGCTGACGACGCTCGGCGTCATCATCGGTGTGGCCGCGGTCATCACGTTCGTCACCCTCGGCGCGAGTTTGCAAGCGGATATCATCAGCACCGTCGCCGGAGGAAACGCGGCGACGATGTACGTTTCGGCACAGTCGCAGGGTGAAACCGGTCTTCCGAACCTCGGAAGTGGGGGCCAAACCATCTTTACGGAGCACGATATCGGTGGTATTCGGTCACAGCAGGGCGTCGAAGCCGCGGTTCCGGAGGGTGGCATCGCCGCGTCGACGGTCGAGTTCAACAATTCGACGGTCGGTCGGCAGTGGGTCGTGGTGACCACACCACCGTACTTCGACGTGAAAAATCAGGAGTTCATCGCCGGTGGGTCGTTCCAAACCGGACAGCGAGAGATCGTCCTGAACCGACCAGCGACGAGAATGTTCGGGGACGAAAACGTCACCGTCGGGGACAACATTACCGTCACGCGCGCCGCGGGTGAACGACGGGTCAACGCGACCGTCGTCGGAATCGTCGAACCGACCGACGAGTCGGCACTCGGGCTCAGCGAAGGGGCCACGCCACAGATTTTTGCGCCGACCGACCCGTTCTACCAGCGAACGGTGTACAGCTCCTCGGCGAACGAAAACCAGCGTGTATACGGACGCGTGTTGGTGCTGGCAGAGAATCCGAGTGAAGTCGATGCGGTACAAGGCCGCGTGTACACGTATCTCGGTGAGCAATCGGACGCACGAGAGTTGAAATCCAGTAACTATCGATTCAAGGTCACGACGCAGGAGGAACTCGTCGATCAAGTCAAGCAGGTGAGCAATACGTTCACGGCCTACATCACCGGCATCGCGCTCATCTCGCTCGTGGTCGGTGCCATCGGCATCGCCAACATCATGCTAGTCAGCGTCACGGAACGAACCCGCGAAATCGGCATCATGAAAGCGGTCGGTGCACGGAACAACGACGTGCTACAGCTGTTCTTGTTCGAGGCCGTGTTGCTCGGTATTTTCGGATCGGCAGTCGGCGCGCTGGTGGGATTCGGTGGCGGATACGTCGCCGCGTCGCTCATCGGTCTGCCGCTGGCATTCCGCCTCGAATGGTTCGGCATCGCAGTTGCAGTCGGCGTCTTCGTCGGCGTTGTTGCCGGGATTTATCCCGCGTGGGACGCCGCACAGACCGATCCAATCGACGCACTGCGATACGAATAACCCCACAATTTTCGCACAGTTTGTCGATTCGAAATCGCTCTCACAAGCTATCGTTACCGCGATGTGAATCTTCACCTACCATCACGAACCCATCAGTATTGGTCAGTATCTCGCCGATAGCCACTGGATAACAAAGAGTGAATCCGGCGATAGTTTTTGCCGAACGAGAACACCCCGCCACATGCCGCTGAGCGGCGCTCGGTTCCACCCATGGCTAGTCATCAGACCGATTCGAAAACGACGCAAGACCAGCGCGGACTCGAATACGAACTGCCATGGCTCGTTCCTGCACTGCTCGCCGGAACGTGTATTTTCTACTTCTACGTGAGTTCGCATTCGTACCCGTCGTTCGGCGCGGGATTATACTTTCACATCGCAGAGCACATCAGCGAGAGTGGGTATGCACTCCCCGAGACGATTCCGGGATACACTGCCGAGGGAGTACCGTTCGCATATCCGCCGCTCATGTTTTACGTGTCAGCAATTATACTCGACGTAACCGGACTGAGTCCGTTCACCGTCGCACAGTACCTTCCGGGATTGGTTAGCATCGCGTACCTCGTTCCGCTCTACTTTTTCGCACGTGATCTATTCGGGTCACGGCCGCAGGCGTCACTCGCGACGCTCATCGTCGCCGTCAGTCCACCGGTACTTCAGTGGCACATCTCCGCCGGTGGAATCGTCCGTGCTCCCGCGCTGTTGTTCTCACTCATCGGTATCTATGCCGGGCTCCACCTCTTTCGGGACGGCGACACGAAATGGTTGATTCCGGCGCTCATCACGTTTACACTGACGATTCTGACACATCCGATGTACACGATTTTCTTCGTGTTGACCTATCTCCTGCTCTATCTTCGATTCGACAGGTCGTTCGAGGGACTCCTCCGGGGACTGTTCGTCGGACTCGGTGGCGTTCTCCTCACGACGCCGTGGTGGAGTTCGGTGCTCGTCGCCCACGGGTCGACAGTGTTTACGGCCGCGGCGGGAACTCATGGGGGTATCGGCAACGCTCTGCCGATGCTGGAGCGACTCATCGGACGACAGGTCAACGACTCGCCTCTGCTGGTACTGTGGCACATCATCGCTATCGCCGGATGTTTTTGGCTCCTCCTGAAACGGGAGTACTTCCTCCCAGTGTGGCTGTTCCTCACCGTCGTCACCATCGAAGAAGCACGGTTCGTCTTCCTCATCGCGGCGCTGGTGAGTTCCCGGTTCCTCTTCAGGGGTGTCGTTCCGCGACTCCACAAAGCATCCGTCGTAACCTTCGGACGGGAGGAAATCGTGACGTTCTCGGTCGTGCTTCTGGTAACCGTAAGTCTCAGCGGGGGGGCACTGTACGCAACGGGCGGACTGAATGCGCACGCCGGAAGTCCGTCGCTTCCGCAGTTCGTGAACGATGGTGATGTCGAAGCGATGGAATGGACGGAGAGGAACACCAGCCCCTCGGCGCGGTTCGTCGTGCTCGGCGATGCGGCGGAATGGTTTCCACAGCAAACAGACCGGACGATGCTCGTGGGACCATGGGGTGTCGAATGGAAAGGCCACCAGCAGTACCGCGAGCAATTACGCGAATTTCGCCGACTGTCGCGGTGTCACAGTTCCAACTGTCTCACGGTTCGATTGATGCAGTTCGGCGTCCATCCGGAGTACGTCTACATCCCGAAAGGCGTGTACACGGTTCGCGGGATGCAACGACACCAGCCGAACCAAATGATAACGACGATGATGACATCACCGCAGTATCATCTCGCGTTCGAGAACGAGGAAGTCGCCATCTTCAAATTGACGGACGGTTGGCACCCGCCACGGTCAGGGACGACCGGGCCGATTCCAGTGTAATCAGAGTACTGGATAGACCAAATCGTGGTTCATATCTCGAATCTGGTCGTCGATGGAGAGCGTTTTTGACCGGTGACTGCCAAGCACCACTGATGCGCTTCGCAACCGGAGCAGTCCTCCTCGTCATCGTCGCCGTACTCGCGGGCGTCGGTGTCGTCGCGTTCGCGGGCGACGACGGCGGAACCCTCTCGGAACGATGGGTCAGCGATACCGGACGGGACATGAAGGGGAACCACCATGCTCCGGCGGCGGCCACGATAGGTAACCGATCGTTCGTGTTCGCGCCGATTAGCGACCAAGGAAACGGAACGGGGTGTGGCCTGTTTGCGCTCGATGGGAGCAACGGCAGCGTCGTCTGGCGTCACCAAGTTCCACCCGCAAACTGTACGATTCACGCCGTCGCCGACCCGACCGTCGCGGATTTCGACGGTGACGGCACGAAAGAAGTGCTCGCTTCGAGCACGGAAGAGCGAGTTACGGCCTACGACGCGCGCTCGGGCGAGGAATCGATGCGCCACCAACTCGACGACTACGGCTACACGCAACCCGTGGTTGCAAATCTCGCGCCGGATTCCGGGCGAGAAACCGCAGTCGTGGACGTGAAGGGCAGGCTCTCGCTCGTCCGGGCGGACGGAACCGCCCTCTGGTCGCGCAACCTCGAAGGAATGGCGTGGGCACAGCCAGCCGCCGCCGATTTCGACGCTGACGGCGACACCGAACTCGTGGTCGGTGTCGCTCCGCCGGATGGCGGCCGAGTCGTCCTCATCGACGGAAACAACACTACAGAGTGGCAGACCGACGATATCGACGCCTCCATCCTCTGGATGGGTTCCGGACAGGCCGACGACGACCCTGCAATCGAAATTTCCGTCGCAACCTCCGACGGCGAAATCGTTGTCCTCGACGGTGCTGACGGAAGCGTCGAGTGGCGGCGGTCGGTCGGCGACCTCGCGGCGGTGCACGATATCTCGGACGGTGACGGGGACGGCAATCCCGAAGTGTACGCCGTCTCGAAAGAAGGAACGCTGTTCGCGCTCCAAGCGACCGACGGAGACATCGAGTGGAAAACGTCGCTGACGACCGGAACCCAGATGACTCCGCCACCGGTCGTCGCCGACGTAGACGGCGACGACGAGACGGAACTCGTGGCTGCCACGAACGACGGCAAAGTGACGGTCGTCGCGCCGGATTCGGGGAACGTGCTCGCGACGTACGAGCGGTCGGTGCCGATTTACACGCATCCGACGGTCGCCGATTTGGATGGTGACGGTGCCGAAGAAATATACGTCATCTACGGCGACGGACGAGTCGTCGCACTCTTATACGAGTCGTAGTCGGGCCATGAAACATAAGTCCCGACCTCACCAACCGAACGGTCAGACGAATTAATTCAATACTGGAGTAATTCATGTCAGGAACAACAGCAAATCCGGAAAAGCTTCGCGTCGGCGTCATCGGCGGCGGCTATATCGGAACCACAGTTGGAAGGGAATTCGAAGAGGACCGTCGCTCGACAGTCGTCGCAATCGCGGACGTGAGCGAGCTCGCCCGAGACGAAGCCGGAGATATGCTTTACGTCGGTCAGGGGTCTCGGTACGACGATTACGTCGACATGCTAGACGCCGAGGAGTTGGATGCCGTCCTTATCGGAACCCCGCACGCGTTCCATTACGAGCAGGTCACGACGGCGCTGGACAGGGGGCTTCACGTCCTCTGTGACAAACCGCTCACGATAGACCGCGAACACGCACGCGAACTCGCCGAGCGAAGCGACGTCCGCGAGGGCGAACAGGTGTTGATGGTCGGCTATCAGCGTCACCTCAATCAGGCCTTCATCCGGGCGCGCGAGCGATGGCACGGGACGGAGCGGACGCCACGGTTCATCAGCGCCGAAATCACGCAAAACTGGATTTCACGGTTCGAAGACGCCTGGCGAACCAACCCCGACCTTTCCGGCGGTGGCAACCTCTACGACACCGGGAGCCACCTCATCGACGCCGTTCTCTGGACGACGGAGTTGACACCGACCTCGGTACAGGCGAGCATGAAATTCGCCGACGAGGAAAACCGCGTGGACGAACGGGCACAGCTCACGGTCGAGTTCGAAAACGGGTCGTCGGCCAGCATCTCGGTGTACAGCGATGCACCCTGCGTCCGCGAACACATCCACGTCTGGGATGACGAGGGTGCGCTCTATCTCGAAGGACGACAGTGGGAACCGCGTCAGTTGACCGAAATCGAGGAGGACAGCACGACGGTCATTCCGTACATGGACAACAGACGGCACGAGAGCAAGGCCGGAGTGTTCATCGACTGCATCGAAAGCGGCAAGGAACCGCCAGCAACCGCCCGCGATGCGTTCGCCGTGACTGCGCTGACCGAAGCGGCCTACGAATCTGCGCGGACTGGGGAACGGATTTCGATAGACCTCGACTGAGAACAGGTATTTTCGAATTTCGCTTTCGAGTGGTCGGAGTCCTTTAAGTAGTTCTCGCGACAAGAAGTAGATACGAGAGATAGTCCCCGTTGCTTTTCGCGGATTCTTTACTCTTCTAGCACCAGCCCGCCGTGACTACATCGCCGGTTCCGTCCGCTTTTTGTCGGTTCGGCGAAGACCATCGTATAGATGACGACGGGAGTGTGGAGGCGGGTTTCGCGCATCCGAAACTACGACACGCTGTTTTTGACCGCCGGAATCTGGTTTCTCGCGAAGTTCCTCCGCTACGCGTTTCCGGCTCTCTTCCCCGTTTTCCGAAGCGAGTTTGCCGTCTCGAATGCGTTCCTCGGGACGGCGTTCACTGCGATGATGGTCGGCTACTCGCTCATGCAGTTCCCAAGCGGCGTTCTCTCCGACCGGTTCGGTGCAGTGCAGGTCATCGTGGCCGGTGCAGTAGTCGCAGCAAGCGGTGCATTGGTGCTCGGAATCACCGCGCCACTCGCCGTGTTACTCGGCGGAATGCTCCTCGTCGGTCTCGGAACCGGCGTGCACAAGACCGTCTCCATCAGATTGCTTTCACGCGTCTACCCGAGCAAGACAGGACGCGCCCTCGGCGTGTTCGACACGCTCGGTGCCTTCGGCGGCGTCGCCGCACCAACCGCCGTCGTCCTCGTAACCAACGCTGGAAACTGGCACGCGCTCTTTCTCGCCGGGGCGGTGTCCGGATTGGCACTTGCCGGTGGCGTCCTCGCGTACGTGCCTCGGAGGACGCCAACTCACGAAGACGACGACTCGGAGCATGCCCTCGCGCTCGAACGATACCTCACGCTGTTCCAAAGCCGTCGGTTCAGACTGTTCGTCGGTGTGACGCTCTGTTTCGGGTTCGCGTACAACGGCGTCGTCGCGTTTCTCCCGCTCTATCTTACCGAACAAGGGCTCACCGAGACGACGGCATCCGTCGTCTACGGCTCGTTGTTCGCGGTGAGTTTTGTCCAGGTTGTAACCGGTGACCTCTCCGACCGGTTTGGCCAGTTGCCGCTCGCCATCGCCGTGCTCACGGTCGCGGCGGGAGCACTTGGGGCACTGTTCGTCGTGGGAGAAGCAACCGTGTTCGTCCTTGGAGCCATCGTCGTCGCGTTCGGTCTCGGCAGTCACGGCTTCCGTCCGATTCGTGGTGCCTATCTCTCGGCGACGATTCCGGGAGAAGTGGCTGGCGGTGGTCTCGGACTCGTTCGAACCCTGTTGATGGGCGTCGGCGCAATCGCGCCAGCCATCGTCGGCATCGTCGCCGACATCGCGGGGTTTTCGGTCGCGTTCGGACTCCTCGCGGTCGTGATGGCGGGTGCGGTACTTCTGGCCTGCGCCACCGCACTTGCTAGATAGTTCAGGGGAAATCCTATCTGACGTAGTGGGCCGCAATCCACGTCAGCAGGCCGAGGAGAACCAGCGGAATAATTGTGAGTCCGAGGCCGATAATACCCATAAACGTATCGTCAGGCCACGGCGAAAAGAATAGAAAGAGGAAAAGGAAGAACGCGAGGATGAACATCGGTACGATGTTCACCGTGATGTCAAGCAGGGTTTCGCGATCGAAGACGGGGTTGGAATCCGCTTCCGCCATCAGTCGTCACCTCGCTCGGGGCGCGCACTTCCAGCATCTTCCGGCCCACTGCCGTCGGTGAGTGCCGTCTCACGGCGCTTCTCGAACCACGTCCACTCGGGCGAATTCATACCTTCGGCTTTGAGGTTCCAGGGGTCGCCGGATTCGACGAGCGGTCCTTCGAGCCACGACTGAACGATGTTCCAGACGAAAATGAGTTGACCCACAGCGAGGATAAGTGCCCCGAGAGTGGCGACTTGCTGCCACGTCGTAAATTGCGGGAGATAGGTCGCGTATCGACGGGGCATCCCGCCGTAGCCGAGGAACATCATGGCGAAGAACGTGACGTTGGAGCCGATCATCGTGAGCCAGAAATGCCAGTGTGCGAGTTTCTTCTGGTACATCTTTCCGGTGTAAATCGGGAACCAGTAGTAGACGCCCGCGAACAGGCCGACCGCAATCGCGCCCATCACGATGAAGTGGAAGTGACCGACGACGTAGTAGGTATCGTGGAGCACGAGGTCAACCGGGATGGCTGCCAGGAACACACCGGTGACGCCGCCGATGATGAAGTTCTGGACGAAGCCGATACAGAACAGCATCGGCGCAGTCATGCGGAGTCGACCGTTCCACATCGTCGTGATCCAGTTGAACACCTTCACGGCGCTCGGAATCGCGATCGCCATCGAGACGGCCATGAAACTCACGCGAATCCGTGGATCGATACCCGTCGCGAACATGTGGTGTGCCCAGACGCCAAACGAAAGCACACCGATGGCGAGCGTCGAGTAGACGACGAACTTGAACCCGAACAGTTTCCGGCCCGAGAATCGCGGGAGGATGAGACTGATGAGGCCCATCGGTGGGAGGACGAGGATGTACACCTCGGGGTGGCCGAAGAACCAAAACAGGTGTTGCCACAGAATTGGCCCGCCACCGCCATCGACCGCGAAGAAGGTGGTGTCGAAGTTGCGGTCGAGCAGGAGCATGATGAAGGCACTGCCGAGCAGCGGGAACGCGAACAGAATGAGTCCCGACTGCGTGAGCATCGTCCACGAGAACAGGTCGAGTTCGGGCCAGTCGATGTCGCGTTCGGTGAAGATGGTGGCGATGAAATTTATTGCCCCCATCGTCGCGCTGATTCCCGAAAGATGCAGGCCAAGAATCATTAGGTCGGTCGCCGGACTTGGCTGTTCCGCCGACAGCGGCGTGTACATCGTCCAACTCGTCTGCGGGGCTTGGATACCAGTCCCCATCGCCGCGAGCGGGAAGCCGATCCAGACGAGAATCGCGGCGGGCGGCAGGAGCCAGAACGCGATGGCGTTGATGCGCGGGAACGCCATGTCGTCGGCCCCGATGAGCAGCGGGATAAAGTAGTTCGCGAACGCGGCTATCATTGGCGTCCCGAACAGAAGAAGCATCGTCAACCCGTGCGTGGTGAGTAACGCGTTGTAGAACCCCGCCTGCATGAGGTCGGCGTCGGGAGCGAGTAGTTCGATTCGCATCAGGAGGACGCCCAGTCCGCCCCAGACGAACGCGATGATCCCGTAGAGGCCGTACAGCATGCCGATATCCTTATGATCGACCGTCGTCAGCCAGCGGAGTATTCCCGCCGGTTTTTCTGCGTACTCGACTCGTCGCTCTTCGACTTGCCCCCACCCCCCACCTGCGGGTGTGTACGACCGCCAGTCTTCGACCCGAAGGACGAAGAACAGAACGGCAAGGAGGAATCCACCCATCAGGATGGTGAGCGCCAAGTCCATGGTTAGCGCGGCCATCGTAGGGTAGTTGGTTGGAGAAGGGTAATTCCTTTCGGTTGATTGTCATTTATTGCGGGAGAAATATCGTCCAATCAATTACCTGAATTGTTTTCGATGGGAGAGATTTGAAAATCCAGAGTCAAAATCTAGCTACGGAATCTCGACAAACCAACATGACGCGCGCTAGCACAAGCCTGAGGAGTTTACCTCCGAAGGCTTGTGTTGACAGCGTGCGAGGTCTTCGTGAGCGAACGCGAGCGAATGGCTCGTCGGAGCATGCCTCCGACGGTGGATGACCGATTGAAACGAGGGAATCGGTTGGGGAGGCGTGTGGCCTACGGTTGCGGTGGCGGTATTTGGAGTCGTGATTTGCTACAGGAAATAGAGTGAGAAAATCACGAAAACAGGATATAATCAAACGGGAGTGAGCAAATCACGACTCCAAACGAAGCCTGCGAAAGACACAACCTTTCGCGGTACCGGAAAACCGTTGCTTTTCCGTAGCTCGCAAACGCTTCGCGTTTGCTCACCCGTGAAAATCTTCGATTTTCTCCGGCCTCGCTTCGCTCGCCCGTCATCCACTGTCAGAGCTTTTTCTGACAAGCATTCGTTCATTTCGTTCACGAGGAACCGCCCCGCACCGCCAGTTCGCGGCTTCGCCGCTCACAATCGAGATTTCGGAGAAATCTCGCACTCCCCACTCCTCTCCGTCAGCGCGGAGTTGCACTCGGTGTTCGCTTCGCTCTCGACTCACGGCTTCGCCGTTGTCTCGCGGCATTGCCGCTCGACAGTCCGCGGAACGGAGTTCCGCGCTATTCGCTTTCGAGGCGACGCCGTCGCCTCGCTCCCTTCGTGCAAATCGCACTGACGCAACCTTCAGCTGAATAGTCAAGCGACGGGAGGGACGTTGACAGGTCAGAGAAGCCCATTTCGGACACCTTACAGAACTGCCAATCTCGAACTGACTCACCGCGAGAAAATCACGCGATTCAGAAGGGCCACGAGGAACAGACCAATGGTCAGGATAGCACCGAAAAACAACCCGAACAATGGTGTCCCGGCAATCGTTCCGCTGGCAGTCGGGAGTTCCAGCAGAGCAAGAACCCCAGAGACGACGAACCACACGCCAAACCAGAGTTCGGGCCTCGAAGTGATGTGGTCATCGCCGGTCGCGGCCCATTCGTTCATTTTCGCGGCGACGAACAGGTACAGCGTCGTGCCAGCACCAGCGAAAACGCCCAGAAACGGCGTTTCCGGTTCGACGTTCAAGAGGAGGAGCGTGAACGCGGACGAGAGGGCGACGAACACCACAGCCCACAGTTTCGAATGTTGGGCGATATGCTCGTCTCGTCCCCGAGATTCGACATTCATATTCGTTGTATCAACGTTTAGAATAATAAACATACCGTGTGGCTACCAAAATTTGAGGTTTCGCTTCACCGCCTCTCGCTTGAGTTCCTGAATATGCTCGGTTAGCGGGATATCCTTGGGACAAACCTCGGTACACGAAAACTGCGTCTGACAGCGCCAGACGCCATGTTCCTGATCCATGAGATTCAGTCGATGTTCGGTCGTCGCCTCGTCCTCGCGTTCGTCCATGATGAACCGATAGGCCGTGCTGATGGCCGCCGGGCCGAGATACTGGTTGTCGCCCGCCGCGATGTTACACGAGGACATGCACGCCCCGCACCAGATGCAGCGCGTTGCCATCTTGATCTCCTCTCGGTTTTCGCGCGACTGGCGCTGTTCTACCAGTTCATCGTCGGGGAGCGAATCGGTCTGCAAAAACGGTTCGATGGCCTCCATCTGGTCGTAGAAATGTTCCATATCGACGACGAGGTCTTTGATAACTTCCTGATGCGGAAGCGGTTCGACCTGTATCGGTTCGTCCAACTCGGAAACCTGTGTCTTACAAGCGAGTCGCTGGCGGCCGTTGATGAAGACGGCGTCGCTCCCGCAGATGGCTTGCCGACAGGAGTGGCGCACCGTCAGCGTGGAATCGAACGTGTCGCGGGCATAGATAAGCGCATCCAAAACGGTCAGACCGCGTTTGTACGGTACGTGAAAGCGGTCGAATCGTGGTTTTTCCTTCTCGGGGACGTCCGGGTCGTATCGGAACACCTTGAGATGAACCGTATCGGCCGAAGTCTTCTCGTCCTTCCGCGCCTCGGATTCACGCGCATCGCGGCGGCGTCGCCGCTTTTCGGCCATGCGGCGCTCCTGCGGCGACTGGCTAGCCCGGAACTCCTCGGCCTGCGTATCCTCCATCGGTTCTTCCGCACGCATCTGTCCCTCAGAATGCTCCGTCTCCTGTTGACTCACTGGAAACCCCTCTCCGAACCGTATCTCGGGTTCGACGGCAATAAACCTCGTCGTTGAATTGACGCCGTGAAATCGGCTATCCGGTGTGAGGAGTCATGCAGGTGCCAACAAGAACTAATCACCCTCCGTCGTACCGTAAACGATGAAAGCATCCGACCTGCTCGTCGAATGTCTCGAAGCGGAAGGGGTCGAGTACGTGTTCGGCCTGCCAGGAGAGGAACTCGAAGACGTGTTGTTTTCGATTCGCGATTCGGATATCGAGTTCATTCCCGTGCGCCACGAACAGGGCGCGGCGTTCATGGCTGACGTTCACGGACGCGTAACCGGATGTGCGGGAGTCTGTCTCTCGACGCTCGGGCCGGGTGCGACGAACCTTCTCACCGGGGTTGCAGACGCCCACCTCGACAAGAGTCCGCTCGTCGCAATCACGGGACAAGCTGGACTCGAACGGCTCCACAAGGAAAGCCATCAGGCGCTCGATATCGTCCATACGTATCGCTCGGTGACGAAGTGGAACGCACAGTTGAGCGACCCCGAAGTCATCAACGAATCGGTTCGTAAGGCGTTCAAACTCGCCGAATACGAGAAACCCGGCGCGACGCATCTCGAATTTCCGGAAGACGTGGCGGGGGAAGAGACGAGCGCCGAACCGCTCGAAGTCCGAGAACAAGTCCGGCGGCCGGACCCCGATCGAAAGTCGGTCGAACGCGCCGCGGAATTGCTCGAAGCGGCGGAACATCCGCTCATCATCGCGGGCAACGGCGCGGTTCGGACGCGAACGGCCGAAGGACTCCGCGACTTCGTCTCCGAAACCTCGGTTCCGGTCGTCGGGACGTACATGGGAAAAGGCGCGCTCTCGGACGCGGACGACCACTCGCTGTTCACGCTCGATTCGGGCGAGAACGGTGAGTCGGCGGATGCCATCTCGCGGGCGGACTGCGTCCTCGCCGTTGGCTACGATATCGCTGAACACGACCCCGAAAAGTGGAACCCGAACCTCGACAAACGAGTCATCCACCTCGACCACGAACCCGCCGAAGTGTACGAACACTACAACCCGGACGTGGAACTCGTCTGTGACATCTCCGCTGGACTCGAGGCGCTGCTGGAGGAGGTTGACGTGGCCTGTCCGGAAGCGTGGTACCGCGACCAGCGCGAGGCACTCGTCGAACAGATGACGAACACGCCCGAAGAGGACGACCCCGTAACTGTTCGGAACGTTCTCCCCCTCCTGCGCGACGTGATGGCCGACGAGGACGTGCTCATCTCCGACGTTGGAAGCCACAAGATGGCAATCGCACAGGATTTTCCGACCTACGAGCCGAATTCGGTCATCATCTCGAACGGGCTCGCCAGCATGGGCATCGCGGTTCCGGGGGGTATCGCGGCTGACCTCGCGCTTGACTCGAACGTTGTGGTCGCGACCGGGGATGGCGGATTTCTAATGAACGCGGCGGAAATCGAGACGGCGACTCGGCTCGGATGTGGCTACACGATTATCGTTTTCAACGATTCCGAGTATCGACTTATCACCGAAAATCAGGAGGCGGACAAGGGTGAACACTACGGAACCGAACTGACGAATCCCGACTTCGTGACGTTCGGGGAGAGCTTCGGCATCGACGCCGTTCGGGCGGAGTCATGGGACAAAATCGGGGATGCACTGCAATGGGCGGTCGAGAGCGACGAAATGACGCTCGTCGAAATCCCGATGTAGCGTAGTACCGACACGCGCTGGCGGAACGACTATCAGAATTCGACTGTCATTGGTACGCAACGAATGACGAATATGACGGAACATTCGTCGTCGACCGAACTCACCGTGCTTCTCCTTCCAGCGTTTGCCGCCGACGATTTCGTCTCCGATGGCGACCTCCCCAACGAAATCGAAGCGTGGTTCGACGCCTAGGATTTTTCGAGTAAAATCGAGGTTCCCGGTGCAAATATGCCGGTGTATTCTACGGACGACGGAATCGGAATCACGTCCACCGGAATGGGAATATCGGAAGCCGCGACGACCGTCACCTCGATACTTGCCGCGCCCGAACTGGACTGTTCGGACACGTATTTCCTGTCGGTCGGAATTGCGGGGACGACGCCGGAAGTCGGAACGCTCGGGTCGGTTTCATCGCCGATACGGTCGTGGATTGGGACTGCAAACAGCGATGGGCCGAGCGCGACGATTCGGAATCTTCCCGCAACCTCCAACTGCTTTCGTATCGCCCCCGAGATTACGTGTATCGGCTAGACGAGAGGCTCGTCGCAGATGCGTACGACTGGGCACGGGAAGTTGAGTTGCGGGACACGAAGTCCGCACAGCGTTTCCGAGACGAATACTCGCAGGAACCAGCACGCGAAAAACCGTCGATCGGGATCGGAGCGACCCTCAGTGGTGACGAATTCTGGCACGGAAAAACGTACTCCGAAGAAGCCCAGTGGCTCGTCGAGCAGTACGACGCGGGAACCTACGCCACGACCGAGATGGAGGATTACGGAACCGCGACCGCACTCGACCGATTCGATCGACTCCATCGCTATCTAAGCGTCCGCTGTGTCGTGAATTTCGACCGACCGCACGAAGGACAGACGGTTCGTGAAAGCTTGGACGAAGACCTCGGTAAACCGATTATGGAACTCGGAATGGAAAACGCATTCCAAGTCGGGTCGCGGATAGTGGACGGGTTACGAAAACGATGAGCGACTAATCAGTCGTTCACCGTTACGCAGTGGACTCCCAAAGTCGATCTTCCGGTTCCCAGAGCGAGTACGGCCCAGTGCCGAGATACAGAATGCCGACTGACGCGAGAAGCACCGTCAGATTGAGCGGGTTCACCCCGGCAGTGATGATGGCGACGAGCATGACGCCGACGAGTGCGAGCGCCGCGACTCGTCCGGCGATTCCCAGGAGGAGCATGAGGACTGACACCGCCTCGATGGTTCCGACGACGAGAACTAGTATTTCGGGCGCAGGAATACCGAGACTCGCGAAGAATTCGACCTGTCCGCCGTAATCCAGAAACTTCCCCACCGCCGGGAGTGTAACGATTGCGGCAACGAGGATGCGTAAGAGGAGTGGCAGCCATTTGCGAAGTTGGCTCGTCGCACTCACGTTAGACCCCCAACCGGCCGCGAAACATCGACATCCCGGTTCGAATGCGCGAGGGGCGAGCGATGAGTTCCATCTCCGTCTCGGTCAGCTCGAAATCGAAGATGTCGAGGTTTTCTTCGAGATGCGCTCTGCTCGTGGATTTCGGTATCGTCACGACGCCGTCATGCTGGATGACCCATCGAAGCGTGACCTGTGCGGGTGTTTTGTCGTATTTCTTTCCCAGTGTCGTGAGAATTTGGTCGTGCAGTGCTCCGCCGTGAGCAAGCGGACTGTAGGCCGTCAACAGCACGTCGTTTGCTCGGCAGTAATCGAGGAGTTCGCGCTGTGGGTTGTACGGATGGAACTGCACTTGGTCAGTGAGAACTGGCGCTTCGGCGTCCTTTTGCGCCGATTTGAGTTGTTCCTCGTCGAAGTTGCTCACGCCGATATGCCGGGTCAATCCGTCGTTTTGCGCATCCGACAGGGCACTCATCACTTCCCGGGTGGCGGCAATCGGGTTCGGCCAGTGGATGAGCAGTAAATCGACGTAATTCGTCCCGAGTCGTGCCAAACTCTCGTGAACCGAGTCGATGATTGCGTCGTGAGTTCGGTGCATCGGCCACACCTTCGTCGTCAAGAAGACCTCCTCACGGTCAACGGCGGCGTTCTCGATGGCTTGTCCGACCTGCCGCTCGTTTCCGTACGCCTGTGCCGTGTCGATGTGACGATACCCCAAATCGATGGCCGTTGCGACCGCGTTTCGGCAGGTTGACCCCTCCATCCGCCACGTTCCGAGGCCGATTTTCGGAACATCTATGTCCTGTATCGTCTCGTACTCCATGGATGGTAGAGGATAGCAAGGAGTAAATAGGACGTGGCAGACTGGTGTGGCGAACGTTCAGATGTAGCGTTGTCAGTCCGCACCCTTGTACGACACCACCCTTCCCCACGAACTCTTCTTGCCCCACAAGCCGGAGCGCATGCACTCCAACTCCACGATTTGGGAGTTGTCCACGAACAGGTTCACCTCCGGGCCGAAGTTCTTGATGTACCACTCGAACACTTCGGGGTCGGCGGCTTCGAACACACAGTTTTCGATGCCGATTTCGTTGGCAATTGCGAAGGCTACGTCGGTGCGCCATTCGCGAACCTGTTCCGTGATGCCCTCCGATTCGACCATGATTTTGTAGGCTCCGGCATCGAGATGGCGCTGTGCCTCCCGAATCGCACTCGCCGGGTCGATCGCCTCCTCGCTCTCCAACTCTTCGACCGCCGAGGCACCGCCAGCGCCGAACTGGACGTTGATTTCGGGTTTTGCCTTCAAGCCGTGCTCTTGGACGAGGTCGGTGAGTGCCACGAGGTCGTCGGTGTCGATGGCGATGAACCCCGACGAAATTTCCACGATGTCGAAGCCGAGGTCTCCGGCCTCCTCGACGTACTGTTCGACTTTGTCATTGTCGCGCACCAGGACGTTCTCGATGAACCCCCCGGTCGAGACTTGCACGTCGTACTCGTGACAAATCGTGATGAGTTCTTCCACTACGTCCTCGGGCATCAGGGCGAACGACCCGCCGGAGAACTTGTAGATGTCCACGTACTCGCCCATCGTGTCGAGGATGTCTTGGAGTTCGCGCGGCCCCATCGGGTCGTAGTACGGCCCGCGCATCTCCGTGATTCCTTTCTCACGTGGTTTCGATTCGCGCTCGTTGACGTGCAGAAAGTCGAATGCTCTGTCGGTCATGAAACCCCCGAATCTCGTACAACGAACTCCTACAAAGATGTTGGCGACGGGGAGATAGTGGTGTTTGTCTTTTTTGCGATTATGTCTTTTCTGGAGTGTTGCTGGCTGTGGCCGACTCCAATGAGACCGCACCCGCCCACACGCCTCCCCAACTGATTCGCTCACTCGCATGATACTCGGCAGGCCTGCGCGTCCCGCAGGCCTGCCAACGCCCGCGCCACAGAACTTACGAAGATTCGAAAGCCCACCATCCAACCGCCATGGCACGCGCTGGCCCACGTCGGAAGGCACGCCGCCCGGAGACGTGGGCTGACAGCGTTCGAGGGATGACTGAGAACCGGAGTGACGAAGGAATCGGTCGGGGAGGGTGTGGCCTGCGGAGGCGGTCATTTGGAGTCGGTAGTACCCAACAACAGTATGAAAACATAACTCACTCCGGAGACACAGAATTACGATTTAAGGTACATCTCGAAAACAGCGCAATCCACTGTGTGAAAACGAACGGCACGAATCGCGACAAAGATAATCAGGTACCGAAACGTCAGAAGGAACCGGTAATCAGGTCAGCACTTCTTCTTTCCGTCTTTCTTCTGTTTCTGGTCGTTCTCGTTGATTGCGTCGGATTCCGCGACCTGCTTGTTCTTGTTGACCTGTTCTGTGTCGGCACTGCCGCCGTCCGCGGCGTACGCGACCGCACTGTTCTGTTCGTTACCGTTCAACTGCTGAACGTCCTGATCCAGGATACCCTCCGAGGACGATTTCTGCGAACTCGTCCGTACTTTGTGCTGGTGATTTTTCACCCACTGATTAAGGTCGGTGTTCGACATGTCCGCGCCGAAGACGAGGGAGACATTTTCGCCGTCCGCCTGGACGACCTTGCCGCCCTCTCCTGTAGGTTTCTCGCCGACCGAAACTGCGTTCACCAATCCGACACCCATCATCGCCGTCACGAGCAGTACTGCGAGGAGCAGACTGCGTCTCGTCTGTGCTTTCGTTACCATTCGTTCACTGAGTTGGAAGCTTTGTTTCGTTCTCAATCATTGTTTTGTTACTCAAATATTTCATCGATATTTTCTCTAATTCCGGTGTTTACCCATGTTATTGACAGTTTGAAAATCGACAGACACAGGCAATTTTACCGACAAAAACGGTTTAACGCCAGTTGATTGATAATTCTGCCGAAATACGGTCTCGCTTGCAGCGGGTGCGAAACTCCGATAATTGCACATCTAACGTGAACATGATTGAATGAAGCCTACTTTCCGACCGTTTTGACCCACAATATCATAATTTACTTGATAATTGGGCAGTGATACGTCAGGACGGGTGTGACTGTATACGTACCAAGCGGTTTCTGTATCGTTGATACGATCGGGCCGAGAGGACGAATGCAAAGAATCAAACACGCATTCAGCTCCCGCTCCGTGTCGCGCTCGATACGCCCATCGATTCGATAGAAGATCCGACTGACGAACCCCATCCAACAGTACAATCACGGACGGGAGCATTCTGGATACCCCCTCCTCGTTCGCCGAAAGGAGTCGCTCTTAGTATCAAGAGAGGAATCGCCGACAGGGCGAGAACGACAACAGTTCGAAGTCGAATCCAACCTTTGCCACCGTGCTATCGAAGGCGATGGAAAATCGATCGAAACTGGTCGAACGGAAACACGAATTGGCGAGGTACTACCCTTGACCAAGGGTTGTACAGAATTCGACGGTTCAACTACCGTCTCCGTTCGTCGACACGGGAGACTTGCCGTTTCTCGCGCTCGGACATCCCGCACCGTATCGTTCGAGATGCCATAGGAGGCCACCTCCAGCCTCCGGAACGCAGGAGTCCATCGTCTCAGTTGTCGCCTTGGCTGTCGCTGCATCGACACCAGCCCCTGCACCGACATCGGTGGTGCGATCTCCATTATCGCTCGTGCTCTCCCCCACAGCAACCAGCCCGTTCGTCGTGGAATCGATTCCTGCCGTCGCTCCGAAGACGACAGTCACGGCCACGCTAGATACCAACACCGCTAGCAGAATAATTCCGATAGTAGCGTTCTTCGTACCCCATCCTTGCTGTTCCGCCTGAGAATCGCCCCGATTGCCCGACTCCGCCCCCCGTTCGGTCATAGCCCTTCCAAAGTGACGCTCGTCCTTTGTTATTCGGCACGCACCGAACCCGTACTTTGGATTACTGACGTCGAACAGTGCCGAACAAACGATATGCGTCGCTTTCGGGTACTGTATGAAAAAATCGAAACGCGCCACTCGGTAAGGTGATGGTATCCCCGTGATGGTTCAGTTACGACTCGGTACCGGGTTACCACTGGTACTGTTCGATTTCAGCTTCGGAATCTGCGTTTAAGACGTGCTGGTTGGCCTGCTCGCTTTCCTGCTCAGCTTTTGCATCACGATAGATATCGACCGCGTAGTCCTGCTCGTTGTCGTTGACTTGGCTCACGTACTGCTTCTATTGGACTTCAGAATTCGTCTACTAGAAGCTCATTTGCTTCTGTTCGTGTCTCTTCCGCCGCGAATATTTAGTATTGAGTTTGTCAGTTTCAACAGCCACGCCAGCGAACCTGGCGGCAAACGTCCGGGACATCACTAAGCCGGATCTCCGTCTACCCTGCTCTCTATTGAGTCGTCGAGAGCACTCGATAAACGCATCCAATGCTTGATATCGCTAAAAATAAAATTCCGCCGTCTATTGGAGTTAGAACTCGAACTCGTTTTCGAGTTCGTTGTCTTCCGCTTCCTGATCCTGTTCGAGCTCGTTTTCGGCTTCCGCTTCACCGATCTGCGCGTTCTCGTTCGACTGCTCGGCCTCTTGCTCGGCCTCAGCATCGCCGTAGACCGCTATCGCACCGAACTGTTTCTGGTTGTTCCAGTTCGCCTGCTTATTCCACTGCTCCTGCTTGACCTCGGCATTGGCCTTCTGCCACGCCTCTTGATCTTGTTCGAGCTCGTTTTCTTGATCTAGTGCTGCGACAGAGCCGCTGAAGCCAGCCGTGACAACCGTCGCCATGACGGCCATTGCGAGTAGTAACCTAAGTGCTTTCTTCATGATTTTCACCTGGCCCGACATCCGGGACATCTCCGCGCCCCGTGTCGGCCAATTACTCCTGTTGCCGCGACTGTATTTCAACCCACAGTACCGTTCAATTCGACTGTCAGTAACGACGAGAGAGATTAACCCGTATAAGCAAATAAAACGTGTGAAACCTAGAAATTCGGGAGGTGCGAGCAATTATTTTGGAAGGGACTTACTGAATATGGTCGTTCTACTCTCCGATATATTGGCACTCATCCGTTAACATTGACACTCCTTCTGCAATGCCATATGGTACCAGATTGCAAAGACTATTCGAGTTAGCGAGAGATTGGGTGGAGGGCTCAGTCGAGGAGCGCAACGAGATCGGCGATATCGTGATTTTCGAGCTGGAGAACTGTTTCGACGATTTGCTCCCGTCGAGATTCATCATATCGCGTAGTAGCCATCCGGTCGAACTTCGCTTCTATCTGCTCCCACGACATCGAATTGTTCGGGTGCCCTTCGAAATCACCCTTCTCGATGCGGTGAGTCGTTCCATCCCCCATCGTGATCTGGATAACCGCTGGCATCTCGCCGGCTTCGAAGCGGTCGGTCAACACCGAATCCTCGTCCACATCCACGGTTCGAAGGAGTTTCTGAACGTCGTTCCGCCGGATTCGCTCGGGGTCGTACTGCGCATTCGTCATCTCGCCGTCGATAAGTGCCGCTGCCAGCATGTACGGCAATGAGTGGTCGGCCTGCGCCTTCGTCTCGACTTCGTATCGGCTTCCCTCACCGCCACCGATAATGAGTTTCGCGCCCGCGAACGTGTCCAGGTGAATCGAAGCGACGTCGTCGGGGTCGATATCCTCCCGTTCCTTCAGTTCGATGATTCCCTCCACCGCGGACTGGGCGTACGTCTCGGCGACGTACTTCTTCGTCATCACGTCGTGGACGCGCTCGCCCGGCGAGAGATCAACCTCGAAGTCGCCGGCGACGATCTGTTTCCACCCCTTCTGGCCTTCGAAGAGATTCGTCGGGCCTTCGACGCCGTTTTTCGCCAGCATCGCGGAGTAAACACCGTTTCTCGCGGCGTTTGCGGAGGCCAACCCTTTCCACTCCGAGATACCCTCGGTTCGTGTTACCCGGAGGGCATTGTGTGCTGTTCCCGCGATGCCGAGTGCAGACCGGATCGCTTCGCGGTCGAGACCGAGCAGTTTCGCGGCCCCCGCAGTGATGGAAATAACGGTGTGCGTGACGTGGTCCCACCCCCGATCACGAACCGGGGCGTTCCACGCGAGTTCACCCTGTACTTCGTAGGCAATTCCAACCGCAGTGAGGAGGGCGTCCCCGGAACGTTCTTCGTAGTCGCCGCACGCGATTATCCCCGCGATGTTGTCACTCGGATGCGGTGTTTCGCCGGGTGCGAGAAACGAATCCATGTAATCTAGGTAGCGCACTGCGGCCGTGTTCAGCATGGTCGCATCCGGGGGTGACGCCGTTCCACCACCCCAGAGTGTGCATCCCTCACCATTCATTTCCTCGACCGTTTCCCGAACGGCTTCGACCGGTTGTTCTCCCATCGCACCCACCGCGATGCCCAGCGAGTCGAGAATCCGTTTTTTTAGTTCGTCCACTGTTTCTCCGGAGAGGTCGTCGTACTCCGTTTCGGTGACGAAATCTGCTATCTCGGCGGTTGTCGTCATGCGATGTGAGTGCAACCGGCACGACCAAAAGCACACTCGGGCGTTCATCGCGTTTCAACAGGGAAAGTCGGCGTTACTCGTCGATCCAGAATCTGTCGTCGCCGTGGTCGTCCTGCCACGCGAACGCGAACAGGCGTCGTACCGGAAGTCGTGTCAATTCACGACCGTCGTCACTCACACCTCGCGCACCGTGCCACCGCGTCCCGTTGGCGCGAAAATACGACCCATCCTCGTGCTCGAACTCGAATCCGGGATTCTCGAAGGCGTGAATCCCCTCCGCCGAGAAGATGACTGCACGGGTTTCACCGACCGTCGCGGCGACGACGCCACCCGCGGCTTCGACGCGAGGCAATGGGAATCCAAGCGCTTCGCCGTCCGATTCGAGACCGAGGACGACGGTTTTCGGGTCGAGGTCGTCACGATGCCATTCGCGGGAGTCGCCCCCGCGATGGGCGTCCAGTCCGAATCCATCTCGCTCGAAATACGACCGATACGAACCATCGTCGTAATCGATGGGTTCCGGGTCGTCACCGGAACCGCTCGCTTCGCTTTTCCCGCCCGGCGGTTGAAGAACGAGACCATCGGGATGGTGCTCGCGGAATCGTTCCCACGAAAGTAGTCCAGCAGGCAATACCGTGAGTGATTCGCCACGGAGTTCGCCCGCTATTGCCTCACCACTCGACTGTTTCCACTCGGTTTCCGTCTCGCGGTCGTACATCACGAGGTCGTCATCTGCGAGTTTGCCCGAAACACCGAATTCAAGCATGTCGTCGTCAACTCGACGCGAATAAACGACTGCACTACCGCAGAGTGGACACCACGTCACTGCAATCGGGCCGTCGTCCGGGGCGTCGTTGACGATTTCGTGATAGTGGAGATACCGGATCGGATACGCTCTCGCTGACCCGGTATCGGGCTGAAAGACCACGACTCGGTCGTCCGGGTTTCCACCGTACTCTCGCCCGAACTCGGGGGAAGTCCACGCTCGGGATGGCGTCGCGGGGAATGACCTGCCTCACGTTCATACCGAGTCGTTCCGCCGAATAATATAAAAGATCGAGGGAGACGGCGGTTTCGTGGGGGAGTCCGTTACTTCGGATACCGGACGTACGGGCCGGGAAGCAGAGCGCGGAGAGAGAACGACCGCCGACGCGGTGTTTCGTCCTCCTCGTCGGGAGTCACCGTTCTCGTAGCCGTCTCGTTTGATTTCTTTTCTGTTGCTATCATCATGTGTATAAAACACCTCAAACACCTTAATTATGGATCGAATAACCGACCGACAGGGAGGGAATGAATTGAAATACGGAGCCGACTAATCGGTTATTATGAACGTTCCGACGCGTCGGTTTCGACGACGTATCGTCGATGTGCTCGAATCGTTCGTCATCGGAATTTGCTGAGTGTGACAACTGATAACACTCATAGTGGATGTTCCTCTCAGTCCGCTTGTCGCGCGAAGACGGGTAGGTGCGGATTATCTTCGACAACACGGCGTTACGACCGGCGCACGGTTGTCAGGTGAAATGGATAATATGGCGGCGTACGCGCGTCCTGACTTCGACCCCGAAGAGGTTCATCCGAACGTCCGGCGATTTTACGAGCACACGGCCGAGTACGACCTCGCCTATCGAGTTCGATGGCATCGCGGATTTCGATTCGGTGCGAGCCTCGTTCTTCGTCTCATGAAACGCATCGAGCAACTCAACCTTCCCGGCCCGACGGAATCGACGACGGGAACCCTCAGCAGTCGAATCGTCGCCGTCAGTCCGGACGACGACCCACGAGATGGAGCACGGGCGTGGATTCGGACGAACGAATCGGGAACCGCCGTCTTCGTCGCCATCTACGCGAATCACGTTCGAGACGGGACTCGGTACGTCAATATCGCGGTACCGCTCCCCTGGTCGAACCTGAGTACAGTTCTCAACGTCCGACACCTCGACATCGGCGGTGAATCGAACGGTCTCGAACTGACGACGAAAACGGAATCCGGCGACGAAGGCCTCTATTTCGTCACTCCGCTCGGTTCCCTCCCGCTCCCAATGAACCAGCGGTTTCGCGTGTGGCCGGACGGTGACGGAATCGAAGCACGCCACGAGATGTGGCTGTTCGGTAACCGATTCCTCACTATCGAGTACGAATCGCACGCCTGAACACCACTACACATATCTCATTCGAGTAGAATGTTAGTAATATGAAGTTCAGCGACGCCAGTTCGTCGGTACGGTCGGTGCTCCTCTCCCGACCAGCCACGGTGCTCCCGGTGTATCTCGCCGGAACGAGCGTCGGCATGGTCGCACAATCGGTGCCAATCGTCGGAGTTGTGTTGGCCTACCTTCTCCTCCTCGGAACCGGTCGTATCGAGTCGGTCTTCACTGCGTTGCAGGGCGTCGATTTCAGCGGATCGGATGTGAGTGAAGCTGAAATAGAACGCCTCGGTGATGCGATGATGGGACTATTGACACCCGGAACGATCACCGTGCTCCTCCTCTCGGTAGTCGGCGCTATCGTCGTCCTGTTCATCGCTCGCGCCATCGCTGAAGCGGCACAGGTTCATACTGCGACGGCTGCCCTCCGAGACGAGCACGCCATCGCAACGGGAATCACGGGTGCGAGCGAGGATTCGTGGACGTTTCTCAAACTGGCCATCGTTCGGGCACTCGTGTTTCTCCTGCTGTTGGTGCCTGTCGGCCTGCTAGCCGCCTTTGCCGCAATCGTCAGCCCCGCATTGATTCTACTGCTCTTCCTCGCAGTTCTCCTCCTGATTCCGGTGCTGTTCGTCGTCTACCTCCTCTTCCTGTTCGTCCCCCAAGCAATCGTCATCGATGGCCTCGGTGTTCGGACGGGAATCCGTCGAAGTGGTAGTTTCGTCTGGAATAACAAAGCCCGTGTCGCGGCGTATCTCGTCATCGTAGTGGGCCTCGTCGGTATCGTCGGATTCGTCGCGGTTCTGTTCCAGTTCCTCGGTGTCGGCCGACTCCTTGGAATCGCCGTCGCGTTCGGTGTGACGCCAACCCTCAGCGTGTTGAAAACCGCACTCTATCTGGATGAATCTCCCCTCGAATCCCGAAAACGCGGGTCGGTTCGCGGCGCTCTCCGCCGCGGACTCGGTGAACTCGCCTCGTTCGTCTTCGGTCGGCCGGGACTCGTTCTGGTCGCAACCGGCCTGTTCACGGTCGGAATCGTCGGCGGATGGTTCGCAACCAGTCCCTTCGCACTCGACAGTCTCCAGACGAACGTGTCCGAAAACGTGTTCGGTTCAATTCCCGTCGATATGTTCGTCACGCTGACGGCAAACAACTGGCTGGTCGCCATCTCGGCGGCGTTCGCCGGACTCGCCTTCGGTGCACCGACCGTCGTCGCACTGCTGTTCAACGGTCTCATCGTCGGCGGTGTCGTGGGACTGCTCCCTAACACGACGCTCGCGGTTGCGCTCATCGCACCACACGGCATCATCGAAATCCCCGCATTGGCGATTGCAGGCGCGCTCGGCCTTCATCTCGGCGGCGTCGCGTGGCGGTACGTCCGCGGTTCCACGACGGCGGCCGACTTGGCAGGGGAACTCATTCGGGCGTACTATATCCTGCTGGGACTCCTTCCGGTGTTCATCGTCGCGGCGTTCATCGAGGCGTTCCTGACGTGGTGGGTCGCAGCCAACATCATGTAGGTTGAACGAACGTTCCCCACCCGGCTACTGTGCGAGTTCGGCGAACTCGTTCGTGTCTTCGTCAGTTCCGGCGATAATAAGTTGGTCGTCTATCCGAATCGTAAACTCCGGGCCGAGGTCGGTGATGACCTCGCCGTTCCGTTCGACCGCGATGACGGTACACCCCGTCCGGGAGCGAATTTCGGCATCCTTGAGGTTTTGCCCCGCGAGCCGTGGCGCGGTCGTTCGAACGATTTCGACCTGTTTGTCCGGCGAGATTACTTCCTCGTCTTCGAGTATCGTCGAGGCGAGCATCCGACCACTGACCGTTTCGAGCGCGAGAACGTAGTCGGCACCGGCGCTGTACAGTTTGCCGATGTTATCCGTCTCGTTCGCTCTGGCAACGATTTCGACCCCGGGTGCGACTTCGCGCGCGACGAGAGTGGCGAAAATCGTCGTCGTATCGTCGCCGAGGGCGAGAATCAGTGCGTTCGCGTGTTCGACACCTGCGTCGCGCAACGCCGCCTCATCCGTCACGTCTCCCACAACATCGACGCCGGGTTTGTCCTCGATATCGACGACGACGGTGCCCATGGCTGTCGATTGCATCTCCTCTTCGACCGTCGAACCGACTTCTCCGTACCCTGCGACGATGACCGACCTGTGAATCGGAGCGTGCTCGTCCGAAAATGTCATCTCTTTTAGCCGTTCGAGCTGTGCCTCTCGACCTGCCACGAGGAGAATCGTACTTTCGTCCAACACGGTATCCGGGGAGGGTGAACTCTGAAATTCACCACGTCGCCAGAGACCGATAATGCTCGCACCAGTTCGTTCCCGAATGCCACTCTCCGCGAGTTTCGTGTTAGCGACTTCGCCGCCGTCCTGAATGGATAGCTCGACGATTTCGAAATCCTCTCCGATGGTAACCGTCTCGCCGAGGTCGGTAGTCACCGACGCTGTCACCTTTTCAGCGAGACTGTGACCGAGCAGACGTCGTGGCGAGAACACCTGGTCTGCTCCGGCGTAATTGAGATAGTTCGTCAAGTCGGCATCTTCGACGAGGCTGATGATCTGGACATCCTCCGACACTTCTCGAACTGCCAGCGCAATACTCGCGTTCTGTTCGTCAGTCGCATCCGCGATGACGGTATCCGCGCGCCCCGCGTGCACTTTTTCGAGCACCTCCGCCGATTCCGGGTCGCCGTGAACCACGCTGACGTTCTGTTCATACAGGTCGAGTGCTTCTTCTCGGTCGGTGACGACGACAACGTAGTCACGACTCCACGACCGGAGTTCGTCGATGAGCGTTTCCGCGCGCGGAGAGTATCCGCAGATAACGATGTGGTCGTCGAGTTCGTCCATCGACGTCGGCGGACTCGCCCGGATGGCTTCCTGAATCCACGGCGCGACGAACAGCGGCAACGCCATGAAGATGAGGACGACGCCGGTCATCTGCATGATGATGACCAGCACCTGCATTTCCACCGAATCCCAGTAGATAGAGTCTGTCCCGTAACCGGTCGTCGTGAACGTCTCGATGACGATACCGAACGCTTCGAGAAAGCTTCGGTCAACGCCCTCGAACGTCCGCATCGCCCACGAGTAGACGACTGTGTACACGACGAGAACCGTGAAGAATGCACCAACGTAGAGTAGCGCTCGCCGCCGTTGTCGTTTCATCCTCGTTTTTGCTCTGTCATCCAGTCGTCTTTATTTTGCCGCCTTTATTCCGCCGTCCGACATCGACTTGCACTCGGTTCCCGAATGCTCGTGTATATACATCGGGAAGACGGAACAGCCTTGCTGCCTCTATGACGACCCCAACGCTACCGCTCGAATCGCGTCTGAGGGAAAAGAGCGACCGAATCATCGAAGAGTTCGGGGACAATCTCTCCCACACCGACCGCGACCTCGTTGAAGCCAACGTCGTCCGCTGGGTGCTCGGTGGAGAAAAAACCGGGTGAGAGGGCTAGCGTGAATTTTTACCGCAAACCGAAGCCAGAACCGGCAGGATGATCGGTGCGCTGTCAGTTCTGTTCACACTCATGTTGTATCTTGACCCGTGCGGGTGATTAAACACCACCTAGTTCGTTATTCAGCGTAATGGCAACCTATCGTGGTGCGATTGTGGACGTAGACGGGACATTGGTTCGAGGCGACGACCGCCTACCCGGTGCGGACGAGGGCATACGAACACTCCGCGAGCACAGGATAGACCTCCTCCTCTTCTCGAACAACCCGACACAACCGCCGAAGCACTACGTCGATCGACTCAGCGCGCACGACATCCCCATCGACGCCGAACAGGTGCTCACATCGGCACTCGTCACCGCCGAGTTCCTCGAAACCGAGTACGAGGAACGCGACCTGTTCGTTGTCGGCGAGACGTATCTCCGCGACCTCCTGCGTGAACGCGGGTTCACGGTTCGGGACGACCCCGACGCGGGCGAAGTCGTCGTCGGGTCTATCGACCGCGAGTTCGATTACGACGAACTCACCCGTGCCCTCTGGGCGCTCGAAGACGGCGCGGCGTTCGTCGGCACCGACCCGGACGTGACGATTCCAGCCTCGGAACGCCTCGTCCCCGGCTCGGGAGCCATCATCAACGCCATCGCGGGCGTTGCGGGTCGGGAACCAGATCACATACTCGGAAAGCCAGCACCGGAGGCCGGAGCGACGGCACTCGACCATCTCGGCATCCGCCCCGAAGAGTGCCTCGTCGTCGGCGACCGCCTCAACACCGATATCGCGCTCGGCGAACACATCGGCGCGACGACTGTTCTCGTCCGTTCGGGAGTGGCAACGTCGGACGATCTCGAAAACGCTGAAATTCAACCGGACTACGTCCTCGACACCGTCGGGCAGATAGGCGAAGTGCTGGCAGACCGAAGATAGCCACACCGTCGTGCTGGACTCCACCCGACAGTTATCCCGCTTCCCGTTGTCCACTACCCATGGCGCTCTACGACCAAGTGGCCGATCTCCCGCTCGAAATCGAATCCTGTGCGTTCGAAACGCACGAACGCGAAACCTCCAGCGAGTTCACGCGCGTCACGACCGAAATCGTGCTTCGCGGTGCTGGCGAAACCGGTAGAGGCGAAGACGTGACATACGACGAAGACGACCAGTATGCGCTGGCCGACGCTGAATTCGACTTGTCCGACGAGTACACCCTCGACGAGTATTCGACGCATCTCGCCGAACAGGATTTGTTTCCCGAAGGGCCATCCCGCGAGGATTTCCGTCACTACCGACGGTGGGGATTCGAGAGCGCGGCGCTGGATTTAGCGCTGCGGCAGGCAGACACCGACTTACCAACAGTACTGGGTCGTACCACGCTCCCGGTCGAGTTCGTGGTAAGCACGCGACTGGGCGACCCGCCGAGTGCGGAGCGCGTTCGACAGTGGCTGGAAATCGACCCAGAGATCCGGTTCAAACTCGATGCCACGCCGGAGTGGTCTGCCGAACTGGTTTCGGAGCTGACCGATACGGGAAACGTCCGGATCGTGGATTTGAAAGCGCAATACGAGAACACCGAAGTCGGCCAGTCGGCAGACACCGACCTCTATCGGCGCGTTCGGGATGGGCTCCCAGATGTGGTTATGGAAGACCCGGCCTACACCGACGAAACCGCGCCGGTTCTCGACCCTGCTCGGGATCGAATTTCGTGGGACGTGCCGATTACGGACGTCGAAAGCGTGGAGTCGCTCCCGTTCGAACCGAAGTGGTTGAACATCAAGCCGTCGCGGTTCGGAAGCGTCGAATCGTTGTTCGACACGCTCGAATACTGCGAACACCACGAGATTCGACTGTACGGCGGTGGACAGTTCGAGTTGAGCATCGGCCGTGGGCAGATTCAACTGCTCGCCTCTCTGTTCTATCCGGAGTCACCAAACGACGTGGCTCCGCGCGAATACAACGACCCGGAACCGACTGACGGGCTTCCGACGAGTCCGCTCGCTGCGCCGACCGTCGAGGGATTTCGGCGACTGTAGGTTACTCCGGGCGAATTTGAAAACACACCCCTCCGTCGTCACCGTCGCAGACCGAAATCGACCAGCCGTGGGCTTCGACAATGCCTTTCACGATCGACAGTCCCAGCCCCGACCCATCGTCCGCGGTGGTGTGGCCGTGTTCGAACACTGCCGTGCGCTCTGTCGGCGGGATTCCGGTTCCATCATCCTCGACGTTAAAACCGGCAAACTCCGTCGAACCATCTGAATCATCGTCGATTCGTCCGACTCGAACCGTCGTCGAACGTCCCGCGTGTTCTACGGCGTTTTGAAACAGGTTCTCGAACAGTTCTTGGAGGCGGCCCCGGTCGGCATCGACATCGCCGAGTGCGTCCACCAGAAGCGTGCTCTCTCCCGTATCGACGTTCGCCCACGCTCGTCGAACGACGGTTTCCAAATCGACCGACTCGGTGTCACTGACGACCAGCCCTTGCCGTGCCAACGTCAGCAGGTCGTCGATAAGACTCCCCATTCGGTCGAGAACGCCCCTCGATTTCTCGAAATGCACGTCATCACCACGTTCTCTGGCGAGTTCGAGATGGCCCTGCGCGACGTTGAGCGGGTTTCGCAAGTCGTGCGAGACGACGCTGACGAACTCCTCCAATCGTTCGTTCTGGCGTTTGAGTTCCTGTTTTCGTTGTTTTCGCTCGGTCACGTCGCGGGCGGAGCCGAGTTGCGTGGTTTCACCCTCGTAGGTGATTTCGCGCACGTTGAACTCCGCGTGCCGAATGCCGTCGTTTTTGGTCACGATTCGCGCTTCGTAGTGTGGCGGGTAATTTCCACGACTGCGTTCGGCTACGATATGCATGATCCGGTCGCGCTCCTCGGGATGTAACAACTCCCAGATACTCATTTCGAGGAGTTCGTCGCGGTCGTAGCCGCTCAATTCACACACTCGCTGGTTGACGAACACGAACTGGTCGTCGCGGTAGATGTAAATCGCGTCGTGACTCTGTTCGACCAGCGTCCGGTATTTCTCCTCGCTCTCGCGGAGGGCGGTCTGTGAGCGGATTCGTTGGAGCGCTTCGGTGGTGTGTGAGAGCAGCAGTTCAGCCAGTTCCGCGTCGTCGGAATCGAATGCGCCGACTTCTCGCGAACCAGCTTGAAACACCCCCTCCTCGCCGATTGGCGAACTCAGCAGCGACCGATATTCGGCCTGTGCCGGGGCGGAAACCCCCTCTTCTCGCACGTCGTCCAGCACGATAGTCTCGTTGCTTTGATACGACAGACCGGCGACGCCTTGGTCGATTCGAAGTTTGGTGTAGCCATCGTCGGTCATCCCCGTCGAGATGGCTTTGGGGATGAAGTAGCCGTCCTCGACGATATCAACGCCGCAGATGTCGAACTGGAGAATGCTTTCGGCAGCATCGACGGTCAAATCACAGATTTCAGCAGGCGTCTTACACGCTTTCATCTCTGATGCGATTTCGTGAAGTTCCTCGATTTTTCCCTTCTGCTCGCGGAGTGCCGCTTTGATTCGCTCGTGTTCCGCGATGCTCCGGAGGACGCCGACGGTTCCCCGGAACTCGTCGCGATGGGTTAACAGACCGATTCTGGCTTCGCACGGAATCCCCTGTCCGTCCGCGGTTCGAAGTTCCGCTCGCAGCTTTCCAACGTCTTCGTCGCCCTGAAGCAGGTTTTTGATGAGTCGGTCGCCGCGGGATACGTCCACGCCGTCTAGGAGGAGGGAGATATGTTCACCGACGAGTTCGTCCCGGTCGTACCGGGACATCTCCGTGAGAGTATCATTGACGGCAGTCACAATGCCCTCGGTGTCCAGCGTGTACACACCGTCACCCATCGCCTGCACGATGGACTGATAATGGTTGAACCGCTCACGTGGGCGTCGAGCGTCGGTGGTTGCGCGTGTGATAGTCGTCGTCACCGCGGTGGGGCGCTCTTCTTCCGTTTCGGTCGGGACGTATCCCGATACGCCTACTTCGACGGCTTTGCTCGCAATTCGCTCGGTTCCGGAGGTAGTAGAGAGGATGAACGGAACGGTCGGGTGTTGGCCGAGCACTCGCTCGGACAGCGTGATGCCATCTCGGTTCGGAAGTACATTGCCACTAACAACACAGTCTACGGCCCCGCTCTCGATTTCGTCGAGAATTTCCTGCTCGTCGTCCGCAGTACGGACCGTTAACGCTGGTGCATCGCGCTCCAAATCGGCCGGAACGACGCCCGTGTCGGCAAGCGGGTCGAAGTAGAGCACCCGGATGTCCGTTTTCATACTATCGGCTCTCTCTACTATGGACGTTTGTCCCTAAAACTAACACTATTTTTTGTTAAATTATTGTCGTGTTTGGCAGACCGGTTTCGTTGAATCGTTCGGTCTGTTCAACGAAGATGTCACTACGTTGTCGTGCGGCCCGAGCACAGTTTCACCACACAACTCGAAAAACTAGAAAATGAAAACTCCCGTGGCGGTGAGAGCGCCCAAGAAGGATGTTTTACAGAATGATTTATAGATAGCTATCTGGATAGCTCTACAGAAATCTCGTCTGTGCGTAGTTTTTTCTCGTCTGCCCGCGAGTCCCGCGACATGGAGTACACGACACTCGGCGACACGGGAATGGAAGTCAGTCGCATCTGTCTCGGCTGTATGAGTTTCGGGTCGAGCGACTGGCGCGAGTGGGTGTTGGACGAGGACGAAAGTATGCCCATCATCGAACGGGCCATCGACCTTGGCATCAATTTCTTCGACACCGCGAATATGTACTCGCGCGGCGAAAGCGAGCGAACCCTCGGAAAAGCGCTCGACGGTCGTCGTGACGAGATGGTCGTCGCCACGAAGGGCTACTTCCAGATGGACGAGACCAACCCAAACTCGGGAGGGCTATCCCGAAAGGCCATCGAACAGGAACTCGATAACTCGCTCTCTCGACTCGGCATGGACACCATCGACCTCTACCAAACCCATCGCTGGGACGACAGAACACCCATCGATGTAACCCTGCGAGCACTCGACGACGCGGTTCGGCGCGAGAAGGTGCGCTATTTCGGCGCGAGTTCGATGTGGGCATACCAGTTCGCAAATGCCCTGCACACGAGCGAGCGACTCGGACTCGACCGATTCGTGACGATGCAAAACCACTACAACTTGGTCTATCGCGAGGAGGAACGCGAGATGCTTCCGTTCTGTGAAAAGGAAGGAATCGGCGTCATTCCGTGGAGTCCGCTCGCCCGTGGCTACCTCACCCGACCGCACGAGGAGTTCGAGGACACGACTCGGGGACAGACCGACGACTACGCCCACGAGCATCCATATGCCGATAATGGTGGTGCGGAAATCAACGAGCGCGTGCAGGAACTCGCCGCGCAAAAAGGCGTCACGATGGCACAAATCTCGCTGACGTGGCTCTTCCACAAGGAATGGGTGGATGCCCCAATCGTCGGCACGACGAGCGTCGAACATCTGGAAGCCGCCGTCGAAGCGCTCGACATCGACCTCTCGTCCGGCGATATGGCGTATCTCGAGGAACCGTACGAAGCGGTTCACGTTTCGGGTCACCAGTAGGTAAACATATCAACTATTCCAATAGATGCCAAAGCTTTGAAGGTATTGAAGATTGACAGCGTTCTGTGGGGGTATACCATGGGTCAACTGTCCGACTACATATCAAGACGGCGTATTCTCGCAGGGAGCACAGTTCTTCTCACCGGGTCGTTTGCTTCGGGGATGGCACGGCAGACGGCGAGCTCTACACAGAGCCAGCAGACAGCGAGCTCTACACAGAGCCAGCAAGCAGCGAATTCCGCCCAGTCACAATCCTCCACGGGAAGCCGTCTCCTCGTGGAGAATCCGACGAACCAACCGCAGCTGTTCTCGCTCTCGGTGTCGAATCGCCCAATTTCTGCGTACCGCATCACGGACCAGCACGGTAAAACGAAGACGATGAAGAGCAAGGACGAACGCGAGGTTCAAGAGGAGGTTGTGGATGAGATCGAGGATGAAGTCGAGGACAGTGACGAATTTTGGGTCGAAAGCGAAGACGAAGTGGGAGGGAGCGAGGATGAAGGTAAGTTCCCGTCTCCGATGCAGGCGACACAAATCACGCCGAAGTCGAACGTGATTTTCGACAAAAAGTACACAGTCAAACCCGATTCCGCCCACTCGTTCCGATTGCAGAGGATACCGGAGAAAGGGGAACTACTCTATACCCTAAAACAGAAGTCCACGGGAGAGCCGACCTTCGTGGAGTCCTGGGGAACCATGGGCTGTAATTCGCAGTTCGATATCTATCTCAGTCCGTCCGAAACGCGAAGTTCGTGTGGAAGCCAACTCAGCGAATTCGACCTCTCCGGCAAAGCGACGGAACATACGATACAGTTGCAGGGTGCCTCGTCCGGAAACGGATAGAACTCCCTTACCACCGCCTATTGTCGAGTTGAACGGTACCGGAAGCCGTTGCTCTTGCCCCTACGACTAACTCCGTACCGAACGAAGCCCGCATATCATGGCCTTCGATTCCGACCGAGTGACGACAGTTACGTTCGACTCCTACAGCACGCTGGTCGACGTGGATGCCGCCGAAACCGCGCTCGCCGAGCGCGTCGAAAACCCGGAACCCGTCTCGAAACTCTGGCGCGCCCGGTCGTTGGAGTACACCTTCGTCGCCAATCACACCGACTCCTACCAGCCGTTTTACGAGATGAACCGCGACGCCCTCCAATACGCCCTGTCAGCTCACGACGCCGATATCTCCGCGGACGAGCGCGACGAAATTCTCGCCGTCTACCACGAACTCGACGTGTTCGACGACGTGCGCGACGGAATCGAACGGCTCCGTGACGGCGGCTACGACTGCTACGTCGTCTCCAACGGCAACCCCGAAATGCTGGATTCGATGGTCGAACACGCCGATATCGGCGACCTACTCCTGGACACCATCAGCGCCGACGAGGTGGAGACGTTCAAACCCGACGCGGAACTCTACCGCCACGCCGCCGGCCGAACGGGTACCCCAATCGAGGAAATCGCACACGTCACCGCCGGATGGTTCGATGTGCAGGGTGCGAAACACGCCGGAATGCAGGGGGTGTGGGTGAACAGGAAAGGCAAACCGTGGGAACCCTTCGGCGATGAGCCGGATTTCGTTATCGAGACGTTTTACGAGTTGGCGAGCGAGTTGGGTGTGTGAGAAGGTACGTTCTTCGTAGATATTGGAAGGGACGACTGTCTCGTACTCGGGTGATGGGGGCGGATTTCTCGGAGAGGAGCAGCTTGCACCGGCACCAATTTACCACCTCCGTCCGCACCAACAGCAGCAACAATTCCGCCTAAACGTGTTCGTCCAAGAACGCAGCGATGCGTTCGAACTCCTCGATGAGGTTCGCACGGGAAGTCGTATGGTGGCCTTCGTCCTCGAAAATGCACGTCTCGACCGGCACGCCGCGTTCCCGAACCTTCTCGGCGATTTGTTCGGCTTCCCCGACCGGCACCCGCGGGTCGTTCGCGCCATGTTGGATGAACAGCGGGCAGGAGATTCGGTCGGCTTTGTGAATCGGGCTGATTCGTTCGAGGAGTTCCGGGTCGTCCAGTGAACCGTACTCCTGTGCGCGATGCGAGCGTCGCCATTCGCCGGTGTTTTCGAGGAAGGTTTCGAAGTCGGCGATGCCGACGAAATCCACGGCTGCGGCCCAGAGGTCGGGATATTCGGTTATCGCCGCGAGCACCATGAATCCGCCGTACGAGCGGCCGTACGCGACGATTCGGTCGGAATCGACCGATTCGTGGTCGTGAAGCCATTCGACCGCTGCCTGGATGTCGGTAACTGAATCCATCCGCTTTTCCACGTCGTCGAGATGCGTGTACTCCGTGCCATAACCAGACGACCCGCGGACGTTCGGTTCGAAAATCGCGTACCCTTGCTGGAGGAAATACTGCTTCGTCGGGTAGAACCACGGTCGGCGTTGGTGTTCTGGCCCGCCGTGAATGTCCACGATAACCGGGACTTCGTCGTCCGAGTTGACGCTCTCGGGAAGCGTCCAGTAGGCCGGAATCTCCCGTCCGTCAAACGTCTCGTATCGAATCGTTTCCGGTTCGAGGAGGCGTTCTCGGGGGATGCCGAGCGTCCCCGGATTCGACCACCGTTCCGCCGCGCCAGTCTCCGGGTCGAGGATGAAGACGCTCCTCGGGTCGTCGCTTCGACTAAGCGAGAGCGCACACTGCTCGCCGTCCGGGTCGAACGTCAGGTCGTACGCCACGCCTTCGGAGAGATTCGGTTCGGCGAGGGATTCGATTTTGCCGTCCGTGAAACGACCGGCGTGAATTTCGGAGTAGCCATCGACGTTACGACTCCAAACGATTCGACCAGTTTCGGCGTGAAGTGCGAACCCCTCGACGTTCCAATCGTCGCCTGCCTGTATCGTTTCGTGTGCTCCGCTGTCAACGTCGATTCGGGCGATGTTGGCCGTATCCGAATCGTAGTTCGTCACGCAGTAGAGTTCGTCGTCCGGGCCGAACCGGACGTTCCCATAGCGAGTTTCCGTGTCGTCGCTCAATCGGCGATGCTCACCCGTGTCGGGGTCGAGCAGGAACAGGTCGTAGTCGAAACTAGCGTGTTCCTTCGAGAGGACGATGCCGGGTTTACCCCACGTTTCGATACTCAGGAAACCACCCTCCCCTTCGTGGACGAGCGTCGCCTCCGACCCGTCTCGGCCCTGTACGTACACGTCGAAGGTATCGCGTTCGCGGCGATTTGCCGTGAACGCGAACGCCTCGCCGTCGGGACTCCACCCGCCCCACAGATGGATCGCTTCGGGCCTGTCGGTGAGTGGAGTTTCGGTGCCATCCCGCAAGTCGTAGCGGTACAGTTGGTCGTGCTCGTTACTTCCCTCGTCCATCCCGAAAATGGCTTCCGGCCGAGTCGGCGACGCTGAAACGAACGAAATACGCTCGTCGTGTGGCGTGAGTCGAGTAGGATAGGTGTTCGGCGCGTCGAGCGACCAAACCTGCGGCGTGCCGGTCGTGTCGGCGAGAAAGACGAGGTCACCATCGACCGAAATCGTCGGCAATTCGGCGCTGTCGATGCTCAAATATCGTGCGATAGAGTACCGTGGTTTGGGCATAGTACCGTCGAAGAACGGGGACGGCAAAAGGATTCGGCTGGGGTGTCCGTTTCCCCGGTACTCAACCGGAACGAGAGAGCCGAACTCAAAACGCCACGCCTCGCGCCGTTTTTGATTCCAAGAATTTCGCCCATCGAGAGCTTTGATTAGTAGCTCCAGAGTGGCAGTAGTTGTCCTCGAACGATGGTTTCGGTACCGAATCCCGAATCACTGAACGAAATCCGCTCGAAATACGCTGTCGAGACTCGTACCGCCGTTTTCGAATTTCCGTTCTATTAACCACAACGACCGAAAGCGTCGTTCCCCTATGATTACCCATGAATATCGTCCAGAGCCTCGTGGATGCCGCGACGTTTTTCGGCGACATGGCATGGAAAACGTGGTGGGCGCTGGTGCTCGGGTTCACCATCGCAGGGGCGGTACAGGCGTTCGTCAGCGAGGAACGAATGACGAACCTGCTCGGCGGAAGAGGGCTGAAGGAGGTCGGACTCGGCAGTCTCTTCGGCTTCCTCTCATCGAGTTGCTCGTTCGGGGCCGTCGCCACGACGAAATCGCTGTTCAAGAAGGGAGCATCGCCGGAATCTTCGTTCGCTGGGTTCCAGTTCGCCAGCACGAACCTCGTCATCGAAATTGGACTCGTGATGTGGATTCTGCTCGGTTGGCAGTTCGTCGCCGCCGACGTCTTCGGTGGGATATTGATGATCCTCCTGCTGGCGGGTATCACGAAATACGTCGTTCCCGACCGATGGTTCGAGGCCGCCCGAGAACACGTGCGGTCGGGCGACGAGAAGAGCGACAGCGTCCGCGACCCGGTTTGTGGAATGGAAGTCGACCCCGAGGCTGACGACACCCTGAGCGTCGAGATGGACGACGGAACCGAATATTTCTGTTCGGAGTCGTGCAAGGAAACCTACGTAAATCAGCGGGAGGACGCGACGTGGCGGGACAAACTGTTCACCGTGTCGGGGTGGAAAAACGCCTTCCGAAACGCCATCGGCGAGTGGGAAATGCTTTGGGAAGACCTCGCCGCCGGGTTCGTCGTCGCTTCGCTCCTCGCGGCGTTCGTCCCTCGGTCGTGGTGGGCAGAGTTGTTCACGATCGCGCCAGAAGGCACCGTCGCATGGGTCGTCCTCGGGGCCGCAATCGGCGTGTTCGTCGGTGTCATCACGTTCGTCTGCTCGGTGGCGAACGTCCCCTTCGCGCTCGTGCTGTGGAACGCGGGAATTCCGTTCGGTGGCGTCATGTCGTTCATCTACGCCGACCTCATCGTGCCACATATCGTGGATATGTACCGGAAATACTACGGGAAACGGCTGGCCGTAACGTTGTTCCTCGCGATCTTCGCGGTGGCAACCCTGACGGGAATCGCCACCCATTACACGTGGGCCGCGGTTAGTCTGATTCCGAAGCGGGGGCAAACCGGTGGGACGGTGCCGGACACCTACACGACGGTTCTCAACGTTGTCTTTACCGCCGTCTTCCTCGCACAGGTGTACGTGACCTACTTCGAATCGAGCAGTGGACGGGAGGAAACGACGCCCCACGCAGATTGAATCCGCCTCAAGAACTACTTCCATCGGTGGTCAATAACACATGATGACCTACTACGACAAGCGTCACGTGGCCGGCGAGTTCGAGGACGTCGTCGCCAGAACCACGGCCGCACTAAGCGACGAAGGCTTCGGAGTCCTGAGCGATATCGACGTGAGTGAAGCGTTCGAGAAGAAACTCGACATCGAGTACCCCGAATATCGGATTCTCGGCGCGTGCAACCCGTCACTGGCTAAAGATGGATTGGACGCGGAACGCGACCTTGGGGTTCTACTCCCCTGCAACGTCGTAATCTACGAAGCCGATGATGGCATCGTTGTCAGTGCGGTTGACCCAGAGGCGATGCTCTCGGTCGTGGACAATCCTGAAATGGACGACATCGCGGCGGACGTTCGGGCGCGTTTCGACCGCGTCTTCGATACGCTTTCAGGAAGGTAGCAACTCGGAGCGGTTCGTCGCGAAGGACACGAGAGAAGAGAAGAGAAGAGAAGAGAAGAGAAGAGAAGAGAAGAGAAGTAGGGAAAACCTGTCCCTAAACATAACAAGAATACGTCCTTATGTACGTGAGAGTCCAATATCCAAACTGCGGTCGAATATGGCAAAGAGTGAAAGAATAGACACAGGAGACTCGGACAAGGGCGCTGGGGATGCCCTTCCGGACGAGTCACGCCGAACGTTCATGAAAAAGGGTGCGCTCGCGACGAGTGCGCTCGCGCTCGGTCTCGGGAGTGTTGGTGCCGCCGCCGCCCAGCGGCAGGAAAACGTGCTCGTATACACGTACGCCTACCACCCGAACGTCCCGTTCCGCATCACGAACGCGCTCGAACAGTCAACCGTCGTTCGACTGCTGGCGCGTCCCGGTGGGGGGGATGTGGCCGAAATCAGCCAACCCGACGACTACAGCGGATGGGTTATCCGATACGACCTCGGCGGACCGGACGCCGCAATCACGGCAATGATGTTCGCACGAGACGCCAGCTTCAGTCGAGGCGAGCGGTATCGATTCTCGGGGGACGCAACGGTATTCAGTAGCGAACTCAACCTGCTGAGTACCACTGCGCGGCGTACCTTCTGAGGAAAGCGGGGGGTCGTCCCCGCTCGTCCGCTCCCGAACGACGGACGAAACCTGCCTTTTTCTGCGCCCGCTATTCGAGTGTGCGTGCGAATTGGCTGGCAAACGTCTCGACTTCGTCCCAGTCGGTATACTCGTAGTCCCGTGACGTGTCCGTTCCACCGCCCATCCTTCGGGCGATTCGCCTCATCACGAACCGTTTGAACGTCCCATATTGGCTGTATTTGAGTGCGCCGGGGACGACCACTATGCTGTCCGGCCTCCACCCGGTGGCCGCGAGGAACTCATCGACCAATCCTTTGGCCGTTGCCTGCGACTCGTCGGTTCCCTCCGCGGCGGTCAGACTCACCGAGAAAAATGCCGATGGCAGTCGGTTCAACTCTTCCGCGTGTTCCCGCACGAACCGAGTCACGTATCCCTGATGTTTGCCCATGTGAATCGACGCGCCGATGATGACGGCGTCGTAGTCCGAAAGGCGAAGCTCATCGGGGCCGTGCTGTCCGTGAATCAGCGTTGCGTCGTGTCCCCTGGAGTCGAGAACCCCTGCGATTCGTTCCGCAATCGTCGCCGTGTGACCTTCGGTCGAGCCATAGAGAACGAGCACGTGCGCCATCACCTACCGCCCCCAAACCAGTCGTTCAGATTCCACCGAATCGGATGTACAATCGTCGATTCACCCCATTCCACCGACGGCATTCACCGACAAAAACGTAGGGCAAACGAATAGCGGTCGAATGATATTTCCCAAGCCGGAACGTTACTGATAGCCGAGCGCCTTCAGCTGATTCGTTATGTCGGATGGGAGTTCGACCGCCTCGCTCCCCTCGTCGGTCTCGATTTGTTCGATTCGAGACTCGACCGCATCGTGCAGGTAACCGTTAATTTCGGAACCCTCGTATTCGGCCCACAAATTTTCCTGTTCGTCCGGGTCACGGCGTCGGTCGTACAGCTCTCGACGTTCGGACTCAGTATGGTAAATGTACGACCAATCGGCGGTTCGAGCGCTCACGATGAGTTCACCGTCGTCGAGATGGCGTGGAATCGGCTGATAGGTGACGTGGTCGCCACGAACCGCGACTGAGGTGACCGGCACTGGATCCATGTCGTCGCCGAATAAACTCCCGCCGGAAAAGCCGTGTTCGACACCCATCGCCTCACAGACGGTGGCCGGAATCGATTCGAGACCGACCGCACGTTCGACGGTGTTCGGGTCGTTTTCGCGGCCGAAGTCCGAGTTTCCATCGGAGTTCCGGACGATTAGCGGGACGTGAACCAGTTCCTCGTAGAGTTTCGGATAATGTGCCAGATGGCCATGTTCCATGAACTCCTCGCCGTGGTCGCCAGCGAGAACGATGCAGGCATCGTCACGGAATCCTCGCCGGTCGAGTGCCGAGAGCACTCGACCGACGCTCGCGTCCACTTGCCGGATTGCGGCCCGGTAGAGCGCTTCGAGGTCGGTCAGGGTATCGTCGCCGACTTCACGACCTAATCCGGCCTTGGCGTGGGCACGGAGCATTTTGAGAGACCCGACGTTTGCGCCAGTTTCGTCGCGGACGAACTTCGGCGCGGGAACGTACGGCGTGTGAACGTCCATGTAGTGAACCCAGAGGAAAAACGGTGGTTCCGCCCGCTCGACGAAGTCGATGGCTCGGCGCTCCACGTCGAGCATCCGGGAGACGTTTCGCGCACCACCTTCTTTTCCGAGGAGTTGCCGAAGCGGTGAGACGGCAACTTGGAGCCACGCCTGCACTGTCGGATGGGCGGTGAGATACTTGCTGTAGAGGCTGTCCCCTGTCCCCGAGGTGAACGACTCGAACTCCTCGAAACCACGGTCGTAGCCCCAATGTTCGGTTAGAAATCCGTTTGCACCGTTAAATCCCGCTGTCGAGATACCGGCCTCCTGCAACGTTTCGGCCAAAGTCGGCTCGTCCGCCACGCCGATTCCCCGCGAATCACCGAACACCTGCTTCGCGCCGAGAATCGACGGAAACGAAAACGGCGTCCAGTTGCTGTGTGCGAACGCGTTTTCGAAGACGGTTCCTCGTTCACCGAGGGTGGAGACGACGCCGTTCGCGGGCAGGGCATCCGCCCGGAGCGAATCGACGGTGAACAGCACGGTCACTGCTGTGTCGTTTGCACTCATTCTGTCGGTTGCGGAATTTCCGCTACCTGAGAGTTCGTCACAGGGGTAAAATAGCTTGCGAGAGAAATGACAGTTTGTCGTAGGAGTTCTCTATAGTGCTCGCGATTTCGGAATCGATTTTTTACAGTGGCAACCATCGTTTGCTGTATGGGCGAGCCGAACGACATTCCGAGATACGACACAGACATCGAAATCGTCGAGTCCGATTCCAAATGGGCCGACCGCTACGAGCGCGAGACCGAGCGTCTGCGGGAGGCAGGCGGTGACGAACTGGTCTGAATCGAACACTTCGGAAGCACCTCCGTCCCGGGACTGCCAGCGAAGCCCATCATCGACATCGGACTGATGTACACCGAAATGGAGGCCGCCAGAGACGCAGTCGAGCGGTTCGAGAGCGTCGGCTACCGATTCGGACGCGAGCGGGACGGCTGGTTTTCGCTCCATCGTTGGGCCGACGACGGACAGCAGTTCAACGTCGGCGTCTGTTCGGCCGGTTCCGAGACGTGGCGGCGGGGCATCGTGTTCCGCGAGTATCTTCGTGACCATCCCGACGCGCGTGAGGAGTACGCCGCCATCAAGCGCGCCGCCGCCGAAGAACATCCCCGAGATGCGTCTTCGTACACCGACGCGAAGAGCGACACCATCGACTCGATACTCCAACGCGCCGACGAGGAAGGGTACGAGGAGAAAATCTGACCTGAAGTCGCCCGCTTCAGCTACTCCGATTGCGAAGCGGTGGCGGAAAGCTCTTCGATAAGGCCTATCTGTCCGAACAGGAGAATCACCGTCGAAACGGCTACCCCGCCGAAAAAGACGACGAGGGTGACCCACCCGCTACTGATGAATGGGAGCGATGAAACCGAGACGGAGAACAGCACCCACCCGAACGCCAGCCATTTCTGTCCCCGACGATAGCGGACGACTCCGGTGATGACACCAACGGCCACTACCAAACCGAGTGCGATTTCGATAGCGACGAAGTCAGCGACGATGAGAATGCCGAGCACGCTCATCGCGATAAAACCCGCATCGTCGACATCGTCCATCATTCACCGAAGGCAACAAGTTCGGGCGATATAATCATTTCCGTGTCGTCACCCGAAAACCGACCATCGCTAGTACGGGTAGTCCATCTGTCCTTTGATGACTTCGCGAGTCGTCTCGTCGGCCAGCTCGGAACAGAGCCAGAGGCCGAGGTCGATTCCCGAAGTGACACCGCCAGCCGTCACGACCCGACCATCCCGAACGATGCGCTCTTCGACCACGTCGCAGTAGTCGGCCAGTCGGCTGTATGCGTCGGGATGGGTGGTGGCGCGCTTGCCGTCCAGAAATCCAGCTGCGCCGAGCAGGAGCGACCCCGTGCAGACCGAGGCGATCCACTCGGAATCCGCAGTTGCCAGCCACGATGTGAACCCGTCATCCTCGGCGAGTTCACGCGCCACGAACCCACCCGGCACGACGAACATGTCGTATCCCGAAAGCGGTTCGTCAACCACGTCGGGAACGAGTTCGAGTCCGGCATTCGCGGTTACGCGCTCGGTTCGAGCACAGACATCCCACGAGACATCGTCGCGGAACCCCATCGTATCGAGTCGGGTCAGTGGGTCGTAGATGCCGACGAAATCGAGCGCGGTCATGCCGTCGTACGCGACGAACGCGATATCCATGGCGAGGAGTTCGCAGGCGGACTGCTTGATTGTTCGTGTGGAGTTCGCTTACTCTTGCGGGAAAGTACACCGGAAAAACGACACTCGTCCGTACCGAAGAACACGACACAATCACTGCACTCGAACGCGACGGCACCGTCCGCTGGCAGTTCGAGAACCCACACGGGTTGGCGGATGTTACGGTCGGGGACAATACGGCTTACACCACGGGCGAGGACGGCTATTTGTACGCCCTCGATTTCTGACGAAACAAAAAAACCTACTGCGCTTCTTCGACCCGACGTGGTGCCTCGATTTCTTCGACGCGTTCAACGGTGCCGTCGAGGATGTGAACGATGCGTTCCGCATGTTCCGCGATGTCGCGCTCGTGGGTAACCATCAGGACGGTGTGGCCGTCGTCGTTGAGTTCCTCGAAGAGACCCATGATTTGTTGGCCCGTCTCGCTGTCGAGGTTGCCGGTCGGTTCGTCGGCCAGAATGATTGCGGGGTCGTTTGCCAGTGCGCGGGCGATGGCGACGCGCTGGCGCTGCCCACCCGACAGTTCGTTCGGACGGTGGTCGCCCCTGCCACGGAGGCCGACTTTGTAGAGCAGGTCGTCGGCACGCTCCTGTCGTTCCGAGCGGGAAATCCCCTGAAAAACGAGCGGGAGGGCGATGTTTTCGCGGGCTGTCAGTCGCGGCATCAGGTTGAACGTCTGGAAGACGAAGCCGATTTCCTCGCCGCGAACCATCGTTCGTTCGGCATCAGAGAGTCCCGTTACTTTGCGCCCGTTGACGTGAACCGTCCCTTCCGTCGGCGTGTCGAGACAACCGATGAGATTGAGGAGGGTGCTTTTCCCCGACCCACTCGGCCCCATGACTGCGGTGTACGACCCTCGCGGAATCGACAATGTCACGCCATCCAGCGCATGAACCGGCTCTCCGAGGTGGTACGTCTTCCGAACGTCAGTCAGTGTCACGGCGTCCCTCGGCCCCTCGTCGGACTCCGTCACGGAGTGGCTGGCGGCCATATCCACCCTTACCATCCCCACTGTCTAAACCCTGCCCCATCGCACGGATGTCGGCCCGTGGAAAATAACGCCTCTCGCTGAAACTATCAGTGATAAACGACGTGTGCAGATGCGATTTTCCGGCAGAGCATGCCGGACACCACCGAACTTATTGTCCACCGGTGACCTCCCCAGAGTCATGAAAATCGATGGGAAACGACTCAAGGACGATATCGAAACGAACGCCGAGTTCGGCGCGCTCGACGTGGACGGGCACGGGCGAACCGTCCTTACCGGAACCGAAGCCAACCGACAGGCGAGAGAATACTTCGTAGAACGACTCGAAGACGCCGGACTGGAAGTCCGAGTGGACGCGGTCGGAAACATCGTCGGACGGTGGACACCCGAAAGCGCCGACCCGAACGCAAATCCTGTCGCGGCAGGGAGCCACCTCGATTCGGTTCCGGAGGGCGGAATCTTCGATGGCCCACTCGGCGTTTACTCCGCACTCGAAGCGGTTCGGGCGATGCAGGACGCAGGCGTCGAACCGAGTCGTCCGGTCGAAGTCGTTTCGTTTACCGAAGAGGAAGGCCAGCGGTTTGCCGACGGACTGCTCGGGTCGTCAGTCGCAGTCGGCGAACGGTCGCTCGAAGACGTGCTCGAATTGCGAGATGGACAGACGACGCTAGAGGAGGCACTCGAAACGATGGGATTCCGCGGCGAGGGCAGAATCGACGCGAGCGAGTGGGATTCGTGGCTCGAACTCCACATCGAACAAAGCGAGCGCCTCGAACGCGCCGAGCTCGCCGTCGGTGTCGTGACGACGATTACGGGAATCACACACTGCCACGTGGATGTTGTGGGCGAGGCAAATCACGCAGGGGCGACCCCGATGCCCGAACGAATCGATGCGCTCGTCGCTGCGAGCGAGTTCGTGCAGGACGTGGAGCGGGGAGCCAACGAGGTCGGCGAGACGACAGTCGGGACGGTCGGCAAACTGAACGTTCGGCCGAACGCGACGAATGTCGTTCCGGGCGCAGTCGAGATGGGCGTCGATATTCGAGACGTGAGCTACGACGCGATGAACGAACTCGTCTCGCTGGCGCGAGAGTCGCTTTCGCGCCTCGAAGCGGAGCGTGGCGTCGAAACGAGGTTCCTCCGGGAGTTCGACGTCGAACCGATAGAAATGAGCGAGCGCTGTCGGCAGGCCGCACATGATGCCGGTGACGATTCCGATATCGAACTGCTCGACCTCCACTCCGGGGCCGCCCACGATACGATGAACATCGCGAAAGTGACCGACACGACGATGCTCTTTGCGCAGTCACGGGACGGAATCTCACACAATCCCGCCGAGTGGACCGAGTGGGAGGACTGCGCCAGTGCGACGCAAGTACTCGCCGGCGCGCTGTCGTCGTTGGCGAACTAATTCCGACTCTGTCGTTTTGCCACGTCGTAACCCGTCAACTGTCGCAGTTCTTCCTCGGATAGGCCGTTGCCACCCGCATCCATCTCGTCGATGCCCACGCCACTGGTGACGATTCCCCGGAACGCCTCTTCGAGCGAGAGGTCGACATCGACGAGTCGGTCGTCGGGGACGTTGACGACGAACCCGCCCATGACGGGGTTCGGTGCCATCGGGAGAAAGACGGTCGTCATCGACGCTTCTCCGACCGCCTCCTCGATTCCTTCCGGTGTTTCCGCGGTCACGAATGCGAACGTGTAGGTGCCGTCAGTGGGAAATTCGAGCAGTTTCACGTCACGGAAGTGGTCGGCATCGCTCTCGATCATGGCGTCGCCCATTCGCCGAAAACTCCGATAGACGGTTCCGAATCCAGGTACGCGACTGATCGCATTGTCGAAGTTGTCGATCGCACGCTCGCCCATCGGCGAGTGCGCGATGAACCCGACGACCAGAATCAACGCGGAGACGGTTGCGGCCGTAACACCACCCAGGACGTATATCGAGGATATCGATACGAATTCGAGTAGCGGCCTGAGTACCTTCGCCACGAAATTCAGTAAGACTACGAGTACGTAGACGGTGATGAGCAGCGGAACGACGACGGTCACGCCGGTGAGTGTCGCCTCGCGTAAAATTTCAAATGGTGATAAATTCTCAGAGTCGTTCATCGTTCAGGACACTCGGACGGGACATAAAGAGCGTACCGCCTGCACATTCCAGCAGTGAACAGTTAGCACTCGCTTGCCAGCAGAGTCATTCGTCTAAGGCACCTAGGACGGTGCATGAGTACAATCACAATCGTGCGACTACCGGCCTCCGGGTTCGCACTGCGGGCGACGCTGGAACGGGTTCCGGGGGTCGAGTTCGAAGTCGAGCGCGTCGTTGCCTCCGAAGCCGAGCGAGTGATGCCGTACATCTGGGCGACGGCGGAGCCAGACCAATTCGACTCCCTCCAAGCCGCGCTCGAAGACGATCCGTCCACGGAGAACGTGGAACTGCTCGTGGATTTGGATGAAGAATGGCTATTTCGGATGTCGTGGGTTCGCGAGACGGAGTTCGTCATCCACATCCTGGTCGAGGAAAGCGGTACTATCATCGATGCCAACGGCAAAAACGACGGGTGGCAACTCAGAATCCTCTTCCCTGACCGGGAGGCGCTGTCGGCGACGTATGAATTCTGTGAAGAGAGCGGCATCCCGATCGAAGTCGAGCAGATATATCAGTTGAACGAATCTCCACGGAGAGGACAGTACGGACTCACTGAAGAGCAGTACGAAACCCTCGTGACGGCGCTGGAAGCGGGCTACTACGACATCCCACGGGATATTTCTGGAGAGGAACTGTCCGCCGACCTCGGCATCTCACACCAGGCTCTGTCCGAGCGTCTCCGTCGTGCGTACAAAAATCTGATTTCGAACGCGCTCGTCGTCGGGGAGAACGAACTCCGATAATCACGTCGTCGAATCGCCTCTGTCACGCTCGTCCGGTTTCGTCTCCGGTTGATCAGTCATCTCGCCCGGTGGGGGTTGCAAATCCGATGTTTGGACAGCCTCGACTTCTGTCGCTGTCGGAGCGTCGGGCGCGTCCGACGCTCCGGGGAGCATTTTCGGGAATACCTTCCAGAGAAACTGGACGGCGATGACCATGATGAGCGGACCGAGGAAGATACCGTACCAGCCGAAAATCGGCGGGCCGAGAAGATATGCGAACATGATAAGCCCGGTGTGGAACATGCGGCCGGAGAGATACGGGCGGACGTAGGTTCGGATGATGTTGTCGAAGACGAACCCCATGAGCACGTAGAATAGAATCGGGAACCAGAGTCGAGTCAAATCGGTTTCGACCGCGATAACGGCCAGAAATAGGACGACGATGAGATACACGATGGAGCGCCCAACGAGCGGGATAAGGGTCGCAAGTCCGGTCGCGATGGCGATGAGCATGGTCTGAGGAATTTCCATTCCGGGCGGCGCGATGAGGTTCAGCCCGTTGTAGATTATCACGGAGACGATGATGATGACGAAAATAGTGAGGGTGTAGCCGAAGTAAACGGAGTTCAGACCGCGGTCGACCGCATCAAGATAGTCGTAGGTCGTCGTTTCCCTGTCGGCAACCGTGTTTCGGAACCAGCCAGCGATCCTGTCCTCATCACGCACCAAGAAAAAGACGAAGACGAGGGCGAGAAACAGATTGTAGGCTTGTGTTGCAAACGTCCCGACGATGGTTCCGAACTGTTCGAGCAGGTTTCGAACCGATGGCTCGCGGAGCAACTGCGTTGTAGAGTTGTACAACGTCATGGGGTCGGTCGGTATCGTACCGACATCGTATCCCGGAAAGAGCGTTCGCACGAGTTGCTCGATATCCGCTGGTCGTATCGCCGACAGTTGGCCGAACGCGATGGCGACGATGGCACTGAGCAGTCCGATAAACGGGAGAATGATGAGAGCCATCGTGAGCAGTGATGCGAGACCGGAGGACACTCCCCGGCGTCGAAGCCATCTGGCGATGGGCCGAGCGACGTAGTACAGAAACAGTCCGAACACTATCCATCCGAGATATGTATCGAGCGAGACGACGAGAACGATAGCGACCGCGATTCCAAACAGCCACCACCCGATTCCGACGCCGTCAGTCCCCTGGTTCGTTCGAAATTTCACCCCACTCCCCCCGCCACCAATGGGTACGGGTAGCATGGGGAAAGTTCGTTCGGCGGGAACGACCGCGGTAGCGAACGATACCGAAGCGATCATTCGGAGCAGACAGTAGATGCGAATCGTCGAATCCGCGTTTCGAGGTCGTTCTCGTGTGACGATTCGGATAGTCGCCGTCCGTGTGTATCGACGGAGGAAAATCGGAGAGACCAGAGAGATGGGAACCAGTGGAGGAGATGTTTATGCAACCGACGACGAAGGTTCCGTCGCCGGAGCGAGATACTCCATCCCCCAGTCGCGCATGGACATGATAACCGGGCGAAGCGAGTCACCGTGGTCGGTGAGCGAGTATTCGACGCGAACCGGTTTTTCGTTTACTATCGCGCGCGAAACGAGTTGTTTGTTTTCGAGATCTTCGAGGCTGTCCGAGAGCACTTTGCTCGAAATCCCATCGACATCCCGCTTCAGATCATTGAACCCTCTCGGGCCGTGTTCGAGCAGACGATGAATGATTACAGGGTGCCATTTTTTTCCGATAAGCGATGTTGTCGAGGTAATTGGACACCACTCTTCACCCTCACACCAGATTTCCAGTCGGTTTAACGTTTCAGTCATCTCTACTCTGTCTAGAGTCCCGACAAGCATAGGGTTACCGCTAGTAACTAGGTTTTATTTAGTAATCATACATGACGGTGCCAAGTAAAACGCAACTGGCGGAAGTGCCAATTACTTCTTGAACTCTCGACAGCACAGCCGTCTAGTTCGGAAAAAGAACGTTTGGGGCGGGTCGAAATTGTCAGTACGTGATAATATCGTAGTCATCTTCGATCAACTGTCGCATGCTGGGATGGGTCTCGAACTCGCAATCCACGTCTGAGTCGCTCTCCTCGGCTGCTTGTTCTACCTCGAAGGCACCGGCGCAGTACTCACAGACGGTGACGTAATCTTCGAGGGACGTAAATAGCGCGTGTGCTGGATGGTCTTCGTTGGCGAGTTCGTCCACCTACTGAGTGCCTGCACCGTCGAAGATTATCTCCAGTTCGTCGCCAGCCTCTTCGAACTCCTTTGCGGCCTGCAGTGCGTTGGTCAATCGGTCTAGATCTGCGTACGATTCGGTCGCGGCCAGAATTACGATTGCGGCTTTCGCCATACGACGCAGTTTGGCTCCGGCACATAGATTCTCTCGGAATCGGTCGAGTTCACCGATGTCTCGGTTCGGCACGAAGGTGGACTCCGCTACCGATCCTCGCCGTTGAGGCGAAGCGTGTCGAAAAACCGTCTTTCAACTCGGCTAGAAAGCAGGTCGAACAAGGGAACGTCGTCGTCCAAATCGTCGGCAAAGATACCGAGCTGTAACCGTGCCCTGGCCATGTCTCGATGGCCATCCGCACTTCCGATATCGCCAAACGCCTCATTTAGTACCGCACCGATGTTCACCCTCGGGTCGATAGACCGTGCGCTCATCCGTACGGAATCGCCGACGATACCTTCGACGAGTACCGTATTCACCCCTTCCAGATTCAGGAGATAGTCCGCGGCTTGCGGGAGCGCATCACTCTCGCTCGTCCGACCGATACAACTCGCCAAACTCGACCCGCGAACCTCGCGACGCCGAATCGCCTGACTGATGGCATCCATCGTCGCCGGTGTATACGCCGACCCGTACAGTTGGTCGAGAATTTCGATATCGACATACGGACAGATGAACGTCGCGGCGTTGTACTCTCGAAGCGTGGGATGGCGGATAAAATCGAGTCGTTCACGATGCAGTGCGAAAAGCAACGTCGATGCCAACCGTGACGACGGTTCGAGTTCCAGTTCTCGGAGATAGTCAATCAAGATAGACGTTGTCGCGCCGTACTCCGGTCGAATATCTGTAAAGGTCGCCTCCGGGTCGTCCGTGACGGGGTGGTGGTCGATTATTATCGCGATTTCCGAACCGGGTGCTCGTGGAATTTCCGGATCAATGTGCGCGTGATCGACCAGCGCGAGCGACGAATACGAATCGACTGATTCGTCCGTCGAGATGTGGTTGAGTTCGATATCGAGCAAGTTGATTAGTGCCCGATTCTGCTGGTGAGAGATTTCACCGTCGTAGAATATTGCGACATCGTCGGTATCAGCGTGCATGGCTAGTTGTTTCAGCGCAAGCGCACTTGCAATACAGTCGGGGTCGGGATTCGTGTGTCCGACTATCCCGAGAGAGTCGAGATCTCGGAGTAATTCATGTAGTGTGTGAGCATCCCCCATAGTATAGATGATTCGAGCGAACCATAGAAAGCTAGCGGTACAGTTCTTCAACTATAAATATTTTTAATTTAATAATATCATCAATCGAATAGCGATGCCACCGTTTCGGGGTTCAGACCGTTATTGCGGCGACGAGAACAGAGTTCCGAACGTCGTCTATCGCTGTAATCGACATATACATCGGGCAACGTCCAGTTGCAATCGTGAACCGTCTACTCCATCTATCCGCCAATCGAACGAACCGATACGATGTATGGCACCGAAATACCGAGGACGAACGCGACGACCAACACGGCGACGATTTCTCGGGCAGATTGCGGCGGGTGTGGTGATTGGGGGTAGCGGTGTCGTCACTGCACAGCAAGATGGGGAAACGATCGACCCGAGCGAAACGATTCGGCTGCGCGCTCAAGTGCCAGGATGGCGGGGGCAAGCACCCGAATCCATCGGTGGGCTTCGGAACCCTCGACTGACATTACAAGACAGCGAAATATACACCGTCGAGTGGACGAACGTCGATGGGCAACCGCACACGTTCTCGATTCAAAACAGCCAACAAGAGAGCGTAAAGGCTATCCAACAGCTACAGAGTCCGGTACCAACGACGACGGAAGGGGGCCAAGGAAACGGCGGTAACCAACAAACGACCACGACGGAACAGGGGACGATTCCACAGGACGAAACGGTCGAAGTTACCGACATTCTCTCGGAGCGCGGAGCCACGCAACGACTTCGATTCGAAGCGACCGGGGAGATGGCGGTTTACCTATGTACGATTCACCCGGAGAGCATGGTCGGGTCATTGCGGACGCGGAGCTAACGATTCTTTTCTGGAAGCGCTGTCAATGCGGACGTGAATCCAGTAGGTAGTGTATACCAGCGTACTATTCATTCACACGTCGCTCATACTCTTGCGGTAACGAGACGTGATTCGAACCCGGAGTACGATGAATCGAAATACACACGGCGATAGCCATTCTCACAGGGACCGATACTCCTGCGAACGTTGTCGAGACGATGCTGTCATCAGAGTCGTTCGAACCGCCATCGACGGGGCCTCACACCCGATTCGAAAATCCTCGCCCGCCACCTCAGCGCTGTGTCAGGACTGTTTTGCGCGATTTCGGGCGGACCCAAACACGTCGTTCAAAACGCTGTTCGAAGACGAATCCACCGCGTCTAACCAGTACATCAAGGTCGAACGGCTGTCGTCGTGAGCGATGGGCAGCATTCGCGCCCGGTGCGTTTGGTGGCTCGACGGCGTGCATTCGACGGCGATTTCGAATTCATCCCTCGTACCGGGAAACCGGAAGTGGGGACACCACAGCGACCATATCGGGAGAAATCGGCGGGTTTCCCTCGCCAAACTCGTTCACATCGACTTTGAGTTCGAACTCGCCGCCGACGTTCCGTCGCTCTCCTTGTGTCAGTGAGACGATTTCGAGTTCGTCACCGACATCGAAATCGAGGTCTTCGTGTGGGAAAATGACCGTTATCTCGTTGACCGTGTCGAGATACTGGACGAGGAAGGCATCGTGGTTCGAGAGGTCGATGGCGAACCCGCGAGCACCGGTCACGGTCGGTTTTCGCTCGAGCGGGCCAGCGACCACTTCGAGCGGTTCGTTCGGGTAGATGTCGGTATCCAGCATGTACACGGGGACTGCGTCGAGCGCGTCATCCTCCTGTTGGAAGAACCGTGCCTGAACGGCTGGCACGCCCATCGCAAGGCCATACGTCGCCATCGTTCCGTATCCAAGTACAGTTCGGCGTGGGACATCTGTGTCCCCTTCTTCGGACGATCTGAAGTTCGGTCGTATCATGTTGGTTCTCCGGTGCGGGAAGCCATGCACCTGTTCGAAAGCGTTGGATCGAACCAGTTCGAAGACAGGAGACAACATCTGTGATAATAAATACTATGGGAATCGACACGTGTCAGACGATAGACTGACGCGGTTTGAATACGGACGCGATTGAACGGGAACACGATGGGGCGATGTACTCGTCGAAGGAGGGAGTCGTTAGCACAGTGCTACGGGTCAACACGAGTACCATCTCCGATGCGACCGAGAGTCGGTATCGGACAGTTGTCGGCCTATTTCGTCGCTCTGTCCCCGATTCATTACGAGCACGGGGATATGCGGCGAGATTACGGGTGGACGAACGCCCTGCTCACTGCGATTCTCTCCGTCGGCGTCGTCGGTTTTACCGTCCGGGCACTGCTGGCGGGCATATTCGTCGCGTTCGTGACCACGGACATCCTTCTCATCGTTCTCTTCAACGTCGGTATGACCGCGGTGGTGGGACGGTTGCTCCTTTCGTCCGTGCAGGTACATCCACGAGACCGTCGTCAACGGAAAATACGAAATGAGAGGACACGACCCGTTCGGACGTACTCGCGCCATCGACAGTCACACCGGTCACCGACCAGTATCGACCGACTGTAACGAATCAGGAATTCGATGGCAGCCCCGTACCTACGCCTCGGTCAGCGTCTCGAACGTCGCCGGATTCTCCCAGAGTTCGCCCAGCGTCGCAGCCGCCAGATACCGTGTCGGTGCGGCGACCCACTCCGTCGTCACGCTGGAATCGGCTGGCGGTGCCGTCGGTTCGAACCACCATGCCACGTACCGTCCGTCGGTGAGTTTCGCGGTTGGATACATCTGCCCGTTCACCGAAACATCGACGCGTGAGTCAGGTTCGACCGGCGGGGCGTCTTCCGGCGAATCCGCGACTAACACCTCTATTTGAACACTTCGCTCGCTCATACAGATTCACCGTTGACTGTCGCGTCCGCCGTGTCGGTTCCGCAGACGGGTGCGACAGTGACGAGTTCCATATCGTGACACAACGGAGTCCACCTACAAGAAGGTCAGTCAGGCGCATGTCTGACGGTTTCTACCGGCGTGTTTTGTTTCGATTAGGTTCCGAAGGAATCGATTACGGTTGAATCTCGACGGCTGTATCAGACAGCAACCACTGTTCATCGCTCTCGTCGGGATTGCGAAGTTCTATCCACCCGGTTTCGGAAACGACCATCTCACAGTCCGGCTTTCTAGCCATTAGATAGCCTCACAGCGTCCGAAAACGGTCGTTTTGGAGCGGTTCGTAGTTCCGTATGGCGTGTGGTTCGAAGCGAGCATGGGGGTTTCTTCAGGGAGATGAACGCTCGAAACCCACTTTGGTATGACCATCCTTCCAATGAGTAAACACTCCTTACGCATCAACTTGCGGGAATTTTCGGGGTTTGCGCTACTTTGATGCTCGATCGAGCACTAAAACGGCCGTATGAGCCTCGTGATGGCAATCGTCGCTTTCATCATCGGATTTCTCTCGGGAACGGTAACGCGTTGGTTCGCCGGACTGGCCGCATTCATCGCACTCGTCCTCGTGATTCTGCAACTCACTCCCGACCCGTTCCTCCCGTTCGCGGAGTACGTCGTTCAGGAGTATTACATCGGAAACGAACTCCTCTTCATTTCCGGATTCCTGTTCGGTATCGACGCCAAAAGGACGAAAGAGGTGGTCGTCGAACGACGGGCAACCACCGACTGAAGGAACGTTCGAGTTGTGGGCGGAGGATGGTCGCCATCATCTTTATTCTCGTTCTCACCGTTTCACGTGTCCATGAGGATGGGGACAGCAAAAACGGACGAGTTGGGCGAAACGGGAGAAGCGAGTGAATCGACTGAAACGGGAGAAGCAGGCGTCCAAATGGTCGTCCTCTGGATTCTGCTCACAGTTGTGCTGTTCGCTCTCACCAGACGAATGCGCCGACGGAAAGATTCGAACGAAACGGCAGACTGATTCGGAAGTGAGCAATCGCGAGGATACGAACAGCATCCCCGAGTATTAACCACACTGCCGTCGTTTGGCGATGTATGGCCGATATCCTTCCGGAGGAGACGAAACGATTCGTTCGCGCCGCACTTCCCGAACCGGACGAAACGCTGAAAGCGATGGAAGAGCGCGGTGAGGGGTTTCCAACTGTCGGGCGTGAAGTCGGACAGTTCCTTCGATTACTCGCACACGTCACGGACGCGAAGCGAATCTTCGAATTCGGATCGGGATTCGGCTATTCGGCCTACTGGTTCGCCGACGCACTCCCCGAGGACGGTCAAATCGTCCTCACGGAGTACGACACGGACGAACTGCGCGAAGCCCGTGGATACCTCGAATCGGCCGGGTTCGCCGACCGTGCCGTCTTCGAACACGGCGACGCAATGGACGCCATCGAACGCCACGACGGGCCGTTCGATGTCGTGCTCATCGACCACAACAAAGACGGCTATCCCGAGGCGTTAGACGCCGTGCGCGACAAGGTCGCCCCCAGCGGCGTCATCGTCGCCGACAACGCGATGGTCAGCGGCGTCCAAGATTTCGACGCGATTCTCGCCGCGCTCGAAGGTAACGACCCAGAGATGGACGAGGAAAGTCGCGGTATCGCAGAGTATCTGCTGGCGATGCGCGATGACGAGGAGTTCGAAACGTCGGTGATTCCCCTCGGCGAAGGAATCGCAGTGAGCTACCGGCGATAGAATTACTCGTGGGCAGAACGCGTTTTTCAGCGAGGAACGAATGAGTCAGAACAGTATCGACGGGACAGTAGCGATGAGTAGTGGAATCGAGTCCTCACCCGATTCGAGTTTGGGTCGGACTGAGACCCGTCTCGATTCCCTGTTCACGCACGAAAGGCTGAATCCATCGGGAAGACGATGCAGAATGGCACCCCGGCCGAACCAACGAACGGGATACGATTCCACAGGCCGACGATTACCTCCTCGAACTTGAGGGCGTCACCACGACGGTCGTGTTCGGTGGGTTGGATGGCAGCGATGGCGAACCATTGGACTGCTTGCCGACACGCTGACGGAACGGTTTTTCACCAGCGTGAGTCACTGAGCGACGGTTCCGTTCACGTCCGCCGACTGCCGGGTTGCGGGTCGACGTGCGGTTTCGCCATCAAATCCGAAAATCGCGCGTCGTCCAACCAGTCGAGCAACTTCACGAGTTGCTCGGTCGCCGCCTCGAATATTTGCTCGCCCTTTTCGGGCGTTGCGTCGGTCTGGTCGCCGAGAACCCCGTTTTCCGTGTTGTCGATTGCGTCGTAGTAGTTGCGTGCGCCGTGAATCGTGAAGTTTCCGTCTCGGAGGTCAGCAAGGCCCCCATCCCGAGCGTTTGTGAGTTGGTTCGTTCGGACCAACTCGCCCGCGATGTGCATGATCATCGCCGTCTCCTTCGGCCCGCCGTGGGGGCCATTGTACTCGAACAGGTCGCTCACGAGGTCCGGAATCGACTCGTCCCACATCCATTCGACGGCGAAAGCGACTTGGTCCTCACGAAGTCGCCGACCGACTTCGCGGAGGTGTTGCATGTTCCCGCCGTGGGCGTTGACGTACACGACGCGGTCGATACCGTGGTACGTGAGGTTCCGTGTGAAGCTTTCGACGTAATCGCGGAACGCTCGCGCATCCACCCACATCGTTCCGTGGAACTGCTTGTGATGGGGACTGACGCCGATGTTTATCGTCGGCGTGCAGAGGTAGCCCGCTCGGTCGGCGGCCTCCCGTGCTAACGCTTCCGCGATGAGATGGTCGGTTGCGAGCGGCAGATGCGGGCCGTGCTGTTCGGTCGAACCCAGCGGCACGACGGCGACGGACTCTTCGGCGACGTAATCGCCCAGTTCCGGCCACGTCTTGTCGGCGAGGTACATGTTTGGAATAGTGTGAGGGAGAGGGCATAAAATCCCGCTCGGCGGAAATCGAACGAGGTCAGAGGAAACAGTGGCCCGCGATGTCGAAACTGCACGGTTCGAACGCGTACACTTCACTCGACGGTACCGTGACGACAGCGAGTGAATCCGAGAGCGCAATAGACGAGTTGGGAACATTACTGACTGCGACGAAACCGATCTTTTCGCCGGTTCCCGAGTCGAAAATGCCGATGCCGTGATTTGTTCTGTTTTTTGTAATTCTGACGTAAATCGCGTCGTCAGTGAGGGCAGGAGTCGAGATGGCAACTCCCGAATTGGTGTATCGCCACACCTCATTGCCAGTTTTTGGGTTCAGGGCGATGAGATTTCTAAGGTTTTCGCAGTAGTAAACCCGGTTCCCCTCCCGTTTGCTCGCCATAGTTCGTTTCCGGTTGTCGCGTCCAATGCAACGATATCACCTGCTTTGTCATCGTTTATTTCGGTAGAGGCGTACACACGTCCATCAGCGATAGTCGGTGGGCCGTCCACTTTGAGTTCCGTCTGCCATACGATGTCACCAGTTTTCCCATCCAATGCAACGATGCCGTACTCCATCACGGAGAGATACACGACACCATCCACGTACGCTGGCGGATACGTCCAGCCATGATAGTCAACGGGCGAAATGTACTTCCAGGCGACTTCTTCCGTAGAATCGTCGATGGCGTAGAGTCCTTCCTTTGCATTCGGCCGCTCGATATCTTCCGTAATGCTCGCGGTGGGGGCGTACACCAATCCATCAGCGATGACCGGGTGTGCAGTCCGCTGATTGGTGTTTTGTGGGCCGCCGTGCATCGAAACGTACCAGCGTTTTTCCCCATCGGAAGTCAGACTGTGTACTCCGTCAACGGCTTGCAAGTAGATGTTTCCATCCGAAAACACGACCGAGTCACGGTTCCCGTTTGTCGCGATAGCGCGTGACCGTGATGTCACCCGTCGTCTCTCCCGTTTCGATGTCGAGAATTCGAACCCCGACTTTCGAAGGAGCACCGGTCAGTTCGTCGCTCGCATAGCCGATGTACACCTCGTCATCCACGAGAACCGGCGAGGAGTCGTTGTAACCGTCCGGAACGTGAGTAGACCACTTCACCGTCGGATTCGAACCGGGGCCTCGATGCTGTGGGGCATAGCCGCTGTTTCGATTGTCGAACCCGGCACGAGTCCATTCACCGCCGATCTCATCATCACCCAAACATCCCGCGAGTGCGCCGAGGGAACCGGCACCGAGCGTAGCGAGGAAGTCGCGTCTGGAGGACATGGCTACGGCTATCGGCACCCACGGGATAAGTCTTCAGATTTGAATTTTCTGTGAAGTCGAAAGGAACGAACCGATTACAGCCGCTTTGTCATTCGGTGCCGTTTGGTTTCAAAATCGTCCCGCAGGTACAGCGACTGTGCGATGTCGTTGTCGGCGTGAACGTCCAGCGAGAGATACACACAGCCTTCCCGACGTGCCCACCTTTCCGCACGCCAAAGCAGGCGGGAGGCGATGCCGTCCTGCCTGCGATTCCGAACGACGTACAGACCGTCGATGTATCCACGGGAACCGCGGGCGAACACCGGCGGCGATGCCCTTTTTCGACGGCCACGTAGCCGACCAGTTCGTCCACATCAGCGGCGACGAAGGTGGCGATGTCGTCGTCCGAATAGCGGTCCTTGATGTGCGAAAAAAACGTTTGCGCGAACCCCGTGCTCGGCGAGCGTGTCGAACTCGTCTATCGTCGCCATCTCGCGAGCGAAGGGCAATCAGAGGTCGTCCACGAACGGGACGAGTTCGGTTGCTCGAAGTCGCCGGATTCGCATCAGCGGCGTGCCTCGTCGGTGTGCTCCGCGACGTACTGTTCGACGTTCGGGCGTGCCTCCTCGCGCTTTCGTTGATGGTCGCGCAGGAACGTTTCCAGTCGGTCTTTTGCGATATCCTTCAGTTCACCCGAGAGCATTTCGCCGGATTCGTACTCGGTTCGAATTCGGTTCAGTTCGTCGTCGTCCGCCACGAGGTGGTACGCGAGCAGTTCGAACACCATGTCTTCCTCGACGTTTGCGCCCTTCTCGCGGTGCTCTTCGAGGCTGACCCGGCCACCCGTTTTCGCCTCGTCGATTTTGCGGTTCGCGTCCGGAATGGAATCGGTGAGGGCGATGTAGCTTTTCGGGTCGGACGAACTCATCTTCCCACCCTGCAATCCCCGCATGAATCGATGGTACGTACTTGCGGGCTTTAGGTACGGTGCATCGCGGTATCGAGACGCCACGTCCCGCGTCAGCCTGACGTGCGGGTCTTGGTCGATACCGACTGGAACGACGGTCGGTTTCGGCCCGCCGTGTTCGGGCGATTGTGGGCGAAGGATGTCGGCGTATTGGGTCAGAGCCGACGCCATCTTTCCGGGGTCAGCGTTGCCATACGTCGCTTCGAACTCGTTTTGCGTGACGTGCCGAGCAAACAGTTTACTTCGGACGTGGTGGTCGTTTCCTGCCTCGGACTGGAAGTAGAAGTCGGTCGAATCGAGGTCTAACCCCAGCGCGACGTAGTTCAGCAGGTACTCCTCGACGACGAGTTCGCGTGCGTCTTCGAGCGACATGTTCCGTGTCGCGTAGGATTCGATATCCGCCGCACAGAGGGTGACTTGTGCACCCATTTCTTGGAACATGAGCACTTGTTCGACCACGGTGAGATGGCCGAAATGGAAGTCGCCGGAAGGCATGATGCCGGTCATCATGGCGAAGGGGTCGCCCTCGTCGTGGGCGTCGAGCACGGTGTCGAGGTCGCGGTGCCCGAAAACGATGCCTCGCCGAACGAGGCGGTTATCGGGCAATCGATCCGCAAGATCCGCAACCGGTTCGATACCGAACTGCGCCATCGTCGCCTCGTAGTCGGTGATTTCGACGTCGCCCCACGGGTCGATTTTAGGCATGGCTCTCCTCCCGGGTTGTGAGTTTCACTATCGGTACAGCAGAAGTCGCTTCAGTGTGCCGTGGTCGGCCAAAATCGACCACCGGCAGTGGCAGATGGGTACATGCCAGTTTCCATTCCGTCGGTAGCGCGGAAAAACGTTTCGTCCACGCAACAGCGAGTCGGGAGTCGTTCGAGTTCTAAATGCTGCAGTTCGGTCGGATTGACCGACCGAACTGCACATACCACTCGGCGACGGAGGATGCGTATGAACTCCGGGGAAGCGTCCCTCGAACCGGCGAACATCGTCGCCACGATTCGAGACGCGCCAGCACCGGTCGTGAACACGCGGTATCTCGCGGACGAGTTCGACGTGTCGCTCGATGTGATGTTCGACCGACTTCATGAACTGGTCGAAGACGGCGTTCTCGAACACGCGGAGGCACGGAACCGAGGACATCTGTGGTGGCTCTCGGTCGAAACCGAACTGGGGGAGTAAAATCGTCCTTTCGGCGGAATTGTCGGAACAACACGATTTTCTTGTGAAAACCGCCCGACTGGGTAGATATGGCCAGTGCGACACGTTCGTTGACTGAGCCACACGTTCACGCGCACACCAAATACCGACTCTTTCCGGACGAGCCGATGTTCTTTCACGCTGGAATCCTCACCGAGCGAGGTGCTGAGCCGTCGAGCATCGACTCGGAAACTGACACGAGGGCGCTTCGCAATCACCTGCAATTGAAGTTGCGATCGGTGCACGAATCGAGCGCCGATTACTGCCCTGCCGTGTTCCGGTTTCGTCTACGGCGAAAGACCATCGTCACGAATGCGACGAAGCCAAGCACGGTACAGAGGACACCAGCAGTCTAGAATCTGATCAGTCCGGCGATGAGATGGAAGTTCGGGGCGATAAGCAGGATGAGAATGAGATACTGTCGTCGCCTGATTCGGTACAGTTGGCTCTGGAGAGCGGACTTGTTCATACAGAACTGAGTAGAAGACTGATACAAAATCGTTCCCCTCAATGAGATGTCACTTCTTCCTGGAATCGGGAGATGGATTGTGAAGGCAACACCTGCACTGAGCAGTTGGGTTCGGTATCGACCAGTCACGGTGATAGAGATAGCCCGCCGACACCCATCACTTGGCGAGTATTTCGAGCTGACGGTTGTCTTTTATTCTGCGTCGGGCAACATCGTGTACAATCCCAGCGCGATAGCCGACAACCCTGCTAACACGAGAAACGCGAAGTCGAACCGGTTCGCGTCGACAAAATAGCCGACGAACGTTGAACCGGTCGAACCGACCAGGAAAAACCCGGTTCGGAGGAATCCCCACGCGGAGCCCTCAATATGTTCGGGGAGCGCCCGAACGACGTATGCATTATTCACGGGTACGATCGCCATCCGAGTGCCGAGGATAGAGACGACGACCGCGAGAACTGCCGTCCCCGACGCGAGCGTGAGGGCGACCGGCGTAACGACACCGATCGCAGTGACGGCGAGAAGGACGGGTTTGACACCGATCCGGTCTGCGGCACCGCCCGCGGCGATCTGTGAAACCGCACCCGCGATGAACATGACGCCGAACAACAGGGCAGCGGTCTGCTGGCTCATTCCCTTGGTTTGGAGATACGTCGGCAGAAACGCTGTCAACCCCTGAAAGACGAACAGGAGGAGCGCCATAGAGACGACCGCGAGGAAAATCGAGCGGTCGGAGAGCGTTCGCACGATGTCGCGGAGCATGCGACGGTCGAAGAGGGCCGTGTCGGCGGGTTCGCCGTCAGCGGATTCGGAATCGAGGTTTCCGCCATGCGTCGATTCCTCCACACCACCGTCGGTCGATTCTCCGCGGGTCGTCCCCAAGCGCTCGGGGACGACTCGCCACGCCAGCACCGCGACGACGAAAAACGGAATCGAGAGTCCGGCGAGGATGTATCGCCATCCGATTTTGCCGACGACCGTGGTCGCCACGTTCGGGAGGACTGCCGAGCCGATGCTACCGACGGCGAGCGTGACGCCGAACGCCGCGCCGGCGTTTCGCGTGTAAGTGCGCGAGAGAACGGTTCCCCGACTCGGGCCGTACAGTCCGGAACCGAGTCCGAACGCGGTGCTCCCGGCGAAAAAGACGACGAACACCGGAGAGAGTCCAATCAGGCATAGGCTCACCCCTGAAAGACAGAGGCTCGTCGTCAGGAGCGTTCGCTCGCCGATTCGGTCGATGAGCACACCGGCCGGAAACTGCATGAGGGCGTAGCCAACCCAGAGGGTCGTGATGGCGAGTCCGGCAGTCGCGTTCGTGACTTCGAAAGTCGATTTTATCTGTGGCAGGAGCGCCGGGACGAGAAATCGCAGGCCGAGGGTGAACGCCCAGCCGAGCGCCACGGCGATGAGAATCCAACCGCGGCCGTCGCCACGAAGCCCGCGAACGGCGTTACGGAGCCGGTTGGCGACCGACCGACGACTGGACGACATCGGGTGCTTCGATGGTCGTTCGACGGACGGTTAAACGGGTGGGTGCTGACCAATGTCTCCGGTTCTTTTTCGCTATTTCGAGAGGTCGGTATTTCGAAGTCGCTGGGCGTTGATCGCCACGATAACGGTGCTCGCGGACATGAAAACCGCACCGACCGCCGGCGAAAGAAGAACGCCGACCGGGGCGAGAATTCCGGCCGCCAGCGGCAGTGCGAACACGTTGTAGCCGGTCGCCCAGACGAGATTTTCCTGCATTTTTCGATAGCTCGCTCGACTCAGCCGAACGAGTTTCACCACGTCGAGCGGGTCGTTTTCGACGAGAACGATGTCAGCCGACTCGATTGCCACATCGGTACCGCTCCCGATGGCGATTCCGACGTCGGCGCGGGTCAACGCGGGAGCATCGTTTACGCCATCGCCAACCATCGCCACGAGTTTTCCCTGCGATTGCAGTTCCACGACTTTTTCGTCTTTCTCCTCGGGAAGGACTTCGGCGAAATAGGTGTCGATGGCGAGTTCGTCGGCGACGGACCGAGCAACCGCTTCGCTGTCGCCGGTCAGCATGGCGACTTCGATGTCCATGTCGTGAAGCGCATCGACGGCACGTCTGCTCGCTTCGCGGACGACGTCCGCCAGCGCGAACGCCGCCACGACTTCGTCGTCGGAGACGAGATACACCACGGTTTGGCCGTTCGACCCGGCGTTTCGAGCGAACTCCGAGATGGACGTCGAGGGGGTTACATCCAACAGTTCGAGCAGGTTCGGCCCGCCGACGAACAGTTCGTGACCCTCGACCGTCGCCCGAACACCTCGTCCTTTGATGGCTTCGAACTCGGTGGCTGGAACGGTTTCAACCCTCGTTTCGGCCGCTTTGCGACGAATCGCCTGTGCGATGACGTGCTCCGAATCACCCTCAACGGCGGCGGTGCGCGCGAGCGCGAGGTCGGTATCCCAGTCGGCCACGGTTTCGATGCCGACGACACCCTGCTTGCCGCGCGTGAGCGTCCCCGTTTTGTCGAACATGACCGTATCGAGGTGTCGGGCGTCCTCCATGGCGATTCGGTCGCGGACGAGGACGCCGTTTCGTGCCGCCATCGAAGTGTTGATTGAGACGACCAGCGGGACGGCCAACCCGAGCGCGTGCGGACAGGCGATGACGAGGACGGTGACGACGCGCTCGACGACCGAGATGTCGAATCCGGTGGCGAGAAGCCACGCGACCGCGGTCACTGCGGCGACGGCGAGTGCGATGTAAAACAGCCATCCGGCGGCTCTGTCGGCCAACACCTGCGTTCGGGACTTGCTCTCCTGTGCGTCCTCAACGAGGCGCATGATTCCGGCCAGCGTCGTTTCATCGCCAATCGCAGTCACGCGAACGCGGAAACTCCCGTCGCCGGAGTTGATGGTTCCGGCGATGACTTCGTCGCCGGAAGTTTTATCCACTGGTCGTGACTCGCCGGTGATCATCGATTCGTCGGCGGTCGAATCGCCGTCCTCGATGACGCCATCCGCCGGAATACTCGCGCCGGGTCGAACGAGCAATCGGTCGCCATCTCGGAGTGCGGTGGTCGGAACCGCCTCCGTCGTCCCATCGTCCCTGAGACGTTCGGCGGTGTCGGGCAGCAGCGTCGCCAGTTCGTCCAACGCACCCGACGCTTGCCGAACGCTTCGCATCTCCAACCAGTGGCCGAGAAGCATGATGTCGATGAGCGTCACGAGTTCCCAGAAGAAACTCGTGGTGCCGGGAAGGAATAGAAAGGCCGCGAGGCTGTAGACGAACGCGACGGTGATGGCGAGCGAGATGAGCATCATCATCGCAGGCTCCCGATTTGCTGCTTCCACGCGAGCCATGCTGAGGAAGGGCAGTCCGCCGTAGCCGAAGACGACGACGGCGAAAATCGGCGTCACCCACTCGTTGCCGGGAAACGCGAATGCGCTATAGCCGAGCGTCGCCTGAACGAACGGGCTGAAATACAGGACGGGTATCGAGAGGACGAGACAGACCCAAAACCGCCGCCGAAACATGGTTTCATGTCCACGATGGTCGACATGAGCGCGATGGGCGTCCTCGAAATCGTCTTCACGTCGCGGGGAAACCAACTCTTCACGCACTGACGTCGCCGCTGGTCGTTTCGGGTGCTCATGTCTCTCCTCGTGTGAATCTGCCATTTCTCCCCCACCACACGGGACTACGCGAGGTACCGACTTGACTCTGCTCTGTACACTCGAACGGACAGTGGCAGCCTTTTCGCACAACAAGCGGTTGTCTGTGCAGAAACCCGGTGAGCAGTCGAATTGACGAATGCCGACCGGGGGAATTTGCGAACGGCATTCAATCCGGAATTCGGCGATAAGCGACTGGAAGAGCTCTATTCGGCAGATATCTCGTTTTTTGAATATGTGGCCAACATCGTTTTACGGCAGTTCTGTTTTTGCAGTACCAATGGCTCCCGCTGAAAAAGGCTCAGAGACTTCGACGCCGCGAAACGTGCTCGTCGTCTGTCTCGATACGGTGCGCGCGGATTTCTTTGCGGATACCGCGAAACGCCTCCAACGTCTCGCGGACGTAACGTTCACGCAATGTCGCGCGGTAAGTTCGTGGACGGTTCCAAGCCATGCGAGCATGTTCACTGGAAAACTGCCGTCGGAGCACGGCGTTCACACGCACAACCGGCGATTTGACACCATCGACCGGGACGAGACGTTTCTCGCCGACCTCGACGGCTACACCACGTTCGGAGTGAGCGCAAATGCGTTCATCAGTCCGACCTACGGGTTCGATTCGTGGCTAGACGAGTTTTCCGCCATCGAACCGAAACATCGCTACCCGGAGGCGACCAGTCTCAACGAGGTGAGCAAGGAAACCGAGAAAAGCGGGGTAAAAAAGTACACCGAATACCTCCAGCAGGCGGTAGCGCACGACCATCCGATTCTGAGCCTGAAAAACACCGCCCTCGGTTACCTCCACGATGCAACCAAGTCGGGACCCGTACCGAAGCAGGTCGATGACGGCGGGTCGGCGGTGGTTCGTTCCGCGACCGGGCACATCGACGAAGCTGATGAACCCTACTTCGGGTTTTGTAACCTCATGGACGCTCACACGCCGCTTCATCCCTGCCAGTGGTTCGATTCGTCGCTCCAGGGCGTGCCGAACTCGTGGACATCAAGCCAATACGATGTCTGGGAATTGATGGACGAACCGGAGCGCCACGCCGAATACTGGCAGCTCCGCGAGCAGGTGTACGGCGCGACCATCGACTATTTAGACCGAATCCTCGCGGAGTTCGTTCACGAGGTTCTCGATTCGACAGGCCGAGAGACGACGATCATCGTCACCGCCGACCACGGCGAAAATCACGGCCGTGAAGCGGACGATTTCCTCGTTAATCACAAGAGTAGCCTCTCGGAAGGACTGCTCCATGTCCCGCTGTTGCTCATCAACCCGCCGGAGGGATACGACAGCAGGGAAACCGAATACGTGACCCACCTCGACTTCGGCACCCTCGTCACCGGATTGGCGAACGGGGAAACCCCCGACGTGTTCCGTGACCGACTGCCGGCCGAACTGGTCGGTATGAGTGCCGGGCCGGAACCGCCGGAAAACCGGGAGTACTGGGACAGAATGATTCGCTGTGTGTATGACGGTACGACGAAAACCGTCTGGGATTCACTCGGCACCCGCACCGAGTACGAGGTAGACCCCGACCGACCGTCGTGGCAGCAAACGGTCGAGACGGGTGAGGGAACGCCAGCGGTCGAATCCGAATTCTTCAACACGCCAATCGAGGAGGCAAAGACGATAGCGAAGGGGGACAAGACCGACGAGACGGCGGTCGATTCGGCGACCGAATCGCGGCTCAAGGAGCTGGGATATCTGTAACGAGCGCCGATTCGATGCGTTCGACCCCGGGAAATCGCCCGTCTCGGGGAGTCGTCTAGTTCGAGAAGCCACGTACTCGAACGTCTCGTCCTCGTGCGATCTTTTCGTGCGAAACAGAGGCACGCACGCGGGCGAGAAAGCGCAAGAGATAATCGGCTCTAATCGTATAGCACCAATCTAAGATAATGGCTGACCAATCGTCGGACTCATCGCTCAAATCCGTTTCTCGCGGTGCGTCTTTTTTTATGGCCGGGAAGGGTCTCGACAACGGACTTCGATTTATTTTGAATTGGGTGCTCGTCCGGGGACTCGGTGGTCTGCTGTTCAGCGTGTACACTCTCGGATTGGTCGTTTTGACCTTCGCACAGGTGTTCACCAACCTCGGTACGAATCAGGCCATCATGAAATTCATTCCCAAGTACGACGGCAATCCGCTGAAACGCCGTCGGATGCTGGGCCTCTCCTATCTAACCTCGCTGGTGGCCGGTGTCGCCGTCGGCGCGATTATCTACGTCTCCGCTCCGTGGATTTCGCAGTACGCTGACCCGGAGTATCAAAAGCAGTTCGTCGATGTCCTGCGGGTCTTCGCGTTTCTCCTACCCCTCGACACGCTGATTAGCTGTTTCGGGAGTCTCTTCAAGAGTCTCGAAATGCCGGAGTATCAGGTGTTCATTCGGAACATTCTGACGCCGCTCTTTCGCGTCGTCGGCGTCAGCATCGCGCTTCTCCTCGGATTGGCCCTCTTGGAGACGGTCGTGGCCACGGTCGTCGCCTCGCTCATCGTGTTCTGTATCGCCATCTGGTTGGTGGCGACGAAAGCCGACCTCAAGCCGAAGTTCAGCGCGTCGCGCGACGAACTCATCGAGTTCTACGACTTCTCGCTGCCGCTCACCGCCAGCCACACCGGGCAGGTGCTCGCGAGCAAAGTGGATCTCCTGATGGTCGGGTTTCTCGCAGGAGCGTACATCAGTACGCCGGACGCCGTCGGTATCTACAAAATTGCCGTCGTCCTCGCTGGAATACTGCTCCTTCCGCTGAGCGCGTTCAGCCAACTGTTCCCGCCCATTGCGTCCCGACTGTACAACAACGGGAAAATGAAAGATCTCGAATCGCTGTACCGCCGAATTACCCGATGGACATTCACGCTGGGACTGTTTCCGGCAATCGGTGCCGTCGTCTACGGGCACGAGCTGCTCGTGCTGTTCAGCGATTCGTTCGCGCAGCAAGGGGAAACGGTCTTGCTGTTGCTGGTCGTCGCCCAACTCGCGAACGCGAGCGTCGGTCCGTCGGGCTACGTGCTGATGATGACCGACCATCACTATCTCGCGCTCGTCAATCAGTGGGTGCTCGGGGTCTGTAACGTCATCATGAACTATCTGTTGATCAAAGAGTTCGGCCTCATCGGCGCCGCGCTCGCGTCGGCGACGGTCATTATCTCCATCAACATTCTCCGGATTTACGAGGTCTGGTACACCGAAGGTCTCTTCCCCTACTCCAGACGGTATATCAAACCGGTGTTCGCCGGAGCCGTCTCGGCCGTCGCGATGTACGGCACGAAAACGATGCTCGCGGGCTACGTTTCGGGAATCGGGTCGAACGCAATTGTCGCACTCGCCCAGGGTGCCGTCGGCGGTGTCGTCGGACTCGTCGCGTTCGGTGGCGTGTTGTACCTCCTCGGAATCGAGCAGGAAGACCGCGACTTCTTCGCGGAGAACCTCCCGACATAACTGGGAATTTCGACGAGACCTTCCGCGAGGAAAAATGCGACCAACAGCAGGGAGGTATCCGACACCGTGTTCGCTACCCATTCTCCATCCCGGATTCGATTCGTTTCGATTTCCTCCCCGTTCGGTTTCGACCGAGACCAGCATACCGATGCGCGTTCACGACTGGAAGGTGTCCGAGGCGAGCGTATCGGCGACGTGCGACAGATATCTTGCCCCCCAGAGGGCGACCACGACGCCGCCGATGGTGTCGAACACCAAATCCAGCATCGTGTTTCCAAGGGAGTACTGTGCGAGCACGCTCTGCGTTCCGGTCATAGAGGCGACCCCGTCGAGTCCGAACTCTAGCAGTTCCCAGAGAACGCCGAAGGCGAGGGTGAACAGCAGGATGAAGACGAACATGAACTCCTTCGGGAGATAGATGGAGTCAGCGTGAACGTCGAGCGCGCGAACGACCGTGTATCCCGCCGCCGCGACAAGCGACGACGAGAGTGCATGGGTCAGTTGATCCCACAGTCCGATGGACTGGTACAGGCCGACCGTGCCGATTGCGTGGAGAAACACTGGGACGACAATCCAGAGCGTCAATCGCGTATCCATCGGTAGGCCATAGTTTCGTTCGAGCAGGGCAGGGAGTTCCGTCAATGCGAGGGCAACCGCCGTGTTGACGATGATACCGACGTTCACCTCGTAGAGGCCATAGAGCAGCACGCCGACGAGGGCGAGTTGGAACCCCCGAACGACCTGACGCTGGCGCGTCTCGGACAGGCCCCATCCTTCGGTCGCACCGACGGCGGTCGTTTCCGCCCCTCGCTTGCGTCCATCTTCGGAACCGAACCCGAATCGCGCCGTATCGATGCGTCGAAAATACGCCGTGAACAGCAGTCCAGCGACGACTCCCGCGACGGTTGCCGCGAACAGAGACCACATCATGTTAGTGAGGCTGCGGAGGTTTTGCGTGCCCAGGACGCTGTCCGCGACCCACTGGACGACCGCCCACACCCCGGCGCTCGCCATGGTTGCAACGACGACGAACAACACCGCAAACAGCGGCGAGAGTTCGACCGCGGTAAACGCGTCGAACTCGACGGCGAGCACCAGCGCGAGTCCAGCCACGGCAACGAACGTCGCGACCGAGCGTGGGAGTAACGAACCGAGCGGGACGCTGATGAGTCCAAGCGCCACTGCGAGAAGCGATTCCCACGGAACCATCGCGGTCGGTCGGCGGAAGACGAAAACCGGGATCAGCGCGAGGAGAATCGACGTGATGCCGAACCCAACCCACAGGTAATCGCCGCGGAACGCGCTGGCGAGGACGGCGATTACCATCGTTGTGACGAGAACCCACGCGAGCAGCGCGTTTCGGTGCTGTCCTGTGGTTTCCTCGTCGGTCGTCTCTGTGCTGAGCATGGGGATAGGTACGTTAGTCGGGAGCTAAAGTGTGAAGTGTGTGATAGAGTCCGAGCAGCGGTCGAGAAAATCGAATCGGGAGCGAGACATACGGGGACAGAACGATAACCCTCCTCACCAGTAGTAGGAACAAAGATGACGAACCGCATCACGGTGTCGCTTGACGACGACGCACAAACGGCGCTCGACAACCTCGTCAATCAGACCGACAAACCCCAGAGCGAACTCGTCAGGCAGGCACTCACTTTCTACGCGGCGAACTACGACGCGGCGACGGCGGATGCCGGGGAGAACCTGGAGGCGTACCACCAGATGCTATCGAGCGGGGAACACGTCCTGCTCGACGTGGATTTCCTCCACTGTTTTCTGGATTACGTCGAAAACGAGACGGGCGAACCGAATCCCGACTTCTTGGAACAGACCGACCAGGTCTCGGAGTATCACGCCCGGGAGTACGAACACCGATTCGACACCCTCGGGGAACTCCTCGACTGGCTGTCGCTGTGTGGGTTTTTGACCGTCCGCGCGACGAAAGGGGACACCTATCACGTCGTGTTCCCGACCGAATCGGTGAAATGGTTCATGATGCGGTTCATCGAGTTGAGCACGGCGCGTCTGCCGTTCGAACTCGAAATCGAAGAGGGAGTGTCGAAGGTGCTCATCACGGAAGTTCGAGCGGAGTGAAGACGGAAACGACGCGAAAGACGAGTGCGTTTCGCTTGTCTTTCGCGTTATGAGTAGTTCATACAATTTCATATTCGTTCATAATCCCCACATATCGCCGTAGACAGCGGTACACACCGTTCTTAGGGGGGTTTTAAGGTCAAATCGTGGGTTGAGACACCATAGCACGTCAAGAACCATGAACATTATAGATAGACTACAATCCATCGGTCCGGGCGCGATGGTCGCGGCGGCGTTCATCGGCCCCGGTACGGTAACGACTGCGAGCGTGACGGGTGCGAAGTTCGGCTACGCCCTCGTCTGGACCATCGTGTTCTCCATCGTCGCAACCATCGTTTTGCAAGAGATGAGTGCCCGCCTCGGCGTCGTCTCGCGCAGGGGACTCGGTGAAGCACTGAAAGGGCAGTTCGACAACCCCGCACTCTCGACGGTCAGCATCGCGCTCGTCGTGAGCGCAATCGGCGTCGGGACGGCGGCCTACGAAACTGGAAACATCCTCGGCGGGGCCGCCGGACTCGCCGGAATCACGGGCATCAGCGCGAACATTTGGGGGCCACTGATGGGCCTCTGTGCTGGCGCGCTGTTGTGGACTGGCCGGTACAAACTCATCGAGAAGGCGCTCGTCGGCCTCGTGGCGCTCATGGCCGTCGCGTTCGTCATCAACGCGATACTCATTGGCCCCGACTTCGGCGCGCTGGCGATGGGATTCGTCCCGAGCGTTCCCGAGGGTTCGACCTTCCTCATTACGGGCCTCATCGGCACCACCGTCGTCGGCTACAACCTGTTCTTGCACGCCGGGAGCGTCCAAGAGCGGTGGGACGGGCCGGACGAGTTAGGTGAATCGCGTGCCGATACGATACTCTCGATTCTCATCGGCGGCGGCATCACTATCGCCATTCTCGTCACCGCGGCGGCGGCGTTCCCGGTCGGCACCGAAATCAGCGACGTGAGTCGGATGGCGGAACAGATCGAACCCCTCGCGGGAACGCAGGCAACTGTCCTGTTCAGCATCGGTCTGTTCGCCGCCGGATTCACGAGCGCGACGACCGCACCGCTGGCCGGAGCATACGCCACTGCTGGTGCGCTGGGTTGGGACACCGACCTGAAATCGACCAGATTCCGCGCGGTCTGGGGATCGATTCTGCTCGTCGGTATCGTCTTCTCGGCGATCGGCCTCCAGCCCGTGCAGGCGATCGTCTTCGCGCAGGTCGCAAACGGAATCCTTCTCCCCATCGTTGCGCTCTTCCTCATCTACGTGATGAACGACCGCGACATCCTCGGACAGTACGTCAACAGCACCGTACAGAACGTCATCGGCGTAGTCGTCACCCTCGTCGTCGTCTGGCTCGGCCTTCGCTCGCTCTACAGTGTTGCCGGAAGTTTGGGGGTATTCTGAATGGTTGGGGACACGCGCGTCGGCGTGGACGTCGGCGGCACCTTCACCGACATCGTTCTCCTCCTGCCCGACGACGAACTCGTGACGGCGAAAGTTCCGAGCACGGACGACCAGAGCGTCGGCGTCATTTCGGGCATCGAGAAAGCCTGTCAGGAGGCCGGAATCGACCCGATCGACGTGGATGCGTTCACCCACGCGATGACCGTCTCCGTCAACGCCCTGCTCGAAGAGAACGGCGCGGAAACGGCCCTCGTGACTACGAATGGGTTCCGTGACGTGCTCGAAATCGGGCGACAGGCCCGACCCGACCTGTACGACGTGAACGTGGACAAACCCGCACCGCTCGTTCCGCGACGGCGCAGGTTCGAAGTCGCGGAGCGAACCGCGGTCGACGGCGTCCGAGTCGCCCCCGACGAGGACGAAATCCGCGACGTGGCACGAAAAATTCGCGACTGCGATGCGGAAAGTGTCGCAGTCGCCCTGTTGCATGCCTATCAGCATCCGGAAAACGAACGAATCGTCACGGAAATCCTCCGCGAGGAACTCGACGTTCCGGTCTCCGCGTCGCACGAAGTGCTCGCGGAGTTTCGCGAATACGAGCGAACGTCGACGACGGTCGTCGATGCGTACGTCACCCCGGCCATCGACGCCTACATCGGGCGGTTGGAGGAGCGCGCCGAGGAACGAGGCGTGCCCGTCCCACGAATCATGCAAGCGAACGGCGGCATCGCCCCGGCGAGAACCGTGCGCGAACATGCCGTCACAACGACGATGTCCGGCCCCGCCGCCGGTGTCGTCGGTGCGGCGGAAACGGCGAGCCAAAGCAGTCTCGACGGATTGGTTACCTTCGATATGGGCGGCACGTCGAGCGACGTGAGCCTCGTCCGGGACGGCGATGTCGAGCGAACGACGAACGCTGAAATCAACGGCCGACCCATCAAAACGCCGATGGTGGACGTGAACACGGTCGGGGCAGGTGGCGGATCGATCGCGTGGGTTGATGCCGGGGGTGCGCTCCGCGTCGGGCCACAGTCGTCCGGCGCGAACCCCGGCCCGGCCTGCTACGGGCGGGGCGGAACGAAACCCACGGTTACGGACGCGAACGTCGTCCTCGGCTACATCGGCGGGAGTTCGGCGCTCGGCGGCGAACTCGAACTCGACGTGGAGGCGGCCCACAACGCCCTCGCCAGACTGGCCGACGAGGCCGGATTGGATAGCGCACTCGACGCGGCCCGCGGTGTCTTTCGCGTCGCCAACGCGAACATGACGCGGGCGATTCGGTCGGTGACGGTCGAACGCGGCCACGACCCGCGCGGATTCGGACTCGTCGCATTCGGCGGCGCGGGGCCGATGCACGCCGCCGCGCTTGCGGATAGTTTGGATATGAACTCGGTCGTCGTCCCACACGCCTGCGGCGTGCTGTCGGCATACGGCCTCCTCGCCGCGGACGAAAAACACGACTCGGTTCGAACCCTCCGAAGCCACCTTTCGGGAATCACGCTGGATTCGGTCGAAGCGACCTACGACGACCTCACGGCGGACGTCCTGGCCGACGTGGAGAATCCGGCAGACGCCGAGGTTCGCCGCGCCGCCGACCTGCGATACGTCGGACAGAGCTTCGAACTCACGGTTCCCGTCGGCGAATCGTTCGACGCCGAGGCGGTCGCCGGGCGATTCCGCGAGGCGCACGAAAACGCCTACGGCTACACGATGGACGACCCGATAGAACTCGTCAACCTGCGGGTGACGGCCGTCGTTGAGCGCGAACCGCTCTCCGTTTCGTATCAAACTGCCGGCGACGCCAGAAAAGGAACCCGCGAGGTCTTTTTCGGCGACCGATTCCACGAAGCGCCGATTTTCGACCGCATCGGACTCGGTGAAGGTTCGACGGTCGAAGGGCCGGCCATTCTCGAACAGAACGAGAGCACCGTCGTTGTTCCGCCGGGATGGGACGGCACGGTGCAAGCGGATGGAACCCTCGCGCTCTCGGGAGGTGTGGAGCAATGAGCGACGGAAACGGTGGGGTCGAAACCGGAATCGACCCCGTGACGCTGGAAATCATGCGCAACCAGTTCGAGAGCGTCGCGGAAGAGATGGGCCAAGTGCTCATCACCTCGTCGTACTCGCCGAACATCAAGGAACGTCGAGACTGCTCGACCGCCCTCTTCGACGCCGAGGGCCGCCTCGTCGCGCAAGCAGAACACATCCCGGTTCACCTCGGCGCGATGCCCGCCGCGGTGACGACGGTGCTCGAATACGACCCACAGCCGGGAGACGTGTTCGTCCTCAACGACCCCTTCGAGGGCGGAACACACCTCCCCGACGTGACGATGGTGTCGCCGATCGCCATCGACGGGGAAATCCTCGGCTACGCCGTCTCCCGCGCACACCACGCGGACGTTGGCGGGATGACCCCCGGAAGCATGCCCGCCGGGGCGCGCGAAATCTATCAGGAGGGCATCCGACTGCCACCCGTTCGACTCGTGAACGGCGGCGAGGTGAACGACGACGTGATGAGCCTCCTGCTCGCAAACGTTCGAAACCCCGGCGAGCGAAAGGCGGATATCCGCGCACAAATCGCGGCCAACGAACGGGCGGAAGACAGACTCGTCGACCTCGTGTGCGAACACGGAGAGAGTCGCGTCGTCGCCGCCTTCGACGCCGTGATGAACTACTCGCGCGACCGCGTGACCACCGAACTCGCCGAGCTTCCGGACGGCGAGTTCAGTGCGCGTGACGTGATGGAGGGCGATGGAGTGACTGACGACGAAATCCCCATCGAGGTGTCGGTGACGGTCGATGGCGACCGAATCGATGTCGATTTCGCCGGAACCGCGGAGCAAGTGACCGGAAACGTGAACGCACCGCTCGCGGTCGCAAAGAGCGCCGTCTACTTCGTCATCCGATGCGTGACCGACCCGGAAATTCCACCGAATCAGGGCTGTTACGACCCGATTTCCGTGTCAGTTCCGGAGGGGTCGCTGTTGAACCCGCGACCCCCAGCGGCAGTCGTCGGCGGCAACGTCGAAACCAGTCAGCGAGTCACCGACGTGGTGTTCACCGCGTTCGCTGAAGCCGCCCCGGGCCGAGTCCCGGCACAGGGACAGGGGACGATGAACAACCTCACCATCGGGAGCCGAGACGGTGGCGAGGACGGCTTCACCTACTACGAAACCATCGCGGGCGGGTTCGGCGGACGACCGACGAAAGACGGAATGGACGGCGTTCAAGTCGGGATGACGAACACGCTGAACACGCCAGTCGAGGCGCTCGAAGCCGAATACCCGCTGTTCGTGGAGGAGTACGGACTCCGCGAAAACAGCGGCGGGCGCGGCGAACACCGGGGTGGATTGGGTGTCGTCCGCTCCGTCACGGTCGAGGCGGACGCGACGGTGTCACTCCTGACCGAACGACGACGAGTCGCGCCGCGAGGCATCGCGGGTGGCAACGATGGCGAACCGGGTGAGAACCGAATCGCGGACGACGTGGTTCCGGCGAAGACGACACGTGACGTGTCCGCCGGAACCACGATTACGGTCAACACGCCGGGGGGCGGCGGACACGGGTTCGCGGACGACCGCAACCCCGAAGAGATAGAGCGCGACCGTTCGGACGGGAAGATGGAGTGGAACGAATGAGCGAAAATCCACCCGTGAGGTGCCGCTGATGTTTGGCTGGCGCGCCCGCATCGGCGTGGTCGTTCCGTCCTCGAACACGACCGTCGAGGGCGAGTTCGGCCGGGCGGTTTCCGACGGTGTGAGTCTACACACCGCGCGGATGCCGCTCGAATCGGTGACCGTCGAGGAACTGGATTCGATGGCGGACGACGCCGTTTCCTGTGCGGAACGGTTGTCCCACGCGAACATCGATGTCGTCGCTTACGCCTGTACGACCGGAAGCCTTCTGCACGGTTCCGGATTCGACAGCGAACTCGAAAATTCGCTGTCGAACACGGCAGGCGTCTCGGCGGTTGCGACCGCCCTCTCGGTCAAACGCGCGTTTCGAGCGCTCGACGCCGAACGGCTCGCGGTCGTAACGCCGTACACCGCAGAGTTGAACGACCGGGAAGCGTCGTATTTGGACGACGCGGGATTCGACGTGGTCGAACTGAACGGACGCGGAATCGAGGCGAACACCGGAATCGGGTCACTGCGACCCGAGGACGCCTACCGGCAGGTTCGGGAGACTGTTTCGGAGTCGGATGGGGCCGATGCCGTGTTCGTCTCCTGCACGAACTACCGAACCCTCCCAGCGATCGAACCCCTCGAAGCAGACCTCGGGATACCGGTCGTGACGAGCAATCAGGCGACGCTCTGGGACGCGCTTCGACAGGTCGGTGTCACGGCGAACGTGCCGGGGCAGTTGGGAGAATAGTCGCGATTTCTTCGGGCCGAACGCCGAATACGCGGCGCTCGACCACTTAATCCCGCAGAAACAGTGTCAAACCGAGCAGGCAAGCAAGCAGAGCGACGATGACGAGTCGAGTAGAAGTGATGTGTGCCATTTCCGTAATCGTACTCACGAACGTCGTGAGCATCGTGACGACTGTGAGCAGTTCCTTGAGCAGATGTGTCGTATTCGTCATAGTGGAAGGCTTAATGTGTCGAACTGTATTCCTCAAACGGGTCGGAAAGTGTCGGTGGCGTCACCGACGTGATGACAGGTGTTTCTGACTCGGGCCAATCGCACAGTTGCGTTCGTGTGACGCATCGATGTATGGACGCCCAGGGCTTATGATGACCACCGACCGTTCTCGTTTCCGAACGGTCGAAACCGGATTAGATACCGGCTAAGCGCGTCGGCGTACCGAGGGTCGATGGTCGAAACGGGACAAAAACACCAAGTCAAACTCGAACCGTCGATGAACGAAATGAATGGTTACGGTCTTGCTAAGCTGTCAGGGGCGTTGTAAATCCTATTTGACCGTCACGTAGGTGAGGAAAGTGAGGGCCATGAACTCCAGCGCGCGGAGGATGAGGACGACTTGCTGGACGTGCGACGACATCGCGTAAAACCCCTGCATCGTCAGGAAAAAATACAGTGCCACGACGTTCTCCGTAAGCATGACGCCACCGAACGCGACGAGACCCAACACCAACTGGGATTTGAACACGGTGTAGTTCCGAACCCAGACGCCGGTCAGGACGAGCAGAAAGCAGACGTTGACGCCCGCAAGAACGCTCGCGATTTCCATCGTCGTTGCCATGATTATATGTTCGCTTTCTCGATTATCGTCTCGAACGTCTCGCGGTGCGATTCGAACCGGTCGGTGAGAAAATACAGCTTGGCGTAGGAGTTCTCACTTGGTTCGACGACGCCGTGGTCTTCGAGCATCTCCAGATGGTGTCGAATCGTTTTGTAGCCGAGATTCAGTTCGTCGGCGAGTTGGTTTGCGTTCATCGGTTTCTCGGAGAGGGCACGAATGATTCGGACGCGGTTCTTCCCGCCGCGCGTCGCTGTGAGTAGATACCAGAGCGCCTTCTCCATCGCACGTTCCTACGAACCTGTGTGTGTAGCCGACATAAATGCTTTTGCAAGGAGGGTGGCTGCTCGTCACGAACCGAATCGAACCCGGAGCGGGGAGCGGGTTGCAGTTGCGGGCCGGTAGCGCAGCGGGTCTGACCGATGACGGGGTGTCGGGTTTGGAATATCGGTTGCGAGGTGTCGGTTGCGTCGAAATCACGTCGTTCAATTCGTTTCGGTCGCTCCGATTCGGTTACTCCGGCATGATCGTTACCCGAATTACGTCGCTGACGTCGGGGTAGTCGTAGCCGTTCACCTCCGTTATCGGTACGACCGTGCCGCGCTCGACGAGTCCGACGCCGGGTGCGGACTGGCGCTGGACTTGGTTCTCGCCGGTTCCCGGTTCCTCGTTGACTTCGGTTCCGGCATCCCACAGGGAAACCTGGTCGGTGACGTCGCCCGAAACTGGTTCGTTGCCGTCGAAGAGTCGGAGGCCGCCAGTGCCGCCGAGCGAATAGAACAGGTCGTTCGACGGAACGAACATGGTCACGAGCGAGAGGTAGGTGTTCTTTCGGGGGGATTCGATGGAAAACTCGTAGGCGCCACCGGGGCCGATCGGGGCGGGCATGTCGCTTCCCACTGGCGTCGTGAACGCGCCGCTCGACAGTTCGGTATCGCAGTCGGCAAGCGACATCGCCAGGCGCTCGGGGTTGCCGTCTTCAGCGATCTCTTCGAGTCCGTTGTTCCGCTCCGGCTCGTCGGCGGAGAATATTGGTTCGTCTTTCCGGTGAACTGCGTAGGCACCAGGGGACAGCGGAACCGGTTGCTCGGCGAGGTCGTCCATGCCACTCGTCGTGAGCGTCATGCCATCCGAGACGTTCTCGATTCGGACGGTGAACGATTGCGGGGAATTCTGGCCGAAAACGGTGGCACTGCCGAATCCCGCCACGCCGAGCGCACCCGCCCCGGCAAGGGCGAGGAACGTCCGGCGCGACGTTCCGAATCGATCGGCTCGTTCGTCGGGTCGACTTGTGGAACCCGGGTTGTCGGTGGGGTCTGACATTCGAATCTCGTGCGCTGGAACGCACATACATTGCTCGGACGGTAGTTTAAAAATAAATTTTTCAACATCTGGGTCAAATCAGTACCAAATCTCGGTCGAAAGACGGATGAATTTCTCTCGAATCGATATCGATGAGTTCGGCGGTTCGGGACGACTGGCCGAACCGGAAATAATGATGAAAATTCCACAGAGATGAATTTTCGGAAATACTAATGGGTAAACTGGCAGTATTTTTATTCGATGACGGAGTTGCGCGGTATTGTCCGGCGATATTATGCCTACCGGATTACCGATGCGACCGGGTTTTATCTACCGATTAGCATCCTCTATCTGCGAGATCAGGGGTTCGGATTAGCGTTCATCGGGTCGGCACAGGCGGCGTTCACGCTCGCGATGATGGCCGCCGAAATACCCTCCGGCTACCTCGGCGACCGAGTCGGGCGACGAGCAAGCCTCGCAATTGGAAACACCCTCCGCGCGAGTTCGATGGTCGCCTACGTCCTTGTAAACTCACCGCTTGCATACATCGCAGTGCAAATCGTCTGGGCAACTGGCTGGTCGTTTCGCTCCGGAACTCAGGATGCATGGCTCTACGAACTGCTTCAACACCGGTTCGACGAATCCGAGTTCGCACGCATCGAGGGGCGCGGAAGCACGATTCACCTCGCAACGTCGGCAGTGGGATGCATCACGAGCGGCTTTCTCTACACCGCAGACGTGCGACTCCCGTTCCTCGTCAACGCCGGGGTCGCCATCCTCGGCATTCCGATTCTCGCGACCCTCGTCGCGACGCTTCCGGCCGTCGAAAACGAGGTGAGCGAGAAAGTTGTCTTCACGGTCCGCGAAGCGACCCGAATGCTTCGATTGCAAGCCGGGCGCCCGGCGGTTCGCTGGCTCATCCTATACGCCGCGCTGTTTCACGGACTATTCTCCATGACGCGGTGGCTGGAACAACCGTCGCTGGAAACCGCCGGCGTCCCCGTCATCGGGTTGGGAGTGCTGTACGCCGGATTCAAATTGGTTTCTGCGGGCGCGGCCGCCACGATCGGACGCGTCCACGACCGACTCGGTACCCGGGGCGTATTCGCGCTCCTCGTACCGGTTTTCGGCGTTGCGTACGCGACTATCGCCCTCTCACCGCTATTTTTGCTGCCGGTGTTGCTCCTCTATCGGAGCACTCGCACCGTCCTCCAGCCGATTCGGAACAGTATCTAAACGACCGGTTGGATAATGTCGGACTAGCGACCATTCTGTCCGGCGCGTCGATGTTGCTGTCGCTGGCCAGCGGCATCGCAAACCTCGTCGGCGGTCAATTCGCCCAAGCGATGGGATCGGTTCAGTTTCTCCCCTGAGCGGGCGTCACGGTTGTGAGTGCGGCGGCCCTCCTCTGGTTCGCTACCTCGCCGGTTCGACCCTTCTCGGGAACGAATGATGCGGACGCAGTGGATGTCGTCGGGTCGGATTGAGTGACGTCCTGACAACATCGTATTCGTCGGCACGGGAAGCGGCATCGTCGGACTCGACCTGGACGATGGAAGCGAAATGGTTAGAACTGGGGCGTGGAGAACGCCCGTCGCAGGCCGCGGAAACACGCTGTACTCGAAACGCAGAGGAACGAGATACGCAGCGGACATGGGAGATGGAAGACGACTCTGGTCGCAATCGACGGAAGAAGTGCAGGTGACCGACATGGTCATGCACGTAATCGGCGGTATCGTGCCCGTCGATGGAGCAGTGTACGTGAACGCCGCCGCCTTTTATCGCATCGGCCCGGCGTAACTGTATTCGAAATCGAAACGAATCGAACACTCCCGCTCGGCGTACAAACCTCCGGACGGACTCGCCTTCGAGGAATAGTTTGTTGACCCCTCAGTACGAACGAAGGGTATGAGCAGACGAGTTGGTCGCCGCCAGTTTCTCGCGGGAATCGGTGCGAGTGCTGGCGGACTTCCCGCAGTCGCGGGAAGCACCTCGATTTTCGGAACCTCCAACGCGAACCGACCCGGAAACGGTCGTCGAACCGCAGTCAACCTCCCACCGGACACCGATGCCCCGGTGGACGTTCGGGGCGCGATTTACATCCCGGCGCGCGCGTTCAACCGCTACCAGATGTGGCGGGATTACGACCCCGCGATTATCGAACGTGATTTGGGATACGCCGACAGCGTCAACCTGAACGCCATTCGAACGTGGATGAGCTACGAATACTGGCTCGAAAACCCCGAACGACATCGGGAGGCGCTCGACCACTTTCTTGACACCGCCGACAGTTATGGGATGCGCGTCCTGCTCGGCCTGTTCGACAGCGTCGGACGAGAACCAACCTACGAAAACCTCATCAACGACGAACCGCGAACCGCAGTCCAAGCGTTCTCACCCTCGACGAGGACGATGGCGGAGAAACGCCTATGGGACACCCCCCGCGATTTCATTGTCTGGTTCATGGAGCGCTATCGCAACGACGAGCGACTGTTGGCCATCGAGCTGACCAACGAACCCGGATGGAACCAGAAGGACGTCCGCTTCTTCCGTGAAATGTCGAAGACACTCACGCTGTATCAGGGCGAACTGCCGTTGACCGTTGGGTCGACCAGTCTGGCGAACAACACCGACTATCTGGACTGGGGGATGGATATCCTTCAGTTCCACTACAACTTCGCGCGTTCGCCTGAGCTCTACGAGCGTGTGCTTCGACAGGCGAACCACATCCAGGACAAAATCGGTGCACCAGTGTGGCTCTCGGAATGGCAGCGAATCCGGCCCGGCGATTCCTTTTTCGCCGAGGTGTCCGGCGAAGCCGCAGTTCCGGATTACGCCTCACTCGCACCGACGATTCAACAATCCGGCATCGGGAACTTCTTCTGGTCGCTCATGATCAAACCAGCGTTCTCGCTCTATCTCCGTGAGCACGGCGTGGTCAATGGACTGTTCCACGAGGACGGAGCCGTTTGGGACATCGACGATGCACGAAGTATCAAAGCCATGTCCGGAGAACCCGAATACGAGGGCGAAGAGCGAGCGGAATATCCCGATTGGGCCGAAGTTGTCAAGAAAAAGGAAACGATCGCACCCGGAGACGAACAGCCCGAATAAAAACTACACTTCTCCCGTTCCGCGCGTGCTGTTCGCGGCGAAATTCTTGTGATACCGCGCCTTGGTGAGGTTTACTTGCTGACTCCGATTATCCGCGACGACCCCGAATAGATTGCGAGCGACCCACGTGTTTTTCACCGTGACACGCGACCCGTTCCAGACCGTGATTCCGGTCGAACTCCGCACCGCGCTCGCGTTTCGAATCGTCACGTCCGAGGCGTTTCTGAGATGAATCGCGCGATTCCACTGTTCGACCCGAACCGAGTGAATCGTGACGTTCGACAGCCCCGATTCGTTGGTGACGAGAATCCCCGTCGTGTCGGTGACGCCTCGCCCCTTGAGGGTATGCCCGGACCCGTTTATCGTCACGTCACTCGAATTTATCACGAGGCAACTGCTCGCCAATCCAGTCGCACCACCGAAATCGTCGGTGAGGACATACTCACCCGGTTGCGAAATCGTCCGACAGTGGTTGAGGGCTTTCGCCTGTTCCGAGTTCGGTTCGGCCTGATCACCGCCCGGGCCGAGCTCGACATAATCGACGGCGAGCGTCAATGCAACGAGAAGTATCAACGGAGCGATTAGAAGGAACTTTCGCCCGGCAGACGAATCGATGGAGACCATTCCTACGTCCCCTATTCTTGGGACTGCATATTAAATATCATCGGCTACCGTGGACATCGAAAACTATTCAGTCCTTCGAAAACCGAACCGGAAACCAGCGACGATGGTCTAATGAAATCGGCTCGCCAAACGTGGATTGAGGCGGACGTGTTCGCACGCCCGCACCCGGCGTCGCCGGGTGTTCGCGAAGCGCCTTCGAGAGCGCGAGTAAGAGGAGATAGAGCGTTAGCTGGGCGATCAAACGCTTCGCGGTTGCTCACTGTAAAAACCGGCGACTGTCACGGGCCGTTGGAAACCGACCGTGGACGTTCTATTTCTCGCCAATCGCCCGCAGTCGTCCGTCGGACGCACCGATGAAAACGCGACCACCCGCGACCGCCGGTGAGGACTGCACGTATGGACCGTCCTCACGTTCCCCATCGAAATCGACTCGCCACGCGGCGTCACCATCGACCGTCACGGCCGAAATACCGTCCCTGCAGCCGACGTAGACGACCCCGTTCGCGACTGCGGGCGACGAACGCGTGTCGGTCTCGATTTCGGTCTTCCACTGCTCAGTCCCGGTCTCCGCGTCCACCGCGTACAGTCGCCCGCGCATCACGCCCGAACAATCGTCGTCCGACCCACCAGTTAGACATATCCGAGACGACGACACAGGAACGTAGACGGTTCCGTCCGCCACCGTCGGCGAGATTTTCTGACTCATGTCGTCCATTCCGTACGTCCACCGGATTTCGCCGGTTTCCGCATCGAGCGCCCACAACCGGCTCGGCGTATCGCCGTCGTACGATCCCGCGTAGTATACCAATCCGTCACGAATCGCCGGGGAAACGTGTGAATTCCTAATGATACCTCGCGACCAAACCACCTCCCCCGTTTCGACATTGAGCGCATGGACACCATCCTCAGCGCTGAAGTGAACCCGTCCGTCCGCTACCGCCGGCGATGATTCGATGTGGGCGCGCTCACCGAAGTCATCATACCGCCACAGTTCGTTTCCGCGTTCCGCATCGAGCGCGAGCAGCGCACACGCCTCGAATTTCTCTTCGTCTTCCGAACCAGAAACGACGAGCGGGCCGTCACCGATCGTCCCGACGAAAACCCGCTCATCGGCGACGACCGGCGAGGACGAACCGAATCGATGACCGATATCCGCTTTCCATCGTCGGTGTCCACTCTCGATATCGACCGCATAGAACTGTTTTCCCCACGTTCCCGCATAGAGAACCCCATCCACGACGGCAGGAGTCGAAGAAACGTAGCCTGCGGTGTCAAATTGCCACACCTCCCCACCGCTTTCGGCATCGACTGCGTGGATACCACCGGGGTCACCCGTTCCCGTCGTATACACGACACCGTCCACGACCACCGGTGAACTGTTCATCGTCGGTGTTCCCGCGTCGAATCGCCATTCGACGCGGGTGTTTCGTACAGGTTCACGTGCAGTCGGCGCAGCACCGCTGTTTTTCGCGTCATACCCGAAACACGGCCACGAATTGGATACCTCGTCCCCGTCTTTCCGTTGGGTCGTCGTTCCCGGTGCCGGATTGTTCGGTTTCGACTCGGTGAGACAGCCGGTCAGCGAAAGCATCCCACCAACCGTCGTGAGTGTTCGACGGCGCGACCACCCACCCAACGCTCCATCATCGACCATACATTATCATTGCTTTGCCATTTAAAAAATTACACGAAGACTAAAATACTCACTGTACTGAAAATCGCGGTCGCTCACCGCGGCGCGAGCGAAACTCCGCGTCGTAATTTCCCTCCGAAAGCCGACCGTATGCATCGGAGACATAGTAATGACTGCTTGAAGCGGATGTGTCACCGTGCAAAGCCGACACGCACGGCTCTCTATAAATAGCGAAACCCCATCGAGAGCGTACGCTCTCGGTGAGGTGAGTGAAGTATGAATGGAGGCGGCGAATCGGATTTCCCAGAGGCTCGCGCACTCCAGTACTGACCGAAACGCAGACAGGCTTAACTTCCGTGTT